>NZ_JADIZJ010000004.1 GCF_016704835.1 Sphingopyxis sp. | reverse complement strand
TTTATGCGTCGCGCGATGCGAACGTGCCAGGTTTCCAACCTGCCGGTCAGACGGGCCAGCACGGTGCTTGCCGACTATAATGCCTTGTTCCAACGCTCGCAGCTCTTGCAGTTGCAATTCAACGGCGCACTATATTTGGGATCGCTATTGCTGCTCGCGCTCGCCGTGATCGCCGCTATCGTCGTCGCCGACCGCATCGTGCGTCCGCTAGGCACGCTGATCGGCGCGACGCGCACTGCGGCGGGTGGCGATCTGTCGGTGCGCGTGACCCCGCCAGCGCGCGATGACGAGCCGATCACCGCATCCAGCTGGCCAATGCGGCAGCCGAGCGGCTGATCTGCCAGTCAGCCCATTGCCTGACCGGACGTCCTTAGCGGAAGTCGCACCTGAACTGGCGCGACTGTTGATGGGCGACGGGCGTGAGGCGATCGTCAATTGGCTCGCCCCAACGTGCCGAACCCGCAACGCTCGCCGCCAAGGCGGTTGCGCAGGGCGACGGCTTTGTCTGAGTTTTGAAGATATTACCCAGCAATTGCTCGATCAGCGTCGCGCCGCCTGGTCTGACGTCGCGCGTCGTATTGCGCATGAGATCAAGAATCCGCTGACCCCGATCCAACTCGCCGCCGAGCGCCTTCAGCGTCGCTTCGGCGACAAGATCGAGGGCGACAGTGCCACCTTCAAGAAATTGACCGATACCGTGATCCGCCAGGTTCACGACATGCGCCGGATGGTAGGTGAGTTTTCGAGCTTTGCCCGCATGCCCAAACCAACCTTCGGGTCGAGGATATCCGCGATATCCTGCGCCAAGCGGTATTCCTGTTCGAGGTTGCCAAGCCCGATATCGTCTTTGCAGTAAAAACCCCGGACGAAATCGGGCCGCTCGTTTGCGATCGACGCTTGCTGTCGCAGGCCATGACAAACATTGTCAAAAACGCAGTGGAAGCGATTGAAGAAAATTCAAAAAGTTCGCAATTAACTCCCATTGGGCATATTGATGCCGAGCTGGCCAGCGGGCCGCACGGTGAAATCCTGATCCGTGTTGCGGATGACGGGATCGGGTTGCCGCAGGCGCGCAGACCATTGCCGAACCCCTATATGACGACGCGTCAGGGCGGCACGGGACTGGGCCTCGCGATTGTCAAAAGATCAGTCGAACAGCATTATGGCGAGCTGGAGTTTTCGGACAATCCGGCGGGGCGGGGGACGTGCGTCACACTGACGCTCCATCCCGACCGGCTGCAAGGATTGGCAGGGAAGGGCGACGAAATAAGCATGGGGCACGCAGAATCGGTTCCGGGGCGGATCCGCAACCGACAGGATAGAGAAGAATATGGCGCTTGATATATTGATCGTCGACGACGAACGCGACATTTGCGATCTCGTCGCCGGCGTCATGGAAGACGAAGGCTATGAGGCGCGTATTGCCTCCGACAGCGATTCCGCACTCGAAGCTATCCGCCAGCGGCGCCCATCGCTCGCGCTGATCGACGTGTGGTTGCAGGGGTCGCGGCTCGACGGGCTGGGGCTGGTCGAGGCGATTAAGGCCTTCGATCCCACGCTGCCGATCATCGTCATTTCGGGGCATGGCGGGCTCGACACCGCGGTAGCGGCGATCCGGCGCGGTGCCTATGATTTCATCGAAAAGCCGTTCGAGGCATCGCGCTTGCTCCATCTGGTCGCACGCGCGACCGAAAGCGAGCGGCTGAAGTTCGAATATGAGCAATTGCGCGAAAAGGCGGGGCCATCAGACGAATTGACCGGGACCAGCGCGTCGATCAACAATGTCCGCGCGTCGCGGGGACCGGTAGTCGGGTGTTGATTACCGGTGCAGCGGGGTTGGCAAGGAAGTGGCCGCGCGTGCTGCACGGTTGGAGCGGGCGTCACAATGCACCCTTCCGCGTCATTTCCTCGGCGCGCATGGATCCCGAGACGGTTGAAACCGAATTGTTCGGGTCCGAAACCGACGACGGGGCGATCCGCGTCGGGCTGCTCGAACAGGCGCATGGCGGCACCCTTTTTCTCGACGAAGTCGCTGACATGCCGCTGACGACCCAAGGCAAGATCCTGCGCGTACTCACCGACCAGAGCTTTACCCGCGTTGGCGGGCGCACGATGATCCGCGTCGATGTCCGGATCATTTCGGGCTCGGCGCGCGACCTGACGACTGAAATCGCCGAGAGCCGCTTTCGCGAAGATCTCTATTATCGGCTTAATGTCGTTCCGGTGCATATCCCGCCGCTGCGTGAGCGCCGCGACGATATTGCCAGCCTGTGCGACCACTATCCGCCGCTATGCCGCCGATCGCCGCGTTCCGCCGCCCGAGATCAGTTCGGAAGCGATGGCGGCGCTGCAAGCGCACGAATGGCCGGGCAATGTCCGCGAGCTGCGCAACGTCATTGAACGTGTGATGATATTGGCGCCGAGCGATCGTCTGAACCGGATCGACGCCGATATGCTGCCAGGCGAGCTGGTCCGCGGTGGCAGCGACATTTTGCCAAATTCGGAATCGATCACTGCGATCCCGCTGAAAGAAGCGCGCGAAAATTTCGAGCGCGAATATCTGCGGATCCAGATCAACCGATTTTCGGGCAATATCTCGCGCACCGCGACCTTTATCGGCATGGAACGCTCGGCCTTGCACCGCAAACTGAAACTTTTGGGGCTCACCGAGAGTTCGGACGGCGAGGGGTGAGGCTTTGCGCTAGACCTTGCGCATGCTTTGCCGCATATTGATGGAAAGAAAAAGGTCTTTAAGCCGGAAAACCGGGGCATACCTGCGGTCGTACCGCCAAAAATAGGAGGCAAATGTGTCCGATAAGAACCAGAATCTCCAGGATATTTTTCTCAACGCGCTGCGCAAAAGCAAAACGCCGGTAACAATGTTTCTCGTCAAAGGGGTGAAGCTTCAGGGCATCATCACTTGGTTCGACAATTTTTCGTTGCTGCTGCGCCGCGATGGCCAGTCCCAGCTCGTTTATAAACATGCGATCTCGACGGTGATGCCGTCGCATGATTTCGATCTTTCGCTGCTCGGCGGCAATCTGCGCGACGCGCCGGCTAGCAAGGGTAAGGCATTGCAGGATGTATTCCTGAATGCGGTCCGAAAATCCGATGAATCGGTGACGATGTTCTTGGTCAACGGGGTGATGTTGCAGGGCGATATCGTTGCGTTCGATCTATTCTGCATGCTGCTCGAGCGCGAGCGCCAAGTGCAGCTCGTCTATAAGCACGCCATTTCGACGGTGCAGCCAAACGGCCCGATCAACCTGACCGACAGCGAACCCGACGCAGAAGCGGACAACGCCTGATCGCCTCGATTATTGACAGCCAGGAAGAAGTCACCCGCGGCGCTGCCGCGCTGTTGGTCGTGCCCGAATGGCATAGCCAGAAGTTGACTCGCGATCTTGACGCGCGGGCAAAGGAGGCGAGGGGGCTCGCGTTGGCGATCGGGCTCGACGTAGTCGCGGTGCATATGCTTCGACTGCGCCAGACGCGGGCAGCGACCTTGCTCGGAGTCGGGCAGATCGAGGCGATCACACCGGACATCGAGAAACATGGCATCCAACTTGTCGTGGTCGATGCCGCTCTTAGCCCGATCCAGCAGCGCAATCTGGAAACCGCTTTCGGCACCAAGGTGATCGACCGGACCGGGCTGATCCTCGAAATCTTCGGCGAACGCGCCGCGACCGCCGAAGGACGCTTGCAGGTGGAATTGGCGCATCTCGATTATCAGGCGGGACGGTTGGTGCGTAGCTGGACCCACCTCGAACGCCAGCGCGGCGGTTTCGGCTTCCTCGGCGGTCCCGGCGAAACGCAGATCGAGGCCGACCGGCGGATGATCCGCAACCGCATGGCGCGGATCCGGCGTTCGCTCGAAGACGCTCGTCGCACCCGCCAGTTGCAGCGGTCGAAGCGTCAGCGTGCGCCCTGGCCGGTCGTCGCGCTCGTTGGTTATACAAACGCAGGTAAATCGACGTTTTTCAACTGCTTGACGGGAAGTGACGTCATGGCGGAAGACATGCTGTTCGCAACCCTCGACCCGACGATGCGCGAGATCCGGCTGCCCGGCATCGACAAGGCGATCCTCTCCGACACCGTCGGTTTTGTTTCCGACCTGCCGACCGAACTGGTCGCGGCGTTTCGCGCCACGCTCGAAGAGGTCACGACTGCCGATCTGATCGTCCATGTTCGCGACATCGTCCACCCCGACAGCGACGCGCAATATGATGACGTCTGCACCATCCTGAGCTCGCTCGGCGTCAATGGATCGCAGGATGATGGCGAGGGCGACGCGCCGTTCGCGATCTCGCAGATCGAAATCTGGAACAAGATCGACACCGCCGACAGCGACGGTCGCGCCGCTATTGAAGAGATGGCAGCGCGGCGCTCCGACGTCGCGGTCATATCTGCGGTGACTGGTGAAGGCGTCGAGGCCGCGCGCGTCCTGATGGCGACGCAACTGACCGCGCTGCACAAGGTCCAGCGGATTTACCTGGACTATCAGAATGGCGAGGCGGCGGCGTGGCTTCACGCGCGCGGCGAGGTGTTGGCCGACGAGCCCGAGGATGAGGGGCATGTGCTGACCGTCCGGCTCGATCCCGCCGACGCAGCGCGGTTCGAACGGCTGTGGCCTACGGACGACGCTCCGACGCCTTGACCGCCAGCCAATGGGCTTCCTGCGCGTTGAGCGACAATCCCTCCAAGCTACCGCCCGCGCGATCTTCCATCGCTGCAAAACGGCGCGCGAATTTGACGTTCGCATCGCGGAGCGCGCCTTCGGCGTCGACGCCCAGGTGTCGGGCGTAGTTGACGACCGCGAAGAGCAGGTCGCCGATCTCCTCGTGCCGCGCTGCGTCATCGGTCGCGGTCGCCACTTCGACGAGTTCTTCGGCGATCTTGCCGCGTGGGCCAGCTTCGTCAGGCCAATCGAAGCCGACGCGCGCGGCGCGTGACTGAAGTTTTTGCGCACGCAAGAGCGAGGGCAAGGAGCGCGCAACCCCCGACAGGGCACCCTTGGGACCATCGGCGGCGCGTTCGTCGGCCTTGATTTGTTCCCATTGCTGGCGAACATTATTGGTCTTGCTGTCGCCAAAAATATGCGGATGGCGGCGCTCCATCTTGTCGCTGATCGCGGTCGCCACGTCGTTAAAGCCGAACAGACCGTTATCGCTGGCAATCTGGCTGTGGAACACGACCTGGAGCAAGAGGTCGCCAAGCTCGTCGCAAATTGCCGCAGGATCGCCGCCAGCGATCGCGTCGGCAACCTCATAGGCTTCTTCGATGGTGTAGGGCGCAATCGTCGCAAAGCTCTGCGCAAGATCCCATTCGCAGCCGCCATCAGGATTACGCAATCTGGCCATCACCATGAGCAGGCGATTGATGGGGGATTGGAGCGTCGCGTCGGCCATATAATTATCCGATAATATATATTATGTTAAATCTAAATGCGTTTGGGGAGGAGAATACCCCCCTGCCGTTGGAATCATGCGTTATTGCCCCAGCTTAGGAATGCACGGCAATCAGGTGACTATCTGCCATGTTCGGATAACCAGAAACACGAGACCGAAAATCGCTGCCCACGCCAGCCCCATCTTGAGCCAGTCGGCCATCGGCAACCGCCGCGCCAGCAACGAACTGACGACCAGCGTCAGCGCGCCGACGAACCAGATCATCTGTACCGCCGTGTCACCGCTCATAGCTGCACCTCCAACCCGTCATACCCCGGCTCGACACCCGGCGGCAATTCACCCGCTAGGTCGTCATAATCCATCGTATTGTCCATATGGGTGATGATCGCGCGCGGATTGCCGCATTTTTCGAGCGCCGCGAGCGTCATCGCCAGATGCGGATGCGTCGGGTGTGGATAGCGGCGGAGCGCATCGATCACGAACAGGTCGACGCCTTGGAAGAAGTCGACCATGTCATCAGTAAACTTTGAAAAGTCCGTGGCATAGCCGATCTTATGAACACCATCACTAAAGATCAGGCCGCTTGCCTTGATTGGTCCGTGCGGCATCTCGATTGCCGAAACCTCGATCGGCCCGATCGATTGGTGATCCAGCAAGTCGATCGGATCGACCAACGCCGGATAGCCGGCGTTTCCGGCAAAGGCATAAGTGAAGCGCCATTTGAGCGTGTCGAGCACATGGTTGCGCGCATAGGCAGGTACTTGCGAGCCGCGCAGATGCATGATCTGACGCAGATCATCGAGCCCGTGGCAATGGTCGGCATGCTCGTGGGTCCAGATGATGCCATCGATCGCGCCAACCTCGGCATCGAGCAGTTGCAGACGCATATCTGGGCTGGTGTCGACGAGTAGTCGAAAGCCGCCGAGCGAGATCAGGATCGAGGAACGACTGCGCAGATTGCGCGGATTGTCGGGGTCGCATTGCCCCCAGTCATTGCCGATCCGTGGTACACCCGAAGACGTGCCGCAGCCCAGAATACGGACCTTCATTGCGTGCGTGACGTCATGGCATCGCCTTGTTGAAAAGCGCGTAGAAATTGGCGCTCGTCGCGGAGCCAAGAGCTTCCGTATCCTCGTCGCGTAGGTTGGCGAGGAAGGCCAGCGTGTCGGCGACAAATGCCGGCTCGCCGGTCTTGCCGCGGTGCGGGACAGGGGCGAGGAAAGGGGCGTCGGTTTCGATCAGTAGCCGATCCTGCGGCAGCCATTTGGCGGTCGCCTGCAGATCGGCGGCGTTCTTGAACGTCACGATTCCCGATATCGAGATGAACAGCCCCAGGTCGATTGCTTTGCGCGCGAAATCATCGCTGGCGGTGAAGCAGTGGATCACGCCGGGGAAGGTCGCCCTGCCCATTTCTTCGCCGAGAAGCGCCAGCGTGTCATCTTCGGCATCGCGGGTGTGAACGATGATCGGCAACCCGGTCACTTGCGACGCGTGGACGTGGCGGCGGAAGCTGTCCTGCTGCCGCACGCGGTCACTCTTGTCGTAATAATAATCGAGGCCGGTTTCACCGATGCCGATTACGCGCGGGTGCGCGGCACGTTGGACCAGCTTCGCGGTGTCGACGTCGGGATGATGGTCGGCGTCGTGCGGATGGATGCCGACGCTGGCCCACACATCGGGATTGGCTTCGGCAACCGCGAGCACATCGTCCCATTCGCTTTCGCGTGTCGCGATGTTGAGCATCGCGGTGACACCGCGCGCGCGGGCGCGGTCGAGAACCGCGCCCTGCTGCTCGGCGAGCCCCTTGTAATTGAGGTGGCAGTGCGAATCGACGAGCATTACGCCTGCCCTTCCCCTTCCGGCAGGTCGAGGCGCGGGAAGAGGGGCTGCGGCTGGCCTACGATAAACCCGCTAGCGGCAAGGCTCGCAAACCAGTCATCGTCGTCCAGTGTTGCAAAGTTGCGCGCGCCGTCGGCAATGCCCATCTGGTCAAGCAATGTATCGGCGGCTGTCGGCACGACTGGGCGGATTGCAATCGCGAGCGTGCGAACGACCTGAAACAATGTCATCAGCACCGCGTGCATCCGATCGGGGTCGGCCTTACGCAGCGCCCAGGGTGCCTGCGTATCGACATATTGGTTGCACGCGAACACCGCACGCAGCCACTCCTCGATGCCTATCGAAAAAGCGAGCTGTTCAAATTCACGCGGCAGCAGGTTGCGGCAGGCGTCGTTGACGATCGACAGCAGCGCGCGATCATCTTCGTGTGACACATAGTCCGTGGACAGCTTGCCATTCAAATTCTTGAAAATCATCGACAAGCTGCGCTGCGCTAGATTGCCGAAGCTGTTCGCCAGATCGGCATTGGCGGTGCGCACGATCGCTTCGGCCGAGTAAGTACCGTCCTGCCCGAAACTGACCTCGCGCAGCAGATAATAGCGCAGCGCATCGACCCCGAAGGTGTCGGCAAGCGCCATCGGATCGACGAAGTTGCCGAGCGACTTTGACATCGTCTCACCGCGGTTGAGCAGGAAGCCGTGACCGAAAACCTGCCTGGGCAGTGGCAGACCGGCGCTCATCAGGAAGGCAGGCCAGTAAACCGTATGAAAACGCACAATATCCTTGCCGATCATATGGATGTTCGCAGGCCAGAATTTGCCGAAATCGCCATCGAGATCTGGATAGCCCAGCCCCGACAGATATGTGGTGAGTGCATCGACCCACACATACATCACATGCCCGGGCGAACCCGGGACGGGGACGCCCCAGTCGAAGCTGGTGCGCGAGACGCTGAGATCCTTCAGCCCGCCTTCGACGAAGCGCATCACTTCGTTGCGGCGGCTTTCGGGGCGGATGAAATCGGGTTGCGCTTCATAAAGCGCGAGCAGCCGGTCCTGATAGTTTGACAAGCGAAAGAACCAGCTTTCCTCGACGGTCCATTCGACGGGCGTCCCTTGCGGCGACAGACGGGTTTCGCCTTCCCCATCGACCAGCTCGCTTTCGTCGTAATAGGCTTCGTCGCGAACCGAATACCAGCCCTCGTAGCGGTCGAGATAGAGGTCGCCATTACCCTCCATCGCACGCCAGATCGCCTGTGAGGCCGCATGATGCGCGGCATCCGAGGTGCGCATGAAATTATCATAACTTATATTCAGTTTGGCATACATCTCCCGGAAATAAGATGACATTTCGTTCGCAAGATCGATCGTTTCGCGGCCCTGATCGCGCGCCGTCTGGAACATCTTCAGCCCATGTTCGTCGGTGCCGGTGATCAGTCGCACGTCGCGACCTCGCGCGCGCTGGAACCGTGCCATCACGTCGGTTGCGATTGCTTCGTAGGCGTGGCCGATATGCGGGCGGCCATTGGGGTAGCTGATCGCGGTGGTGATGTAGAAAGGTGCGCTGTTTTCGGACATGGTCGCGCCTTAGCCGCTGGCGCGCCGAAGGGGAAGTATCCGTCGCCCTTGCGAAGGCAGGGGCCGCAGTCGGCCCGTTTTGGCGCTGGCGGCGTAAGCCGCAGGCGGCCCCAGCCTTCGCAAGGGCGACGATTATCTCGTCCGCGGCGCCAGTTCGGCCAGGCAATTGCCGATTTCGAACCCGACCATCGCTCCATCATAGGAACCGCGGATAGCGTCGCGCACGGTGCGCAGGACGCGGTCCCATTGCGCGAGGATCGGCGCAATCTCCGCCACTGGGCGATCACGTGCGAGCCGCGCGAGCAGTCCCGGCACGATGTCGATGACGAGTTCAAGCCGGGCGCGATTGCTGGTGCCGCTGACCTCGCGTGCCAGCGCCTCGCGCAGACGATTTTCGGGGTCACCGGTCGCGACGATCGCGAGCAACTTTTTTTCCATCGTCGCGACATCGCTGTCGATCAGCGCCAACGCCTTGCCGGGCACGCCGCCCGACGCGGTGACGATTGCGCGCGCCTCGGAGATCTCGAGCATCGGTCGCAGATCATGCAGCCATGCTGTCATGACGTCACGGTCAACCGGTTGAAAACGCAAGGTTCTGCATCGCGATCGGATTGTCGGCAGCAGGCGCCCCGGCGAGTGACTGACGAGCAGGAACAGCGTCTTTGCTGGCGGTTCCTCGAGTGTCTTAAGCAGCGCGTTGGCGGCGTCGGTCTCCAGATCGTCGATCGCGTCGACGATGATAACGCGCCAGTCGCCGAGCGACAGCGACAGGTGCAGACGGCGGATCATCGCCCGAACCTGATCGATGGTGATGTTGCGCGCGAGGTCTTTGCTCTTGTCCTTGAGTTGGCGCGTCAGGTGGAGGATTTCAGGGTGGTTGCCCGCCTCGACCAATCGCCCTGCAGCGCTGTCGCCCGGATCGTCGAGCGCGACTGCCTGGCCGTCGCCGCCACAGCCATGGGTAACGAGGAAGCGCGCGACGCGTGCCGCAAAAGCCCCCTTCCCCATACTCTGCGGTCCCGCGAGCAGCCACGCGTGATGCAGCCTGCCCCCCTGCCAGCCTTCGAGAAAGGCGGCCTCAGCATCCTGATGACCAATCATAGCCATTCGGCGAGCCCGCTAAGGATCGCTACGGTGACCTGCTCGGTGGGGGCATCGGCGTCGATGATCCGCCAGCGGCCTGGCTCGGCCTCGGCCATCTCGATGAAACGCGCGCCGAGGCGCGCCTGATAATCGGCGGGTTTGCTGCCCATCCGGTCGCTGCCACCGCGCGCGATCAGGCGGCGCACTGCTTCGGCGGGGCTGACGGTGAGCAGGAAGGTGCGGTCGGGTAGCAGCCCTTCGGATCCCACCCTATGCAGCGTAAGGATGTCCGCGTCGGTGAGGCCGCCGCCGCCGCCCTGATAGGCGCGGCTGGAATCAACGAACCGGTCGCACAGCACCCACGCGCCGCGCGCCAGCGCCGGGCGGATCGTCCGCGCGACATGATCGGCGCGCGCCGCGGCGAACAGCAAGGCTTCGCTGCGCGCATCCCAGCGGTCGTCGCTGCCTTCCATCAACAAGGTACGGATCGCTTCGGCGCCTTTGCTGCCACCTGGCTCGCGCGTTGCGACGGTTTCGATGCCCTGTGCGGTCAGCGCCGCAGCAACGGCGTGGATCTGGGTCGATTTGCCGACCCCTTCGCCGCCTTCGAGCGTGATGAAGCGCCCACGCATCATGCCGAAAGCCTGCAACGAGGGAGAAGGAGGAAGCGTGCGTGCATCATACGGCGGTAGCCGCCAGTACGCGCTTTGTCACCACGGCGCAGCGCGCCCGCTGCCACTCGCGGCTTTTTTGCTCTTGCCGCTGTTGCTGGCCGCCATCGGTACTGTGAAACCCCAGTTCATCAGCCGCTCGGCCTCTTCGCGGCGCGCTTTTTCGCTCGGCAGCCCGGCGACGACCATGATTAGACGGCGCCCGTCGCGTTTCGCCGAACCCAGCAAGCAATAGCCAGCCTCGGAGGTATGGCCCGTCTTCAATCCATCGGCGCCCAGAACCCGCCCAAGGATGGGATTGCGGTTTGCCTGGATGATCGGTTTGCCATCGGGTGACGTGCCATGCTGAAGCTTCGGCATCGAAAAATAGCGCACGTAGCCAGCGGGATGATCGCGTATCAGCCGGTCGGCCAGCGTGATAAGGTCGCTGGCGCTAACCTTGGTCACCCCGCCGTCGGGCCAGCCATTCGGCGTTCCAAAATTACTCGACTTCATACCAATATGAGCGGCTACAGCATTCATTCTTTTGATAAAGGTTGCTTCGCTGCCGTCGATCCCGACCGCCAGCGCCGCGGCGGCATCATTGCCCGATACCGTGATCAGGCCTTTGAGCAGATCATCAACCGAAACCTTTTCGCCGGGTCGCAGAAACATCGTCGATCCGCCGTTGCCGCCCTTCCACTTCTTCCACGTAGCTTCGCTGACGGTGAACTGCTTGTCGCGCGCCAACTCGCCCTTTTTGATCAGGCCGAGCACGACATAAGCTGTCATCACCTTGGCCATCGACGCCGGCGCGAACCGCTTGTCGGCGCCGCGCGAAAACAGGATTTCGCCCGAATCGAGATCCTTGAGCATCGCGATTGGTGCCTGTGTCGTGTAGAGTGGGCGGCCCGTGATAACCGTTACCGAACGTGCATCGCTCGCCACCGCAGGTATTGCAAAAGCCAGTGCAATCCCCGCGAAAACCGCGGCGCTCCGCTTTGTTATATCGCCCAATTCTATCACGCTCCGACCATCAGCGGTCGCGTTGGACCACCGCGTCGCGGAAGCCCTTGGCCTTTGCCGTGTTGAGCGCGCCGCGCGCTTCGGCGTCACTGGCGAAGGGACCGATCCGCACCCGCCAGAGGTTGCCCGCCTTGCTTACGGTGCCGCCGACGGATTTGGCGGTGGCATTGGCGCGACTTTCGCTACTGAATGCACCAACTTGCACGACATATTTACCGGCAACGGCGGGCGCCGGTTTGGTGACCGCGGTCGGTTTGGCGATAGGCTTTGCCGTTTCAACGGTCATCCGGTCGTCGCCGGGCTTGGCTTTTCCCGATGCAATCGGCGCGGCGGGCTGCGCGTCGACGGGCGGTGTTGCAGCAAGTGCCTTGGGCACCGGCAGTGTTTTCAGCTTGGTGCGGAGGATCGAGAGCAGCGAATCGGGCGTCGCGATCCGTTCAGGCACCGGGTGACCAGCGCGCAGCTGCGCACGTTCGGCGAGGGGCGGATTGGTGCGGCGGACGCGCACCGCTGAAACCCCGGCACTCAGGCCCAACTGTTCGGCGGCGCCACGCGACAGATCGATCAACCGATCGCCAACCATTGGGCCGCGATCGTTGACGCGTACCAGAATTGTGCGTCCGGTATCGAGCGCGGTGACCTCGACATAGCTGGGTAGCGGCAGCGTCTTGTGTGCGGCGCTAACGCCGGCGGGATCGAAAATTTCACCATTGGCGGTTGGCCGTCCGGCGAGTTCCTCGCCATACCAGCTCGCATAGCCGACATCGTCATAATCGGCGATGTCCGACGGGGTGTAGGTTGTGCCGCCGATCGAATAGGGATCGCCGATCTTGACCGGCGTATCGCGGATTCCGCTCTCGGTCGTCCCCGGGGTTGGACTGGCGGTCGGCCCGCCCTCGCGCTTGCCGTCGAAACTGCCGCAGCCGGCGAGCATCAGCATCGCCCCGGCAATCAGCCCCGTCTTTCTAACGATCGATTTCATCCGCCAATAACCCCACCGACAATGCGTAAAAGTTGGAACAGTTATAGTCCAATATCGCACGATAGTTACCGGTCAGCAAATATGCGGTCCGTCCGGGGCCGTCGGGTTCGAGCAGCACCGCCTGAACCTGTCCGTCGGGCCAGCGACCGCCGATCGGCTGGATGCCGTCGGCGCGCCATTCGGCCATCGAACGCCAGCGGCTGTGGCGCGCGAAAACACGGGCGCAGCGGGTCGGCGCAAGCCGGCTGGCAAAGCGGTTACGGTCAAAGCCGCTCGGCACGGTCACGGCAACGCCCCAGGGCTGCCCCGCGCGCCAGCCAGCGCGGCGCAGATAAGCCCCAATCGATTCGATCGCATCGGCCTCGCTCGACCAGATATTGGCGCGGCCGTCGCCGTCGCCATCCTCGGCCACCGCCAGATAGACCGACGGCAGGAATTGCGGATAGCCGAACGCACCCGCCCAGCTGCCCTTCAGCACTTCACGCGGTACCCCGCGCTGGACCATCTCCAGAGTTGCCAGGAATTCGGGCTCGAACAGGCTGCGGCGGCGCCCCTCATAGGCCAACGTCGCCAGTGCTTCGGGAAGGTCGAAGCTTCCCGTTACCTGACCATAGGCGGTTTCATGGCCATAGATCGCGATCATGATGCTAGTCGGCACGCCGGTGCGCGCCTCGATCCGCGACAGCAACGGGAGCAACCGGTCGTGGACGCGGCGCCCGCCGCCGATCCGCGCCGCATCGACATGCTTTGCCTTGTAGGGCGCAAAATTCGGGATCGGGGTATCGTTGGTCGGCGGACTGCCCAGATTGTCGCGATCGAGCGCGATCACCCGCGAATTATAGCGCAGCCCCGCGGTGACGCGATCAAACACCTGCCGCGATACCCCGCGCGCCTGCGCTTTGGGCCACAGCGACTGGACATAGGCGTCGAAACCACTGTCGCCGCTCTGCGCGTGCAGCGGCGCCGATGCGGTAAGCAGCCATGCCGACAGGACGGCGGCAGTGAGTGCGAAAAGGCGTCCGATTTTCGAGAAGATAGCATGCATGATGTTCCCACTCATAAGGCGTGTCTCGCACAGATGCGAGCGGCTTGGCTAGGTTGCGGCGGGACGAGCCGAGTCATTGGCGCGGCGGGCCGAGCCGGCAAGGTTTTTCTTGCCGCAGCGTATCCGCGCGCTATGGCGGCGGCCATGCGGACAGGTGGCCGAGTGGTTTAAGGCAGCGGTCTTGAAAACCGCCGTGGGTGCAAGCTCACCGTGGGTTCGAATCCCACCCTGTCCGCCAAATGCGCTATCGGCGGCGTTTCGGCGGATGAGCTGCAGCGTTGTCCTCGGCTGCCAGTTTTTGCCAGCGCTCGAAACGATCAATGGTCAAGGTGCCAGCGTTGATGGCCGCGCGGACTGCGCAGTCGGGCTCCGCCCCATGCGCGCAATCCGAAAAGCGGCAGTGCTCCGCGATCAGAATGAAATCGTCGAAAATCTCGGCGATGCCGGCGGTCGCTTGCGGCAACTGCAGTTCGCGCATCCCCGGCGTGTCGAGCAGCCAGCCGCCATGATCGAGCCGGTGCATTTCGCGGACCGTGGTCGTGGGCGTCCGGTGTCGTCGCGCGGGCGGATCGCCTGCGTTGCGATGCTGCTCGACCCCGCAAGGTATTGACCAGCGTCGATTTGCCGACCCCGAGGAGCCGAGCAACGCCACGGTTTCGCCCTTGCCGCACCAGGCTGCAAGGCGGGCGACGCTGGCAGGATCGCGGCCGTTCACCGGTTCGACCTGCAGTCCCGGTTCGATCGCGCTGGCGGCAGTGACGAAACGCTGCGGATCATCGGTCAGGTCGGTCTTGGTCAAAACAACGACGGGTTTGACCCCCACTTCGCGCGCCAGGACGAGATAACGCTCCAGCCGCGCAACGCTGAAATCCTGATTGCACGAGGCGACGACGAACAGCGTGTCGACGTTCGCCGCGATCATCTGCTCGCGATTCGGATCGCCCGGCGCGCGCCGCTTGAACAGGTTCAACCGTTCGAGAACGCGTACCGGTTCGAGCGTGTCGCGATCGATCAGGAGCCAATCGCCAACGGTTGGATGATCGTCTGCCGGTCCGGCGCCGGCGATATAGGGCGAGACGACGTGTTGCCCCCGCGCCCGCAACGGCGATCTTTCCGCGATGCACGGCCATGACGCGAACGGGAAGGCACTGTTCGACCTCGTGATCGGTCAGTTGAATGGAGAAATGCGCCCGCCAGCCGAGTGCTTCCAGAATTTCGTTGGCCGATGTCATTGGGTAATGAAGTGTCTTTCTATTGCGGCTTGCGCCTGTGCTGGCGGTCAGGCGGCTGCGCCCGGGCCGGCCTTTTCGACCCTTTGCACTGCGGTGGCAACCGCATTGGCTGCCACGACGCAGTGCTCCGGGAATTGGCTGATCTTATTTTCAAGGCCGCGCCGCAGGGACTCCGTCTTGTGATTGTTGCCGGGATGTCATTCCGGCCCCGAACACAAGAGGAACCCGATGCGCAAGACCTTGCTGGCCACCACCCGTCTGGCCGCCCTGCTTTCAACGACCGCCAAGGCGGAAACGACGATCACCAGCGCCACCACGGCGCCGGTGCGCACGTCGACGATCAAATCGGGCGCGCCCGACGATATCAAGATCACTTCGGCAGATCGGTGAAGCCAACCAGCGGTGCGGCGGTCACCATCGACAGCAATCACAAGGTGATCAACGAGGGCACGATCGAGATCAGCAACGTCAATGGCGCGCGCGGTGTCGTCGCCAATGCCGGGACGGTCGGATCGATCACCAACGCCGCGACCGGCAAGATCACGATCGACGAACCCTATGCCCCGACCGACATCGACAATGACGGCGACATCGACGGGGCCTTTGCGCTGGCAGCAACCGCGTCGGCATCGCGACCCCTTGGTGCCTTCACCGGTAATATCGTCAACAGCGGGGCGATCACGATTGAAGGCAATGATCTGGCAGGCATCCGCCTCGGCGGGCCGCTGACCGGCAATTTTACCAACGACGGCACGGTCTCTGTGCTCGGCGACCGGGCACTCGGCGTCGGGTTGCAGGATGTCACCGGCAATGTCCGGTTGGCCGGAACGATCACCGCCACCGGCCTCGACGCAACGGCTGCGCGGTTGACAGGCAACATCACCGGTGCCCTCGTCGTTCAGGGCAGCCTGACCGCGACCGGATATCGCTTTACGACGCCGCCCGCCGACCCGTCGAAACTCGACGCCGACGATCTGCTGATCGGCGGCCCGGCGCTGTCGGTCGAGGGCAATGTGACCGGCGGCATCGTGCTCGCGGTCCCGCCCAAGGACAACAGCACCACCGATAATGACGAAGACAAGGACGGCATTCCCGACGACAAGGAGGGCAGTGCCGCGGTGCGTCTGTTTGGCTCCGCCGCAGCGGTCCGGATCGGATCGACGACCCAAAGTGTGACGATCGGTCCGGTCGCGGGAACCGGGACCGGCCTCGGCCTGATCATCGACGGAGGGGTGATCGGCAACGGACCTATGCCGGCAAAGACGGAAACGGATGCAGATCGGCGGCCTTGGCGGCGCCAGGTGACGATCGCGGGCGGGATCGGCATCGGCGCGACCGGTAGCAGCGTTGGTGGCACTGTCGAAAGATCTTGCGGCGACGGCAATCCGGATCGGCAGCGGTGCAACCACCCCCGAATTGCGCAACGCGGGCAAGGTCGAGGCGACGACCGCCGGAAATGTAGCAGGTCTGGTCGCAACCGCGGTGCTCGTCGAGGCGGGCGGCGACGTTGCGTTGATCCGCAACAGCGGTACGATCGCGGCGAAAACCGGTGGCGACAATGGCACTGCGCGCGCGATCGTCGATCTTTCTGGCAACGTCGATGTCGTCGAGAACAGCGGTACGATCAGTGCGACCGGGGCGTTGGCCAGTTCCGACCGCAACGTGGCGATCGACCTGTCGGCGCATGCGACTGGCGCTACGGTAAAGCAGACTGCGGTTGCATCGGGCGTCACCGCGCCGAGCATCGTTGGCGACGTCCGCTTTGAGTGGTGGCAACGATGTCTCCGACATCGCCGATGGTTCGGTGAAAGGGAACAGCTTTTTTTCGGCGCTGGCAACAACCGTCTCGCGCTGTCGGGTGACGCGACATACGCCGACGGCGCGGCTTGGCGCCGGTAGCGATACGATGACCTTGGCTGAAACGTCCAAATATACGGGCACAGTCGATTTTGGCGGTGGCGCCGATACGTTGACTATTGGCGGCACATCGATGTTTTCAGGTACACTGGCGAACGCGCAAAGGCTGGCTGTATCGGTCAGCGGCGGCACGTTCGACGACCGGGGCGGCTACGATTTCATCGCTGGCGGTGACCGACAAGGGCGTATTGGGCGTGTTGCTCGACACCGGCAGCACTGGCACCGCACTGCAGGTTACCGGGAACGCCAGCTTTGGCACCGAACGTAGAAATTGGCGCTCCCGCCTCACGAGCATCGAAGAGGCCGAGGGCCGGCATATCGTGCTGACCGCGGGCACGCTGACCGGTGCGAGCAACCTGACCGCGTCGCAGACGTTGCTCCCCTTCCTTCAAAGGCGCGCTTACCTCGAACGCTACCCAGCTCATCGTCGATGTGTCGCGCAAGAGCACGAGCGAATCCGGACTCAACCGTTCCGAAGCCGGAGCGTTTGACGCGGAGCTCGACGCCGTCGTAGCGGGACCAGAAGATCGAAGATGTCTTCCTCGGCATCGTCGATGGCGACCGTTCCGCAACCAGCTCGGTCAGATGTTGCCCGAGCATGAAGGCGGGGTTTTCGAAACGTCACCTTCAGGCCTGCGCGCGCTCGCGCCATCTACAGGATCCCAACGCGCCGTTCCAGGACGAAGGCAAATGGGGCTATTGGGTCAATCAGGCGGTGTGGGGGTACGTCGAAAAGCATCGGCGATACGGCGAGCTACGACGTGAGCGGCCGGGGCATCGGTCCGGGGCCGAAATCAAGAGTGACATCGGCAACTTCGGCGGGCTCTCGGTCGCCTTCAGCGGCAAGAACGGTAATGGCAGCAATGCCAACAGTCAGCACCAGCCAGTTCGAAGGCGCGCTGCACTGGCGCCTGCGCTCGAAAGGTTTCACGGCTAACGCCCGCGTGTCGGGCGCGCCGATCAGCCTGAAGGGTACCCGCGATCTTCCGTGCCGAAGCTGGGGCCGATGACATCGACAAGACGATGAAGGGCAAGTGGGGACGGCAATCTTGTGGTCGGCGTCAGGTTCGCTGGCGTATGATGCCGTTACCGGGGCGGCTTCTCGATCCGCCCGATGGTTGCGGTCGATTATTTCGCTGACCGAGAAGGGCTACCAGGAAACCGGCGGCGGCGATGCGCGACCTCGGGCGAAGCGTTGGGCCGCGACAGCGACGAACTTGCGGTCTCCGGTACCATAGCCCTCGGTCTCGATTTCCTGGCGGCATCGACCAATATGACGGCTGGACACGCTTCGAGATCGAAGGTGGTCGGCGCCAGATCGTCGGCGGCACGCCGGGTTCGACCACCGCTCGTCTGGCGACGGCACGCCGTTCACCCTTATTCCTGATGATCGCACGAGCGGCTGGGTCGGCCGTCTCCGTGGCATCGCCGGTAACGCGGCCTTTCAGGTCGCTGGCGAAGCGTCCGCGAGGAACAGCAAAGCCATACAGGCCGGGCGTTCCGTGCGAGTCCGCGGGTCGGGCCTCTAGCCCCGGCCGGCCCGTGCAAGGGGAGGCACCTCCCTCCCCCGCCTCCCCTGCTTAGACAGAAATGAACGAACATAGCCATGATTGCACTGCCCTTCCTCTTTCCCGATCCCGCGGGTTGAGCGGTGGGACCGGGGCGCTATATGACGGCATCAGGGGACGAATGGCACCGCGCCGGGCGGCGCTACCCGGCAAAAGATGGCGTTCCAGAGCAAGCAATCGATGACGAGTTCGCAGGACCGAACCGACGCCGGCCAGGGCATCGAAGGCGTATTGTTTCGCCAACCGGGACCGGATCGTCCGGTTCTTGGCAGGCGCGGTGCGGGCGATGCGGCGGAAGATGTATCAGGATCTGTGGATGCGGCTGACCGATCGTTACCGGCCCGATCGCCGAACCGGTGCCCCATGTAATGCGCGCGGCAAACAATCTGATGCTCGATCGCTATCGTTCGGCGCGGCAAAGAGCGCTGCGCGACCATGCTTTGGGGAGAGGCGGCGGCAGGCCATGCACCGTCTGCGGAGACTGCGCTGATCTCGCGCGAGCAACTGGCGCTGGTCGAGGCGGCGATCGCGGACGCCGGGGAACGCCCCGCCCGCATCTTCCACCGGTTCCGCGTCGACGGCCTCACGCAACGCGATGGAGCCAGCGAAATGAGAATAAGCCTGAGTACCGTGGAAGCCGATTTGCGCAAAGTCCATGCGGCGCTCGCCGCGCTACGGAGGCAGTTCGATGCGTCCTGACGCCAGCCCCGCCGAAGCGCGCGCCATCGACTGGCTGATCCGCCAGCGCGACCCGGCGTTCGGATGATTGGGACGGCTTTGCTGACTGGCTGACGAAGATCCCGAACATGCCGCACCCATGATGCCGTTGCGAGTCCGATCAGGATCTCGACGGACTGCCGCCGATGGTGAAGCCTTTGTCCATCATGGCGCCTGCGATGCCGCGGCCACCAAACGCGCGCCGCGCCTGGTTCGGCAGCGCGATGGCGGCGGCATTGGTCGCGGTGATCGGCGTGTCCACGCTGAATCCGTTCGGCAACAGTGCACCGGATCCTGACGGCAGCGGGCGAGCATCGCACGATTGAGCTTGTGGATGGATCGCGGATCGAAATCAACGGCGGATCGGTGGTCGAAATGACAAGGATCGCCCACGCTTTGCTCGCCTGAAACGGGCGAAGCGATGTTCCATGTCGTTCACCGCAATAACGATCTTTCGTGGTCGAGACCGGCAACGACCGATTGTTGATCTGGGCACTGCCTTCAACGTCGTCCGGCGCGAACGGCAGACGTCGGTCGCGGTGTCCGAAGGTATCGTTCTCTACAACCCCGATCGCGACAGTCCGGCTGGTGGCGGGCGGCAATTGAAGGTGGCGATGGTGATCGCCAAACCCCGATTGTGCAGGATGTCGATGTTACTAGCATCGGCGGCTGGCGTACCGGACTGCTCTGTTTACAACGACGCCCCCGCTCGCGGTTGTTGCCGAAGATCTGAAACGGACCGCAGGGATGGATGTCCGCATCGCGCCGACCGCGGTCGATCTCTCGTTCCGCGGAGCGCTGATTATCGATGCCGATCGAATCGCACGATCGCCGACCTCGCCGCTTTGTCGGGGACCAAGGTGCAGCGGAGGGCAATGGCTGGATACTGACCTGCTGAGCATGCACGCGCGCGTTCTTTAGTCGCTGCAGCGATCGCGCTGAGCCCGCCCGTACAGGCTTTGGCGGCGGATGAACGTGTTCGACGTACCCAAAGGCCGCCTCTCGACGGCGTTGCTGGTGATCAGTCGCCGCCGGGATCAGCATCAGTGTTATGGATGCCAAATTGTGGCAGTCACGCGGAAACCGGTACGCGACGGATGAGCGTCGAGAAAGCAACAAAGCGCCTTTGGCACTGACGCACGCGCGGTCCGCGTCAGCGCCACCAGCCGGCGCATCGAACGCCGCCCGTTGCGCCGCGTCTCGCGCATCGCCTCTCCTGCGCCGCAACAGTGCCGCAGCTGCGCGCGCGCGAACCTCGTCGCACGACATCGTCGCGGCCGCGGGATGAGATCATCGTCACGGCGTCGAAGACCGACACCTCGTATTCGCATTTCGCCGGCGTCGTCACGCAACTGAGTGGCGGCGATTTGAGCGTTTGGCGGCGAGCGCGGCATGGATCTGATCTTGTCGCGCACCGCTACCGTGTCTTCGACCCATCTGGGTTCGGGGCGCAACAAGCTGTTCATTCGCGGCATCGCCGATTCCAGCTTCACCGGTCCGACGCACCGACGGTTGGTCAGCATCCGGGCGATATCCGCCTCAGCTATAACGCCCCGACCCCGACCTCAGGCTTTATGACGTCGATAATGTCGAAATACTCGAACGTCCGGGGGACACTTTATGGCGCCGGGTCGCCTGGGCGGTATCATTCGCGTCGTCCCCAAAGCGCCTGACCCGCGCGCGATGTCGGTGCAGGCTATCGCGGGTGTTTCGCTGACCCAGCATGGCGACCCCGGCGGCGACATCGCCGCGATCGCCAATCTTCCGGTCGGCGACAACGGCACGCGCTGCGCCTGGTCGGCTATATGCTCACCGACGGCGGCTATATCGACAAACCGCTCCGCGGTCAGAATGACGTCAACCGCGTCCATGTCCGCGGCGGTCGTGGCGCCTTCGCTTAGGACGTCGGTGATGATTGACCGTCGATCTCGGCGGGGCCTACCAGTCGATCAACTCAATGATGCGCAATATGCCGACAAGGCGGCTGACCCGCTGACCCGTATTTGATGGTCGAGCAGAACGCGTCGGCGCGTTACGGCCTTGGCACGATTGTTGCTATGAAGGACTGGGGATTACGGCCCGCATTTCCAATCGTCCAACGCCTTCATCGACCACCGCCCGTTCGAACGCTTCGACGCCAGCCTGCCCGAAGCACCGCCCGGTCCGGTAACTCGGCTGGCGCGGTCGATGTCGAGCGGCCGTTCGCGCCGATCCAGATCACGCCCGGCTCAGCGACGCCGCGCGTGCTGACCAGCGTAACGCGACACGGATGTTCGTCATGAAATCGCCTCGTCGCGTCGCTATCACGACGGACTTGGCTGCGGTCGTCGCGTGTTTCCCCTATCGATACCGCGCGCGGCAGAACCGCGAATATGAGCTATGGTTCACTCCGCGCGGTGCTGCCCGGCGTCACCAACAACAATCACCGAAGTCACTGGCTATGCCGAGGCCACCGTTGATGTGATCCCGACCCGTCGCCGCGGGTGGTATTCGGGCCTGTCGCACGCGCGGCTGGGCGGCATGGCTTAAGGCGTCTCCTGTCGCGCCCGCCTGCAGGCGGGTCGCGCAACGACGGCGCCTCGGGAACGAAACTGACCTGCTGCTGTCCTTTCTTGCCGTCTCCGCGACGCCGCTGTATAATTTACGGCCTATGCGCGCTATCAGGAAGGCTTTCGCAGTCCCGGGGCGGTCTTGCGGTCGATGGCAATTTTGTTCTGCGGTTTTTGAATGGATCAGGTGCGGGACATGGGGAAGCC
>NZ_JADIZJ010000003.1 GCF_016704835.1 Sphingopyxis sp. | reverse complement strand
TGCTCCTCGTCAGAGCGGGCGCCACCAGTCATGAACCTCCCAAAAGCCGATGACGCCATCGAACAGGGCGCAGAGGATCAGCATTTGTCGGCACGGCACCGAATAGCGCTCGCGCGCGATCTTGAGATGACGGACGACAGTCTCTTCGCTGATGCCGAGGATGCCGGCGGTCTCGCCGGCAGTCTTGCCGCGGGCCGACCAGAGCACACATTCACGCTGGCGCTCGGTCAGCGCCGCCCGCCGCGTACGCAGGAGCCGGTCCCGATGAGCCGCCGCGCCGCAGCACGAAGCGCCACGGCACCGGCTGATCTCGGCGGCGTGGGCATCTCGAGCGGGATCCTGGCATTACAGGAGCGACGGCTGAAAGGAACAGCTTCCGGTGCTTCGCCGGGCAAGTGCCGCGGCACCGTGAAGCCGTCGCCGATTCCGCTCTCGCGGGCGACCTTCAGCAATTGCCGGTCACCGCAGAAGCGGGATGTAGTGATCGACATTGCGCCATTGGAAACCGTCATGGATTTTTGTAGCGCGCCGGATCGGGTCGGTGCCACGCTGAGATCAAGCCGACATAGACATTCGCCCAGGCGTCGGGATAATTATGCACCAGCATCGATGCACCCTCGCCGCCACCGCCGCGGCGATCGAAGGCAAGCGCGAAAAGATCAAATCCCATGCGGTCGGCGGCGTTCGACAGGGCGGCAAAGAGCCGGCTCTTCTTGTCAGCCTGATATGTCGTGTGCGAGTTCCTCCGTCAGATTAAAATGCTTCACGTCGATTCATCGGCCGCCGGCACGTTCCCGACCCGTCCGCCCGCGATCCGCTCCATGGCTCATCGCTCCCGTTTCCTCTCCGGGAGACAATGACGTTGAACAAGCTGCGCGATGGTCCTCGCACTGCGGCGGGCGAGTGATACCTCAGCCTCTCTACGCAATGCCGATCGCCTCTTCGGTGTAACGACAGGAAATCGCCTGATAAAGCGGCTTGGGTGCTAAACGGACTCAGATTGACACCAATCGGTCCCTTTCGAAACCGGGCCGCGACAGGCCTCGGGTCGGGACTCCAGGCACACGGTTGACGATCGCCAAATGGCATTTGCCGACAACATGCGTCTTGCTTCGGATCCTCGATTGCCAAACCGTAAGCCTGGTCCAGGGATCGCGGACGGGAGCTGTGACAAAGCTCCCACTGAATTGCGATGAGTCAGAGGGTTTTGTCACATCGCGGACTGAGCAGCGGGGTCTTTCCTACATTATCCAGGCCATGGCATCGGGGGGCCAATGGATCGGGGAACCGAAATGGAAATCCGACCTTGGCGATCGAATTCTGGTTCGCGGCCGTGCTCGTTGGCGGCTCCTTTATTGCCGGACTCGTTGGCGCGATCCGATCATTGTTCGGCGAATAAGCGATCGGCAGGCGATCCGGATCCTTCAAATTTATCGGGACCGTCGGGCAGGAGTCCGTTCGGCGTCGGCGCGCGTCATGACCCCCAAGCTAATGCGTCGCGAGGAGCGCTTCGCTTGCCTTGACGAGCGGCATGACTTCGACGCCACCGCCAAGCGGATATGTCTCGGACCCCGGATAGATGAGCAGACGCCGCGCCGGCTCGGAGATCGTCACAGGCTTGGTTAAAGCCGCGTTCCAGCTTCGGGCTGCAGGCTTCCGCAGATCTCGACGGCCCAACGCGCATCGCCTGGCAGCGTCAGCACGAGGTCGATTTCGGCACCGGCGGACGTCCGGTAGGAATTGGCACGCGTGCCTTCGGGTGCGGCGGCAATCAGGGGTTTCGACCACAAGGCCTTCCCAGCTGGGGCCGGCGATTGGATGCCCAAGGATATCTTCGCTCGTTGTGAGCCCGAGCAAAGCGTATGCGAGGCCGCTGTCACGCACATATATCCGCGGCGATTTGACGAGACGCTTGCCGGCGTTGCTGTGCCAGGGCTCTAGTCTGCGCACTAGGAGGAGATCGACCAGGAGAATGGAGATAGCCCGCAACCGTCTTGGCATCGACCCCAAGGCTGCGGGCGAGTTCCGGCCGCGTTAAGCAGCCCCGATTGGCGATGCGCGAGCATCGTCCAGAAGCGCCTAAGCGTTTCCGCAGCGATGCGCGGACCCAGGAGCGGGATATCGCGTTCCAGATAGGTGCGGATGAAATCCTGCCGCCAGCGCTGGCTCGCCCGATCGCTGCTGGCTAGAAAGCTGTCGGGAAAGCCGCCGCGCACCCAGAGGTGATCGAGCCGATCCGCGCCGACTTCGAGCGCATCGAGCGGGTGCATTTCAAGATAGCTGATCCGCCCGGCGAGGCTTTCCCCCGATTGGCGGAGCAGATCGATCGACGCCGAGCCGAGCAACAGAAATCTTCCGGATTTTCGCCCGCTGCGGCGACCCGCATCGATGAGGCCGCGAAGGGTCTGGAACAGACCCGGAAGCCGGTGTACTTCGTCGAGGATGACGAGCTTGTCGGCATGGTCCGAGAGATAAAGCTCGGGTTCGGTGAGTTTCGCCCTGTCCGCATCGGATTCAAGGTCGAGATAAATGGAAGGTAGTGCCTCACCCATCTCGAGCGCAAGCGTCGTCTTCCCGACCTGCCGGGGTCCAATCAGCGCTACAGCTGGTACTTCGTCCAGCCTTTCCGCCAACTCTGCTGCACTCGCCTCTCAATCATCCTTGCAATTATGGAGTTGTATTCCCGATTTGCAAGGTTATTTTTGCTCGTCGGGTCCAAATCCATTTTTTCGGTATCGGAAAATTATCGGTACCGCAGATCCAGTTTAGACATATCACTCGCCGCTCGGAGCCCTGCGTCGTCGGCCACCTGACTCAAAGGAGGGTGGGCGTATCAGCGCTTTGGGGCTTGCGGCTGAACCAGGAACTTCGGTTCGCTCGACCTCCAGCCGGTTTGCAGGATATTGGGTAACGAGCTTCATTGCCTCCTCAGCCGAAGCTTGCAGCCAGGCGTCATGATCGGCGGCGTGAAGAATGACCGGCATCCGGTCGTGAATGTCGAACAGCTCCTCGGTCGCATCGACCATCACCATTGTATAGCAATCGCCCCACTCGTCGGTCGGACGCCAGAGCCCGGCGCAGGCGGCGAGCGGCTGGTCGACGACGTTGAGCCAGGTTCGCGTCATCTTGCCTTTCTCGCCTTCGGCCTCGGCGAAGGCCGTGATCGGGATGAGGCAGCGCTGGGCGGGATTGGTGAACCAGCTTCGCCAGAAGGTCATCAGCTTATCGTCGCGGGCATTGTTCACCGGCTTCGGCTTGCTCGTCGGCTTCATATGCTTGAGCCGAACCGGGAAGCCCCAGGTCATCGACTGGAGCGCGCGCGTGCCCGCATCGTCGCGGACCACAAATCCTTGTCCGCCGGGATAGACTTCGCCGGGTTGCGCATTGGTGAGCGGGCGCCGAGCGCCGAACGCCGAGGCCACTTCGGCAACCGAAGCCTTGAGGGTCACGAGATTGCACATGGCGGCGGTCCCTTTCAGGCCGCGCCCAGCATTTCGTCGAAATTCTGCTGGATCGGCGGCATGATGCTGAAGCTATTCTTGGGGAAAGGCCGCAACATGTCCAGCGGCGGCCGCGCCGCCATCAACCAGTCGAACCAGTCCTCGGGGCGGACCACGCCGACGTGGCGATCCTGGCGCGGCGCGAGATCGTCATAAGCCGGGACGGTAAGCGCCGCGAAGCTCTCAGGCCACAGGCGGTGCGCCGGACGCCAGACCGCTGCGATGCAGAAGAAAGGCTCGTCGCTGATGAGGCTTGCGGCGTAGATCGTCTTGCCGCGCTTCACGAGGCCGAACTCATTGGCGAGCAGCAGACAGGGGCGATCAATGATCGCGGTCTCGGACTTCAGGAGCGGGATCTGGAATATCTCGGCATCGCGCGAGGGCAGGCCCCACAGCAACTCCTTCTCGCGTTCGCGCTGACCATCCCATACCATCACGCGGTGGAGCTTGCCGATGCCGACCAGCGCGTCGTCCGTCTCGATATCCATGAACTCAGTCCTCAGGCGCGGAAACGGCTGAGCGCGCGCTTCCATTCGCGTTCTTCGGGCATCGGCAGGGCGATGTCATCGGGGCTCGGGTCGACGAGCTCGATCCGCACCGGGCGGACGCGCTTGCCGGTTCGCGCGCCGCAGCGGACGCACCAGAATTTCTGGCACGCCTTGACGAGATTGCCGTCCCACATCCTGCACTCGAAGCGCCACCAGATCCCATAGGGATTGAACGTCGCACTATGCCCGCAGCGGCAAACGGGCTTGATCGCCCGAAACCAGGCCGCGGCCTCGAAGACATGCGTGGCGCGATGCTGTCCGTCCTTCGTCCATCCGCCCACGTCACAGGGAGAGTCCAAGCTGGTCGGGGCTTGCGGGCTCCGCGCCGGCACGGACGCTCTCGATGATCGCACGCGCGAGTTCGAATGCGGCCTCGACACGGATGTGACTTGTCGGCGCGGTGATACCCACGCGCGCCCAGCCGGGGGCGGAAAGGATGGTCTCTGCGACTCCGGGCGGTATCGATATTGTCCATGCCCTTATGAGAACATAGAGAGAACAATTTGGCAAGTGGGTGACCGGGACAGCGCGGGCGGCCTGCGTGGTCAGCGGGCGCTTGCTGCCGCTGCCGCCCGTCGCCGCCCGGTCCGGGGCGCGCGGCCGCCACCGGCAACGCCAGAAACCGGCGAGGAAGAGATGGCCCGCCCCTGGGCGGCGGACCGCGCGCGGCGAGAGAGGCTCGCTGCCGGCCGCCCCAGGAGACGCATGCTATGAAACTCTTGACCCCCGCGCTCGAGGCGCAGCTTCGCGCCAATCTGGCCACCCGGATCGACACGCTTTCGCGCGGCGAACGCGAGCCGGACCCCAAACCGGTCGTCCGCCTGTTCAGCCCCGTCGGCGCGGCGACCTGGCTCGCGACCGAGATCGATGCGGAGGGAATTTTCTTCGGCCTCGCCGATCTCGGCTTCGGCTGCCCCGAACTCGGCAGCTTCGCGCTCGCCGAACTCGAGTCCGTCCGCCTGCCTTTCGGCCTCACCATCGAACGCGACCTCCACTTCACACCCAGCCACCCGCTCTCGACTTATGCCGAAGCGGCGCGGCGTGCGGGATCGATCGTGCTGGGGAGCAAAGGCTCCGGCGCGCGGCCGAGCGACTTTCGGGGCGCGGCTGACGCGCCCGGCCGCCTGCCGGGACCGCCACGGCGGCCCCGGGAGGAAGAGGGGGCTGGCGCCTTCGTGACGGGTCCAGGAGCCGGGAGAGTGTCTCGCGGCGGCCCGTCATGGAGAAAGCCCATGGCCAGACAGGCCCCGAAACTCATCCTCAGCCCGTCGCGCGACATCCCGTTCGACCGGCTGTTTCTCTCCCAGTCCAATGTCCGGCGGGTGAAGGCCGGCGTGTCGGTCGAGGCGCTTGCCGACGATATCGACCGGCGAACCCTGCTCCAGAGCCTCAACGTCCGGCCCGAACGCGACGCCTCGGGAAAGGAAACCGGCCGCTATGAAATACCGGCCGGGGGACGGCGCTATCGCGCGCTCGAACTGCTGGTCAAGCGCAGGCGTCTCGCGAAGGATGCGCCGATCCCCTGTGTCGTGCGCGCGGCGGACAGCGAAATTCTCGCCGAGGACGACAGTTTCGCCGAAAACGCCATGCGCGAGAGCCTCCATCCGCTCGACCAGTTTCGCGCGATGCAGGCGATGGTCGACAAGGGCGACGATGTCGAGGCGATCGCGGCGCATCATTTCACCACCCCCGCGGTCGTGCGCCAGCGGCTGAAGCTCGCCGCGGTGTCACCGAAGCTCCACGACATCTATGCCGACGACGGGATGACGCTCGACCAGTTGATGGCCTTCACCGTCGCCGACGATCATCAGCGCCAGGAGGAGCTCTGGGCGCAGCTCGATCACAGTTTCAACAAGAGCCCCGGCTTCATCCGCCAGAAACTCACCGAGGACAGCGTGCGGGTCACCGACAAGCGCGCAGCGTTCGTCGGCGTCGATACCTATGTCACGGCAGGCGGCGGCGTGGTGCGCGACTTGTTTGAGGCCGACGGAGGCGGCTGGCTCACCGACCTGGCGCTGCTCGACCGGCTGGTCGACGAAAGATTGAAAGCTGAAGGCGAGCGCATTCTCGCCGAGGGCTGGAAATGGGTGACCACCTCGATCGACCTGCCGTGGGACGCGACGCGCGACCTGCGCGCGATCGACCGCACGGAGGTCCCGATGACCGACGATGAACAGGCCCGCGTCGCCGCACTCGAGGCTGAAAGCGAGGCGCTTTGCGAGCAATGGTCCGAGGTGCCGGACGTGCCCGCCGAAGTGCATGCGCGGATCGATGCGATCGACGCCGAACTCGGCGCGCTCGTCGACCGCCCGCTCGTCTTCGATCCCGCCGAGATGGGACGCGCCGGCGCCTTCGTCTCGATCGACCGCGACGGGTCGGTGCGGGTCGAGCGCGGGTTCGTGCGGACTGAGGATGAGCTGGAGCGGGAGTTGGCCGATGGCGAGGCTGATCCGGAAACGGAAGCAGGGGGCGAAGGGTCCGGCCTGCGTGGCGGCGGGGATGGCGATCACGTCATACCGCCTGTGGACAGCGATGGCGGAGACGAATCCGATGCGCTGCGTCCGCTTCCCGATCGCCTCGTGTCGGATCTCACCGCATGGCGCACACTCGCGCTCCAGGACGCCTTTGCCCAGGATCCGGCCATTGCCTTCGCCGCAGTGCTCCATGCTCTCGTTCTCGGCTGTTTCTATTCCGCTACCCGGGAAAGCTGCGTCGAGATCGCGCCGAACCGCGTCTATTTCAGCAACGCACCGACGAACCTGCGCGATTGCGCGCCGGCGCAGGCGATCGATGCGCGCTCGGCGGTCTGGAAAGAGCGGCTTCCGCAGGACGACAAGGAGCTTTGGGACTTTCTGCTGACCCTCGACGGCGAGGAGCAGGCGAAACTCCTCGCGCATTGCACCTCGCTCTGCGTCAACGCCCAGGCCGAGATCGTCCCCAAATATGACAATGGCCGCATCTCGGCGCACGGCGTGGCGCGCCGGATCGCGCACAGCGATGTGCTGGCGCGGGCGGTTGGGCTCGATCTCGTTGCAGCGGGCTGGCGGCCGACGGTCGAGGGCTATTTCCGCTCGGTGACGAAACCGCGGATCCTCGCCGACGTCGCCGAGGCGCGCGGGACGCAATTTGCCGAGATGATCGATCATCTCAAGAAGGGCGACATGGCGCGCGAGGCGGAACGGCTTCTCGAAGATGCGGCCTGGCTTCCTGAGCCGATGCGCACGTCGGGGCTCGACGATGCTGAACTCGGCGACGCGGAGGGCGATCCCGCCGATGGCGAATTGCCTGCTTTCCTTGCCGAGGATGCAGTCGAACTGGACGGCGCGAACGACGCCGAACTGCCTGTCGCGGCCGAATAATCGGCTTCCGCCCATCGCTGACAATCGAGGCTCGGACCCGGCAGCGATGCCGGGCCGGGCCCTTTTCCGGAGACCTGACATGAATGATTCAAATCCCATTCGCCGCTCGAACGATGGAGGCTGTCATGGCTGATCGCGTTCCCGCATCGATCCAAATCGGCGGCGAAATCTCTGCCGCAGTTTTCGCAGAGCTGCTCCACATCATCGCCTTTGAGGGCCTGTCGCCCGAATGGGGCGGCGAACCGTTCGACGCCGAAAGCCGCGTCGTGGGCCAGCCGCTCGCGCTGTTCGACGAGAGTTGCGCCTGGGGCAAGATCGACAATCTCGAGGCCTTCTGCGTGGAGAAGTGTCTGCCCTTTGTCCGTTGGTCGGGCAGCTATCCCGGCGAATGGTCGCCCGAGCGGCTCTGCCGGCTGCGACGGAAAGTGCGGCCGCACCGCGGGAGGCGAGCCATGGCTGATTATTTTTCCCAGACCGTGATCCGGCCCGACATTCCCCGGACCGCGATGACCGAACTAGAATGGCGGGTTCTTCGCGACATGTTCGAACATGAGGAGGTTGGCGAGGATATCTATTTCTTCGCCAGCCATGGCCCCAATGACTTCGTTTTCCTCGAGATCGTGGAAGTCCGGCGGCTCCTTGGGGAAAGCGATGGCATCGCGAGCAGCGTCGCCGATCTCGTCCGAAAGGAAATCGGCACATGCGATCCTGACGCAGCCGAGCTCGAACTCGATATGTCGGTGATTGGTTTCGAGAGCATTTTTCAGGACATCATCCGCCGTTCGGCGCTCGACCATGTCGAGGTCGAGGCCGCATGGACCTGCTCGAAAATGCGGCCCGACGGTTTCGGCGGCGCCGCGACGCTGATCACGGCGGACGATATCGAAGCGGTCTCGACGGCGGGATGGCTTGAGGAGGCCATCGCCCGCCTGTCGGGCGATGCCCCTGACTGACGCCTGTCCAGACCATCGTTCACCGACTGCGAAAGCCCGGCCCGCGCGCCGGGCTTTCGTCTTTTCTGGCACTTGACGCGAGAGGAAGATCCCATGCCCTCGATTATCGAAACGACCGTTTATTGCCTTGATGAACTGCCCGAGGCCGCAAAAGAGAAGGCGCGCGCCTGGTATCGCGAAGGCGGTTTCGACTATGACTGGTTCGAATCTGTCTATGAGGATTTTGAGCGCGTCTGCGACATATTGGGGGTCCGTCTCGACACGACCCCGGTGCGCCTCTTCGGCGGCGGGACGCGCCGGAAGCCCCGCATCTGGTTTTCCGGCTTCTGGAGCCAGGGTGACGGGGCCTGTTTCGAAGGCGATTACAGTTACGCCAAGGGCGCATCGGCGGCGATCCGCCGCTACGCGCCCAAGGATGTCGAACTTCATCGCATCGCCGATGCCCTTGGTTCGATCCAGCGCCGCAATTTCTATCAGCTCCGCGCGCATTGGCCATCGCGGTCGCTATTATCACGAATATAGCATGGACATTGTCGTCGAGCGCGACAGCCCCGTCGTCCAGGATATGACGGCTGACGCCGAAGAGGATGTAAGCGAGGCGCTGCGCGACCTGGCCCGCTGGCTCTACGGGCGGCTCGATGACGAATATGAGCATCTGACGTCCGACGCGGCGATCGACGAGATGATCCGCCTCAACGAATATGGCTTCACCGAGGATGGGGTTCGCTTCGGTTGAGAGGGAGAGGCGGGGCCGGGAAGGGGGAACCCCCGGATCCTGGAGAGAGCAGCGGGCGGTTCATTCCTGCCCCGCTCTCTCAAGGATTTCAGCCATGCATATGACCTTCCCCGATGCGGCGCGCGGCGCCGCGGCGACCGCTCCTTCCAGCTCGGTCGCGCCAGCTTCCCGGCGCCTGCTCGATGCCGCTCAGGCGCTTCAGCCTCTACTCGAGACGGGCCAACCCTTCTCCACGGCCCAGCTTCGCGAGGCGATGGCACGCGCCTTCGGCGCGACCGATGCTGAGGGCGCGTGGGACTGGAAGACGGCCTATGACGCGTGCGAGGCGGCGCAGATCCTGCTGCTTCGTCGCTATGGCCGCGCGCTCGTGGCGCGCGGCCGCTCGCCGAAAAGCCAGCTCGCGACATGGGAACGGCTGGCCGCGCGCATCCCGACGCAAACGCGGCGCTCGGAGGAAGGCCAATCCCTCCAGCAATTCTCGACGCCTTTGCCGCTCGCCTTTGTGGCGGCGCACGCGGCCTCGATCCATGCCGGCGACCGCGTGCTCGAACCCTCGGCCGGGACGGGCATGCTCGCGATCCACGCCGAACTTGCCGGGGCCGCGCTCGCGCTCAACGAGTTGGCCGGCGGTCGCGCCGAGCTTCTCGAGCTACTGTTTCCCGCCGTGCCGATCACGCGCCATGACGGCGCGTCGATCGACGACCGTCTCGACGCTGCTTTCGTCCCCGACCTCGTCCTCATGAACCCGCCTTTCTCCGCCACGGCGCACGTCGACCGCCCGATGCGAGGCACCGCACTTCGCCATATCGCCTCCGCGCTCGCGCGGCTCCGCGACGGCGGTCGGCTGGTCGCGATCATGGGGGCGAATTGCGCGCCCGAGGCGGCCGCCTTCCGCGCCGGTTTTGTGCGATTACAGGAGCAGGCGACGATCCTGTTTTCGGCCGCGATCGCTGGCAAAGTCTATGCCAAACATGGGACGACGACGGCGACGCGCCTGCTTGTTATCGACAAGGTGCCTGCAGCCGATCCATCCCTGCTGCCAGCCAGCCATGGGGAAGCACCCGACCTGGCGACGCTGCTGGCTTGGGTGACCAGCCATGTGCCGCCGCGACCTGCCCCGCCGGCCCCTGCGCCAGCGGCAACTCCGTTCCTCCGCGGCGCATCGACTGCTCTCAGTCCCCTTGCCAAGGGATCCATGCGACCGGAAAAGTCCGCGTGCGTTGCGGCGGGCGAGCTGGTCTATGAGACGATCGCGTGGTCGCCGCCCATCGGACAACTTGGCGAGGCGATCTACGAGCCCTATGTGCTCCAGTCCTTGCGCATTGCGGGGGCGTCACCCCATCCGACCGCGCTCGTCCAGTCGGCGGCGATGGCGTCGGTCGCGCCGCCGCGGCCTTCTTATCGGCCGGATCTTCCCGAAAATCTCGCTGCCGACGGTCTCCTGTCCGATGCCCAGCTTGAGTCGGTCATCTATGCTGGCGAGGCCCATGCCGGCCATCTGTCCGGCGCGTGGACCGTCGACGAGACGTGGGACGTGGTGAGCGCCGCGAGCGAGGACAATGAGGCCGCGGTCCAGTTCCGGCGCGGCTGGTTCCTTGGCGACGGCACCGGCGCCGGCAAGGGCCGCCAGGTCGCGGGCATCATCCTCGACAATTGGTTGAAGGGCCGGCGCCGGGCGCTCTGGATCTCGAAGTCGGACAAGCTGCTTGAGGATGCGCAGCGCGACTGGGCGGCGCTCGGGCAGGAGCGATTGCTCGTCACGCCGCTGTCGCGGTTCCGCCAGGGCACCCCGATCCGGCTTGCCGAGGGCATCCTCTTCACCACCTATGCGACGCTTCGCTCGCAGGGCCGCGAAGGCAAGGCGAGCCGGATCGAGCAGATCGCCGCATGGCTCGGCCGCGATTTCGACGGTGCGATCATTTTCGATGAAGCGCATGCGATGGCCAATGCGGCGGGTGGAAAGGGCGAGCGCGGCGACCAGAAACCGTCGCAGCAGGGTCGGGCTGGGCTGCGGCTCCAGCATGCGTTGCCCGACGCGCGTGTCGTCTATGTGTCGGCCACTGGGGCGACGACGGTGCAGAACCTCGCTTATGCGCAGCGGCTCGGCCTGTGGGGCGGGAACGACTTCCCGTTCGCTTCGCGCGGCGAGTTCGTCGCCGCGATCGAGCAGGGCGGTGTCGCGGCGATGGAGGTGCTCGCGCGCGACCTCAAGGCGCTCGGCCTCTAGGAGCCCGTCCACGAACTCTTTTTCGCAGGTGTCGCGGCGGACATGACGGCGTTCGCGCCGGGTTTTGACCTGAGGGGTGGTAGAATCGCGGTGATTGGGCCCGAATGCCGGGTTGGTTGCGGCCTGTGGCGCTGAAGAGACGCAATCGAAGAGGGCAGAACTACGCTACGGCCCAGAGCTTGGTGATATTGTGGGCGATGCAGACGAGGCTCCATTCGTCTTGGACTTTGTCGAGACCGCGCAGGAGGAACTGACGGAATCCGCGCGCTTGCTTGATCTGTCCGAAAACCGGTTCGGGCAGTTGTTTGCGTAAACGATAGCGACTGCGGTGTCCGCCAAGCTTGAGCTTCTGGCGCATCGCCTGGGTGAGCGGTCCGCCCACCTTGCCTCCGGTCGTCGGGCGCTTGGCCTGGCCCGTGGCGATGTAAGCGGAAATCTCGCGATCCTTGAGCCCGGCCAGATTGGCTTCGAGCAACAGCCGGCGTCCGCCGAGATCTCCTGGCCTTCTTGCCCTCCATGTTCCGGGTGACAGCGTCGGTGAGCGGGATCAGGCAAGTGGAATCGGCTGACGAGTTCGACAGCGAATGCGCCACGATTATTTGCGCGGTCGCATCGACGGCGATCTGACCGTTATACGCCTGAATGAAGCCATCCTTGCCCGGCATGATCCGACTGTCCGGGTCGGTGAAATTGCGCTGTGCCTTGGGCTTGGGCGTTCCTGGCGGATGCTTGGGCTTGCGGCCTGGCCGCGGTCCATCGCTGCGATCGTCATCATCGCCCTTCGCCTTGGCCTTGGCATCTTCCTTTGCTCGGGCCTCGGCTTCGAGCGCGGCCTTGGCCTCACGGATCCTGGTCAGGCGCTGCTGTTTGTCGGCAACCCAGTCGGGCAACTCGTCGCCGCGCTGGCCGGCACCGAGGCTCGCATCATCGCGGCGGTCAGCGGCCTCGGCAGACTTGAGCCAGCTTGCCACTTCGGCCGCAAGCGCCGCTTCGGCCTTCTGCATGCGGGCATAGCTCATCGCCTTGTGCTTGGACGCATTGGCTTTGATCTTCGTACCGTCCAGCGCGACGTGGCCAAGCTTGACCAGGCCAGCCTCGGCGCACAGCTTCAGCACCTGTACGAACAATCCCGACAGCGCTTTGAGATGCCGCTTGCGAAACTCTGAGATCGTCCGAAAATCCGGCTTCGAACTGGCCGTCACCGCAAGGAAATCGAGCCGGTCTTCGCAAGCTCGGCGCCCGGCGCGTCACCGTGATGGCGCGCGTCGTCCGCCAACAGGGCGCGCGGTTTCGCGCCGCGCCGCTGGCGCGTCATATCTCCTATCTCGAGCGCGAGGGCGTGACCCGTGACGGCCGCGACGCGAGCATGTTCGATGCGGGCGGCGACGCCGCCGATCGCGATGCGTTCGCCGCGCGCTGCGAAGACGACCGGCACCACTTCCGGCTGATCGTCAGCCCGGAGGATGCCGCCGATCTCGGCTATCTCCGTTCCTTCACGCGCGACCTCATGACGGGACATGGACGCGATCTCCACACCCGCCTCGACTGGGTGGCGGTCGATCACTGGAATACTGACAATCCCCATATTCATATCCTCGTGCGCGGCGTCACCGACGATGGCGCCGATCTGGTCATCGACCGCGGCTATATCGCTTCAGGCATCCGTGGCCGCGCCGAATCTCTTGTGACGCTCGAGCTCGGTCCGCGCAGCGAGATCGACATGCAGAGCGCGCTCGCGCGCGAAGTCGATGCCGAACGCTGGACGAGTCTCGACGTCCGGCTGCAGAGGCTCACCGACGAAGCGAGCGGGGTTATCGATCTTAGGCCCGCGGCAAACGAAGACCGGCACATGCACGGCCTGCTGGTCGGCCGCGCCGGGCGGCTCGAGCAGATGGGTCTCGCCGAGCGGCAGGGTGCCGGCCTGTGGTCGCTGAAGGCGGGCGCCGAGCAGGCGCTTCGCGAAGTCGCGGTGCGCGGCGATATCATCAAGACGATGCACCGCGCGCTGTCGCGCGGCGGGGGCGCTTCGATCCCGCCGCGCTTGCACTTCACGACGGCGCGCCCGCGTCCGCGATCGTGGGCCGGCTGGTCGAGCGGGGGTTGCATGACGAACTCGTCGGCACCGCCTACGCGATCGTCGATGGCGCTGACGGGCGCACCCATCACATCCGCTTCAACGACATGGAGATGACCGGTGATGCCAGGCCGGGCTCGATCGTCGAGCTCCGCAGTTGGGAGGATGGCAAGGGGCGCGCGCATATGTCGCTTGCGACGCGCTCGGACCTCCCGCTCGCGTCGCAGGTCACCGCGCCCGGCGCGACCTGGCTCGACCGCAACTCGTCGCCCGTGAACCGGTCGAGTGCGGGAATGGCTTCGGTCTCGAAATCCGCCAGGCGATGGAAGAACGGACGCGCTATCTCGTCGAGCAGGGATTGGCGTCGCGCGCCGGGGACCGGCTCACTCTCTCGTCGGGGCTCATCGACAAGCTCGCCTCGCGAGACCTCGAGGCCGCGACCGCATCGATTGCCGAGCGGACCGGCCTTGCCCACAAACCGTCGGCTGCCGGGGATTATGTGAGCGGCATCTACCGCAAGCGCGTGACACTCGCGTCGGGGCGCTTCGCCATGATCGACGATGGGCTGGGTTTCCAGCTCGTCCCCTGGCGCCCCGCGCTCGACCGCCATCTCGGCCAGCACATCACCGGCACCATGTCCCCGGCGGCTCGGTCGATTGGGCGCTGGGTCGGGGCATCGGCATTTAGAAAGGCATCGTGCGATGAACGACAAGATCCTCTGGGGCCAGATCGCGGCCGTCGGTTCGATCGTGATCTTCGCGGTCTGGGCAGCGACGCAGTGGACCGCGGGCGCGCTCGGATTTCAGCCGGCGCTCGGCGCGCCCTGGTTCCGTCTTGGTGACTATCCGGTCTATCCGCCGCCCGCCTTCTTCTGGTGGTGGTTCGTCTATGATGCCTATGCGCCGCCGATCTTCTACCGCGGCGCCATGATCGCGGCGTCAGGCGGCTTCGTGTCGATCATTGTCGCGATCGCCATGTCGGTATGGCGCGCCCGCGAGCGGCAGCGCGCCGAAACCTATGGTTCGGCCCGCTGGGCCGATGCGAAGGACATCCGGCGCGCCGACATGCTCGGCGATGTAGGCGTCATCTTGGGGCGGTTTGGGCGGACCTATCTTCGCCATGACGGCGCCGAACATATCCTCTGCTTCGCACCGACACGATCGGGCAAGGGCGTCGGCCTCGTCGTACCGACGCTGCTCACCTGGCCGGGCAGCTGCATTGTGCACGACATCAAGGGCGAGAATTGGCAGCTGACCTCGGGCTTCCGCGCGCAGCATGGGCGCGTCCTGCTCTTCGATCCCACCAACATCGCGTCGGCCGCGTACAATCCGCTCCTCGAAGTGCGGCGCGGCGAATGGGAAGTGCGCGATGTGCAGAATGTCGCCGATGTGCTTGTCGATCCGGAAGGAAGCCTTGAGAAGCGAAACCACTGGGAGAAAACAAGCCATTCGCTGCTCGTCGGCGCGATCCTGCACGTCCTTTATGGCGAGGAGGATAAGTCGCTTGCCGGGGTCGCGGCTTCACGCCTGCCGAAAACCTGCTTCAGACGCTTCCGCTCAACGGATATGAAGTTGTTAACCTCACGGCCACTTACAGCTGGGATCGCTTCCAGTTGAGGGCATATGTGAACAACGTCTTCAACAAGCAATATTTTGTCGGCGGCGTGATCGCGGCGCGTGCTTTCGATCAGCCGACCACGCCAGGTGAACCGCGCACATTCGAAGTTAGCTTCCGCGTATCGCTATAATTTTTGAAGGTTTGCACGACCTTGCAGTCACCATCCTGGCGAATGACAAAAAGGACCAAGAAATGTCCCTTTTGCCGGACGCCGGGGTGGTCGGCAGAAACTGTCGATGCAGAACTTTAACCGACGACTTGAAGCTCGGAGGGATGAGAGTGGATCGAGCTACTACCCTTCAGGAAAATGAGAAAGAGGCCCACGGAACTCTGCTGATTGTCGAGATTATGGGAGGGGTATTTTTCTCGAAAATCATCGCCGCGGGATATCGACGAAGGCGTAGCGGTGCTGCGGAGACGGCCTCTCTGGCCATTTCAGTAGCGCAAGCTTTGAGGTGAACCCGTCGATGCCTTTTGCCGCTCCGGCTTCTGAGAAATGCGGAGTTCCTGTTTGGGAGACTAGACGCGCGCGCGTCCTCGGCCGGACGACTGCCTCTGGCAAGCGCAGATGTTGAACGAGTCGGAGATCAGTTTCCATGAAAGTCGACAGGAAGACGCAGCTATGATGCGCGCCGCTAAACTTTACGAGACTGGCGCACCTGAAGTCATATGCGTGGAAACGATCGAATTGTCACAGCCGGGGCCTCACGAGGTACGCCTCCGGCAAATTGCAATCGGCGTCAATTTCATCGACGTCGCGGTCCGGCGCGGCCTCATCGCTCTGCCGCTTCCATCAGGCCTGGGTGTCGAGGCTGCCGGTGTCATAGAAAGCGTCGGCTCCGGGGTGGCGGACTTCGCAGTCGGTGACAGGGTTTGCTATGGTTTTGCGGTACCGGGCGCGTACGCGACCCATCGCAACATCGAAGCCAGGTCCCTCGTCAGGCTGCCGGATACCATCGATTTTGAAACCGCTGCGGCCGCTACTGCGGCCGGCCTAACCGCAGGCTATCTTCTTTTAAGGCATGCCGCCCGCTTGCGGCAGGCGATGCGATCTTGGTGTATGCTGCCGCAGGTTCAGTCGGGCAGCTTCTGGCGGGATGGGCCAATCACGTCGGTGCCACCGTCATCGGTGCGGTCGGTTCGCACGAGAAGATAGCTGCCGCACGCCGCGCAGGTTGCCACGACGTCATTAATTATCGCACCGATGATATCGCTGCCCGCGTGCGGGAAATGACCGGCGGAGCCGGGGTGTCGGTGGTCTATGACAGCATCGGGAAAAATAGCTTCGACGCATCCCTCGACTCTCTTGCCGTCCGCGGAACGATGGTGAGCTTCGGAAATGCTTCGGGACCTATACCGCCGTTTGACATTGCGAGGCTGACTCAAAAGGGGTCGATCACGCTGGTACGGCCCAGTTCGCAACATTTTATCGGTGGTCCCGGAGAACGCGACGAAATTGCCCGCTCGCTCTTCGGGTTAATCGAGCGTGATGTTCTGCATATATCGATTCATCGACGCTATGGTCTGGAAGGGGCTTGCGACGCTCACCCGTGACCTCGAAAGCCGTACGACAGTGGGCAGTCTCCATTCTGAGCCCAAACTGACAATTGGCGCGGACCGTCCGGACGCAATTGCTGACGACAGGCGCTCCTTGCGCACAGTTCGGCTCCTACGCAATGCCTTGCCCGAGACCGCTCGACCTAATAGCCGGGGTCGAGAAGGCCCGCGCGGTTGTTCCACCACTCGGCAAAACCATATACGGCCATCGTCATCGATCGAGATGAAGCGCGGGTACGATTCGTTGTTTGCAGGGGGATATTCCACGAATTTTCCGCTCTCAGGATCCAGACGAACAAGATTGTTCCCTGCATAATCGGCCGTCCAGATGTAGCCCGGTTTCTGTCGACGAACACCGAGTAAGGCATCGCGCCTTCGGTCGGGATGCTGAAAAGGGAGGACTGTCCTGACACGGATCGTAGCGAACGAGGTGGCCATCGGTCCAGTCGGTAGCCCGATATGACTCCGTCATTGTCGACGTCGATACCACGCACGCTGGCTACGCCGGGAAGCTGGATATTTTCTGCTGTCCAGTCGCGGGTCCAGCCCACTATGCCGCCTGTCTCGAGCACCGAATACCAGACGATCCCCGCCGCATCACGAACCGCGTGATAAGCATAGGCGGGCCCCGTCTGGGGACCGGCTGACCCGGCGTCGCGCCACGAGCCACCCAAGACCGGGGGCCAGGGGTCACGTCGATCGGCTGCCAATAGGTTACCTTGTCTGTTGCCGGATCGACCCGATAGACCTTCGAGCCGTTGCCCCAGATAATGCCGTCAGCGTCCGTACTTAAGGTGTGCGGAACCGACTCAAGATCGACGTAGCGAACGTCGTTGGTGCCTGGCGTGATGACGCTCATCTGCCGCGCCCCCGGCATGCCTGTCCAAACGCGCCCCGTCCTATCGAGCGTCGGAGTGTGCGGCATCGAAACCGGCTTTGGCATCGCAACTGAACTCAGCTTGCCGCTTTCAAAATCCCAGTGGGTGATCTCATTGTTGCCGGGTACGGCGATCCACGCGCCGCCCTTGCGGTCTGCAACAATGCTGTGCGGTAAACCCCTCCGATCAGTGTTTCTGAGATTAATCGTGAAAATAGTTGCTTTGAGAGCCTCTTGATCGACCGGGCGGCTCTTTACCGTTTCGAGCGAGGGTGGTGCATCCTTGCCAAAATATTTGGTTGTGAGTTTTGCGGCATATTTGAGATCCGGATCGTGAAGGAAAGTGATGCCATACGACAGCTGCATGTTGCGCAATATGGAATCGAAAACGCCTTCGTCGGAACCCCTGAACTGCTCAGGCTCTGTCATTCCATGACAGCCAACACATCGTGCTTTGAGCCAGTCCGTCTCCGTATTCTTCGGAAGAAAAGATGTAATCTGGGCCGAGGTGAGCTGCGTGCGATCAAACTCTGGCGACAGCCGGAAGCTCCGTGTTCCATTATCCTTGGAAGTAAGAGTCACCGATTGCGTGGCGAAACCGAATCTTGATGCCGACAGGCTGAATTCCGCCGGGTAGGGAACGACGATCCGGTAGGCGCCATTAGAATCCGTGAGCCGTGAAATCGCGCTTTGCTCGTCCGCAACCGTCACGAAGGCGCCGCGAACGGGCGCGCCGCTGGCGTCTGTCACAGTCCCGCTGATCTCGAACGGAGCGGGGGGTGCAACCGTCGCCAATGCTCTCGCTTTATCTCCGACCAGAGCGATCGCTGCCGATCCGACGCTCAAGCCTACTGCTATCATGGCATAGGTTCGCATGTTCAGACCCTCTCCGATTTGGGACGCTCGGTCATCGTTCCCTATTCACGTTCGTTTCTCCATATTTGCGCGGGATGTGGCTGCATATTCCGCATCGCGGATAGCGCCATACGCAGGTCACCACGCTCTTCCGGCTTTGGCTCCAATTTCGCCGCGCGCGCCATCCGACACTATGATGCCGCTATCGGGCGATCGGAATAGAAGCCCTGCGTTCACCAATGCTAATCATCCGGAACAAGCAAGACTTTGCAGCCCCACGTTCCGGGATCGATGGTGAGAATCTCGATGTTCTAAATTGTGGAGTCAGGGGGTCGCTCATAATTTTTGCCGCTATTGCATTTGCAAGGAAGACGGCGGCAAGCCGAACACGAAAACAAGGTCGTCCGGGAGAGGCATGAGGTGAAAATGAACGCCGAGTTTAAGCAGCGATGGCCTGCGTTGATAGTCGCATTCGTAGGGATGGGTCTCTGCATGCCGACAATTCCGCTCTTTGGCTGGGGATTGTTCATGCAGCCGCTGTCGCAGGCGTTCGGCTGGTCGCGCTCGGACATACCAGTTCGGGTCTTCGCCGCGTTCACAATCATCTCTGGGTCTCGCTGCCTTTCCAGGAGGTTTTCTCATTGATCGATCCGGACCCTACAGAATTCCCGCTATCTCCATGCCGCTGAGCTGTCTTGCATTCGCTGGCCTGGCCGCCACCGATGCTTCCACATTACGATATTATATTCTTTGGATCATCGTGGGCATTGCCGGGGTGGGAAGCGGCCCCATTGTCTGGACTCCGCCTTCTCCGAGCAATTCCACACGTCGCGGGGATTAGCACTCGGAATTGCATCGTGCGGGGCCGCAGCGTTTCTTCTCATCGTCAAACCCGTTGTCCAACTCGTGATAGGTTTGGCTGGCTGGCAGGTCGGGCTTGTGTTTCTAGGACTGTTGCCCTCCTCCTCCTTTATCCTGCCGCCCTGCTTGTCATGCGGCCGCGACCGAATATCGACGCAGAAGTGATAACAGCCGCTGGCGATGCCACTGACCGGCTTCTAGCTGCACGAGATATTCGGTCAGGCGGTTTTAATCATGATCCTGTGGCATTGGGTGCTGCGGCAGTTCCCGGCATCTTGCCGCACCTTGAAGGCGCGCTCCAAAGTCAGGGCATTTCGTCGTCTGACGCCAGCATGATGACCGCCCTCATGGGGATCGCACTGCTTATCGGGCGGCTTGGAGCCGGCTACTATTCGGACAAGTTCTGGTCCCCGGGCATGTTCGCGGCGTTCCTCGTCCTCTCAGGTGTCAGTGCCTTCTGTTTGACACAATCACATGAATGGACGCTCCTGCTGCTTTGTGTCTTAGGTATAGGCGCGGCCTCCGGCGGCGAATTCCAACTCCTCGCCTACATCACAGCACGCTATTTTGGAGTGCGAAGTTATGGTGCGACTTTTGGTCTGTTGTACGGCCTGACCACTGGCCTCGGGGGACTCTGGAGTCTCGCTATCGGAAGGATGGTCGATACGACGGGCAGCTACGCGACTCCATTCGGCTTCGTCCTGATTGCTCTGGCGGTAAATGCCGGCGTTCTGATGTTTATGGGGAGGGCGCCAACTTGGGCCGGGAAATCGTCCTAACAGGGGCCGCCCAAGTCATCGAAGCTTCCCGCTCTATCGATGCCGCACTTGCCCCGTCTGCTGCCCGAAAATTGACATAGGATTAGGGCATCGTAACCTCCGTTGCCTGGGTTTTCGGGCCACCTCGCATCGTGGGGTGATCGGGGCATTCCATATGATTATCGCTGGGAATGCTTTCCTTCATGAACGGCTCCCCAAGTGCCGGGCAGCGGCGGCGCTGCAAATCTATTCATGGGCTGCAAATACAAGGTCCAGGCCGTAATCTGAGGCATGCCGGTAAGCGGATAGCGCCATATCAACCTGCAATTACCCGATGACGAAATACCCGATTCCAGCGGCTTGGGCCCGCCGTTGCGCTGCGAGCGGCCGCAAATCGCATAGCGACATACGCTTCGGCGAATGGCCTT
>NZ_JADIZJ010000002.1 GCF_016704835.1 Sphingopyxis sp. | reverse complement strand
TATTCGTCGCTGGTGAGGTAATCGACGCACATGTTGAGCACGTAGTCGTGAGTGGCACACCGCGCGTCCGGCCGGATTTGGCGCGGGCGCCATTGGCATTATCTTCGCGCGGAACGACCCAGACGACCTTTTCGGCGAGGTCGACATCGACATGTCGCAAGCCCAGCCTTCGCCGATCCTGAGGCCGGCATTGCAGAGCAACACGATCAGAAACGCGTCGCGCGCGACCGGGCACGCCTCGATCAGCCGCGGGACTCGCTTGGCGTCAGGCGCTTCCAGCACCTGCTGCTGAACCCGGCCGGGATCGCCCGACAGATAGCGGTCCTTGCCCCCTTCGTCGTACGACGCTGGCTGATATGCTCGAGGAACGGCGTATCCGATGCCCGTCAGGCATTGTTAACCTCGGCCGTATCGACCGCGAAGTCGTCGGTGCCGTTATAGAAGCGGGTAAAGATTTGATCGCCAGCTGGATCTGGTTGCGCGTCGATGGCGCCAGAACCCGCGTCTCCTGCTTTCGCAGCAGGATCAGCCGCGGGCTCGGCAAGGCATCCTTTCGGCGGGCAAGCCGCCAAGCAAGGAAGCTGTCGTACAACGAAACCGAAGCTTCATGTAGACCTACGCCATTGGCACCGAGGAAGTTCGCGAAGTCCACAACGTGGCGAACATAAGCCCGTATCGTATTTGGTGACGCGTGAGTCTGTTCGAGATGAACGATCCAGTGACGAAGGCACTCGACGACATCGCCGGCATCGTCCAATACCGTCCACAACCGGCGACCGCCGGGCATTTCGATGCGTGCAGCCTGCCAAGGCGTCGTGGCGAACGAAGTGGACACGGTCGCTGATACTGATGAAAGACTACCGTAACCGCAAGCCTTTCGCCATCACACTGGACACAGTTTACATGGACAGTTCTGGTAGCGCTATTAACATAATATATATTATCGGATAAACTATGACCGACCCGACGTTCCAGTCCCCCATCGATCGCCTGCTAGCCGTGATGGCCAAATTGCGCGATCCCGACGGCGGCTGCGAATGGGATCTGGCGCAGAGTTTCGCGACGATCGCGCCCTACACGATTGAGGAAGCCTATGAAGTGGCCGATGCGATCGCGGGCGGCGACCCTGCGGCGATTTGCGACGAGCTTGGCGACCTGTTGCTCCAGGTCGTATTCCACAGCCAGATTGCCGCCGACGCGGGTCTGTTCGGGTTTGACGACGTTGCCACCGCAATTTGCGACAAGATGGAACGTCGGCATCCCCACATCTTTGGTGACGGCAATACGGATAACGTCCGCCAGCAATGGGAACAGATCAAGGCCGATGAACGCGCCGCCGATGGTTCCGAAGGCGCGCTGTCGGGTGTCGCGCAATCCTTGCCGGCTTTACTTCGTGCCCAAAAGCTCCAGTCACGCGCCGCGCGTGTCGGCTTCGACTGGCCCGATGTTAACGGTCCGCGCGACAAGATCGCCGAAGAACTGGTCGAAGTTGCACTCGCGACCGATGAAGCGGAACGCCACGAAGAGGTCGGCGATCTGCTGCTCGCGGTCGCCAATTACGCGCGCCACCTGGGAGTCGATGCAGAAAGCGCCCTGCGCGATGCAAACATCAAGTTCGGACGTCGCTTTGCAGCAATGGAAAATCGCGCAGGTGGAAGCCTGGCGGGCCTGTCGCTCGACGAACAGGAGGCCCATTGGGTCGCTGTCAAGGCGTCGGAGCGTCGTTCGTAGGCCACAGCCGCTCGAACCGTGCGCTGTCGGCCGGATCCAGCCGGACCGTCAGCACATGCCCCTCACCCTCAGGCTCGTCGGCCAGCACTTCACCGCGCGCGTGAAGCCACGCCGCCGCTTCGCCGTCCTGATAGTCGAGGTAAATCCGCTGAACCTTGTGAAGCGCGGTCAGCTGCGAAGCCATCAGGACGCGGGCCGCCTCGACGCCTTCGCCCGTTACTGCGGAAATGACCGCGACGTCGGAACGCTTCGCCGCCATCTCCTCGATTGCGGCGCGACCATCGGTGTCCGCAGTATCGATCTTGTTCCAGATTTCGATCTGCGGGATGGCAGACGGCGTATCGCCCTCCCCGTCATCTTCTGGCCCATTGACCCCTAGCGAGCCCAGAATCGCGCGTACGTCGTCATATTGCGCGTCGCTGTCGGGATGGACGATGTCGCGGACATGGACGATCAGGTCGGCGGTCGTGACCTCTTCGAGCGTGGCGCGAAACGCCGCGACCAGTTCGGTCGGCAGGTCGGAAACAAAACCGACGGTGTCGGAAAGGATCGCCTTGTCGATGCCCGGTAGCCGGATCTCGCGCATCGTCGGGTCGAGGGTGGCGAACAGCATGTCTTCCGCCATGACGTCACTTCCCGTCAAGCAGTTGAAAAAACCTGCAAGCGTCCTTCGGCGGTCGCGGCGCGTTCGCCGAAGATTTCGAGGATCAGCCCGGTCCGGTCGATCACCTTGGTGCCGAAAGCGGTTTCCAGATTGCGCTGCTGGATCGGGCTGAGAGCGGCATCGACCACGACGAGTTGGACGCCATGTTTCTCGATATCCGGTGTGATCGCCTCGATCTGCCCGACACCGAGCAAGGTTGCTGCCCGCGTCTGGCGCAGTCGCAGCATATGCACGGCGACCACGTCGAGCCCGATCGCCAGCGCGAGCCCCCTCGCCTCCTCTGCCCGCGCGTCAAGATCGCGCGTCAAATGCTGGCTATGCCATTCGGGCACGACCAACAGCGCGGCAGCGCCGCGGGTGACTTCTTCCTGGCTGTCAATAATCGAGGCGATCAGGCGTTTTCCGCTTCTGCGTCGGGTTCGCTGTCGGTCAGGTTGATCGGGCCGTTTGGCTGCACCGTCGAAATGGCGTGCTTATAGACGAGCTGCACTTGGCGCTCGCGCTCAAGCAACATGCAGAACAGGTCGAACGCAACGATATCGCCCTGCAACATCACTCCGTTGACCAGGAACATCGTCACCGATTCATCGGATTTGCGCACCGCATTCAGGAATACATCCTGCAATGCCTTACCCTTACTGGCCGGCGCGTCGCGCAGATTGCCGCCGAGCAGCGAAAGATCGAAATCATGCGACGGCATCACCGTCGAGATCGCATGTTTATATACGAGCTGGGACTGGCCATCGCGGCGCAGCAGTAACGAAAAATTGTCGAACCAAGTGATGATGCCCTGAAGCTTCACCCCTTTGACGAGAAACATTGTTACCGGCGTTTTGCTTTTGCGCAGTGCGTTGAGAAAAATATCCTGGAGATTCTGGTTCTTATCGGACACATTTGCCTCCTATTTTTGGCGGTACGACCGCGGATATGCGCCGGTTTTCCGGCTTTAAGACCTTCTTCTTTCCATCAATATGCGGCAAAGCATGCGCAAGGTCTAGCGCAAAGCCTCACCCCTCGCCGTCCGAACTCTCGGTGAGCCCCAAAAGTTTCAGTTTGCGGTGCAAGGCCGAGCGTTCCATGCCGATAAAGGTCGCGGTGCGCGAGATATTCCCCGAAAAGCGGTTGATCTGGATCCGCAGATATTCGCGCTCGAAATTTTCGCGCGCTTCTTTCAGCGGGATCGCCGTGATCGATTCCGAATTCGGCAAAATGTCGGTACCGCCGCGGACCAGCTCGCCTGGCAGCATATCGGCGTCGATCCGGTGCAAACGACCGCTCGGCGCCAATATCATCACACGTTCGATGACGTTGCGCAGTTCGCGGACATTGCCCGGCCATTCATGCGCTTGCAACGCCGCCATCGCTTCCGAACTGATCTCGGGCGGCGGAACGCGGCGATCGGCGGCATAGCGGCGGATATAGTGGTCGCACAGGCTGGCGATATCGTCGCGGCGCTCACGCAGCGGCGGGATATGCACCGGAACGACATTAAGCCGATAATAGAGATCTTCGCGAAAGCGGCTCTCGGCGATTTCAGTCGTCAGGTCGCGCGCCGAGCCCGAAATGATCCGGACATCGACGCGGATCATCGTGCGGCCGCCAACGCGGGTAAAGCTCTGATCGGTGAGTACGCGCAGGATCTTGCCTTGCGTCGTCAGCGGCATGTCAGCGACTTCGTCGAGAAAAAGGGTGCCGCCATGCGCTTGTTCGAGCAGCCCGACGCGGATCGCCCTGTCGTCGGTTTCGGACCCGAACAATTCGGTTTCGACCGTCTCGGGATCCATGCGCGCCGAGGAAATGACGCGGAACGGTGCATTGTGACGCCCGCTCCAACCGTGCAGCACGCGCGCGGCCACTTCCTTGCCAACGCCCGCTGCACCGGTGATCAACACCCGACTACCGGTCCCCGCGACGCGCTTGAGGGTCGCGCGGACATTGTTGATCGACGCGCTGGTCCCGGTCAATTCGTCTGATGGCCCCGCCTTTTCGCGCAATTGCTCATATTCGAACTTCAGCCGCTCGCTTTCGGTCGCGCGTGCGACCAGATGGAGCAAGCGCGATGCCTCGAACGGCTTTTCGATGAAATCATAGGCACCGCGCCGGATCGCCGCTACCGCGGTGTCGAGCCCGCCATGACCCGAAATGACGATGATCGGCAGCGTGGGATCGAAGGCCTTAATCGCCTCGACCAGCCCTAGCCCGTCGAGCCGCGACCCCTGCAACCACCCGTCGATCAGCGCGAGCGATGGCCGCCGCTGCTGGCGGATCGCTTCGAGCGGGAATCGCTGTCGGAGGCAATACGCGCCTCATAGCCTTCGTCTTCCATGACGCCGGCGACGAGATCGCAAATGTCGCGTTCGTCGTCGACGATCAATATATCAAGCGCCATATTCTTCTCTGTCCTGTCGGTTGCGAATCCGCCCCGGAACCGATTCTGCGTACCCCATGCTTGTTTCGTCGCCCTTCCCTGCCAATCCTTGCAGCCGGTCGGGATGGAGCGTCAGCGTGACACACGTCCCCCGCCCCGCCGGATTGTCCGAAAACTCCAGCTCGCCATAATGCTGTTCGACGATCTTTTTGACGATCGCTAGGCCCAGTCCCGTGCCGCCCTGACGAGTCGTCATATAGGGTTCGGCAATGGTATCGCGCGCCTGCGGCAACCCGATCCCGTCATCCGCAACACGGATCAGGATTTCACCGTGCGGCCCGCTGGCCAGCTCGGCATCAATATGCCCAATGGGAGTTACGTCCGAATTTTTCGCATTTTCTTCAATCGCTTCTACGGCATTTTTGACAATATTTGTCATGGCCTGCGACAACAGGCGACGATCGCAAACGAGCGGTTCGATTTCGTCCGGGGTTTTTACCGCAAAGACGATATCGGGCTTGGCGACCTCGAACAGGAACACCGCCTGGCGCAGGATATCGCGGACATCCTCGACCCCGAAGGTTGGTTTGGGCATGCGGGCAAAGCTCGAAAACTCATCCACCATCCGCCGCATGTCGTGAACCTGGCGGATCACGGTGTCGGTCAATTTCTTGAAGGTCGCGCTGTCGCCTTCGATCTTGTCGCCAAAGCGGCGTTGGAGCCGCTCGGCGGCAAGCTGGATCGGGGTCAGCGGATTCTTGATCTCGTGCGCGATACGCCGTGCAACGTCGGACCAGGCAGCGCGGCGCTGGTCGAGCAATTGCTGGGTAATATCTTCAAAACTCAAGACAAAGCCGTCACCCTGCGCCACGGCCTTGGCCGCCAGCGTCGCAGGTTCGGCGTTGGGGCGGGCAAGCTGGACGATCGCCTCGCGCTCGTCGCCCGTCAGCAATTGCGCCAGCTCGGGTGCAACCTCCGACAAAGGACGACCGGTCAGCCAATCGGCCGATTGGCAGATCAGCCGTTCCGCCGCGGCGTTGGCGAGCTGGATGCGGTGATCGGCATCGACGGATACCACCGCCGCGGACACGCCGCGGCGCACCGCTTCAATAAAGGCCCGCGGCGCTTCGAGCTGTTCGTTGACGCTGCCCAACGCGCCAGTCTGCCCCTCCAACTGCTCGGTCATCCGGTTGAAGGCGCGGGTGAGCACCGAAATTTCGTCATCGCGAGCCGGCGGCGTCACGCGCACCGACAGGTCGCCCCCCGCCGCGGTGCGCGTGGCGCCGATCAGTGTACCGAGGGGCCGGACGATGCGGTCGGCGACAACAATGGCGGCGATCACTGCGAGCGCCAGCAGCAATAGCGATCCCAAATATAGTGCGCCGTTGAATTGCAACTGCAAGAGCTGCGAGCGTTGGAACAACGCATTATAATCAGCAAGCACCGTGCGAGAGAGTTGAAACTGCTGCTGACCGAGGCTGGAGACAGCACGGGAAGCATAAAGAAATGCGTTCGGCCTGCCAGGAAGTCGCGTGACCGCCTCGATCCTGTTGGCGCTTCGGGTGACCACGACTTCTTCGCCAGCATTAAGCCGTTGTATTATCGATGGCGTTACCCGCCCCTCTGCCGCCCGATTGTCGGGGTCGATCATCACCGCGGTCCGGGGGATTCCATCGCGCCCGATTTCGATGATGGCGGATTCGTTGAGTTCGCGAACGACAACCTGAAACCCATAGGCATCTTGAAAGCTGATACTATCGATTGTCTGAGTATCCAGATATTTGCCCAAATCTGTGGACATTGCCGTCGTTTGCCCGGCGACCGACTTCTGGCTTTCCTCATAGAAAGATTGGGCTAATGTCGCGGCGTTTTCGAACATGCCACGTGAGCGGTCGGAATACCAGAAATCGACACCAAACTGGAACAACAGCGACGCAAAAATCACGACCAGCAATGTCGGCACGGCCGCGATCATCGAAAATAGTGCGACGAGTCGGACATGAAGACGGCCATTGCCCCCTTCCATCGACCGCACCGCGCGCGCGCGCGACGCGGCTGCCGACCAGCACGATCAACGCCATCGCGGGGACCAGATTAGCGACCATGATCGCCGCGACGAGCGCCGGTGTGAGCAATCGTTCGCTTTGCGCGTCGCCGGTAACAAAGACGTAGGTCGCTATGCCAACGCTGATGACGAGCGCCAGCGTGTAATATTCGGGGACCGCGAAGCGCCAGAAGCCCGAGCGTACATCCTGCTCGGTCGGGTCGATATTGTGATTCAGGGGAGCCGCGTGCGCCATTGTTGCCATGCTACGACAAACCTGTTGCATAGAAAACACACAAACTGCGCTTGGGCAGGTCGAATGCCTCAAATATGAGCTAGTTTCCGTCGCTCAGGGATGCGTGGGATCGATATCCAGCTGCCCCAGACGTTTGCGCAACGTGTTGCGATTGATCCCGAGCCGCCGCGCAGCCTCCAACTGATTGCCGCGCACATCCCGCAGCACGCGGCGAAACAGCGCCGCCTCGACGATCGCTTCGAGCTGACCGTGAAGTTTTCCGTCGATTGCATCGCCTGCCATCTGCTCGCGCGCCCAATCGTCGACGGCCCTGGCGATCAGGTCGGCGGGTGCCACCGCGCCGCCGCCCTCGCCATTTTCGTGCAGCACCGTTTCGACATCGCGCACGGTCACGACGGTATCACGCGACAGCACCGCCAGCCGCTGGACGACATTGCCAAGCTCGCGGACGTTGCCCGGCCAGTCATAGCGTTCGAGCCACTGCATCGCGGCAGGCGCGAACTGGCGGTCAGGAAGGCCCGAAGCGCGCCCCGCATCGACGAAATGGCGCACCAGCGCGGCGATGTCGCTGCGCCGGTCGCGCAGCGGCGGCAGCGTCACCGGGATGACGTTGAGGCGGTAGAAAAGGTCCTCGCGGAAACGGCCATCGGCGACGAGAGTCCGCATGTCGCGGTGGGTCGCGGCGATGACGCGCACGTCCGCGCGGAGCGCTTGGTTGCCGCCGACGGTCGAATATTCATTGCTCTGCAGCACACGCAGCAGGCGGGTCTGCGCCTCGAGCGGCATGTCGCCTATCTCATCGAGGAACAATGTGCCGCCCGCCGCTTGCTCGAAACGCCCCGCATTGCGGCTGTGCGCGCCGGTGAACGCGCCCTTCTCGTGCCCGAAAAGCTCGGCCTCGATCAGCTCGCGCGGGATCGCTGCCATGTTGATCGCAACGAACGGTCCCGCCCGACGCAGTCCCGTGGCGTGAATCGCGCGGGCAACGACTTCCTTGCCGGTCCCCGATTCGCCGAGGATGAGCACCGCAAGATCGTTCGACGCGAGCCGCGCGATGGTCCGATACACGGCCTGCATCGCGGGGGCGCGGCCGACCAGCCCGTGGCTGTCGGCCTGCGCCGGATCGGTGCCGGTCATCGGTTCGGCGCGGCGTTGCAACGCCGCGCGAACGCTCGCGGTCAATTCGTCGAGATCGAACGGCTTGGGCAGATAGTCATAACTGCCGATCCCGGTCGCGCGCACTGCGGTGTCGAGCGTGTTCTGCGCCGACAGCACGATCACCGGTGTGCCGGCATCCACCCGCAACGAGTCGATACCGTCACCATCGGGCAGCACGACATCGGTAATGATCAGGTCGGGGCGATGATCATCGAGCCAGGCGTTGCGTTCGGCGATGCTGCCGACCGACGCGAAATGATGGCATTCGCCGACCAGCGTTTCGCGGATGATCATCGCGATCGCCGGATCGTCCTCGACCAGCAGGATCGTTTTGCGGCTGCTCATGCGGCGCGTCCCTTTTGCGCCACCGGCAGATGAACGCGAAACCGCGTCCATTCGCCGTCGCGCATATGCTGGACGGTGCCGCCCATGTCGCGCGCCAGTTTGGCGACGAGCGCCAGGCCGAGCCCCCGCCCCTCGCGCTTGGTGGTCACGAACGGATCGAACAGGTCGCCGCGAATATCGGCGGGAACGCCGGGGCCATTGTCGCTGACGCTCACCTCGATCGGCAGCGCGATCCGCCCGCGCCCGTCGCCGTTGTCGATAGACAGCCCGTGGCGATAGGCGGTCGCCAGCCGCACGACGCCATCATCGCGCCCGCCCAGCGCCTCGCAGCCATTGGTGACGAGGTTGAGCAAAATCTGGACCATGGCGTCATGATTGCCCTGCACCAGCGGTAGCGACGGGTCGAAATCCTCGGCAAAGCGCACCCCGGGAAACTGGCGCGCGCGAGCGGTTTCCATCGCCTGGTGGATCGGTTGGTACAGGTTGATCGGGCCGCACGCGATCGGCTGACCACGCGAGAAATGCTCCATCTGGTCGATCAGTGTTGCGATCCGGTCGACCTCGGCGCAGATCAGCGTGGTGAAGCGTTCGCCGCTGGCGTCGGTCTTGCGCGCCAGCAACTGCGCCGCACCCTTTATTCCCGCGAGCGGATTTTTGATCTCGTGTGCCAGCATGGATGCGGCACCGCCGGCGGCGCGCCCCGATCGCCCGATCGCCCCGCCCATCAGCTCGGCATCGCTCTGCGCGGGGATCAGCGCGAGAATGCGGTGGCCGCTGTGGCCATAGGGGACCATCTGCATGTCGACAAAGATCGCTTTGCGCCCGCCGACCGAAATCTCGGCGCGATGCGCGAACAGCGCCGACGTCGCGGCGTCGCTCATCCGCTGGCGATAGCTTCGATCCATATCGATCACGTCATAGACGACGCGCCCGATCATCGCCGACCGGCTGACGTTGCACATCTGTTCGGCGGCGGCGTTGACGAACAGGACAACGCCGCCCTTGTCGATCAACAGCGTTGGGACGGGGTGCGAGTGGATCAGCTCGTCATGGTCGACAATCGGGATATTCGACGTGAGCGCGCTCACGCCGCGGCCTTGCTCAGGAATGGCGTGTAAAAGCGTTCCAAGGCATCGAGCACGTCGCGGCTGCTGGGGATCTGGTTGACCATGTTGCGAAACTCAGCCGACCCGTGCAGCCCCTTGACGTACCAGCCGAGATGCTTGCGCGCCATATTGACCCCGGTGATTTCGCCATAATGCTCGATCATCGCGCGATAATGCGATGTAATGACGTCATATTGTTCGTTGATGCCGGGATCGGGACGCTCGCCGTCACCGCGCAGCACCGCCATCACTTGACCCAGCAGCCAGGGGCGGCCATAGGCACCGCGGCCGATCATGACGCCGTCGGCACCGCTTTGTTCCAGCGCCGTGCGCGCGTCGTTGGCAGAGCAGATGTCGCCGTTGGCGATCACCGGAATCGAAACTGCGTCCTTGACGGTGCGGATGAAGCTCCAGTCGGCCTCGCCGCGGTACATCTGGTTGCGGGTGCGGCCGTGGACGGTCACCAGCCTGGCGCCCAGATCTTCGGCAATATGCGCCAGTTCGGGGGCGTTCAGGCTGTCGTGGCACCATCCCATGCGCATCTTGACCGTCACCGGAACATCGACCGCTTTCACGCAGGCCTCGATCAACGCCGCGGCGAGCTTCAGGTCGCGCATCAGCGCCGATCCGGCATCGCCGCTGGTCACTTTGCGCACCGGGCAGCCCATGTTGATGTCGATGATCGCGGCGCCGCGATCTTCATTGAGCTTCGCCGCCTCGCCCATTTCATAGGGTGTGCAGCCGACCAACTGCATCGACACTGGCTCCTCGACCGGGTCCCACGCCGCTTTCTGGATCGACTGGCGCGTCTCGCGGATCGCCGCCTGGCTCGCGATCATCTCGGTGACATTGAGCCCCGAACCGTAGCGGCGCACCAGGGTGCGGAACGGCATGTCGGTAACGCCCGTCATCGGCGCGAGGATCACGGGATCCGCGATGGTGATATTGCCGATCTGGATGGGCCGCAGCGGCGCCATGGCGAGAGCTTTCGTGTGATTGCCTAAAATTTGAGCAGCGCGTACACGCTAAGCCGCTTTCCCGCAAGCCGCGGCTGCGCTAACCGGCGCGCATAATGACCGAGTCCGCTCCTTCCACCCCGCCGCGCGCGATGGTTATCTTGCTTGCGGGCGGCAACGGTAGCCGGGCCGGTTTCACTGTACCCAAGCAACTTGCTATGCTGGGCGGCAAAGAGGTGCTGCGCTGGAGCCTCGATGCCTTTGCCGCGCACCCTGCGATCGGCGGCGGCGTGCTGATTGCAAATGATGACGTCATGGCGGCAATCGAAACGCTACCGAAAGGCTGGATTTCTGCCAGTCCTGGGGCCGAGCGGCAGCAGTCGGTTGCCAACGCGCTGGCTGCGCTGACGGATCGCGATGACGCTACACCGGTGCTCGTCCACGACGCCGCGCGGCCGGGGGTGATCGCCGAGGTCATCGATCGCCTTCTCGTTGCGCTTGGCGACGCTGCCGCCGCGATCCCCACCCTGCCTGTCTCCGATACGCTCGTCGAGCAAGCCGACAGCGTCGCGGGCAACGTGGTCGACAGGAGCGCGCTCGCTCGCGTTCAGACCCCGCAGGCGTTCCGCCTTGGGACATTGCGTGCCGCCCATGCCGCGGCGATCGATGCGACGGCGACCGACGACGCCCAGCTTGTGCGCCATTTGGGCATCGCAGTGACGACGGTGCCCGGCGATGCGCGGCTTCACAAACTGACTTATGCCGAGGATATGGCCATCCTCTCCGAACTGTTGGGGACCATGACAATGACACGGACCGCCATCGGCATGGGCTATGATGTCCACCGCCTCGTCGCCGATAAGCCGCTGTGGATCGGCGGCATAGAAATTAAGCATAGTCATGGCCTTGAAGGCCATAGCGATGCCGACGTCGGGCTTCATTCACTGACCGATGCGATCCTCGGTGCGCTAGCCGACGGCGATATCGGCGACCATTTTCCGCCCAGCGACCCGCAATGGCGCGGCGCCGCATCGCACCGCTTCCTGAGCTTTGCCGGGGAGCGCGTTCTGGCGCGCGGCGGGCGGATCGACCATGTCGACCTGACCATAATCGCCGAGGCGCCGAAAATCGGCCCGCACCGTTTAGCAATACGCGCCCGGATCGCTGAAATCCTTGCCATTCCGCTCGACCGGGTTAGTGTGAAAGCGACAACGACAGAGCGGCTGGGGTTCACCGGTCGCCGCGAGGGGATCGCTGCGCAGGCTGTCGCGACTTTGCAACTTCCGGAGAATTGACCGTGCTGCCTGACGATGAATCGCGGTTTGCCGTGCGCAATGCGCTCGCTACCAGCGTGCTCGCCAACAATCGCGCCGCGGGCCGCAAAGTTGCGGTCGCGGAAAGCTGCACCGGCGGCATGGTCAGCGCCGCGCTCACCGACATTGCCGGCAGTTCTGACGTGTTTTCGGCGGGTTTCATCACCTATTCGGGTCATGCTAAGCAGAGCCAGCTCGACGTCAGCAGCGAAATTCTCGAAACCTTCGGCGAAGTCTCGCTGGCGACGGCGTGGGCCATGGCGACCGGCGCATTGGCCAACAGCGACGCCGATATAGCCGTCGCAATCACGGGCATCGCCGGTCCGGGGGGCGGATCGGAAAAGAAACCGGTCGGGCTGGTTGTTTTCGCGCGCGCGTTGCGCGGCCAGAATTCGGATGATTATTTCACCCAGCGAGTGCAGTTTGAAGGCGGTGATCGCGCCGCGATCCGCCATCATGCGACGCTGTTCGCGCTCGACCTGCTTCAGCCCGAAAAGGACGAACTGCGCCCTTCCGAAGACATCACCCTGCCCGCCCCGTAAAGATCGTCGGCGCGCGTTTCGAACACTGCGGTCATCTTGCGCAGCGCCTTGTCGAACATCTGCCCCGCGAGTGCCTCGAACATGCGACTGCGGAAAGCGAAATCGACCATGAAATCGACGCGGCAGCCGCCGCCTTCGACGGGCGCAAATTGCCATTCATTGCTGAGGTGGCGCATCGGGCCGTCGATATAGCTGACGGTGACGGCACGCGGACGGTCCTTGTGGACGCGGCACGAAAAGCTTTCACGCAGCCCCTTGAACCCGACGATCATGTCGGCGACCGCCTCATGCTCGCTGTCGCTGCGGATCCGCAGCGCGATTACCCAAGGCAGGAATTCGGGATATCGCTCGATATCGGTGACGAGCGCGAACATCTGCTCGTCGCTGTACGGCAGGACGCGAGTTTCGTGATGCCTGGGCAAGAGCGGCTTCAGCCGGCGCTGGCGCGCGCCAGCTGCGCCTCGCGCGCCGCACGCATCCGCTCGAAATCGTCGCCGGCGTGATAGCTTGAGCGCGTAAGCGGCGACGAAGCGACTTGGAGAAATCCCTTTGCGCGCGCAATCTGGGCAAAGGCGTCGAACGCCTGTGGCGTCACGAAGTCGATCACCTTGGCATGCTTCGGCGTCGGCTGGAGATACTGGCCCATCGTCATGAAATCGATGTCGGCGCTGCGCATGTCGTCCATCACCTGATGCACCTCCATCCGCTGTTCGCCGAGGCCGAGCATGATCCCCGATTTGGTGAAGATCGACGGATCGCGGCGCTTGACGCTTTCGAGCAGGCGCAGCGAGGCATAATAGCGCGCACCGGGGCGGATCGTCGGATAGAGGCGCGGTACGGTTTCAAGATTGTGGTTATACACGTCTGGCCGCGCATCGACGATCGCCGCAATCGCGCTTTCGGGCTTGTTGCGAAAGTCGGGGGTCAGGATTTCGATCGTCGTTTGCGGGGTTTCGCGGCGCAGCGCATTGATCACCTTGACGAACTGGCTCGCACCGCCGTCGGGCAGGTCGTCGCGATCGACCGAGGTGATGACAATATGACTGAGCCCCATTTTCGCCGCCGCAATTGCGGTATGTTCAGGCTCAAGCAGGTCGACGGCGCGCGGCATCCCGGTCTTGACGTTGCAGAAAGCACAGGCGCGGGTGCAAGTGTCGCCCAGGATCATCACCGTCGCATGCTTTTTGGTCCAGCATTCGCCGATGTTCGGGCACGCCGCCTCTTCGCACACGGTGTTCAGGTTCAGCTCGCGCATCAGCTTGCGCGTTTCGGCATAGCCCGGGCTGGTCGGCGCCTTGACGCGGATCCAATCCGGTTTGCGCTGGCGCTGGCTGGGCGTGGCGGCGGGCTGTGCGGGAGCGTTCATTTCGCCCACATAGTCGCGCGCGCGGCTCTTCTCAACCTCTCTGGCTATGCTAAGGCGCGTGCATGACTCACTTTGCAGATATGATCGACGGTTATCGTCGTTTCCGTAACGGCGGCTGGCAGGAACAGCGCGAGCGTTGGGACGGGTTGGCCGAGGGCCAGGCGCCAAAGGTGATGGTGATCGCCTGCTCCGACAGCCGCGTCGAACCGTCGCAGATTTTCGACACCAATCCCGGTGAAATTTTTGTTGTCCGCAATGTCGCCGCGCTGGTGCCGCCGTTCGAAACGACGCCGGGCCGCCATGGCGTGTCGGCGGCGCTCGAATTTGCGGTCCAGTTCCTGCGCGTCGAGGAAATCGTCGTCATGGGCCATGGCCTGTGCGGCGGCTGTCACGCCGCGCTGCACCGTTCGATGGCGGGCGCCGAACCGGGGCGCGGCGGTTTTATCGCCGACTGGATCGCGATGCTCGACGACGCCAGCGAGCAAGTCCGGCGCGACCATAGCGACATCGACAACCGCGACGCCGGTCGCGCGATGGAAATGGCCGCGGTGCGCGTTAGCATCGACAACCTTCGCACGTTTCCGTGCATCCAGGAAAAGGAGCGGCGCGGCGCGCTGCGTGTCCGCGGCGCGTTTTTTGCGATCAGCGACGGGGTGTTGCACCTATTGAACGAAGCGACGGGAGAATTTCTGCCCGCCGCCTGAACGGGAGAAGCGATATGAGCAAGAATGCAATGTGGCTGACCCTCATTTTCGTGGCGGCGGTGGTCGGCGCGTTCATGGGACCATCGCTGGCGAGCGTGCTGTCGCCGGGAACCTTGCTCGTCCTGTCGGTGCTGCTGATCGGCGGCATCGTCATCTTCTGTTTCTGAGCGCTGTCGAGCAACACGAGCGGCACCAAGGCCGATACGGCGACAATAGCCGATGCGCGAACGATGCAGGCGCCGACCGGCAAGGCGCGCATCTATGTGACTCGCCGCGGCTTTGTCGCTGCGCTGCAAGGCATGAACGTGACGCTCGACGGATCGGCGAAAGGTCAGATCAAGTCGGGCCAGATGTTGATGGCCGATGTCGCGCCGGGGACGCATCACCTGCATATCGCGACCGCCAAGGCGAAGCTGGCGCATCCCGCCGAATTTGACATCGAAGTCGGCGCGGGCGGGGTCGTCGTGATCGGCGCGATGATCGAGATGGGCGCCTTGAAAGGCAGCATCAAGCTGGAACGCCTCGACGCCGCCAAGGCGCGTGAGGATGTTCACGCCACCAAATTGGTGCTGTGGGAAGTGCCGCCGACCTGACTTGATCGATCCTCCCTGTCGCGCAGCGATGGGGAGGACCTTCCGCGAAGCGGATGGTGGACGGGCGGCGACCGTCGCGCCATGGCCCCTCCGTCAGCGCTTCGCGCTGCCACCTCCCCATCGCTGCGCGACAGGGAGGATCACATAGACTCAGGGTTTGGCGGTAACAAACCCAGCAGCAGGCCAATCGGTATCACCGATCCGCGCCACCTCCAGCTTCGCAAACTCGACCGGCGGCATGCCAGCCCCGACATAGCTGCCGACCTCGGTCCATTTGCCGTCGACGATTGTCGCCGCATATTTGATGGTCGCGCCGTTCGGGACCGGAATGCTCCATTCAAAGCCGGTGTCGGTCACCGCAAAGGGGAATTTTCCGGCGCGGCCATCGGTCCAGCTGTTCATCGCATATTGATTGGTCGCGGCGTCGTAGGAGATCACCGCAAAGGCGTTAAAGGCGAGCTTGCCTGCCTCGTCATAGCCGCGTCCCTCGATCACCAGCGCGGTGCCGTCGAGCATCGGGCCGGTCCGCTCGGTCTGCACCAGTTTGATCGTGCCGGCTGGCGACGTGATCGTCGCCGTACCGCGCCATTCGCCATGCAGCTTCGCCAGTTTGGCGATCGCAGCCTTCTGTTCGGCGATGACGGCGGGATCGGTCCGCATCTGCGCCTCGGCAGGCAAAACGGCGACCGACAGCAAGGCAGCGGCAACAAGAGCAATTCGCATGATGATCCTCCCCAATTGTATTGTTGATATAACACAGCCGGGCGAAAGCAAAACACGCGTGGCAGTGACGCTCAAGGAATCGCGTAGGTCACGTTCGCTTGCCCGACCGGCTTGGCAGGATCGTCGGTCCATATCCGCACATCCATCACCGCGAGCCGCTTGCCGAGCCGCAGCATATGGGCGTCGGCGAACAGCGGCCCCGGGCGGCATGGACGCAGGAACAGGTAATTGAGCGCGCTGGTCACTGCCATTGCCACGGGGCCGATATGCGCGAGGACGAGCGCATAGGCCGCCATGTCCGCGAACCCCATCTGCGTCGGGCCGGAGATCAGCCCGCCGGGACGCAAGGCATTTTCATTCGGGTCCATCCGCGCCTGGATATGCCCGGGCACCGCCGACACAACAGTTCCGCGCGAACCGGGCACCGAGTGGGGGAAGGCCTCCGCCATGAAAGCGTTGAGCGCGTCCGCATCCAAACGGATCGCGTTCGACGAAATCGGAACCGCCTCCCCCGCCATCAGGTCAGCGCGTCAGCTTCTTGTACGATGTTGCATGCGGGCGCGTCGCATCGTCGCCGAGGCGGCGGATCTTGTCTTCTTCATAGGATTCGAAATTGCCTTCGAACCATTCGACGTGGCTGTTGCCTTCGAACGCCAGGATGTGCGTCGCGAGGCGATCGAGGAAGAAGCGATCATGGCTGATGACCACCGCGCAGCCGGCGAAGTTTTCGAGCGCTTCTTCGAGCGCGGCGAGCGTTTCGGTGTCGAGATCGTTGGTCGGTTCGTCGAGCAGCAGGACGTTGCCGCCCTGCTTCAGCATCTTCGCCATATGGACGCGGTTGCGTTCGCCGCCCGACAGCTGGCCGACCTTCTTCTGCTGGTCGACGCCCTTGAAGTTGAAGGCGCCCACATAAGCGCGCGTCTGCATCTCGTGTTTGCCGATATTCATCATTTCGGCGCCGCCCGAAATTTCCTGCCAGACATTGTTGTCGGGCTTCAGATCATCGCGGCTCTGGTCGACGAACCCCAGGTGGACGGTGTCGCCGATGACGACCTTGCCGCTGTCGGGCGTTTCTTGCCCGGTGATCAGCTTGAACAGGGTCGATTTACCCGCGCCGTTCGGGCCGATCACACCGACGATGCCACCCGGTGGCAGCGAGAAGGACAGGTTTTCGAACAGCAGTTTGTCGCCATAGGCCTTCGAGATATTCTCGACCTCGATCACCTTGCCGCCCAGGCGCTGCGGCACCTGAATGACGATCTGCGCCTTGCCGGGGATGCGCTTTTCCTGCGCTTCGACCAGCTGGTCGAAACTTTTGATACGCGCTTTCGATTTGGCCTGACGGGCCTTCGGCGACTGTCGGATCCACTCGAGTTCGTCCTTGATCGCCTTCTGGCGACCGGCGTCCTCGCGCGACTCCTGCTCGAGACGCTTGCCCTTCTTTTCCAGATAGGTCGAATAATTGCCCTCATAGACAAAATAGCGGCCGCGATCGAGTTCGAGGATCCAGTTCACGACGTTGTCGAGAAAGTAGCGATCGTGGGTGACGAGGATGACATTGCCCGGATAATCGACAAGATGCTTTTCGAGCCACGCGACGCTTTCCGCGTCAAGATGGTTGGTCGGTTCGTCGAGCAGCAGGATCGACGGCTTCTCGAGCAGCAGACGGGTGAGCGCGATGCGGCGCTTTTCGCCGCCCGACAGGCTCTGCACGCCCATATCGCCCGGCGGACAACGCAAGGCCTCCATCGCGATCTCGAGCTGGTTGTCGAGCGTCCAGCCATCGACCGCATCGATCTTTTCCTGCAGCGTCCCCATTTCCTCCATCAACGCATCGAAATCGGCGTCGGCGGGCGGGTCGGCCATCAGCGTGCTGATCTCGTTGAAGCGGTCCATCATGTCGGCGACGCCGCGAACGCCGTCCATGACGTTCTCTTTGACCGTCTTGGTCGGGTCGAGCTCGGGTTCCTGTGCCAGGTAGCCGACAGTGATGCCGTCGCCTGCCCATGCTTCGCCGGTGAATTCTGTGTCGATGCCCGCCATGATCTTCATCAGCGTCGATTTACCGGTGCCGTTCGGACCGACGATGCCGATTTTGGCATCGGGATAGAATTGCAGGCTCAGATCCTTGAGCGTCGGCTTTTGCGCACCGGGATAGGTCTTGTTCAGACCCTTGATCACGAAACTATATTGGGCGGCCATGGAAATGCTCCGGATTTGGGCTGAGCCGCGCGCGCGGCCGGAAGAGACTGAATCGTGGGCCGGTTAGCGAATGGGGGCGAGCTTGGCAATCGACGCTTGCCGTTGGCAACCGCTCCTCGCTAGGGTTGCCCCATGAAAAACATCGCTCGCACCGCTCGCCTCCTTGCCATCAACTCCGCCGCGCTCATCGCCGCCAACGCCGCGGCAAGCCCCGTGCCGTCCCCCACACCGACCGCGGTCGAATTGGCGCAGCAGGGGAAAGACCTTGGGTGGTGGATCGTCGAGGACCTCACCACCGAAATCGGCCCGCGGCAGGCTGCGACCGAGGCTGAAGCCGCGGCGCGCAATTGGGCCGTCCGCCGCCTGAAGGAAATGGGGTTCCAAAACGTCCGCGAAGAGAGATTCGCGATGCCGACTTGGGTCCGCGGCGACGAAGCCGCTTCGCTTATCGGTCCCTTTCATCCCCAGAAACTGGCGATTGCCGCGTTAGGCAATAGCGCATCGACCGGCCCGAAAGGCATTGAAGGCGAGATCGTCTATTTCGCCGGTTTCGATGCGTTGCAGGCGGCGCCTGACACGCTGGTCAAGGGCAAGATCGTCTTTATCGACCACAAGATGGCGCCGACGCAGGACGGCAGCGGCTATGGCTACTATGGCCGCGGGCGCTTCACCGGCCCTAATGTTGCGGCGAAAAAGGGAGCGATAGCGATCGTCATCCGCTCGATCGGCACCGACGATCACCGAAACCCGCACACCGGCGTGACCAATTTCGAGGCAGGCGTAAAACCGATCCCCGCCGCCGCTTTGTCAAACCCCGATGCCGACCAGCTCGTCCGCCAATGGGAGCGCACGCAAGCCATGCGTCAGTTGGGCGATCGTGGCGACCGCCGACAATCGCTGCGGATGAAATTGCTGCTCACCCCGCGCGACCTGGGTCAGCAGAGGTCGGGCAATGTGATCGCCGAAGTTCCGGGCAGCGATCCCGCCGCGAGCCCGATCATCATCGCGTGCCACCTCGACAGCTGGGACCTCGGCACCGGGGCGATCGACGACGCTGCCGGATGCGGGATCATTACCGCTGCCGCCAAATATGTGATGATGACGGGCCAGCCGCGCCGCTCTATTCGTATTCTGTGGGCGGGCGCCGAAGAAGTCGGCGTATTCGGCGGCAAAGCATATTTCGACGCACATGGAAAAGCAAAGCACGCGGTCGCCCTCGAATCCGATTTCGGCGCCGACCGTGTGTGGCGGATCGATTTCAAGCTGCCCGACAGCGCGAAGTCGCTCGCGGACCAGCTCGCCGCCGCGGTCGCACCCTTCGGTGTCGTGCGCGGCCGACAGCCCGCGGCTGGCGGCGCGGACATCGGAGCGCTGGTTGCGGCGGGTGTTCCAGCGATCGATCTGGCGCAGGATGGCACGCGCTATTTCGACCTCCACCACACGCCCGACGACACGCTGGACAAGATCGATCCGGTCCAGCTGCGGCAAAATGTGGTCGTCTGGACCGCGGTGTTGGCGATTCTCGCGAATAGTGGCGACGCCGAGCTGCCCTGAATGTGACGCGGAAATGACAGTTTTCCGCCAGCGCGGGACATCTCAATTATTTTTGTTGACGATCCATACGGAACGGCTAAATCCCGCCGCTCGCGGGACGGGAAGTTTCCCCATCGCGGTAAGGCATTTTAGGGAGCCCACACATCATGAAGAAATTTGCTGCTATCGCCGTTGCTGCCAGCATGTTCGCCCTCGCCGCTTGCGGTGAAAAGGCTGCTGAAGAAGCTACCACGGAAGCTCCGGCTGCTGAAGCTGTTGCTGAAGAAGGCGCTGACGCCGCTGCTGCTGGCGCCGACGCCGCCGCTGCTGGTGCCGACGCTGCTGCCGCTGGTGCCGAAGCTGCTGCTCCGGCCGACGCTGCTGCGACCGCTGCTGCTCCGGCCGATGCCGCTGCTGCTCCGGCCGCTCCGGCTGAAGAAAAGAAGTAAGTCACAGCCCTTCGGGGCGTTGACTGAAACGAGAAACGGGCGGTCTTTCTTCGGGAAGGCCGCCTTTTTCTTTGTCTTTTGCACAGGCGGGATAGACTTGCGCGTCCGCGCTGTCTAAGGCGCCCTCCAGTAGTCGGGGAGTAGCGCAGCCCGGTAGCGCGCCTGCTTTGGGAGCAGGATGTCGCAGGTTCGAATCCTGTCTCCCCGACCACTGTTCTCCCAAATTATCCCGGCCGCGGCTATCCGGCGGATGTCGCGATCAGCCGCGCGTAAAAGTCGATCATGCGTTTGAAGCTGTCGATCTTCATATGTTCATTGGTGCCGTGGATCATCGCCGTTTCCTTGAGCGAAAAGTGCATCGGCATGAAGCGGTACACGTCCTGCGACACCGGTTCCATGCTGCGGCCGTCGGTACCGCCGACGACCAGGATCGGCGACAGCACCGCATCCGGCGCGTCGACGCGGGCGGCGGCGGCGATCCATTTCCAGCCCAGCGAACTGGTTGATGACACTCGCGACGGCTCTCGCGGCGGCTTCACCCAAGTCAGCGCAACCGGCAGATCCCCGACCGCGTTCTTTGCTCGCGTCATGATGTCGGCGGACCGGTTCCACGGCGCGATCCGATAGTTGATCAACGCATTGGCCGTTTGCGGCAGGACATTCTCCTTGGGGCTGCCTTCAAGCATCGTCGGCGCGATCGTCGTATGAAATGCGGCGGCGGTCGATGGGGTCGCAGCCACTTCGCGCTTCAGGATCGGGCCGAACAGCCATTGGTTGGCAACCGCCATTTTTGTCGTACCGCCCTTTTCGGCGGCCAGCGTCTCAAGCATCGCCGCGCCGGGTCCCTGCAGTGCGAGCGGGAACGGCTTGTCGGCGATGGCGGTGATCGCCCGCGCCAACGTGCCGACGCCGGTTTCGACAGGCGGCATCGAACTGTGGCCGCCGGGGGCACTGGCGGTGACTTTCAGCGTAGCATAGCCTTTTTCCGCAATACCGATCATGATCGCGGGACCGTTGATGACGGGCGTATCTGTGAGCAGGACGCTGCCTTCATCAAGCGTGAAGATCGCTTTTACACCCTCGGCCTTGAGCTTGGCCGCCGCCGCCGCGGCGCCCGATCCGCCGACTTCCTCGTCATGCCCTGACACGAGGTAAATGCCGCGCCGGGGCTGGAACCCTTGCCCGGCCAGCGCTTCCAAAGCTTCAAACAAGCCGACAAGCGATCCCTTGTCATCGACGGTGCCGCGGCCCCAAACCGCTTTTTCGGCGATAGTCCCGGCGAAAGGCGGATATTTCCAGTCGCCCTCGGTGCCTTCGGTGACCGGCACGACATCCTGATGCGCCATGACGATGATTGGTGCCAGCGACGCATCGCTGCCCGGCCAGTGATATACCAGGGTGCGATTGGACAGGATGGTGCGCGTCATCGCGCGGTGAGTGGCGGGGTATGTCGCCGCCAGCCAGACGTGCAACCGATCCCATTCGGCAACATCGTCGTCGGCGGGGTCCTGATGCGATACGGTGCGAATCTGCGCCGCCGCGCTCAGATTCGCTATCGCTACCTCCAGATTATAGGGCGGCGCAGCAGCGAGCCGGATATCGCTCCCGTCGGCGATGTCTGTGGGCGCGAAGGTCGCCGTGCGCATTGCGACCGTCCCAGCCACCACCGCAATGACGGCAAGCCCCCCGATCAGGAATTTCCGTCGCATTGCCATGTCCCTCTCCTTCTGCCGCCGCAATGGACCGGCATCGGTTTCGATTTGCAAGGGAAATGGTGGCGGGAAGTGGTGGGCCCGGAGGGACTCGAACCCGCAACCTAGCCGTTATGAGCGGCCAGCTCTAACCATTGAGCTACAGGCCCCCCTTCGAAACCCGGTAGGGGGTGCGCGGGCGATAGCGGAGCGTGCGCCGCGTTGGCAAGCGCCAAGGCTCAGTCGGACGAATTGCGCGCGGCCAGCGCCAATATTTTCTCTGCCGTCGTCGCCTCAACCCCCCGCCGCGCCAGATGATCCAGCACCACGTCCCACCAGCGATAAAACAGCTCAAGATCAGCCTGGCTGCGAACATAGGGCGTGTTGCCTGGCTGCAACGACGGCGAGTGGAAAGAAAAGTTGAGGACCGGCAGGCGTTGGTCGATAGCGATATCAATCGCCTTGCACGCGCGCTCGGCAGGAATCCCTTCTGGCGTGAGCGCGATACGCTCCACAAGGCCCAGCCGAGCGAGTGCAGCGCCCGCGTGGGTGCCATTGCGCGCGACGCGGTGATAGATCGACCTTCCCGCGCCGCCTAACAGGCCGCCAAACACAGTCGTTACTGGCACCTCGAGAACTGCTCCCGCTTGGGTGCGAACCCACCATGGGTGTAGCCGCGCAGCGCGGTAGTCAGGGCCATGACCGGCCCGATAATCGAAGCCCGCGCGCACCGACGTATCGCAGCGAAAGCCGAGTTCGGCGAGCATTGTTGCGCTGTCCGGACCAAGCCCATAGCGTCCGGCACGATACACAGTCGGCGAAACCCCAAACCGATCGCGGATGGCGTCACGCAGCGCCGTCATCTTTGCCCGCTGCAGGTCCGTGGGCAGATTGCCCGTATAGCTGTTGTGTGCGTTCACTTCCTCGTCGTGCGGCGGCGTAACCCACGGGTGAAGCTGCGCGCCGATCTCGCAAGCGCCGCTGGCTTGCGCGGCGCCGAGAATAGCGACCGCACGGTCATCGGCGACGATCGGCCAATCGACCAGATAGATGGGCTTCACATTCGCGCTGGCAAAATAGCTCTGGCAATCGGCAAGCGCGGGCACCGACGCAACGCCATAACCGGTGCGCGCAAAGGGCGCCGCCCAGTCGAAATCTTCTTCGGTATCGATCGTGACCCAGAAACGCGGTCGCTCGTCCGCCGCGAGCTCCACCAGATCGGATGGCGCAGGCTCTGCTAAGAAATTTCCCGCAGGCTGCACCACGCTCCCCTTTGCTCCCGCAGCCGTCCCGCTTATTCGCCTTGCTGGGCTCCCAGCTCGACCTCGGCTTTCGAGTTGGCGGAGCGCAGGTGTAAGGTCAAGGCGTTATGCCCGATATCGAGCCGTCCGCCCGCGGCGCGGGCCAGACTGTCAACCAGTCGCAACGAAAAGCCGAGGCTGAGCACCGCGGCGCCCGGCGCTTCGCCCTCGGGGCTGAAACCGGGGTCGAGCAGATCAGATGCGGTGGCAAAGCGAATCGTCGCGGGACGGACGATCCGCAGTTGGAGCATGTCGTCGTGGGGCGCTTCGGTGACGAGTTGTCCAACGAGAATCGCACCCGTTTCGGATACATCTATCAGCGCGGTCAGCAAGCGGCCGACCATGCGCCGTGCATTGGCGTCGTTGGCAAGCCCCATGAACGGTCCGCCGACGCGCGAGATGCTGAGGTCGACTCGCTGTTCGGCTAGCAGCGCCGCGAGGTCACTTTCAACCTGGGTCACGACCGCTCCGATATCGACGACCTCACCCGGCGTCGGGTCGACAGAAACCGCGGCGTTGCTGCGCGCCGCGGTTTCCAGATCGTCGATGATCGTCTGAACCGACAGCGCATCGGCAACGATCGTGTCGGCCATCGAGCGATAGCTTTGATTGACCGGCCCAAACATCTGCCCCGCGATAATCTGGGCAAAGCCCGAGATGGCGTTGAGCGGGCTACGCAGTTCGTGGATCAATTGGCGGATCGAATCACCCGAATCCTCTGCGACGGGTCGACCATAAGGTGTTTCGCTGCGATTGGGACGACGCGCGCTGCCACGATAGCCGCGAAACTGCCCCGTGGCCGGGTCAAACCAGGGCAGCGCCGAAAAGCGCCACTCGCCAGCGTCTGATGGGGTTCCCTCCAACATCATGCGCGCATTGAGGATTTCGGCGCGCTGGCGAAAAGCGCCTGCGGCAACCCCATCGGTGCCGGGTTCGCCGCCAAACGCAGCCTCGGCAATCGACAAGCCGATCACCGCGCCGCGGGTGACGCCGTCAGCCCAGTAAATTACACCATCGGCGCCTGTCTCGAACAGGAACACCGACCGCGACTGTTGTGCAGCTGTAGCCGTAGCAGGCTTGTCACGGGTGGACTGATATTTGTCGATCCGACGGACAAGTTCGCTGATCTGGCTGGTACCGTTTTCGACTGTGGCATCGGGCGCCGCGTGCAGCGGCACGACAGGCGCCGGGGCCGCTTCCACCGCCACCGCAGGCTGCGGCAATGCAACCGAGCCGCTGCCGAGGCTGGCCAGCGCACGATAGACGCCGTGCGGCAAATCCGTCCGCCCGGCCAACACCGATCGTGCCATCGCATTGGTCGCGGGCAGCATCGCCAGCCAGTCAGCCTCTGACAGCTGAGCGCTGCGCAGCATTATCGCCGCAACCGCTGGGACATCGTTGGCATAAAGCGCAACAACCGGCGCAAATCGGCCATGTTTCGCTATTGCCCGCGCACAATCGCGGCGTACCGATTCAGGAACGCGCGGCCGCAAAACGGCAAGCGCATGCAGGCTGCGACGAATATCGTCATCAACCAGTTGATTGCCGCGTTGCGCCAGAATATCGGAGAGCTGGCGCCACGCTGCGATGCTGGCGCGATGGTCCGCAGGCGCTTGACGCAAGATGGTCGCGATCATCGAGTCAGCAGTCACGCGAAGCCAGCCCCACATCTTCTATCGTTGGTTACCGTAAGCTTACCGGCTAGCGTGAATCCCCCGGTCATGAAAGTGCCTTCACCGGTCACGTCACATTGTGGGACAATTGCAATCGCCTGAAATAATATTATGGTCATGGCAGTTTTGGAAAGCGGATGTTTCAACAATGGCGAGTCAGAAATTCGATCAGATCGACCTCCAGATACTGGGCGAGCTACAAAAAAATGGCCGGATGACGAATGTCGAACTGGCGCAAATGGTCGGATTGACCGCGCCACCGTGCTTGCGCCGGGTGCGCGCGCTTGAGGAGTCGGGGGTCATCCGATCGTATCACGCCGACCTCGATGCGGCGAAGCTCGGCTATGGCATCACTGTCTTTGCGATGGTCAGTCTGCGTAGCCAGGCCGAATCCGACCTGAAAGCATTTGAAGACTATGTCGGCGGCCTCGCCGAAGTGCGCGAATGCTACATGCTCAACGGTGAAATCGACTTTTTGCTGAAAGTCGTCGCGCGCGATCTGCAGAGTTTTCAGTCGTTCCTGACCGCGCACCTGACCTCTGCGCCCAACGTCACCAGCGTGAAGACATCGCTGACGATTCGCACCGCAAAGCAGCTAGCCGGGATTCCCGTGGATTCCTGACCGGCCCACCGTCGCCAACACCTAAAAAGGGGCGCCGTTCCTGGCCGGAACGGCGCCCCTTTGCGTTATGGGTGAAAACCCAGCCCTCAAGTAGCGGGAGTCGGTGCAGGCGCTGCTGCGGGAGCCGCTGCCGGAGCGGCGCCCGCTTTGGTGCGGATTGCCCACAAATTCGCCAGCCGCTGCCGATTGCCCTGCACCTTGGCGAAGCTGGCAACCGCCGCGTCGCTTTGTCCCGCGAGTGCCTGCGCAACGCCGAGACGATATTGCACAACCGGATCGGTGGGGGTTGCGGCCAGGGCAGCTTCGTACAGCGGGATCGCCTTCGCAGCTTCGCCATTGCCGACGAGCGCATCCGCCGTGGCGCGCGCCGCCTTGGGATTGGCAAGCGTGGCGGGCTTGGTGGCGTCGGCAGCAACCGCCGCAGCGTCGGTGGTTGCGCGCGGCGTTTGCGTTTGCAGGATGTTGCCGAAATGGGTGTCGGTCTTCGGGATCGCACCGTTGTTCTGACCCTGTTTGATCAGCGCGACGACTTCACCGGGATAGCCAGCTTCGGTCGCGAGGGCGGCATATTCCAGATATTCGGGACGCTGGGTCATCGAATTGGTCGCACGCATCAGCCGCAGGATATCGAGGTTGAGTTCCTTGTCACCGCCCGCCTGCTGCAACAGAATGTAAAGCGTGTTGCGCCACGTCGCCGGGGTCGGATAATCCTGCACGCGCATCGTCAGCACGTCGAGCATCTCGTTGGTCCGATTGGCTTTCTGAAAAGCCTGCGCGGGACGGACGAACAACTCCTCTGACGGCTTGGTGCCTGCAGCGCGAGCAGCGGCAATCCCGGCCTGGGCAATCTCCCAACCCTTATCGACCTGCCCTGCATTCAGATAGCTGTCCATCAGCATCGGCGACAAGGCAGTTTCGGTCGAGCCGGCGGCCTTCGCCGCTTCAAGCCGCTGAATCGCTTTGGGTAATTTTTCGCGCCATAGGCGAAGTTGCCCGAGTAGAAATTATAGACACCGACATTTTCCGGCGGGGTCAGCCCCGACTCGATCATCACGTCGAGCCCCTGCCCCTGCGACGTCTGATCCTTGTTCAGGATGCCGAGCTGAAGCTGGTAAAAGCCGATCAGATATTTATCGTCAGGCGTCGATGCGCTCGCCTGTCCTTCGGTCAGCGCCGCCTGCAAGGTCGCAGCGTCCTTGGCGGCCGCTGAGTCGATCATCTTCTTGAGCGTTGGTGCGAATCCCTTACTCGCGGTCAAGCCCTTGCCCTTGGCGGCTTCTTCCTTTTTCGGCTTTTCTTTTTTCTGGGCGGCGGCCGGGGTGGCGGTCGTCATCAGCGCGCAGCCCAGCACTGCGGCCATAGCCGTTGCGGGCATCGAGCGGAAACGGGTGAACATCGAAATCTCTCCTCAGAATCGGCCGGCTAGCCTAACGAAAATCGGCAAAGCAAACAGGGTTCCGGCGCGCGTTCATAACGCGGCTAAACCCGTCGCGTTGCCAAGGCAAGACAGCCCGTATCGATATTTACTGGGAGAAAGCGGCTGAACGGGGATTGAACCCGGCCTGTGGCCTTGTCGCGCCGATCAGGCGATGTCGTCAATTGCCGCGTTGATCTGGCGCAACACCAACGGATCGCCCGGCGCTCCGGCTATCGCCTGCTCGGCGAGTTCGATCAGCGAGATGATACCAAAGGTCGCGGCGAGCCCCTTCAGACGAAGCGCAGCAACCTCCCAATTGGCGTCGCAACGGGCGCGGCGCATCAGGTCGGCGAGGTCGCGCGCACTGCCGGTAAAGGCGCTGCGCAGGTCCAGCGCAATCGCCGGATCGTCGCCGATCGCGGCGCTGAGGTAACGGTCAAGGGGGCCACTATCAAACGACATTCCACAGGGTTGGCAGCTTGTGGTTAAGTTTCCGTTTCAAGACGGCCATTTGGTGCTAAGATGGCGGGATGACGGGGGACAAGAAGATCGTCGGATTGTGGCGGGATTCCGCCAAAATCCTGGAAGCTGACAGCGCCGCGCAGGCCGACGCCGCGCCGCCTGAAACGGCGCCTGCACCCGAAGCGGCTGCACCGGTTGAACGCGAATGGCTCGACATGTCGCCGCTGACCGTGGCCGAAGATGTCATCGACTATGTGGAACAAGCAGGGCAACAGGCTTCGGCGCGGCGCGATCGTGTCGCCCCTGCCTTGCTCGTTCTGCTGGGTATCGCCTGGACAGGATTCGCGCTTGCCGTGGCGACGGACAGCTTTGCACGCAGCCCCGCGCTTGCCGACTGGCCGACGCTCGTCGCGACGATCGCTACGCCGCTGACGCTGCTTGCGGTGCTGTGGATGGTGCTGCTGCGCTCGGGTCGTTCCGAACAGGCGCGCTTCGCTCGTGTTGCGACGGCGCTTCGCGACGAAAATTTGGCGCTCAATCAATCAATGCACTCGCTCGGCCTGCATCTGGCTGACGCGCAAAAACAGCTTGGCGAGCAGGCCAAAATCGTCCAGCAGCTCGGGCTCGATACCGTGATGCGGCTCAACGAAAGCAGCGACAAGCTGGCTAGCAACGCGTCAGTGATCGCCAATGCACACGACCAGCTCGCGCGCTCGGGCGACGTCGCTTTGCAGCGCATGGACGGGCTGCTCGCGGGCCTGCCGAGGATCGACGATGTCGCGCAGCGGCTCGCAGTCAATTTCCGCGAAGCCGGGCTCGTCGCGCACCAGCAGGGCGCCAGCCTCGAAGCCAAGCTTGCCGAACTCGGCGAAGCAGCTGGCAAAACGGCGCAAACCGGTGAGACCGCGACCGCCAGCATTTTGGAAGCGATCGTTGCGCTGCAGGAGCAGAGCAAGGAGACCGAAACCGGCCTGCTCGCCGCTTCCACCCAGGTCAGCACCGCGCATGACGCGGCGCTCGCGCGAATGACCAGCGCCAGCGCCAGCGCGCGCGACGATATGACGTCAACCGTCGCTACCGTCACCGCGCAGATGGACGAAAGCTGGCGCCTGTTCCGCGACGGCGTCGATACGGCCGCAGCGCAGATGGACGCCAAGCTGACCGCCGCACGCGATGCAGGCGATGCGATGGGCGCACAGCTGTCTGCTCACGCCGACGCCAGCGACGCGCTGGCGACGCGGATCACCGCGCATGTCACCGATGTCGCGCAGCAGTTGGAATTGCTCGACGTCAGCGTCAGCGCCAGCACTGGCGTTATTGGCCGTTCGATCGATGACACCAAAGCGCAGCTGAATGCCTTTATGCAGGAAGTACAAAGCGGTAATGCGTCGGCGCATCAGTTGATCACGCACGCCGAATCGCTGCTCCTCGCGCTCGACGCAGTGACGCGCGAGCTTGACGAGACGCTGCCGCGCGCACTCGACCGCATGAAATCGCACGGCAAGACGACGCAGTCCGCGCTGGCGCAATTGCGCCCAATGCTCGATGCGTCCGAACTCGTCGCGCAGTCGACGATGTCGCACGTCAACGCGGTGCAAGCGACGCTCAAGGCAAACGAAGTACAGATGGCGGGGCATGCAACGAGCCAGCAGGAGCTCGTCGATCGTATCAACGGCTCGCTCGCCGATGCCGAAGCCGCGCTGGCGAAGCTGCGCGACGGCGCCGATGAATTTGCCGAACAGGGCGGCGCGCGAATGATCGCGACGCTTGGTGAAGTGCGCGCCACCGCAGATTCGGCTGCCGACGAAGCGCGACTCACGCTCGAAAAGCTGGTGTCCGGTGCGCGCGAAGCGATGCAGGCGACCGCGACGGAGGCCATCGACGCCGCGTTCAAGAACGAAATCATGGCGCAGCTGACAGCGATCGAAGAAGCATCGGCGCGCGCGGTCGCAGCAGCGAACGGCGCCGCCGACCGTTTGATGCGCCAGCTGATCACGATCATGGACACCAGCGCCAGCGTCGAGCAGCGCGTCGCCGAAGCCGAACAGGCGATCGCCGCATCCGACCGCGACTCGCTCGCCAAACAGGTCGGCCTACTGACCGAGGCGCTGAAATCGACCGCGATCGACGTCACCAAAATCCTGTCGACCGAAGTCAGCGACACGGCATGGGACGCCTATCTGAAGGGCGACCGCGGCGTGTTCGCGCGCCGCGCGGTCAAGCTGATCGAAAACGGCGAGGCAAAGGAAATTCTGCGGCTCTACCAGAATGACGATGGTTTCCACGCGTCGGTGAACCAGTTCATTCATGATTTCGAAGCGATGCTGCGCCTGCTGATCGGCGCGCGCGACGGGTCGGCAATCAGCGTAACCTTGCTGTCGTCGGATATCGGCAAGCTGTATGTGGCGCTGGCGCAGGCGATTGATCGGTTGCGTAACTAGGAAGGTATTGAGCAGACCGACGTCGCTGCTTTCGATCGATTGCGTGAGTTGCTGACGTGATGCATTGTCGCGACATGAAGATCATAGACCTTGATGCATCGGCATGGTCGTCTGAAGCCGACTTCTATTCGACGCTTTTATCGGCGCTGGGTTCGTCGAGCTGGCATGGGCACAACCTCGATGCGCTTTGGGACAGCCTTACCAGCGACATAAACGAAGTCAGGCCTCCACTGAGCGTTGTTGTGCGGAACACGGATCGTTCAGCTACCCGATATGACGGCGTTGTTCAAAAAGGTGTCCAAGGCGTTTGCTGACGCAACGAGCCAGCGTGGCCTCGACGCTCGTTTCATCGTCGCTTAACAGCGCCAAAGCACACAATTCGGGATCGGAAATCGATCCCGTCGGTCGTCAGGCCCGCCCGCTCACTACGTCGGGATTAACCCAGCCGTTCACATAAGCGACGTAGTAGATGACGAAGCCGACCGTCGCGACGATCGTCATCTGGAGCAAGATGCGCGCCGGACGGAACACCGCGGGCGCGCCGCGGTCCTGACCCTTGATCAGCGGAGCTTCGTCGTCGCTCGCCTTGCGACCGTGGAAGGGCAGCACGAAAAAGGCGCTGAGCGCCAAGAACAGCGAATAGATGGCGAGGGCAGAAGTCCATTTCATTGTCGTAAGTCCGTTCAGAGCTGCACGAGCATGACATCGACAACCGGCTTTTTACCGGTCCAATCGGTCGCGACGCGGCGCACGCTGAGCCGGATCGCCTCGCGCATTTTTTCCTGCTCCTTGGCCGGAACCAGTGCCGCCTTCTCCGCGGCTCCGCGCATCTCATCGATAAAGGCTTCACGCTCATCCTCGACCGGAACGCCGCGATAGCTGATCGCGACTTCGGTAAACCGCTTGCCAGTAAAGATGACCGCAACGGTTATATGCCCATGCAGCGCCAGCTTGCGGCGCTCGTTGATCGTCTCGCCATCGGCGGGCAGGATGACGTCACCGTCGAGGATCAGCCGTCCGGCGCGAACGCGCTCGAGGATTTTGGCCGGGCCGGGTGCCAGCCGCACCAGGTCGCCATTTTCCTGGATCAGCGCGTCGGGAACGCCCTTTTCGAGCGCGAAGCGCGCTTGCTCGTGCATGTGGCGAATTTCGCCATGGACCGGCACCACCAGTTTCGGCCGCAGCCAGCCATAGAGCGCTGCCAGTTCGGGCTGCCCCGGATGGCCACTGACATGGATATGCGCCTGTTTTTCGGTGACGGTCAGAATGTCCTTCGCGGCCAGCTGATTCATGATCCGCCCGATTGCGACTTCGTTGCCGGGGATCTGCTTCGATGAAAAGACGACGGTATCGCCGGGCGCGAGCTTGATCTGGTGGCTGTCCGCTGCCATGCGCGCCAGCGCAGCGCGCGGTTCGCCCTGCCCGCCGGTTGCGATCACCATGACCTTGTCGCGCGGCAGGCGCATCGCCTCGTCGAAATCAACCGTCGGTGGAAAGTCCTTCAAATAACCGACCGAGCGCGCCACCCCCAAAATGCGGTCGAGCGACCGCCCCGCGACGCACAGGGTGCGCCCGGTCGCAGTGGCTACGCGCCCCAGCGTTTTGAGGCGCGCCGCGTTCGAGGCAAAGGTCGTGACGATGACCCGCCCCTTGGCATTGCCGACCGCGGTGAGCAATCCGTCATACAGATCGCCCTCGCTGCCCGACGCCTCGGGATTGAACGCATTGGTCGAATCGCCCACCAGGAAATCGACGCCTTCGTCGCCGATCGCGGTCAGCGCCGCGGCGCTCGACGGCGTGCCAAGCACCGGATCGGCGTCGAGTTTCCAGTCGCCGGTGTGGAATACGCGGCCATAAGGCGTGTCGATCACCGCTGCGCTCATCTCGAGGATCGAGTGCGCCAGCGGCATCAGGCGGATACCGAACGGGCCAAGCTGGAAATGCGCGTCGATATCGACGGTCTTGATCTTGACCTCTTTCTCCAGCCCTTCCTCCGCCAGCTTGTTGGCAATCAGCCCGGCGGTGAAGCGATTGGCGTAGAGGGGCACGCCGAGATCGGCGGCGAGATAGGGCAAGGCGCCGATATGGTCCTCATGGCCATGGGTCAGGATGATGCCGAGCAGATCTTGCTTGCGGTCCTCGATAAACTCCAGATCGGGCATGATGATGTCGATGCCGGGATAATCATGGGTGCCGAATGTCACGCCCAAGTCGAGCATGATCCATTTGCCGTCGCAGCCATAGAGATTGGCGTTCATGCCGATCTCGCCCGACCCACCGAGCGCGAGGAACAGCAGCTCCTTGCCGGGAACGGTCATGCAGTGGTCCCCCGCTGGGCATAAAGGTGCATCAGGCCGTTGAGCGTCAGATCAGGTTCGATGCGGTCGAACAGATGCGCCTGTTCCTGGAACAAGGTTGCAAGGCCGCCGGTCGCGATGACGGTGAGAGGTTTGCCGATTTCGGATTTCATACGCCCTATTAGGCCTTCCATCATTGATACATAACCCCAATAGACTCCGATCAGCATCTGGCTTTCGGTGGTCCGGCCAATGACGCTGGGGGTCGTGGGTGCCTCGATTGCGATACGCGGAAGCTTGGCGGCGGCCGCAACCAGCGCTTCGAGCGACAGGTTCACCCCGGGCGCAATAATGCCGCCCAGATAGGCGCCGTCGGGACCGATATGGTCGAGCGTCGTTGCGGTACCAAAGCTGATCACCAGCTTGTCCTTGCCGGGCTCGACCGCCTGCGCCGCGATCGCGTTGACCGCTCGGTCGGCGCCGACCGAGCGCGGCTCCTCAACCTTGAGCGCGATGCCCCACGTCACCGGCTCGCGTCCGGCAACCAGCGCATCGACACCGAAATATTTGACCGCCAGCAGTTGCAGATTGTGCAGTGCGCGGGGGACGACGGTCGAAATGATGACCGCATCGACCTGAGTACGGTCATGGCCCTCGATGCGCAGCAACTGGTCGAGCCACACCATATACTCGTCGGCGGTACGCCGGTCATCGGTCGCAATGCGCCAACGCGCGTGCAGCGTCGATCCATCGAACAGAGCGAATTTGGCGTTGGTGTTGCCGACATCGATTGCGAGCAGCATCTTATTTCTCTTCCTCGACGGGACGGCGCAGTTCGACATCGCCAGCATGGATCAGCATGGTCTCCCCGCCCGCCACGCGCAAGCGCAGCGCGCCGTCGTCGGCAACGCCGTCAAAAGTCCCGTCGATACCCTGCTCGGAAACGCGTAGCGGCGTACCAAGGGGGTGTGCCAACGGCAACCAGGCACGGACGATGCTGGCGACCCCTTCCTGCCGCCAGGTCCACAGTGCGTCGATCATCGCAATGCCGAGCGCGTTGGCAAAATGATCGCGGTCGAGCGACGCCCCCTCGCCCGCAAGCGTCGCCGTTGGACGATCGACCAATTGAGGGGCGGCAACCAGGTTGACGCCGATGCCGATCACGACAGAATTGCCGGCGCGTTCCATCAATATGCCCGCGCATTTCGCGCCATTGATCAGCAGGTCGTTCGGCCATTTGAGCTGCGCATTGATGTCCGGTGCGAGCGCAGCAACGGTCTTGGCCAGCGCAACTCCGGCGACCAGCGCCAGCGTCGAGGGTGACGGGTCGCCAATGGTCAGATGAACCGCGGTCGAACCCATGAAGTTGCCCGGCCCGTCGTTCCAGCCGCGCCCGAGCCGCCCGCGCCCGGCGGTCTGGCGGTCGGCGATCAGCCAATGGCCCTCGCCGACATGCTCACCGCCTGCCAGCCGCGCCAGCAGGTCGGCATTGGTCGAACCTGTCTGCGCTATCCGCTCGATCGGCGGTATCAGAACAGCACCGCCGCGGCGCTGGCCGATACGACCGCCAGCACAGGAATGAAGAGGTAGCCAATGACCGAGAGCCAAAGCGCGCTTGCGGTGATGACCGCATCCTCGACGATAACGCCGCCGCTCGCCGGGATTTCGGTGTCCGATTTATCGTCGAAATACATCATCTTGATGATCGCAATATAATAGAAGGCGCCGATCACCGAGGCGACGATACCCGCGACCGCCAGCGGCACGAGGTTGGCGTCCACCGCGGCCTCGAACACCAGATATTTCGGCCAGAAGCCGAACAGCGGCGGGATGCCCGCAAGGCTGAACATGAACACCGCCATGGCCGCGGCCAGGCCGGGTCGCCGCTGCGACAGGCCGGCGAGTGCCGGTATGCTCTCGATCTGGTTGCCGTCGGCATCGCGCAGCTGGAGCACGACGAGGAAGGCGCCCAGCGTTGTGACGACATAGACGAGCAGATAGGTCAGCACACCCTCGACTCCCTGCTGCGTGCCGGCAGCGAGGCCGATCAGCATGAAGCCGACATTGTTGATCGACGAATAGGCAAGCAGTCGCTTGATATTTTTTTGTCCGATCGCGCCGACCGCGCCGAGAATGATCGAGGCGAGCGACAGGAAGATCACGATCTGCTGCCACGCGCCGATCGCGGGGCCCATCGCGTCGATGACGACGCGCGTCATCAGCGCCATCGCCGCCACCTTCGGCGCCGTGGCGAAGAAGGTCGTCACCGGCGTGGGCGCGCCTTCGTAGACGTCGGGCGTCCACATGTGGAACGGCACGGCACTGATCTTGAAGCCGAGGCCAGCGAGGACAAACACAATGCCGAAGATCAGCCCGATGTTGAGTTCGCCGCCAAGGGTCGCTGCAATCCCGGTGAAATCGGTTGTCCCGGTGAAACCGTAAAGCAGCGAGATGCCGTAAAGAAGCATGCCCGACGCGAGAGCGCCGAGGACGAAATATTTGAGACCCGCTTCGGTCGACCGCTCGTCGGTGCGCATGAAACTGGCGAGCACATAAGCGGCAAGGCTGTTGAGCTCGAGTCCGACATAGAGCGTCATCAGGTCGCGCGACGAGGCCATGATCCCCATGCCGAGCGCGGCGAAGAGGATCAGCGTCGGATACTCGGCACGCATCCCGCCGGTAAAGAAGCGCGGCGCGATAATGATGCAGACGAAGCTTGCGGCGTAGATCAGCAGTTTGGCGAAACCGCCGAAACTGTCGACCGAAAGCGTGCCCGAGAAGACCGTGGTATCGATGCCGAACAGCGCGACCACCGCCGCCGCAGCGGCGGCAAGCGTGAGCAGCGAGCTGAGCTGATAGATGCCGACCTGACGGTCGCCCAGGAAGGTTCCAAGCATCAGCGTGATGAGCCCGCCGATCGTCAGGATCAGTTCGGGCCAGATGAGCGCGAGATCGGCGGTCATTGGACGCCTCCCGCGTGGCTCGATCCGTGGGCGGTTTCATCCTGCGCCTTGGCGGGTTTGGCCTTGCCGGCGGCAAGATGCGCGTCGCCGGCAGGCTTGGCCGGAGCGAGCCGCGCGACGACTGTTGTTACATCGCCGCGCATCGGCGCGAGGAAGCTTTCGGGATAGACGCCCATCCACAGCGCCACGGCCGCCAGCGGCACCATGATCGTCCATTCGCGCGCGTTGAGGTCGGGCATCGCCTTCACATCGTCCTTGGTCAGTTCGCCGAATACGACGCGGCGGTAGAGGTAGAGCATATAGGCGGCGCCGAGGATGATGCCGGTGGTGCACACGAAGGCGACCCAGCTTGAGGCTTCATAGATGCCTGCGAGGCTCAGGAACTCGCCGACGAAACCGCTGGTGCCCGGCAGACCGATCGACGCCATGGTGAACAGCATGAAGAACAGCGCATAGGCCGGCATGTTGACGGCGAGGCCGCCGTAACGGTCGATCTCGCGCGTGTGGAGTCGATCGTAGATCACGCCGACGCAGAAGAAGAGCGCGGCCGAGACGACACCATGGCTGAGCATGATGATCAGCGCGCCTTCGATGCCCTGCTGGTTGAATGCGAACAGGCCTGCGGTGACGATCGCCATGTGCGCGACCGACGAATAGGCGATCAGCTTCTTCATGTCGCTCTGCGCCAGCGCGACCAGACTGGTGTAAACCACTGCAATCATCGACAGGCCGAAAACGATCCACATCAGCTGCGCCGACGCATCGGGGAACATCGGCATCATGAAGCGGATGAAGCCATAGGCGCCGAGCTTGAGCAGCACACCCGCCAGGATCATCGAGCCTGCGGTCGGCGCCTGAACGTGCGCGTCGGGAAGCCAGGTGTGGACCGGCCACATCGGCATCTTGACCGCAAGGCTAGCGAAGAAGGCGAGCCACAGCCACGTCTGCATCGCCAGCGGGAAGTCATAATTCAGCAGCGTCGGGATATCGGTCGTGCCGGCTTCGGCGATCATCGCAATGATCGCGATCAGCATTAGCACCGAACCGAGCAGCGTATAGAGGAAGAATTTATACGCCGCATATTTGCGGTTCGCGCCGCCCCAGATACCGATGATGAAATACATCGGGATCAGGCCAGCCTCGAAGAAGATGTAGAACAGCAGCAAATCTTGGGCGCAGAACACGCCGATCATGATCGTTTCCATGACGAGGAACATCGCCATGTAGAGCCCGACACGGCTCTTGATCGCGTCCCAGCTGGCGAGGATGCAGAGCGGCATCAGGAAGACGCTGAGCATGATGAGCATCAGCGCCATACCGTCGATGCCGAGCGCCCACTGGAAACGGCCGAACAGGTCGGCGCGCTCGGTGAACTGCCACTGCGGCCCGCCGATGTCGAACTGATCCCACATCACACAGCCGAGGACGAAGGTGACCAGCGTGGCGCCGAGCGCAACCCACCGCGCCGTCTTGTCGCTAACGAAGAGACAGGCGACGGCGGCGAGCGCGGGGGCCGCGAGCATCAGCGAAAGGATCGGGAAACTGCTCACAGGAACTTCACCATGGCCCAGCTGGCGAGGCCGACAAGCCCGAGCAGCATCACAAATGCATATCCATAAACATAACCCGATTGCAGCCGCACCGCGAGACGGGTCCCCCGCGACGAGCGCCGCCATGCCATCGGGACCGAAGCGGTCGATAGTCTGCTCATCGCCGCGCTTCCAGAAGAAGCGGCCAATTGCGAACGCCGGTTTGACGAAAACGATGTGGTAGAGCTCGTCGAAATACCATTTGTTGAACAGGAACCGGTGGAGCAGCTTGAACTGCGCCACGAAACGCCCCGGCAAAGTCGTGTTGCGGATATAGCTGTTCCACGCGAGGAACAGGCCGATCGCCATCACCGTAAATGGAGTCCATTTGACCCACAAAGGCACTTCGTGCGCGGCGTGCATCAGATGTTCGTCGAACGCGATGCTGCCGTTCCAGAACGCTAGCCCCTCTTCGGGGTAGATAAACGGATGGTGGAAGGCGATGCCCGCGAACACCGCGCCGATCGACAGCACGACCAGCGGGATCAGCATCGTGATCGGGCTTTCATGCGGGTGATAGCCCGCGGTGCCATCGCTGTGCGCGTCATGGTGATGATCGGCGTGCGCATGATCGTCATGGCCATGGTCGTCGTGCACCACATGCTGGATATGCTCGCTCTGCTCCCAGCGCGCCTTGCCGTGAAAGGTCAGGAAGACGAGGCGCCACGAATAGAAGCTGGTGAGGAAGGCCACAAAAATGCCGACCCAGAAGGCGACAACGCCGCCGCCGCCGCTCGCGAACGCAGCCTCGAGGATGCCGTCCTTCGAATAGAAGCCGGCAAAACCCGCAACGCCTGCGATACCGACACCGGTGATTGCCAGCGTACCAAGCATCATCGCCCAATAGGTGATCGGGATGGATTTCCGCAGATTGCCGTAATAGCGCATGTCCTGCTCATGGTGCATCGCATGGATGACCGAACCGGCGCCAAGGAACAGCAAAGCCTTGAAAAACGCGTGCGTGAACAGGTGGAACATCGCGGCGCCATAAGCGCCCGCGCCCGCGGCGAAGAACATGTAACCGAGCTGCGAACAGGTCGAATAGGCGATGACACGCTTGATGTCCCACTGCGTCGTCGCGACGGTCGCGGCGAAGAAGCAGGTCGCGGCGCCAACGAACATCACGACGCCTTGCGCGACTTCGCTCGTCTCAAACATCGGCGAGAGGCGGCAGACCATGAAGACGCCCGCGGTGACCATCGTCGCGGCGTGGATCAGCGCCGACACCGGGGTCGGGCCTTCCATCGCGTCGGGAAGCCAGGTGTGCAGGCCGAGCTGCGCCGACTTGCCCATCGCGCCGATAAACAGCAGCAGACACAGGATCGTCATCGTGTCGAGACGCATGCCCATGAAGCTGATCGTCGAACCCGCCATGCCCGGTGCGGCTGCCAGAATCTCCGGGATCGAGACGGTGCCGAACACCAGGAAGGTACCGAAGATACCGAGCATGAAGCCCAGATCGCCGACGCGGTTGACGACAAACGCCTTGATCGCCGCGGCGTTGGCGCTCGGCTTCTTGTACCAGAAACCGATCAGCAGATAGGAGGCGAGACCGACGCCTTCCCAGCCGAAGAACATCTGCACCAGGTTGTTCGCGGTCACGAGCATTAGCATCGCGAAGGTGAAGAGCGAGAGATAGGCGAAGAAGCGCGGCTGGTCCGGGTCTTCCTCCATATAGCCCCAGCTATAGAGGTGGACGAGCGCCGACACCGTCGTGATGACGACGAGCATGACCGCGGTCAGCGCATCGACGCGCAGCTCCCAGTTGAACTGGAGCGCGCCCGACGACACCCAGTGCAGCACCGGTGTCACGCCCGCTTCGCCGGTTCCCATTACAAACGACAGGAAGATCGGCCAGCTGAGCGCGGCACTTGTGAACAGCGCGCCCGTGGTGATCAGCTTCGACGCAAAGGGGCCGATAGCCCGCTGACCCAGCCCTGCGACAAGCGCCGCGAACAGCGGCAGGAAAACGATCGCCTGAATCACCGGCTTACCCCTTCATCCGGTTGGCGTCGTCGACCGCAATGGTGCCGCGGCCGCGGAAATAAATCACAAGAATGGCAAGCCCGATCGCGGCCTCGCCCGCCGCCACGGTCAACACGAACATCGCGAACACCTGTCCAACGAGATCGTTCAGCGCGGCGCTGAACGCGACGAGGTTGATGTTCACCGCGAGCAGGATCAGCTCGATCGCCATCAGGATGACGATGATATTCTTGCGGTTGATGAAGATACCGAGCACGCCGAGCGTGAACAGCACCGCCGAAACGGCAAGATAATGGCCGACCGAAATCACAGTTCCATCCCCTGCCCGACGCCCGGATCGACCAGTCGCGTCGCGTCCTGCGGGCGGCGCTGGTTCTGCAGCGAGATATTCTGCGTTCGCACCCCGCCGCGCTGACGATGCGTCAGCACGATCGCGCCGATCATCGCGACCAGCAGGACGATGCCCGCCGCTTCGAACAGGAAGATATAGCGCGTGTAGAGCAGTTCGCCGATCTGCTGGATATTGCTCCTGTCGGTCACCGCCGGCGCGGCGCGCGCGGCGAGGTCGACCTTGCCCGCGCTCCATGCTGCACCCGCGACGATGAGTTCGACCGCAAGGATGATCGCCACCAGCGCGCCGAGCGGCAGATAGCGCACGAAACCGGCGCGCAATTCGGCGAAATCGATGTTGAGCATCATCACGACGAACAGGAACAGCACCGCGACCGCGCCGACATAAACGATGACGAGCAGCATCGCGATAAACTCGGCGCCCGCGAGCAGCATCAATCCCGCCGCGTTGAAGAAAGCGAGGATCAGCCACATGACGCTGTGGACAGGATTGCGCGCCAGAATGACCATCGTCGCAGAGGCGATGACCATGGAGGCAAAGAGCCAGAAGGCAATGTATTGGATCATGTGCGCGCGCCCTTATCGATAGGGCGCGTCGGCGGCAAGATTTGCCGCGATCGCGCGTTCCCATTTGTCGCCATTGGCGAGCAGCTTGGCCTTGTCATAGAGCAGTTCTTCGCGCGTTTCGGTCGCATATTCGAAGTTCGGCCCCTCGACCACGGCATCGACCGGGCACGCTTCCTGACAGAAGCCGCAATAGATGCATTTGGTCATGTCGATGTCGTAGCGCGTCGTGCGGCGCGAGCCGTCTTCGCGCGGTTCGGCCTCGATGGTGATCGCCTGCGCCGGACACACCGCTTCGCACAGCTTGCACGCGATGCAGCGTTCCTCGCCGTTCGGATAACGGCGCAGCGCATGCTCGCCGCGGAACCGCGGGCTCAGCGGGTTCTTCTCGAACGGATAGTTGATCGTCGCCTTCGGCTTGAAGAAATACTTCAAGGTCAGCCAATGAGCTTTGACGAACTCCCACAGCGTGAAGCTTTTGATGAGGTGGGCGATGGAAGTCATGAGTACCTCGTCAGCATCAGCCAGCCCGAAATCAGGAAGATCCAGAGCAGCGAAATCGGCAGGAAGATTTTCCAGCCCAGCCGCATCAGCTGGTCATAGCGGTAGCGCGGGACGGTCGCCTTCACCCAGCTGAAGATGAAGAAGAAGAACAGGATCTTGCCGAACAGCCACACCCAGCCCGGGATGTCGAACCACGGGATCAGGTCGACGTTGAGCGGCGGCAGCCAGCCGCCCCAGAACAGCACCGCGTTGAGCGTGCACATCAGGAGCACATTGGCATATTCGCCGAGCCAGAACAGCGCGAAGGCCATCGACGAATATTCGGTCTGATAGCCCGCCACAAGCTCGCTTTCGGCTTCGGTGAGGTCGAACGGCGCGCGCGCGGTTTCGGCCAGCGACGAGATCAGGAACATCACCGCGAGCGGGAAGAGCAGCAGGTTAAAGCCGAAAGCGTTGACGATGCCGAGCCCGTGGCCCTGCTGCGCCTTGACGATCTCGTTCATGTTGAAGCTGTCGGCAAAGAGCACGACGCCGATCAGGATAAAGCCGATCGAGACTTCATAGGAAATCATCTGCGCCGAAGCGCGCATCGCCGAAAAGAAGGGATATTTCGAGTTCGACGCCCAGCCCGACAGGATGACGCCGTAAACCCCGAGCGACGAAATCGCGAGGATGTAGAGCAGCCCGACGTTGATGTCGGCGAGCACCGCGCCCGAATTGAACGGGATCACCGCCCACGCCATCAGCGCCACAGTGAAGGTGATGATCGGCGCAATCAGGAACAGCCCGCGGTTCGCGCCCGTCGGGATGATCGTCTCCTGCAGGAACACTTTCAGCCCGTCGGCAAAGCTTTGCAGCAGGCCGAAGGGACCGACGACATTCGGCCCGCGGCGCAGCGCGATCGCCGCCCAGATCTTGCGGTCGGCATAGATGATCATCGCGACCGCTAGCATCAGTGGCAACGCGATCAGCAGGATGCCCGCGACGGTTGCGACACCCCACGCCCAGTTTGGGTCCATACCCCAAGAGATGAAAGTCTCGGTCATTTCCGCGTCCCGTCCTGGTTCCGCCAGTCGTTATGCGGCCCGGGCTTCTCGGACTTGTTGCGCGGATTAAAGCCGCGCCAGACGGCAAAGCTCATCCCGGCCAGCAGCACGCTGGCGATCGCATGTACCGGGGTCATTCCGCGGCCTCCGCATATTCACCGCCATGGAGGATTTCGTCCGAGCAGCGCTGCATCGTCGGTGACGCGCGGCAGATGGCATTGGTGAGGTAAAAATCCTGGATCGGCGACGGGATCGCACGTGCCTCGGGTTTGGCGGGCAGCTTCGACGCTGACCAGCCGTAATCGGCAACGCCTTCGACCCCGAGCGCCGGAACCGCCGCAATCATCGCGGCGCGGCATGCGTCGAAGCTGTCGAAGCCAAGCGACACGCCCAGCGTATCGGCCAAAGCCCGGAAAATGCTCCAATCCTCACGCGCGTCGCCCGGTGCGAATACTGCCTTTTCGCTGCGCTGGACCCGGCCCTCAGTGTTGACCGTGGTGAAGTCCTTTTCGGTCCACGCCGCGGCGGGCAGGATGACGTCGGCGGCATGCGCGCCCTTGTCGCCATGATGGCCGACATAGACCTTCAGCGTCTTGGCAAAGTCGGTAAAATCAACCTCGTCGGCGCCGAGGAAGAAGGCCAGCTTCGGCTTCGCCGCGACAATATCCTTGATCCCGCCGGGCTGCGCATAGCCGAGCATCAGCCCGCCCATGCGGCTCGCCGCCATATGGACGACCGAAAAGCCGTTCCAGCCGTCCTTGACCGCGTTCACCGACTTGGCGAGCGCCAGCGCCGCACCATGGATGCCGGGAACCGCGAGGCCGCCGCCGCCGACGATGATCAGCGGGCGTTCGGCGCCCTTGAGCGCGTCAAGCGCCGCCGCGGGCAGCTTGGCGACGAGCGAGGCGTCGTCGCCGAGCCATGCGACCTTATACGTCTGGTCCTTCTCGGGCCCGATCGCAAAAACCTTCGCGCCCTTCTTCCACACCGCCTTGCGGATGCGCGTATTGATCAGCGGCGCTTCCCAGCGCAGATTCGCGCCGATCAGCAGGATCATATCGGCATTTTCGGCCTCGGCGATACCGGTGTTGAAATTGACCGCCGACAGGCTGCTGACATCATAGTCGAGCCCGGTCTGGCGTCCTTCCAGCAAGGTAGAACCGAGCGCATTGATCAGCGCCTTGGCGGCAAACATCGTCTCGCAATCGGCCATGTCGCCCGCGATCGCGGCGACCGACTTGCCGGCGTTCACCGCCTTGATCGCCTCGAATGCCTCCGCCCACGTCGCTTCGACCAGCTGGCCGTCCTTGCGGACATAAGGCCGGTCGAGACGGCGTCGGGTCAGGCCATCGACATGGTGGCGCGTCTTGTCGCTCGCCCATTCCTCGTTCACATCGTCGTTGATCCGCGGCAGCACGCGCAGCACCTGCCGCCCGCGGCTGTCGATGCGGACATTGGTGCCGACCGCGTCCATCATGTCGATGCCGAGCGTTTTGGTCAGCTCCCACGGACGCGCCTCGAACGCATAAGGCTTGCTGGTCAGCGCGCCCACCGGGCATAGATCGACGATATTGCCCGAAAGCTCGCTCGCGACTGCATGCTCCAGATAGGAGGTGATCTGCATATTCTCGCCGCGCCCGATCGCGCCGATATCTTCGACCCCGGCAACTTCCTCGGCAAAGCGGACGCAGCGCGTGCACTGGATGCAGCGGTTCATCTGCGTCTTGACGATCGGGCCCATATATTTCTCGGTGACGGCGCGCTTATTCTCGTCATAGCGCGTCGCGCCGCGGCCATAGGCGATGCTCTGATCCTGCAGGTCGCATTCGCCGCCCTGGTCGCAGATCGGGCAGTCGAGCGGGTGGTTGATGAGCAGGAACTCCATCACCCCTTCGCGCGCCTTCTTCACCATCGGGCTATCGGTCTTGATCACCTGCCCCTCGGCGGTCGGCAGCGCGCACGACGCCTGCGGCTTCGGCGGCCCCGGGGCGACCTCGACCAGGCACATGCGGCAATTGCCGGCGATCGACAGCCGCTCATGGTAGCAGAAGCGCGGAATTTCCTTCCCCGCCATCTCGCACGCCTGCAGAACGGTCGCGCCCTGCGGGACGTCGATTTCTACGCCATCTACGGTGACTTTAGGCATTATCGGAACTTTCAGATAAATTGCCGATCTCGCGCAGGCGATACAGCCCCTCGGCCAGAGCACCGCGCAGGATTCCTCGTCCGAAGCTTACGCTCTGCCCTGGCGGCATACAGGCCTGCAAATTTGGCAATACCGCCGTAATCGCGTTATTTTCCTCGGCGGTATAGATGTCGGACATCACCAAGCTATGGCTTTCCGCCGGTGCGATGCGCGCTACGCAGTCGCCGAACTGCCGCAGCGATAGAATCGTGTTCGGGACGGTGCCGGACGCGAATTCTTTTGCGTAATCGCGTACCGGCAAAGCCTTGAGGGCCGCGCTCGGGGCATCGCGATAGGTTTTACGATAAAGAGCGCCAAACAGCTCATACCGAAAAAGAAACGGGGTAAACGCCAGCCTCGACGCATATTTCGTTTGCCCGACTTTCGGCAAGCAACCCGGCTCGGTGACTTTGTCGCCAAATTTTCCGGCTTCCTCCGACTGCGGATCCATAGCGATGAATTCGCGCGCCAGACGACGCGCACGCGCGCTGTCGACGACGCAATCCGCAAAGGATTTCATCACGATTTCGCGCTGTTTTGCGGCGTTATCGGCGACGAGCGGCACATTGGGCGCCTCCGGCTCATGCAGATGCGATCCCTGCTGGGCGCCAGCAGGAGTCGATAGCTGCAATGCAACCATCGCGACGCAGGCAAACCCCGCCAATCGGAACGAAGCCAACTTCACTCGGCTGCCTCCAGCACGCCACCATTGTCGCGAATACGCCGCTCCAGTTCGGGGCGGAAATGCTTGATCAGGCCCTGGATCGGCCACGCCGCGGCATCGCCGAGCGCGCAGATGGTGTGGCCTTCGACCTGCTTGGTCACGTCATAGAGCGTGTCGATCTCGCTGATGTCGGCGTCGCCGATGCGCAGGCGTTCCATCACGCGCCACATCCATCCGGTGCCTTCGCGGCACGGCGTGCACTGGCCGCAGCTTTCATGCTTGTAGAAATAGCTGATCCGGCTGATCGCCTGGACCACGTCGGTCGACTTGTCCATCACGATCGCGGCGGCGGTGCCGAGGCCCGATCCGACGGCTTTCAGCCCGTCGAAATCCATCGGCGCGTCCATGATCTCGGCGGCGGGAACCAGCGGCACCGACGATCCGCCGGGGATGACGGCGAGCAGATTGTCCCAGCCACCGCGAATGCCGCCGCAATGCTTGTCGATCAGCTCGCGGAAGGGAATGCTCATCTCTTCCTCGACAACGCACGGCGTATTCACATGGCCGCTGATCTGGAACAGCTTGGTGCCCTTGTTGTTCTCGCGCCCAAAGGACGAGAACCACGGCGCGCCACGGCGCAGGATCGTCGGGACGACCGCAATGCTTTCGACATTGTTGACCGTCGTCGGGCAACCATAAAGGCCCGCGCCCGCCGGGAACGGCGGTTTCAGGCGCGGCTGGCCCTTCTTGCCCTCCAGGCTTTCGATCATCGCGGTTTCTTCGCCGCAGATATAGGCGCCGGCGCCGCGATGGACGAAGACGTCGAAGTCATAGCCCGATTTCGCGGCATTCTTGCCGAGCAGGCCCGCGTCATACGCCTCCTGCACCGCGGCGAAGAGCGTCTCGGCCTCGCGGATGAACTCGCCGCGGATGTAGATGTACGCGGCGCGCGCACGCATCGCGAAGCCCGCGATCAGCGCACCCTCGATCAGCTTGTGCGGATCGTGACGGATGATTTCGCGGTCCTTGCACGAACCGGGTTCGGATTCATCGGCGTTGATTACCAGGAAGCTCGGGCGGTCGGCGCGCGGCTCCTTCGGCATGAAGCTCCACTTCAGCCCGGTCGGGAAGCCCGCGCCGCCGCGGCCGCGCAGCCCCGACGCCTTGATCTCTTCGATGATCGCGTCCTGGCCGCGCTTCATCAGATCCTTGGTCTTGTCCCAATCGCCGCGCATCTGTGCCGACTTCAGGTTCCACGGCTGGAAGCCATAGATGTTGGTGAAGATGCGATCCTTATCCTGAAGGCTCATGTCACCACTCCTTCCGATAGTCGTGGTTGGACTTCACCATCTCTTTCAGTGTCGTCGGGCCGCCCTCGGGCTCGCTCGTATGACGCCCCGCAATCTGGGTCCCCGCCTTCGGCGTCTCGCCCGCGGCCAGCGCATCGAGGATCGCGGCCATGCGGTCAAAATCAAGATCTTCGTAATTATCGTCGTTGATCTGGACCATCGGCGCGTTGGTGCAGGTGCCCATGCATTCGACCTCGGTCAGCGTGAAAAGCCCGTCGGGCGTGGTCTTGCCCTTGGTCATGCCGCGATTCTTGCACGCGGCCATGACATCGTCCGACCCGCGCAGCAGGCATGGCGTCGTGCCGCAGACCTGCACATGGTAACGACCGACAGGGACGAGATTGTACATGGTGTAGAAGGATGCGACTTCATAGGCGCGCATGAACGGCATATCGAGCTGCGCCGCGACATATTCGATCACCGGCACGGGTAGCCAGCCCTGCGTCTGCGTCTCCGCGCCGACCTGGCGTTGCGCAAGGTCGAGCAGCGGCATCACCGCCGAGCGCTGGCGCCCCGCGGGATAGCGCGCGATGACCGCCTTCGCCTTCGCGGCATTTTCGGCCGTCCACGCAAAAGCGCCCCAGCGCGCGCGGGTTTCGGCTTCGTCGGGGATTTGGGGTGCGTCAGCCATTGATCACCGTGCCATCGGGCGCTTCACCAACGGTTCGATCTCGCCGGAGCCACATCTACAAAAGCGAGTTGAGCACCAGGCCTGTTGCCGCACCGCATTGCCAAAGATACGCGTGCGTTGCCGTGCTCGTCCAAGCTGGCGCAGGGTCCTCGGCTTCAAGACTGCACTGCCGTCAGCGCGGAACAACTACCCGCGCAGAGGGCGATTCCCGTGTCACGCGCAACTTGCCGCTTGGTTTCCGGGTGATCGGCGCATCCGTTGAGCCTTGCCGCCCGACGCCAGGATCAGAGCGCGCGCTCACCGGTCACACTCCCCGAACACGACGTCAATCGCGCCGATAATTGCGGTGGTGTCCGCGAGCATGTGACCCTTCGACATCATGTCCATCGCCTGCAGATGCGAAAACGCCGTCGGGCGGATCTTGCAGCGGTACGGCTTGTTGGTGCCGTCGCTGACCAGATAGACGCCGAATTCGCCCTTGGGGCTTTCGGTCGCGACATAGACTTCGCCCGCGGGAACGTGGAAGCCCTCGGTGTAAAGCTTGAAATGATGGATCAGCGATTCCATCGACTGCTTCATCTCGCCGCGCTTCGGCGGGACAATCTTGCGGTCCAGGCTGGCGATCGGGCCGGTGGGCATGTCGCGCAGGCACTGTTTGATGATCTTCGCCGACTGATACACTTCCTCGACGCGCACCATGAAGCGGTCGTAGCAATCGCCGCGGGTGCCAACGGGAATGTCGAATTCCATCGCGGCATAGGCGTCATAGGGCTGCGACTTGCGCAGATCCCACGCGATGCCGCTGCCGCGGATCATCGGACCCGAGAAGCCCCACGCCAGCGCATCTTCCTTGCTCACCGTCGCGATGTCGACGTTGCGCTGTTTGAAGATGCGGTTGTCGATGACGAGGCTCATCGCGTCGCCGAACAGCTTCGGCAGCCGCGTTTCGACCCACTCGCCGATGTCGACAAGCAGCTTTTCGGGAACATCCTGATGGACCCCGCCCGGGCGGAAATAGGCGCTGTGCATGCGCGCACCCGAGGCGCGCTCGAAGAAGTTCAGGCAATCCTCGCGCAGCTCGAACACCCACAGGTTCGGCGTCATCGCGCCGACGTCCATGACGTGCGACCCGATGTTGAGCATGTGATTGCAGATGCGCGTCAGCTCGGCGAACATCGTGCGAAGGTACTGCGCGCGCGCCGGAACTTCGAGGTCGAGCAGCTTTTCGATCGCGAGCACATAGCTGTGCTCCATGCCGAGCGGCGAGCAATAGTCGAGCCGGTCAAAATAGGGCAGCGCCTGCAAATAGGTCTTATACTCGATCAGTTTTTCGGTGCCGCGGTGCAGCAGGCCGACGTGCGGATCGACGCGCTCGATAATCTCGCCGTCCAGCTCGAGCACGAGGCGCAAGACGCCGTGCGCCGCCGGATGCTGCGGGCCGAAGTTGATCGTGTAGTTGGTGACCGCCTGATCGCCCGCCGTATTCGCGGTATCGACAGGATAGCCTTCGAACATGTCGCCGCCATGGTGGCGGATCGTCGGGGTGTCGGTCATGCGTCACCTCCCGTCTTGGGCTTGCGCGGCGCGCGCGGCTTGGCGGGCGCCTTTTCGGCCTTGGACGTCGCGGGCGTCTTCGCCTCTTTGGTCGCGACTTTGGATTTCGCACCGTCGCGGCTCGTTTTCGACGCGGCCTTGTTGACCTTGGCGCCCGCGCCCGTCTGCGCCGGGCTGTCGGTCGTCTTGGGGGTCGGCGGGGGTGAAGCTTTCGCCTTGTCGTCCGACGCCTTCACTTCTTGCGCGGTCATCGGCGTCGGCGCGCCCTTGCCCGGCGCCTCGCCAGTGCCGCCAGCCTTCTCGTCGCCCGGCAGCACATAATCGGCGCCTTCCCAGGGTGAGAGAAAGTCGAAGTTGCGGAAATCCTGCGCCAGCTTCACAGGCTCATAAACAACGCGCTTGTCTTCTTCGCTGTAACGCAGCTCGATATAGCCGGTCAGCGGAAAGTCCTTGCGCTGCGGATGCCCCTGAAAACCATAGTCGGTCAGGATGCGGCGCAGGTCGGGATTGCCGGCGAACAGCACCCCATACATGTCGAACACTTCGCGTTCTAGCCAGCCGGCGTTCGGCCACACCGGAACGATCGTCGGCACCGGCGTCGCCTCATCGGTCGACACGCGAACGCGCAAGCGGTGATTCCGTGTCACGCTGAGCAGGTGATAGACGACCTCGAACCGCTCGGCACGCTCGGGGTAATCGACTCCGGCGATCTCCATCATCTGCTGGTATTCGAGATTGTCACGAAGCGCGATCATCACCCCCGCGATTGCATCGCGATCCACCGTGATGCTGTCTTCGTCGGCGGCAAAATCATGCGCGAGCAGATCGGTGCCGAGCAGCTGCTTCAGCTCGGCCGCCAGCGTCGCGCGCGGCGAAATCAGGGGAGCGGCGTGGGCCATCAGCGTTCGATCGTCCCAACGCGGCGGATTTTCCGCTGCAACTGCATCACGCCGTAAAGCAAGGCTTCGGCAGTCGGCGGGCAGCCGGGAACATAAATGTCCACAGGGACGATGCGATCGCAGCCACGCACCACCGAATAGCTGTAGTGATAATAGCCGCCGCCATTCGCGCAGCTGCCCATCGAAATCACATATTTCGGGTTCGACATCTGATCGTAAACGCGGCGCAGCGCCGGAGCCATCTTGTTGCACAGCGTGCCCGCGACGATCATCACGTCGGACTGGCGCGGGCTAGCGCGCGGCGCAGCGCCAAAGCGTTCCATGTCATAGCGCGGCATGTTGACGTGGATCATCTCGACCGCGCAGCATGCGAGACCAAAGGTCATCCACCAGAGCGAGCCGGTGCGCGCCCAGTTGAACAGATCCTCGGTCGAGGTCACGAGAAAGCCCTTGTCGCCGACCTCGCTGTTGAGGTCGTCGAAATACGCCATGTCGGGGTTGGCCCCCGGGGCAACCGGCATCTGGCCGGGCGGCAGGATGATCGAGCTGCTCATTCCCAGTCCAACGCCCCTTTCTTCCATGCATAGACGAGGCCGATCGCAAGCTCGGCGAGGAATATCATCATCGTGGCCCAACCGGCCCAGCCGATTTCTTCCAGGCTGACTGCCCAAGGAAACAGGAACGCGGCTTCAAGGTCGAAGATGATGAACAGGATCGCGACGAGATAAAAGCGCACGTCGAACTGGCTGCGCGCGTCTTCGAACGCCGGAAAACCGCATTCATATTCGGTCAGCTTCGCCGGGTCGGGCTTGTGCGCCCCGGTCAAGCGCGCCACGCCCATCGGCAGGAACACGAACGCCGACGACAACCCGACCGCAATGACCAGGAATATCAGGATCGGCAGATATTGCGTCAGATCGACCATGGGAGCTCGCAGTCTTGTTTTGAGGTGTTTGCCACCCGTTTATGCGGGCGCTTTAGGCCAGCATGCCGCCCGTCGCAAGCGCCGCGGGCATGATTTTCATGCGCCAAGTGACCAAAAGCACAAACGCCGCTGGTGACGGCGCCTATCGCTGTGATACGCCACAGGAAGTGAGGTCAATCCGGCGCTTTCGGGGGTGATTTTGACCGCGGTTCAAAGAGGGGGAGTTTCATGAGATCATTTGCCACGCGCGCCGCCTTTGCCTTTGGCGCATCCGCCGTGCTCGCGGCGACGCCCGCCCACGCCGAACTCGTCAGCGCCGCCGATCCGGCGACGATCGAGGCAATCGTCGAGTCGCAGGGCTGGCCCGCAACGATCGTCGCCAAGCCGGGCGACGATCCCTATATCGAGAGCAATCGCAACGGCCTGAAGTTCCTCGTGCTGTTCATGAACTGCGACGAGGGCAAGAAGTGCAAGACGCTGCAATATTACATGGGTTTCAGCGACGCCACGGACGTCTCGCTCGACAAGCTCAACAAGTGGAACAAGGACAAGCGCTTCGCCCGCGCGTACAAGGATGACGAGGGCGATCCCGTGCTCGAAATGGACGTCGACCTCGATTTCGCGGGCATCCCGCGCGAAAATGTCGGCGAAACTTTCAACACCTGGGCGACACTGATGGACAGTTTCCGCGAGTATGTGTTTGAGAAGTGAGCGCACCCTTGGAACGTCATCCCGGCGAAGGCCGGGATGACGAATAGGATTACACGTTGCGCAGCGCGCCCGCGACCAGCTTTTGCAGCTTCGAATGCACCGCAGCGCTGCCCGCGATGAATTCGCTGCGCTCGATCGCGCGGTCACCGCCGCGAAAATCGCTGACGAAGCCGCCGGCTTCGCGCACCAGCAGCATGCCGGCGGCAACGTCCCAAATCTTCAGGTCGCTTTCCCAAAACCCGTCGTAACGCCCCGCCGCGACCCACGCGAGATCAAGGCTGGCGGCGCCGAAGCGGCGGATGCCGGCGACTTCGGGGGCGACGGCGCCGAAAATGCGGCTCCACTGCGGCATATTGCCATGGCCCATGAACGGAATGCCGGTCGAAATCAGGCATTCGTTTAGGTTACGACGCGACGCGACGCGCAGGCGGCGGTCGTGCAGCCACGCACCACGGCCGCGCTCGGCCCAATAGCTTTCGTCTGTGACCGGCTGATAGATCAGGCACGAGGTGATGTCGCCCCAGCCGCCGCCGATCTTCGGTTCCTGCACCGCGATCGAAATCGCGAAATGCGGGATCGCGTGAAGGAAGTTCGAGGTGCCGTCGAGCGGGTCGATGATGAAGCGCGGCTTGCCGGGTTCGCCCTCGATCACCCCGCCCTCTTCAAGCACAAAGCCCCAGCCCGGACGGTCGCGGCCGAGTTCATCATAAAGCGTCCGTTCGGCGGCCTGATCGGCCTTCGACACGAAATCAGCCGGTCCCTTTTGCGAAACCTGCAAATGTTCGATCTCGCCGAAGTCGCGGCGCAGCTTCGTGCCCGCCTTGCGCGCGGCGCGTTCCATGACGGTGATGATGCCGGATATGGCCTCCCCATTTTCTCCCGCTTGAGGGTCGGAAAGCGTCTTCCACCCGCCCGAATCTCGCGGCGGCGGGATTTCAGATCAGTCGGCGCGGCGGACATATTCTCGGTCGTACACATGCACGACGATCTTGGTTCCGCTGGTGATATGCGGCGGCACCATCACGCGCACGCCATTGTCGAGGATCGCGGGCTTGTATGACGACGAGGCGGTCTGCCCCTTCACCACCGCGTCGGCTTCGACGATCGTCGCTTCGATCGTTTCGGGCAGTTCGACCGAGATCGGGCGCTCTTCCCAAAGCTCGAGCACGACGTCCATCCCGTCCTGCAGGAATTCATGCGCGTCGCCGACGACATCCTTGGATATGTTGATCTGCTCGAAACTGTCTTTGTCCATGAACACCAGATCCTCGCCCTCGGCATAGAGGAACTGGAAATCCTTGGTATCGAGGCGCACCTTTTCGACCGTATCCGCGCTGCGGAAGCGGTTGTTGAGCTTGCGGCCGTCGATCAGGTTCTTGGCTTCGACCTGCATATAGGCGCCGCCCTTGCCCGGCTGGGTGTGCTGGATCTTGGTGACCTTCCATATCCCCTTTTCAAATTCGATAATATTGCCGGGACGGATTTCAACGCCGGTGATTTTCATCGCGCACACTCGCTGTTCAAGGATGGAAAGAGCAGACCGGCGCCGCGCAGGGCATCGGTATCAGGTGCGCGCCTTTAGCCGCGGACGCGGCGGAGGGCAAGCCGCAGCATCAGGGGGTGGCGACGACGAGCCGACGCGTGCGCCGATAGCTGGCCCACACAAGCCCACCGAACAGGAAAAGCCCGATCCACGGTGCAAAGGGTGCATAGCCCTCGCCCACCACTGCCAGCGGCGCATCGCTGCCGCTGCCCGCGACAATCCCGGCGTAGAGCACCCCGAGCAGGCTTTCGCCGACGATCATCCCCGTCGCGGTCAGCACGCCCATGCGGTGGGCAAAACTGGCGTTCGGGCGCTTCGCCGCCCAGCGGTCATAAAACCAGCCGCCGACCGCGCCGATTACCACCGGCAATATCACCGCCATCGGCAAGTAGATCCCGATATGCGCCAGCGAAGAGATGAGCCCCGCTTGCGGTGCGGCCAGCGCGTTCGGTCCGGCGCCGGGGACGCCGACAAACCCAACAGTTTCGTTGAGCACATTGAGCACGGGCGGGACGATCAGTGAGCCGAATATCACACCGATGATGAGCGCAACTTGCTGTTTCCACGGCGTCGCCCCGACCAGCTGGCCCGTTTTCAGATCTTGAAGATTGTCGTTGGAGATTGTGGCGATGCCGAACACGAGACCCGTCACGATCAGCGCATAAGCGACCATCGCGTCGATCTCGGCCTCTCCGCCGCCACGACCGAGCAGCCCAAGTAGGAGCAGCGACGAGGCGATGATCGCGAGGATACCGATCCCCGACACCGGCGAGTTCGATGCGCCGATCAGGCCAGCCATATAGCCGGTGACCGAGGCGATCATCAGCCCGACAATGATAATGAACAGGATCGCACCCGCGACCAGGATCATCGACGATCCCGCGAGCGGCCCGCCCGCAAGTTCGGCCCACAGCAGCCAGCCGATCGGCAGCATCAGCGCCAGCGATCCGCCGAACACCCATTTGATCGAGATATCCTGTTCCTCAATCGCCATCGCCGCGCCGCCTTGCCGCGCGCGGCTCGCCGCCATCGCCGACCGAATACCGCCCAGCACTGGGCCGGCGATCCGGATCAGCGTCCAGATCGCCGAGACCGCGATAACGCCGGCGCCAAAGAAACGCACATCGGCGCGGAACACGGTGTTTGCCAGCGTCTCGGGATCCCCCGGTCCGCCTTGCGTCAGGATGGGCAGCAGCACCCACCAGCCGGTCACGAGGCCGACGAGCTGCGCCATGCCGACCGACAGGCCGACGAGGTGCCCGACTCCGAACAGCGCAAACGCCAGCCCCCCGGCAATACCCGTCGCGCCGCTGCCGACAGCGAACCAGCGCGCGACTTCGGCGCCCGCCAGCTTCATCTGGGTGAGCAGCGTAAAGCCCGCCGCAACGATCGAGTTCCACAGCAGCGCCGACAAGCCCGCCTTGTTTTCCTCGGCCCCCTCGGCGCTGGCCGCCCCGACCTGCAGCACTTCGGCGGCGGCGCGGCCCTCGGGATAGGGCAGGTCCGAATCGACCACGAGCGCGCGGCGCAGCGGCACCGAGAACAACACCCCCAAAATCCCGCCGAGCATGGTGATTGCTGTGGTCTCCAGCATCGGAAATCCCTGCCAGTACCCGACCATCACCAAACCCGGCAGGACGAAGATGATCGCCGCCAGCGTGCCCGCAGCGCTCGCGATGGTCTGGACGATATTATTCTCGAGGATCGTCGATCCGGCCATATAGCGCAGCAGCGCCATCGATATCACCGCGGCGGGAATCGAGGTGGCAAAGGTCAGCCCGACCTTCAGTCCCAGATAGACGTTTGCGGCGGTGAACATCAGCGTGAGCACGCCGCCAAGGATGATCGCGCGGAGCGTCAGTTCGCGACCGCGTGCGGTCGCCGTGGTGATCTCGGTCATAATTATCTCCCCGCCCGCCGTGTTGCGATACGCCGCGTCGCATGCAAGTCAAAAGCGCCGCAAGCCAAAAGGCGACGAACCGAAGCTGATTTGACGCATCGATCCAATATGGGGGCATTCGTTCGCGGCATATCAGCGGCATGATGAGTATCGATCTTTCCGATGTGACACCCCCACCACGCGGTAGCGGCGCCGTACCGCCGCGCCGTCCAGCGCCTTGCGCCGGCCTCTTTGGCTGGCGCAAGGATGCTGCGCCGCCGATGCCATCCCGAGAACCGCCGAAAAAGCCTGGATACGATTATCCTGCGGGCTGATCTTTCAACAGCGCGCTGAACGCAAGCACGGCCGCGGCCGGACCATCGGGGTGCGCCCACACGCCGCCCGACACCGCCAGGAAATCGGCTCCCGCATCGACCAGCGCGCGAGCATTCTCGACCGTGATCCCGCCGATCGCGACGCATGGCAGTTCGAACATGCCCTGCCACCATTCCAGGATTTCGGGTTCAGCCTGATGCTCGACCGTTTTGGTCGTCGTCGGATAAAAGGCGCCGAACGCGACATAGTCGGCCCCCGCCTCGCCCGCTTCCATCGCCATATGGCGGCTCGCATGGCAGGTAACGCCGATCTGGGCGTTGGGACCGAGCTCGCGGCGCGCTTCGCGGGGATCGCCATCGTCCTGCCCCAGATGCACGCCGTCAGCGCCCAGCCGCTTCGCCAGCGCGACATCGTCGTTGACGATGAACGCCACATCGCGCGCCGCGCAAATCGCCTGCAACGGTTCGGCAAGCCGCGCCGCTTCATGCTGCTCCAGCCCTTTGACGCGAAACTGGAACGCCGCGACCGGGCCAGCGTCGAGCGCCTCGGTCAACCGATTGGGAAAATCGCCGCCGACGTCGAGCGGCGAGATGAGGTAAAGCTGGCAGGGGATACGGGTCATGGCGGGTTCATAGCGACGCGGGTAGCAACGGGCAAATGCAGAACATGCCACGCCTCGCCGCCCCATCGTCCTCGCAGCGTTTTCGCTGTCGGCGTGTGCCACGACGGCCGGGCAGACACCGCTCGCCGATGCCAGCAACGTCGCGCTCGGCCAAAACGCCTATTCCGACGGCCCGATCATCCAGCCGGTCGAAGTGCTGGAAGACAGCCGCTGCCCGATGAACGCACGCTGTGTCTGGGCAGGCCGGGTGCGGCTGAAGATGCTATGGATTCGCGGCAATGGCGAGACACAGCCATTCGAGGTCATATTGGGCGAACCAGCCCCGCTAGCCGATGGCAGCATCACGCTGGAATCGGTACGCCCCGACAAAATCACGAATATCGTACTGAAGCCCGAGGATTACCGCTTCTCGTTTCGCTTTGCAGGAGGGCTTTAGCGCACCCGCGCCAGCACAAACCCATCCCATTTTTTCGCGCCCACCGTCTGCACCGCGGTCGCGTCAAGCCGCGGCTCGGCGCTCAACATGTCGAACAGTGCGCGGGTTCCGACGATCCGCTCATCGTCGCTGTCGACCTCCAGCACACCGCCTTCGCGCACGACATTGTCGACGACAATCGTCGTTCCTGCATGTCCGAGCCGGATCGCCTCGCGCACATAATGCGCATTGCTCTGCTTATCGGCATCGATGAAAACGAAATCGAACGGCGCGTGTCCCGTCATCGCGGCCAGGCTATCGACCGCCGGGCCGACCCGGATATCGATCTTGGCTGATAGCTGAGCGCGTTCCAGATTTACGCGTGCCACCGAGGCGTGGTGCGGATCGAGCTCCAGCGTCACGAGCCGACCATCCTCAGGCAGCGCGCGCGCCAGCCAGATCGTCGAATAACCGCCGAGCGTCCCGATTTCTAGGATGCGTTTGGCGCCCGCGATCTGCGCCAGCAGGCACAGCATCTTCCCTTGCGCCGCCGACACATCGATCGGCGGCAGGCCCTGCGCGGCATTATTTGCGAGGGTGGTGGCAAGCACGTCGTCATCGCCGAGCAGTTTCGCGGCGATATAGTCATCGACGGCTTGCCACCGCTCTCCCATCACATCAGGCCACGGAGGCCGCGTGAATCTCGTGAATGGCGCCGCCAAGCGATTTATCGAACTCGTCGTCGTTCATCTGGTGGCGCAGGTCTTCCAGCAAAGCGCGGCTAAAGCTCGCGATGATGCCCGGGTTCTTGGCCAGCTCGGCGCAAGCTTCGGGGCGCGCGAAGCCGCCCGACAGCGCCACGACGCGGAGCACTTTGGGATGATCGACCAGCGGCTGGAACAGCCCGGCCTCGGTCGGCAGCGATAGCTTGAGCATCACCGGCGCGCCGGTCCAGGCGTCGAGCGCAGCCAACGTCTCGTTGAGCAGCAAACGGTCGGCGCCATCGCGTTCGGCGCTCTTGATGTTCACTTCGGGCTCGATGATCGGGACGAGACCGTGCGCCGCGATACGCTTCGCTTCGGCGAACTGCTGTTCGACGATCGCCTTCACCCCCGCCGGATTGGCGAGATTGACGACGCTGCGCATCTTCGTGCCGAATACGCCCTTCGCGATCGCACGCTCACACAAGGCCTCGAGATCGGGATTGGCCTTCATCAACTGAACACCGTTAACTTCGTCCTCCAGCCCCTTGTCGACTTTCAGAAACGGCACCACGCCGCGTTCCCAGAGCAGCGTCGGCACCGGCTTGCCATCGGCGTCGCCGTCCATCGTGCGTTCGAAAAGGATCGCGCCGATCACCTTTTCACCGTTGAAGCACGGCGCGGTGACGATGCGGCTGCGCATCGCGTGGATCAGGCCGAACATCTCTTCGTCGTTCGAAAAGGCATCGGCTTCGATCCCATATCCCTTCAGCGCCTTTGGCGTCGAACCGCCGCTCTGATCGAGCGCGGCGATAAAGCCCCGTCCCGCTTTAATCTGTTTGAGCATCTCGGCATTGGCGGTGGTCATAACGTCTCCGATGGTTTGCATACGTATGTGGCGGCGCGCATAGCGGCCCCGTCTTCGGGATGCAATGCGCGCCAATATCGATGTCGTCAGGTCGAATTCAACGGCACGGCGAGCAGGTTGATCGCAATTGAAATACGGTCACGCGCGCCTTGGTGCGGCACTACGCCATGACTCAACCACGACGGGAACATGATGATGCGCCCGCTCCGCACTTTCATTTTCAACTGCGGTTCGTGAACAGACCCGTTGGGACTACGCAGCCTCAAATTGGGCATCGTCATCAGCACCATCGGCATCCGTGGATCCTCGATCACCAATTCACCACCGATCGCACCGTCGCCTGTGTCCGATCCGTCGTCGACATAATAGATCGCCGACCAATAGGCGCCGGGATGGGTGTGCATCTGGTTCGACGCGTGCGGCGGTGACACATTCACCCATATGTCACTCGCCCACTGGTGCCGGGGCGCGCCGGGAGAGACGATATCGACACAATGGGCATTGGCGAGCGCGAAGATATGTTGCAGCAAATATTCCACAGGCTCGGCCGCCCACTCTGCGACGTCATGTTCGGACTGCCATCCGCCGATATTCGATATCGACACGCCGGGTCGCTCCGCTCGGCGCGCCTGAATGAGCGGCTTCAGCGCAGCATTGAAGGAGGCAGCGTTCGGCAATTCATCCACCACGATGGGCGTGTCGAAAAGACCGACGACCTGCGCGGTCATTGCGACAGCGCGTCCACGCCGGGAAGCGGCTTGCCTTCCATCCATTCGAGGAAAGCGCCGCCGGCGGTCGATACAAAGGTAAAATCGCCAGCGACACGCGCGTGATTGAGCGCGGCAACGGTATCGCCGCCGCCCGCGACCGAGATCAGCGATCCTTCGCGGGTCAGCGCCGCAGCGGTCTTCGCTAGCGCGACCGTTGCGGTGTCGAAGGGTGGTGTTTCGAACGCACCAAGCGGACCGTTCCAGACGAGGGTGCGGCAGTTTTTGAGGACATCGGCCAGGGCTTCGACCGCCGCGGGACCGACATCGAGAATCATCTCGTCGGCCGCGACCTCATGGACGTTGACGGTACGCGTCGGCGGGTTCGGCGCAAATTCTTTCGCCACTACGACGTCGTACGGCAGATGGATCGTGCAGCCTGCCGCATCGGCCGCCTCAAAAATCGCGTTCGCGGTGTCGACCAGGTCATGCTCGCACAGCGACTTGCCAACATCGACCCCCCGCGCGGCGAGAAAGGTGTTCGCCATGCCTCCGCCGATGATCAGATGGTCGACCTTGCTCACCAGATGGCGCAGCACGTCGATCTTGCTCGACACCTTGGCGCCGCCGACGACGGCCGCCACCGGATGCGCCGGATTGCCGAGCGCGGCGTCGAGCGCCTTGAGTTCGGCTTCCATCGCACGGCCAGCATAAGCAGGCAGGCGGTGGGCGATGCCCTCGGTCGAGCCATGCGCGCGGTGCGCCGCCGAAAAGGCGTCGTTGACGTAAAGGTCGCCGATTTCGGCCAGCGCGTCGGCAAAGGCCGGATCGTTCTTTTCCTCGCCCGGATAGAAACGCGTGTTTTCCAGCACCGCAACATCGCCGGCGGCGAGCACCGCGATGCCCGCTTTTGCGCCCTCGCCGACGCATTCGGGAATGAACATGACCGAATGGCCGAGCACATCTTCCAAACCGCCCATGACCAGACTTAGCGACTGGGTCGGGTTCTTGGCGCCCTTCGGACGCCCGAAATGCGCCAGCAGCAGGACGATCGCCCCCTTGTCCGCCAGTTCGCGGATCGTCGGCATCGCCGCCTCGATCCGCGTCCGGTCGCCGACCGCGCCATCGTTCATCGGGACGTTCAGATCGACGCGTACGAGCACGCGTTTGCCGGTGACGTCACCGATGTCGTCGAGGGTCTTGAACGCGGTCATCGACGTTTCCTTTGGGCTTTAGAGGAATTTGGCGATCACGCCCGCAGTATCGATCATGCGGTTCGAAAAGCCCCATTCATTGTCGTACCAGCTCAGTACGCGCACCAGCTTGCCGTCGATCACTGCCGTTTCAAGGCTGTCGATGGTCGAGCTTGCCGCATTATGGTTGAAGTCGATCGAAACCAGCGGCTCGTCGGTGTAGCCGAGCACGCCCTTCAGCGCGCCTTCGGCTGCGGCCTTGAGCACCGCGTTGACTTCTTCCTTGGTCGTGTCGCGGAGCGGCGTGAACGTCAGGTCGACGACCGACACATTCGGTGTCGGAACGCGGATCGACGAACCGTCGAGCTTGCCCTTGAGCTCGGGCAGAACCAGACCCACGGCAACCGCCGCACCGGTCGAGGTCGGGATCATCGACATCGCGGCGGCGCGGGCGCGGCGCGGATCATCATGGATCTGGTCGAGGATCTTCTGGTCGTTGGTATAGGCGTGGATCGTGGTCATCAGACCGCGCTCGATCCCGATCGCCTCATGCAGCACCTTGGCAAAGGGCGCGAGGCAGTTGGTGGTGCAGGACGCGTTCGAGATGATCAGGTGGTCGGCGGTGATTTTGTCGTCGTTGACGCCGTAAACGACGGTCAGGTCGACTTCCTTGGCGGGCGCCGAGATCAGCACGCGCTTGGCGCCGGCGTCGAGATGCTTCTGGCCGCCGGCCTTGTTGGTGAAGAAGCCGGTGCATTCCATCACGATGTCGATGCCGTTCGCGGCATGCGGCAGAGCCGCGGGGTCGCGCTCGGCAGTCACCTGGATGCGCTTGCCGTTGATGATCAGATCGCTGCCGTCGACTTCGACGGTGCCGTTAAAGGCGCCGTGCACCGAGTCGTGGCGGAGCAGGCGTGCATTTGCCTTGGCATCGCCCAGGTCGTTGATCGATACCAGCTCCAGATCATGGTCGGTGCGCTCCAGAATGGCGCGCGCCACGTTGCGCCCGATGCGTCCGAAACCGTTGATTGCAACCTTCACTGCCATGTCGAAAAATCCTTTCTGCGTGTGGAGGCTCGGTCGTTAAGCGCCGAGCCGATCCAGGATCTGGGGGGTGATAGCGTCGGCGGAAAGGCCGAAATGCTTGAACAGGTCTTCGATCGGTGCCGAAGCGCCGAAGCTGTCGATACCGAAGCGCAGCCCGTGACGGCCGGTGTAGCGCTCCCAGCCAAAGGTCGTACCCGCCTCGATCGAGACGAGAAGCGCATCGTCGGGCAGGATGTTGGCCTGATAAGCCGCGTCCTGCTCGTCGAACAATTCGGTCGAAACCATCGATACGACGTCCGCACCATGGCCCGCAGCCTCAAGCTTCTCGGCCACTTCGATGGCGAGCGACACTTCGGACCCCGTCGCGACAAGGACCACCTTGCGCGATGCCGAAGCAGTGCGAAGGCGGTAACCGCCTTTCAGGCAAAGATTCTCGGTGACGTCATGGCGCAGCGGCGGAAGATTCTGACGCGTCAGCGCGAGCAACGACGGTCGGCTCTCTTGCGCCAGCGCGAGCGCCCAGCATTCGGCGGTTTCGACCGCGTCGGCGGGACGCAGGACGAGCAGGTTCGGCATCGCGCGAAGCGACTGGAGATGCTCGATCGGCTGGTGCGTCGGGCCATCTTCGCCCAGGCCGATGCTGTCGTGGGTCATCACATAGACGACGCGTTGCTGCTGGAGCGCCGACAGGCGGATCGCGGCGCGGCAATAATCGGCGAAAACCAGGAAGGTGCCGCCGTAAGGCACGACGCCGCCGTGCAGCGCCATACCGTTCATCGCGGCGGCCATGCCGAATTCGCGAATACCGTAATAGACATAACGGCCAGAATAATCATTTTTTGTCAGCGGCTTGGTCGACGATGTTTTGGTGTTGTTCGAACCGGTCAGGTCGGCGCTGCCGCCCACAAGCGCCGCGATATCGGCGGTCAACGCCCCCAGCGTGTTTTCCGACGCCTTGCGCGTCGCGACCTTCGGCGGTTCGGCGACCAGCCCTTCGAGATAGGCCTTGAAGGCGTCGCCCGGAACGATCTTGCCGCTCAGACGATCCTCAAATTCCTTTTTCTTTTCGTTGCTTGCAAGGCGAACGTCCCATTCGGCGTGAAGTGCCTTGCCCTTCTCGCCGAAAGCGGCCCATGCCGCGGCGATATCGGCAGGAATGACGAACGGCTCGGCGGTCCAGCCAAGTTCCTTGCGCGCAGCCGCAATCTCGTCGGCGCCCAGCGGCGCGCCATGCGTCGCCGACGTCCCTTGCTTGTTCGGCGCCCCGAACCCGATGATCGTGCGGCATGCGATCAGCGACGGGCGCGGATCGGCCAGCGCGGCGTCCAGTGCGCGGCGGATATCGGCCGGATCATGCCCGTCGCAGCTCTCGACATGCCAGCCGGTCGCAGCATATCGCGCCGCGATATCTTCGCTGGTCGACAGATCGGTCGACCCGTCGATCGTGATCTTGTTGTCGTCCCACAGAACGGTCATCCGGCCAAGCTGCAAATGCCCCGCCAAACCAATGGCTTCGTGGTTGATGCCTTCCATCAGGCAGCCGTCGCCAGCGATCACCCAAGTACGGTGATCGACAAGATGGTCGCCATAGATCGCATTCAGATGCCGCTCGGCAATCGCCATACCGACCGCAGTCGCCAGACCCTGCCCGAGCGGCCCGGTCGTCGTTTCCACGCCTTCCAGCTCGAAATTCTCGGGATGTCCCGCGCACGGGCTGTGCAACTGGCGGAAATTGCGGATATCGTCGAGCGTCGGCCGCGTATATCCTGCAAGGTGCAGCGTTGCATAGGCGAGCATCGAACCATGTCCCGCCGACAGCACGAATCGGTCGCGATCGGCCCATTTCGGATCGGTCGGATCGAACTTCAGATAATCCGAATACAACACCGTGGCGACGTCGGCCATGCCCATCGGCATCCCCGGATGGCCGCTGTTCGCGGCTTGGACGGCATCCATCGCAAGCGCGCGGATGGCATTGGCGAGCTGACGTTCGGGCAGTGTCATTGGTCCCCCGGAAATGGCTGGGCAGGCGCCGGACGCTACGTCCCGACTGGATGCGCACAGCCCTTTGCGGCGGCGGGGTCAGGAGTCAACCGCTGCGAAGGGAAAATCGGCGCATTTTGGACCGACAGGACAATTGCACCCCCTTCCCCGCGCTGCTAACCATCGGTCATGGAACTCGACCTCGACGAATCCAGCCTGGCCATCGGCCGTATCGAACGCGCGCTTAGCCGCATCGAAAAGGCTCTGGCCGACCAGCCAAACCGCCCTCCATCCGCCATTGCCGCTCCCGCGGCCGACCAAACGGCGCTGAAAGCCGAAGTCGCCGCAGTAATCGGCGAACTCGACCGACTGATTGCGGAGGCTGATCGTGGCTGATGTGAGACTGATGATCGCCGGACGTCCGTATGACGTGCACTGCGCCGATGGCGAAGAGGCGCAGCTGCTCCAACTCGCGTCCGTCGTCGATGACAAGGCGCGGGGAATTCAGGGCGGGACCGAGGTTCGCCAACTGCTGTTCGCCGCGCTGATGCTTGCCGACGATGCGCAGGAAGCCAAGGGCAAGGTCGACAAGGCCGAACCGCAGTCCGATTCGCTGCGCGCCGCCGTCGCGCTTGCCGAAAGCCGCGAGGCAGCAACGCGCGACGAATTGCGCGCGGCAGTCGTCCGCGAACAGGCCGCGCTGAAAGAACTCGAAACTTTGCGTGCCGCCCCGTCGGCACCGCCTCCCGGGAAACCAGCGAATGATCGCGCGCTGCTGCAAATCGCGGACCGGATTGAGGCGCTGGCAACGAAAGTCGAGCAAATCTCTTGAGCGCGCCTGCCTGCACCCCTACATAAGGGGTGGCGGGTACTGCCCGGCACGAGCTTTTGCGAAAATCCCTGAGGCGATACATCATCCTAGGGAGCTGTCCCTGCCCGGACCCTGGTCCGACGTATATGGTTCCCACCTGACGTTACTGGCGTCAGAGGATCTTCCAGCAAACGACCTCGGCGGTCCCGCCAACCGATCAGCGTTTCGCGCGCTGCCCGCGCCGCTTACCGAGCTATTGGCTAAGCATGCTGTTGTGGGCGCCTATGTCGCGTGGGGCAATGAACCCGATGTCCTGCCGATGTTCGCCGACCTCGCCGCGGCGGGCGCGCTCGCCCTTCCCCATCACCCCGCGCGCGTCGATACGATGGGATTCCGGCGTTGGCAGACCGGTGAAGCGCTCGAAAAGGGCCCATGGGGTACGCAGCAACCCATCGGCGACGCACCGGACGCAGTTCCGGACCTCATCTTTTGCCCGCTCGTCGGATTTGATCGTCAGGGCGGCCGCATAGGTCAGGGGGGCGGCCATTATGACCGCTATTTTGGCGCGCATCCTGCTGCCCTGCGGGTCGGCGTCGGCTGGTCGGTACAGGAAATCGATGCCGTGCCGCGCGTCTCGACCGACATGGCGCTCGACGCCATCCTGACCGAACAAGAATTCCTGCTGTGCGGAGACCGTTTGTGAGCGAAGATCACCAAAACCATATTCAGGGCAACCCCCAGCCGAGTTGGCGCAAACCGGTCGGCATGCTGCTGATCTTGCTACTCATCGCCGCATGGACCGCGATCATCGTCAGCCTGTCGCCATGGGTCGGCACGTGGCCGGTGCTGGTACAAGGGATATTCTATCTGGTCGCAGGGATCGTCTGGATATTGCCGCTGAAGCCGCTGCTGCGCTGGATGGAATTGGGAACTTGGCGCCGCTAACGAGCGGCGCCAAGTTCCCAATTTCCAGTGCTGGTTAATCCCAAGCCGCGGTCGACATTCCGTCCCTAGGGACAAAGAATGGCGCGAGTGACGGGGCTCGAACCCGCGACCTCCGGCGTGACAGGCCGGCACTCTAACCAACTGAGCTACACCCGCGTGTGCTTGGGAGCAGCGCCAATATGGCGCCCGCCCCGACCTGTCAACCGTCGCTTTCGGCTTCGCTTCGATTTAATCGATCGCGCATCTCATCGACCGTGGTCAACGTCCCGCGTTCAAACAGGAAACCGGCCAGATCGGGCGTACCCGTCGATTGCAATACCGTCTGCAAAATCAGCAGCAGCGGCACCGCCAGCAGCGCCCCCGGTGCTCCCCATACCCAACCCCAGAAACTGAGCGACACGAGAATTAGCAATGGATTGATCGTCAGCCGCTTGCCCAGCACCAGCGGGGTGATCAGGTTGGCCTCCACAGTATGGACGCCGATGAACAGCAGCGCAGGCAGCAACGCCAAACCCACCGCGTCGAAGGTCATCAACCCACCCAATCCCAATAGGATCGCCGCCACGATCGGGCCAATATAGGGTACGAAATTACACAGCGACACGATGCCGCCCCACATGAACGGCGATGGCATGCCGAGTGCCCACAGCAGCAGCGCGACCGACAACCCCAGGATTGCATTGATCATCGTGATCGTCGCGAGATAGTCGGCGGTGGCATCGACGACATTCTGGATCACCCGGGCGGTCTGCATCGCGCCGTCGAAGCTACCGCGGCGGCGGATCGTTCCCTTTCGCAACCGCGTCCAGCCCGACAGGAAGAAAAAGATCACCAGCACTGCAAAGAACAATTGGATCGCTGCCGATGGCGCCGCCGAGATGAAATAGTCGACGACCGACGTCGGCGCCGTTGCCGCCACCGCCTGCGCCGTCGCCTCGCTTCCGCTCGCAACCGACATCAGTGTCCGTTCGACAAAGCCTTGCAGCGTCGAATAAAAATCGATCAGCGGCGCCAAATTGCTCTGAATCCGCGGAATCGAATCGGGTAGTCGCGCGAACCAGCCCGTCGCTGGCACGACGATGATCGCCAGCGCCGCGTTGATCAGCATCAGAAACCCGGTCAGCGACAGAAAAGCCGCCAGCGACGATGGCACGCCGCGCCGCTCCAGCCATTCGAGCAGCGGTACCAAGGCGATCGCAATCACGATCGCTGCGGTAAGCGGCAGGAAAAATTCGGCGCCCGCCTGCAACGCGAAAGGCAAGCCCAGGCAAAAACTCGCGCCAAAAATCAGCGCCAATGCCGCAAGCAGCCGGTCGCGGCGGAAATCATCGACTTCAATCTGATGCAACGGATTGGAACGCAGGTGCGCGTCTCTGCTCCGCCGATCGTCCGCCACCCCTGTTCTCCTCGCGTTAACCGCCTCATCCTACGCGCGGTTTACATTTTGCACCAGCCGCCCCGTTTTGCGACGAACCGAGCGCCTGTTCTGTCCCCGTCTGGGTCAAAACCCATCTTTCTCGCTGCTTTTTAACCGGAAATTACCCTTTTTCGTCGACTGAGGGCTTCAAGGACCAATCCTTTCGGAGTCAAAGTGATGATGAATGCGCCTGTGGGGGGCGCGAGGCATCAGCTTCTACCCTCTTGTTCGATATTCGCCCTGTTGGCTGCGCTTGCGCTGCCAATGCAGGCCCAAGCCGCCGGTACACGCGCCGGTTCGACGATCAGCAATACGGCCACCGCCAGTTTCGACACGGGCGCAGGTACGACGACGATCGACTCGAACCAGGTCGACCTGCTTGTCGATGAATTGCTCGACGTCACTGTCGATTCGAGCAATCCTGCCGATGTGCCGACCACTCCGGGCGCCACGGGACAGGTGCTGACCTTCTCGGTGACCAACAACGGTAATGGCGTCGAAAATTTCGTGCTCAGCACGATCGCCAACGCTGGCGGTGACAATTACGACCCCGTCGTTACCCAGATTTATATCGACAACGGCGACGGCGTTTTCGATTCTGGCACCGACACGCTTTACACGCCCGGCGCCAATGATCCGCAGCTCGATCCGGACGAAAGCGTCACGGTCTTTGTCGTTGCGACAACGCTAGGTACCGTCGTTGATGGCAACCGCGGTATCGTCAGCCTGGTTGCAGCGGCCGTCACCGGCACCGGCGCGCCGGGAACCAGCTTTGCTGGCCAGGGCGAAGGCGGCGGCGACGCCGTCGTGGGCTCGACCGGCGCTGATGGAACAGATGCCGGGGCGTTTATCGTGTCGGCAGCCACGGTCACGCTCGTCAAATCGGCGGTTGTGACCAATCCGCTTGGCACCGCCGACCCAATTCCGGGCGCAACGATCACCTACACGATTGTGGCGACCGTTGCAGGCAGCGGATCGGTCAGTGGCCTCGCGATCACCGACAATATTCCGGCCGACACCAGCTATATCGCCGGCTCGATCACGCTCGGCGGGGTCGCGCAGTCTGACGCGGTCGATGCCGACGCGGGCGATTACAACGGAACGCGAATCAACGTCACGCTCGGCACCGTTGCAGGCGGTCAGACCCGCACCGTCACCTTCCGAACCACAATCGATTGATGGAGATGCGCATGCGCACGGCCTTTTTCCTGCTTCTCGCGGCGCTGTTGCCCTGTCAGGCGCTCGCCGCCAATCAGGTGGCGCTCGATAATAGCGTGTTCGTTGAACGCGTGACTACCGATTCCACCGGAAAACAGCGGATATTGCTCGAAGAACCCAAGGTCGTCGTTCCCGGCGACCGGCTCGTCTTCGTGCTCAATTATCGCAACGCCGGGGCGCAGCCCGCCGACAAGTTCGTGATCACCAACCCCCTGCCCGCGGCAGTCAGCTTTGCCGACGCCGGCGACACAAGGCCGCTGGTCTCGATCGACGGTGGTCGCGGCTGGGGACATTTGGAGCAACTCACGATTGCGCAGCCCGACGGCACCCGCCGTGCAGCGCAGCCGGCAGACGTAACGCACCTCCGCTGGGCTTTTCAAAAGCCGGTTCCGGTCGGCGGCAGCGGCAAGTTGATGTTTCGAGGAGTAGTAAAATAACATAACTAATACAGCCGCTTAATGATTGCCAGCGGTGGGGAAACGGCGATCGACCAAAGCCAAGGAGCTCAGCTATGACCAGCAAGCTGAACACCGTGGGCATCATCGGTCTGGCGGCGATCACAAGTCTCGCCGCCACCCCGGCACTGGCTGCCGGAACGACCGCGGGTACCACGATCACGAATACCGCCACCGTCGACTATCAGGTCGGTGGCGTCGCGCAGGGACAGCAGTCGGCGTCGAACAACTTCACCGTCGACCGCAAGATCAACCTGCTCGTCGAAGAAGTCGGAACGGTTACGACCAATGTCGTCCCGGGCCAGACGAATGCCGTCACGACCTTCCAACTGACCAACAGTTCGAACGAAACCCTCGACTTTGCGCTCGTCGCCTCGCAGATCGTCGGCGGCACCGCAGCACACGGCGCTACCGACACATTCAACGCGAATAACATACGCATTTATCGCGATAATACTGTTACAGGGACGGTCGGCAGCTGGGACGTGGGCGACACGCTCCTGACCGGTTTCGTCGACGAACTTGTCGTCGACACCGCGATCCGCCTGTTTGTCGTTGCCGATATTCCGGCGGCGCTCGCCAATAATGCGGTCGCAGGCGTGACTCTGCGTGCCACGGCGCGCGAAGGCGCGCTTGCCGGTACCCAGGGTGCGGCAATCACCGAAACCGCGGGTGCAAACACCGCGGGCAAGGATACGGTCTTTGCCGATATCGCGGGCGTTACCGGCGATGCGGCGCGCGACGGGTCGCATAGCGATAATGACGATTATACGGTGCAGACGGCGACTCTTGCGGTCGCAAAGAGCAGCCGCGTCATCTCGGATCCGTTCAACAATACGACAAATCCGAAACTGATCCCGGGTGCGGTGGTCGAATATTGCATCGCCGTCGCCAATACCGGCGGCGCCGCTGCAACCTCGGTGGTGATCAACGATGCGGTTCCGGGCCAGTTGACCTTCGTGCCAGGTTCGATCCTGCTCGGCGGCACCTATACGGGTACCGTACCGAGTGGCACGTGCGATTTCAACGGCACCGCGGGCGGCAGCTACACCGCGCCGAACGTGTCGGGCACGATTGCGTCGATCGCTGCGGGCGCGGCAAGCACGCTCGTTTTCCGCGCGACGGTCAACTGATCGGATAACGAACGGAGCAGCGGGCGCGGCCCAAAACGCCGTCTTCCGCTGCTCCTTTCGGGGCTATCATGGCACTCGGCACCAAATATTTCGGCCTTGTGACCGCTTTGGTCGCGGCAGCACTGCTGCCCGCGATTCCTCCGGCGCGCGCGCAGGTGATCACGAACACCGCTTCGGCACAGTGGACGCATGACGGGAACCCCGGTCAGGCGCTGTCGAACCGCGTGGACGTGACAGTCACGCCGCGCCCGCCCGCCCCGCCGACGATTACCACCTATCGCCTGACCAACGGTGGCGGCAACAAATCGGTGCCGTTAGCGCCGACGCAGTGCAGCCGCGCGGGCGGCCCCATCGCCAGCAGCTTTGGCAGCAGCAGCACGAGCTTGGGCAGCACGAGCAGCACAATCCCGCTTAGCGGCGTCTATGACGGCATTTCGACCGCACCCGCATCGCTGCAAAGCACCGACAATTTCCGCGCCGGCGAAATGCTCGTCGTCGGGGTCACGCTCGCATCGGCCAACGTCGATCCGCAGGCGCGTGACACGCTGGCGGTCGTTTTCGAACTGGAAAATGGCGACCGCGAACAGATCACGCTGACCGAAACCGCGAACAATAGCGGCGAATTTGTCGGGATTATCAACACGATCGGCGTACCGCCCGCAGTCGTTCAGGGCGACTGCCACCTGTCGGTCACCCCGGGCGCGGCGCGGTCGCTGCGCGTCACCGACCAGGCGAACGCCAGTCTTGTGGCGCTGGCGACGATCAATTTTCTCGTCGATCCGTTCGGCATCGTTTTCGACAGCGGCGACGGCGCGCCGGTTCCGGGCAGCCGCGTCACCATCGTCAACGCCGCGACGGGCCAGCCAGCACAGGTGTTCGGCGACGACGGCGTCTCGGCTTACCCGTCCAGCGTCGTCACGGGCCAAAGCGTCACCGATTCGGGCGGCACGACCTATAATTTTCCGCCGGGCGACTATCGTTTCCCGTTCGTGGCGCCGGGTACCTATCGCCTGATCGTTCAGCCCCCCGCGCCCTTCACCGCGCCATCGGCATCGAACCCCGCCGATCTGGCCGGCTTCCGCCGCCCAGACGACGGCCTGCCGTTCGAAATCAGCGGCGCGAGCTATGGCAATCCGTTTACGCTGAACAGTCCGGCACCGGTGCGCGTCGATATTCCGGTCGATCAGCCCGGTCTGCCGCTGATCCTGCGCAAGACAACGTCGACGCAGGTCGCTGTGCCGGGCGACGTCATTCAGTACCGCATTGAGGTCGCCAACCGCGACGCGCGGCGAAACACCGGCGCCGTGACGGTCAGCGACGTGCTGCCCATGGGCATGCGCCTGCGCACCGATACGGTGCGGATCGATGGCGTGCGCGTGACCGCCAATGTCGCCGCCAACGGCCGCGAATTCAGCGTAACTATGCCGAGCATCGCCGCATCGCGCACGGCACTGCTGACTTATCTTGCCGAAGTCATCGTGTCGGCGCAGCCGGGCAACGCGCTCAATCGCGCCTCGGCCGTCGATAATCGCGGCTCGGCGAGCAATATCGCCGAAGCGACGATTGCAATCAAACGCGACCAGCTCGGCGACCGGATGACGATCATCGGCCGCATCACTGACGGCGACTGCACGGTTGATCCGCGCAAGGCCGACGGTATCGCCGGTGTCCGCGTGATGCTGCAGGACGGCAGCTACACGGTCACCGACGAAGATGGCCGCTATCATTTCGAAGGCGTGCGCCCGGGCCTCCACGTCGTCCAGATCGACCCATCGACGCTGCCGCTCGACCGCGAAGCCATCGACTGCGCCCGCTCGACCCAGACCGCCGGCAGCGCGATCTCGCGCTTTGTCGAAGGTCGCGGCGGCGCGCTGAAACGAGCCGATTTCCGTACGATTGCCGGCGCACCGCGCGCTGCGCCCAAAATAGCGGCCATTGCCGCGCCGATCGTACTCAGCGACCCCGAAGCCGCAGGTGCCGGTCGTGACTGGCTCGCGGGGCAGGCTCCGGGCATCGACTGGCTGTTCCCAGCTACAGATCACAACCCGCGCTCGAAAGCGATCCGGGCTGCGGTCAAGCATGCGCCCGGCCAGACCGTCACGCTGCGCGTCAGCGGCAAGGTCGCGGACCCGCTGACCTTTGAAGGCACCAGCAAATCAGCCGACGGCGGCGTCGCAGTCAGCCTGTGGCGCGGGCTGGAAATCCGCGAAGGCGAAAACCGCCTGATCGCGGAGGTGAAGGATGTTAACGGCGTTGTCATCGCGACGCTCGACCGCATTGTCCACTATTCGATCACCCCGATGCGCGCCGCACTGATCCGCGAAAAGTCGGTGCTGGTCGCCGACGGCGTCACCCGCCCGGTGATCGCAGTGCGCCTGACCGACCGCGACGGCAAGCCGATCCGCTCGGGACTGACTGGGGATTTCAGCGTCCCAGCCCCCTATTATCCCGCCGTCGAGGCCGATGCACAGCAGGCGCGCCAACTCGCCGGACTCGAGCGCGCGCAGCCGCTGTGGAAAATCGATGGCGACGACGGCATCGCCTATATCGAACTCGAACCGACCACCGCGTCGGGTACGCTGGCGATGGATTTCCTCTTCCGCGACGACAAGGTGGCCCGCAAGCAGACGATCGAAACCTGGCTCGATCCGGGTGATCGTCCGTGGACCGTGGTCGGTTTTGCAGCCGGAACGCTGGGCTACAACACGCTCGACGATCGGATGGAGCCCGCGGCCGAGAAACTCGACGATCTCAACGCCGATGCGCGGCTGGCGCTCTATGCCAAGGGCCGGGTGCGCGGCAAATGGCTGATGACGCTGGCGTATGACAGCGACAAGGACAAGGACGACGCGCGCTTTGGCGGTGTGATCGATCCGCGCGCCTATTACACCATCTACGCCGATCGTAACGAGACGCGCTACGATGCGGCGTCAGTGCGCAAGCTCTATCTGCGCCTCGAACGCCCGCAATTCTATGCGATGTTCGGCGATATCGAGACGGGGATTTCGGAACCGCAGCTCGCCCGCTACCAGCGCGCGCTGAATGGCGGCAAGGCCGAGTATCGCGGCCGCAATTTTGCCGCGACCGCGTTCGTCGCCGATACCCCCTATCGTTTCCGCCGCGACGAGATCCAGGGCAACGGCCTCACCGGCCCGTACCAGCTCGGCGCACGCGACATTTTGCCGAACAGTGAGCGCATCGTCATCGAAACGCGCGATCGCCTGCACAGCGAGCGCATTGTTAACAGTGTCAGCATGACGCGCCACGTTGACTACGACATCGACTATCTGTCGGGCACCGTCCGCTTCCGCAGCCCAGTGCTCAGCCGCTCGTCGGATCTCGATCCGCAGTTCATCGTCGCCGAATATGAGGTCGACGGCATCGGTCAGCGCGTGCTCAACGCGGGCGGCCGCGTCAGTTATCAGTCAAATGACGAGAAATTGCGTGTCGGCGCGACCTTCATCCATGACGAGGATGGTAACGCCAAGACTAATCTGGGCGGGATCGACGCGCGCTATCGCCCGAATATCGACACCGAAGTCCGCGCCGAGCTGGCGATCAGCGATGCCAAGGCGCAGAATGGCAGCACCGCAGCAGAGGGAACCGCCAAGGCGTGGCTGATCGAGGCCGAGCATCACAGCAGCAACGCCGATTTCCTCGCCTATGTCCGCGAACGCGAGAGCGGCTTTGGCGCCGGACAGCTCAACCGCGGCGAAGATGGCACGCGCAAATTCGGCGTCGACGCGCGCCTGCGCGCGACGCGCACGCTTTCGCTCACCGGTAGCGCGTGGCAGGAAGATTATCTGGGCAGCGGTGCTCGACGCCGCGCTGCGCGAGCGCTCGCCGAATATGACAATGGCACCACCGTGACCCGCGCAGGCTTGACCCATGCCGACGACCGGCTGTCGGACGGCACGCGCAACCGCTCGAACATCGTCCAGTTCGGCGCGACGCAGCGGTTGTTCGAAAAACGCCTCGAACTCGATGCGCAGACCGAATTTGCGCTGGGCGACAAGGATGCCAGCATCGATTTCCCGACCCGCCATCGCCTCGGCGCGCGCTTCGCGATCAATCGCGACGTCAATCTGGTCGGCAGCTATGAAATTGCCGACGGCGATACGATCAAGGCGCGCACCGCGCGGCTGGGCTTCGACCTCACGCCCTGGTCGGGCGCCCGCCTGCTCGCGACCGCAAACCAGCAGGAAATCGGCGAATATGGCCCCCGTAGCTTTGCCGCCTATGGCCTGTCACAATCGCTGAAACTCGGCGAGCGCTGGTCGGTCGATGTGTCGGTCGACGGAAACCGCACCCTCGGCGGCATCCGCGCGGGCGATGTTATCAATGTTAACCAACCGGTCGCTTCGGGCGGATTCCTCGGCGACAATGGCATATTGAATGAGGATTTCCTCGCGGTCAGCGCCGGCGCCACCTATCGCGCGGATCGCTGGACGCTGACGGGCCGCGCCGAATATCGGGACGGCGAAATCGCCAATCGCTACGGCCTGACGCTCGGCGGGCTGCGTCAGCTCGGCGAAGGCCGCGCCCTCGGCGCCCTGTTCACCTACGCCAAGGCGAGCGGCAGCGGCACCACGCCGACGACCGAAGTCATCAACTTCGAGATGAGCTGGGCGCACCGCCCCGCGGCCTCGAGCGTATCGTGGCTCAACAAGAGCGAATTCCGGTCGGACAAGGTTCGCGATGCGATTGCGGGCCAGCCGGGCGCGATCGGCGGCGGCGCGCTGACGATCGACGGCGATGCGACCAGTCGCCGCCTGCTCAACAGCCTGTCGGTCAACTGGACCCCGCTTGGCGACCGCGAAAACCGCCGTGACACTGGTCGCTTGTGTTATGAACGCGGCGAATTTAGCTTCTTCTGGGGTACGCGCTACAATTTCGACAAGTTCGGCGCCGACGACGTCAAGGGCTGGTCGAACCTGATCGGCACCGATTTCCGCTTCAATCTGGGCGAGCATGTCGACGTTGGCGCATCGGGTACCGTGCGCGTCGGTACCGATGCCGATACTGTCAGCTGGGCGGGCGGGCCGACGGTGACGCTGGCGCCGATGACGAATGCCAACATCACCTTCGGTTACAATTTCGCAGGTTTCCACGATCGTGATTTCGAAGATGCACGCTATTCGCGGTCAGGTGCTTATGTGACGTTCAAGCTGAAGTTCGACCAGACAAGCTTTGCCGGGTTGGGCTTGTAGGCCCAACTCCCAATTCCGTTCGTGTCGAGCGTAGTCGAGACACGTTAAGGCAAGCGCGAACTCAGCGTGTCTCGACTACGCTCGACACGAACGGCTGTTGGGTAGGCTTATCAGTCTGCGAACAGCAAAACCGGCGTCTCGACCAGCTTCTTGAGCGCCTGAACGTAGCTCGCCGCATCCCAGCCATCGACCACGCGGTGGTCGCAACTGATCGACAGGTTCATCAGCTTCGCACGGCGAATTTCGTCGCCATCAAAGACCGGACGCTCGACAATCTTGTTCGGCCCGATGATCGCGACCTCGGGCCGGTTGATCACCGGGGTCGTCGCGATGCCGCCCAGCGGGCCGAGCGAGGTGATCGTCAGCGTCGAACCCGACAGCTCGTCGACCTTGGCTTTGCCGGTGCGCGCGGCCTCGGCCAAACGCCCGATTTCGCTCGCCAATTGCCAGACATTCATGTCCTGCGCATCGCGGATCACCGGGACCATCAAACCGGCGTCGGTTTGCGTCGCCATCCCCAAATGCACCGCGCCGTACCGCGTCACCACGCCGGCTTCGTCGTCGTAGCGCGCATTGATCATCGGAAACTGCGGAATCGTACGGCAGATCGCAACGATCAGGAAAGGTAACATTGTCAACTTCGGCCGCTGGCCACGATTTGCGTTCAAATCGGCGCGCATTTCCTCGAGCGCAGTGACGTCCATTTCGTCGACATAGGTGAAATGGGGGATCGCGCGTTTCGACGCCGCCATATTCTCGGCGATCTTGCGGCGCATGCCGATTACCTTGATCGGTTCGTCGGCGCGGGCGCGGCTGGCGCCGGGGCTGTGATAGCCCTGCCCACTGCTGTAGCGGAGATACGCGTCCAGATCGGCGTGGCGGATGCGGTCGCCGTCGGAATGCACCTGACCCAGATCTACGCCCAGATCCTTCGCGCGAGCGCGGACAGCGGGGGATGCAAGTACCTTGGCACCATGCGCAGCCACGATGGCGGGGGCCGCCAGTGCTGACTTCACCTCGCCAGGCTTTGCGGCGGCTTGCGGCTCCACCACGGCGGATGTTAACTCTGTAACCTTTGGGTCGAGCACCTGGTCCGCCCCCGGCGTTTCCGCCTCAATCTGCGCTTCGACCGCTGTATCGACTGGCGGCGCTTCGACATCGCCCTCTGCATCGGTCTCAATCACCGCCAGCGTCGAGCCGATGGCAATCAAATCGCCGACTTCACCCGCCAGTTCGACGACAATCCCCGATACGGGCGATTCCATCTCGACCGTCGCCTTGTCAGTCATCATGTCGGCCAGTTGCGCGTCTTCCTCGACGCGCTCGCCGATTTTGACGTGCCAGGCGACGATTTCGGCCTCGGCAATGCCTTCTCCGATATCGGGCAGGCGGAATGAATAGCGGGCCATGAGGTCAGTCCTTCAAAATCTTGGTCAACGCAGTCGCAATGCGGACCGGGCCGGGGAAATAGGCCCATTCCAGGCTGTGCGGATAGGGGGTGTCGAAGCCGGTGACGCGCTCGACCGGGGCTTCGAGATGGTAAAAGCAGCGTTCCTGCACCAGCGCAGCGAGTTCGGCGCCAAAACCAGAGGTGCGCGTCGCTTCGTGGATCACTAGGCAGCGCCCGGTTTTTTTCACCGACGTCTCGATCGCTTCGATATCGAGCGGCAACAGCGTCCGCAGATCGATGATCTCGGCATCGATGCCCATTTCCTCGACGATCGTCTTGGTGACATGGACCATCGTGCCGTAGGCAAGGATCGTCAGCGCCTCGCCCTCGCGTACCGTCGCCGCCCTACCAAGTTCGATGCGGTAATATTCCTCGGGCACCGCGCTCGCGGCATGTTTCGACCAGGGTTCGACCGGGCGGTCGTAGTAGCCGCTGAACGGGCCGTTATAGATGCGCTTGGGCTCAAGGAAGACCACGGGATCATTGTCCTCGATCGCCGCGATCAACAAGCCTTTCGCGTCGTAAGGGTTAGAAGGAATGACGGTTTTTACGCCGCAAATATGCGTCATGATGCTTTCGGGCGACTGGCTGTGCGTCTGGCCACCGAAAATGCCGCCGCCAAACGGCGTGCGGACCGTCATCGGACAGATGAAATCTGCCGCCGAACGATAGCGCAGCCGCGCCGCCTCACTGACCAGCTGGTCGAGCCCCGGATAGATATAATCGGCGAACTGGATTTCGGGGACCGGGCGCAAGCCGTAAGCGCCCATCCCGACCGCGACCCCGATGATCCCGCATTCGTTGATTGGCGTATCAAAAACGCGCGTTTTGCCATGTTTCTTCTGCAAACCCGCGGTTGCGCGGAATACACCGCCGAAAAAGCCGACATCCTCACCCATTACGACGACCTTGTCGTCGCGGGCGAGCATCACGTCCATCGCGCTGTTGATCGCCTCGATCATATTCATCGTCTTGGTCGCGGTTAGCGTGTCAGCATTCATCATTCGGGCTTCCAGTCGGGGCCGAACTTCGCTTCCTGTTCGGCGAGCATTTGCGTGCATTGTTCCTTAAGGTGCCAGGGCATTTCCTCGAACACATCCTGGAACATCGTTTCGAACGGCTGGTGCATGCCATGTCCCAAAATACCCAGTTTTTCTGATTGCTTCTGGGTCGTCTTTACCAAATCATCGAGTTCGGATCGCTGCGCCTCATGCCGCTCGCCATCCCATTCGCCGAGCGTTTCGAGATGCTGGCGCAGCCGCGCAATCGGGTCGCCGAAAGGCCAGATCGTCGGTTCCGAGGCGGGGCGATAGGCGGTCGGATCGTCCGACGTGCTATGCCCCTCGCTGCGATAGGTGAAATGCTCGATCAGCGTCGGTCCATTGTTGGTGCGCGCCCGGTCGGCGGCCCACTGTGTCGCGGCATAGACCGCGAGTGGATCGTTGCCGTCGATGCGCAGCCCGGCGATGCCATAGCCCACGGCGCGGGCCGCAAAGGTCGTGCGCTCGCCGCCGGCAAAGCCCGAGAAGCTGGAAATCGCCCACTGGTTGTTGACGACGTTGAAAATCACCGGCGCGTTGTACACGGTCGCAAAGGTCAGCGCCGAGTGGAAGTCACCCTCCGCCGACGATCCTTCCCCGCACCAGACGGTGGCGATACGGCTGTCGCCCTTCGAAGCCGACGCCATCGCCCAGCCCACCGCCTGCGGATATTGGGTCGCGAGGTTGCCCGAGACGCTGAAAAACCCATGTTCGGGCGCCGAATACATGATCGGCAGCTGACGCCCCATCAGGTGATCGCCGCGGTTCGAATAGATCTGGTTCATCATCTGGATGAGTGGATAATCGCGCGCGATCAATATGCCTTGCTGGCGGTAGCTCGGAAAACACATGTCGCCACGGTCGAGCGCCATCGTCGAGGCAACCGACGTAGCCTCCTCGCCGGTGCATTTCATGTAAAAGCTGGTCTTCCCCTGGCGCTGGGCGCGGAACATGCGGTCGTCGAAGGCGCGCACGAGCATCATGTAGCGCAGCATCGTGCGGAGGCGTTCGGGGCTCAGCTTCGGATCCCACTGCCCTTTCGCTGCACCGTCGAAATCGAGCACGCGGACCAGCCCGTAACACAGGTCGCGCATCGCATCGGGCTTGGTCGCCTCACCCGGACGCGGGGTCGCATCGACGGCGGGAACTTCGATATCGCCAAAGTCGGGCGTGTCGCCCGGGCGGTAGCGCGGTTCAGGGATATGAAGCGACAGCGGCGGCAGATTACTCGCCGGGCGCCGATCCGATTCAGGCATATCGTCTTCCCAATGCGGCGCGAATCAGCGCCTAGTTATATTTCATCTTCGCGACATATTATTTCGGTCGCTATAGGAATGCAACGCCAGCTATCAGACAGCCACCGGCGCCGCAATATGCGCCTGCGGCGTGTAAGCTTCGACCGCGAAGTCTTCGAAGTTATACCCGAAAATGCTGTCCGGGCGCCGCAATATGCGAAGCTTGGGCGCGCCTTGGGGAATCCGGCCCATCTGCTGTTCGACCAGCTCGGCATGGTTCAGATAGAGATGGACGTCACCACCGGTCCAGACCAGCTCATGGGCATGCAGACCGCACTGTTCGGCAACCATCCGCGTCAGCAGTGCCGCTTCGAAGACATTGAACGCAAAACCGAGCCCAAGATCGCACGAGCGCTGGAACAACAGGCACGACAGCCCGCCATTACTGCGGACATGGAATTGGTAGGTCATGTGACACGGCGGCAGCGCCATGCGATCAAGGTCAGCGACGTTCCAGCCGGTAAATATATGCCGCCGCGATCCCGGATTGGTCTTCAATCCCTCGATCAGCGCCGCAATCTGGTTGTGACCCTGCTCAGCGCGGCGGAATAGACCCTTGCCGGCGGGTTCGTATCGCGGCCAGTTAACCCACTGATGGCCATAGACGGGGCCGAGATCGCCCCATTGCGCCGCAAACGCTTCATCGGCGATGATCCGCGCCTCAAAACCCTCAGCGCTGATCTGCTCGCCCGTCGCCTTGCGATACTTGTCAAGTGGCCAGTCGGTCCAGATTTTCACGCCCTGAGACACCAGCGATCGAATATTGGTGTCGCCGGTCAGGAACCACAGCAATTCGCGGAGCGCGGTTTTCCAATAAACACGCTTGGTTGTCAGCAGCGGGATCGCGTCGTCGTTCAGCGAGAATCGCATCGTTTCGCCGAACAGCGACCGCGTCCCGACCCCGGTGCGGTCGAGGCGCTCGTCGCCCTCGACCCAGATGCGGCGCATCAGGTCAAGATATTGCAGTTCATAATGGATGGACTCAGGCAAGACTCGCTCCCGGTTTGGTCGCTCTTTGCTAGGCCCCGCGCGCCAAGCCGACAAGGGCGCAGCGGGGATGCTGTCACAAAGCGTCCGAAGCGGCGAAGTCACCGATTGGCGATCCCGACCACCGCGCGCATGAGAATCCGTCTTACCCTGATGGCTCCCCTCGACCAAACAGCCCATCCGCCGAATCTGGCCGGCTACATCGCTAGTGAAGCCGAAGAAGACATCGCGCGGCTTCTGTTGCGTCCGCATTTGGCGACTGACCGCGAAACGCTGCTCCTCGCGGGGTTCGATGCCTTTGATCGGCTTGTCCGCCTCGAACGCGTCGGCGGTGACAGCAACGGCCGCTGCATTATCCCTCCGCAATGCTGGAGGAAACTGATGGGCGGCGGCGTTGTGCGTGTCATCATGGCGCATAATCACCCTTCGAATATCGCGCAGCCGAGCGATGCCGACATCGCGCCGACGCGCGAAACCGCAATTTTCCTGCGGACAATTGGCATCGAACTGGTCGACCATCTGATTTTTGTGTAGGGCGGGCATCTAAGCCTTCGAAGTGGCGAATTGCTGTTGCTGCGGCAATCCTGTTGAATGTGCCGATTGGCGCTTGAAGTTCGCCGATTGCGCGTCTAGAGGACCGCCCTGCCTTCGCGGCGACCCCGGTCGGCGCGCAGTTCGGTCGGGGAGTAGCTCAGCCTGGTAGAGCACTGTCTTCGGGAGGCAGGGGCCGGAGGTTCGAATCCTCTCTCCCCGACCAATTTCCTGCATATTGCAGATTCTGCACCGTGACTGCTTGTAAGTTGGCGCACAACATCCTAGATTTGTCCTACGCCGCCATGGTTTTCCCCCTTTCCATCGCGGTGAGTGCCCCGTCACCTTGACGCGGGTGCGTCCTCCCTGGACCCTGGCCACCTCGTACTTCGGTACGGGGTGGTTTTTTATTCGGCAGCCTGCGGCATCGCCGCGGCCCCGGGCCGCGCCTGCGCCAACGCGTTGAGAAGTGCTGCAAACCAGTGCGCCATGCGCGCAACACCCGCCGCATCGGGGCGGCGATCGGACGTCAGGTACAGACTGCGATCAATCTCGATCTGAACCGCGTGAACGCCCTGCGCAGGCCGGCCATGCGCCCGGACGATATGCCCGCCAGCATAGGGCACGTTGCGCGACACCGATTGGGGCAGGCGCTGAACCGATGTGATGATCTGTTCAACCAGCCATTCCCCCGCCGTTACGCCAAAATGATCGCCGACGACGACCCGGGTACCATGCCCCGGCTGGCTCACCGGTACCGGCGGCATCGAATGCAGGTCGATCAGCACCGCGTAACCGAACCGATCAAGTGCCGCCGCCAACGCATCGGCCAAGGCAGCGTGATATGGGCGGTGAAATAATTCTAGCCGCCATTGCAGCGCCGCCTGATCGATCGGTTTTTTCCAAAGCGGCCCGCAGTCCGCCAATCGCGTTGGCACCACGCCGAGCCCTGCCCGTTCCTTGCGGCCCGGCGCTGAAAACTGCGCTCGCAACGACACCGCGACCTCGCCCGGCGCCATTTGCCCCTCACCGCGGTTGCAATCGGCAACCGCGCGCGCCCAAATGCCTTGGATGACGGTGGCGCCGGCGCCGACTGCACCCGCCGCGATAAGGTCGCACCAACTGTCTTCGAGCCGTTGGAGATCAGCCTGCGCGACGCGCGCGGCCGCCAATATTTCAGGCGGATACAGCCGACCCGCATGCGGTATCGACACCACCACCGGGCCGATCAGCGCGGGCCGGTTGACAGCGATGGCGGTAGACGAGAGGGGGCGTGAACGCATGGATCATGCGTGGCAAAAAAAGCGCGCTGAATCCAGCACCGCCAAGTCAATTTGTTAAATCTCTGCCGCTATGGCAAACGTCGCACTTAGGATGCAGCCGACCGGAACCGGCCGTATCGAGGGACCAGGAGACAGATTTCAAGATGATTCGCATTCTTCTGGCCGAAGACGATGATGTGATGCGCGAGTATCTCGCGCGGGCGCTGACCAGCGCCGGTTATCACGTGACCGCTGTCGATCGCGGCACCGCCGCGGTGCCCTATATCGATTCGGGAACCTTTGACCTGCTGCTTTCGGACATCGTGATGCCCGAAATGGACGGAATCGAACTCGCGCAACACACCGCCAAGGTAGCGCCGCAGACGCAAGTGATGTTCATCACCGGCTTTGCCGCCGTCTCGCTCCGCGCTGAAGAAAATGTGCCACAGGCCAAATTGCTGTCGAAACCGTTCCACCTGAAGGATCTCGTCCGGGAGGTCGACAATCTGTTCGGGCGCGCCAACCGGTCGAGCCAACAATAACGACGTTACCGGGCGCGAAGGGCTTGCCAAGCGTGGCCGGGGATATTAGGGGGCCGTCACCCCAAGGGATGGGCGTGTAGCTCAGTGGTAGAGCACTGTGTTGACATCGCAGGGGTCGCAAGTTCAATCCTTGCCACGCCCACCATTAAAAACGCCGCCATCCCTCAGGGTTGGCGGCGTTTTTGCTTTCAGGCCATCCCCTTCGCCACGTCGCCGCGTGACGCATCGCCGATCTGGCTGCCGCCGTCGCAGTCGAGGATCGTGCCGGTGATATAACCCGCCGCCGGCGAACACAGGAACACCGCCGATTCGGCAACCTCTTCGATTTTGCCCCACCGCTTCATCGCGATCCGGTCGTAATGCGACTGACGGGTTTCCGCGTCGGGGGCGAGTCGCTTCATCCCTTCGGTATCGGCGATAGGCCCCGGCGAAATACCGTTCACCCGCACGTCGGGGCCCCATTCAAGCGCGAGCACGCGAATCAACTGGTTGATCCCCGCCTTCGCCGCGCAGGCATGCGCTTGCAGCGCCGACGCGTTGACCGCCTGCCCTGCGGTGATCGCGATGAGCGACGCGCCCGGCCGGTTGAGCAGATCATGGCAGCCGCGAAACACGTTGAAGGTGCCGTTGAGATCGATATCCACCACGGTACGAAACGCATTCGCCGACATGCCAAGCGCGGGCGCCAGGAAATTACCTGCCGCGCCCGAAATGACAATGTCCATCGGACCCAGCTGGTTCGCAACCTGATCCATCACGCCGCGGATCGCCGCATAGTCCCTTACATCGCCCGACAGACCAAGCGCGTCATGGCCGATTTCGGCCGCTGCGCGCGCCGCCTTGTCGGGATCGCGCCCCACCACTGCGACCTTTGCACCGAGCTCCGCAAAACGCTTGGCGATGCCGAGGTTGATGCCGCTGGTGCCGCCAGCGACAAACGCTGTTTTGCCCGCCAGCAGATTTTCGCGGATGTCGTCATGCATCTCTCCCTTGCTTTGCGCTTGGGACGATCCGGGGTTGACGGATCGGAACCAGTCGCCTTTTGAAACGGGAACAGACAGCAAGGACGATCCGATGGCAAGTGCCGGCCCCACCTCGAACAGCTTCGTCTCGCAGCGGCTGAAGCTCCATTATGTCGATTGGGGCAATCGCGGCGCGCCGCCGCTACTGCTCGTCCATGGCGGCCGGGACCATTGCCGCAACTGGGACTGGGTCGCCGAAAAGTTGCGCGATCGGTATCATATCATCGCCCCCGATCTGCGCGGTCATGGCGACAGCGCCTGGTCGCCCGACGGCAATTACGCGATGGACACCTTTGTCTATGACCTCGCTCAGCTGATCCATCAGCAAGATCTTGGCCCGCTCTCGATCGTCGCGCATTCGATGGGGGGCAACATCGCGCTCCGTTACACGGGTCTCTATCCCGAAAATGTTCGCAAGCTCGTCGCGATCGAGGGGCTTGGCCCTTCTCCAAAGGTCATCGCCGAACGCGCCCGGACGGGCTACGCCGAGCGCTTTCGCAAATGGATCGACGACAAAAGACAGGCGGCCGGGCGGACCCCGCGCCGTTATGCGACGCTCGAGGACGCGCTGGCGCGCATGATGAGCGAAAACAGCTATCTGACCGAAGTTCAGGCGCGCCACCTGACCATTCACGGTATCAGCCGCAACGAGGATGGCACATGGAGCTGGAAGTTCGACAATTATCTGAACGTATGGCCCGCCTTCGACATGCCACAGGACGATATCACAGCGCTGTGGAGCGCGATCACCTGCCCGACGCTTCTCCTCTATGGTGCAAACAGCTGGGCCTCGAACCCCGCGGGAGACGGGCGGCTCGTCCATTTCAACAACGCGAAGGTGATCGAGTTCGAAAATGCCGGCCACTGGCTGCACCACGACCAGTTCGACCGGTTCATGTCCACGCTAGACGAATTCCTCTAAACCCGCCTCCGGTTGCGCGCGGCGGCGCGCGATAAGGTGCGACACATGGCCTATACGGGGCAGATTTCGCGGCGACAGAAAGCCTTGTCGGGCGGCGGGGTGCTGATCGCGGTCCTCGCGGTGGGCCTTGGCCTGGCAAGCGGCCTTGATCTGAGGGTCGTACGCACGGTCAGTGAGGCCATCACCGCGATTGCCGTCCCCGCCCCGCCGCCGGTGCGGGAGGATATCGCGCCAGCGAACGCGCCGAGCGACAAGGCCAGCGGCAAGGCGTCGGCCGCCAACAAGCAGGCGAAAGCCGCCGTTGTCACCGCACCGCCGTCAAACCTACCTCCGATCGCGCCGCCGATCGCCGCGGCTCCGCGTCCCGGTGCCGGACATGACGCTTCGGCCGGGGCGACGCCGCATCCCGGCGCGGGGGCCGGCGCGGGTGGCCACGGTGACGGCACCGGCGCCGGCGGTTCGGGTAACGGAAACGGCGGTGGCACAACGGCGGTCTGGCGCAGCGGTACGATCCGCGACCGCGATTATCCGCGCGACGCGAGCCGGGCGAGAGCGGGCGGCGAGGTCGAGGTCCGCTTCACCATCGAGGCGACGGGGCGGGTGCGCGGGTGCCGCGTCACGCGATCGAGCGGCGACGCCTCGCTCGACGAAACGACCTGTCGGCTGATCGAGGAACGCTTTCGCTTCAAACCGGCGACCAATGCCGCCGGCGAGACGATCAGCAGTCCTTATGGCTGGCGGCAGAGCTGGTGGCTGGAGCCGCGGCAATAGCGTAACTTCTCTATCTTCACGCACATACACGATCGATTGCGACAATGATGCGAATAATTCTCAATATACATTGACTCTGCAAACAACTCGCAATAGCGGCGCCCCTAGCCAATCTAAAAACAAGGGGTTTACCGTGACATCATCGACATCGGCCTCGTTCCTCGCGCTATCTTGCGTCGGCAGCCTGATCAGCGCACCGGCGTTCGCGGCGGAAGGCGACGCGGCGCAGGACGCGCCCGGCAGTCGCAACGACATCGTGGTTTCGGGCACGCTCGCGACCGAGGTTGAATCGCCCAAATCGACCGCGCCGATCGTCGATACCCCGCAGACGGTCACTGTCATGTCGCAGGAACAGTTGCGCCAGCAGAATTTGCTGACGCTGCGCGACGCGCTGTCGACGATCCCCGGCATCACCTTTGGCGCAGGCGAAGGCGGCGGCGGTTATGGCGATTCGATCAACCTGCGCGGCTATTCGGCGAACAACGACCTGACCGTCGACGGCGTGCGCGACAGCGCGCAATACAGCCGCACCGACCCCTTCAACCTGCAGCAGATCGAAGTCTACAACGGCGCGAACTCGGTCTTCAACGGGTCGGGCAGCGTCGGCGGCACAATCAACCTGGTCAGCAAGATTCCCTTTGCGCGCAATGCGACGACGGCGCAGGCCGCCATCGGCACCGACAATTATTACCGTGCCGCGATCGACAGCAACTGGCGCGTCAGCGACCTGATCGCAGTGCGTATCAACGCGATGTATCACGAGAATGAGGTCCCCGGCCGCGACGTCGAATCCTATCAGCGCTGGGGCGTCGCCCCGTCGGTCACAATCGGCGTCGATAGCGACACCAGCCTGACGCTCGCCTATATCCATCAGGACGACGACAACACGCCTATCTTTGGCGTGCCCTTCTTTCTGAGCGGCGCGAACGACGGGCCGCTCGCGGGTGTCGACGACAGCGATTATTTCGGCATCGTCAATCTCGACGAACAGAAGACCAAGGTCGACCGCCTGACCGCAACCTTCCGCCACGCGTTCAGCAACACGATCTCGATCCGCAACCTCACCCGCTGGCAACGCGTCCACCAATATAGCCAGACGAGCGCACCGCAGGGCGTATTCTGCCTCGCGAGCGGGCTGCAGCCGATCGGCAGCGGCGCCAGTGCGACCGTCGGCATTGCCTGCCCCACCGGGCAGAATAGCCCCGGTTTCTATTATCCCGCCGGACCGCGCGGCCTGGTCCGCGATCAGGTGAACGACCTGATCCACAACCAGACCGACCTGACGGTGGTGAACGGCGCCAAAGGCGGCCTGTTCAACACGCTCGTCATCGGCGCGTCCTATACACAGGAAGATTATTCGATCGAGAATGCGCAGCTGCTACGCAATATTGGCGGTGCGACGCCCAACCCGGCCCAGCCGCCGATCAGCCTGTCGAACCCGAACACGATCTGGACCGGCCCGGTCGATTATGTCCGCACCGGCAACAACTATGGCGATACGCGCAACCTTGCCATCTACGCGTTCGGCACGCTCGAAATCTCGCCGATGTTCGAAATGAACGCGGGGGTTCGTTATGAAAGCGTGCGGACCGTCTTCCGCGCCGACACCGTTACGACGCCCGCAACCGGCGCGGTCTATACGCGCGGCGCCGACCAGATCAGCGACGAGAATCTCTTCTCCTATCGCTTTGGCGCGGTGTTCCACCCGATCGAGAATGTCAGCCTCTATGCCGCCCACGGCAATGCAAAAACGCCAACCTCCGCCGCCGTTCGCGCAGGCTGCGGCCTGCCGGCGGCACCCGGCGCCGCCGATCCGTGCGCGGTGGCGCCCGAAAAGGCGCGCATTTATGAAATCGGGGCGAAAGCCGAGCTGTTCGGCAAGAAGCTGTTGCTGACCGCAGCGCTGTTCCGCAACGAGCGCAGCGATTTCCGCACCCCGTCGAACGATCCGGCGCAGCCCAACTCGCTGCAGGTGCTCGACGGCCAGTCGCGCGTCGACGGACTGGCGCTGGGTGTCAGCGGCAACGTCACCCCCGAATGGGCAATCTTCGCGAACTATACCTATCTCGACAGCGAAGTGCGGCAGAGCGTCTCCGACTTCTGCCTCGCCACGCCGGGCGCGACGGGCTGTCTCAACAATGCCGCGATCCCCGATCCGCAGCGCGGCGACCGGCTGATCCAGACGCCGAAACATTCGGGCAGCCTGTTTACAACCTATGCCTTCCCGTTCGGACTGCAGGTCGGTTACGGCCTGACCTATCAGGGCAGATTCGCGACCAACCAACGCAATCTGGCTCAGCGGACGCAGTTTCTGGTCGACGATTATCTGATCCACCGCGCTTTCGTGTCGTATGACTTCAAGAACGGCCTAGTGGCGCAGCTCAACGTTAGTAACCTGACAAACGAGGATTATTACACCGGCGTCCGCAACAATGTCGGCGCGGCGACGATTTCGGGCGCCGGCATGGTGGGCGGCGGTGCCGTCAGCGGCGGCTGGGCGACCCCCGGCGATGCGCGCTCGGCGGTGTTCAGCCTCTTCTACAACTTCTGATCAACCGGGCGGGTACAGCGATTGCCGTTCCCGCCCTTTTCGGCCAAAAAGTCGACATGATCCGTATCATTCCCGATGTGCTCGATGCCGACGGCGTCGCAAAGCTCCGCTCGATCGTCGATGCCGCCGACTGGATCGACGGCAACGAGACGTCAGGCCCACAAGCAGCGCTCGCCAAACGCAACCAGCAGCTTCCCGAATTCGGCGAAGCGGCGGCGGAGGCGGGGCGTTTAGTGCTCGATGCGCTGGGCCGCAGCCCACTGTTCATTGCCGCGGCGCTGCCGCTCAAAATCTATCCGCCCTATTTCAACCGCTATGCGGGCGGCGAGAATTTCGGCGACCATATCGACAATGCAATCCGTATGCGCCGCGGCAGCGATTTCCGGATCCGGAGCGACCTGTCGGCGACGCTCTTCCTCGCCCACCCCGACAGCTATGACGGCGGCGGGCTGGTCGTTGAAGGCTTTAGCGAAGCGCCCGGCCTGAAGCTGCCCGCCGGGCATATGGTCCTATACCCGTCGACGACCGTTCACCGCGTCGAACCGGTGACGTCGGGCGCGCGCGTCGCAAGCTTCATGTGGATCCAATCGATGGTGCGCGATCAGGGGCAGCGCAACCTGCTGTTCGATCTCGACATGGGCGTACAGGGCGCCGCGGCGGCGCTCGGCCAGGGCGACGCGTCGGTCCTGCGCCTGACCGGTGTCTATCACAATCTGTTGCGGCGCTGGGCCGACAGCTAGGGTCAGGACCCTAGCCAGCGTGTCGGGCCACGCGCGCGAGATATGTTCGCGGTCACCCGTCACAACGCACACCGCGAGCCGTTCGGCATCGGCATCTTTGGCTCCCGCACCGTCATAGCAGTCGCCCAGCTGTCGGCGCTTATGAGATCACGGTGGACCGCCGTAACCGACGACACGCCATTGACGATAGGGCAGCCCGTCGCCGGATCGAAGCCTTGCGAATAATGCCGGCCGTCCGCGCTGAAACCGCGGCGATAATTGCCCGAGCAACCGACAGGTCGTGGAGCGCGATCCGCCATGGCGGGATCGACGAGGTCGGCGGCATTTCGACATTGACCCCCTGCGCTGGCTGTCGGGGAGAATCCCCTCGCAGCGCAGCTCGCCGCCCAATTCGAGCAAGAAATGGCGTATGCCATGGGCCAGCAGCCATTTAGCCACAAGGTCGACGTCATAGCACTTGGCAATGCCGGAATGATCGAGCGCGGCGCCCTCGCCGCGCCGGATGCGCCGGGCGGCCGGATCGAAATCGATCGCGCGCTCCACAACGGGACGATCTTCGGGGACTTGATCGACCGGTCCGGCGCTGCCGAAGCCCGGGGTTTTCGTCGAGTCGAGGCAGAGCGGCGGATGTTTGAAATAGAAGCGGTCGTTCCTGCCTGATTGCCAAAGGCCAGGGATTGGGTGGGTGCATCGTCAACAGGAAGGATGCGCGGAAATTGTCGCGAACGGTTCGCAATTGCAATAATTGTTACAGCACTGAGGCGATCTATGACGCGCGGCGTAGAAGCCGAACAGCATGCCACCACAGGCGCCCCGAGGGGCTGGGCTATCGATCGGAAGAAAATTGGCGGAGACGGAGGGATTCGAACCCTCGGTGCCGCATTCACAGCACGACGGTTTAGCAAACCGTTGGTTTCAGCCACTCACCCACGTCTCCGCATGGCCTGTCGCGCTAACGACAGTTGGCCTAGGCGGGTCGCTATAGCCATGCACTTCGCGCCCCGCAACGCCTAAGATTGCGCTAGATTTCGCAGCAACCCGGCATTTTGTCGCGCAATCGATTCGGTCCGGCGCAAATTCGACTCGGGTCATCGCCGGTTCATTGCCCGCCGCGCAAACCGAGTCATGATTAACGCCGGTTTCGGTGCGCACGCGCCGTTCGAATTTTGGGGGTCAGACATGCGAAAAACATTCACCAGCTTTGCCTTGGCGGCCATGGCCTCGCTTGGCCTTGCGCTTTCGCCGGTTCCCGCTTCGGCGCAGATGCGCGAGATCGATCCGAACACGACGATCGATTCCGATCTCGACAACCCCGCCTCGCCCCCGCCGGTATCGAGCAATTCCACCGACGAAGTCATCAACTACGACAGCGACCTGGCCACCGGTGACCAGCAGACAAGCGCGGCTCCCGCCGATGGCACCGCGACCCCCAGCGACATGACGACAACCACCGTCATCACCGAGGATACCGCCACTTACAAGCAGGACGACCTGATCGGCGCAGCCGAGGGTGTGTTTGGCAAGGGTGCGCAAGGGCTGGCAGGTCTGATCGAGGATATTCTCAAGAAACAGGGCGAGCCCAACGCCTATATCGTCGGCCGCGAAGCGGGCGGTGCGCTGGTACTCGGCGTACGCTATGGCTCGGGCACGCTGCACCACAAGATTGAGGGCGAACTGCCCGCCTACTGGACCGGTCCGTCGATCGGCTTCGATGCCGGCGCCAATGCCGGCAATACCTTCGTCCTTGTTTATAACCTGTTCGACAGCGAAGAGCTCTACAAGCGCTATCCCGCCGGCGAAGGCGCCGCCTATCTGCTCGGCGGTTTCAACGCCAGCTACCTGCGCCGCGGCGACGTCGTCTTGATCCCGATCCGCGTCGGCGTCGGCGCGCGATTGGGCGCCAACGTCGGCTATATGAAGTTTCGCAAGAAGCAGAATTGGGTGCCGTTCTGACGGTTCCGCGCGGTTGATCGACACGAAAGCCCGAGCTTCGGCGCGGGCTTTCAAGTTGCGGCGGGATTGGCCGTGATTTCTGCAAAGGACCACTTCGTGCCGTTCCAGCGTAGTCCAGCTTGCGTGGAAGCAGCCGTTGGGGCAGCTTCCTGGAATGGACGACAATCACTGGATATGGCCTGACCGTCGCGATCTTTACCACGCGTGCGCCGCCTTTGCTGACCCTGCGGCGTCAGACGACCGCGTGGGCGAAGCTGCGGATGCGTTGCTTAATGATCTTGAGGTTTAATGACCCGCGTCAGGGTCATGGCTCATGGCTGTTCCCCGACGAGTTCAGGATAGCTGATGATCTCGCAACAAAGCTCCATTCGGCAACCGCCGACGAGCCAATGGAAGACTGGGGGAAGGTTCTGCTTCGGCACCCGCTGTGGCGCGATATTCGTTCGGACGCGCAAGAACTGCACGGACTGATCCGACGGAATGGCCAAGGCTCACCAAACAACGTCCGCTAAAGCCTCGCGCTGCGCAAAAGCGGTCTTTCGCTTATCCACCCCAAACAGAAGTCCTCGCCCTCAATCTCCGTCGAACGCAATCAACGTCTCACACCGCAGCCCAGCCGCTGCCAGCCGCTGGGAACCGCCAAGATCGGGGAGGTCGATGACGAACAGTGCCGCTGCCACCTCGGCCCCGACACTGCGCATCAGCGTCGCCGCCGCAAGGATTGTCCCGCCCGTTGCGAGCAAATCGTCGACCAGCACGACACGATGCCCCGGCAGCACCGCACCTTCGTGCAGTTCCAGCCGGTCGGTGCCATATTCGAGTTCATAATCGACCCCGATCGTCACGCCGGGCAGCTTGCCAGCCTTACGCACCGGGACAAGCCCAAGCCCCATCGCGGTCGCCATCGCCGCGCCGAACAGGAAACCCCGCGCCTCGACCGCCACGATGAAATGGGGGCGGTGGACGGAGGCGAGCGCGCTGAGCCGGCGCACGCTTTCGGAAAAACCGGCTGCATCGCCGATCAGCGTTGTAACGTCGCGAAACTGGATGCCCAGCTTGGGAAAGTCGGGGATGGTGCGAACCAGCGACGTCAGGTCGAGGTCGGGTTGAGGCGGCAGGGCGATCATGCGGTCATAATCGCCCTGCGCCAATCGCTCAATGCTTCTTGTCGGCCCAGATATTGCGGTACGACAGATAGGCGAGCACCGTGAAGATCAGCAGGAAGAAGAAAGTCGCCCAGCCGACCTGCACGCGCGTTACCAATTTCGGCTCGGCGGTCCAGACGAGGAATGCGGATACATCCTTTGCCATTTGGTCAACGCTCGCCTTGGTGCCGTCGGCATAGGTCACCTGATTATCCGACAGCGGTTTGGCCATCGCGAGGTTCAGGTTGGCGAAATAGGGGTTGTAATGCAGCCCGGTGCTGGGCCTCAGTTCTGCGGGCAAGTTCGCCGGCGGGTTCTGATAGCCGGTCAGCAGCGAATAGACATAGTTCTTGCCGCCTTCGCGCGCCTTGGTGATCAGCGAGAGATCCGGCGGCAACGCGTTGTTGTTCGCCGCGCGCGCCGCGACTTCGTTGAGATAAGGCGCCGGGAAGTGATCCGACGGCGCGCCATCACGCGTTGCGACTTCGCCCGTGTCGGGGTTGATCGACGGAACCTGGAAGCCCTTGGCAAAGGTCTTCACCTGGCCTTCGGTATAACCCAGATCCTCGATATTGCGGAACGCAACGAGGTTCAGGCTGTGGCAGGCCGAGCAGACCTCCTTGTACACCTGCATCCCACGCTGCAGCTGCGCCTTGTCCCAGTGGGGGACCAGGCCGTCGCTCGCCAGCTTCAGATGGCGCGGATGTTTGTGGAACGAAAGGGCGACATTTTCTTCATTACTAAGCGGTGTCGTAAAGATCGCGAGCACCAGCGCAGTAATGAAACCGAGGCCGACGAGAAATCCGAGCGGGCGAACCATGGCTGTATCAGCTCCTGTTAAAGTCTGGCGCTCAGGCCGCTGCCGGACCCGACGCGGTGTCGGGGGCATGTTTGGCAAGAACCGCTTCGGTGATCGAATTCGGCATCGGCAGCGGGCGTTCGATCCGCGAGACGATGGGCAGGATCACCAGGAAGTGGGCGAAATAATAGATCGCGCCGATCTGGCTGAGGATCACCCATGGCTGTTCGGCAGGCTGCATGCCGCACCAGCCAAGCAGGAACACGTCGACGACGAGGATCCAGAAGAAGATGCGGTAGAGCGGACGATAGGTCGACGACTTGACCGGCGAGCTATCCAGCCAGGGCAGGAAGAACAGCAGCGCGATCGACGCGAACATTGCGATGACGCCCCACAGCTTTGCATCGATCCACAGGAAGTTGAAGGTGAAGGCCTTCAAAATCGCGTAGAAGGGCAGGAAATACCATTCGGGAACGATATGCGCTGGCGTCGACAGCGAGTTGGCCGGGATATAATTGTCGGGGTGGCCCAGCAGGTTCGGGCTGAAGAAGGTCAGCGCGACGAACACCAGCAGGAAGATGCCCAATCCGAAGCCGTCCTTCGCGGTGTAATAGGGGTGGAAGGGAACGGTGTCCTGTTCGTCCTTCACCTCGATACCGGTCGGGTTGTTCGACCCCGGAATGTGCAGCGCCCAGATGTGCAGGATGATCACGCCCAGGATCACGAACGGCAGCAGATAGTGCAGCGAGAAGAAGCGGTTGAGCGTCGCATTGTCGGGGACAAAGCCGCCGAGCAGCCACTGGCGCACCGGCTCGCCAACCAGCGGGATCGCCGAGAAGAAGCCGGTAATCACCTGCGCGCCCCAGAAGCTCATCTGGCCCCACGGCAGGACATAGCCCATGAAGGCGGTCGCCATCATCAGCAGGAAGATCACGACGCCGAGCAGCCACACCATTTCGCGCGGTGCCTTGTACGAACCGTAATACAGGCCGCGAAAAATGTGCAGATAAACGACGATGAAAAACATGCTCGCGCCGTTCATATGCGCGTAGCGGATGAACCAGCCGGCATTCACGTCGCGCATGATATGCTCGACCGAATTGAACGCGACACCGGCATTGGCGGCGTAATGCATCGCCAGCACGATCCCGGTGATGATCTGGATCATCAGCGCGGCCCCGGCGAGGACGCCGAAGTTCCAGAAATAGTTGAGGTTGCGCGGGACGGGATAGCCAGGTCCGGTGGCGTTATATACCAGGCGCGGAATCGGAAGCTTCTCGTCCATCCACTTCATCAGTGGATGCGTTGGCTCATAGGGTTTGGCCCAGGGAAAGCTCATCTTATCTCGCTCCTCAGCCGATCGTCACGACGGTGTCGCTGGTGAATTCATAGGGCGGCACGACCAGATTCTTGGGTGCCGGCCCTTTGCGGATGCGCGCCGCGGTGTCGTAATGCGAACCGTGGCATGGGCAGAAATAGCCGCCAAAATCGCCGCGGCTCTCACCCTCGGCGGCGCCGAGGGGAACGCAGCCCAAATGGGTGCAGACGCCCAGCGTGATCAGCCAGTTTTCCTTGCCGGCCTTGGTGCGCTGGTCGATCGTTTCCGGGTCGCGCAGATCACCAAGCGGCACGGCTTTGGCCTCGGCGATTTCCTTTGCCACCAGATTGCGAACAAACACCGGCTGCTTGCGCCAGCTCGTCTTGATCGCCTGGCCGGGCTGGATCGCCGAAATGTCGATTTCGGTCGTCGACAGCGCGAGAACGTCGGCCGACGGATTCATCTGGTTAACGAGCGGCAGCACCACCGCCACCGCGCCAACCCCGGCAAAACTCACGGCCGCAATATTGATAAAGTCGCGGCGCCGCACGCCATCTTCGATGCCGGCATTGAGTTCGGATTCACTGGCCATTCGACTGCCCTTGCATGGGTGAACTGACAAAGTTCTCGGAAAGTCGGGTCGCCCTGCAGCGCGCACACGAAAGGACGCGCCCCGGCGGCCCCTCCGGGAATTGCGGGCCTGATAGCCGCACATCCGGAGCTTGCCAACAGGCAATTTCCGCTTCTGGCACCCGGTCCTCACACAGGAGCAAAGCCCCTCGATTCCCGCCCCGCTCCTCGCTATGGCGATATGATGGAAATCGCCCTGTTTCAGCCGGATATCGCCGGCAACGTCGGCACGACGCTGCGTACCGCCGCCTGTTTCGGCGTAGCCGCGCATATTATCGAGCCGTGCGGTTTTCCCTTCTCCGACGGCGCGCTGAAACGTGCCGGGATGGACTATGCGGTGCGCGCCAATGTCCGTCGGCACGCCGACTGGAACAGCTTTCGCGACTGGAGCATAGCGGCTGAGCAGAGACTCGTCCTGCTGACCACAGCGGGCGCGACGCCCCTGCCCGACTTCGCCTTTGCGCCCGAAGACGTCCTGCTGCTCGGCGCCGAATCCTCGGGGGTGCCACCTTCTGTCCATGATGCCGTAGCGGCGCGGGTCGCAATTCCGATGCAGGCCGGCTTTCGCTCCTTGAATGTCGCGGTCGCGGCTGGCATCGCGCTCGCCGAGGCGCTCAGGCAAACGAAAGGCTTTCCGGCATGATCTCGCTCGATCCGCAACAACAGAAATCGCGTAGCTGGTTCGAATCGCTGCGCGACCGCATTTGCGCCGAATTCGAAGCGATCGAGGTCGAGGCCGGCAGCGACGCGCGCTTTGCTTATACGCCGTGGGACCGCGAGGCCGAGGGGCTGGTCGTCGGCGAGGGCGGCGGCGGCGTCCGCGGGGTGATGACCGGCAAAATATTCGAAAAGGTCGGCGTGAATGTCTCGACCGTCGGCGGCCAGTTCGCACCCGATTTTGCCGCATCGATCCACGGCGCCGGCGAAGACCCCAGCTTTTTCGCCACCGGCATCAGCCTCGTTGCGCATATGGCGAACCCGCATGTCCCGGCGGTGCATATGAACACGCGCTTCCTGGTCACGACCAAGCGCTGGTTCGGCGGCGGCGCAGATCTCAATCCGCCGATTCCCTATCAGGAGGACACCGACGCGTTCCACGCGCGGCTCCGCGCCGCCTGCACGCCCTTTGGTCCCGACGTTTATGAACGCTATGCCAAATGGGCCGAGGATTATTTCTATATCCCCCACCGCGGCGTCCACCGCGGCGTTGGCGGCATTTTCTATGATCACCTCGAGTGCGGAGACGATGCCGAGTTCGATCGCAATTTTCAGCTGACTCAGGCGGTCGGCGAGGCGTTCCTCGACGTCTTTCCGCAAATCGTGCGGCGCCGGATGAACCAGCCCTTCACCGAAGCCGACCGCGAGGAGCAGTTGATCTGGCGCGGCCGCTATGCCGAATTCAACCTGGTTTATGACCGCGGCACCCTGTTCGGGCTCAAGACCGGCGGCAACATCGACGCGATCCTGATGAGTCTGCCGCCGCTCGCCAAATGGAGCTGAGACAGATTGAGGGCGCCCCGTTTCCGGAGCGCCCTCATTCGGTCTTAATTTACGCGATCAGGCGAAAACGTCTCCCGACGCGCGCGGCGCAATCGCACGGTAGATGCCCACTGGCATCGAGAATGAAAACATCATGATCGGCAGATAGACGACCGCCGCCATCACGATCATCGTCACGACCGCGCCGACCGCCGAACCACCAAGGATCGCGCCGAGGATGCCACCAAAGATCATGCTGGCGACGAAAATATAGGCGAACAACGCCAGCGTGAAGAGCAGGTAGAACCCGACAATCTTCCACTGCGACGCCCCGGTGATCCGCCAAGATTCGGCGAAGCCGGTGACCGGATTGCGCGTCAGGCGATCGGCCATCACCGGGCCCGCCACCGAAAAGCGCGCCTGCACCCACAGCATCAGCACCAGCACGGCGATATAGAGGATGACCATCACAAAAATCGCGCCGCCGCCGATCGCGCCCGAAGCCAGTGCATCGGGTGACATCGACCCCATGCCGCCCAGTGCAGCCCCAAAGATCAGGCCAAGGATCAGCATGATCACAATGATCACGATGTACGCCGCGATCATCACGACAAACATACCGAAAGCAAAGGCCGGACCGGCCTGAAACGCCCAGGCGAAATTGGGGGCCTCGCCGGGATGCATTCCGCCCCGCCAGATCAGCATGCAGACACCGTAAAGAATGACCGAGGCGATCAGGGCAAACAGGAAAATCTTTCCGAGCGCGCCGAACGCCGCCGACGGATCGCCGGGTGACATCGCCATCGCGGTAAAAGTCGAACCAAGGAACAGAAAGCCAAGCAACCCGACGACGACCAAGGCGCCGCCAACCCACAACAGCATCTGCATCCAATTGGCCTTCAGAAACGCAAAGGTTTCCGAAAAGGCCGCTCCTATGCTCATCTTTATCATGTCACTTCCCCCTGTTGTTAAACCCCATTCCCCAAATCGGTTATCCTAAATCTGACGCGGCAATGCCGATCACTGAAACACATCGGGCATCGTTGGTGTAGCGAGCTGGCGATACGCTGCCGCCGAGATGGCGACCGACACCAGGCTACCAAGCGCGCCGAAACCGGCCTCGATAACACCGCCCAGCATCCGGCCAATCCCATCGTCGGTCCCGGCGACCAATCCGACCACCAGTCCGACAATCATTGCCGCGATAAAGATCACGATGGTCACAAGAAACAGGAAGAAAAAGATCGCCCAGCCATTGTTCCGCGTCAATTCCCAGCTGGTTTTCAGCGCTTCGAAGGGATTATACAGGCTGCGATCCGCGACGCTCGGTGCCGCGAGCGTCAAACGCCCGACAAGATAGAGGCCGGGAATGATCAGCAGGATCAGCCCCACGCCGATCGCCAGACCCGACAGCAATTGCACTGCGAACAGGGTCGGAAAGAACATCAGCCCAAAGGTCAGCGCCTCGCCAACGCTGATCCCGCTCCGCGCCAGCCAGAGCCGCAGAATCGCCGCCGATCCGACGATGGTAGCCAGCGCCACGATGATCTGGCCCGGAATCATCTGCCGGAATGTCTGCTGAAGCGCCGCCATCGACTGTTCTACGCTCGCACCCGCGGGCGGTTCGATCGGCACCGGGCCGAACCAGGCCACCGCAAGCGCGGGCAGGAAAAAAAACACCCCGGCGATCGTACCGATCAAAGCGGTGTGCGATTTCAGCAACTGGACGCTGTCGTCCCACGCCGCGCCCATGTCGAATTTTACCATTGATACCCCGTCATTTTCTGATGTCCCGATTATCCGCGAAGGTGCCGCTGTTCGGCGCATCTGTCCACCCCTGTCAACGACCCGCGCACAGAGCCTTGCGCGGCGCGGCGCGGCAAGGCAGGAAGCCCGCGCAATGAACCGCCTGCCACCCCCCGAATGGATCGTCTCCCCCGGCCTGACCGACTATGCCGCGGCGCTGGCCGATATGGACACTCGCGCAGCCGCGATCCATGCCGGGGAAGGCCGTGAACGCATCTGGCTGCTCGAACATCCGCCACTTTACACGGCAGGCACCAGCACCGATCCGGCTGAACTGCTCGATCCGCGTTTTCCTGTTTTTGATGCGGGCCGCGGCGGGCGTTATACTTACCACGGTCCCGGTCAGCGCGTCGGATATGTCCAGCTCGACCTGACGCAGCGTGGGCGCGATGTGCGCGCTTATGTGTCGGCACTCGAAGGCTGGGTGATCGACGCGCTGGCGCTGCTCGGGGTCGAGGCGCGGCGTGCCGAGGGTCGCATCGGCATCTGGACCGACGATCAGAACGGCCGCGAGGCCAAGATCGGCGCGATCGGGGTACGGGTGAAGCGCTGGATCACGCTCCACGGCTTTTCGCTCAACGTCGCGCCGGACCTCACCCATTTCGGCGGGATCGTGCCATGCGGTATCGCCGAATTCCCCGTCACCAGCCTCGCCGCGCTCGGCAGACCCGCATCCTTCGCCGATGTCGATGCCGCGCTTGCCAGCACCTTGACCGCCTTTCTCGACAAGCTGCCGCCGAGCGATTAGGAACGGCGCATGACCCGCAATCTTCTCGCTTCGCTCCCGCTCCTCGTTCTTGCCGCCTGCGGTAGCGGCGATCCGGCGGGAAAATCGACGACCAAGCTCGATGCGGTCGAAGTGCAGCCGGGATCGGTCAGCGATTCGATGATCATCCTCGACAACGCCAGCGTCGATGGCACCGCTGTCGATAACAGCGTTCCCGACGATGGGACGAAGAAAGATACGGCAAAGTCGCAGTCCGATAGTCCGGACGAGGCAGCGGCCGACGCCGTAGAGGAAGAAAACCCTGACGCCGTCCCCGCCCCCGCCGCGAAAAAGGCGATCACCACCGACAGCGCGGCGAAGAAAGCCGACTGAGGCCTAACGCAGCCCCAGACTTTTGTGCGTCTGGAGCGATAGTCGCCAGCGCGGATCGGCCATCACCAAATCGATGCACTGCTGCACATTAGCGCCGGCGTTCGGATCGTCGAGCGGCTGCACCAGCCGGTGTGTAAATTCGAGCGACGCGAGCCGATCGACATCGCTGCCCGGCTGCGGCCAGACCAGCTTCAACTCGTCACCGCTCACCTGGACCAGCTCGCTGCCCGCCTTAGGGCTGACGCAGATCCAATCGATGCTACGCGGCACCGCCAACGTCCCGTTGGACTCGATCGCGATGGAAAAGCCCTGCGCATGGAGCGCGTCGATCAAGGCTGCATCGACCTGCAACATCGGTTCACCTCCGGTCAGCACGACATAGCGATCGTCGCCGTCCTGCCCCCAGCATTCGGCGATCACCGCCGCAAGCGCCGCGGCATCCGCATATTTGCCGCCAAGCGTCCCGTCGGTGCCGACAAAATCGGTGTCGCAAAATTTGCAGATTGCCTTGACGCGATCCTGTTCGCGCCCCGTCCACAAATTGCAGCCGGCAAAGCGGCAGAACACCGCGCGGCGCCCCGCCTGCGCGCCCTCGCCTTGCAGGGTGAGGAAAATCTCTTTGACGGCGTAGGTCACCGGTCAGGAGCCGACCGCATAGCGCGTCGGATCGGTCAGGCCGGCGTCAGCGAAACCCTTGCTCCGCAAACGGCAGCTGTCGCAATATCCGCAGTGCAATCCATCGGGTGTCGGGTCATAGCATGACCAGCTCATCCCCGCGTCCATCCCCAGCCGCGCCGCCTCGGCGGCGATGTCCGCCTTGGTCATATGCTGGAGCGGAGCGTGGATGCGAAAATCGACGCCCTGGTCGCCATCGCGCGTCGCGAGCCGCGCCAGATCTTCGAACCCGGCGATGAAATCGGGGCGGCAATCGGGATAGCCTGAATAATCGAGCGCGTTGACACCAATAACAATGTCCTGCGCGCGCCGCGCTTCCGCCAGCCCCAGCGTCAGCGACAGGAAGATCAGGTTGCGCGCCGGGACATAAGTCACCGGCACGTCGCTGCCGACCCCGTCCTTCGGCACGTCGATGTCGGCGGTCAGTGCCGAGCCGCCAAAACGGCGCAGGTCGAGCGGCAGGACGATATGTTCGGCCGCGCCGACAGTGGCGGCGATCCGCGCTGCGGATTCCAGCTCGACACGGTGGCGCTGGTTATAATCGATCGTCAGCGCGACGATCCGCGCGCCCGCTTCGCGCGCCAGCCCCGCGCACACCATCGAATCGAGCCCGCCCGACAACAGGACGATCAGGGTTTTTCCGGCAACATCGTGCATCGGCGCCCGATACGCCCGCTCGAATAGCGGCGCAAGAGGCGCCTTGCTGCGCCGCACCAAAAGAAATGGGCCGCGCGACGTTCGTCACACGGCCCAGTGCGGCATGAAAGCCGTTAGGGAGAAGGACACACATCAGCGTGTCACCCCTCCGAACTAGCGCGAGATGGTTAACAATTGGTTAGCCGCGTAGCGCGTTTCAGCACGGGCCCGCGCGGCGTGCCTCGATCGCCTGTGAAAAAGGCTTGCCGTCGGCAATGCCCTGCGTGTCGATCTGGACCAGCCGGTTCGTCTCGCTGCGAATACTGGTGCGGCCATGCCCTGCGCCGGGACAGGTGTAATGCACCGTTACCGATTTTGGGGTGTCCTCGATAATGTAGCGCGAGCAATTGGCTCGCGGATGCTGGATCTGGATCATACGCCGCGCGTCGCCGACACACACCGTCTGCAACACCGCATCGCTGCCACGCTCGCGCAGCTGCCAGATGCCTTTTTCAAGCCCGTCGAGCATTGCCAGTGACGGCGCCTGCGCCGGCACCGCAGTGGCGCCGGCGAGCGCGCACGCGCCAAGCAAACATCGAAACAAGGGAGCAGCGATCGCCATATTTACCTATCCATCGGGCGCCCATATTGGGCTGATACGCGACCCCGTTTCGATAAAGATAACAATCGCGCGCGGCAAATTCAACCGCTTGGCGCTAAACGAGACCGTTTCGTCGTCAGTTCGGAGCGGAAATCTCGCCCAGCGAGATGGGGAAAATTCGCGAACAAAAGGCGCAATCGACCACAATCTGCCCGCTTGCGTCGGCCATATCGACCCGTTCGGTTTCCGGAAACTGCGCGAGCACACCAGCAAAATAGTCGGTGCTACAACGGCAACCGCGCGACACCATCACACCCGGCTCGACCCGCACCTCATCCTCATGGAACAGCCGCCACGCCAGCGTTTCCAGCGAATGCGCCGGGTCGGTGAGTTCCTCGGGCTTCAGCGTTACCGCAATCATGCGCGCATGGTCCCATTCGGGCGTGTCGTGGCGAACGTGCAGGCGGTCACGCCCGACCTCACCCTCGGGCAGATGCTGGAGCAGCAAGCCGCCGGCGACGCAGCCCGCCTCGGCGTCGTGCCGCGCGGCGAGCCGGATCAGGCTCGAAATCTGCTCGGACTGCTCGAAATAATGTTCGGCCGCCTCGCCGATGGACGCGCCCTCGAGCGGGACAATGCCCTGATAGCGTTCGGCGGTCGTCGCTTGGTCAAAGGTGATCGCGAGGAAACCCTCGCCGAACAACGCGAACAACGTCGGATCGGGACCGACCGCAGCCAGCCGCTCGGCGTCGAATTTCAAGTAACCGCGCAGCTCGCCGCCGCGATAGTCGCACACCAGCAGTTCGATCGGCCCGCCGCCGGTCTGTGCCTGCAGCGTCATCTGGCCATTCTCGTCCTTGAGGGTCGAGCCGAGCAGCACGGTCAGCACCAGCGCCTCGCCGAGCAGCTTCTCGGCCACCGGCGGATAGTTATGCGCCGCGATAATCGTGTTCAGCGTCGGCCCCAGCCGCACCAGCCGCCCGCGCACATGACGCGCCGCAATGGTAAACGACAACGGCTGGTCGAACCAGGTCTCGATAATCTCGTCGCTCACGATTTCAAACTCACAGCTTGCCCAGCGCCCAAAGCAGGATCGATTTCTGCGCATGAACGCGGTTTTCGGCTTCGTCCCAGACGCGGGACTGCGACCCGTCGATCACTGCATCGACGACCTCATCGCCGCGGTGCGCGGGCAGGCAATGGAGGAAGATCGCGTCGCCCTTGGCACCCGCCATCAACCGTTCGTCGACCTGAAACGGTGCCATCGCCGCAACCTTGTTGTGGGCATGATCCTGCCCCATCGACACCCAGGTGTCGGTGACGACCAGATCGGCGCCCGCGACCGCTTTGCGAGCGTCGGCCATGATGTCGATGCGAACGCCTTTGGCGCGCGCGGCTTCGACAAAGTTCGCATCGGGTTCATAGCCTTGCGGGCAACCGGCACGGACGTGGAAACCGAACAGCCCCGCCGCCTCGATCAGCGACGACAGCACATTATTGCCATCGCCGAGCCAGGCCAGCTCAAGCCCCGGGAGCGTCTTGCCCTGCTCGACGATCGTCAACAGGTCAGCGACGATCTGGCACGGATGCGACAGGTCAGTCAGGCCGTTGATCACCGGGACGCTCGCATAGTGGGCCAGCTCCTCGATCTTGGCGTGATCGTCGGTACGGATCATGATCGCATCGGCATAGCGCGACAGCACGCGCGCCGTGTCGGCGATCGTTTCGCCTCGACCAAGCTGGGTCGTACCCGCGTCGAGGATCATCGGCACGCCGCCGAGCTGGCGGATCGCGATGTCGAACGACGCGCGGGTGCGCGTCGAATTTTTTTCGAATATCATCGCCAGCACATGATCGGCGAGCGGGGCATCGGCGTCGGGTTTCGCCTTTGGCCAACCCCCGCGTGCCGCCTTCCGGTCGATCGCATCGGCGATCATCGCCGCAACGGCATCGCCCCCCGCGTCGGACAGGTTCAGGAAATTGGGCATCAGGATTCGGGCGGCGTGTAGCTCGCCGCGCCCGCTGACAATTTTTCGATGCACTCGTCGATATGGCTCTGTTCGATGTTGAGCGGCGGCAGGATGCGGATCACATTGTCGCCGGCAGCCACCGTCAGCAGACCGTGATTGTCACGCAGATGCGCGACGAAAGCACGGCTGTCGCTCTTCATCTTGACGCCCAGCATCAGCCCCATGCCACGCACGCTTTCGAACAGATGGTCGTGGTTCGGGATCAGCTGTTCGAGCGCGCCGCGCAGACGCTCGCCGGTCGCCTTGACCTGATCAAGAAAGCCTTCTTCGAGGACGACATCAAGCACCGCCTGCCCCGCGGCGCAGGCGAGCGGGTTGCCGCCATAGGTCGACCCATGTGTACCGATGACCATGCCGCGCGCCGCTTTCTCGGTCGCGAGGCACGCGCCCATCGGAAAGCCGCCACCAATGCCCTTGGCGCTCGCCATGATGTCCGGGGTGACGCCGAATTCCTGATACGCGTACAGCGAACCGGTACGCGCTACGCCGCACTGGACCTCGTCGAACACAAGCATCAGATCGCGGTCGTTACAGATGTCGCGCAGCCCCTGCAGGAACGGCTGCGAGGCCGGACGGATGCCGCCTTCGCCCTGGATCGGTTCGATCAGGAAGCCCGCCGTATTGTCGTCGACCAGATCGAGCGCGGCGTTGAGATCATCGAAAGGCGCATAGGCAAAGCCTGGAAGCAGGGGATCGAAACCCTTGCGCAGCTTCTCCTGATTGGTCGCCGAAATCGTCCCGAGCGTGCGGCCGTGGAACGCGTTGTTGAAGGTGATCAGATTGTGCTTTTCGGGATTGCCCGCGCTCGAATGATAGGCGCGCGCCGTCTTGATCGCGCACTCGACCGCTTCGGCGCCCGAATTGGTGAGGAAGACGGTATCGGCAAAGGTGTTCTCGACCAGCCGTGCGGCATAAGCCTCGCCCTGCGGGCTGCCATACAGGTTCGACACATGCATCAGCGTCGCGGCCTGATCCTGAATCGCCTTTGTCAGATGTGGGTGACCATGGCCGAGCAGATTGACCGCGATGCCGCTCGCGAAGTCCAGATAGCGTTCGCCGCGCTCGCCGATCAGATAAGCGCCTTCGCCGCGCACAGGACGCACACCGCACCGGGGATAAACGGGCATCAGCGGCGTGATCGACATGGCAGGCACCTTTCAGGCAAAAGTAAAAAGGCGACCCCGATGGGCCGCCCTTGGTCGGGCCGCCCCTATACTGCCGCAGCGCGAGGTGCGTCAACACAGCGCCGCGCGGCGCAACCAAGCCATGGCGCTTGCGTTTGCGGTGTGTGAAGCAGCAGCTTTGGCCCCTTCCGTTTGCCCTCCTCGCGCTCGCCGGTTGCGACAGCCTGCCGCGTGATGCTTCGGAAACGACCGAACGGATGGCGCGCAGCGGTGAGATGCGAATCGTGGTGATGCCGGCAACGCCCGATGCCGCGACCGCCCTCGCCCTGCTCGGCGACTATGCGAAACGCCATGACGCGCGGCTTACGCGCGTGTCAGCGCATGGCGAACATGCACTGCGCTGGCTGGAAGAAGGCAAGCTCGATGCCGTCGTCGGCCATTTCGCCAAAGCGTCACCATGGCAGGTCGAGGTCGCGCTTTCCAAACCCGTCGGCCGCAGCGAACCCGATGATGCCAAGCAGCCCGTTCTCCGCATCGCCCGGCGCAATGGCGAAAATGCGTTCATCCTCGCAACCGACCGTTCAATCGCCGAGATGACAAAATGAGCCTCCACGGAGGGATTCCTACCGCAATTGCCGACGACGTCCGCCATGGCGAACGGCTCGAATGGTGGACGCTCGGCTGGATGGCGAGCGTCGTTCTCGTGATGGGGCTGGTCATGGGCAGCAGCCAGGCCATGAAGGCCGCGGTGATCGAAGATGTGCTCAGCCTGGTCCCTGCAATCGTCTTCTTGCTGTCGACCCATTGGGAACGCAAGCAACCCGATCCACGCTTTCCATTTGGCTACCGCCGTGCGAATAGCCTCGCCTTTCTGGTCGCCGCCACGGCGTTGCTGTCGGTCGGCGGCTTCCTCGCTTATGAAAGCGTCACGACGCTGGTGCGGCAAGAGCATCCGACGGTCGGCGGCGTCACACTATTCGGCCACACGATCTGGCTCGGCTGGCTGATGATTGCCGCGCTGGCCTATTCGGTCGTGCCGCCGATGATTCTCGGCCATTTGAAACACCCGATCGCGACCCGCATCCGCGACAAGGTGCTCCATACCGACGCACTGATGCAGAAGGCCGACTGGCAGACCGGGCTTGCCGGGATCGGCGGGATCATCGGTATCGGTCTGGGCTGGTGGTGGGCCGATGCTGCCGCGGCGCTGTTCATTTCGCTGTCGATCATCAAGGACGCGATCGGAGCATTGGAAAAAGCTGTTGCCGAGCTGCTCGACGGCACCCCGCGCACGCTCGATTCCAACGCCCTTTCCGAGGACGGCGAACACCTAACTGCCGCACTCAGAGCGCGATTTGGTGACGTCGAGATCCGGCTGCGCGAGACGGGCCGCTATATTGTCGCCGAAGTCGATCGCGCAGCGCCGAGTGTTATCCCGACCGCAGCAGAGCTTATGGGCAAGACGCTGGCCTGGCGACTGGCTAGCCTGACTTTCCGACCGCAATAGCGGGCTTTCAGACCGCCTTCGCCGCCGCCATCGTCAGCGCCAGCGAATGTTTGCGCGCGTCATGGTCGTACATCGACGACGCGATCACCACCTCATCGACGCCGGTCCGCGCAACAAAGGCCCGCAGCCCCGCCGCAATGTCATCGGTCGTACCAACCGCCGAGCATTGCAGGACATGGTCGAGAATCGCGCGTGCGTTCGGCGGCAGGCTGTCCTTATAGCCGACAAGCGGCGGCTGCATCTTGCCCGGATTGCCGGTGCGGAGCGCGACGAACGCCTGCTGCTGCGACGAGGCGAGCCGTTCGGCTTCTTCGCGCGTGTCGGCGGCGAAGGCGTTGAACGCCGCAGCCGCATAAGGCGCAGCGAGCTGCGCCGACGGCTTAAACTGGCGGCGGTAGATATCGAGCGCTTCGTCGAGCACGTCGGGCGCGAAGTGGCTGGCAAAGGCGTAGGGCAACCCCAGCATCGCGGCAAGCTGCGCGCCGAAGGTGCTGGATCCCAATATCCACAGCGGAATATGCGTACCCGCCCCCGGCACGGCGGTAATGCCAAGCTGCTCATCACCCGCCAGAAAGGCCTGCAGCTCGAGCACATCCTGCGGAAACTGGCGTTCGTCGCTGGCGAGCGTGCGGCGCAGCGCGCGTGCGACGCGCTGGTCCGATCCCGGCGCACGCCCGAGCCCGAGGTCGATCCGGCCGGGGAACAGCGCCTCGAGGGTGCCGAACTGCTCGGCGATCACCATCGGGGCGTGGTTGGGTAGCATGATGCCCGCCGAGCCGATGCGGATGCTCTTGGTCGCGTGGCCAAGATGCGCGAGTACGACCGCGGTCGCGGCGCTTGCGATCCCCGTCATCCCGTGATGCTCGGCCACCCAATAGCGTCCATAGCCCAGCGCCTCGGCATGGCGGGCGAGATCGGCGGCGTTGGCGAGCGACTCTGCGATTGAACCGGTGTCGGTCACGGGCACAAGATCGAGGAAAGAGAGTTTTGTCATGAAACCGATATGCGGTCGGGCGCGGCGCGGTTCAAGCTCACCGCTTCGCGAGGCGCGCGAAGAAAAACTATGCCCGCTCGTCTTTCGGCGAGTCCATCAGCACATAGGTGGTGATCGAATGCACCTGCGGCAGCACGCCGAGCACCTCGGTGTGGAAATGCTTGTACGCCGCAAGATCTGCGGTTTCGATGCGCAGCAGATATTCGATCGCGCCGGTGATATTGTGGCATTCGCGCACCTCGGGCGCGTCTGCCATCGCCGCCTCGAAATCGGCCTGCGCCTTTTTGGTGTGCGACGACAGGCCGACGGTGACATAGGCGAGGAAGGTCAGCCCGAGCTTTGCCGGATCGATCCGCGCGCGGTAGCCGGCGATCACCCCGCTGCGCTCCAGTTCCTGTACGCGGCGCAGGCACGCCGACGGCGACAGCCCGACGCGCTCGGCGAGTTCGAGATTGGAGATTCGCCCCTCGCGAGACAGTTCCTGCAATATCTTGCGGCCTATGGCATCAATCTTGGTCACAGATTGCAGTTTTACCCGATTACTGCCGATCTTTGCAATGTATAGCGCGGTGAAACGCATTATGTTGCGCGACATGGAACAAACCACCCTCGTCGCGCTCTCCGCCTTCGCGCTTGTCTCGTCGATCACGCCGGGGCCGAACAATATGATGCTGATGGCGTCGGGCGCCAATTTCGGGCTCCGCCGCACCATTCCACATGCGCTGGGGGTCGGATTTGGCTTCACGCTGATGATCATACTCGTTGGCGTCGGGCTGATGGGATTGTTCGATCTGTTCCCGGTGCTGGGCACCGTGCTCAAAGTCGTGAGCGTCCTCTACCTGCTCTGGCTCGCGTGGAAGATCGCCAACGCCGCGGCGCCCGATACCGAAACTGGCGCGCGCGGCAAGCCGATGACTTTCTTGCAGGCCATGCTGTTCCAGTGGGTCAATCCCAAGGCCTGGTCGATGGCGCTGACCGCGATCGCCCTTTATGCCCCCAACCGCAATTTCGGCGCCGTGCTGCTTGTCGTGATCGTCTTCGGCATCATCAACCTGCCGTCGACCAGCCTGTGGGCGGTGATGGGTCAGGTGCTGCGCGGCTGGTTGTCGAGCCCGGCGCGGCTCAAGGCGTTCAATTGGACGATGGCGGCGCTGCTTATCGGATCGCTTGCCCTGCTGATCTGATTGCAAGGTTGCATCCCGCAACCTAAAGACGGCTCTCCCCTCTTCTGACCGGAGAAAACAGCCATGCAAAGTCGCCGTCTGGGCAAGAGCGCCATCCATGTGTCCGACATCTGCATGGGGACGATGACCTTCGGCAGCCAGACCGACGAGGCCGCAGCATTCCGCATCCTCGACCGCTGTTTCGACGCGGGGATCAACTTCTACGATACCGCCGAAGGCTATCCAGTGCCGCCCGACCTCAAATGGGTCGGCCGCACCGAAGAGATCGTCGGCCGCTGGCTGAAGACCAAGCCGCGCGACGCGATCATTCTCGCGACCAAGGTGTCGGGGCCGAGCCATGTGTGGTTCAAGTCGCCGTGCCGGAGCGGGATGACCGCGCTCGACCGCAGGAATATCATGCAGGCCGTGGGCGACAGCCTGACGCGGCTGCAGAGCGACTATATCGACCTTTACCAGACGCACTGGCCCGATCATGACGCGCCCTATGACGAGATGATGGACGCGCTCGATGAACTCGTCCGTATCGGCAAGGTGCGTATCCTCGGCTGCTCGAACGAGACGAGCTGGGGGCTGATGAAATCGCTCGCCGCGTCGGAGAAACTTGGCGTCGCGCGTTATCACACGATCCAGAATAATTTCAGCCTCAACAACCGCCGCTTCGAAGACGAACTGGCGCAAATTTGCCGACAGGAAGGCGTGAGCCTGATCCCCTATTCGCCGCTCGCCGGGGGCGTGCTCTCCGGCAAATATCAGGGCGGCGCGACGCCCGAAGGCGCGCGCTTCTCGCGCTATCTTGCGATGGAGGGGCGGCAGGCCGCTATGGGCCGCCGTTTCGTCAACGAAAAGAGCCTCGCCGCGACCGCGCGCTATCTGCAAATCGCGGACGAACACGGACTCAACCCGGTCACGATGGCGACCGCCTGGTCGAAACAGCATGACTTCGTCGCGTCGACGATCGTCGGGGTCAGCGCCGATGATCAGGTCCAGCCGATCCTAGATGCGATGGATCTGGTACTGAGCGACGATGTGATGAAGGCGCTGCACAAGGTCAGCAAGGACATCCTCTACCCGATGGGATGAGCCGCCTATAAACTCGCCTTGAACAACGCCAGCATCCGCCCCCACGCTTTCTCCGCCGCGGCCTCATTGTAGGCTCTGCCATCGGGCGGGCACCAACCGTGCATGGCGCCTTCATAGACCTCGACCTCGTGCCACTGCTTGCGCGGTTCCAGCACCGCTTTCAGCAAGACCTTTTCGTTCGGCGCTTCCTTGTCGTCGTTGTCGGCGATCGCGAACAAATACCCCGCGCGAGTGCCGGCGATCAGCAGGTGCGGGCTCTCGGGCTTGTCGGTACCGACCCCGCCGCCGTGGAAGCTCGCTGCCGCTCCGACCCGATTGGGCTTCAACGCCGCGGTGTAGATCGTCATCGGGCCGCCCATGCAGTAACCGGTGGTGGCGAGCTTGCGTGTCTTGTCGACCTCTTTCTGCACATCGAGGAACGCGAGATGCGCCGCGGCATCGGTTTCGACAACGGGCTTGGTCAGCTGTTTCAGATAACCGAACAGTTTTTCACGCACCGCCGGATTGCTCCAGTCATTAGCGGCATCGACGACCGGCGATTTCTGCCAGCGGTAAAAGGGATTGACGCACAGCACCGCATAGCCTTCGCCAGCCAGACGGTCGGCCATCTGACGAAAGGCGGGGCGCAACCCGCGAATGTCGGGCCAGATCAGCACCCCCGGATGCTTGCGGCTTGTCGGAGCGACGAAATAGGCGTCGCAGATGCCAGCGGCGGTTGTAATCTCGACGTCACGACCTTTGACAGGTTGACCCGCCATCGCCCGCGCCGGCAGCGCCGCGATCAGCGCGCCGACTCCCGCCAGCGCGGCAAAGCTGCGGCGGTCAACCGACATCCCTGCGCGGTCCAGATCGGCTTCGGTGTCTTCGGTGCACATGGCTCGCTCCTTGGGGCGTCTTGGGCAAAGTCGCAGAAAACTGCGCAACTTCACTCGCAATTTCATATGTCGACCCGGGCTCGGGCTCGAACAGGATGCGAGGCTAATCGAGCCAGACTTTGTAGGACAGCAGTTTTTGCAGTTCGAATCCTCCTTGCCGCGCAGCGGTGTGGAGGGGGACCGCCCGAAGGGTGGTGGAGGCGCGACAACGTGGCTCCGTAGCCCCGTCGCCAGCGCTCCGCGCTGCCATCTCCTCATTGCTACGCGACAGGAAGGATCATCCTTCCGCGCTCGTCAGAACTTCAATCTCGTCGAACGCCAGCGCCACATGATGCACCCCTACCCCGCGCAGCGCGTCTCCATGTGCCGCGCGATCGACGATATGCCCCGCGCCGCAAAAGCCAACCACCGTCATGCCTGCCGCCAAGGCCGCCTGCGCCCCCGTCGGCGAATCCTCGATCGCCAGACATAGCGCCGGATCGGCCCCCAGCCCCTTGGCGGCAGCAAGATAGATGTCAGGAAACGGCTTGCCCCGATCCCACCCGTCAGCGCTGTAAACATGATCGCCGAAATGATGCCCGAGCCCGAACAGTCCCAGCGCCCAGTCGATATATTCGCCGCGACTGGATGACGCGATTGCGCGCGGCAGCGGCCCCAGCGTCGCGAGGAAATCGGCGGCGCCGGGGACGGCGTTGAACCCATCCATGAAGCGGCCTCGCGCGCGCTCGCGATGCCGCTCGCGAAAATCGGCGGGCAGCGCCCGCCCGAACCGCGCCTCGATCCGCCGCTGCGTGTCCTGCCAGTTATGGCCATAATAATCGCGCAGACACTCGTCGTAGGTCGACGGCATCCCGACCGCGGTCAGGCTTTCGGCGAGCGACTGGTTCGCGCGCACCTCGCTGTCGGCGATCACGCCGTCAAAATCGAAAATGATCGCGGCGAAGCTCATGCGAATGCGACAATCTTCATAATTGGTGCCTAGAGGCGGCGGCGTCAGGAGACAGCAAGATGAAATTCATTACCCTAAACTCGCGCGGCGGCAATTATCTGGTCGTCGCCGAAAATGTCGCCTGGCTCCGCGACTATGAAAATGGCCAGACCCAGGTCGGCATGGTCGGCGGCGCCCCGCTGCTGGTCGCCGGCAAGATCGACGAAATCGCGGCGTCGATCTTGGCGCAGGCGAATGCCGTGGAGTGAGCGCCCGATCAGGGTAATACCGCGGCTTCACGGACGAAGCCCCACTCCCCCTCGCCAGACCAGCCGCGTCCATCGGGAAAGCTGACCTTCAAGCCGCTGAGCTGCGCAGGATCGAACAGCCGCATATTGACGCCCATCATATCGAGCTCGCCGCCCATCCGCTCATTGAGCCCGTCGGTCGCCGACCAGTGCGTCACGCAGCCGCAGGTCGCGCAGAAATGCAGGTCCGAATTGGGGTTTTCGCGATCGACGCGATTATAGGTCCGCGTCGCACCCTCGATCACGACATCGCGCGGCGAATAATAGGCCCAGAGGATGCCATGCGAGAAGCAAAGCGAGCAATTGCATTCGGCAATCTCGTCCGGCGCCTTGGCAAGCCGCACAGAGACCGCTTCGCAGTGGCAGGTGGCATTCCAGCTCATTCCACCGTCACCGACTTCGCCAAGTTCCGTGGCTGATCCACATCGGTGCCCTTCGCCACCGCGACATGATAGGCGAGCAGCTGCACCGGCACCGCATAGACCAGCGGCGCGATCAGCGGGTGGACCTTGGGCATTTCGATCGTCGCCATGCAGCCGTCGCCGGCTTCGGCAATGCCGTCGGCGTCCGAAATCAGCACGACCTTGCCGCCGCGCGCCATTACTTCGTGCATGTTGCTGACGGTCTTTTCGAACAGCGGGCCGCTGGGCGCGAGGACGATGACCGGGACCGATTCATCGATCAACGCGATCGGACCGTGCTTCATTTCGCCCGACGCATAGCCTTCGGCGTGGATGTACGAGATTTCCTTGAGCTTGAGCGCGCCTTCCATCGCCAGCGGATAGTCGGGGCCGCGCCCCAGGTAGAGCACGTCGCGCGCGGGGGCGATCAGGTGCGCCATCGCGCCGATGTCGTCGTCGTGACTCAGCGCCGCGTTGAGCGCGGCGGGGGCTTCTATCAGATGTTTGACGATCTCATGCTCCTCGTCGGCGCTGAGCTTGCCCTTTTTGAGCGCAAGATGCGCCGCGAGCGCGGCGAGCACCGCGAGCTGACAGGTGAACGCCTTGGTCGAGGCAACGCCGATTTCGAGTGGCGCAGCGCGGCGAGCGTGTCGGCGGTCTCGCCCGACTGCGAAATGAAGAGCGCCAACCCGCCGGGCTGGAGCACGGGGTCGCGATAGCGAAACTCGCTCGCGACATCGATGTCGACCGGCACACGCGCGAAGGTCTCGAACCAATATTTGGCGACCATGCCGGCGTAGAAGCTGGTGCCGCAGGCGACGATGGTGATACGGTCGATCGCGCTCAGGTCGAAGTCCATCTGCGGCAGCGCGACGGTCTGTTCGAGCGGGCGGATGTAGGAGGAGAGCGTCTGCGCAACCACGGTCGGCTGCTCGAAGATCTCCTTCTGCATGAAGTGGCGGTAATTGCCCTTTTCGACCGCTGCGGCGGTGACGCCGCTGGTGGTGATCTCGCGTGTCACCAGATTGTTGGTGCTGTCGTAGATCTGTGCGCCATCGCGGGTGATCACCACCCAGTCGCCTTCGTCGAGATAGGCGATCTTCTGCGTCAGAGGGGCGAGCGCGAGTGCGTCGCTGCCGAGATAGGTTTCGCCCTCGCCATAGCCCACGACCAGCGGCGAGCCCAGGCGGGCGCCGATGAGCAGATCGGGATGCTGACGAAAGGCGATGGCGAGCGCGAAAGCCCCCCGCAGCTGCGGCAGCACGGCCATGACCGCATCCTGCGGCGACAAGCCCGCCTCGACCTGTTCGGAGACGAGATGCGCGACGACCTCGGTGTCGGTTTCGCTCTCGAAGCTGCGGCCGCGCGCCTGCAACGCTTCGCGCAGCGGCTTGAAGTTCTCGATGATCCCGTTGTGGACCAGCGCGACCTCGCCCGTCGCATGCGGGTGTGCGTTGCTCGTCGTGGGCGCGCCGTGCGTTGCCCAGCGCGTATGCGCAATGCCGACGGTTCCGGGCGCGGGGTTACCCGCGAGTTCCCTGACCAGATTCGCGAGTTTGCCCTCGGCGCGGCGGCGGATCAGCTGGCCATCCTGCACGGTGCACACGCCCGCGCTGTCATAGCCGCGATATTCCATCCGCTTCAGCCCATCGACGAGGCGATCGGCGACCTGGTCCTTGCCGATAATTCCGATAATTCCGCACATGTGGGTCTGGCTTTCGTCTTAGAGAATATAGGGGACACGGATGCCCGGCATATTGGGCGGGAAATCCTTTGTATTGCGGGTAATCAGAACGCGCCCGCGGGTGAGCGCAGTGGCAAGGACGATGGCGTCCACCGCCTTGAGCCGACCGCGTTCGCGCCGCAAGGCAGCAGCGCGTCGACCGATTTCGGCATCGACTTCATCCACGCTGAAGCCGGAAAGAAGCGTTTCGGCGCGCCGCAGACCGTCGCCCTCGCCCTTGGACATCACTTCGATCCACACGACGCGGCTGATCCACGCGCGCGAACCGAAATCGGTGGCGCGATCGATTTCTGCGCGTGCCGGAGCGAATCCTGCCAGCGCATCAATGATGATATTGGAATCAAAGCTAAAACCGCTCACTGAGAAGCGGGCTTTTTAGGGTCGGAATATTTTCCTGCCAGCATATCAAGATGGATCTGCCGCTGACGATCATCCTCCGCGTCGAACAGGTCCGGAAATTCCGCTTTGACATCCTCGTAGTCATCATCCCACGGGCGGGTCGAGGCAGCGCGTTCGCGCCGCTGCCACTCTACCGAATCACCGATATCAACGCGCTCCTTCCACGCCCCAAAGCCAATATCGAGCCAGTCCTTGCGCTGCGACGCTTGTGACTGCGCCCGATAGTCCGTAACGGCATCGCGAAGCACCGCCGCCCGCGACTTCCCCTGCTCAGCAGCAAGCTGGTCGAGCCATTGGATGTCTTCATCGGGCAGATCGGCAAGAATGCGGGTCATTGATATACTGATATCATATCATGATATCATGTCAAGCTTTTTGTAGGTTCTTGTCTACGAACAGATAGGCGAATTGCACCGGATCGGCCGCCATGCCGTTGCCCGCCTCGAACCGCGCCTGGCCGTCGGTCCAGATCTTGCGGATCTGCGCGGGCAGTTCGGGGCCGAATTTCATCTGCTGCTCGACGATTTGTTCCCAGCTGCCCTTCAAACCGAAACTCTGTTCGAGCTGCGGCACCATCGCTTTGCAATAGGTTTCCGTCGCGGGATCCAGATGCCCGATTGCCTTCAGCACCCAGGCATCGACGAAGCGCAAGAACGGCTTGTCAGTGTAGCGATCGGTCACGGCTTCTTCTCCATTATCCATTCGTCGCGCAGCAAGCCAAAGATCAGCGAGTCGCGCACGCCCATATGCGTTTCCCACTCACCGCGCAGCCGGCCTTCATATTGAAAGCCAAGACGTTCGAGCAGCGCGATCGATCCGAGGTTGTCGGGATCGGTGTCGGCAAAGATGCGGCGTAGTTTCAGCAGGACAAAGCCATAGTCGATGACGCGCGCCACCGCTTCGCGCGCGATCCCGCCCCGCCAATGATCGCGGTGCAGGATGTAGCCGATTTCTTTCACATCGGGCTTGCCATCGATCAGGATCACCCACCCGATCGCCACGTCGTCGTGCAGGGTAATCGCCCAACAGGCAAAGCCCTGCCCTTCGGCCGCGTTCGATGCGACATAGTCCGCGGTCTCGGCAAGCGACTGATGCGGGCCGCTCGACCACCATGTCATCACTTGGGGATCGGACAGGACGGGGAACAGCGCGGCGGCGTCGGACGCGCGAATCTGGCGCAGCACGAGCCGCGATGTCGTCAGTGTCGGCGCGGGCATGTCCTTACTTACCCGCTTTCTTCTTGCGCATCGTGTCGTGGAAGCGATCGGCCCAGCCGGGTTTGATCAGCTGCTCGGCGCGAACCATGCGCAGGTCGCCCGCGGCGACATCGCGCGAGACGGCGCTGCCCGCAGCGACGATCGCATCGCGGCCGATGGTGACGGGGGCGATCAGCGCGCTGTTGCTGCCAATGAAGGCATTTTCGCCGATCACCGTCTGATATTTGAAATAACCGTCGTAGTTGCAGGTGATCGTCCCCGCGCCGATATTCGCCCCCGCGCCAACGGTGACGTCGCCCAGATAGGTCAGGTGGTTCGCCTTTGCGCCCTTGCCCAGCACCGCCTTTTTCGTCTCGACGAAATTGCCGATCTTCGCTTTCTCGCCCAGCACAGTGCCGGGGCGCAGACGCGCGAAGGGGCCGACCTCGCAGCCGGCCGCGATTGCTGCACCCTCGATATGGCAATTGGCGCGGATTTTCACATTGTCGGCCACCGTTACGCCGGGGCCGAAAAACACGTTGGGTTCGACCAGCACGTCGCGGCCCAGCTGCGTATCCCAGGCGAACCACACCGTGTCGGGCGCAATCAGGCTGGCCCCGTCCGCCATTGCCTGAATGCGCCGCCGCGCCTGCCATTCACTCTCCATCGCGGCGAGCTCGCCGCGGCTGTTGATTCCGGCGACGTCATAGGGGTCGGTGACCACCACCGCACAATGCCGCCCATCGGCATTGGCGATATTGACAATATCGACGAGATAATATTCCTTCGCCGCATTGTCGTCGGTAACGCGCGCGAGCAGCGCGAACAGATCGGCCGACTTCGCGGCCATCAATCCCGAATTGCAAAGGCGCACCGCGCGCTCGGCGTCGGTGGCGTCCTTGTGCTCGACCATCCTGGTGACGCGGTCGCCCCCCTCGGAATCTTTGGCGGTGATGACGCGGCCATATTGCTGCGCATCTTCGGGCTCGAACGCGAGGACCACGACGGCCGGGGCGTCAGGGGCGTTCAGCCGGTCGATCATCGCCTGCATCGTCGCGGCGGGAACGAAGGGCACGTCGCCATAGAGGATCAGCACATCCCCGTCGAAACCCGCCAGCGCACCCTCGCCCTGCTGCACCGCATGGCCAGTACCGAGCTGCGGCTCCTGCACCGCAAGGTCGGCGCTGCCCGCGAGGGCCGCTGCGAGCTGGTCGGCCTTATCACCGACGATCACGACCTTCTTCTCCGGGCTAAGTTCATCGACGCTCGCCATCAAATGCAGCAGCATCGGCCGTCCGGCGATCGGGTGCAGCACCTTGTGCAGGGCGGACTTCATACGGGTGCCCTTGCCCGCGGCGAGGACGATGGCGGCGATCGGATTGCTCATGCGCGCTGCCATGCCAGCAAATCATTGCGGTTTCCAGAGCGAGCCGCCATGCGCAGCCGATGAACGGATTTCCTTTCGCGATCGTCGGCTTCGACCTCGACGGCACGCTGGTCGATACCGCGGGCGACCTGGCTGCCGCGGTCAACCACGCGCTCGGTCTCGCCGCGCGCGCGCCGCTGACCGAGGCCGCGGTGCGGCCGATGATCGGGCTGGGGGCGCGGCATATGCTCGAACAGGGGTTCGCCGCGACCGGTGGCATCCCCGGCGGCGATTTCGAGCGGCTTTACCGCGAACTGCTGCGCTTTTACGAAGCGAATATCGCGATCCACAGCCGCCCCTTTCCAGGCCTGATCGCCGCGCTCGACCGGCTCGGCGCGCTGGGCGTGCGCACCGCAGTGGTCACCAACAAGCGCGAGGACATGGCGCGCAAGCTGCTCGGCGAGTTCGGGCTGGCCGACCGGATGGCGACGATCATCGGCGGCGATACGCTCGGGCCGGGCAACTCCAAGCCCTCCCCCGCGCCGATCCATGCGATGGTTGAGCGCTGCTGTGGTGGGCGTGCGGCATTTGTCGGCGACAGCATTTATGATGTGATGGCGGCAAAAAGCGCCGGGGTGACCAGTGTAGCGGTCAGTTTCGGCTTTCTTGATCGGCCTGCCGACGCGCTTGGTGCGGACCATGTCATCGGCCATTTCGACCAGCTTATCCCGCTGCTCGAACGACTGTGAACCCATCTCACCTCCCGTGCGCCCTGAGCTTGTCGAAGGGCTGTCCTTCTCTTCGCGACGGTTGAGAAAGCGTACGGTCCTTCGATAAGCTCCGGACAAGCGGTTTTTTTGGGGGGGTCTAAATCCGGTTCTTCCGCCATTTGGTCCACAAATGCTGCGCCAGCATCTTCGGCGGCATCCGCAGCCAGTGCGAACGAATGTAGAAGCCTTGCTCAAGAAGCGGCTGCGTCACTCGGCCCCAATCGTCGCGGGCGAACAAGCGCTGGCGGAACCAACGGTCCTTTCCACCCTGTCCGTCCCACTCTTCGGGTAGCGCTGCGCCGTACACGTCACGCGACAGCCGCGCCGCACGCTGCACCGCACCCTGCAATCCATGCAATCGCGCACGCCGCTTGAGCTGCTCCCAAAACGCCGGATCAGTCGCTGCAAAATCGCGCGTCATCAGATGAAAATCCCACAGATTGCGCAGCCCGCCCTGCAAATCACCATCGGCGAGCATATGCGCGGCGCAGTGGCACGCCATGTCGACGGAATTCAGCACCGCAAAGCCGCCCGCGCCTGTCACCGCGTCGCTGACCAGCGCCAAGGCGTCGGGGGTAATTCGATGCGTGAGCGGCAGGATTGTGTGATGCACGTCGATCATTCGGTCGCGCGACTTGTGGATCAGCGGCGGCAGCTCGTGCATATGTTCGCGGTAATAGAAATCGTCATAGGGGTCGGACTTCACCCATTCCCACCCGGCATTGAGCAAAGCGTTCTCGGCACGGCGGATGTCCGTCGCGAGCACCAGAATGTCGAGGTCGCCGATCTGCCGTCCCGCCGCGCAGGCCATGCCCGCGGCGGCATAGGCGGCGCCCTTCAGCAGCACGAACTCGATCCCGACGGGCGCAAACGCGCGCCGCGCCATCTCGGCCTCCCACAGCGCCTGTTGCTGCGCGACTGCCGCCGCGGCGCGCTGATCGGCGAACAGCGCGGCGACCGTCGGTGGCAGATCGGCCCCTCCACCCGGTGCGCGAGCGTTGCCAGCATCGCCTCGCTGCGCGCCACGCCGATCACGCCATCCCAGTCGCGCGGTGCCAGCCTGGCCGGATTGCGGCGGCCCGCCAGCAGGTCGACGAAGATCTGCACCGCGCTCATTTCGCGGCGCCCGCCCATAATTGTTCGACCAGCGCGATTCCGGTCGCACTGTCGGGGTAGGAAATGCCAAAGGCGGGGGTCTCGCGGACGAAGCGCGTCAGCGCGGCATACCCCACCTCGCCCAGTGCGACATAGTTGGTCGACGCCTCGGTCAGCCGCACGAATGCCTCGCCCTCGCCCATCGGCTCGATCGCCGCTTCGCCTCCAAAGCGCGGGAACAGCAGCAGCGCGGGGCGCGCGGGTTCGTGCATCGCGGCGATGGCTTCGGGCCGGGGGATCAGGTGGCGAATATCGCCCTTGGGCGTGCCCGCCATCAGCAGCCCCAGCCGCGCGGCATCGACCTGCGCCGCGACCGGGGCGATGGCTTCATTCTTCAGGCTGACCGCGCGCGGAAAGGCCAGCGCGTCGCCGCTCACCGGATCGATCAGGGTGAACTCGTCGCCCATCAGCCGCCAGTCGGCCTCCCCGAGCAGCGCCGCGAGCGTCGATTTCCCCGATCCCGATTCGCCCGACATGATCAGCGCGCGGCCGCCCCGCGCGACAGCGCTGGCGTGGAGCAGCATGTGCCGCCGCCAGCCCAGCGCGACCTGCAAATTCATTCCCATCTCGGCGGCGAGCAGCCCCATAGACAGCGGCAGCGGCAGCGCGTCGGGAACGACGAAGTCGCCGCCGATATGGACTGACGGGCGCATCCAGCGTCGCCAAGGCCGCGCCGCGAAAAGCCGCACGGTGGCGTCCGCGGGGCGCGCCTCGTCGTGTGGATAGCCCGCGTACAATCGCGCCAACGCCGCAATCGGCTCAGGCCAGTCGCTGCCGATGCGAAACTGCACCGGGCCGACCGCGATGCGAATGCTGTGCCTCACGCGCGCGCCACCAGCCCCATCGCCGCCAGTTCGCTTAGCCGCTCGGCCAGGATCGGCTGCACCTCCTCCGCGCCGCCGAAGTCGAAGCTCTCGGCGAGCCGCACCGCGACCGTCGCCGCATCGCAATCATCCGCACCCATCGCGTGCAGGATTTCAGGCATCGGCGATACCACCAGGTGCGTCTGCATCGATCGGCGATCAAAAATCGCGGTCAATTCGCCCAGCGGCTCGATGCGCAAAGCACCCGACGGCGCAGCGCGATAATAGGGGTCAGGCATAGTCTTCGGCGGCGGCGGTGAGCTTGGCGAGGATCGCAATCATCGTCGCGCGCTCGGCGGCAGTGATCTTCGATTCGAGCTGCGCTTCACTTGCCAGCGCCGCGGGGACGATCGCATCATACAGCGAGCGCCCGGTTTCGGTGAGCTCCAGATGATGCGACCGGCCGTCGACGGCATGCGCCTGCCGCGCGATCAGCTGGCGCTCCGCCAGCGCCTTCGCCGCGCGGTTGACCGTCACCTTGTCCATTCGCGTCGCTTCGACTAGCTCGCGCTGGGTCTTGGGCTTGCCTTCACCGAGCACCGCCATGAGCCGCCACTCGGGAATCTTCAGCCCGAAGCGGTTCTGATATTCGGCGGCAATCCGTTCGGACAGGGCGTTCGACGCGATCGACAGGCGATAGGGCAGGAAATTGTCGAGGTTGAGTTTTTTGGCGGCCATGGCCTGTTCTTATCGACAATCGCCGTCCTGTGAAGGTCAGAACGACAGCCGCGCGCCGATCCACAGGGTTCGCGGCATCGCGCGCTCGACGATCCCCGCGGACGAGATTGCCGCAGGGACCAGCTCGTCGAAAAGATTTTCGCCGCGCGCCTCGAGGCTGATCGCTTGCGCCAGCCGCCACGACAATCCGGCGTCGAGCGTCAGCGCATCGCCGAGAACCAGCAGGCCCAGATCATCCTCATTCTGTTTGCCGACATAGCGCAGCGTCGCAAACCCCTGGACCGGTCCGCGCGTGTTGCTGCGCAGCGAGACGCTGCCGCCATGCTTTGCGATCTGCGCCGGACGGCGACCGTCGAGCGCCGCCGCGGCGCGCGACGCATCGACCGTCGCATCGGTCAACGCATAGGTCGCGCGCAGCGTCAGAAAATCGATCTTCTGCTCGGCGCTGATCTCGATGCCCTTTGTGTCGATCGCATCGAGATTCTGCCGCTGGTTCAAGTTCGGCGCCAACGTCACATTGGCGATCGCACCGGTCAGATGGTTGACGAACAGCGTCACCGACAGCTTGGTGTCATCCCTGCCCCAATCGACGCCGACCTCACCGCCCCACAACCTTTCGGGCTTCAGCATCTCGTTCGCCGTCGTCACCTCGGCACCGACGCGGAACGGACGATAGAGTTCGTTGAGCGTCGGCAGGCGCCAGCTGCGATAGGCCGCAGCGCGCAGCGACAAGGCATTTTTCGTCCACTGCACCCCGGCCCGACCGCTGCCCTCCCAGCCTTGCCGTGCGGCAAAGCGCAGGTCGGTGATCACCGGACCGGCGATATTGCGTTCGAGCCGATACCCCTCACCCAGCCACCAGCGATCGACGCGCCCGCTGAGTGTCCAGACCAGACCATGGTCGCGGTATCCGGATGTCCATTCGGCAAAAGCGCCGATCGTGTCACTGTCGCCGCCCGCCGTTCGGTGGCGACCGGGAACCGCCCCGGCAAAGAAGAAATCCTCTTCGGTCCGGCCCGTCGTGCGGCGCCAGTCGGCCCCGACGCGCAGCGGGTTGGCGCGGCCGATGACCGGGCGAAATTCGATCCGTGCGCCAAGCCCCGTGGCCGGAACGCGCTGGAACAACGCCGGCGCCACGCTGTTGCGGTTCGCTGCGACGCTGGCAAAGCCGCTCTCGAAATCGCGCAGCTGGACATAGGCGAGCGCGAACAGTTGATTGGTCCGGTGTGGATCGCGGACGAAACGCAGGCTCGCATCGATCCCGTCGACCTGGCTGGTCGTAAAATCGGTCCCACGATCTCGCCGGTCCGAAAAGCCGCGTACGCTCGCCTCGATCCGGCCGCTCTCCCCCGTGTCGAAGCGCATTCGCACGCCGAGCCCGCCCTGCTCGAAGGGCGCGGCGCGATCGACGCTGCCGCGCTGGCCCTTCGCAATCGGGATAAAGCCGTCGCCGCGGCCGTAGCGCCCGTCGACCGCGACCTCGCCGCCGCCCAGTCCCCCGCCGACCGAAGCCGACGCATCCCAGCTATCGCGGCTGCCATAGGCCAGGCTGGCAGTGCCGCCATAGGTCAGATCGGAATTGAGCCCGATGGTTCCCGCCAGCGCCCCCGGCCCATCGGCGCCGCTGCCGCCGCCGCGCGTAATCGTCGCGCCGCGCAGGTTGATCGCGTCAAATGCGGTCCACGCAACCCAGCCGCCGAACGGATCGGCCTGCGGGATGCCATCGAGCATCACCAGCGCGCGGCTCGACGCATTGCCGCCCAGCCCGCGCAGCGTCACCCCCTGGCTGGTCGGGTTTGCCGAGCGTCCGTCCGATCGGCGGAACTGCACAATCCCCGCCTCGTCGCGCATGCGGTTCTCGATGCGCGCCCCGATGCCGGGGCGCAAATCTTCAATCAGCGTGGTCGACTGCACCGCATCGGCAGATGTCAGCGGCAGTGCGCCCGAGCCACTGACGACAATTTCAAAGCGTTCCTGTGTCGTCCGCGCGCGGCCGACGATAACGTCCTCGCCAGCGTTGTCGATGGGTGTCGCAGTTGCGGCATCCTGCGCCACCGCCGCCGCCGGAATGGCCAGCGCGGCAACCCCCGTCAGCAGACGAATCACGCCGTCTTTACCGCGTCGGGATGCGCGTTCTGAAACGCCTCCAGCTCCATGCACGCCGCGTCAATCGCCACCAGCCGCGGATAATCATCCAGCGGCACCTCGAACCGGCGCGCATTATACATCTGCGGCACCAGACAGCAGTCGGCGATGCTCGGCGTGTTGCCGCCCAGATAGGTCCCGTCACCCGCCATCGCCTCGAGCGCCTCGAAACCCTGCGCGATCCACGTTGCGATCCAGCGGTCCTTGGTCTGTTCGTTCAGGCCAAGATCGCGGGTCAGATATTTCAGCACGCGCAAATTGTTCAGCGGGTGGATGTCGCTCGCCACCACCTGCGCCTGCGCCAGTGCGACGGCGCGCGGCATGGCGTCTTCGGGGATCAGCCGCGGCTCGGGAAAGGCGCGGTCGAGCCAGTCGATGATCGCCATGCTCTGGATAATCGGCTCGCCATCGGCGACGAGCATCGGCACAAAGCCCTGCGCGTTCTGTTCGAGATAGGCGTCGCTGCGCTGCTCACCCGCGATCAGGCTGACTTCGACGCGCTCGTAGGCGAGGCCTTTCAGGTTCAGTGCGATGCGCACGCGAAAGCTGGCCGAGGAGCGGAAATAGTCGTGGAGGATGAGCAGTGTCATGGCCCGCCTAATGCGACGCTTTCGGCATCTCCGCAATCCATTGCCGCAGCAGCGCCGCGCCTTCCTTATGCACCGTCGATCGCCCGAGTTCGGGCATCGCGATACCGGGGTCGGTGCTTTCGAGGCGATAGAGCAGAAAACTGTGCGCGGGATCGCCCGGCGCGATGGCAAAATCCATGCCCCCACTGCCGCGCCCCGCCGCGGTCGGGCGCTTGCCGATGCCGTAATTAACCCCCGCCGGATTGTCGGTCCAGCGCAGGAACAGCCCGCTGTTCGAAGCGCTGCCCGCCGGATTGTGACAATGCGCGCAATTGACGTCGAGATAGGCGCGGGCGCGGTCGGCGACGCTGCCGCTTTTGGGGTCGTCCCACTGCGGCATCGCGGGTTTCAGCGCGGCCGGATTTTCGAAATAGACGCCGCGCAGTTTGGCGGAAGCGGCCGGATCAAGAATGAAATTTCGCGCCTTCGGCCCGATTGGCACGATCTCGCCATTCAGGCTGTGGCATTCCTTGCACTGGTTCTTGTTCGGCACCGCATAACGGATGCTATGCACCTCGCCGTCGGGGCTTTTGAAGGTCACCGGTAGGCGCCGTCCGCCGAGTGCCAGCGTCGCATCCTTGCCGTCGGCGTCCCATATATAGGGCAGCGCCGCCCAGCCCGACGCGCGGCGGATCAGCAGGCGCGTTTCCACCGGGCGAGCAGCATTGACATCGGTCCAGCCGAAGCTTTTGACGAGCACCGTGCCGAGCGGAAAGTCGATTGTCCCGTCGGCCAGAATCTTCGCCTTCCTGCCGACCGGGATCGAGATGAAGCGATGCTTGTCCGTATAATCGCTGAACAGCGGCGCGCGCAGCGCGTAGCCGATGCCGGTCGCGGGCGTTTTCGGGTCGTTGCCGCGAAACAGGCCGAAAGCCGACAGCTTCGGCGGCATCGCATCGCTCTCGACCAGCGCCTGATCGACCCCCGGCAGCGACCCCGCAGCCCCGCCGCTCGCACACAGAAGCGCCGCGGCGAGCGCGGCGAATACGCGTCTCACCGGACCTTCGCCTCCATTGTGTCGGGCAGCTTGATCGTCGGCAACGCCGCGGGCGGCGTGCCCTTCGACAGGTCGGCGGGTGCGGGCTTCGCCTGATCGCGCGGGGTCGCGACGTCGGGAAGATTCAGCGACAGCACCCCCACCTTGTCGAGCACCACCGCATCGCCCGCGCCATCCCACAGCACCGGCGGGATCGATCCGCCAAGGGCCGCCGCTATCTGTGCCCCGCCCTCGAACGCCGGCGCATAGCCCGCCTTGCCATGCTGATTGCCGCGCACCACGATGTCGCGCGGCAGCGGCTGATATTTGGCATCTTTATGCTCGTAACGATAACCGACAATCATCACATTCGCGGTGCCATTGTCAGCAAGCACATTGTCGAAAATCTCGACATGACGATTGGCCATCACCAGCACCCCGGTACCCGTCGGCACGCTCGCGACGATGTTGCCCTTGGGGGCAAAGTTCGGCGTGCTGTTGTCGTTGACGATATTTTCGAAGATGCGAACATTGTGCCCCCCCTGCATCGGCAGGCTGGGCAGGTCGAACACCAGGATGCCACCGGTGTTCTTGGTCGCGATATTGTCGTGGACGTCGGCGTCATAACTGTTCTCGATTTCGATCCCCGCGACATTCTCGGTCGCGATCGAATCGCGGACGACGATATTCTTCGACTGCCCGACATAGATGCCGGCATCCGACGCGCCGCGCACGAAAACGCTGTCGATCAGCACATCGGTGCTTTCGACCGGATAGATGCCATAAGCACCGTTGGTTTCTTTCGGCCCGGCGGTCCATTCGACGCGCAGCTTGTGATAGACGATGCGGTCGGCGCCCTTCGATTTGATCCCGTCACCCTTGGTGTTGAGCACCGCAAAATTGGTCAGATACACGTCGTCGGACGTGACAAGCAGCCCCTCGCCGGCTCCTTGCTGTCCGGTGAAATCGAGGATCGACCCACCCTCGCCCGCTCCGGCACCGCGCACCGTGACGTTGGCGACGTCGAGCGAAAGCCCGTCGACCAGCTTCCACACTCCCGCGCCCAGCTGCACGATATCGCCCGGCTTGGCCAGGATCAGCGCCTCTTGCAGCTTTTCATTGGCGTCGGGCGTTGTCGAACTGACGCTGATCGTCTTGGCGACCGCCGGATGAGCGGCTAAAACAGCCAATACGGCCAGCGTTGCCGCGTGAAAGCCATGGAATCGCATCACTCTCTCCCCTGATTTTGGGAGAACATGCGGCAAGACTTGACGGATGCCAAGCGGGTTGCTGACATGCGTGTAGCTATAAATCGGGGAGAGGTCGCTTTGATTCACAGATATGCATTGGCGCTGGTCGCCCTGATTGCCGTGCCATCGATGGCCGCCGCGCCGGCGCCGATCGCCGGGCGCTGGAAAACCGACGATGGCAAGGGCGTCGTCGTCATGGCGGCATGCGGCAACAAGATGTGCGGGCGGATCGAGCGCATTCTTGTCAAGCAGCCGGCGGGCGGCCAGCTCGACGAACGCAACCCCGACAAAGCCAAGCGCGACCGCAAGGTGACGGGTCTGCAAATCTATTGGGATCTCGTTCCGCACGACGACGGCTGGAAAGGCGAAGGCTATAGCCCGGAGGACGGGCGTTATTACAAAGCGCACCTGCGCGTGAAGGGCGGCAAGCTGACAATGAAAGGCTGTGTCAGCGTATTCTGCCGGACCGTGACGTGGACGAAGATGAGTTAAACCTGTGATCCTCGCTGTGGCAAAACCATGGGGAGGTGGCAGCGCGACGCGCTGACGAAGGAGCTCTGGCGCAAGGTTGTGCCCCATGACCATCCGATTCGCGGACGGTCCCTCTCTCCATGCCTACGGGACAGGGAGGATTATTCAGCCTTCATTCCCCAAAACCCAATCCACTCCAGCTGCGACATGGATCCGCGTCGTGTCGTAAATCGGCAGCACATTGGCGTCGGGATCGACCAACATCACCAGTTCGGTACACGCCAGCACGATCGCCTGAATGTCCTGCTTGGCGATATCGGTGATGAAGGTTTTCATCGTGCGCCGCGAACTTTCGTTCACCTTGCCCTGCATCAGCTCTTCGTAAATGATCCGGTCGATCTCGTCGGCCCGGCTCATGTCGTAAGGCGCGAGGGTCAGCCCGTGGCGGACCAGCCGCTGGCGGAACCAGGCTTCGGTCATGACGTTGCGCGTGCCGATCACCGCCGCCGCCTTGATCCCATCGGCCTTCATCTTCTCGCCGGTCTCGTCGACGATATGGAGCAGTGGGATCGAGATCGCCGCGGCGACATCCTCGGCCACCTTGTGCATCGAATTGGCTGCGATCATCAGCGCGGTCGCACCCGCCGCCTCCAGCCGCTGCGCCGAAGCGATCAGCGCCTCCTTGGCATGCGTCCATTGCTCGGGGGTGGTCAGCCGCGACAGATCGCAATAGTTGAGACTTTCGAGCATGATCGGCGCCGAACAGGCGGTGCCCAGCCGCTTTTGCACGCCCTTGTTGAGGTGGCGGTAATAAAGCTCGGTCGATGCCCAGCTCATGCCCCCGATCAGGCCGATTTTACGCAAAATTCAATCTCCGAATGCTTTGGTCAAAATATCCGTTCGCCCAGAGCTTGTCGAAGGGCCGTACTTTCTTTCGGGAGTCGCGAAAAGAAGGACGGTGCTTGGACAAGCTCAGCACGAACGAAAATGGGTGTAGGCTAGTGTCCGCTGCCATTCAGCGCCTTGACGATGTCATCGGTCATCTTCTTGGCATCGCCGAGCAGCATCATCGTCTGGTCCATGTAGAACACGTCGTTGTCGACGCCGGCATAACCGACCCCGCCCATCGACCGCTTCACAAACAGCACTGTCTTCGCCTTTTCGACGTCGAGTACGGGCATGCCATAGATCGGCGAGGTCTTGTCGGTCTTCGCTGATGGATTGGTCACGTCGTTTGCGCCGATGACGAACGCAACATCGGCTTGCGCAAACTCGCCGTTGATGTCCTCGAGCTCGAAGACCTCGTCATACGGCACATTTGCCTCGGCGAGCAGCACGTTCATATGGCCGGGCATGCGCCCCGCGACCGGATGGATCGCATATTTGACCGTCACGCCTTCTTTCTTGAGCAGATCGCCCATTTCGCGCAGCGCGTGCTGCGCCTGCGCGACCGCCATGCCGTAACCGGGGACGATGATCACCGTGTCGGCTTGGCTCATCAGGAACGCGGCGTCGTCGGCGCTGCCTGGCTTCCAAGGCCGCTGTTCTTTCGACCCGCTGCTCACGGCCGAGGCGTCGGCGCCAAAACCGCCGGCGATCACGCTGATGAAGCTGCGGTTCATGGCGCGGCACATGATGTACGACAGGATCGCACCCGACGAGCCGACCAACGCGCCGGTGATGATCATCGCGGTGTTGCCAAGCGTGAAGCCCATCGCCGCCGCCGCCCAGCCCGAATAGCTGTTGAGCATCGACACGACGACCGGCATGTCGGCGCCGCCGATCGGGATGATCAGCAGGAAGCCGATCAGAAAACTGAGTCCCGTGACGGTCCAGAACACCCATGGCGACTGATCGACGGTAAAATAGGCGACCAGCCCGATAATCGCGGCGAGCGTGCCTAGGTTGATGATATGGCGCCCGGGCAGCATGATTGCCGCGCCCGACATATTGCCATTGAGCTTGAGGAAGGCGATCACCGAACCCGAGAAGGTGATCGCACCGATCGCGATGCCCAGTCCCATTTCGATCCGACTGACCGTGTAAATCTGTCCCGCCGCGTCGGCGATGCCGAAGGCTTGCGGGTTGAGATAGGCGGCGGCGGCGACCGCGACCGCGGCCATGCCGACGAGGCTGTGGAACGCCGCGACAAGCTGCGGCATCGCGGTCATCGCGATCCGCCGCGCCATGACGATGCCGATCACCGCGCCGATCCCAATCGCCACGAGGATTTCGATCAGGCCGATGGCGTCGAGGGCGCCGTCAACGGTAACCGGCGCATGCGTCAGCAGCGTGGTGACCACCGCAATCGTCATCCCCATCATGCCGAAACGGTTGCCGCTTTGCGCCGTCGCCGGGCTCGACAGCCCGCGCAGCGCGAGGATGAAAAAGACGCCCGCAATCAGATAGGCGATGGCGGCCCAAGGGTTCACGGCGAGGCCATGTTCGCCGGTCGCGGCGGAAAGGATCGACTGAAAATCCATCTCAGCGCTCCTTCTTCTTGTACATCGCCAGCATGCGCGCAGTGACTGCAAAGCCGCCGAAGATGTTGATGCTCGCCATCACCACCGCGGCGAGGCCCAGCCATTTCGAAGAGGTCGACCCCGCGGCCGCGCTGGCGATCAGCGCGCCGACGATGATCACCGACGAAATCGCATTGGTGACGCTCATCAACGGCGTGTGCAGTGCCGGGGTCACCGACCAGACGACAAAATAGCCGACGAAACACGCCAGGACGAAAATCGAAAAAATCGCGATGAAATCCACGGCACGCTCCCCTGCTGATTCCGCTTGGCGCACCTCTTGCCGCGCACACGCCAGCGTGTCGACTCCAAAGCAGCCAAAAAGAAAGGCCCGCATCTCTCAAAAATGAGAAATGCGGGCCGATCGGGACATTAAATGTCGTGGCGGCCGTTCGTTCGGCCTGTCGGATTACATCTTCGGTACGAGCACCGCGTCGACGACGTGGATAACACCGTTCGATTGACCCACGTCGGCCTGGGTCACGGTCGCCTTGTTACCGCTGGCGCTGGTCAGGATGATCGAGTCGCCGCTCTGCGTCGCGGTCAGGTCCTGGCCATCAGCCGTCTTAAGCACGGCCTTGCCGCCGCCTGCTTTGATTTGCGCGGCCAGATCGGCGGCCATCACCTTGCCGGGGACGACGTGATATTTCAACACGCCGGCCAGCACTTCCTTCTGCGCCGGACGCATCCAGCCGTCACGCGTCACTGGCGCAACCTGCGAAAAGGCCGCGTCAGTCGGCGCGAATACGGTGAACGGACCAGCGCCCGACAAGGTCTCAACCAGACCAGCCTGCGTCACTGCAGCAACCAGCGTCTTGTGGATCGGCGAGGCTGACGCATTTTCAACGATATTCTTGGTCGGTAGCATTTCAGCGCCGCCAACCGTCGGATTGGTACCGGCCTCGTCGGCGGGCATCATCTCGCCGCCTGCGACGGTCGTGGTTTCGGTCGGAGGCGTTTCAGGATTGCCATTGCAACCCGCGAGCCCCAGTCCGGCCGCGGCAACGGCGGTAAACAGCATAGCGCGCGTCATAAAATTCTCCTTTTGAACCCGCATCATTGAGCGATCGTTCGGTTCGGCGGCGGGCCGCGCCTTTGCGGACCTAGCTACGTCCGCTCCGCCGAATAGACGCACCGCAAGGCGGAATAGTTTCATCCCATCTGGAATACCGGTGCGTTCCAAACCGGATGACTGCCGCCGCCCGAAAAAAGCCTCTATCGCTTGAGCAGCGTTTGCTCGGCCATGATGCGCTGAATGACGCGCGGATCGCTCTTGCGCGAAATCTTGACTTGCAGCGGGTCCGCCGCACCCGACACCCAGATTTTCATATCGGCATCGAGATCAAATGTTCCCGCTGTTTCGAGCGAAAAGCGCACCACCGATCGCCACGGCACCGACTGAAACTCGACCTTCGATCCGATCAGCCCCTGCACGTTGATATAGATCAACCGCTGATCGGTCAGCAGCACGGAATCACGGATCGTGCGGAACGCCGCCAGGATATTTTCACCGGCAATCAACGCGTGTCCAAACTCGGTCGAAGCCGATGAAACGTCCAGATCGCTGGCGCTGAACAATCCCATCAGAGCAGGCGCTCGTTCACCACCTTGCCGCCCTGCGTCAGGCGGATCGCGTTGCCGATTTCCTCGTCGAGCACCGGCTTGCCCGCGTCCTTGTCCCAGAAGGCCGACAGGAAATTGAACAGGTTACGGCTGAACAGCGCGCTGGTGTCGGCAGGCATCAGTGCGGCGATGTTGCTCGCGCCGATCACGGTGACCCCGTGGATGCGCTTTGCTTCGCCGGACACCGACCCTTCGACATTGCCGCCGCTTTCGGCCGCCATGTCGACGATCACGCTGCCGGTGCGCATCGTCGCGAGCTGCGCGTCCGAAATCAGCCGCGGCGCCGGACGCCCCGGGATCAGCGCGGTGGTGATGACGATGTCTTGCTTGGCGATATGCGACGACACAAGTTCGGCCTGCGCCGCCTTATATTCGTCGGACATCTCGGTGGCATAGCCGCCCGCGCCTTCGCCTTCGATCCCGGCGACACTCTCGACAAAGATCGGCTTCGCGCCGAGCGACATGATCTGTTCCTTGGTCGCGGCGCGCACGTCGGTCGCGCTGACCTGGGCGCCCAAGCGGCGTGCGGTCGCGATCGCCTGCAAGCCCGCAACCCCGACGCCCATGATGAACGCCTTGGCGGCGCTGACAGTACCCGCGGCGGTCATCATCATCGGAAAGGCCCGGCCATAGGCGTTCGCTGCTATCAGTACGGCCTTGTAACCGGCAAGATTTGCCTGGCTGGAGAGGATATCCATCGACTGCGCGCGCGTAATGCGCGGCATGAATTCCATCGGCAGCGCTTCGATGCCCAGCTTCGCATAGTCATCGACGCGCGCGCTCGCCGAACGGATTGAGCCCCGCTGCCAGCCATGCGCCGTCGGCAAAGCCGCTCAGTCCCTTAGGGTCTGGTCCCTGAATGGCGAGGATGATGTTCGCGCCCTTCAGGACCTCGGCACGGCTGGCGACACTGGCGCCCGCAGCGCTATAGTCGGCATCGGCGACCGAGGCCGCCTCGCCTGCCCCCGATTCGACGGCAACTTCGGCGCCCAAGCCGATGAATTTCTTCACAGTTTCGGGTGTGGCGGCGACGCGGCTCTCGCCGACGGCGAGCTCTTTCAGGACAGCGATGCGCATGCGCGAAGCCCGGTCAGGACGCGATGAGGAGGACAACACCGATGACCACCACTGCGGTGATGATCGAGCCGACCTTAAACAGACTGATGAAACCCGAATAGGTTTCTTGCGCTGCCTTCATTTCCTGTTCCGCCATGACGTGTCCCCTTACGCGTTTGCCCAAAGGGCGCGCGACCGCGCGCCCAGAATCGGCTGTCGCCTTGGTCTTAGCCACGCGCCGCGCCATGCTCAAGGGCCGGGTAAGCGAAAACCGCGGCGCGGCAAAAGCCCAACGGCCTTAATCGCCCCTTTACCGGTGTGGCGTACATCACAGCGCTTGAGCGGATGAATCGGCACTACGACGCCGAACCAAGGGCGGATTCGATAACGATGGCAACGACGCGCGACACGCGAACAGTGATGATCGTCGACAGCGAGCCGGCACAGCAGCGCTTTCTGGCGGCGCTGGTATCGCGCGGCGGCTGGCGCAGCATCATTGCGGCGGACACCGACACCGCGCTCGCCAAGCTCGGCACCCAGGAAGGCCTGGCGCTCGACGCGGTGCTCGTCGATCAGGGCGCGCCTGGCATGGACATGGCCGAATTTGTCGCTGAACTGCGCCGCTGGCGTCCCGCGCTACCGCTCGTCGTCATCACCATGCGCAACGGGGTCGAGGTCGCGGTTGGCGCGATGCGCGCCGGAGCGAGTGATTTCGTCCAGAAACCGATCGCACCCGATCGCCTGCTCGAAGCGCTCGACCGGATCGTCTCGACCAGCGGCCCGCAGGGCGAACTGCGCCCGCTGACTGAAAAACTCCGCGCCCCGCTCGCCTTTGAAGAAATCATCGGATCGAGCCCCAATTTCCGCAGCGCGCTCGCGATCGCCGCCAAGGCGGCGCGCGCTCGCGTGCCAGTGATGATCAACGGCCGCCCCGGTACCGGCAAAGAAGTCTTCGCCCGCGCCATCCACAGCGCCAGCCCCCGCGCCCGCGGTGCGCTGGTAATGGTCGATTGTTCGGCGGTCTCGCCCGGCCTCATCGGGTCGGGCCTGTTCGGCCACGAGCGCGGCGCCTTTGCCGGCGCCTTCGACCGCCAGGTCGGGCGGCTCGTCCAGGCCGACGGCGGCAGCGTCATCATCGACCATGTCGAATGCATCCCGCTCGAAACCCAAGCCAAGCTGGTCGAATTTTTGAGCAGTGGCGAAGTGCAGATGATCGGCGGCACGATCCGCCAGAGCGTCGACGTCCGCATCATCGCGACCAGCACCAGCCCGCTCGAAAAGCTGATCGAGGCCGGGCATTTCCGCGAAGATCTGTTTTACGCGCTGTCGAGCGCGCAATTCACATTGCCGTCGCTCTCGGAACGCCGCGGCGATGTTGGCCCGCTCGCGCGCCACCTGCTGGCGCGCATCGGCGGCCTGCCCGGCATGGGGCCGATCGGCATCACCGACGACGCGCTGCGCCTGCTCGCCGCCTATGCCTGGCCCGGCAATGTCCGCCAGTTGCAGGACGTGCTGTTCCGCGCCGCGGTCGGCAGCAAGACCGACGTGCTGACCAGCGCCGACTTCCACGCAATCGAGGCGACGCTTGGCGGCGGGAGCTTGACCGGCGAAGGCGAAATCGCGATCAACGGCGAAGCCATCGGGGTGACCCTCTATCTTCCCGACGGAAACTTGCGCCCGCTCGAAGAAATCGAGGCTGACGTCATCCGCCTCGCCATCGGCCATTATCGCGGCCGGATGAGCGAAGTCGCCCGCCGCCTCGGCATCGGGCGTTCGACGCTTTATCGCAAGCTCAGCGATCTCGGGATCGACACCGCCGCCTGACGACGATATTTTGCGGCAATGACCTCTGATTTTTCCGGAAGAACCGCGCTTGTCACGGGCGATGCCTCGGGGATTGGGCTCGCGGTCGCAAACGCCTTGCGCGCCGCGGGCGCCACCGTGATCGGCATCGATCGCAGCCGCAGCGACGACGTTGCCGACCCCGAAACGTGGCTCAAACGCGCTGACAGCCTCGCCGCGGTCGATCTCGCGGTCGTCAACGCCGGGATCAGTGACGCCGCCGCGATCGTCGATATCGATTTCATGGCGTGGCGGCGCTTGCTGGCCGTCAATCTCGACGGTGCGATGCTGAGCTTGCAGGCCGCGATGCGCGCGATCATGGCGCATGGCCGCGGCGGCGCGATCGTCACCACGGCATCGATTTCGGGGATCAAGGCCGAACCCGGCACCGGCGCCTATGGCGCGTCCAAGGCGGCGCTGATCCAGCTCACCAAGGTCGCCGCCAAGGAAGGTGCGCCGCACGGCATCCGCGTCAACGCGATTGCGCCTGGCGGGGTCGACACCCCGATCTGGGACGATATGCCCTTTTTCACCGATCTGATTGCGAGCGAAGGCTCACGCGACGCCGCAATGACAGCGATGGCCAAAATGGCAACGCCGCTCGGTCGCTACGCCACCGCCGAAGAGACCGCCGCACAGATCTTATTCTTGCTCTCCGATGCCGCCGCCACCATCACCGGCAGCGTGCTGACCAGCGACGGTGGCTACAGCCTCTAGACCCGTCAGGCGTTCGCGATCGATTTCAAAATATCGTCGGTCGACTGGCTGGTCAGCGTTTTGGCAATCTCGCCGACCAACGCCGCTTCCAATGACTTGTGGTACTGCTTGCGCATCTCGCCCAGCGTGCTGGGATCGGCAATCACGACCAGATCCTTGATCTTGTTCGACAGCACCGCGGCATTCAAAGCCGACGCGACCGATGCAGCATGGCCCGCTTCCTCATTCTGGCGCGGAGAATCGCCCTGTCCGGCGTTGTGCGCCGATTCATCGCTTGTCGGCAGGTCGACCGCTTTCAGGCTCGGTTCCTGTTCGGTGCCGCTGTTGCGGAATAGCTGAAACTGGGTGCCGTCGGCGACGGCGACATGCGAGCCGGAGGGAAGTTGCATAATATCTCCTGTGGGGATTGACGCCGCGCTGGCGCCCGTGGTCTCCGGAGATACGCGGGAGTTCGGCGAGGGTTGCCTCGGCGCGCCTCAGCCGGTGAGCGCCGCGTCGCGCAGCCCGCGCCACATGCGCAGCGCCTGCCGGTTCTCGGCGATGTCATGGACGCGCAGCAATTGCGCGCCCTGCGCCGCCGCTTGATAATGCAGCGCGACCGTGCCGCCGAGCCGCTGGTCGGCGTGTGCCTCATTGTCGAGCGCACCGATCATCCGCTTGCGGCTGGCCCCGAACAGGATCGGGCAGCCCAATGTGTGAAACAGGGCAAGGCCGTTGATGAGCGCCAGATTGTCCGCGACGCTTTTGCCGAATCCCAGCCCGGGATCGACGATGATCCGGGCGGGATCGATCCCCGCCGTGATGCACGCTGATACCCGCGCGGCGAGCATGTCGTACACGTCGAACAGGATATGCGCATATGCACCGCCGTCGTGCGGATCGCTCTTTGCCGATGGCGCATGCATCAGCACGACCGGACACCCCGCGCGCACGACCACATCCATCGCGCGGTCGTCATAACGCAGCGCGGAGATATCGTTGACGATCCGCGCACCGGCGGCGAGCGCCGCCTCCATCACCGCGGCCTTGCGCGTGTCGATCGATACCGCAACCCCGCCCCGCGAAAGCGCCGCGACGACGCCTTCGACGCGCTTGATCTCGTCGCCATCCCAGACCAGCGGCGCGCCCGGGCGGGTGGATTCACCGCCAACATCGATGATCGCTGCCCCCGCGCTTGCCATCGCAAAGCCCGCGTCAGCCGCCGCTTCGGCATCGACATGTTTGCCGCCGTCGGAAAAGCTGTCGGGGGTGACGTTGAGGATACCCATCAACTGCGGCTCGTTCAACCGCACCGTGCGTTCGCCCAGCTGCAACGCGCCGCGCACCCGCAGAACCGCGATACGCTGCGCGGTTGCTGCCTGCGCCAAACGGTCGGGCATCGCCGCGATCCAGTCGGCCCATTCGGCCACGTTCACCACCGCCGCTTTGACGCTGGCCCCATCGCGCAAACTGATATGCCAAGCGGCAAACCACAGCATCGTGTCGGCAATCCGCAAGCAATCGTCGTCGAGTTCGTGCGGTCGATCGATGAAGCAGGTCGGGCGGCAATAGATGCTTGCAGCTGCGGATGCATTGCCGAAGTCGGGTTTGATTAGCGGTCGGAACATCGGCATCTCCTAATCGTCATGACGAGCAGAGCGAAGCCGTCCGGAGCGGTTTACGCCTACTCTGGATTGCCGCGTCGCTTCGCTTGTCGCAATGACAATGTGAGCAAGATCAAGCCTCGTTGGCCAGCAACCAATCCTGCCGAACTGCATCGATCACGCGCAATTCCTTGCCGTCGTCGACATGCCAGAAGGTCCAGCCGTTGCAACTCGGCGCGCCCTGCACCGCCGCGCCGACCTTGTGGATCGACCCCGCGGGCTGGCCTTCGCAGTCAAGGCTGCCATCGACGCGAACTTTCGCCCTCCAGCGCCGCTTGGCGTCGGTGAGCTGCGTTCCCGGCGCAATCAGGCCGTCTGAAACCAGCATGCCGAACGCGACGCGCGTCGCTGCTTGCGGCGCCATCATCGTCTTGACCGCGCTCTCGTCCAGCGGCAGCGCCATTTCGATGCGTTCCAGCGCGGCAGCGATATAGTCATCCTCGCGTTCGATCCCGATGAAATGCCGCCCCAGCCGCTTCGCGACGGCACCGGTCGTGCCGGTCCCGAAGAAGGGGTCGAGAATGACGTCGCCGGGGTTCGAGCAAGCGAGCAGGATGCGATAGAGCAAGGCTTCGGGCTTCTGCGTCGGGTGAACCTTGGTCCCGCCCTTTTTCAACCGCTCCTGTCCGCCGCAGATCGGGATCAGCCAGTCGCTGCGCATTTGCAATTCGTCGTTCAGCGTCTTCATGGCGCGATAGTTGAAGGTGTAGCGCGCTTTCTCGCCCATCGACGCCCAGATCAGGGTCTCATGCGCGTTGGTAAAGCGGGTGCCCTTGAAATTGGGCATCGGGTTCGCCTTGCGCCACACGATATCGTTGAGGATCCAATAACCTTGATCCTGCAGCGCTGCGCCGACGCGGAAAATATTGTGGTAGCTGCCGATCACCCAGATATTGCCGCCGGGCTTCAGGATCCGCTTCGCTTCGGCCAGCCAAGCATGGGTGAAGCGGTCATAGGTTGCGAGGCTGTCAAACTTGTCCCATTCATCGTTGACCGCATCGACCTGGCTGCCGTCGGGACGATGGAGGTCGCCGCCGAGTTGGAGGTTGTACGGCGGATCAGCGAAAATCATATCGATCGACGCGGCGGGCAGCGAACGCATCATTTCGATGCAATCGCCCTGCAGGATGCTGTCGAGCGGTAGTTCGACGGGCGCCGCTTTCGCCTCCCGCTGCTTTGCCGCCGGGGTCTTTACCCGTTCCATCACACCCATGTTTTGCCCCCGCGCAGATCCGAAAGAAGCCCCTGATGAGTCCGGCGACATCCGCCGTCAAGCGCAGAAGTCTAGGGATTCCGCGTCACTAACTGGTTAACGGGATGAGAACGAAACGAGTCAGACACAGGATATGGAGTCCGCCGCGACTCGCGGACTCAACGGGTGGTGGTGTTGCGGTGAGGACTCAGTGACAAAAATAATTCCTGTTGGTCCTCCCCATGGCTTCGAGTTTAGACCGGGGACATCGTTTTCAGCTGTTCGCAGACATCATTTGCAGGCCTCGCGTTTCATTGGAGATGCCGTGGAGCGATGCCGTTCGAAGGTTTCCGTCCAGTCCGAACGCCCAGTCATAGGGAAGTTCGCAATCAACCAACCACCGCATGCCGCCGGGCGTAGATGAAATAGACCCCCAGCCCGAGGGCGTTCCACACCAGGAACCACAGCTGCGTCTGCGCCGGCAGGCTCAAGAACAGATAGATACAGCCGAACACCGCGATGCCGCCGATCACCCACGGCATCGGGGCGCGGAAGGTGCGCGGGGCGTCGGGCGCGCGGACGCGCATGATCATCATACAGATTGAGACCGCGGTGAACGCCGCGAGCGTCCCCGCATTGGCCAGCGCCGCAAGCTCACCGAGCGGGATGAAACCCGCGAGCACCGCGACGACGAGCGCGGTGAAGATGGTGATGCGCACCGGGGTGCCGCGCGACGACAAGGTTGCGAGGCTGGCAGGGAGGAGCCCGTCGCGCGCCATGGTGAAGAAGATGCGGCTTTGCCCATAGAAGAAGGCAAGGATCACTGTCGGCAGCGCGATGATCGCCGAAACCGCGAGATATTGCGCCGCGAGCGGGCTACCGAGTTCGCGCAGGATCAGCGCCAGCGGTTCGGGGCTGTTGGCGAAGCGGGTATAGGTGATTGCCCCCACCGCGGCGACCGCGACGGCGATATAGATGATAACGCAGACGAACATCGATCCGACGATGCCGATCTTGAGATCGCGGTCGGGATTGCGTGTTTCCTCAGCCGCGGTAGCGATGGCGTCGAAGCCGTAGAAGGCGAAAAAGATGATCGCGGCGGCGGCCATCACACCGCGTTCGACGCCGTCGGGGCCCATATGTTTGGCAAATCCATAGGGGCTGAAGGGTTCGAGATTGGCGGCATTGAAGGCGGGGAGCGCAACCGCCACGAAAAGGATCAATGCGACAATCTTGACGAGGACGAGGACCGCGTTGAGCGTCGCGCTTTCGCGCGTGCCGACCAGCAGCAACCCCGCCACGACAGCGATGATCGCGATCGCCGGCAAATTGACGATACCGCCGAGTTCGGGACCCTGCATCACCGCCATCGGCACGCCCGCCCAGGCCTGAAGCAAGGGCGCCGCATAGCCCGACCAGCCGACCGCAACCGCGCTGACGACCAGCGAATATTCGAGAATCAGGCTCCATCCGACGACCCACGCGATGAGTTCGCCAATGACGACGTAGCTGTAGGTATAGGCGCTGCCCGACGCCGGGATCATCGTCGCCATTTCGGCATAAGCGAGCGCGGCGCAGGCGCAGATCAGTCCGGCAATCGCAAAAGACAGGATCACCGCGGGGCCCGCTTTGTCGGCGCCGACGCCGATGAGGGTGAGGATGCCCGTGCCGACGATCGCGCCGACGCCGAGCGCGATCAGATGCGGCCAGCCGAGCGTCCGAGCGAGGGTGTGTTGTCCCTCGTGCTTCTCCGGAACGATCGGCTTACGGCGCAGCAGGCTGTCGTTCATTCTCGCGGGCTCCCTATTATGACTTTATTTCGGTGGTTTGGAACGGATGACGGGCGATGGCAAGATCACACCGTGACGGTCGAGTCACTCCGCCGGATGATCCAGCCCGCGCGGAGCGCGAGCGCCGCAGCCAAGACGGAGGCGAACGCATAGGCGAGGGGCGCGGACAAGATTACCGCGCGCGCGCCAAGCACTGCGCCGCCGACCAGCGCCGCCCATAGGCCAAGGTGGTGCAGCCACCGGCGGTCGCCCTCCCCGCGCACAACATTGGCGATCTTCTGCCCTAGCTGCACCAACGTGCCGTTCATATAGGCGACACCGACGACCGATCCGTCGTGCCCGTTGGCGAAGCCCATCGCGAGCGCAAGCGACAGAATGGCGCTCCAGCCTTCGCCTTCGAGCCGCAACATCGTAGCAATTCCCAGCAAAATGGTGACGCCGAGCAGAACCGCGGGCGCCCGACGCGCCCCGGCACACGCGCCGACCAACGACCCTGCCACCACGCCCGCCACAAACACCGCGATGATCATGGCGGCGACCAGCGCCGCATGCTGACCGTCCACCAGCCCGACCGCGAGCCGGGTCGCGTTGCCTGTCATGAAGGATGCGAAAAAGCCCGCCGATTCGACAAAGCCTATCGCATCGACAAAACCCGCAAGGATCGCGACCCCGACAGCAAGTATCTGTTGCGAAGGGTCAAAGCGGATCAAGCGCCTAGACCAACCGCTCGATGGCTTCGGCCAGCATTGCATCGCGTTCCGACAGGCCGTTGGCGTCGTGCGTCGTCAGCAGGATGTCGACGCGGTTATACACGTTCGACCATTCGGGGTGGTGATCCATTTTTTCGGCGAGGATCGCGACGCTGGTCATGAATCCGAACGCCTGAGCGAAGTCGTCGAATTTGAAGCGGCGGGTGATTGCGTCGCGCGCGGGTTCGTGCGTCCAGCCGGGGAAACGCGCGAGCAGGGTGCTGCGGGCTTCTTCATCGAGTTTCTGGACCATGTTTCTTCTCCCGCTGGTCAATGTGTCGCACTCGCCATAAGGAAGGGCGCGATGAGCGACAAGAGCAGCCTGCCCCTCGAGCCGCCCGGCGCATGGACCGGGACCGCCCCCGATCCCGACGCAATGTTCGCAATGGCGGAGGTTGCGCTGGAGACGATGCCCGCGATGTTTCTGCCGCATATTCAGGGTGTGGTGATCGTGATCGAAGAATTTGCCGACGACGAGATCCTGAAATCGCTCGCCATCGAGCACCCCTATGACCTCACCGGACTGTACGAAGGGCGACCGCTGACCGAACGCAGCATCGGCGAGAGCGGCGGTATGCCCGACCGAGTGACGCTGTATCGCATTCCGATATTGGTCGAGTGGATCGAGACCGGTGAGCGGCTCGACCGGCTGGTACGGCATGTGCTGATCCATGAGATCGGGCATCACTTCGGTTTTAGCGATGACGATATGCACGCGCTCGAGGATATGGCGTGAGCGCGCTTTTGCGGCTCGATGGCGTGGCGTGCATTCGCGGCGACAGGCTGTTGTTCGAACATCTGTCGCTGGCGCTGGAACCCGGCGAAGCGTTGTGGCTGCGCGGACCGAATGGCGCGGGCAAGTCGAGCCTGATCCGCCTGGCCGCGGGGTTGCTGCGCGCCGCGGCGGGGACGGTCGAGCGCCGCGGGCGCTGCGCGCTGATCGACGAGGCCTCCGCGCTAGACGCCGAACTGCCGCTGCGCCGCGCGCTCGATTTCTGGGCGCGCATCGATACCGTCGACGGCCATGCGGTCGACCGCGCGATGGCGGCGATGGCGCTGGTGCCGCTGAGCGACGTTCCGGTGGCGATGCTGTCGACCGGGCAGCGCAAACGCGCCGCGATGGTGCGCGTGATCGCGTCGGGCGCACCCATCTGGCTGCTCGACGAGCCGGCGAACGGGATGGACGATGCGGCACAGGCACGGCTGGTTGCGGCGATCGCGGCGCATCGGGCGAACGGCGGGGCGGTGTTGCTGGCGTCGCATTTCGCGCTGGGGATTGGTGATCTGGCGGAGCTCAATATGGGGGCGCTGGCATGACGACCCTCCTCGCTCTGTTCTGGCGCGACCTGCGGCGGGCGTGGGGCAGCGGGGCGCTGTGGCTGCCGGTGCTGTTCTTTCTGCTGGTGGCGACCGCCTTTCCCTTTGCGGTGGGGCCGGATGCCCCGCTGCTGCGCCGCGCGGGTGGCGGGATGGTGTGGGTCGCGGCGTTGCTCGCCGCGCTGCTCCCGATCGACCGGCTGGTGCGCCCCGACCGCGACGCCGGGGTGCTCGACCAGCTCGCGGTGCGCGGGATCGCCGATGAGGTGATCGCGGCAGTGAAGATTTTGGCGCACGCTATTGCGTTCGGATTGCCGTTGATGATCGCTTTGTTCCCGGCCGCGGCGTTGCTGGCGCAGGACGCGGCGCGGGTCGAGGTGCTCGCAGCAGGGATTGCGATTGCGATCCCGGCGCTGGCGTCGCTGGCGGTGCTGAGCGCGGCACTGACCGCAGGGCTGAAAGGCGGCAGTGCGATCGGCGGGTTGCTGGTGCTGCCGCTTGCGGTACCGCTGCTGATCTTCGGCGCCGGGATGCTCGACCCGTCGGGGCGCGGGGCGATCAAGCTACTTGGCGCGGCGAGCTTGCTGCTGACGATGATCGGACCGTTTGCCGCGGCGGCGGCGATGCGGGGGCTGCGGGAATGACCGCCAACGACCAGTTGCGGCCACCTACCACCTCGCCATCCGGGCGAAAGCCGGGATTTCGCCAGTGCGTAAATCCCGAGAGATTGAGATCCCGGCCGTCGCCGGGATGACGAAACGGGAAAGGCTGCTTTCACCCCAAAGCCGCCATCGCCCATAGGAAAAGGGCCGGAGTTTCCCCCGGCCCTTCGCTAAATCATATGCCTGAAATCAGGCGCCGGTGACGTCGGCGGTATCGACCTTGATCCCGGGGCCCATCGACGACGACAGCGCGATCTTGCGGACATATTTGCCCTTCGCGCCGGCCGGCTTGGCCTTGACGATCGCGTCGACGAAGGCGTCGAAGTTCTGGCGGAGCTTTTCCTCGCCGAACGACAACTTGCCCAGACCAGCGTGGATGATGCCGGCCTTTTCGACGCGGAATTCGATCTGACCGCCCTTGGCGGCCTTCACGGCTTCGGCGACGTTCGGGGTCACAGTGCCCAGCTTGGGGTTCGGCATCAGGCCCTTCGGACCCAGCGTCTTGCCGAGGCGGCCGACGATGCCCATCATGTCCGGCGTCGCGATGACGCGGCCATAGTCGAGGTTGCCTGCGAGCATGTCTTCCATCAGGTCTTCGGCACCGACCTTGTCGGCGCCGGCCGCCAGCGCCTTGTCGGCGTTGTCGCCGCGCGCAAACACGGCAACCTTGACGTCTTTGCCGGTCCCGGCGGGAAGCGTCACAACGCCGCGCACCATCTGATCGGCGTGGCGCGGATCGACACCCAGGTTGAGCGCAACTTCGAGCGTTTCGTCGAACTTGGCCGAGGCCAGTTCGCGCACGGTCTTGAGCGCTTCGTCGACGGTGTGCAGCTTGAGGCTGTCAACCTTGCCCTCGAGGGTCTTCTGCTTCTTGGTCAGCTTTGCCATCGGATCAGCCCTCCGTCACTTCGAGGCCCATCGAGCGCGCGCTGCCCTCGATGATCTTCGTTGCCTGTTCCAGGTCGTTCGCGTTGAGATCCTTCATCTTGATCTCGGCGATTTCGGTCAGTTTCGAGCGGGCGATCTTGCCGCCGCTGATCTTGCCCGGCTCTTTCGAACCCGACTTCAGATTTGCGGCCTTCTTGATCAGATAGGTCGCCGGGGGCGTCTTCGTGACGAACGAAAAGCTCTTGTCGGCGAACACGGTGATGATGGTCGGGGTCGGGGTGCCCTTTTCCATGGAGTCGGTCGCGGCGTTGAACGCCTTGCAGAATTCCATGATGTTGACACCGCGCTGGCCGAGGGCCGGCCCGAGCGGCGGCGAGGGGTTTGCGGTCCCTGCCGGAACTTGCAGCTTGATATAGCCGCTGATCTTTTTAGCCATGATGGCCTCCTATCTTTCTGTCGCCCCGGAACTGGTCCGGAACTCAAAATAAGCGGTCGAACAGAAGGGCATCACCCCCTCCTCCCGCGCGGAATCACGCCCGTATCTGACGCGAAGCCGCGCGCATATGCGCAAACGGCCGAAAAAGAAAGCCTTATTGCGCTCCGGACAACGTCTGAACGGATCGGCTTGACGGAGCGAGCGAGGCGCCGCCACCCGCGAAAAGCGCGTTGACCGCTGTTCGATACGACGCCGCAGCCGGCACGGTTGTTCGGTCCGACATCTGCAATTCGCTGCGCCGTCCATCGCGCCCGCGCCGCACCACATGACCTGCCGCGACCCGCCCTTTTCCGCCCTGTTGGGGCTGGCACGAAAATGATTATACGGACGTTGGTCCCATGGTGCGGCTCGTAAACATCGCTCGATCCGCGTCGCCAGCCAGCCTCGCTATTCCGCAGGCGGGGTCAAGCGCAGCAAGCCCTCCTGCATCACCGAGGCGATCAGAGAGCCGTCCTGGCGATAGATGAGGCCGCGGTTGATGCCGCGTGCGCCGCCGGTCCAGTCGCTGTCCATGACATAGGCGAACCATTGATCGACGCGGATGTCGTCGTGGAACCACATCGCGTGATCGAGGCTGGTCGAAAACAGCCCCGGGGTCGACCAGGTAAAGCCGTGCGGCAACAGCGACGACGAGAGCAGCCCCATGTCCGACGCATAGGCGAGGAACGCGCGGTGGAGCAGCGGATCGTTGCCGATCGGTGCGGCGAGGCGATACCATTGATAATGCGCCGACGCCTTTTCGGTCGAGGGTGGCCGAAAACTGCGCATCTCGAATGGGCGGAGGCGTGCCATGCGGTCGAGCTGCGAGTCGCTGACATTGGGGTCGGCGGCGAGATTTTCGGTGAACTCGACGCATTGTTCGGGTGGCAGCAGGTCGGGCATCGACACCTGATGCGTCGCCCCGGGTTCGGGCGCGTGGAAAGACGCGGTGAGGTTAAAAATCACCTTGCCGTCCTGGCGCACGACGACGCGGCGGTTGGCGAAGCTGCGCCCATCGAAATCGCGGTGGACGCGAAAGTGTAGCGGCTTGGTTTCGTCGCCGCCGCGCAGGAAATAGGCATGAAGGGAGTGCGCCGACTTGTCCGGATCGACAGTGCGCGCCGCGGCAACCAGCGCCTGTGCGATCACCTGTCCGCCAAAAATACGGTCGCGCGATGGCTTCTCGAACGCCGGGAATGTATATTCGTCCGGCTCTGGGGCGGGGACGAGATCGAACAGGCTGGTGACCGCCCCGACGACCTTTTCAGGAGAGACGGCAGCCTGAATGCCGCGGGCGCGAAGGATGCGGGCCTGAATCTCGGCGGGAGTCAGCGAACTCATAACGACGGGCTAGCCCCTATCCATCGCCCCCGTCTTTGCGGGGGCGACGCCGATTATTTCATGCGTTCGACCTGTTCGAAGTCGAGTTCGACCGGGGTGGCGCGACCGAAGATCGACACCGACACCTTGACGCGCGCCTTTTCGAAATCGAGTTCTTCGACCAGCCCGTTGAAGCTGGCAAAAGGACCGTCGAGCACCTTGACCTGATCGCCGATTTCGTAATCGACGCGGATTTCCTGCTTCGGACGGGCCGCGGCCTCCTCCTTGCTGTTCAGGATGCGCGCAGCTTCGGCTTCGCTGATCGCCTGTGGCTTGCCCATTGAGCCCAGGAAGCCTGTAACCTTCGGCGTATTCTTGACGAGGTGATAAACATCGTCGGTCATCGTCAGCTTGGCGAGGACATAGCCGGGGAAGAATTTGCGTTCCGCTTGAACCTTTTTGCCGCGCTTTACCTCGGTGACGGTTTCCACCGGCACTTCGACCGCTTCGACAAATTCGGTGAGGCCCATGCGTTCGGCTTCGGAAAGCACCGAATCGCGCACCTTGTTTTCGAAACCCGAATAGGCGTGAATGATGTACCAGCGCGCCATGTGTGTCCGTATCCTGTCCCTGAAAGCCGCGGCGTTTAGCGCGCGAGCGACGTCAGCCAGCTGACGATCGCGTTGAAAACCGTGTCGACGCCGAAAAAGAACAGCGCCAGGATCGTCGTCATGATCAGCACCATGATCGTCGTCTGCACCGTCTCGCGTCCCGTGGGCCAGACGATCTTCTTGGCTTCGGCGCGCACCTGATTGATGAACTCAGCCGGGCTGGTTTTCGCCATGTCGATCGTCCTGTCCTACAAATACTCTGGTTCGGGCCAGATGGGTTGCCGCGCCCCCCGCGTCAAGCGCGCTTTTGGGCAATAGTCCGCCCACCCTCCCCGAGCGTGTCGGCGAAAGGCGGAACGAAAACGGCGCATCTGTCCGAATGAAAGCGGCCTTTACTGGCGCACCGCGGCGATTGCAAGTGCAGGGTCGGCTTCGCGCGCCAGCGCCCGGCGCATCAATAGGAGCAGTACGATCATGATCACCCAGCTGATCGTCGGCTGGAGCACGAAAACGAGATGGAGTTCGCGCGCCGCCGCCTGGCTATTTTTCGGATCGAAACCTACGACATCGAGCAGGAGGTAGCTGACCGCAATCGCGGCCGCGACGCCGAATTTCTGCATCAGGTTGAGCAAAGCGAAGAGGAACGCCGAGCGAGGGCGTCCGCAGCGCGCGGCATCGCCCGGGATGATGTCGGCGAGCATCGAGTAGGTGAACAGCAGCCCGACAAAGCCGGTGCCCAGCGTCAGCGAAAATCCCGTCGCCTGCGCGATGCCGTCAGGTTGTTGAAACAATGTCGCGACCAGCAGGCCGGAGATCAGCGCACCCATCGCCATCATCATCGGCGGTTTGCCGAAGCGGCGCGCCAGCATGGTCCAGACCGGCGAAGTCATCGCCCCGCCGATGAAACTGGCGAACAGCAATACCGCGCTCTGCCCGTCAAGATCGAGCACCGCGGCGGCGAAGAAGACGAACAGCGACGTCAGCGAGCCAAAGGCGAAGCTGTTGAGAAATTGCACCCCGAGCAGCAGCATCAGCGGCGGAAACGCCAGCGACGCGCGAAGCTCGCTGCGCCAGCCGATGCTGGTTTCAACAACGACCGCCCGCGGCGGGACGAGGCGGATGGCGTAGAGCGCGATCGGCACCATCAGCATGAAGAGACTGGCATAGGCCATGATCCGGCCCTGCAAACTGACTCCGGGGATCAGCATTTGGGCCGCGGCAGGCGCTGCAAACGCCAGGATCAGCGCGATCTTCGCGAACCAGTCACGCATCCCGTATAGCAGCGCGCTCTCGCGCGGGTTGCGCACCAAAGCCGAGCCCCACGACAATTGCGCGACTTCATAGAGGCTGTAGCTCGAGTAAAAGAGCACCATCATCAGGAACAGCGCGGCAAAGGGCAGCCGATCACCGACTGTCACCAGTGCGAGCAACAGCAGTGCGAGCGGCCCGAGCGCGAGCAGCATCCAGCGGCGGTGGGCGCCGAGTCCGGTGCGAACGCGGTCGACCATCGTCCCGATCAGGGGGTCGACGACCCCGTCCCAGATCGTCGTAAGCGAAAATAGCAGCCCGACCAGCGCCACTGAAATCACCCCGCCCTCGGCAATATAGGGCGGCAGATACACGCTGAACGGCAGGCCGAGGATGACCGTTGGTCCGGCGGTGGCGGCGTAGGCGGCGACGGTGCGCGAGCGCAACGCCTCTGCTTGGTCGGGCTGGCCAGCCAATGACAGGACGGTACTGGCCACGATGCGATGCTCCCGATACCGAAAGGCGCAGGCTTTCAATTATTGACAGTCATGTCAACAGGCGCGCGCCGTCGATGCCACCTGGCGTCAGCACCCTAAATGATTCTGAAATGCGATAGAAACGGCTGGAGCCGCCAGTCGAGCTCTTCATTGTCGAGCCATTCGTTTTCGAGCCCCGCAAGCGTATGGAGCATGGAATCGCCGATCACGATGCTGAGCAGCAATTTCGCCGCCGCTTCGGGATCGTCGATTTCGGCCTGACCTGTTGCCGCCCATTCGGCGAACAGCGTCGACAGTTCCTCGGTCGCCGGGATGTGCAGGTCGCGATAAATTTGCAGCGCGAAATCGCGATCGCGCAAGCTTTCCGAAATCAGCATCCGCATCAAGGCGACGGAGCGCGGCGAGCGCATCCGGTCGCATTGTCGATGTGCATAGCCCTTCAGCAATTCGACATTCGACAAATCCGTCATCGCCATACATTCGGCCGGCTGGGACCGGGCTTCATTGCCCCATCGCGACGCAATGGCGTGGAGCAGCCCCTGCTTGTTGCCGAACAAGTCATAAAGCGTCGCGAGCGATCCGCCCGATTGTTTGACGATTTCGGCGAGACTGGTCCGCTCATAGCCCTGTTCGAGGAACAGCGCTTCGGCGGCGTCGAGGATCGCATCGCGGCGGCGCTCGCGCAGCGATAACGGCTCCATCGGACAATCCAGCAAGTCGGACGGTTGCATCCGTGTTTCTCTCCCTTGTGCTTTTCTGTAATGTAAATTACACGCCGCTTTGCGCAAGGTATTTTTGCGCCATCCACGCATCACATTACAGCATTATTCAGGGGTTCTTATGAGTCGCGCTCGTTCCTTTGCCAGCGCCAGCATCGCTGCGCTCACCCTGGTGTTCACCGCCTGCGCGCCCGAAGCGCCCCCGCCCCCGCCGCCGCCTGAAGTGACCATCGTCACGATCCGCACCCAGATGGTGCCCAATGTCATCGAACTGCCCGGCCGCGTGCAGGCGTTCCGTACCGCTGAAGTGCGCGCCCGGGTCGACGGCATCGTCGAACGGCGATTGTTCGACGAAGGCAGTGTCGTATCCGCCGGCACCGCGCTGTTCCACATCGACCCCCGCCAGCTCAGCGCCAGTGCCAATGCCGCACGCGCCCAGCTGGCCCGCGCGCAGGCGACTGCGGCCAACGCGCGGCAGGTGGTGAACCGATACCAGCCGCTGCTCGCCGACCAGGCAATCGGCAAGCAGGAATATGACGCCGCGATCGCGCAGCAACGCACCGCCGAGGCCGATGTCGCAGCAGCGCGGGCCAATCTGGAATCGGCGCGTCTCAACCTGGGTTATGCCACCGTCACCGCCCCGATTTCGGGCCGCGCGCGGCGCGCCGAAGTGACCGAGGGGGCGCTGGTCAGCGCCGGGGCCGGCACCTTGCTGACCACGATCGAACAGATCGACCGCGTCTATGTCAATTTCGGCCAGTCGAGTTCGGACCTGATGGCGATCCGCCGCGATGTTGCATCGGGCAAGCTGCGGGTGCCCGAGCTCGAGCGCGTCGAGGTGCAGTTGATTTTGGAAGACGGGCGCGCCTATCCGATCGTCGGCCATCTCGATTTCCTGGACCTGTCGATCGACGAAGGCACCGGCACCGCCGCGCTGCGCGCCGAATTCCCCAACCCGGCCGACGCGCTGTTGCCCGGTCAGTTCGTGCGCGCGCGGATGTTCGTCGGCAATCGGTCCGACGGCGTCCTGATCCCCCAGCGCGCCGTCAAGCTGACCGCCGATGCGGCGACGGTGATGGTGCTCGACGCCAAGAATATCCCGACGGCGCGCCCGGTCAAACTCGGCACCATGCTGGCCGGGCAATGGGCGATCCTGGAGGGATTGAAACCGGGCGACCGGGTGGTCGTGGACGGACTGCAAAAGATTCAGCCGGGGCAGCCGGTGCGGATCGCCAGCCCGACGGCGGCCAAATCCGCGTCGAAGCGCTGACGGGAGCGATCATGACCCCCCGCTTTTTCATCGACCGCCCGATTTTTTCGTGGGTCATCGCCATCGGCATCCTGCTGTCGGGCATCATCGCGCTGCGCAGTCTGCCGGTCGAGCAATATCCCTCGGTGGCGCCGCCGTCGCTGACGATCGGGGTCACCTATCCGGGCGCCGACGCCAAGACGCTGGAACAGAATGTCACCCAGGTCATCGAGCAGGAACTGAATGGGGTGGAGGGTTTCCTCTATATGGCCTCGACCAGCGAATCGAACGGGACCGCGTCGATTACCCTGACCTTCGAGGCGGGGACCGATATCGATAACGCCCAGATGGAGGTGCAGAACCGCCTGCGCCGCGTCGAACAGCGCCTGCCCGAGGATGTCCGCCGCCAGGGCGTTTCGGTGACCGAGGCCAATTCGGGTTTTCTGCTGATCGTCGCGATCACCTCGAAAAGCGGCGAGACCGACCCGATGGAGGTCAATAATTTCGCGAATACACGCGTGCTCGACGAGCTGCGGCGGGTGAACGGCGTCGGCAATGTGCAGGCGTTTGCGCCCGAATATGCGATGCGGATCTGGCTCGATCCACAAAAGTTGTCGAGTTACAACCTGTCGCCCGCCGAAGCGCTGGGTGCGGTTCAGGAACAGAACAGCCAGACACCGGGCGGGCAGTTGGGCGACCAGCCGCTCGCCAAGGGCGCGCAGCTCAACGCCGTGATCACGACGCAGGGCCGCTTCACCACCCCGGAGCAGTTTGCGGGCATCATCCTGCGCGCCAACCCTGACGGCTCAGCGGTGACGCTGGGCGATGTCGGGCGCGTCGAGCTGGGTTCGGCCAGCTATCTGTTTTCCTCCGAGCTCAACGGCAAGCCGATGGCGGGCATGGCGGTCCAGCTGACCCCCGGCGCCAACGCGCTGTCGACCGAGGCGGGTATCCGCGAGCGGATGGAGACACTGTCGAAAGGCTTCCCGCCCGACATCAGCTGGTCGATCCCTTATGACACGACCCCCTTCATCCAGTTGTCGATCGAAGAGGTCGTTATCACGCTGGCCGAAGCGATGGTGCTGGTGTTCCTGGTGATGTTCCTCTTTCTGCAGAACTGGCGCGCGACCGTCATCCCGACGATCGTGGTCCCGATTGCGCTGGCCGGCGCGTGCCTGGGGCTGTGGATGTTCGGTTTTTCGATCAACGTGCTGACGCTGTTCGGCATGGTGCTGGCGATCGGCATTCTGGTCGACGACGCAATCGTCGTGATCGAGAATGTCGAGCGCCTGATGAACGAGGAACATCTGTCGCCCTATGAGGCGACGGTGAAGGCGATGACGCAGATCACCAGCGCGATCATCGGTATCACGCTAGTGCTGATCGCGGTGTTCATCCCGATGGCGTTCTTCCCTGGATCGACTGGCGGCATCTATCGCCAGTTTTCGATAACGCTGGCAATTTCGATTGCATTTTCGGCGCTGCTCGCGCTGACGCTGACCCCGGCGCTGTGCGCTACGCTGCTGAAGCCGCATGATCAGACCAAGCGCAGCGGGCCGATCGGTGAGCGCGCCGACCGCTTCTTCGGCTGGTTCAATGGCTGGTTCGGACGCACCACCGATCGCTATCAGGGCGGGGTCGGTAAGATGCTGTCGGCACCGCTGCGCTGGCTGGGGGTATTCCTGGCGCTCGTCGCGGTCACTGCACTCTTGTTCACGCGTCTGCCTGGCTCGTTCCTGCCGCAAGAAGATCAGGGCTATCTGATCACCGTCGTCCAGGCGCCCCCCGGCGCGACGACCCAGCGCACCAACGAAGCGACCAAGCAGGTCAAAGCCTTTTTCGCCGAGCAGCCGCAGGTCGCCAATGTCGTGCTGGTCAACGGCTTCAGCTTTTTCGGGCAGGGCCAGGCGAATGCGATCATGTTCACGCCGCTAAAACCCTGGGACGAGCGCACGGGCGACGGCGATGGTGCCGATGCGATTGCCGGCAAAGCGATGGGGGTGTTTTCGGGAATCAAGGAGGCGTTCGTTTTTTCGCTCAGCCCGCCATCGATTGCCGAACTGGGTACCGCGAGCGGCTTTACCTTCAAACTGCAGGACCGCGCCGGCAACGGGCGAGCGGCGCTGATCGGTGCGCGCAACCAGATGCTGGGCGGCGCGATGCAGAGCAAGCTGCTTGGCAATGTTCGTCCCGAAGGACAGGAGGATGCGCCAGTGCTGAAGGTCGACATCGACCGGATCAAGGCGCGCGCGCTCGGGCTGTCGATCGGCGACGTCAATGCGACGCTCGCGATCACCTTTGGCAGTGCCTATGCCAATGACTTCACCCGCGAAGGCCGCGTCCTACGCGTGCTGCTCCAGGCCGATGCCGCGAGCCGGATGACGCCGCAGGATGTGGTGGAACTGCGCGTGCGCAGCGCCAACGGCGACATGGTGCCGTTCGGGTCGTTCAGCACGGCCGAATGGACCGCCGAGGCGCCGCAGCTCCAGCGGTACAACGGCTATCCCGCGATGACGATTTCGGGCGAACCCGCGCCGGGGCAGTCGACCGGCGAGGCGATGGCGGAGATGGAGCGACTGGCGCAGGCGCTGCCCGCGGGGTTCGCGTACGAGTGGACCGGCATTTCGTATGAAGAGAAGCAGTCGGCTGGGCAGATCGGGCTGCTGCTCGGATTGTCACTGGTGGTCGTCTTCCTGCTGCTCGCGGCGCTGTACGAAAGCTGGTCGGTGCCGGTATCGGTGCTGCTGGTGGTGCCGCTCGGCGTTCTTGGCGCGGTATTGTTCTCGATGTTCCGCGGGCTTAGCGCCGACATCTATTTCAACGTCGGGTTGATCACGATCATCGGCCTGTCGGCAAAAAATGCGATCCTGATCGTCGAATTCGCGATCGAGCAGGAAGCCGAAGGCAAATCGACCCACGACGCAGTCATGGAAGCGGTGAAGCTGCGCCTGCGCCCGATCATCATGACCAGCCTGGCATTCATCCTCGGCATGGTGCCGCTCGTCATCGCGAGCGGTGCGGGTGCGGCGAGCCGGATCGCGGTCGGGTCGGGCGTGATGGGCGGCATGATCGCGGCGACCCTGCTCGGCATCTTTTTCATCCCGCTATTCTATCTGTCGGTACGCCAGTGGATCAGCCGCAAACGACCGCCAGCACCGGGAGAAAAAGGCCATCATGAGGAGCCCGGACATGCGTAAGCTGATCGCACTCGTCGCGTCGACAAAGCTCGCCGGGTGCGTCAACATGGCGCCGCCGCACGAGCGCCCGGCGCTGCCCACCGCGCCCCAATACCCGCAGGCGTTCGCCGGCGATGTGACGCTGGGCCAGCGCGCGACCGATGTGGCGTGGCAGGATTTCTTCGCCGACCAGCAGCTCGAAGTGCTGATCACGCAGGCGATCGAGCGCAACCGCGACATCGTTGTGGCCGTTGCGCAGATCGAGGAAGCGCGTGGGCTGTACCGGATCCAGGACGCCAACCGCCTGCCCACGGTGGGGGCCAGCGCCGATGCGGCGCGCAGCCGCGGGCCGTCGCTGACCGGCGCCGGGACCGACACGACCAGCCGCTATTCGGTCGGGGTCGGGGTGACCTCGTTCGAGCTCGATTTCTGGGGACGCGTCAAGAACCTGTCCGAAGCGGCGCGCAGCCAGTATCTGGCGACCGAGCAGGCCGAGCGGGCGTTCCGGCTGGCGCTGATCCGCGATGTGGCGTCGACCTATTTCGCCTCGCGCGGTGCGACCGAACAGATCGCGCTCGCCGAAGCAACGGTGACCAGCCGCAAGGAAGGGCTGCGGATCGCCCGGCGGCGGCTCGACGCGGGGGTGACCTCGGCACTTGATTACCGCCAATCGGAAACGCTGCTGACGCAGGCCGAAACCCAGCTCGCCAGCCTGAAGCTCGGCAAGTCGCAGGCCGATAATTTTCTAACCGTGCTGACCGGCGGACCCGTGGCCGGCCCCCTGCCCGCGCCGCTGCCGCTCGTCGCGCAGGGTCAGTCGCCGTTGCTGACCGCTGGCCTGCCGTCGGATCTGCTGGTCGCACGTCCCGACATCCTGGCAGCGGAAGAACGGTTGCGCGCCGCGCGCGCGAATATCGGCGCCGCGCGTGCAGCTTTTTTCCCGTCGATCGCGCTGACCGGCAATCTCGGCTTCGCATCGGGGTCGCTCGATAATTTGTTCAGCAACGACGGATTCGGGTGGAGCTTTGGCCCGTCAATCAGTCTGCCGATCTTCGACTTCGGGCGGAACAAGGGCAATCTGACCGTCGCCGAGGCGCGCGAGAATATCGCGGTCGCGACCTATGAACGCACCGTCCAGGGCGCGTTCCGCGAAGTCGCCGATGCGCTCGCCGGGCGCCGCTATCTGGCCGAGCAGGTCGAGGGGCAGGAGCGCGGCACGCTGGCGCAGCGCCAGATCGCCGACCTGGCACGCAAGCGGTACCGCGAAGGTGTGTCGACCTATCTCGAAGTGCTCGATGCCGAACGCAATCTGTTCGCGGCAGAACAGACGCTGATCGAACTGCGCCGCGCGCAGGTCGACAACCTGGTGACGCTGTATGTCGCGCTGGGCGGCGGGCTGGTCGAGCGGCGCTGAGCGGCCAGGCCGATGACGGACAGCTCCAGCCCTGCCTTGCTGAAGGACATTTTGGGTCCGCAAGCCCTGGTGACGATCGCCAATGCGGGCGCCGCCGCTTCGCCGCGATTTGACCGGACGGCATTCCTTGCGTCGGCCACCAACGGCCTCGACACGCTCTCGATCATGGAACGGGTCCGCCACATCGCCGACGCCCTGTATCGCGCGTTACCCGTCGACTATGCGGCGGCGCTGGACATCATCGGGGCGATGGCCCCACGGCTGACGCACGGGTTTCAGGCGATCGCGGTGACCGAATATGTGGCGAGATACGGCGTTGACGAGTTTGACCGGTCGATGGATGCGCTCGCCACGCTGACGCGCTTTGGCACCGCCGAATTCGCGATCCGGCCGTATCTGGCGCAGGACGCGGACCGCGCGCTGGCTACGATGGCGCGATGGGCAGGCAGCGACAACGAGCATGTCCGGCGGCTGGCGAGCGAAGGCGCGCGCCCGCGGCTGCCTTGGGCGGCGCGCGTTCCCGCGCTAAAAGCCGATCCGACCCGCGCGGCGCATATTCTCGAGGCGCTGAAAGCCGACCCCAGCCTCTATGTGCGCAAATCGGTCGCCAATCATCTCAACGACATTGCCAAGGACCGCTCCGACTGGCTGCTCGATCGGCTGGCGGACTGGCCAAGCGACAACGTTCACACGGCCTGGATCATCCGTCACGCACTGCGCACCCTGATCAAACAGGGCGAGGCGCGCGCGCTGGCGCTGATCGGCGTCGGCCATGGCGCGGCCGTGACGGTGCGCAAGTTTGCGATCGATCCATCGGCGGTGCGGCTGGGCGATCGGATCGCGATCACCGCCGAAGTTGTTTCGGATTCGATTGCGAATCAGCCTTTGGTTGTCGATTACCGCGTCCATTATGCACGCGCCGGCGGTAAAAGCGCGGCGAAGGTGTTCAAGTGGAAGACGTTCGAGCTCGCGGGGGGCGACACCGTCGCACTGCGTATCAGTCAGATCATTCGTGATTTCAGTACGCGGCGGCATCATCCGGGGCGGCACGATGTCGAGCTGATCGTCAACGGCCAGACGATGGCGACCAGCGGGTTCGAGTTGCTGGCTGACCCCGGTTGACCACTCAGGCTCATTTAGTGCCCGCTATGAACCGTTTGCCCTGGGCTCGTCGACGGACCGTTCTGTTCTTCCCCGTCTGACCAAAAAACTAAGGTGGCCCATCAAGCTCAGCACAAACGGATCCTGGGCCGAGGTTGCTCGCACCCTCACGGGGGCGCGGGTGCCGGTTCCGCAGGCGCTTCTTTCGGGATCGGCACCCGCAAATCGATGCGACTGCCGTTGATTTCGGTCGAAATTACGGCACTGTCGCCCTCGATCCCGACGCTCATATTCTCGCCAACCGGGATCGCATCGATGTCGGGAATGTCCTGCGGTTCGACGGGGCCGCGCGGGTCGGCGGGTCGCGGCGGCGCCGCTTTCTGGCCCGACGCCTGCGTCATGAAATCGCGCCAGATCCGCGCCGGAAGCCCGCCGCCCGAAATGCCGCGCAGCGGCGAATTATCGTCGTTGCCGATCCATACCCCGACGACGAGGCCGTTAGCGTAACCGACGAACAGCGCATCGCGATTGTCCTGGCTGGTCCCGGTTTTGCCGAAATTCGCCTGCGGCAGCCGCGCAGCGCGGCCGGTGCCGCGATTGACTGCGGCGCGGAGCATCTGTTCGATGTCGTTATGGACCCTCGATCCGAAGCGGCGCGGCCCCGAGATCAGATTTTCCAGCCAGCCCTTTTCCTCGTCCGGAAAGGCGTGCGGGACGACCGGATAGCTGTTCGCAGCGACCGCGGCATAGGCCGCGGTAAGTTCAAGCAAGGTCATGCTCGACGTACCGAGCGCGAGGCTGGGGTCACCCCTGGTCATCGGTGCGGTGACGCCCAGGTCGCGCGCCATGTCAATCACCTTGTCGTCGCCAACCTCGCGCAGCACCCGCACCGCGGCAACATTGCTCGACATCGCGAACGCGTCCTCCAGCGTGAGCGTTTCTGAATAGGCGCCACCCGAGTTTTTCGGCCGATACGAGCCGGTTTCGATCGGCTGGTTGTCGATTATGTCATCGGGTTCCCACCCGGCTCGCAGGGCGGCGAGATAGACGAACAATTTGAAGGTCGATCCCGGCTGGCGTCGCGCCTGTGTCACCCGGTTGAACGGCGACGCGGCATAATCCTTGCCGCCGACCATCGCGACGACTTCGCCATTGGGGCGCATCGCGACCAGGGCGACCTGCGCCTGACCGACGCCGGCGCGGCTCGTCACCCGCCGCGCCACCGCTTGCAACCGCGCGTCGAGAGTGGTTTTGATCGTCTGGCGCGAATAGCCGACGTCGCTCAGCTTGCGCGCCTCGGGCAGCGCCCAGTCGGCAAAATAGGTCCCGGTCGGCAGCGTGTTGCGCGAGCGGACATCGATACTCGGGGTGCGGATCGCCGTCGCCTGCGCGGCGGTAATATAGCCCTCGTCGGCCATGGCATTGACCACCAGCTGCATGCGTTTGGCCGCCAGATCGGGATTCTTGGTGGGAGCGAGGCGCGACGGCGCCTGGACCAGCCCCGCGAGCATCGCCGCCTGCGCCGGGGTCAGCTTTTCGGGCTGGCGATAGAAATAATGCAGCGACGCGGCGCGCAAACCGTAAGTGTTGTCACCGAAATAGGCGTTCGACAGATAGCGTTCGAGAATCTCGTCCTTGGTCAACCACGCTTCCAGCCAGAAGGCGATTAGTGCCTCGCGCGCTTTTCGCCCCAGCGTCCGCTTGGGGGTGAGGAAAGTGAATTTTGCCAGCTGCTGGGTGATCGTGCTGCCGCCTTGCGTCCGCCCGCCGCTGACGTTGCTCCACACCGCGCGCGCGATGCTGCGCGGATCGACGCCCATATGACTGTAGAAACGCCGGTCCTCGATCGCGAGAAAGGCGCCGGTGACGTGCTTGGGCAGCGCGCTCGCCTTCACCGGCTTGTCCACGATTGCCCCCGACCGCGCGATCGGCGTTCCATCCGACGCCAGCAAGGTGATCTGCGGCGGCACGATCGGTTCGAGCGATTTCGACAGCGGCGCGGTGAGCGCGAGCCAGCCGACGAGCAGGATCAGCAGGATGCAGAAAATGGCAAAGCCGCGCGAAAAGCGCCGCAGCCATTTGCGACGGCGGCTTTCCGGTACAACCGGGGGTGGCCCCTCGAAAACGGGCGCGCCGGGCATGGAAAGCGGCGGCGCGGCGGGCGCCGGATCGGGAGTTTTGGATTTACGGAACCAGGTCATGCTCAGCCACCGTATTAATATCGCAATACAGCATAAGCAAATGGCTTATGCACCGCTACGCAGGAAAGAGAGAAAACGTCCAAGATACCGCGCAGATTTTATTCGCCTTCGCGCCGGGGCATCCCGGCCTGAAACTCGGCGACCAGATCGAAGCGGTCGCCGCGGAAAAGCTGGCGGACGTGCGTGACCGGCCGATCGCCGCGCCAGGTATCGCGTTCGAGTTGGAGGCAGGCGGCGCCGTTGCCGGTCGCCAGCGCCTTTGCTTCGGTGCGGGTGGCGGCGACGGCGCGCACGACGTGGCGCGCCGAGGTCCACGGAATATGCGCGAGGAGCCAAGTGCCCGGCGCCTCGACGGCAAAATCCGCCCCCGCCGCGGCGGGGACTTCGGCGAGTTCGATCGTCCGGCGTTCGAGCGCGAAGGGTTCCTCGGCGGCGAAATGAACGCCGTCGATCTGGAGCGTGTCGGCTTCGTCAGCATTTTTGCGGCGGACGATCGCGCGCGCTTCCCAGCGATAGGCTTCGCCGCGCGCCGCAATAAGTTCGGCCAGATCGGGGACGGTCATCACCGCCGAATGCACCGGCGGGTGCGCGACGAACGAGCCCGCCTTGCGTCGCCGTTCGACCAGCCCGGCGGCGACGAGCTCGCCCAGCGCCTTGCTGACCGTCGCGCGCGCGCAGCCATAGCGCGCCGCGAGCTCTTGCTCGATCGGAATGCGCGTGCCCGGTTTCCATTCGCCCGAATGGATGCGGCCTTCGATATCCTCGCGGATCCGGCGCGCCGGGTTCGGCGCCGCGCGCGTCACGCGACGATCCGCGCAACGCTTTTGCGGTAGGCAGCAGCAATCGCCATGCGATCGACATGGCGCCCGCCTTCGACGCGCTTGACCCCGGCGCGCCAGACGCAGTCGATCGTCCCTGCCCCGCCGGCAAAAATCCAGCGGTCGAGCAGCGTCGCATCGTCGGTTCCCGCGAAGCTGGGGTGATCGAGATCGAGCGAAACGATGTCGGCGGACTGGCCGATTGCGAAGCCTGCCTCGACGCCCAGCGCCTGCGCGCCGCCCGCGAGCGCGCGGGCGTGGAGATTGGCGCCAACGAAAGGCGATCGGGTTGCGGCGAGAAGCGCGCGGGCGCGGCGCGCGAGACGCTGCGAATATTCGAGCGCGCGCAGCTCGCCCGCTGCGTCGATCAGAATATTGCTGTCGGTGCCGATCCCGAAGCGGCCATCGGCGGTCAAATAATCGACGGCGGGGAAGATGCCGTCGCCCAAATTGGCCTCGGTGATCGGGCAGAGCCCGGCGACCGCGCCGCTCGCGGCGAGCCGCAGCACTTCGCGCGCGTCGAGGTGGGTCGAGTGGATCAGGCACCAGCGCGCATCGACCCCGACATTGTCGAGCAGCCATGCGACCGGACGCGCGCCACTCCATGCCACGCAGTCGGCGACTTCCTTTTCCTGTTCGGCGGCGTGGATATGGACCGGGCCGCTGGGTGACATCGCGAGCAGCGCCGCCAGCTGGTCGGGCGCCACCGCGCGCAGCGAGTGCGGCGCGATGCCGATATTGGCGTCGCCGATCAGCTTGGCGCGCGACGCATCGAGCAGCTGCTCAAAACCATCGATATCGCTCAAAAAGCGCCGCTGGCCGGGGCTCGGCGCCGCGCCGCCGAAATTGCCATGGGCGTAGAAGACCGGCAGCAAGGTGAGGCCGATGCCGGTCGCCGCGCTCGCCTCGACGATCGCGCCCGCCATTGCGGCAGGATCGGCGTAGGGCGCGCCGGCGGGGTCATGGTGGAGATAGTGGAACTCGCCGACGCGGGTGAAACCGCCCTCGAGCATTTCGGCATAGGCCTGCGCGGTAATTGCCGCGACATCGTCGGGGGTCAGCTGGTCGAGGAAGCGGTACATGATCTCGCGCCAGCTCCAGAAATTGTCGTCGGGGTGACTGCGGCGCTCCGAAAGCCCCGCCATGCCGCGCTGGAAGCCATGACTGTGGACATTGCACAGTCCGGGCAAAGCCGCGGCATGGCGCTCGTCATCGGGGGCGGCGTCAACACCGGTTTCAAGCGCCGAAAACCGCCCTTCGGCGACCGTCAGCCGCACATCGCGCTGCCACTGATTATCGATCCATGCGCGCTGAAACCAGTAAGCCATCGTCGGGAGCCTTCATATTATGTCTAGACATAATGGCCCAACCGCGAGATGTTGTCCAGATGGAGCAGATCTGGACCAACACCCGACTCGCGACGATGGCCGGAGACGGCCTGGGGTTGATCGACGATGGCGTCGTCGCGGCGCAGGGCGGACGGATTGCCTACGCCGGCCCTGCCGATGGCGCGCCGACGGCGGCCGCGAAGATCACCGATTGCGGCGGCCGGTTAATCACCCCGGGGCTGATCGATTGCCACACTCATCTGGTCCACGGCGGCAATCGTGCCAATGAATGGGCGATGCGGCTCGAAGGTGCAAGCTATGAGGATATATCGCGGGCGGGGGGCGGCATCGTGTCAACGATGCGCGCGACCCGTGCAGCGAGCGAAGTCGAACTGGTCGATACCGCACTCCCCCGCCTCGACGCGCTGATCGCCGAGGGGGTGACCACGATCGAGATCAAGTCGGGGTATGGCCTCGACACCGAAAACGAGCTGAAAATGCTGCGCGCCGCGCGTGCGCTGGGCGAGCGGCGTCGGGTCCGCGTCGAGCCGACCTTCCTTGGCGCGCATGCCCTGCCCCCCGAGTATCGGAACCACAGCGACGGCTATATCGACCTCGTTTGCAGTGAGATGATTCCCGCCGCCGCGCCGCTCGCCACCGCGGTCGACGCCTTTTGCGAAGGCATCGGCTTTTCGCCCGCGCAATGCACGCGCGTGATCGCAGCGGCGCAGGTGCATGGGCTGGCAGTCAAGCTGCACGCCGAACAATTGTCGGCGCTGAGCGGCAGCGCGCTCGCGGCGCGCCACGGCGCGCTGTCGGCTGACCATCTGGAATATGCCACCGACAACGATGTCGCCGCGATGGCGGCGGCGGGAACGGTCGCGGTGCTGCTGCCCGGCGCCTATTATTTCATGCGCGAGACCAAATTGCCGCCCATCGACGCGATGCGTCGGCACGGGGTCAAGATCGCGCTGGCGACCGACAACAATCCCGGCACGTCGCCGACGACCTCGCTGCTGCTCATGCTCAATATGGGCGCGACGCTGTTCGGGCTGACCGTCGTCGAGGCGCTGCGCGGGGTGACGGTCAATGCCGCCGCTGCGCTGGGGCTTGGCGCCGAGACCGGGACGCTGGAGTCCGGCAAGGCGTGTGACCTTGCGATCTGGAACGTCACCGACCCCGCCGAGCTGGTTTACCGCATCGGCTTCAATCCGCTGCACCGACGTATCAAGGACGGACAATGATCATCAACCCCGGCGCCATGACGCTCGCCAACTGGCGCGCGATCTATGAAGGTGCGAGCGCTACGCTGAACGACGAAGCGTGGAGCGCGATCGACGCGAGCGCCGCCGCGGTGGCGCGGATCGTCGCCAAGGGCGCACCCGTCTATGGCATCAACACCGGCTTTGGAAAGCTGGCAAGCGTGCGGATCGCCAGCGACGATCTGGCGACGCTCCAGCGCAACATCGTGCTGAGCCATGCCGCGGGCACCGGCGCGCCGTCGCCTGTCCCCGTCGTCCGACTGATGATGGCGCTCAAGCTCGCGAGCTTTGGCGTCGGTGCATCGGGGGTGCGGCGCGAAACGGTGGCGATGCTTGAGGCGATGCTGGCCAAAGGCCTGACCCCCGTCGTTCCGTCGCAGGGATCGGTCGGCGCAAGCGGCGACCTTGCGCCGCTGTCGCACATGGCAGCGGCGATGATCGGGGTCGGCGCGATTGCGTTCGACGAGCAGACCCGGCCCGCCGCAGAGGCACTGGCACAGGCGGGCCTCGCGCCGCTCGAACTCGGGCCGAAGGAAGGCCTCGCGCTGCTCAACGGCACGCAGTTTTCGGCTGCCAATGCGCTCGCCGGCCTGTTCCGCGCCGAAACCGTGTTCCAATCGGCGCTGATCACTGGCGCGCTGTCGACCGAGGCCGCCAAAGGCTCCGACGCGCCATTCGACCCGCGCATTCACGCGCTGCGCGGCCATGCCGGGCAGCGCGAGGTCGGCGATGCGTTGCGCGGCCTGATGGCGGGATCGGCGATCCGCGCCTCGCACGCCGTTGATGATCCGCGCGTGCAGGATCCCTATTGCCTGCGCTGCCAGCCGCAGGTGATGGGCGCGATCCTCGACCTGCTGCGCCAAGCTGCAACCACCCTCGGTGTCGAGGCGAATGGCGTCTCGGACAATCCGCTGATTTTTGCCGACACCGACGAAGCTTTATCGGGGGGCAATTTCCACGCTGAACCCGTTGCTTTTGCCGCCGACATTATCGCGATGGCGCTGTGCGAGATCGGTTCGATAGCCGAGCGCCGCATCGCAATGCTCGTTGATCCGGCGCTGTCGGGCCTTCCCGCCTTCCTCACCCCGCGTCCCGGCCTCAATTCGGGCTTCATGATCCCGCAGGTCACCGCCGCAGCGCTGGTCAGCGAAAACAAACAGCGCGCCTATCCCGCCAGCGTCGATTCGATTCCAACCTCGGCCAATCAGGAGGATCATGTGTCGATGGCAGCGCATGGCGCCCGCCGCCTGCTCGAGATGGCCGACAATGTCAGCGCGGTGATCGGGATCGAATATCTCGCCGCGTGCCAGGGCATCGACTTCCACGCGCCGCTGTCGTCGAGTGACGCGCTCGAGGCCGCGCACAAGCATCTGCGCGCCGCGGTGCCGACGCTCGAAGACGATCGGCATATCCACCCTGATATGGAGGCTGCCACCGCGCTGGTTCGCTCAGGCAGCCTGGTCGCGGCGGTTCCGGCAGACCTGCCGGGCCTCGCCTGATGGACTGGCTGCGCGTCCATTGCGGCGACGCGCCGCTGGTCATTGCTTTTCCGCACGGCGGGACGGACCTTGCCGGGCTCGACGACCAGTTCGTGTCGCCCTGGCGCGCGCAGCTCGACACCGACTGGTGGATCGCGGATCTCTATGCCTTCGCCGCCGGTCTGGGCGCGACATTGGTCGCGACCGATATTTCTCGCAGCGTGATCGACATGAACCGCGACCCGTCGGGAGCGTCCCTCTACCCCGGGCAGGCGACCACCGAACTCTGCCCGACGACAACCTTCGACGGCGAACCGCTGTACCGCTTCGGCGAGCCTGACGAAGCCGAGATCATGCAGCGGCTGCATTCGTACCACCGACCGTATCACGACGCGCTCGCGGGCGAGCTAGACCGCCTGAAAGCCTTGCACGGCAAAGTCGTGCTCTACGACGCGCATTCGATCCGCAGCCATGTCCCGCGGCTGTTCGATGGCGAACTGCCGCAGTTCAACATCGGTACCAACGGCGGCGCGACCTGTGCGCCCGAACTCGAAACCATTGTCGCGAATATCTGCGCTGCCAGCGGAGAGAGCCACGTCGTCAACGGCCGTTTCAAGGGCGGCTGGACAACGCGTCATTATGGCCGGCCCGACGGCGGCATCCACGCGATCCAGATGGAGCTCGCGCAGCGCGGTTACATGGTTGAGCCCGCCGATATTACCTACGTCAACTGGCCCTCCCCCATCGACCCGAACCCCGCGATCCAGCCCGTGCTGGAACAAGTTATCGCCGCAACGCTCGATTTTGCGAAAGGAAAATCATGACCACCCGCCTCGACAACAGCCGCGTGATCCGCCCGGCAACCGGCACCGAGATCAGCGCGAAAAGCTGGCTCACCGAGGCGCCGATGCGGATGCTGATGAACAACCTGCACCCCGACGTCGCCGAAGCGCCGCACGAGCTGGTGGTTTATGGCGGCATCGGACGCGCCGCACGCGACTGGGAAAGCTATGACAAGATCGTCGAGACGCTGAAGCGCCTCAATGACGATGAAACCCTGCTCATCCAGTCGGGCAAGCCCGTCGGTGTCTTTCGTACGCACACCGATGCGCCGCGCGTGCTGCTCGCGAATTCCAACCTGGTGCCGCAATGGGCGACTTGGGAGCATTTCTCCGAGCTCGATCGCAAAGGGCTGATGATGTACGGTCAGATGACTGCGGGCAGCTGGATCTATATCGGCAGCCAGGGCATCGTGCAGGGCACTTACGAAACTTTTGTCGAAATGGGTTGCCAGCATTATGGCGGCAGTCTCGCGGGCCGCTGGCTGCTCACCGCCGGGCTTGGCGGCATGGGCGGCGCGCAGCCGCTCGCGGCGGTGATGGCCGGCGCCTCGTGCCTCGCGATCGAATGCCAGCCGAGCCGTATCGAGATGCGCCTGCGTACCGGCTATCTCGACATGCAGGCGTCCGGCATCGACGAGGCGCTGGCGATGATCGAAGCGAGCCACGCTGCGGGCAAGCCCGTCTCGGTCGGCCTCCTCGGCAACGCCGCCGAAATCCTCCCCGAAATGGTCACCCGCGGCGTCTTCCCCGACCTGCTCACCGACCAGACCTCGGCGCACGATCCGGTCAACGGATACCTTCCCGCTGGCTGGAGCCTCGAAGAGTGGTTTGCGAAGCGCGAGAGCGACCCCGCCGCGGTCGCGAAAGCCGCCAAGGCGTCGATGGCGGTGCATGTCCGGGCGATGCTCGACATGCAGGCCGCGGGCGTGCCGACCACCGACTATGGCAATAATATCCGCCAGGTCGCAAAGGATGAAGGCGTCGAAAATGCCTTCGACTTCCCGGGTTTCGTCCCCGCCTATGTCCGCCCGCTGTTCTGCCGCGGCATCGGCCCGTTCCGCTGGGTGGCGCTGTCGGGAGATCCCGAGGACATCTACAAGACCGACGCCAAGGTGAAGGAGCTGCTGCCCGACAACACGCACCTTCATAACTGGCTCGACATGGCGCGCGAGAAGATCCGGTTTCAGGGGCTTCCGGCGCGTATTTGCTGGGTCGGGCTCGGCGACCGCCACCGGCTGGGCCTCGCGTTCAACGAGATGGTGGCATCGGGCGAGCTCAAAGCCCCGATCGTCATCGGTCGCGACCATCTCGATTCAGGCTCGGTCGCCTCCCCCAATCGCGAAACCGAAGCGATGCGCGACGGATCGGATGCGGTCAGCGACTGGCCGCTGCTCAACGCGTTGCTCAACACGGCAAGCGGCGCGACCTGGGTGTCGTTCCACCACGGCGGCGGAGTCGGCATGGGTTATTCGCAGCACAGCGGCATGGTGATCGTCGCCGACGGCACTCCCGAAGCAGCCAAGCGGCTGGAGCGCGTGCTGTGGAACGACCCCGGCACCGGCGTGATGCGCCACGCCGACGCGGGTTACGACATCGCGATCGACTGCGCGCGCGACAAGGGGCTGGATTTGCCGAGCTTGGGGTGACGAGGCGAGGATTGCGCCCTCCAAGCGCCGGCCGCGTCAATCGACCAGAGCGGAATAAGCTGCGTCGATCGGCTGATTGCGCTCGATCACGATCAGGATATTGTCGCACCCACCCGGTGTCTCGTCGGCATCCGGCCCGACCTTGCGCTGACGCATTTCGCAGGAGCGCGCATCGTCGTCGAGGCGAAAGCCATCCTCGCGGTCGGTGCGCAGCAGCTGGCCACGCGTAGCAAGTTCGGCGACCACCTCGGCGTCGGGCAGTCGGACGCGATGATAGGGATAGGGTCCCGAGGATATCGCGTAAATCGACGCGCCCACCGCATCGAGGAAAGCCGCACGCGACGAGGTCAGGCTGCCATGATGGCCGACCACCAGCACATCAGCCTTCAGCTCGGCAGCGCAGCAGGCGATCAATTGTCCTTCAATGCTGCGCGGGCTGGGCGGCATTGCCGGAAGCTCGCGCCCGCCGCCTTCGGCATCGCCGGTCAGCAGGACGCGTTTGCCGCCGAGATCGAGCCGCACGACGACGCTGTTCTCATTGGGATCGGAATAGGGATGCGCGTCGCGGTAAAGAAAGTGCATCGATGCACCGGATCCGAGCGCTACCGGCGCTTCGGTCATCATGTCGGCCTGATTCACGGTCACGGTTCCGTTGCAGCCGCTGCCGGTGAAGGTCACGCTGCGCGTGGTATTCGCGGCGATCGCGTCGTGATAGCGCGCGCCGGGCTCCGCCATGGCCGCTTTCAAGAAATGACAATAGCCGTCGGTCTTGTTGACGCGGCCCGATTCCCAGACGTGGGCGATCTGAAACGTCTCGAAAACCGCGGGCATCAGTTGGAGATGGTCCTTGTGCGGATGGCTGAGGATGAGGTGGTCGAGGCGGGTGAGGTCGGGGCGCGCCGCGCGGATATAGGCGACCACCCGGTTCTCTTCACCGCCGTGCAGGTCGTCCTGGCTGCCGGCGTCATACAGCAGCGCGAAGCCTGGTCCCTCGACGAACACCGCAAGCCCGGTGCCGACATCGATGACATGGATCGTGTGACGCCCTGCCGCGCTCGCCGCATCGCCGTCGGCGGCGCGCACAATCGTCCACGCCTTGCTCACATAGCCTCGCGTACCGCCCGGAAGTTCAACGATGTACCAGCCGCTGACTTCGCCGACGAGTGTAGCGCTGTCGCCGGGGCGCAAGCGCGCAAGAATGGCGGTGTTGGTCGACGGGCCTTCGCGCACCAGAACGGCGCTTGATACACGCGCGCTGGGAGCGACGTCATCCGCCATCGCCGGAGTGGCAGCCAGCGCGGCGGTGCCGAGCAGCAGCGCGGCAGACCAGTTTCGAAGCGTCATCAAACCCCTCCTTCTTGCCGCGTGGCCATCCGTTCATGCCCCTCGAGCCGCCGACGTCGCAGCGAATGCGGCAAATCAAATCCGTTTTTCAGCCGAGCATAGAGCGGATGGCGCCGATCAGTCCGGCAGGGAAGGATCCCGCGACCAATAGAGCCGCGAGCCAATATTCGCCCGCAATTGCGCGGGTTTTCCAGTTCGGTTCGCTATCCATGCAGCAGGAATGGCACAGCGAAATATTGTAGGAAAGGCCATTTCACGCACATCCGGATCTATTGGGCTTGCGCCGATCACCCCGGCAGCGTCCGCACGCCGTGTCCTCAAAGGCGCCCCGCCCGATTTTGCGGGCACACCGCGCGCTCGAAACCTGCCAAAGCACGCGCCAAGCCGACAAAGCCGATAAACCCGGAGGCAATAGGACTGGCCGCAGCTGGATAAACACAGACGCCGGACCTCCATGAGACATTCTGAAATAGGCGCGAAAGCGTCGCACTCGCGACGCTCCGCTGCGGTTCGCTCCCGCGGAACAATAAACGATCCCGCGCCTGCGTCATGGAACGACAAGGCGCGTCCCCGGTTGTGGAAGGAGAAGGAGTGCGACATGCCCAAATTCGTGACGATCGGTTATGGCGACGAAGCGGGCTATCAGCGGACCCCGCAAGACATTCGCGACGCGGCCCACGCCCATGACGATCGACTGAAGGAAAGCGGTGCGGTCATGGGCATCGCTGGCCTGCCGATCCAGGTCCGCAATCCCGAAGGCGATAGCGTGCAGACCACGACTGGTCCCTATCTGTCGTCCTCGCTCCCGGTCGCTGGCTTCGCGCTCATCGAAGCCGCCAATCTTGGCGAAGCTATTCAGCTGGCGCAGCATTCGCCCTGCGCGGTGGCGCATGGCGTGATCGAGGTCTGGCCGCTTGTCGAAAACAGCGGACATCAAAGCGGTCGTTAACCGAGCAAGTCCAGCGTTCGCGCGTCGCGTTCGCCCCCGAACCAGCGATCGAGCGCGGCAGCGAACAGGGGATGGCCATCGACCGCCTCGAACAATGTCAGCGATGAGCCCAGTTTCACGGCATCGATTTTGCCAAACACCGCATCCGGGTCGCTCGCGTCCAGTTTCTGGAGCGCCGCGACGCATTCGCGGTAGCGCGCGCCGAGCAACGGATGAGCCAGATAGGCTCGCGCCTCGTCCGCCGAATGGATTGCGAAACGCTGCGCAGCAGCGCTTCGACCAAGACCGGCGAGCTGAGGGAAAATGAACCACATCCAGTGCGAGCGCTTGGCGCCGCGTTTGATCTCGGTGAGCGCGCGAGGATAGGTTTCTTCCTGCGCGGCAACGAATCGCTCCAGGCCTTCGTTTTCGCTCATAGCGCAAGCGCCCTGGCCGGTGGTTTGCCATAAACCTGGGTCACGTCGAGGCTGCTCTCGGGCAGCCATTGCAGACACAAAAGGTTCAGGCAGACCCTCGACGCCCCACGGCTTCTCGACGGCGATCGTAGGCAGCTTGGCAATGTTTACGACGAAAACCTTCCCGTCAGTGCTTACCGGCCGAGCCGGGTTCGGCTTGCTTGCGGTGCATCTCGGCGGTCGCCGCTTCGCTGAGGACGCCCGAAGCCAGCACCTGCGCCTTGTTCTTGAGGCCGTGGACGACCGAGTGCTCGCCGTTCTTCATTGCCACCCAACCGGTAACCGCAACATCGGCAGCATCGTCCTTCTTCGCCTGTCCCACCTTGGTATCGAGCATACCCGCGCGCGCGAAAAAATTCGTTTCCGTGGCGCCGGGCTTGAGGCACGTGATGGTCACGCCGCTATCCTTCAGCTCATTCCCGATCGCCGCGGCGAAGCTGTCGACGAACGCCTTTGTGCCATTGTAGACCGCCTGGAACGAGCCTGCGAGATGGCCCGCGATTGAGCCGGTAATCAGCACTTTGCCCTCGCCGCGCGTAACCATCTGCTTGAGCACCGGCTGAAGCAGTAGCAGGGTGCCTGTGATATTGGTGTCGATGACGTGGCGCCACTCGGCAACATCCTGGTTGAGAAAGCCGCGGCCGAGACCATGGCCCGCGTTGGCGACAAGCACATCAATCTGGCGTCCCGACGCGGCGGCGAGCAGTTTCTCGACGCCGGCGGGCGTGGCGAGGTCGGCCTCGACCGTCTGGACCTCGATGCCCTGGCCGCAAAGTCCCGCCGCGGCGTCGACGATGGGCTCGTCGGCCGCGACGACAAGGTCATAGCCATCGGCGGCGGCGAGCCTGGCGATTTCGCGGCCGATACCGCTCGAGGCGCCGGTGATGAGGGCGAGTTTACGCATCGGCATGTTCGCTCTCCTTCCGGGCCTGCACCGCGCCTTTCTCGAGCCCGGGCTTCAAAATGATCTTGGTGTAGTCGTTCTGCTCGCCGTGCCAGTGGCGGTACATCTCGGCGGCATCCTCGAGCGCGGCGTGATGCGAGACGAGCGAGGTCGTATCGAACTTGCCGTCCTGGATCATCTTCAGCAGCTCCCCGCTATATTTCTGGACCGGCGTCTGGCCGCTCTTAACGGTGAGCCCCTTCTCCATCAGCTGTCCCAACGGGAATTTGTCAGCGAAGCCCCCATAGACACCGGGGATCGAAACACGTCCGCCCTTGCGGCACGCAAGGATAGCCTGCCGCAGCGCATGCGGTCGCTCGGTAACCGAATAAATCTGGACTTTGACCTGATCGAGTATGTTGTCAGGGGTGAAGCCGTGGCTCTCCATGCCGACGCAGTCGATGCACGCGTCGGGCCCGATCCCTCCGGTCATCTCATTAAGCGCCTCGCGAACGTCGACCTGCGTGTAGTCAAGGATCTCGGCGCCGAGCTGCTTTGCAAGCCGCAGGCGCGCGGGGAAATGATCGATCGCGATCACGCGTCCGGCGCCTAGCAACAAGGCCGACTGGATCGTGAACAGTCCGACCGGTCCGCAGCCCCACACCGCGACGGTGTCGCCGGGCTCGATATCGGCGTTGACCGCGGCATGCCAGCCGGTCGGCAGAATGTCCGAGAGGAACAGGACATCGTCGTCAGGAAGGTCATCGGGGATGATGACCGGGCCGACGTCCGAATAGGGCACACGCACATATTCGGCCTGTCCGCCGGCATAGCCGCCGGTCAAATGCGCGTAGCCGAAGGCCGCGCCCATTGCATGCCCCATCAACAGCTCTGACGCATCGCGCGTCTCTGACGGGTTGCTGTTGTCGCAGGCGCTATATTGCTGCTTCTCGCAAAAGAAGCAGGAGCCGCAGCTGATCGTGAAGGGTACGACAACGCGCTGCCCTTGCTTGAGGGTCGATCCCGAACCGACCTCGACGACCTCGCCCATGAACTCATGACCGACAATATCGCCGGCGCGCATGCCAGGAATAAAGCCATCATAAAGGTGAAGGTCCGAACCGCAGATCGCGGTCGATGTAACACGAAGAATCGCATCGCGCGGATTGACGATCTCGGGATCGGGCACCGTCTCGACGCTGATCTTGTGGCGGCCTTGCCAGGTGACTGCTCGCATGAACTGGTCCTCAGATATGGGGTTCAACGGGGGATTCGGACTTTCGCGCCGATGGCGAGGCATTGCTCGTCACCTCGCCGGTCTCCATCAGCTGCTTGAAGCGGTGAAGATCGCGGCGCGCCTGCACCTCGGGTTCGCGCTGGAGCAGTTTTGCGCCGAGACGGCCAAGCTTGCCCCCGGGGGGATCGTAGGCGAGGATCAGGGTCACATAGGTGCCGCGCCCGGCGGGGGCATCGGCGAAGCGGACCTCGCCGCTATTCGCGATCTCGCTTTCGGCGTCGCTGTGCCAACTGATCGTCTCATTCTCGATGCTCTCGGTGATACTGTTGACCAGATGGACCTCGCGTCTCGCCGGGCCCTTAATGGTCCACCGCGCGGACCCGCCGCCCAGCGGCTCGACCGCGACAACATTTTCCATGAATTCGGGGAAGCGTTCGACCTTCCACGCCGCGAACACTTCCTCGCGGGGCCGATTGACCAGCACCGACTTGCCGAAGAGCGCACGCGCCGACCGCTTGTCGAGCGTCCAGTGGGGTGCGTCAGTGGCGATGCGTTCGGGCTCGGCCCCTCTTTTTTGCCGACGCCGCCAGAACGCGTAGCCCATTCCGGCAAAGGCCAAGCCCGCGCCGGCAACGGCTATTGCGAAGGGATCAGGCTTGCCTCTGCCGGCAAAACGGTCGGTGAACATACGCATAGACATCTCCTTGCCCGCCGATATCGACCAACGTGCATTTGTCGACGAGACGCCGGGAACGCCGGCACCTCGAGTGGGGTTGAGGATTTTCGTACAGCTGCGCAGCCGATGGCAAAGGGACGCACGCGCGGTCCAATAGTTCCGGCGGAAGCCGGGCAGTTGCCATCCATCGGCACCTTCGGCGGACGGGGCGCGCGCGAGTGGGACCGATTTTGCGGCATTTTTCCAGCTTCGTTAAAAATCGGCATAACCTGTGTTAATCGAAACGCATTCTCGCTTGTTGCACTGCAACCCGGAGCCGGGAGGCGCGTTGCTCCGGCATACGATCAAACTGACAGCTAGGCCGGTCGAACGCCCGGTTTCAGACCCGCGTGCCCACACGCGCGGCCGAAAGCGTGCACGTGGCATTTGACGATGAGGACGGATATGAAGCACGATAGCGATGACCGGTTTTTCCGCGATATTTCCCTCGACCATCATTCTTCCTCTCCGGTCTCCCTTCCTGCCGATAAGGTACCGCCGATCCGCCAGGCACACCGGCTCGCCCTCATCGGCTGTTTTCGACCGCGCCAATGCGGGATCGCGACCTTCACGGCCGACACTTACGATCATCTTCGCGCTGCGCGCTGCGATCTGGCGATCGACATCTATGCGATGCGCAGCCGCACCGATCCGGATATGGGCAGCGAGGTTTCGCTCGCGATTAACGAACAGGCGCCGGCAGATTATCGGGCCGCAGCCGAGGCGATCAACGCCAGCGGCGCACAAGCCATCTGGCTTCAACACGAATTCGGCATTTACGGCGGCGCCGCCGGCGAAATGATATTCGAACTGGTCGATCGTGTTGCTGCGCCGTTGATCGTAACGCTGCATACTGTTCTCGCCGCTCCCAGTGCGGATCAACGCCGCGTGATGGACCGGCTCGTTGCGCGCGCCAGCAAGCTTGTCGTCATGAGCGATTATGGTCGAGAAACCTTGCGCGACGTCTATGGCGCGAGCGCCGCTCAGATCGTCCATATCGAGCATGGGACGCCCGACCGGCCTTTTGTCGATATCGCGCCGCTCCGCGAGGCGCTCGGCATCGCCGATCGCCCCGTGATCTCGACGTTCGGCCTGATCGGGCCCGGCAAAGGCCTCGAAGCCGCAATCCGGGCGCTGCCCTTGATCGTCGCACAATATCCCGACGTCCTCTACCGGATCGTGGGCGCGACCCATCCCAATCTCGTTGCAGCCGAAGGCGAGGCCTATCGCGAAAGTCTGGAGCAGCTCGCGGAAAGCCTCGGCGTCGCGGGCAATGTCGCGTGGGAGAACCGCTTTCTCGACACCGAAGAACTGCTCGACCAGATCGAGCTTTGCGACATCTACCTCGCACCCTATCCCAATCTGCAACAGATCACGTCGGGCACGCTCGCCTATGCGGTGGCGCTCGGCCGCGCCGTAGTCTCGACGCCCTTTGTTCACGCTCGCGAACTGCTTGCCGACGATGTGGGCATCCTGCTCCCCGGAATCGACAGCGATGCGATCGCCGAAGCCGTGCTCCTGCTGCTCGCGGTTCCCGAAGAACGCCGTACATTGCAGCGGCGCGCCTATGCCCGGGGACGCCGCACCGCATGGAACGTGATCGCGCGCGCCTGCGCGACCTTGGTCGATGGTGTCGCCCTGCCCGAGCCCCCCGCGGGCACGCGCCGCATGCCCGCGATCGAGGGCGCCTGGGCGCTTTGCGACGATGTCGGCATGTTCCAGCACAGTATCCATCGCGTTCCTGATCGCCGCCACGGCTATTGCATCGACGACAACGCCCGCGCGTTGATGCTTGTGCACGGCTTGCCGGCGCGCGGGCAGGTCCTGGCGCAATCGCGCGCGCTTTCCTTCGCCAGCTTTATCCAACATGGCTGGAATCCCGATCGCCGCGTGTTTCGCAATTTCATGGGTTACGACCGCCGCTGGCTCGAGGATGAAGGCTCGGAGGACAGTAACGGGCGCACGCTCTGGGCGCTCGGTCATGCCGCAGCGCATGCCGCCTCGCCCGCGATGCGCGACTGGGCCGCGGACCTGTTCGATCTCGCCGCACCGATGGGCGAGCGGTTCAAGAGTCCGCGCGCGGTCGCCTTTGCGGTCCTCGGCGCCGATGCGCGGCTCGCGCATGAACCTGGCAACGCCCGGGCGCACGCGATCGTCGAGCGCGGCGGCGCGTTTTTGTGCGCGTTGTGGAAAGCTGCACGCCGGCCGGGCTGGGACTGGTTCGAAGCCGGGCTTTCCTACGATAATGCCCGCCTGGCAGAAGCGCTGATCCGCGCGGGGCAGCGGCTCCGCTCGCTCCCGCTCGAGGAAGCCGGTCTCGCCGCGCTCGACTGGCTCGCAGATTTCCAGACCGCTCGCGAGGGTCATTTTCGTCCGGTAGGGTCGGACAGCTTCGACCGGGCCGGGGAAAGCTTTCCGTTCGACCAGCAGCCGCTCGAAGCCTGGGCGACGATCGACGCCTGCGCAACGGCATTCGATGCGACGCGGAGCAAGGCATGGCGCGCCCATGCCGAGACCGCCTATGCCTGGTTTTTTGGCCGCAATGATCGCGCTATTGCTCTGGCAGACCCCAACTCCGGACGCTGCGTCGATGGCCTGACTCCACACGGGGTCAACAGCAACAGCGGCGCGGAATCGGTCCTCGCTTATCAGCTCGCTTCGCAGACGATGGCCGCGAAATTCTGGCGCGAAGCGATGCCCGAGGTTGGCGCGCGGAGTCTCTCCACCTCGGTGCCCGAGCTCGCCGGCTGAGCCATTTGCACGACGCGGTACAACCCGTGGTCCTTTGCGGTGGCGCCGGAACCCGCCTGTAGCCTGCGTCCCGCGGCGAGCACGCCAAGCAAGTCCTCGACATTGTCGACGATGCGAGCCTCTTCAACGGCACGCTGGCGCGGGTCGCGGGACGCGCCTTCGCCGACCCGCTCGTCGTCTGCTGATCGGGCCATGTCATCCCCGATGTGCCGGCCTTTCACATTGCCATCGACCGAGGCGCGCCGCTGGCGCGCGAAAACCGGCCCGTCCCCTTCGGCATTGCGCCGGATCGGCCCGGCACAGGTTTTGACTATATCAAGAGCGGCGCTGCGCTGCGTGAAGACAGCGTCGCCGTCGCGCGCTGGGGGGGGCGGTTCGCGGCCTGGCCATTGCCCCGGCTCAAGGATTTGGCGCTGCTCGAATTCTGCGCAAGTTTCGAGCACCACGAAGCCATCGGCGCGGCAATCGACTGCTGCCATGGGGACTGCTCTCAGCTTCTCATCGATACCGGCCATGCCGCCCGTTGCGACGACGACATAGCTGATATGACCGGCCCGGCATTCGATCAGCGCATCGACCGCGTGGCCCAGCGCCTCGCCCCGCACATCGATCACTTGCATGCCCGGCACGCCTGTCGCCGCGATCAGCGTCGGCGTCGCCGTTTTGCGGCTTGCCCGCGTCGCTGCCTGCGCGCCCTCTTCATAAGCTCGCTACCGCCCGAGCCAGCGCCAGATGCCGACGAGGTTCACCAAAGTCAAAAAAACATTTGTCGCAACGAGATGGGTTTGCCCCGACCAAAACCCGACGAGCGACCAGCAAATCGATCCGATGGTGAAGACGGCAAAGCCCCAGCCGGTGATGCGCGCACCAAGGTTGGAGGCGGTCATCATCGCGGCGATCATGGTCGCGATGGCGGCAATCAGACCCGCGCTGTCCTCCAGCGTACCTCTCCTTTACTGCGGCCCGCATGCGCGAGCCGGTGACCCACCCGCGAAAGCACCCGGCCGCGGCCCAACTCGAGGCTCAATCGCTGCCGGACGTCTGCTGTGTCGCCGCTACCGTAGCGGCATCGATCAGGCGCTGACCTGTCCGGGCGGCCGCGTCCGCCGTCATGGTCGCCGCGACGCCGTCGGGACCCTCGAGAAAGACAAGGCCACCCTCGGCGGTGGCGGTACCGGGTTCGGTCTCGGGCTGCGGCCCGGCGGTATCTGGCGTCATGATCGTGGCCTTTTTACGTTCGAGAGAAAATCGGGGATCGTTTCCATATAGAGATAGTCGGGATCGAACTGACCCCGTGCCGCGAGCGCCACGGGATCGGGAATCTCGACGAGCGAAGCGCGAAAGCTGCAGAGCCCTTTCTCGCGCAGCTGACGCATCACGCGGTTCACATGAACCGTCGTCAAGCCGCAGATCTCGCCGAGATCGGCCTGGGTGAGTGCGAGCGCGAAGCGACGGCCGTCGCTCAGTCCGGCGGAGAAGAGCCGCGCGTTGGTCTCGCACAAAAAGTGCGCGATGCGGCCGGTTGCGTCGAGACGCCCGAGTCTGAACAGCCAGGCGCGATGGATCGCCGCGTCCAGGAGAGTGGCAAACCACAGCTTGCGCGTGAGTTCAGGCATATCCTGGGTGATCGCTTCAAGCTGGGCATGTGAAATCGTCGCAACGGTTGCGGACGTCAGCGTCGCGACGTCATGCTCGAGGACCTTGAGCGGAAAGGCATGGAGGTCGAGAAAATCGCCCGGCAGGTGGATCGCGACGAGCTGGCGCAGGCCCTGGCGGTCGTCGAGATAGCGCGACATCACGCCTTCGATGAGCAACGTGCTTTGGTGGAGCGGCTCGCCGGCGCGCGCGATGATCTTGCGCGGCGCGAGGGTCTTCACTTCGCCGATCGCTCCTTCGATCCGTGCCCGCTCGTCGGCGGTCAGGCTCGCGCCGCGCTTGTCTCTCAAAAAGCGTTCGGTGAACATGAATGACGAACCTCAGGGTCTTGCGGGATGACTTGTCTTGTCTCCCAACGGTCGATGCGGCAGCGCGTTGCACGCAGCGACCCGCAATCGTGATGATGCAGATTAATTTCGCGTCAAACGGCGCAACTTGCAGGGCATCTGGTGGTTAAGCCTGTACCGCCGCCTCGTCGCTCGCTTGGAGCATCCCGGGGCGTCCTGCTTCCTCCAAATGATCGGCAAAAGTGCACCATGGCCAAAAAAACTTCTTCGAAAAACCCCTCCGGCCGGTCAGGGTCCACCATGACCCCGGCGGACATTGCGGGCGCCGACATCGGCGGCGAAAGCCCGCACAAAGCCCCGGCCATTCCCGGCGACGCCGCGATCAGCTTTGCGTTCGACGGGCCGTTGAGCGAAGGCGGCGAGACGCACCAGGTCGCCGAAGGCGATGTCGCGACGCTGACGACACAGCACGGCGCTCCGATCGCCGACGACCAGAATAGCTTGAAGCAGGGCGCGCGCGGCCCGACCTTGATCGAGGACTTCCACTTCCGCGAGAAGATTTTCCACTTCGACCATGAGCGTATTCCCGAGCGTGTCGTCCACGCGCGCGGTTATGGCGCGCACGGCTTTTTTGAACTCACCGACAGCCTGTCCGATGTCAGCCGCGCCGATGTTTTTCAGCGCGTAGGCGAACGCACCCCCGCCTTCGTGCGCTTTTCGACTGTCGCCGGTTCGAAGGGGAGCTTCGATCTCGCTCGCGATGTTCGCGGCTTCGCGGTCAAGCTCTACACGCAGGAGGGCAATTGGGATCTCGTCGGCAACAACATCCCCGTCTTCTTCATCCAGGACGCGATCAAATTCCCCGATCTCGTCCATTCGGTAAAAGCTGAACCCGACCGCGCCTTTCCGCAGGCAGCCTCGGCGCACGACAATTTTTGGGACTTCATCAGCCTGATGCCCGAGAGCTTCCACATGATCATGTGGACGATGTCCGACCGCGCGATCCCGCGCTCGTTCCGGACGATGGAAGGTTTCGGCGTCCACACCTTCCGCCTGCTCGACGCCAAGGGCAAGTCGACCTTTGTCAAATTCCATTGGAAGCCCAAGCAGGGGTTGCAGTCGGTGGTCTGGAACGAAGCGGTCAAGATCAATGGTGCCGATCCCGATTTCCACCGCCGCGACCTGTGGGATGCGATCAACAGTGGCGACTTTCCCGAGTGGGAGCTCGGCGTCCAGCTGTTTGACGATGATTTCGCTGACAGCTTCGACTTCGACGTGCTCGATGCGACCAAGCTGATCCCCGAAGAACTTGTCCCGATCCGTATTGTCGGCCGCCTCGTGCTCGACCGCGTGGTCGACAATTTCTTCGCCGAAACCGAGCAGGTCGCCTTCATGACCCAGAATGTGCCGCCGGGCATCGATTTCTCGAACGATCCGCTGCTCCAGGGCCGCAACTTCTCCTATCTCGATACGCAGATCAAACGTCTGGGGAGCACCAACTTCACCCATATCCCGATCAACGCGCCCAAGTGCCCGATGGCGCATTTCCAGCAGGACGGACATATGGCGATGCGCAATCCGGTTGGCCGCGTGAATTACGAGCCGAACAGCTGGGGCGCGGCGCAAGGCGGCCCGCGCGAGGATCCGGTGCGCGGCTTCCGGAGCTTCGAGGAAGAGGCCGACGGACCCAAGCAGCGGGTACGCTCGGAAAGCTTCGCCGATCATTATAGCCAGGCGCGGCAATTTTTCGTCAGCCAGACGCCGATCGAGCAGAAGCATATCGGCGACGCGCTTGTATTCGAGCTGTCGAAGGTCGAACGCCCCGACATCCGCTCGCGCACCGTTTCGCATCTGCGCAACATCGACGAGACGCTGGCCGCCACTGTCGCCGACGGTCTCGGCATGGACCTGCCCGACGCTGCGGTCTCGGCGCGCAAGCCGATTACCGATCTGCCCCCCTCGGATGCGCTCAGCATCCTCAAAAACGGCCCCGACAGCTTCAAGGGCCGCAAGCTCGGCATCCTGATGAGCGACGGCGCCAATCCGACGATCTTCAAGGCGCTCGTCAAGGCGCTCGATGCCGAAGGCGCCGTCTATGAGGTTGTCGCGCCCAAGATCGGCGGCGTGACGCTCGCCGACGGGACCAAGGTCGCAGCGCGCCACAAGATCGACGGCGGGCCTTCGGTACTCTTCGATGCCGTCGCGATCATCGTATCCGAGGAAGGCGCCGCAGAGCTGGCCGCCGACGCCGCGGCGAAGGACTTCGTGAGCGACGCGTTCGCCCATTGCAAGTTTATCGGCATGACCGCCGAAACTGCGGCGATTTTCGCGGCGGTCGGGCTGGCCGATGACCTCGACGACGCCTGCATGCTTCTTGAAAAGGCCGGCGATGCCGCGCCCTTCGTTGAAGCCGCGCGCGCGCTGCGCTTCTGGAGGCGGGAACTGCAAGTCGATCTCGACGCAGCTCCCGCACCCAAGGCAGGAGTTAGCGGCGAAGCGGCGGCTGCTGGGCCAGGTCGATTCCGATCGTGGTCACGGCGACGCCGCCCGCCCCCATCGCGTGACTGATCCGGTCGAGGCCGAGGATGACGTCGCCCGCCGCATAGAGTTCTGGCGCATCGGTGCGCTGATCGCCGTGAAGGCGTAGACAGGCTGCCGCGGTCACGGCGGCTCCAACCTCGGCCGCGAGCACCGAACAAATGGCCGAGCCCGGCGCGGGAAAGAGACAATCGAAACAAGCTGATCGGCCATCGGCCTCAAGCACAGTCGCCCTCGGCAAGCGCGCTCGCGGTGCAGTGCCCTCTCCGTGCCACACCGGCATCGCGCAACTTCGGGCGTTTCGCTTCCGAAAGCTCATCACGAGCCCCCGGCGACACCAGCGTGATATCGGCGGCAAAGCTTCGCAGAAAAACAGCTTCGTTGCAGCCGCGCTCGCGCGGGCCCAGAACCGCAATAGTTAGATCGGTCACCGCAGCCCGTCGCAGATCGGACATTAGCAAAGCCGCCGGTCGGCTAGCGCTTCGGCTTGCTCAGCTTTCCCGACCGCCGCCGAGCGCCTACGCGCAAGATATATTGCAGCGGTGAGGCCAGCGGGGCCGTGCCAACGACGAGACAGTAGATCTCGCTGGTGACTTCGGCGGTCGCGGAATCGATATCTGTTATGCGATCGATATCCACAGGCAATCCGCAAAGGCGGCGGCGTCCTTGGGGACGCTGCAAAGGCCGTAAAGTGGCGCTCGGGGGAGCTTCGCAAACGCCTCCGCCTCTCCGGGCTCGATCGGTTCGGCGGCCGGGATAAACAAGCGGCGGAACATACAGGATCGTCTCCCTGCCGCCGCACCCGTTCCTTACGCCGCCGCCTGCGCGACCGCGCGCTCAAGATCCTTCTGCCCGAAGGGCTTGCCGAGCCGCTGCAGGCCCTGCGTGACATCGGCCGGGGTCTCGCCATAGCCGGTGGCAAGAATGACCGGGAGCGCGGGGCGCTCGGCGCGCGCGGCGGCGATCAGCTCACTGCCCGTCATGCCGGGCATGGCCTGATCGGTGATGAGGATCGCGATATCGGGATGCGCGCGCAGCAGTTCCAACGCCTCCTCGCCCGATCCCGCTTCGATCACCTGATGGCCGAGATCCTCGAGCAGGGCCGCGGTGTTCATCAGAATGATTGCATCGTCGTCGACGACGAGGATGCGCCGGCATGCGGTGCTGGCCGCCTCGACGGGCTCGGTGTCGGGAACCGCCGCACCGGTTTGCGCATCGCTCAGGGGCAGCCAGATATGCGCGCTCGTGCCGCGCCCGACCTCGCTCTCCATCTGCAGCGCGCCGCCGAGCTGCTGGGCAAACCCATGGACCATCGACAGGCCGAGGCCGGTGCCCTTGCCGATACCCTTGGTGGTAAAAAAGGGGTCGGCGGCGCGGGCGAGCGTTGCGGCGTCCATGCCCGCGCCATTATCGGTGACCGACAGCCGCACATAACGGCCCGGCGCGAGGTCGGCGACCGCGCCGGGCCGGACATCCTGTTCTACGGCGCCGATCGCGATCGCGCCGCCGCCGGGCATCGCGTCGCGCGCGTTGACCGCGAGATTGAGGAGCGCCATTTCGAGCTGGTTGACGTCGGCCGCAACCGCCGCGAGCGCGGCAGGAAAGCGAGTTTCGATCACGAACGCGGGTCCGAGCGCACGTTGCAGCAGTTCCATCATGCCGCCGACGAGCTGGGCGAGGATCACCGCCTCGGTCGAGAGTTCCTGGCGCCGCGCGAAGGCAAGCATGCGCTGGGTCAGCGCGGCGCCGCGATCGGTCGCCTGGAGACAATTGTCGAGAAGCTTCGCCGCCTGCGGTTCGAGACCGGGGCGTTTGCGCAGCAGTTCGAGGCCACTGCGGATCGCCATCAAGAGATTGTTGAAGTCGTGCGCGATCCCGCCGGTAAGCTGGCCGATCGCCTCAAGCTTTTGCGACTGGAACAGGGCCTCGCGGGCGAGCTCAAGTTCCTGCTGCACTTCCTCGCGCTCCGACATATCGCGGGTGATCTTGGCAAAGCCGATGAGCGCGCCGTCGTCGCCATGGATCGCCTCGATCGCGACGCTCGCACGAAAGCGCGTTCCGTCCTTGCGGATCCGCCAGCCTTCGGCGCCGAAGCGGCCTTCGCGCCGCGCCGTCTCGAGCGCGCGCTGCGGCTCCAGCGCCGCGCGGTCGGCCTCCTCGTAGAAGGCGGAAAAGTGGTGCCCGATGATTTCGTCGGGACGATAGCCCTTGATCCGCTCGGCCCCCGCGTTCCAGCTCGAGACATGGCCTTCGCCGTCGAGCATATAGATCGCATAGTCGGTCACCCCCTGCACGAGCAGGCGGAACTGGGTCTGGCTGCGATCGAGCGCAGCGGTGCGGTCGGCAACGCGCATTTCGAGCGTCTCGTTGAGATCACGCAGCCGTTCGGCGGTCTTGCGCAGTTCCTCCTCGGTGCCGACGCGTTCGATATGCGCCCAGCTGCGATCGGCCACGTCGCGGATGAACGCGAGTTCATAATCGCTCCAGACATGCGGCTCGCGGTGATGGATCGCCATCAGCGCCGTGAGCCGCCCCTCCTTCACCAGGGGCATGCAGATCGTCGCGGCGATGCCGATGTCGCGAAAGGTCGCCGCCGCCGCCGCAGGAAGTTTGCTGCCATTATCGTGAATGACGAGCGGATCGCCCGCATTCAGATTGCGAACCGCCAGTTCGCCGAAAGCCGAGAGGCGGTAATGGCCAACGATCGATGCCGAACCTTCGGCCGCCCAGTCGCCGCGGATCGTGAAGCCGTCGCCATCCTCGTCCATGTCGGCATAGGCACAGATCGAGACGCCGAGTTCCTCGCCGACCATCCGCGTGGTGGTTGCCAATATCTCGTCGGCATCGGTGCTCAACATCGTTTGGCGGCCGAGGTCATCAAGGAAGCGCAGCCGCGCCTCGCTTTCACGCAGCGCTGCGGCGGCCCCGACCGCCTCGGTCGTCTCGACGACGACCGCGAGCACGCCTGCGGGCGCGCCATCGTCGCCGAACACCGGGGAATAGTCGAGGTTCATCCAGACATCCTCGAGGCCGCCGGTGCGGTCGAGCTGGAGCAGATGATCCTTGTAGGCGAGCGTGCCGCCGGCAAGCCCGACCTTCATGACATTGTCGTTGAAATCGGCGACCTCGGGCCAGGCTTCGCGAACAGGCAGTCCGAGGATGCGCGGATGGTTTTCGCCGGCAAACACCGAATAGCCGTCATTGTAGATCATCGTCCCGGGCTCGCCCCAGAGCATCACCATCGGCACGGGTGTATGGATGAGGAAGGCAACGATGGCGCGCAAGCTCGGCGACCAGTTGCCGATCGGCCCCAGCGCGGTCTCCGACCAGTCATAGGCATCGATCAGCCGGCCCATTTCCCCGTCGTGGCGGAGAAAGTCGCGGTCGCCGTCGCCGTTTCCGTTTCCCCAGGCGTTCCACATCCTTTTTGTCCCCTGCGTTTCTCGCCTGTCCTAACGACGGTCCCGCAAGACCGTTCCAGCCGGCTGTTCAGCTTTCGGAAATGGCCTTCTCGATCACGGCGAACATCGCGCGATCCTGTATGTCCGCGTCGCCCAGACCAGATTTTCCAGCGATTGCATCGATCTTCGTGCGGCCGCGCGTATCCACTTGCAAACGGGCTGCGTCGTCGAGGCCGCTCTCTCGTCTGCTTCGCAGGACGCCTCTCTCAATCCACTGCCGCGCCGCCATCATCCGAGCATAAAGCCTTCAGCGCCCGAGATCGCGCCGTCTAGGCCGCTCGCGGCATGTCCTAAAATGTCCCTGATAACGATTCCTTGGTCTGCCAGGCTAGGCATGGGGGCCCAAAACAGCCGATGCCACCCGGTCGGCCGAAATCGGATCGCAAAAACGTCGATGTCGCCGCGCACGTGCAGTTGCAGCCCACGTCGCGTCTGCGCCCGACCACTGCGGTTTGCGGGGCATGCGTCGATGGGTTGTTGCCAACGCTGATCCGGAAGCGTTCGCCAAGGTAGAATTCGATGAATCGGTCAGGCCGGGCTGCCAGCGGCGTCGCGACGCACACCCACGAAAGCGCGACGCGGCGCTGCCCGAATGAGCGGACAAACCGGTGGATCGCGGCATAAGAATACTGGCTGAGAAATTCCACCGGCGCGATTGCGAACCATTGGGACAGCGATGCAAGCCATCTGCGGGGACTGCGTTCCGACAGGCTCGCACAATGATCAATTCCGGAGACCGCCTGATTTGGCCGATCGCTTGCTGGCAGCTTTCTGCCACTTAGCACTTGAAGCGGACATCGACGCGGCCTGGACGATGAGGGGCTGCGCAACTTTGAACGGCAATCGAAGATATACCCTGCCGCGTGATGGCTTCTCAAATCAGTCAAAATTGTTCACGGACGGCAACGCATCGTCCCTCCAAGCATTGAAATGCCAAGGCTCCGCGGGGACTGCAGTCCGCGGACATTGAAGATGATCGGGGACATATCATGGCGACACCGGAAGAATTTCCCGTTTCCAGACGTGGACTTATCACAGGAGGTGCTGTGTCTGTTGCTGCGGTGTCCGTAGCGTCGCCTTCGACCGTGGTAGCCGTGCCCAACAAGGCGGCAGCTCGGCCACCGACGGCTCGTGTTGCCTTCAACGTCAACGGCACGGCGCACGACCTCGAACTCGATACGCGAACGACGCTCCTTGATGCGCTGCGCGAGCATCTTCGGCTGACTGGCACCAAAAAGGGCTGCGACCACGGGCAGTGCGGTGCCTGCACCGTCATCGTCGACGGACGGCGGATCAACAGCTGCCTGTCGCTTGCGGTGATGCACGACGGCGACATGATCACCACGATCGAGGGGCTGGGCCTGCCTGGCAATCTCCACCCGATGCAACAAGCATTCGTCGTGCACGACGGCTATCAGTGCGGCTATTGCACGCCGGGTCAGATCTGCTCGGCCGTCGCAGTGCTCGACGAGATCAAGGCCGGCATTCCGAGCCATGTCACTGCCGACCTCACCGGCGCGCCGACCGTCACACGGCCTGAACTGCGCGAACGGATGAGCGGCAACATCTGCCGCTGCGGCGCCTATTCAAACATCGTCGATGCCATCGTCGATGTCGCGGGAGGGAAAGCATGAAGAGCTTCACCTTCGAACGCGTCGACTCGCCTGCCGCGGCGACCATGGCTTTCACTCGAACGCCCGGAGCACGCTTCATTGCCGGCGGGACGAACCTGCTCGACCTGATGAAGCTCGAAATCGAAACTCCCGGTCACCTGATCGACGTCAGTCGGCTCGGTTTAGACAAGATCGAGCCGACCAGCGATGGCGGCGTTCGTATCGGCGCGATGGTCCGTAACACCGATCTCGCCGCCGACGCGCGCATCCGGCGCGACTATGGCCTCATCGCGCGCGCGCTTGTCGCGGGCGCATCAGGGCAGCTCCGCAACAAGGCGACGACCGCGGGCAATCTGCTCCAGCGCACGCGCTGTCCCTATTTCTACGATACCAACCAGCCGTGCAACAAACGCAAGCCCGGCAGCGGTTGTGCGGCGATTGCAGGGTTCAGCCGCAATCATGCGATCGTCGGTGCCAGTGATGCCTGTATCGCGACGCACCCCAGCGACATGGCGGTCGCAATGCAGGTGCTCGACGCGGCGGTTGAGACGGTCGATGCAGCAGGCGAGACCCGCAGCATTGGTCTGGCCGATCTCTACCGCGCACCCGGAAATACCCCGCAGCTCGAAACGGTGCTGGCACCGGGCGAGCTGATCACTGCGGTAACACTGCCGAAGCCGATCGGCGGCACGCATATTTATCACAAGGTCCGCGACCGCGCGTCCTACGCTTTTGCGCTGATCTCGGTCGGCGTGGTCGTCCAGCGCGACGGCAGTGGCCGGGTCGCGCTGGGCGGGGTCGGATACAAGCCGTGGCGCGCAAGGTCGGCCGATGCCGAGCTGCCGCGCGGGGCTAAAGCCGCGACCGCGGTGCTGCTCGCGGACGCGAAGGCGACCCATGAAAATGCATATAAGCTGCCTCTGGTCGAGCGCACGCTCGCCAGTGTGCTGGCACAAGCGAAAGGTTGAACCATGAAGTTCGACACGCCCGCAACCGACAACCCGATCGACCAGCTGAAAATCATCGGCAAACCCACCGATCGTGTAGATGGTCCGCTGAAGACCAGTGGCACCGCGCCCTATGCCTACGAGCGGCACGATGTCGTCCCGAATCAGGCCTATGGTTATGTCGTCGGTTCGGCAATCGCCAAAGGACAGATCGCCTCCATGGACTTGAAGGAGGCAAAGGCGGCGCCTGGCGTTCTCGCCGTCGTAACCGCCGCCAGCGCAGGAATGCTCGGCAAGGGCGATTTCAATACCGCAAAGCTGCTGGGCGGGCCCGAGATTCAGCACTATCATCAAGCGGTCGCACTGGTCGTCGCGGAAAGCTTCGAACAGGCGCGTTCCGCTGCCGCGCTTGTTCGCGTCCAATATACGCGCAGCAAAGGCAATTTCGATCTCGCCAAGTCGCTGGACGGCGCGATCAAGCCCCCCGCCTCCTTCGGCGCCGAAGCCGACAGCAGGTTCGGCGATTTCGATGCGGCGTTCGCCAGCGCGCCGGTCAAGCTCGATGCCCGTTACACCACCCCCGACCACAGCCATGCGATGATGGAACCGCATGCTTCGATCGCGAGCTGGGACGGCGACAAGCTAACGCTCTGGACATCGAACCAAATGATCGCCTGGTCGGTCGGTGACGTCGCAAAGACGCTGGGAATCCCCAAGGAAAAGGTCCGGCTCGTATCACCTTATATCGGGGGCGGTTTCGGCGGAAAATTGTTTGTGCGATCCGATGCCATCCTCGCAGCGCTCGGCGCGAAGGCAGCGGGGCGGCCGGTCAAAGTCGCGCTGCAACGGCCGCTGATTATCAACAATACGACGCACCGCCCCGCGACAATCCAGCGCATCCGGCTCGGTGCGACCACCGATGGCAAGCTCACCGCGATCGGCCATGAAAGCTGGTCGGGCGACCTCAAAGGCGGGGGTCCCGAAACTGCGGTCGGACAGACGCGGCTGCTCTATGCCGCGCCCAACCGCATGACCGCGATGCGCCTGGCTGTCCTGGACCTACCCGAAGGCAATGCGATGCGCGCGCCGGGCGAGGCCCCCGGGTTGATGGCGCTGGAAATCGCGATCGACGAGATGGCGGAAAAGCTGGGCATCGATCCAGTCGCTTTTCGCATCCTCAATGACACTCAAGTCGATCCCGAGAAGCCTGAACGGCCTTTCTCGCAGCGGCGCTTGAACGAATGCCTGACCATGGGCGCCGAAAAATTCGGCTGGAAAGACCGCAGTCCCAAACCAGGCCTGACGCGCGACGGCCGCTGGCTTGTCGGCACAGGCGTCGCCGCCGCGTTTCGGAACAATATCAACGAGAAATCGGCCGCGCGCGTGCGCCTCGACCGCAATGGCATGGTCATCGTCGAAACCGACATGACAGACATCGGCACCGGGAGCTACACGATCATCGCACAGACCGCCGCCGAGATGCTCGGCGTGCCCCTGACCCAGGTCGAGGTGCGCCTCGGGGACTCGCTTTTCCCGGTTTCCGCAGGCTCAGGCGGCCAATGGGGCGCTAACAGCTCGACCGCGGGCGTCTATGCCGCCTGTATGAAGCTGCGCACCGCGATTATTGATAAGCTGAGGTTCGATCCCGCCGATGCGGTGTTCGATAAGGGCAAGGTCCGCTCACGCGGTAAGAGCATCGCGCTCGCAAAGGCGGCTGCGAGCGGTGAGATCGTCGCCGAAGATCTGATGGAATATGGCGACCTCGGCCAGAAGTTCCAGCAGTCGACCTTCGGCGCGCACTTTGTCGAAGCCGCGGTCGATGCGGCGACCGGCGAAATCCGGATCCGGCGCATGCTCGCAGTCTGCGCGGCGGGTCGCATCCTCAATCCCAAAGCTGCCAGAAGCCAGGTCATCGGCGCGATGACGATGGGCGCCGGCGCCGCGTTGATGGAAGAGCTGGCGGTCGACAAGAGGTTCGGCTTTTTCGTCAACCACGACCTTGCGGGCTACGAAGTGCCCGTCCACGCCGACATCCCCTCGCAAGAGGTCATCTTCCTCGACGAGGTCGATCCGACCACGTCGCCGATGAAAGCAAAAGGCGTCGGCGAGCTTGGAATTTGCGGCGTCGCAGCCGCCGTCGCAAACGCGGTGTATCATGCGACCGGGATTCGCGTGCGCAACTACCCCGTCACGCTCGATAAGCTGATCGACAAGCTTCCGGACGTCGCATGATGATCGGCCGATCCTATCGGATATCCTCGGGCCGATCGATGTCGGCGAGCTCGTGCGGGTCGGCTGCGACGAGCGCGGCCCCGCGGATCAGGGCGCGCGCGCCCTGGTCGCCCTCGCCGTTGCGCAAATCTGCGAAAACAGTCTTGTCGAACACGGCGGGGGGCATGGCCACGCCTGCCCTGTCCGACGCTACGATCGGCGCAGTCGCTGGATCGAAAGCCGCGACCAGCGCAGCAAAATGGGCCGGGCTGACGAACGGCATATCGCCCAGTGCGACGAGCGCGGCCTTCGCACCGACTGTTTCTGCGCGCTCGATGCCCAATGCCAGCGACGAGGACAACCCGCGCGAGGGTTCAGGATTGACGACGACTTCAAAACCGAGTGCTTCCAATTCCCTGGCAAGCGAGCCTGCCTCGCGGCAGACAGCGATCCTCCATCCTGTCCCAAGTTCGGCCAACCGGTTCGCAGCGTGGAGCGCCATCGGCGCACCGCCCAGCGGCACGAGCAACTTGTCACTGCCGAAGCGTCCAGACTGCCCTGCTGCAAGCAAGAGCACGGCAACGTCGGCAGGATCGATCATCGAATGGACTCCGGCGGCGGCCCCATTGCCGCTCGGAAACGATGGTTGTCGAAAATGACAGGCCTCGCAAGCTCGCCGGAGGATATCCTCAGATTTCTGAGTGCCTGCGCGCAGGACGGGCGCGGAAGCGTCCTCGTGACGCTCGTTGGCATTTGCGGCGCTTCGCCTCGCGTGCTTGGTGCCCAGATGGCGGTCGCGTCGGACGGAGACTATATCGGATCGCTGTCGGGCGGCTGCATCGAAGCCGCTGTTGTGGAGGAAGCTCTGGTCGCACTAGCCAGCCGAAGTCCGCGGCAGGTGCGCTTTGGCGCAGGATCGCCCTATATCGATATTCGTTTGCCGTGCGGCGGCGGCATCGACCTCCTCTTCACACCAAGCCCAAATCCGGCAGCCATCGCGGAGGCCATTTCCCGTCTCGACCGCCGCGAACCGGTATCGCTCGAAATCACCGGTGGAGGCGTCCGCGCCGTCGAAGCACGCGGCCCGACAGGCTGGCGCGGCGACGCATTCGTGGTGACCTATCCCCCGCGGCTGCGGCTCATCATATTTGGACAAGGCGAGGAACTCACCGCCACGGCGCAACTTGCTCACGCATTCGGCGCTCAAACCGAGGCTTATTCGCCGTCAGCGCGGGATATTCGCACCCTGCGCGCCAAATCAATCGAGGCAACGCTTCTCGAATTCCGCGCGGCCCAGCCCGGACTTGCTTCCGACCCGTGGTCCGCGATTATATTTGTCTTTCACGATAGGGACTGGGAAGAGGCCCTGATCCCTTGGGCTCTTGCCCTACCCGCATTCTATATCGGGGCGCTTGGTAGTCGGCTTTCGCACAAAAAGCGCTGCGAGATGCTCACTGCATCGGGTGTTCTGGACGAGGCAATCCAGGCAATACGCTCACCTATCGGGCTTGTGCCTTCGACGCGAGACCCGTCTACGCTCGCGGCCTCAATCCTCGCCGAAATTGTTCAGGAATTCACGGTTGATGCAGCGCTGCCTCTTGTCGGTCTCGACGAAGAAGCAAACCAGTTGATAGGTCGCTTCTGACGACATTTGGCCGACTTTTTCAACCGCACCGACCGTGGTAAGACGTGATTGCCCGAGGAAAGCTAAGCCGCTCGCCCCCGATTCTCCTTTATAAAAACCCGAATCTGTGGTCTATTCGCGGCGCAACAGAAGGGGTTCAGTGTCATGCTGCGTTCCAGATTTCTCGGTGCGGCCGTCGTTGCCGCTCTTCTTCTTCCCGCGCCAGCCTATGCTCGACATGACGACTGGCACCGCGATCACCATCACTATCGGGATCACGATGGCGACGCTGCTGCAGGCGCTGCGCTCGCTATCGGCCTCGTCGGGATCGCCGCCGCCATTTCAGCAAAAAAGAAGCGCAAGACTGAAGAGCAGCGCGACACCTACCGATATGGATATGGCGGCAGCTATGGCAGCGATTATTTCTCTCCGGCGCCTGACGTAAGCTGTTACCGCGGCGAGCGACGCTGCTTCGTCCGCGGCCAGTTTTCCTACGGCTGGACCGATAGTCAGTTCGGCTACGATCCGCATCGGCGGGGATATTGATCATGGCCATTCGTCACCTTTTGCTCATCGCCGCGCTCACGGCGGCACCGTCGGTTGCCGCGCAGTCAAAAGCACCCGCCGCGGCACCGAACACTGTAAAGATGGACTTAGCCGCGGCCGACGCGATCCGGTCGATGCTCGATGGCACCTTTGACGAAGGTCATATTGCGATGCTGCAGGCGCTTGGCCACCAGCAGGCGGTCGCGGCGACCTGCACCGGCTTCGAGATCGATCCGAAGGCTTTCTCGAACGAGTTTGATCTGGTCTATGACGACTCATCCGGAAAGCCGCGAAGTCTTGATAGCAGCCAGCGCACGGAACTGGAACGCAAGGCTACCTTGGCGCTTGGCATGGCCTTCGGTGCTCAGATCGCGATTTCGGCGAATGATCATCAGGCCTTTTGTCAGGCTGCCAGCGAAGAACGCAGCAGCGGCAAGGCGGCCCATCTTATCTGGGCGAAATAGGCGCGTGAGCGTCAGACCGAACTGGCGACCCGCCGTCTGCGTTTATCTCGCTTACAACGGCATCATCTTTGCGACTTTGGCCACTGCCGGTGCCCGATATACCGACATGGTGTCCGAACATGTTGCCTTTGCAAGCCTCGCTCTTCCGCCGGGCCTTGGTGCCCTGTTCATGGCTGGCGCGATAACGTGGCTCGGCTGGTGGCGACCCGCGCTGTAGGACACCCTGCGGGGGGGTCCCAATTGGGCGCTGCCGCTGATATTGACGGGGAGATCGGGATGGTCCTGGTGAACGGCGCGGCTGCCGGCTGGTCTGCGTTTGCGCTCGGTCAACTGATCATGCACGGTGCGTGCGATTTCACTTCTTTCAGCGTGCAGCCAGCTGGGCAGACGCCGCTGCTGTCCCCCGTGCTTCAATTCGGCACCTACATTCTGGCGAGCATCGTCTTGGAGGCAGTTTTGCGTCACGAACGGCACGCTGCGGCGACCGCATAACAGCGCAATAGGCTGCTAATTTCCGCATTCCACTGAAGTCGCTCCGCGAGCTGCTCTTGCATTCAAGGGATGAAGGCGCTCGCCGAGCGTGTTCGCTTCCAAACCGGAGGGATGATATTTCCACGGCGCACCGCGAGAATAAGCAAGACGATCCCCGTCGTCGTACAGAGCAAAAAGGCAATCAGCGAGGATTCGAGGCCAAAGCTGCCTCCCGTCAACGCTGCGGGGCCGTCGATGGTCGACTTGATCAGCCCCGGGCTGGCGTCATTGCCCGAAACGATGCCCGAGAAGATGCCCGATTGCGTGTAGTTCCAGGCGATATGAAAGCCGATGCTCATCCAGAGGCGACGCGTCGCCATATAGGCCGCGCCGAGCAGGACCCCGGCCTCGATACTGATGAACAGCGCGCCCGTTACCGTCCCCTGTGGATTCAGCAGATGCAGGAACCCGAACACGAAGGACGATATCGCCAGCGAGATCCAGCTTCCCAGCGATTCTTCGACGATGCGAAAAAGCACCCCGCGGAACAACAGCTCCTCGAACACGCCCGAACTGAGCGCCATCGCCGCTGCCGGCAACAGGAAGGACCATGGATTGAACCCGTCGATGCGATAAATGCCCAGGATCATCAGGATCAGGACGCAAAGGGAATAAAGCCCCGCCCCGATCAGCAAACCGATGCCAAGCTCTCGCCCCATGCCCCGCAGCGCCAGTTCGCTGACTGGTCGCCTTTCGATGTACCGCACGAACGCATAATATGTCGCAAATCCGACCGCATCCATGGCGATGACAAGCAACGCGGCGAGAATGGGCGAGTCAGCGAACTTCAGCAAGATGGTCCCGTTCACTGCGATCATGAAAAACATGAATCCGCCGAGCAGGATCAGGCGGGTCACGGGAAATTGCACCACCCGCAGCCAGGCTGGCTTCGGCTCTGAAATATCGTTCATGTCAGCGCTTCCAATCATTGTCTGCAGGGTTGAAATCGACGAAGATTCCAGTGTCCAGCGTGACCGAAGCCAGCGCCTTGCCCGGGGCAACTTGACCTCTGTCGCACGTGCGTTTTCCTGCCACACGGCAGGTGTCCGATGCACCCGTTCGCTGCTGCCGTCGACATAGGTCAGGACCAGATCGAAGGGCATCGCCATGCCCCCTGTATTGCGCACCACGATCGCATGCCCGCCTTCGTCGCTGCGCACGTCGCCGAGCGCCAGATCCATATAATTATACCCGAAGAACCAGTTCTTGAAGAACCAGCTATGGTTCCCGACGCCGGCATTGTTGAAACTGTTGAACATATCCCAAGGCAGCGGGCGCTTACCGTGCCAGCGTTCCATGAACTGGTGCAGGGCCATCTTGAACGCCCGATCGCCCATCAGGTCCCTCAGCGCCAGATAGCCCAGCGCCGCTTTGCCATATTGGTTGAAAGCAAAAACAGGGGTCTGCCCGAACAAGGAATCGTGCGGCGTGATGATCGGGAGCTCGTTCCCAGAGCTCGGTTGAGGCCAGCCCGGCCCGTTTACCCGGAAATCCTTGAACAGCTGATCCGCGACGGCGACGCCGAGCTCCTCGCGATTACGCAGATACTCGAAAGTGGTCGTCCATCCCTCATCCATGAACGGATAGCGCTTCTCATTGATGCCCATGAAAAAGGGGAACCAGCTGTGCAGAATTTCGTGCGTTGCGACAAAGCCCGTAAAGGCATTTTCAGGCAGCTTGGCGGCACTAGGATTTCCAATGTTGGATCCGTCGTTGACCATCATTGGATATTCTTCGTCGGCGCTGCCGAGCACGATGGTCGTCTTGGAGTAAGGATAGGGCACGCCCGGATATTTGGTCGAGCCGAAGCGCAACGCTTGCCTGGCAAATTCGACCATCGGCTCGAAGTCCGCCACATCGTCGGGATAGGCCGCCTGGACGCTGGCACGCCGGCCGCTTGCAGGATCGACCACGACGCTCGACGCCTGCCAACGATAGTGATTGCTGAGCGCGATGGCGAAATCCGGGACATGGTTGGCGCGCCACTTCCAGCTTAGCGTATCGGCACGAGCGGTAACCTGGCCGCCGCGGATGTCGGGAGACTCGGCGATCGTCAGCACACGATCGCTTGTCCGGCTTTTTTTCAGGCTGGCGACGATCTTGGGACGAAGAACCTCCGCGGCATTCTGCAGCTCGCCAGTGGCCCAAACGACATAGTCGCGGGGCGAGACGACCTCGACCTCAAAATCGGCGAAGTCGTTGTTGAATTCGCGCCCCATGGTGAACAGCTTGGTGTCCCAGCCGCCATCATCGCTGTAGTTGGTCACCCGCGGAAAGAAATAGGCGAGGAAGAAGCTGTTCTCGTCGAGTGCCCCTTCCTTCCACCCCTTGTCGCGGACAAGATCATAGCTCCAGCGCATCTTGATGGAGACACTGGCTTTGGACGCCAGCGGCGTGGGCAGGACGATGCCATGCATGGTACTGCCAAGGAAGTTGATAGAACCGAGGGGGCTGGCCGGATCGTTCCAGGGCACCGTCTTGCCGTTGATGCTGAACTCTTCGACGGCAATGCCGGACGTCATGAAGTCGCTGCTGGTTGGCAGTTCGCGAAGTGCTTCCGCCCGGTGCGCATTCAAATACAGGCGGAAAATCAGCAGCGGCATCGGGTCGGGGCTGTTGTTGGTGTAGATAATCTCCTGTTCGCCCTGCACGCGCTTGTTCGGCGGAGCGAGCGTCACCTTAATCTTATGCGTCGCGTGGTTCTGCCAATAAATTGGTCCGGGTTTGCCATCACGGCTCCTCGTGCCACTCTGGTAAAGTCGTTCGATATCGCGCGGAACATAAATTTCTGAATCCGTCTCGCCATTCGAAATCAGCCAGGGGGGCGCGCTCGTTCTGGATGCGGGTTGGGCGACGACAGGAACCGCCGTTGTTGGAACCATTGCCGCAAGCGCAAACAGGATCCGGTTAAAACTGATAATAGCCAAACCCGTGTCCCTTCTGGTTAAAATCGCTTCGGTACGCTGTCAGGCTCCCACGACATTGCTAAATGGCCGCGCCGCATCGGCGAAAATTGCCAGTGACAAGGCATAGAAAAGCACGCCACCGAATAGCAATTGCGCGCCACACGAAGAAAAGATGGCGGCATTGCGCCGCCGCATTCGTCATCGGCCGTTTACTCCGATTGTCAGGGTGAAATTCGCGGTTTCGTTGCGCCGCGCAGCATTGCGCATCAGAAACAGGTCGATCTTGTAGTCGCCGGAAGAAGGGACGACGCCTTCGAAGTCGCTGCCCGAAGTCGATCCGATGAACAGCGCTTGCGCCGCGCCCGGCGCGGTGAGGTTGAAATTGGCCGACGCGTTTGAACTGACCAGTTTGACCTTCAGAGTCTGCCCGGCACGCACATTGATCAAGAAGAGGCGTGACCGGTCGCCCTTGATCGAACCCTTGATGATTTTCGACGACGTGCCCTTAGCAAACTGCACGCGCTCGGGCTTCGGGGTCGGTGCCTGCGCGTGAATAGCGATGGGGGCCAATATGCAGACGCTCGCGAGCGCCGCAGCCGTGAAGCGTAGAGCGGATGTCATGACTCATTTCCTCCATCGTCAGCTATCAGAATGGCAGATGATCGCCGCTTTGCCGCGCGGTTCGAAAGCAAAGCGCTTGCCGCGCTGTTGATAGATTACGGCGGGCTGCCAGATGGCATCTGGTCGTTGCGGGGTCGCGGCGGCGAAGAGCTGGCCTGCGTCGGCAAGCAAAATGGCACCGTTGCCAGAAATTGTCATTTGAAGGGCTCGCTTGCTCCATTCTCCCTGGCATCGCAGGCGCCGGCCGATGCCGCCGCTCGCCAGGGCGCCTTGCAGGATCAACGCGCGATCACCATAAGCTTCGAGCAAACAAGCCCGATGCTCGCCTTCGAAAGCACAGAGGCTTCTGCGATGAAACCATGGCGCATTGGCTTCGATCAGACTTCCGTTGGCAAGCGGGAGCGAGGCGAAGGCGGCGGAAGCCCGAACATTCGCCGTATCGATCGCGCGCAATTCAACGTCGTCACACACAAGGCGGTCCGACGCATAAACCGGCGCCGCGCAGTTCGCGCCGATCTGCTCGGCAGGCGGCGGTACCGCTTGCACGTTGATAGCCGTCAGGCCGATCAAATAGAGCGATGCTGCAAGAATGATGTGGCTCCGCCGCAATCATGACGGCGGAAGGGAATGGCGCCGCCATCCCCTTCCACCCCGGTTCAGCGACAGCGGCGATGGCTGCCGATATCGGAAATGCTGTCGACATAGCCATTGACAACGATCGCTTGCAGACATTGGTAGGTCCGGCCGTTCCACCAGATCGTCCCCCGTCCGTCGCCGCCCGATGCGAAGGTATCGACGCTCCTGAAACCGCGCGATTGAAGCTCGCGCTCGGCGCCAGCGGCGCGCGCGCCGTTCAGATCGGACACGTCGGCCGACGCGGCATAGCCCGCGCCCCAGCGGTGATCGTTGCGGTAGCTTGTGTTGTTGCGCCTCTGTTCGACCCCGTTCTGGTATCCTGAACTGTAGGAATCGTTGCGCGAATAATTATGATAGGGCTCGCTGTAGAGGCCGTCATTATAACCGCGCTCATATTCGGCCTCCTGCTGGTTATCCGAATAATGCTGCCCATTGTCGTGGTGGCCCGACTTGTGCGAGGCGATGGCCGCAATCGCGGCAATGGCCGCGACGGCGCCGACAGCCGCGACCGCTCCGTCCGATCCGCCCTTGTGCTGATTGCAGTCGGTGTTGGGAACATCGGCGATCGACGCATAGCGGCCATCGCGGGTCGTCACCATCACGCAATCATTCCGCGACCCGTTCCACCAATAGGTGTACGACGAACTCGATCCCTTGTGGCCGTCGGTGATTACCCAGCCGCGCGATCGGAGGTCGCTTTCGGCGCCCCCGGCTTTTGCCCCCACTAAATCCTGAAGAGCGCTCGCGCTCTTGGCGATCGCCAATGTCGGGCTGGCCGCTGTGGCCAGTGCAGCGCAGCCCAAGAACGCTGTTCTTAACTTGGTATTCATCGGACGTCTCCTCTACTCAAACCTAATCGGCCGGGACCTCAAGCGGTTATCTTTCACCAGATCTTCACCCGCTGTTCGGGCGGCAGGTACAACTTGTCTCCGGGCTTCACGTCAAAGGCAACGTACCAGGCGTCGACATTACGAGCGACGCCGTTCACCCGGAAGCGGGTAGCACTATGGTTATCGGTGAGAACGCGGCGGCGCTCCTCGGCCTCGGTGCGAATGCCGCGCCAAACCTGGCCCCACGACAGGAAAAAACGCTGATCGCCGGTGAAGCCGTCGATTACCGGCGCCTTCCCGCCCTGCTTTTCGTCGACGAAGCGCCGGTAGGCGGCATAGGCAATCGACAGCCCGCCAAGATCGCCGATATTCTCGCCCAGATTCTGGCGCCCATTGATATGAACCCCCGGAACGGGCTCATAGGCATTGTACTGCTCGACCAGTCCCTCGGTCCGCCGTTCGAACTCGGCACGCGATCCGGCGGTCCACCAGTCACGTAGCTTGCCGTCGCCGTCGGAGCGACTGCCCTGATCATCGAACCCATGACCGAACTCATGTCCGATCACGGCGGCAATGGCTCCGAAATTTACCGCCGGATCGGCGGCGGGGTCGAAAAATGGCGGTTGTAATATTCCCGCCGGAAAGGTGATCGAATTTAACGAGGGCACATAGCCGGCGTTGATTTCCTGCGGCGGATAAGGCCATTCCCAATCGCGCCGTGTTTCGCCGAGCTGGCGGATTTCGTCAGCGCGGCTCCATTCGATGGTGCGCTTTGCGTTGCCGATCGGATCGTCCGGGCGGATCTCGATGCTGCTATAGTCGTGCCACTGATCTGGATATCCGATGTGACTTGCGACCTTTGCAAGCTTGGCTCGCGCCTCCGACTTGGTCGGGGCGTCCATCCACGGCAGCTTGTCGATCCGGTCGGCAAAGCTTTGGCGGATGTACCCCACCATCTCGTCGACCTGCGCGCGGTAAGTGGCGGGAAAATACTGCCGCGCGAAAATCTTGCCGATCTGCTGGCTCACGGCAGCATTTGTGGCCTCAACCGCGCGCTCTTCGAGAGTGCGCTGCTGCGGCACGTTTCGCAGCTTGCGCGAATAAAAATCGAAATGGGCTTCCTGCCAATCGGCGCCCAGATTTTCCGCCCAATTGTCGAGCTGATGAAAGGTGAGATAGTCCTTCAACACATCGACCGGCGTCGCCGCAAAAAGACGGGCCAGACCCTGCACCGCCGTGTCGGTGCCCACGTCGATCTGCGAAATGCCGCCAAATCCCCGCGCTTTGAGATAGGCAGGCCAATCGAAGCCGGGTGCGAAACTCGCCAGTTCGTCCGGTAACATCGGATGGAACATCTTGACGACGTCGCGTCGCTGCTGGGCTGTCCAGTGCAGCTTGGCGATCTCGATTTCGAGCGCGACGATACGCCCGGCCTTGGCGCCCGCGTCCTTCACGCCCGCCCGCGAAAGCAAATCGGCGATGTAGGCCTTAAGTTGGACCCGGTTCGTTGCGTAAGGTTCGCCTGCCGCCAGATAATAGTCGGAGGGCAGTGTCAGCCCCGACTGGACGACGGCAGCGATATAATGCTGCGGGTCGGCCGCGTTGGGGAGGACGCCCGATGCGAACGGGCCGCCCTGCCAAGGGGTTGCCATCAGTATCGCAAGATCGGTCCGCGTCTTGACCCGGGCGATCGCGGCCAAGTCGCCGCGAATGGGTTCAAGGCCGCGCCTGTCCTGCGCCGCTACATCGAAATAGGCGCGATAGGTATCGGCAATCTGCTGTTCGTCCGAGCCGTTAGGATAGGGCTTTACCAACACGGTCTTGATGATCTCGTTAATCCGATCCTGATTGCCGAGGTATAATTTGGTCGGGTCATCATAGGAATCGAGGCCGACAGGGATTTTTGCGGTCTTGAGCCAGCCTTCGTTGACATAGAGATAGAAATCGTCGCCGGGCTTCACCGTCGTGGAAAAACTGTCCGTTTCAATGCCCCATTTACCCAGCGTCGCTTGCGGTGCCGGTTCTCCTGCGGCCGCGGTCGTCCAAACGCCTGCAAGGGACAAGACGACCAAGCCGATTACAAATCGCTGCCTCATATTACGCTCCCGCTACCCTGCCATGCGGATCCGCCCGAATTCGCTCAGTCGCCGAGGACAAAGACGTCGGGGATTTCGTATCGCTCGGGACCGATCGTCACGATCGTGACGTCGCCCTGCTTCATGCCCTTTGGCGGGAAGGCAGCCGAACCATCGGCCTGCGATGTATCGGCGGTGACGAGCTTGCCGCCTTTGTCAAAAAATAGCGTCCGGCTGTCACCCGCCGGCCACTTGATCTCGACGATCGTCATCCCGCCTTCGCCATTGCGCTTCACGCCCGCGGGACAGCTGCCGGGCGGATGCTTGCGATAACCGGTGCATCTGACCTCGGCCGTCGCATTATAGTCGGTGCCGGCAACTTTGGCGTCGCTCTGGTCGTCGCCAACCGGCGACTGGAGCCCTGCGTTGCGCGGAACGGAAACCAGCGTGATGCCGTCGACATTGGTCATGATTTTGCCGCCGAGTTTGGCCGCGTCAGCTTCGGAAGGACAACCGACAAGCGTGGCGCTATCATCCAGCAGGTTGACGGTCGCCTCGCTCTCACCGACGATGCGGCACGGCGCGCCCGGCGTCGGGAAACCGTCGCCGACGGCGTTGAGCGAGCTTGGCCACCCCGCAGGAGCGGATGCGCGCGACGCCCCCTCCGTTTCATTGCCGGGACCATCGGTTGCGCCGCATCCCGCCAGCATGACCGTCATTGCGACGAGCAGGCTCATCCGAATTTTCTCAGACAGCATCGAAAACACTCCCCTGCAGTGTTTGCGGCTGGAACGGCCTGCGCCGCCCAAAGGCATGGACTCGTCAATGCGATCGGGCCGAGCGGCCCGCCGCAATGGAGGCTTCCACAGCCCCCGACTCTAAAATTTCGCTGCGCCCAGCTTTTCTGATGTCCCAATTGTGTCTCACGTCATGGCGCGACAAACTATCGACAATTGCGGACAGCGGTTGGACGAATTGCGCCATTTGCGATCGTGGAGCCGCGCTTTTCAAAGCTCGCGCCCTTGCTCGATGTTCGCAAATCGTTTATTGTCAATGGTGACAAAATAGGTGTTGGAGGGTTCCGCGATGGCAAGGCCGCGTGTGGGAACAGAACGCCGGGAGCAAATCCTCGCCGCCTTTGAAGCGTGCGTGATCCGAAGCGGCTTTGCTAAGACGACCCTGGCCGACGTAGCGGAGGAAGCGGGACAGCAACGCTCGTTAGTGCGCTATTTCATCGGCAACCGCGAAGACATGATCGGAGCGCTGATCGACCGGCTGCTTGAGCGCGCGGAAGCTCAGTTGCAGGCCATTCCCGAGAACGATTCAGTGGAACAGGTTCTGACACTCCTGTTCGAACATGTGTTCGACGATCCCACCACCAACGCTGTGATTATGGAACTTTGGTACCTTGCACTTCGCGACGCCCGGCTGCGACAGCGACTGGCCTCGGTTTACGAAATATTGGTTATCAAGGTGTCGACTTTGGCAACCGCCGAGCAGGAGCACGACCGTGCCTTCGCCGCCGTATCCCTTGCTTTTGGATCAGCCTTTTTCCGTTACCTAGGCCTCCGGCCAAATTCTCCCGATAATCTGCGGAGCGTGACCCGGCATCTCTTGGCCGAGCCCTTGTCACAAAAGGGCAAACGACAATGAGCCTGACGGAACGGTCGACGCCTCAACGGAAAAACTCGAACATCCAACGGCTTTCGTCGTTTCGGACGCATGTGAATCATACGATCGCGAACCTCGGCCTCGTTGCCGAAAACAGTGTTCCGACGGTCATCCTTGGACATTTCGGCGAATGGCTGGAATGGCCGGACTGGCTGCGGGACGGCACCTCGCTCAGCGGTTCGGGACCCCTTCCGCCCTTTATATCGCTGGCCGATGACCTCAATATCACAGCCAATATCATCGAACATGTCGGCGAAGACCAGTTTCTGAAACGGATCATGCAGGAGGTTCATCAACCGACCGGGCCCTTCGCCGAACTCTCGTTCGCGAACGCGCCGACATTGGGCCACGCACTCGAAGCGCTCGTCAGGCTTATCAACCTGAACGGCGGGCATCTGCGGGCGTCGCTGGAGAAAACCGGCGCCATTTTGCATTTCAATCTGGAGGATGTCGTGCCGCTTGGTCGCACGTCCGATCTCCTGGGGCTTACGAAGCTGATTTATGCCTATCGGTTGATCGCGTCGTCGAAGTTCGACCTCTCGCAGGATCTCGTCCTAAACTCGACATATCCCAATAACCGCCACGCCCGGGCAATCGGCACTCTCTTTCAGTGCAAGATTGTGACCGGAGCCCCGGCGAACGGGCTCTTGATGCCGCTGCACTGGGCCGACAAGGCCAATATTTCATTTAACGACAGCTTGTGGAAGCTGGCCAACGAGCAGATTGCCCATGCCGAGCGAGAACGATCGCCGTCCGCTGCGCTGATGGAAATTCGCGTCAAAGTCGCTCAAATCCTGTCAGATAGACATCGCGCGCCGCGGCTCAAGCAGATGGCGGCCGAAACCGGAGTTTCGCCGCGTACCATTACCCGTCTGCTCGCGGCGCAGGGAACCAGCTTTCACGAAATCGTCGAACAGGAACGCCGGTACCGCGCCTCAAAGCTAATCAACGATCCCTCGCTCAGCCTCCAGACAATCGCGACCTCGTTGGGATTCACCGATATGTCGAGTTTCGGCCGATCCTTTCGCTTATGGTTCGGTCAAACGCCTGGGCGGTTTCGCAACGGCGAAAGAGGAGCTTCAACCATCAGTTGACTGCATGACCGGTTTTGGCATCAGCAATTAAAAACGAGAACGGTCGACATAGGGCGGGAAGCCGACGGGGCGGCCTTCTTCTTGAGTGCTTCGGGGAAACGAGCACGGTGCACTAGCCGCGCAGTTTCCGGCGCTGCTGCGGTGCCTGTTTTTGACAATTGGGTCACACCAGCCGGCTGGCATGTCCCCTCCCCGGCAAAATTCAGGCATTCCACCGCCGAAGTCTAGCGGCGCTTCCTCTCCGATCAGCGGGATATTTCGTGAACCTTATGCTTTATCCGTCCGGCCGGGCGAATAGGAGACGCGGAGAGCCGCTGTGCGCCGCCAAGCAGCAGCGCGGTCGTGGCTACACGGTCGACCGCTTCAGAAAAAAGATATCCCTGGCCGAGCAGGCAGCCGGCCGAAATCAGTTCGCGGACCTGATCTTCGGTTTCGACCCCTTCCGCAATCACGCGCATATCGAGCTTGCCGGCAATCTGAATCAACCCCTCGACAATCGCCATGCTGGCATCGCCGGGTGCGAGGCGCGCGATGAAGCTCTTGTCGATCTTGAGGATATCGACAGGGACGGTCAAAAGATGCGTGAGGGAGGCATAACCCGTTCCGAAATCGTCGAGCGCGACGCGCAGGCCCTTGGCGCGGAGTGCCTCAACGGCGCGCTGTACGAGGCGGTCGCCTTCACCCATGTAAACCGTTTCGGTGACCTCGAGGATGACGTGGTGCAAAGGCACGCCCTCTTTATCGAACGCTGCCGCCAGCAAGCGGTCGAGCATTCCGCCGTGCATATCCGCCGACGACACGTTGATGCCGACGTGCTGGAAGGGAATTCCCATGTCCAGCCATGCGCGAACGTCCGCTGCAACCAGTGCCATCATACGCGCCGTCATTGCGGCCGCGACATGCACATCCTTGGTCGCTTCCTGGAAGTCGGCCGCAGGAATGACCCGGTCGCCAATCCGCATCCGGCACAAGGCCTCGAGGCCCACGATTTCGCGCGTGTCGAGCCGCACGACGGGCTGATAATAGGCATCGATCCTGTGATCGCGAAGTGCTGCGTCGACATCGCGGATCTCGCCGAGGCGGCGCGTGATATTGGTGCCGAGGCCTGGCCAGTAGCGCACGAAGCCGCCGCGCCCGGTTTCCTTGGCGTGATACAGCGCGAAGTCAGCATTCTGCCGCACCCGCTCGGCAACCCGGTCGCCAAGGGCAAGCGTGGCGCCGCCGATTGTCGCGCGCGGCACAATGACATGATCACCGCATTCCGCAGGTTCTGCGAGCGCGGCAAGGATCTGCTCGGCGGTGCCATCCAGATCCTCGAGAGTAGCCGGCGATCGGAGCAAGGCCGCGAATTCGTCACCGCCGATGCGAAAGGCTGCGTTCGGGGCCACCGCTGCAGCGATCCTTTCGCCAGCGATCTTCAGAAGGCAGTCGCCTGCGTGATGGCCGAAGGTGTCGTTTGCGACCTTGAGATTGTCGAGATCGATGACAAGCAGCGCCCAGTCGCCCGGCGCGCCGCAGTCCAGGGCTCCCAGCGCGGCGTTGAACGCCGCCCGGTTCGGAAGCCCGCTGAGCGCGTCGGTGAACGCGCGCAGCTGATGGGCTTCCATACGCTGCTCGCGTTCAAGCGCGATCGCGCACAGATGAACGCATTGCCTGACGATTTGTCGTTCAAGCTCGGTCGGACCCCGCCGTTCACGGTAATAGAAGGCAAAGGTCCCGACTGGTTCGCCAGTAGCGTCCAAGATGGGGCTCGACCAGCAGGCGAGCAAGCCGAGCGGCAGCGCGAGATGCTTATAGCCGGCCCATCGCGAGTCGCTTGCGATATCAGTTACGGTGACCTCGGAGCGAAGATAGGCCGCGGTTCCGCACGATCCTGCGGTTGGACCGGGTTGGAGGCCATCGAGGGCCGCCGAATAGTGCGCCGGAAGACTTGGACCGGCGAGCGGATGGATCATCCCGGCGGCATCGACCGTCAGCACCGAGCAGATGGCATCCGGGACGAGGGTCTCCGCCTCGATGCACAGCCACGTAGCCGTATTCACCAGCGTGTCACCCTTGGCGATCATCTCGAGAATGATGTTCTGAAGCTTTAACATGATCTCCTCAGGCCCGGCGCCAGCAGCGATCATGATGGGGATCGGACCGAGGCCCGAAGCTTGTGACACTAAGCTTAAGATTCTCCCTCATCGCGTTTCAACGCTTCATGCGGGACTAAGTATGCATGGTCGCTCGTTTTCTTGAATATCAGCGTTTTACGCTGTCGGCCAAATGACCAGCGGCACGGTACCAGTCGTCGCCTGAACCAGGTTCCGTCGCGATGTTCCGCCAGCGCGCCACGCGCTCGACCAGCTTTTCCCAAGAGGTCGCCGAAAAGCCGCCTGACCGCGATCGACCACTTTGCCCGGCAGCGAGCGAGTGCGGCTCACGCCCAACGCCGGCCGGCTCCACCGCGCTATCCCCACTGGCCGCCATCGCAGTTCGGCGTGTCCACAATTCATGCTGCCTTGCAACCGAGGCACCACCAGAGCGTTGGATGGCGATCAGGGATATCCGCTCGGCTTGTGAGGAATGAACTTCCGGCAGCGATAGCAGCGGATCTGCCCCCAAGTCTCCGGCCAAAGAGCCGTCCGCTCATTCAATGAAGGTCCAAGCCCATGAAAAGCATCTTTGTCCTAGGCGCCGCTACAAGCGCGCTCCTGCTCTCCACGACGGCCATGGCGCAGGAGCAGCGTCAGCAGCAGGGCAATATCCTCGAGCAGCTGCTGGGTTCGGTGTTCGGCACCAACGAACAGGCAAGCGAGCAAACGCTGGAATCTGATTGGAACCAGGGGCGGCGGCCGTTCGCTCAGCGCCGAGCCGCACTGGAGCAGCGGATCGACAGCGCTGTGCGCGACGGCTCGCTCGGCCGAAGCGAGGCCGATCAGATGCGCAGAGAATATAACGAGATCGTTCGGCTCGAGGCGCAATACTCGGTAAATGGCAATATGTCGCAGCAGCAGCGCAGTGATTTGCGGATGCGGTACCGGGCCTTGAACCAGCGGATCGGCGGTCAGTATTCCGGTCAGCCTGCCGACCAGGGTGGTTATCAGAATGAAGGTCGCTGGCAGATGCTGTCCACGCGGAACGCAGACTTCGAACAGCGGATATCGACAGGACTGCGAAATCGTAGCTTGACGCAGGCAGAGGCCACGCGGCTTCGCAGCGATTGGCGGTCGTTGGCGCAGCTCGAGGCCAGCTATCAGCGCGGCGGGTTCGATGCACGCGAGCAGGCCGATCTGTGGTCGCGGTACAATGCGATCGACAGCCGCCTTGGCGGCAGCTTTGGCAATGACGGCAACAGCGCGAGGTGGAGCCAGCTGGAAGCGCGTCTGGCTGCGTCCGAACGCGGCGGCAGTATCAGCCGTAACGATGCGATGCAGGTGCGGGCCCAGCTCAGCGATCTGGTGCGGCTCGATGCCGCTTATGCGACCGGCGGCTACAGTGCCGACGAGCGGACGTATCTGACGCGGCGTTATGGTGAGCTCGACCAGATGCTTGCCAATAGCCGCCGCTAATCGCGTTGTTTCGTTGCGCTTCGGCGCAGCGGACATTCTGCAGAGTTTACGCGGTTCGATGCGCCGGGCGCGACCAACATCGCGTCCGCTGCAACCCGTGACCTTTAAGCTTCGGTCCGGCGCACCGCGATCGGCGCGGCATCACAGGTTCAGCGATGCAGACGCGCCCGGGTGGATTATCGCAGGTCTGCGCATCGACCCCGCGCTATTCCTGCGCCTCGGGCACGAGAATGAGGGTGCGGCCTTCAACCCGCCAGGATTGCAGCTTCGAGAGGAAGTTCATGCCCAGCACGTCGGTGTTGCCGAGCCCGGGCGAGATCACGACCTTCAGCGCTTTCGCCTCGATCCCGCCAATTTCGAGCCGTTCGACGGTTCCGCCGGCCGCCCGGACCGTTCCGTTTGCGGTCTTCATGAGCAGCGGGACGAGCGTGGCGTCGGCTTCGACGCCAGCGGCTTGCGCCGTGGCCTCTGAGAGCGCCGTCACTGTCGCTCCGCTGTCGACGAGCATGCGCCGCTCGGCGCCATTCAGGCTTACCTTCGCCCAGAAATGTCCGTCCGGGGCCATCGGAATGCGCACCTCGTCGCCGACGACCTGCTGGCGGTCGAAGCCGAGGTCGGCGGCGGCGCGCGAGAGGATGGGGTCGAAAGGCGCTTGCTGCAGAACAAGAAAGATGCCGAAAGCGAGCAGTGCGAATGAAAAGAGCGCGCGCAAGGCCCGCCCGACATAGGGCAATTTGAACAGCAGGATGAGGATCAGCGCCGCGCCAGCGGCGTAGATGGCAATTTGCTGCCACGGCAAGTCGGTTGCGAAGGTGGGCATCCAAGTCATGTAGGGATTGGCCGCGCGATCTGCCATGCCGTCTTCGCACTATCGGCTTGGGTTTCGGCGTCGGCGCCGCAAGGGCTTTGTCCATCCGCGCAGGCCTGCGGCTATCACGATCGCCCGAAAAGCGAGACGCGGCAGAGACGCGCCGCTGGCCGCTGTTTGCCCTGGGATCATCGCAGCGGATGGCGACAGGCGCTCGCCTTGGCCTGTCGTGGCGGCAGGCCGATTGGTCGAAGACACCGCCCTGCCCTCCGGACTTCGCGACGAGAGCGCCGAACGATGATCAGCGCATATCGCGGCCGCTTTAGCGGAACCCGCCTTTATCCACAGACGTTTAGCTTCTATCCACGACGCGACGGGTGCGGGTTCCACCGGATTCGCTGGTTTCGCAGAGTGGATGAGGACCGAAGGTGGGCGCACAAACGATACTGGTGGTGGAGGATGAATTTCTCATCCGTTTCATGCTGGCCGACTCGCTTCGCGAACTGGGATATCAGGTGCTGGAAGCGGTGGATGGCGACGAAGGGTTCGCCATCCTCCTGACGGGACAGGCCGTCGATCTGATCGTCACCGATGTTCGGATGCCTGGCACCATCGACGGGATGGATCTGACGCGCCGCTCCAAATCGCTGGCGCCCGCTCGGCCAGTCATCGTGTGTTCGGCGGACCTGCTCAGATCCGAATCTCATCCGGCCGACGAATTTCTCACCAAGCCCTATAGTTTCGAAGCGCTCGCCGGCTTGATCGCCCGGCTGATAGGAGATCCATGGCAGACGGTACCCCAGATCCACAGTGCCTGATTGTCGCCGACGCCGACGTCCTCGTCCGCAACGCGCTCGCCGAATATCTGCGGCATTGCGGCTACAAGGTCTTTGAAGCGGCGACGTCGGACGAGGTCGTCATCGCGCTCGAGGAGGGCACGCTGCAGATCGACGCGCTGCTCGCCGACGCCGACCTCGCGGGACGCTATAATGTTTTCGAGCTGCGGATCTGGGTCAAGGACCATCATCCCGGTGTCGAGGTGGTGCTGGCCGGCAACGTCGACGCGGCGGCAAAGGCCGCCGGCCAGCTATGCGACGAGGGGCCGCATCTCAAGCGGCCCTATGACCCGGAAAGCGTGGCGGCGCACATCAAGCGGCTGCTGGCAGCGACCAGGGGCCAAAAGCGCTAACAGGCCTTTCTGTCGCTATCGCCGGTCAGGAGTAGCTGCTGCGCTTTCGGAAGCGTGATGCGCGTCTTCACGTTCGCGCGCCGAACGGCGCGGTTCTGTGCCGGCTGGCCTTGGCGATCACGGAGCCACGGCAATGACTGAGAGCCTTTGCCTCGGCTTATCGAACCCCGCGCATCAGTCCCGGCGCAAGCGGCGCGAGTTCGCGCGCCAGATATCCGATCGGCCCCATCGTTTCCGACAAACGGCGCCCGGCCTCGCCATGAAGCCAAATACCCCAGGCGGCGGCTTGCAGCGGACCGAGGCCCTGCCCGCCTAGTCCGGCGATCAGGCCCGCCAGGACGTCGCCCGACCCGCTGACGGCAAGGCCCAGCCCGCCTCCGGCGTAAGCGAGACATGTGTCGCCGGCCATGAGATGACTGGTGGCCCCCTTGACCATGACCGCCGCGCCGTAGCGTCCGGCCGCTTCGCGCAGCGCCGTGAGCGGATCGCGCGCCACCGCGTCCCTGTCTGCCCCGAGCAGGGCTGCAAGTTCGCCCGCGTGCGGGGTCAATATGGTTCGGCTCCCACGGGCGGAAATCGTATTGGCATGTGCCGCCGCGGCGCGGAGCGCGGCGGCATCGAGGAGTAGGAACAGATCGTCCGGCAGCGCGGCCAGGAGCGCGGCAAGCAGCGCGGCGACGATGTCGTCGTCGATCATTGCCGGACCGAAAACAATCGCATCATGAAGCGCCAGTTCGGCGATCAATAGGTCAGCGCTCTCGGGCGCGATCTCGCCGCTTTCGGTCTCGGGCAGCGCCACCACCGCGCACGCAGGAAAGGCGATCCCCATCGGGATCGCAGCTGAGGCAATGGTGGCGATCGTCACCTTTCCGGCGCCCGCACGGAAGGCCGCTTCGGCGGTCAGCAACATGCCGCCGGGAACGCGGCGGCACCCGCCGATCACCAGCACGCGCCCTCGACCATTTTTGTCGATATTGTCGTGATGGTCGGGCAGCGGGTTGGCCTTGAGCCAGGCGGTGTCGAGCGCGACTGGGTCAGCCACGAGCGGCGACCATCGCATCGGGTTCCCGGGTTACCGGCACTTCGTCCTTCATCGGCGCGGTCACATTATAGTGTGCCAGCACCAGATTGCCGTCGCGGCCGACATCGGGGTCGAAGCGATATTCGGTAATCGCGCAGTTTGCCACATCGCCCTCCTTATCAATGGCCAGGATCTCGGCCTCACCGAGATTTTCGATGATCGTCCGCAGGCACAGCACGACAACCTGGTGCGCGACGATCATCACCCGGCGTCCGCCATAATGCAGCGAAACCGTGTCGAGCAGCGAACGGAGCCGCAGGATGACATCGCACCAGCTCTCGCCGCCGGGCGGGCGGTGATAGAATTTGCCGAGCAGACTGCGAAACTCCGCCTGTTCAGGATGCACACCCTCGATGCCGAACCGGGTCAGCCCGTCGAGGATGCCGAACTCCTTTTCGCGCAGCCGCTCGTCGATACAGATTTTCTCATCGGGCGCGCATCCTCCGGACTTGCGGAAAATCTCGGCCGTTTGAACCGCGCGGACGTAGGGCGAGGCGAGCATGATCTCGGGTCGGCCATGCTCTTCGCCCGCCGCGAACCATTCGCCGAGCGCGCGCGACTGCTCCATTCCGAGCTTCGACAGCGGCACATCGACATCGCGGTGGTCGAGCTCGATCCGCGCTGCGCGGGCCGCGTGCGCGGCATCGCGCGCGACATTGCCAGCGCTCTGACCGTGACGGACGACCCAGAGGGTAGCGGGCCAGCGGGGGGTCATGAAAACAGGCCTTGCATGACGGATCAACGCCGAAGGCCGCGGCGGGTTGCCAGGGACACGCGACACCAATGACGTTGGTCGATGGGCGATCTGCATAAGAGTGCTACCGGGCTTGATGTTCGGACCTGGCTACCGATATGGCTTGCTCGAATATTTTTCGAGCGGAGCGCTTCGCGGTCCGAACCGCCGGTCTCGCTCGAATAGGCCTTGGCCACACAGACCGATGAAACACGTGAAGCTGCAGAATCGACCGCCATTTCGCCGCTCGCCGCCGGGCAAGCAGGTCGCCTCCATGAATTGAAAGAGCCCATCCTTGTCCAAGATCGTCAATGGCGCCAGCCTGAAGCCGCGCTCGGGAGCAGCGCCCCGCAAGATCGTGCTGCTCCTCCACGGCTTCGGTTCCAGCGGGACCGACATGATATCGCTCGCGCCGCAATGGCAGGATGCGCTTCCAGACACCCTGTTCCTCGCGCCGCATGCGCCGCAGCGCTGCGGAATGATGGGCGCAGGATATCAGTGGTGGGGGCTGTCGGGATTTTCACCGTCGGCGCTCGCGGCGGGCGCGGCTGCAGCGGCGCCGGCGATCGACGCCTTCATCGACCGCAAGCTCGCGCAATATGGACTGACCGAGGCGGATCTCGCGCTGGTTGGCTTCAGCCAGGGGACGATGATGGCGCTTCATGTCGCGCTGCGCCGACCGCAAACGGTCGCGGCGGTCGTGGGCTATTCGGGAATGCTCACCGGGGCCGCCGAGCTGGCGCACCGTGACTTTTCCAAACCGCCGGTGCTGCTGGTCCATGGTACGGCCGATCCGGTGGTCCCGATCGCGGCGCTGCATATGGCGGAGAGCGAGCTCAAACGGCTGGGCGTCGCCGTCACGACCCATATTGCCTTTGGGGTCGCCCATAGCGTCGACCCGGTCGGCCTGCGGCTGGGCCGCGATTTCGTGGCGGACGCGTTCAAGCTTGCTTCCTGATCGCGCGACGTCCAGATCGCTCCCCGCTTCGCCCGCTCGCGGCAAAGTCCCTGCCCGCCACGAGCCCTTCACATCCTCGGCTCTAGGCTGAGGCTTGCCCGATGCGGCAGCTCTTTGAGCGGAGCTGAAATCACTTGGAGAGCCTTATGGTAAACAATCCGGACAAAGCATGGAATGGGGAGCAGGTCCGCAATTGGCTGGAGCGCCGCTTCGAGGCTTCGAAGCTGGATCAGGCGGCCGCCGACCGGCGCGGCTATGACGCGCAGGATGACTATGACAAGGCGGCGGCCGAGGAATGGGTCTGCCGAGCGCTTAAACGCGCGGACTCCATAAATGAGCAGGCAGCATTCGCGGCGCATATCAAGAGCTTGGCCGCGCAGGAGGATTATCCCGCGACGGGCATCTACGACGATGCGCGCTTCCACCGAAATGTTCGCGGTCACCTCCGGAAACTGGCAAAGATGACAAAGGCCAATGAAGGGTTCGAGAAAACCTTGCGCTATCAGTAAGCACGGCCGCGCGTAAGTCCGCAAACCCATTGCCGGGGGATCCCGCTCGACACCCTGACCCGAGCGATCGACACGATCAGCGTCATCGAGCGCTGCCACCACCACCACATCCTCTGATCGCCGAGAGCGTCGCCGAAAGCGTCGGCGAGCCGCGGAAACTCGGCAAAAGGCGCTTCCTCAATATCGCCATGCGCGACGGAAAAGGCACGGCGCGATCGGGCGATCAGGCTCGCTCGGTCTTGCTCGGCGCTGTTGATGAAGGTTGGAAACGCGGCAACGGCCGAAACTCAGTCACTGAAGGGTTTTCGATACTGCTGGAGCCGGGTGACTCGCAGCCCCGCTATTCCGGCGCGGTCAACCGATCGCCGCCACGCCGCAAGTTCCTCCAGACTGAGCCGGTATCGGCCACAGGCCTCTTCGACCGTGAGTAATCCGCCATCGATGGCCGCCAGAAGCTCGGCCTTGCGGCGACTGACCCAATGGGTGGTGATGGACGACGGCAAGTCGTCCAGGGTGAGGGGGCCAAGCGGACCCATGACCGATTTTGGCCGACCACCATTGATTTCAAGCACAGCGAACGCTCCATTCGCGCGGCTTTCGCCGCTTTGTGCCCCCCGCTCACGACGTGCTCCCCACAGGGTTAACAAAATCTTTCCGCCGGCTGTTCCCTGCGGTGAGACGTGCCTTGCCAAGGCACGAGCGCGGCCTCGCATGGCATCTAGCACTTTTGCCGCGGCCAGCGAGCGTGCGCCTTTGCAGGGCCGACCGCCTGCAAGCTCCACTGTCGCATTTCGAGACAAGTCCGTTTTTGGCGCTGCGGTACAATTATCTGCCGCCTCGTGGATCTATCCGCGCCGGGCGACCCAGGAGAGCTCTTTCCTTTCAGGAAACCAGAGATCTTCATCTGACGCCCGCCCGATCCCGATCTGGCGGGCGTCTTTTTTGCGGTCAGGTTCCAGGCAGCTCGGACAGGGCCGCCTCAAGGCTCGCGAGCGTGAAGGGCTTCAGAAGAAAAGGCGTCCCGTCATAAGCGGCATCGCTACTCACACCCGAACCCGTTGTCATGATAAACGGAATGTTCGCGGCCTTCAGCGCCGCGGCAACGCGCTCACTGGTCTCACCGCCGGCAAGATGTAGGTCAACGATCGCGGCGTCGAAGCTGAGCTCCGCAATGGCTGCGAGCGCACTCGCGACATCCTCGGCGCAGCCGACGGTCTGCCGCTCGATCGCGTCGAGATAATTCTCGAGCATCATCGCAACGAGCGGGTCGTCTTCAACTATGAAGATATATCTGTGCATGGGTTCATTTCAGTGTCGCGACGGCAAGCGGCCATGCCCGCAGTCTTAGAACGAATGGAACAACCGAGATTTTCCTCAGCCAACTTCCGTCTGACCTTCCTTGAGCCCGCGCGTATCAGGCCGCAGCGCTTTGTAGCGAGGCAGGAATGCCATCATCGGCATCCAGCTGGGCGCTTCCGCGGCATAGATGTGAAAGCTCGGTGCGACCTCCTCTGGATCATCGAGGGTTCCCGCCGCAATGTCGATTTCGTCCGGCTGGTGGCGAACATGGATCGTCAGCGGGGATCCGCACTGCCGGCAATAGGTGCGGGTGCCGAAGTCCGTCGAGGCAAAGCTGCCGACATCGTCCTCGCCTTGGACCACGCGGTACTGAATAAGGTGCACCGTCGTGAACACCATCCCGCCCGAACCCGATACACGCTGGCAAACGCGGCAATGGCACCAGCCGGTGTCATAGGGCGCCGCTTCCAGGCGATAGCGCACCGCGCCGCATGCGCAGCCCCCTTCCAGGGGCGCATCATCATTGCGCGTCGGCTCACCCTGTCGTTCGGCCATCCGCTCTTGTCCTCTCTCCGCGCTTCGAAACTGCGTCCGGCCGAGGCCTTTCTTGCAGCCATCGCGACCTCAGAAATTCCTCATGCGGCCCATTGTTCCCTCGACCTTGCCGGCCAGCGCTTGCAGCGCACCAAGAGCGTTTCAGACCGGTGCCGCACCACACGGTCGGCGGCAAAGCCCTGGCAAGCCATTGCGTTGTGGGCGCGATGGGCTTGTTCGAAGCCTCCCTCGCACAAACACGGCTGGAATTAACTCATACCCGCCGGCCCAGCGCAGAAATTCAAAGCGGCGCCCTGGTCCCGCCTTCATGCGGCTTGACGCGCGAGCAAGCTCTCGCCTTCCTCGCCGCCACCGCCGTGATATCACGGCCCGTCTTTCCCCCCCTTCTCGGTTTCTTTCACCCTCCCGCAAACTGTGGGGGTGGTCTTTGGTGGGCGGGGTTTTTGGGGGGGGGCTTGGTCGTCACCGGACTCCAGTGTTTGCTCCCCGTCGCGCTGCGGCTTATCGCGATGGACTAACCGCTGGTCGTCCAGACCGGAACCGGTTTGCCATCATCCTTGCGCGAGGCGGGTGTCGATGTCCTCATCTTCTGCAAACCGGTCGCGGCAGAAAAAGTGCTGGCGCATTTGTCGGCCGAGATGAAAAGACGCGCGCGGGTTTTAGGGGTGCGTCGCGTGGAGGTCTCCCGTCGGCCATCGCTTTGCCGACGCGCCATTGCCGTGGGACCATGATTTCTTATAGATGTGTGCAATGTCGGAAGAACATGCTCATGGCCAGCGCGATGGCCTGCGGCTGGCACTTGCAGTGCTCGCCGCCGAAGAAGCCAAATGGTCGGCGCTGCTCGGCGAAAGCCGGTCCTGGCGAACCAACCAGATCCGCGAAGTGCGGCACAAGACATTACAAGTCGCGCAAAAGCGCGTGCAGACCGTGCTCAATCGTCTGACCGCGAAGGGCAGCGGCGCAATGGACGCTGAACTCGCCGCCGCGCTCGAAAAGGCCGGGCTATAAAAGCTTCCAGGCTCAAGCGATTAAGGGCGCGAGCTGCGCATCCGGGAGCTTATACCCAGCATGGGCGTTATCCTGTCGGAGACAGGATATGGCCAACGGCTGGGCCCGCGATGGCGCGGTGCAGGATCAGATCGACGATACCGTTTCGGACGCGGTAAAAAGCGCGCGTGCGCGCCAGCCGGCAGGCGACGGCGCCGACTATTGCGACGATTGCGGTGAAGACATTCCGAAGGGCCGGCGCAAGGCGCTTCCGGGAATTCGCACCTGCGTAGCTTGCCAGTCCAAACGCGACGGCGCGCTACGGCCTCCCGGATTCAATCGCCGCGGTAGCAAGGACAGCCAGCTGCGCTGATACAGGCTACGCGGGACTCGGGGTCGAGCTGCGCAAAGCCGCGTCGCGCAGGCCGCCCGCCCTCCTTCACCGGCAAGCGTCAACCAATCAGCTCTCGCGCCCACTTTGGCCGGGGATGCAACCATTTTTCCGTCGCGGCATTTTCGGATCATTCGCTGAGTCTGACCCACAGAAGGGAGGAGAAAGTGCGGACGATTGAAATCTGGCCGGACGCGATCGAGGGCGGCGACACCGAGCGTGATGGTCAAACTTTTGCAACGATGCGGTTCATCGATCATGAGGCGGAGACGGCGGTTGTCGTGTTCCTCCAGGCAGAGACCGAGCGCGGAATGATCGCCGATCTTTACGGCTGGGCCCAAAGCCGGGGGATGACCGGCCAGTCGAACTGACGCGGCCGCCTATCGCCGAGCGACCTATTGCGTGACCGCATCGGCGCGCTGGTCGGCCGCCTTGCGCACCGCCTCCGCCTGCTGCTCCAGGCGCTCGGCCTCAATGTCGGCCGCCGAGCGAATGCTGTCGCGCTCCTTCTCGATCGCTTCGGCCTGAGCCTCGCGCGCATCCTCTGCCGCCTCCGCCGCTCGGTCGCGCGCGGCGCCAATACGTTCATTCGGGCCGTCACCGTCATAGGTCTGGCCGGCGGCCTCGGCGGCAGCCTTGTCCTTGTCGGCGCCCGCTTGCGCCGCGGGTCCCTGGCAAGCGCCAAGGGTCAATCCGGTGGCAATGATCAGCGTAAAAAATTTCAAGTCGCTCTCCCCTCGCGCGGCCGAACGCCGAGCAATCGGCACACGCGTGCGCGATCGTCGCGCGTCCGACGGGAAAGGAACGAGTCAGGCCCTGCGAAGTTTCCCCAAGCATGGAAAACAATATGCAAGGTTCAGAAACGGATGTCGTCGCGGTGCCGAGCATTGATCTTCAGCGCTATCTCGGCAACTGGTTCGAAATTTGCCGGTTGCCGCTCGAATGGGAAGATGCCGACGCGAGCGACATCAGCGCGACCTATAGCGAGACCGCCGACGGACGTATCAGGGTCGAGAACCGCTGCCTCGACAAGGATGGCAAGCCCGATCGCTCGATCGGCATCGCGGTGCCGCAGGACGCAAGCCATGCGAAGTTGAAGGTCAGCTTTCTCCCCGAATATCTTCGCTGGATTCCTTTCACGCAGGGCGATTATTGGATCCTTGGCGTCGCACCCGATTATTCGGTGGCGCTCGTCGGCACGCCCGACCACGAACATCTCTGGCTGATCGCCCGCACCGCCGCGCTACCCACGGAGACGGTCGAAAACTACCTCGCGCTGGCAAAGTCGCAGGGCTTCAACCTCGACCGGCTGATTACGCCCCGGCAGTCGGGGCAGATGATCCCCGACAGCGCATTCGAGGCGAGCTAACCCCCCGGCTCCAAACCCAGGTTGAATCGCCGCACCAGCAATGGACTCGTCGTTGCGGCAATGCACGGCCGTCAACCCGGATAAGGCACGTCTTTCAAGAGGCGTGGCCGATGCGCAGCGCGGGCGGCGGCCATCCTGGCGGTTTCGGCGCGAAGCGGTCGCCCCGGCAAAAGCTACCGCGGGTTAGCGCGCTGTGGCCGTAGTCAAGCCGGCATCGCGCTACGCGGACGCCGTGTTGCCACTTCGCGGCTGGAGGCCATCCGGCCATTGCGCGATGCTGCAAACGGCCCACCAGGGAAAGGGCGAAGATATCGTGCTTCAGAGCGTTTCCGCCGCCCCGGGCTCGCTGTCCCGGGCAGATGCGAGCGCGTACGGCCGCACCGACCGGAAAGGCGGGGAGGCGGAGAAGGAGAAAAGCTGCATCGCGTATGGCCCGAGCGATAGGCGTCCCCCCGATGGCCGATCAACGCGCCATTAGCGCCGCCGTTGCCGGGATTTCGGCAGGAACTTTCGTTCTAAACCGGCGTTGACCGTTTATCCGGACAGGATGAATTGGCGGCCTTGGCCGCCAGATTCGGGCGCATTTTTCGTTGCGACAGCGCGCGTCCATAAAAGGGAGAAAATACATGTTCAAATGGGCAATTATCTTTGCGGTGGTCGCGCTGGTGGCGGCGCTGCTCGGCTTCGGCGGCATCGCCGGGCTATCGGCCGATTTTGCCAAGATCCTCCTCGTTGTGGCGGTGGTCCTTCTCGTACTGGGCTTCGTCTTTGGACGCGGCGGACGCAAGCTTCCCTGAGTGGGGCCTGGCTCAAAAAAGGATCAAAACATGCGCGCGCTCTTCCTTCTTGGCTGCTCGGCGGCGCTGCTTTCGGCCTGTTCAGACAATGATGACGCCGCCGAGGATAAGCTTGAAAAGGCGGCTGAAACCAGCGCAACCGTTGCCGGCCCCGTCCCGGCCGCGCTCGGGCTTAGCGAAGCACAATTGCTCGATGCGGATCTGGTGGGCGCCGACGGCAAGGAACTGGGCGATGTCGCGCAGGTCGTGCGCGGCGCCGATGACAAGGTCGATCGCCTGCTCGTCGAAATCGAGGATAGCAATCCCGACCGTTATGTTCATGTCCCGATCCTCGGTCTCAAGACAATGGTGAAAGGCGATGACACCGATCTGGTGACCACGATGACAAAGTCCGAGATCGCGGCGCTTCCCGAAGTCAAACTGCCGGCGCCGTAAAACGGGATCACGCCCCAGGCACAATGGACCGGTTCGATCGGAGCCCCTATGCTGAAACAAGCCTCTGCGCTGGCGTTGGCGTTCGCAGCCACGCCCACCGGCGAGCAGACGCAGGCGCAAGTGATACGCACCGCCGATCAGCGCTACAAATCTGCAGACGCCGCGATAGCGCGCGAATGGACTGCGGCCAACAGCTTCATGAAAAAGCGCGACAGTGCGGATCGCTCGCGCGGCGGCGGCTTCGGTTACGCGGCCGCGCTTCTCGCAAGCCAGCGCGCGTGGTTCGGATATCGCGACGCCCAGTGCGTGATTGCGGGCGGTGAATATGCCGGCGGCTCGATGAAGGTGATGGCGCGCTTTGGCTGCCTCGCGGATTTCAGCCGCGAACGCGGCAAGCAGCTCGCCGCGCTGCGCTGGCGCGGCTGAAACCGCGCCGCGATGCCAATCTCCGATACGGACAGGTCTAGTTATCCCGTCACGCCCGACGGGCGCTATTTCGTCGTCCGCGGACGGCTGTGGCGGCGTTCCGATCCGCGCCTCGGGGATGCCGAACGCAGCCATCTGGTCGACCGGTTAATGACAGCACGCCGCGCGATCGCCGCTGCCAAGGGATCGGGCGATACGCTGGCCGAACGCGCGGCGCGCGCCGAAGTCGACCGGACAAAGCGTGCTCTTGGCGAACGGGGGCCGGTCTGGTGGGACGACGGAACGCCCGACTTCAATCGGCACATGGCGCGCGGCACGCCTTACGCGGATTGGTTCGCTGCTTTAGGCAATCAGCCTTCGGATCGGCAATCGCCATGAAATGGGAAAGTTGATCCATGTTGCTGCGATTGCGCGCACCCTTTCGGCGTCCGGCGCATTGCAGTCGCATGACATCGCAGATCGCTTTTGTCGGGGCCGGTCCGACCACCATCTACACCCTCCATGCCTTATTGAACAGGAAGCCGCGGCCCTTCGCGCTGACGATTTTCGAAACGCAACCCACGGCGGGCCGTGGAACGCCGTATCGCCCCGGCTGGAACGACCCCGCGATGCTTTCGAATATCGCGAGTATCGAGATACCGCCGCTTGAAGAAACGCTTATCGAGTGGCTGAATTCGCAAGCGCCAGGCCGCCTCGTGGATCTGGGAATCGACCCCGCCGAGATCGGTGAACGGACCTTCTATCCACGGCTCGCCCTTGGCGAATATTTCTACGACCAGTTCCAGGCGCTGCTCGAACGCGCGCGCGGTCAAGGCATCGCGGTCGATGTACGCACGCGCTGCCGCGTCGTCGATGCCGTGAGCGAGCCCGATGCCATGTGCCTTACCGTCCGCGCCCGCAGCGGCGAGACGAGCGAAGCCCGCTTCGATCATGTCGTGCTCGCGACCGGGCATCAATGGCCGGAGGACCCGCAGGTTCGTGCCGGCTATTTCCTCAGCCCCTGGCCGGCGACGGCGCTGACTGCGATTCCGCCTGCCCGGGTCGGCATCAGGGGCACGTCGCTGAGCGCGATCGATGCGGCGGTCGCGCTGGCGGTGGCGAACGGGGACTTTATCGACGACGACGACGGCATCCTCACCTATGTGCCCGCTCGCGGCACCGGCGAATTTCATATGACGATGATGTCGCGCAAGGGCCTCCTTCCCGAAGCGGATTTCTTCGCGCCGCTGCCATATGAGCCGCTCGCGATCTGTACGCCTGAAGCCATGGACGCGCTCATCGCCGCCGATGGCCTGCTCCTCGATCCTGCCTTCGCTCTGTTCAAACAGGAACTGATGGTGGCGGATCCGGACTATGCGCAAGACATCGGGATCGCCAAAGCCGAGCTCGAAGATTTTTGCGAACGCTATTTCGCGGCCCGCGCCGACACCGACCCATTCGACTGGGCGGAGGCCAACCTTGCCGAGGCGGCGCGCAACTATGCGGCCGAATATACGGTGCCGTGGCGCTACGCGATCCTGCGGATGCACGAAGTGCTCGCGCTCATCGTGCCGCATCTCGATGCGGAGGAATATCGGCGCTTCGCAAAGCATTTCAAACCCGTGTTCGTCGACGATTATGCGACGGTGCCGCATGAATCGATCAAGCGGATGCTCGCACTGCACCGCGCCGGCAAACTCGACGTGATCGCAATCGGAGACGCCTACCAGATCGACAGCCATCGCCCCGAAGGCGGTGCCAGTGTCTCGGCAAACGGCGAACGCCATGATTTTCCCGTCTTCATCGAAGCAACCGGACAGCGGCCGCTCCATGCCAAAGCCTTCCCCTTCCCGTCGCTGCTCGACCAAGGCATCGTCCGCGACGCGCAGCCTGCTGCGCCTTCGGCGGAATCGCGCGGCATCGCGATCGACGACCGGTTTCACCCGATCTCGGATGATATTCCCGCGGACCAGCTCTTCTGCCTCAGCCTCCCCTTCCTGCTCGGCCGCCATCCTTTCATCCAGGGGATCACAAGTTCGCATGAGATGGGGCTTGTCGTCGCAGAGCAGCTTGCTGCTGCCATCGAACGCGGCAGTGGGGAGGCGGACCAACCGGCGGTCGCGGCATGAAGCTGTTCGCTATCTATGTCGGCGGCGAACTCGAAGGCGCCAATATCGAGCTGCACGACATGCGCTTCGTCGCCGCGCCCTCGCTCACCGAGACCTATGACGCGTTGCGCCGCCAGTGGTGGGGTGTCCCCAAGAGCCTTCATATCGACTGCTGGGCGGTGATCGACCATGCCGATGGCTATGATGTGGCCTTGAAGCCCGAGCCCTTCCTCGGGCCCGAGCGCCTTTATTATGTCAACCTCGGCGGCTATGCGCCGGGCGAATTTCTCGAGAAACACATGAATGTCTTCGTTGTCGCTGACAGTGTCCCCAAGGCCAAGGCCCGCGCGCTGGCGAGCGTGAGAGGCTGGCGCGAGGCGCACCGCGACGACATGTTCGAGGCCGAGCAGGCCTTCGCGATCGGCGCCGCGGGAAGCGAGCACGCGCTCCATATTCATCTCACGCCGGGCGCGCTTGTGAAGGAGCTTGAATTCACCTGCGACTATATGCCGATCCGTGCGCGGTCTCCGCGCTGAATTCACGCGTCCGTCGTGCGATTGCAAAAGCTTTTGTTCCCCGTCCAGAAGCCCGCGTCGGCGCGGCTCAGGGACGCGGCAAGGGATTAAAAGCTCGCGCGGATGGCGGCCAGTGCCAAAGGCGGAGCCCGTAGCGAACAATCGATATGACGCAGGTTAACTTGGGAGCGAAAGCCGGAACATCCACTCCGTGGGCTCGTCTCTTAGCTGCCCATTCCGGGCAAGCAGTGAGAGGAAGTCAGCATGGCACAGGACAAGAAAAGCGCGTCCAGCGGCGCCAAGCAGCAGGGCAGCGGCTCCGACAAGAGCGGCCAGCAGCAGCAAAAGGGCGGCAGCGGCAGCCAGGCGGGGGGAGGCAAGTCGTCTGACAAATCAGCGGACAAGAAGGACGGCGGCAAGAGCTGATCCGCTTGCCTCGCAAAGCCGGGCTGCGACCGCGTCGCGGCCCGGCACGCGTCCCGGCGATCGATGAAGACCGATCATAAGCGATTGCACCACACCTTCCGATCTTTCCGCCGAACAACGGATCGGCCCAGCAGCCCCGCGTCTATCTTGGAATGGACGTGCATTCGCGGCGTGTCCGAACCCGAGCTGCTTGTCGCTGTCCTCTTCGCCAGCCCATCCTATGTCGCGGCCCGCGACTGGCTTCGAAGCGCCGGCGTTCGTGTTCGCTGCCCTCATCAGCATCGATTGGTGCCGCTGAATTTTACCCTCGCGAGACTGGCAAAATGCAGGGCGTGCAGTCATAATGTGCAGCTGAACTTGCGGAGCGAACGCCCATCCGTAAGAGTGAATGCTGCGGGCTTTTGTCCCACTCTGGGGAACAGGAACATATGGCGACGAAAATGGTCGGCCCGCTTGGCCGCGACACGCGGGCGAACCGTATCATTCTGACGCTCCTCGGCACTGGGTTCATTGCTTTGCTCGCGGCCGCAGCCGCGGTGTTCTGGGTTCAGCGCGACAATGAAGCCAGTTCTGCCCTCGTCTCGCATACGCTCGCGGTCGAAGCCCGGCTAGGCGCCTTCGCCAGTGCGAACGAGCGGCTCGAAACGGCGCGCCGCGGTCTGCTGCTCACCGGCGAACCCGCTTTTCAGACGATCATGGACGAAGCCGAGACCAGCGCCCGGCGACATCTCACGATACTCGCCGGTCTGACCCGCGACAATCCACGGCAGCAGCAGCGCGTGGCGCGCATGCAGGCGCTGCTCGGCGCCTATCATGGCTATCACGAACGCTCCATCGGCCTGACCGACGAGGCGCGGCGCGCCATGCTGGCAGGCTTCATGAACGATACCGGAGTCGGCTATGTCCGACAGACAAGGCGGATCGTCGATACGATGATGGCCGAGGAATTCCAGCTGCTGCGCGAACGCGAAGCCCGCCAGAAACAGACCCAGTTCCTGTTCACCGCAATGCTTGCAGCGACCGGTCTGCTTATCCTCGTCGTGGCTGCCGCCACCCTCCTTCTCATCCGCCGCAATCTCGCGGCGCTTCGCGCGTCACAGGAGGAACTGGCCAATCTCAACCTCGGCCTCGAACAGCTCGTCGACGCGCGCACCGCCGAACTCCAGCGCGCCAACAGTGAGATCCAGCGTTTCGCCTATATCGTCTCGCACGACCTGCGCTCGCCGCTGGTCAATGTCATGGGGTTCACCGCCGAGCTCGAGGCGGCGCGCAAGGCAATCGCGGGCTATGCCGAAAGAAGCGATCGCGACGGCTGGGCCCCGCCCGACAAGGACACACGCCTTGCCATCGAAGAGGATCTGCCCGAGGCCATCGGCTTCATCCGCAGTTCGACCCAGAAGATGGACCGGCTGATCAATGCGATCCTGCAACTTTCGCGGCAGGGACGGCGGACCCTCGCGCCCGAGACGCTCGACCTCACCGCGATCGCGCACGGTATCAGCGACAGCCTCCATCACCGGATCGAGGAGACCGGCACGATCCTTACGATCGAACCGCTGCCCGGCGTCGTCAACGACCGCGTCGCGGTCGAGCAGATCCTCTCGAACCTGGTCGAGAATGCGCTCAAATATTTGAGACCCGGCGTGCCCGGCATCATCGCCATTACGGGGCGCAAGGATTATGGCCGGGTCGTGGTCGAAGTCGCGGACAATGGCCGCGGCATCGATCCGCGCGACCATGAGCGGATTTTCGACCTGTTCCGCCGCTCGGGCACTCAGGATCAGCCGGGCGAAGGCATCGGGCTTGCGCATGCCCGGGCGCTCGCTTATCGCCTCGGCGGATTCATTGAAGTGAAATCGGCGCTCGGCGAAGGATCGGCTTTTCGCCTGATCTTGCCGAGCGAATGGCGAGGTGAAAATAACGATGAGTGATCATCAGGCAGTCAATATCGTGATGATCGAAGATGACGAAGGTCATGCCCGGCTCATCGAGAAGAATATCCGCCGCGCGGGCATCTCGAACAGCATCCACCATTTCACCGATGGCGGCAGCGCGCTTTCGTTCCTTTACGACGCCGAGGACGGCCCGGTGCGCAACGGCCCGGCGCTGATCCTGCTCGATCTTAACTTGCCCGACATGAGCGGCATCGATATTCTCGCCAAAATCAAAAGCGACGACAGCGCGCTGCGCCGGACGCCGGTCGTGGTGCTGACGACGACCGACGACAAGATCGAGATCCAGCGCTGCTATGATCTGGGCTGCAACGTCTACATCACCAAGCCGGTCAATTATGAGAGCTTCGCCGATGCGATCCGCCAGCTTGGCCTGTTCCTCTCGGTGATCCAGGTCCCGGACCCGGATCCCGTCTGAGAATGGCGCCGACGCGCATATTATATATCGACGACGACGAAGGCATCAGGCGCCTCGTCTCGCGCGCGCTCACCCGCAAGGGCTATGAGGTGAGCCTTGCTGCGACCGGCGCCGAGGGCGTCGCGATGGTCACCGCGGGGGCGTTCGACCTCTGCGCGGTCGACCATTATATGCCCGGAATGGATGGGCTCGGGACGCTCGAGGCGCTGCGCGCCCTCCCCGCCTGTCCGCCGATCGTCTATGTAACGGGCTCCGAAGAGAGCCGGATCGCGGTTGCCGCACTGAAGTCGGGCGCTGAGGATTATGTCGTCAAGTCGGTCGGCGAGGATTTCTTCGACCTCCTGGCGTCGAGCTTCGAGCAGGTGCTCGAGCGCGCGCAGCTCCGCCGCGACCGCGAGCGCGCCGAGGCGGATCTTCTGATCAGCAACGCGCGGCTCGAGGCGCTGCTCAAGGAGGTCAATCACCGCGTCGCGAACAATCTCCAGATGGTGATGTCGTTCATCGCGCTTCAGGCACGCATGCTCACCGACGCCGCTGCGCGCGACGCGCTCCAGCAGACGCAGCAGCGGATCGCGACGATCGCCCACGTCAACCGGCGCCTCTACACGAGCGACGATGTCGAATATGTGGCGATGGACGAATATCTCGAAGCGCTTGCCGCCGATCTCGCCGCGACCTGGTCGACCGAAGCGTGCGAACAGCGGGTCCGCGCAAGCGCCGCGCCGCTGAAGCTTGCGACTGACAAGGCGGTGGCGCTTGGCATGATCGTCAACGAGTGGGTCAGCAACGCCTGCAAATATGCTTATGAAGGTGGCCCCGGCGAAGTCCGCATCCGTCTCGCAACGACGGATGCGAGCGTCCAGCTGACGGTCGAAGACGATGGTGCCGGCTGGCCCCAAGGCGCCGCCGCGCGTGGTACGGGGCTCGGCACAAAGCTTATTGCCGCGCTCGCGCGGCCGCACCGCGCCGAGATCCGCTATGAGCAGACGCATCCCGAGAGCGCCCGTCCCGGCACGCGCGCGATCGCGATCCTACCGCTCAAACCTGCCGATACAGGCGCGAAGACCGCCTGAGAGCTCCGCCTGTCGTGCTGATCATCGGCATGGTGTTTACGATGATCTTTCTGCCGTTCGCCGGTCGAAGGATTGCGGCCTTCAAGCGCGGGCGTTGCCCTACCTCGTATTTTCCAAATCCATCGTCCGAAAATTCGTCCCCGATGGCCGCCGCATCGGTAATCGCGGCAACAACAGTGGCGACAGTCTTCTTGGAGTCGGCCGTGCTCAGACCAAGCGATGCTGCAACGCTATCCGTTAGTTAGGCGGGGTTCGTTTTGTCTCCATAGCATCTCTTCCTCATCGCTATTAACCTCGGCTTTTTCTGGTAGTTTTGTCGCAACATGGTTGCGGTCATGGGCGACCGCCTATCTCATCGTCATTCCGATCATTCTCTCGGTTAGTCCTCGTCTGCAGCCGCAGGTGGACAGGATCATAAGCTGATCTGGCGGACCGTGCGCTTGCAATTTCGTATCGAAAACAGCCAGTTAGTCAGCCGAAACTGGGCCGGTGGGAGACGGTCGGCTTCTGGGATCATTAGGCGGCTAACCGACGAATCTGCGTCGATAAATTTCGTGCAACGAGGCGCCGACATAAGCAAATGCTTACATTTGCGATAATAAGCGGTTCGCCAATGGCGGGGGTCTCTCATGATGGTCAGATGCTTCGAGCAACGAAGGAAAAGATCATGACCGTCTCGCCCAGTCTCGATTCCGATGAATTTGCCAAGCAACCTGTTCGCACGCGCCGAAGGTGGGATCCTGTCGTAAAAATTACGCATTGGTCGATTGTCACGGCCATCCTCGCCAACGCGCTGGTCACCGAGGAAGGATCCGGCACGCATATCTGGGTCGGCTATGCACTGGCCGCCATCCTCGCGCTTCGGCTACTGTGGGGATCGATAGGCCCCCCTGAGGCCCGCTTCTCGGCCTTCCCCCTGAGCCCCGGCCGGGCGCTGGGCCACCTGCGCGACATAAGGGCCGGCAAAAAGGAGGTTCATCGCTCGCACAATCCGCTCGGCGCGCTGATGGTCTATGCGATCTGGAGCATGCTCGGGGTCATCATCGCCAGCGGAATAGCAATGGCGGGGCCACCCTCAACGACTTTCCTTGATCGAGCGGAGCGGTCGGACGAGGTTACCCAGAAGGTTCTCGCGGAACGGCGTGATCATGATGCCGATGAAGCGACCGAAGGCGCGGGCGGCGAGGAAAGCGAGTGGGAAGAGGTACATGAGACGGCCGTCAATCTGCTCTACGTTCTGATCGCGCTGCATATCGCCGGGGTGGTCTTCGAGACGCGCCGCAGCGGCCGGGAAATCCTGTTGGCTATGTTGCCGGGGCGCGCGTAAACCGTGGCCATGCAGCAAAGACGCAGAGCGCTGGAACGTCGGGCGGTCGCGACCACCTTTCTGGTGATCCTCCAGGCTCTGGCAACGATCTTCTTCATCGCTGACGTCGCTGGCGACATCGGCGATGATGGCTGGAGCATTCACCTGCTTGTCGAAACGGGCGCGACCGTCGCGCTTATCGCCGGCGTTGTTTTCGGCGCGCTCCAGCTGCGCTGGCTGATCCTGCGCGCCCGACTCGACGAGACGGGCGTCGCAACGGCGCGCGGCGCCATGGCGGACCTTATCCGGCAGCGGTTTCTCGATTGGCAACTGACCGGTGCCGAGGCCGATGTCGCGCTCTTCGCGCTCAAAGGTTTCGATGCTGCCGAAATTGCACGCCTCCGCGGCGCGGCATCGGGGACGATCCGGGCGCAGCTCGCGCGCATTTACGCCAAGGCCGATGTGCATTCGCAAGTCGGCCTGATGGCCCTGATGGTCGAGGATCTTGTCGACGGCGTCGCGATCAAACCGGCCGAAGCCAAACCGCTGGCATGAGAAGCCAAGGCGAAAGCCATCTTGTTCGCGCATCGGCGGGCTGCGTGCCGCCGTACATGGCGCCAACGACGGCATCGTCGCGACCGCGAGCCTGATCATGGCCGTTGCCGCATCGGGCGCGCCACGCTCCGCAATCCTTGTGGCGGGTATCGCCGCAATTTTTGGCCGGTGCAGTGTCGATGGCGGCCGGAGAATAAGTTTCGGTGAGTTCGCAGTCGGACACCGAGCAAGCGGACCTCGGACGCGAACGGCTTGAACTGGCCACAAGCCCCGACGCGAACCTTGAGGAACTTGCCGGCATTTACCGGGCACGCGGCCTCGATGCCGATATCGCGAGAACCGTCGCCACGCAGATGACCGCGTTCGTGCGCTCGGCACCCACGCCCGCGACGAGCTTCACATTAGCGATATGACCTCGGCGCGGCCGATCAATGCGGCGTTCACCTCCGCCGGCACCTTCACCCTGGGCGCCCTTCCGCCGGTTGTCGCGGCAGCCCTGCTTCCCCAGACCTTACTTGTCCCCGGCGAGGCGGTCGCGTCGCTCCTGTTTCTCGTCCTGCTCGGATGAGTTGGGGCGGCGGCGGGCGGATCCCGGCCCCGTTATCCTGTGGCGCGCGTCCTTTTCTGGGGCGCCTTGGCCATGGCGCTGACGGCAGGTATCGGGCGACTGGTCGGAACCGCGATCTCGAACTGCGCGCACCAATTTCTCGCATGCTCGCCGAACTTTCGGTCCGGCGCGATCACGTATTGGATGGCTGTCCTATCCCCGCTCAATTGAAAATCGGGCAATCACAGCGTTTTCCGGTGAGCCTCACGGCTAGTCCCCGCTTCGCCGGAACTGCTCCCAATCGGTCAATTTTGCGAAAGCCATCGCGTCGTGTCAGCGAGGAGAGCGAAGTGACATGATGTAAGCGGAGGCCATCTCAGCCTCTTCTCTGGTCAGCATGATCGACATCGCATCCGGTGTGTCGTGTCCGTCGCGAAAGAATTCGCGCAGCGTATCTTGGGTAAACCCCATATCATTAGCGACGGCCACAAAGCTGGGTGCCTGCGAATTGGGCGGCTCAACGCCCGGGCGCAATGCATGACAACCGCTACATCGCTCTTCGACAAAAGAAAGTGCGCGCGCGTCCTGAGTTTGCAGCGCAGGCGCTCGGGCAGCCGAATTTGAAGTGGTAACGTCCCGCTCGGCAGGCACGCATGCGCACAGTAGAGTCGTTGTCAATACGAAGAGCAATCGTGAAAACTGCATGGCGAGCCTTTCTGGAGGCCGGATAGCGAGACCTTGCTACGCTATTCTGGGCATTGTTGCAAAGCGGCGCCGCAATCAAACGCGGATGGCTCAGGCTCCTGTTCTGGCTATCTGCGGCTCCCGATCGTAGAATTCGACGACCATGCGGACGGGGCCAATCGTTTCGACCAAATGGGGCTGGTCCGGAATAACGATCCCCGGATGCTCGGTGTCGAGGATGGTTTCAGAAACCGGATCAAGAACCCGGTAGCGAAGCCGGCCTTCGAGCACCCGAATGACGCCCCAGACGCCGACCTTCGTACGATGCTCCCCGCGAAGCCCGGCCGGAAGCGTGGCCTCGTCAAAAATGGGGGTGCACTTGTACGGTTCCGGTGCGCCGGTCATCACAGAGCAGACCGGGCCTCGGCCGCAGCGCAACGCATTCCGCGAGCCTGAATTCCGTCACGCATCTCGAGCATGCAACCGGATATCGGTAGCGTGGTCGGGATAGGCTGCGACCCGCGATTGATCGACCGACCCGCCATTTAGCTGGTTTGCGAAACCATGGTTGACGTCGCGGTGATGCGCCTCGTCGGCGCGCACCAGCAATACGACATCGCGCAGCTTGGCATCATCCGCCATCTTCCAATAATGCTTGGCGATGGCAGGAGCGGCCACGTTCGGCGACCGGCCCTCATCGATCTCCTGGAGGTACAATGTATAGCTGGTGACGGCTTCCTCCTCGAAATAGCCGACAACGCGGTGAGCGGTACGCGGCGAGATGAGATAGAGGATCGAGAATCCCACCAAGAATATGCCTTGGACGGACAGGATCATCATGCGCTCAAACCAGGTGGGCTTGGCGATTTCGATGAAAGTCATGAGATGCATACGCTCGTTTTCGGCCTCTTCCATCAAGGTCCGGATCCAGCCCTCGTCGTCGCGCATCCGGCGCAGGCAACTCAGATGGGTAAGCATAGCGCCGACCATGCCCGGCACTGCTGCGACCGTCTCGAGAACGATCGCTCGGTGGCCGTAGCGTTTGGCGAACAACCTGTCGGCGCTGAAGCGCAAAAGCTTGGTGAAACCGAGCGCGAACCGATCGGAGAATCCGGTCGGCTTGTGATGCACCGCGGGCTGGACCTTTCGTTCGGTCGCGAGGGCGAGCTTGTCGGGGACCAGAATCGTATTCGTCATCGTGAGTCCTTTCAGGACTGCGTGGGGGTCGGCCAGGGTGGGTTCCCTGCACCGGCGGGAGGCGAAAATATAGTGCGAGCTTGAGGCTTTCGGCGATCCGCGCCGCCTTGTCTTGGAGCGCGAAGGCAGTGATTGGTGGCATCAACTCGGCAGTCACTTCGGCCCAGAGCATCAACCAGCGATCGAACATCGGCGGTGTTATTGCGGACAGATGTTTAAGGTGCGCTGCCACCGGACTGCCTTTGTAGCGACCGCTGGTGAGCATCACCGACGACCAGAAGTCGACGAGCTTTCCCAAGTGCTGCTGCCAGTCGCCGATCGCGCCGTGGAACACCGGACCAATTAGCGCGTCGTCGCGGACGCGCGCGTAAAAGCTTGGAATCAGGCGCTCGAGCTGCGCCTCGCTCACCTTGTTGCGGTTATCCAAATCTCGCTCCTTAATGCGATGGTTATATGCACGGCGATCTCGCGATCCTCCGACCCACCAAGATCGATCATGCATCAACCGGGAGCGGCGGTTTCCGCTCGACGGGACGAGCGGAGCATCGCCCGGACAGAGCCGCACGCTGACGCCCAGGGACACTGAATTTGAATCCCGTCCGGGTTTTGAGATACCCGCTCCAGCCGTGGACATTCAATTTCGTGCTTCAATGCGGCTCGGTCATTTGCCAAATTTATCCAGCCGCTTATGAACCAGAGCGCGGAACAACCCTATCCGTAGTTCCCCTTACTCGGTCCAGCGTCGCGAAGAGCAATTATGGGGCTTCGCCACGGCCTTGATCCCATCGGCAAGCATGGAGGTAGAATCGAAATGGACCTGACTTGGCCGAATGGCGGACCGGCAGGTTGTCGCCAGAAGACGAGCAAAGCTGCCCAAGATCGATGGGTCGCAGTGGAGCAACCACGAGCGGTTTCTTAAGATTTCGCTGTAATAGCAAGGGCGTGACAAAGTCCTCCAAATCTCCATGCGCTGGGCCGTGACGGTACCGAACTCGCGTTTGAGTTTTCGATGGCTTTCCAGCCGATTGTCGACGTCCTCGATGGCGTTCCGTTTGCATATGAGGCACTGGTTCGCGGACCGGCGGGAGAAAGCGCGGCGAGCGTGCTTTCGCAGGTATCGGACAGCAATCGCTATGCGTTCGACCAGCAGTGCCGCGTCAAAGCCATCGAAACCGCAGCGGCGGCGGGGCTGATTGAGATGGGCGCGCGCCTTTCCATCAACTTTTTGCCCAATGCCGTGTATTCGCCTGCGGCTTGCATCCAAGTGACGCTCAAAGCAGCAAAAAAGGTTGATTTCCCGACCAACCGCCTGATCTTCGAATTTACCGAAAATGAGGAAATGGTCGATCCTGACCATGTGGCCAACATAATCGCGACATATCAGCAAATGGGGTTCGGAACCGCGCTGGACGATTTCGGAGCGGGGCACGCGGGTTTGAACCTATTGGCCCGCTTCCAGCCGGACATCATCAAGCTCGATATGGAGCTGATCCGGGGACTGGATACAAGCATGCCGCGGCGCATGATTGTCAACGCGGTCGTCAAAATGTGTGACTCGCTAGGCGTGACGGTGATCGCCGAGGGAATTGAGACTGCCGGGGAACTCGACGCACTGCGAACGATGGGCGTGCGGTATGTCCAGGGATTTTATTTCGCCAAACCAGAATTTGAGGCGCTTCCCCCGGTTGCGCTGCACTTGAGCGAAGAACGGCGATTTGCTTAGCAAGCTTGTTGCTCAAGCGGGTGCAAGCTGCCGGCACGAATTTGCCTGTTCGTCGGCGATCAGGGCAGGATAAGCGGCGAAGACGACGTCCGTTTAGACTTCAACAAATGACCGATAAGAGACTGTTAGCTTTCATTCCGAGAATGAACGAACCCCACGCAATTCTGGTATTTTCGCTGGAGGCGTATATAGGAGTGCTATAGGGTTGAAAAGGCTAGTTTTTTATAGCCACTCCCTATGCTATCTTTTCCCAATTACGCGGCAATTTCCGCCACGGTGATTGCCGGGTGATTGCTGGAAACGCCGTATTGGGAGACCAATTTATGGCAAGCGGAAAGATCACAAAACGGTCGGTCGATGCTCTCATTTCGAGCGGCAACATGACATTCTTTGGGATGATAGCATAAAGGGTTTTGGCGCAAAGCGAACCAAAGCTGGCGCCGTGTCTTACGTGTTGCAATTCCGAATGGGCGGTCGCGAATCTAAGACGCGTCGCTACACGATAGGCAGCCATGGCTCGCCATGGACGCCAGCCACCGCCAGAGCCGAAGCGGAGCGACTGGCTATTCTGATCGCCCAGGGAATCGATCCAGGCGAAGCAGAGCGGCAACGACGGCGAGAGTCGGTCGATCTAGCCTTCGATAATTACTCTGATCGCTTCGCTGAGGCCTGCGTTGGAGAAGGCTGGAGGCGCCTCGTCAAGCGCAGCCTCGAGCTGCATGTAAAGCCGGTCTTGGGATCAAAGCCCTTCCCAACTTACGCGATCGACATCGTTGCCGTCTTCGACCGCATGCCGCGCGCGCAGATCGCAAATATCCGTAACGTCTTCGCTGTTTTGCGCCGCCTTTGCGCTGGGCCGTCAGCCGGGGAGATATCGATCGGAGTCCGATGGAAGGCTGGAAACCCCGCCCCCGGTCAAACCTCGCGATCGCTGGCTTTCAGACGAGGAGCTTGGCCGCATCTGGATGGCGGCGCCAAACACGCATTCCTGTTTCGGACCCATCATCCGCCTTCTGATCGTCACCGGTCAGCGACGAGAGAGGTCGTCGCGGAGGGAACTCAACCGTAAAGATCTCCCTGGACCCTGCCCGGCGAACGGGCAAAGAATGGCGAGCCCAACCGAATTCCGCTCAACGAACTTGCAGTTGCGATCCTCGACGAGGTTGCCGGGTCGGCTATCTGGCCGCGTAGCGGCAGGATGTTCACGACCTCCAGGGCGGAAGGTTCACCGGATATAGCAAAGGCAAGATCAAGCTCGACCTGCTTATGTCGCAAGACGCCGCGAACCGTTACCGGACTGGCGACTGCATGACTTGAGACGAACTCTTGCAACCGGGTTTCAACGGCTAGGCGTTCGATTTGAAGTGACCGAAGCTGTGCTCAATCACGTCGGAGGTTCCCGCGCGGGCGTCGCCGGTATCTACCAGCGCCACGACTGGAAGGACGAGAAGCGCGAAGCAATGAAGAGTTGGAACGATCATCTGGCGGCGATCATTCGTTTGGCGAATATGGCGCGTGATCGCGCATGGTAAGCGCTTATAAAAAGACTTGCTGTCCACTGATCTGCCCCTTCTGAGTGGTCCAAAATTGATGATATTTTGGATTACGAAGGAGACATGGAATGCCGAGCAAGAAGCATCGCCCGGAAGAGATTATCGGCAAGCTGCGTGAAGCGGAGGTTGTGCTGGCGCAGGGCGCGACGACCGCGGAGGCGTGTCGCCGGATCGCTGTCAGCGAGCAGACCTATTATCGGTGGCGCAAGGAATATGGCGGCCTGAAGACCGACCAGGCGCGCCGGATGAAGGATCTGGAGAAGGAGAATGTGCGGCTTCGACGCGCGATCTCGGACCTGACGCTCGACAAGCTGATCCTGCAGGAAGCTGCCCGGGGAAACTTCTGAGCCCCGCGCGCCGAAGGCGCTGTATCGATCACATCAGAACGATGATGCCGGTGTCCGAGCGACGGCTCTGCCGCGTGCTCGGGCAACATCGATCGACACAGCGCAAGGCGCCTTGCGGGGCGGATGACGAAGCGGCTCTCACCGAGGATATCATTGCGCTGGCGCGGCAATATGGTCGTTATGGCTATCGCCGGGTGACGGCATTGCTGCGCGATGCCGGTTGGCATGTGAACCGCAAGCGGGTCGAGCGCATCTGGCGACGCGAGGGGCTCAAGGTGCCGCAAAGGCAGCCGAAGCGCGGGCGGCTCTGGTTGAACGACGGATCGTGCATCCGGCTTCGGCCGGAATATCCCGGGCACGTCTGGTCCTATGACTTCGTCGAGGGTCGCACCCACGATGGTCGCAAATACCGCATCCTGTCGATCATCGACGAGGCGAGCCGGGAGTGCATGGCGTTGCCCGTGGCGCGTAAGCTGAAGAGCGACGATGTGCTGGCGGTGCTGGCCGAACTGTTCGTCACGCGCGGTCCGCCCGCGCATATCCGGTCCGACAATGGCCCGGAATTTATCGCGACGGCGGTGCAGGAATGGCTGGCGAAGGTCGGCGTGAAGACGCTCTACATCGCCCCCGGATCGCCATGGGAGAATGGATACTGCGAGAGCTTCAACGGGTCGCTGCGCGATGAACTGCTCAATGGCGAGATCTTCTACTCACTAACCGAGGCCCAGATCCTGATCGAAGCTTGGCGGCGCCATTACAACACCGTCCGGCCGCACAGCTCGCTGGGATATCGGCCACCCGCGCCGGAGGCCGTTCCATCGCCAGTGTCGCCCTCCGGTTCCGCTTCGCTCCACCTACGGCCAACACTGGCGATGGAGGCGTCAATGCACTAACAGTCCACGCGGACCACTCGGTGGGGGCCGGTCATTTTGGGATGTGCAAGAGATTTCATGAGCGCCACCTCAAGTTGCCCGAGAAATCGAGCGCTTGCGCCGATTTCCTGGACAGCTCGATAAACTTTTTGGCCAAGACGCACGTGAAATGGGGGAGTTTTGATAGACGGGACATCGCGGTCGGCCATGGCCGAGCCCACCAGCGCGAACAGATCAGCAAGATTGGCGGGCAGGTCTGCGGTAAATGCCGCATTGGGTGCGAGAGTCAGGATGGCGAGCGCGCCTGCGCTGTCTATCCTTCCCAGGTTTCCGAAGTCGCTTGAGAAGGAGAGGTTCGAGGGACTCAGAACATGCCCGGAAAGGCCTGCGATCGAAATCGCTGTCCAGTCACCTTCAACGACCAACGTTGAAATGCCATCTCCTTCGCGAACGAAGATGTTCGGTGCTGTGCGCGCATTCATCGCAGCAAGTCTCCAACCGGTGTCGGGAGAGCGGATCGCCCGTGGCAACTTCCTCTCCCATAGCCCGTCGTCGAGCGGATCATGCCAGCAAGCGGGACCACTGACCCCACACATTTAACCATGCCGATCCACACATCGCGCCTTGCCTCAATGACATTATGTAGACGTCAGCGTAGCGTTATATCAGGTCGCTTGCAAGGAGTATGCTGCGCACAAATCGGCCGACAGATCGTTTGAATAAGCACAGGATACTCTTGCTAAGGTTAGATAAAATTGTCAGGTGAAATCCCTATGAGATTCTTTCTGAACCGATATCGCACCTTGGAGTTTATATTAACAACACTCGTAGGTGACATTAAATCTTTGCTTGCATTTGCCATCCCAGGCCGAGTGATTTTTGCAGGGCGATCCATGACAGCGTGAGCGCCGCCTTTCCCCGGACGAGGTCGGTTGCCGCCTGCTCCTGTTTGCGAAGCGTGCGATTTAGGTCAGCGCGCGAGATCACTCCGCCGGCAAATCGTTGTCGATCAAGATCGGCTGCGCCATCTGCCTGGGACTTGATCTGCGCGAACGCCACCAGGGCAGAGCGCTGCTGGCCAAAGCGCGACAACGCGCGCTCGGCGTCCTGAAGTGCAGAAAGCACTGTCTGTCGATAGTTGGCAACCGCCTCGGCACGGGCGGCGCTCGCCTGATCGACCGAGGCATCGACCCTTCCGAAATCGAGGAAGTTCCACTGCAGCTGCGGAATAGCGAGAATTGACGGGTTGCTCACATCAAAGAGATCGTCTGGCGACGTTCCGCCAAGTCCCAAGATTCCCATGAATGACAGCTTCGGAAATCGTGCAGCCTCCGCAACACCGATCCGAGCCGTTGCTGCCGCCAGGCTGCGTTCGGCCGCGCGGATGTCGGGCCGACGTGCGACAAGGTTTGAGGGGTCGCCCACCGCGACCTGTTCCGGCGGGAGGGGAACATCGAAGATCTGTTTCAGCGCTTCGTCCGTTGTCCCTGGGATCTGCCCAGCTAAAATGGCAAGCGCATCGAGCAATACCGCCGTGTCAGCTTCGGCCTCGGCGAGCTGAGACTTGAGCAACTCGAGCTCGGCATTTGCATTGCCGAGAGGGAACAGGGGCAAAACGCCTTGCTGATACCGTTGATAGGTTAGCGAGAGGATTTGATGCTGCAACTCGCACTCGGTTCGGTACGCTTTGGCTCGAAACTGGGCCTCGCGCAGGTTGACATAGGCATTGGCGACTTCGGCGGTCAGCTGGACCTTGGCATCCTCCACATTGGCAACCGCTGCCGCTGCCTGAGCGTTGCCGGCCTCGATCCGTCGCTGCGTTCCTCCTGCGAAATCCAGCTCCCAGTTAGCGTTGAGCCCGAGATTGTAGACACTGAGGCTATCATCCGCCTGTCCCTGCGGACTAACAGGCGCGCTCGCCGAAGGCGGGGCACTGTTCTGAATATCAAGGCCCGGCAAGCGGCCCTGAATAGCCGTCGCCTGGGTTCCAAGCGTCGGAAATCTTCCGGCCTTCTCCTGTCTCACGGATGCCCGCGCCTGCGCGATCCGCGCTTGCGCAGCCTGAAGCGAAGGATTGTCCGATAACGCGGCCTCGATAAGCCTGTTCAATTCCGGATCGTTCAAAAGGAGCCACCAATCTGCCAGCTCGGGCTCGGCATCGCTGACGTTACCGCCGGCACGGACAAAGCCGTCATTTCGGTTCGCCGAGAATACTTCTGGAGGCCCGGCGTAGTCTGGGCCCGCGACACAACCGGCCAGCAGAAACGAGGCGAGAAGCGATATTACAGATTTTTTTATCATATCAGGCTCAGTGCATCGAAAGGGAAACATTCCTGGGAAGCGGCTTCAAAAAGATGACCAAAGGAACGGTCATCAAGGTTAGGACGCCCATCGCCAAGAACACATCATTGTAGGTCATTACGAACGCGTCCCGCTGGATGGTCCGGCCTAGCATCGACATGGCACCCTCCATCCCGCCGAAGCTTTTCGCGAGTTCATCAAGATAAATCTGGAGCGAAACACTGTTGGCATTCAGCGTCTCTTCCATGCGCCGGCTATGGTGCCAGATCCGCTGGTCCTGAAACGAAGCCAGTCCGGCCAAAGCGAAAGATCCTCCGAGATTTCGAGCGGCGTTAAAAATACCGGAGGCATCGCCAGCATCTGTATTTGCCACTGAGGCTACGGTAGCCTGGTTCAGGAACATCATGGACAGAATCATGCCAACACCCCGAATAAGCTGGCTTTCGATGAATACGGCGCCCCCGGATTCCGCGGTGAGGCTTATGCTGACGAAACAGCTGGCCGCCAGCAGAAGCATTGCGACTCCGACGGCAATGCGGATGTGGAGCCTACGGATCATTAAGGGCAGGATCGGCATAAGCACAAAGGCCGGAATACCCATCCAAAATATAACGAGCCCGGTTTGAAAAGCGTTATAATCCGATATGATCGCAAGAAATTGGGGAATGACGTAGGTCGAACCATACATCACCATTCCCAAGGCGAGAGCCATCACCGCAACGCTTCCGAATTGGCGATTGAGAAGGAGGCGGAGTTTCAGGACGGGCTTGGACGCATTCAGCTGCCCGTAGATCAGTGAAGCGAAACCGATGACGGCAATGAGGGCCAGCCAGCGAATAAGAGCGGATTCAAACCATTCCTCGCGATGCCCCTCCTCAAGCAACACAGTCAAAGCGCCCAACCCCAGAATCAGGCCGGCAATGCCCGCCCAATCAGCATCGGTCAGATACTCCCACTTCGGCTCTTCGTGAGGAAGCCCGACGAATAGCAGCAGCAGCAGCACAGCGCAGATTGGAACATTGACAAAGAAGGCATAGTGCCAGCTCAAATTTTCGGTCAGCCAGCCACCGATCAGCGGCCCCATGACCGGACCCAGAATCACTGTCATGCCGAACAGCGCCATGCCGATCGGCTGTTGATGGGGCGGCAATCTTTTCGCCACGATGGTCATCGCAGTCGGTATCAGCGCACCACCCATGAAACCCTGACCCGTGCGACCGATGATCATGGTCGTGAGGTCGGTCGCCATACCGCAAAGAATTGAAAAGCCGGTGAACGCGGAAACCGCAATGATGAGCAGATTTCGCAGTCCAAAAAGGCGTTCAAGCCAGGCGCTAAGCGGAATTACCACGATTTCGGCTACGAGAAATGCGGTGGCAATCCAGGTTCCCTCGGTGCCGCTGGCTCCGATTTCGCCCTGGATCACCGGAAGCGCGGAATTGACGATAGAGATATCGAGTGTTGCGAGCATGGCGCCAAGTGCGCCCGCTGCGACCGCTATCCACGCGGTGATATCGGCATTCCGCCTGTCTGCAGTCGGAGTACCAGAGGCGCTGTTCGATGCCAACTCGGCGGTCATTTGTCGGTACTCGAGATCTCTTTCAGCTCTCCGGCAGCATTTCGCGTGTCGACAACTGCCACAACCGACATGCCCGGGACGAGCAGACGACGCACTTTGGGCGAGGCTATTATCGCGATACGAACCGTTATCCGCTGAACAATCTTGGTGAAATTCCCTGTGGCGTTTTCGGGCGGCAGGATTGAAAATTCTGCTCCGGTTCCGGGGGAGATGCTCTCAACGCGTCCGGCAATCTCAAAGTCGGGAAGTGCGTCGACCTCGAGCTTGACCGGTTGCCCCGCCCGCAAAAGGCCGACCTGCGTCTCCTTGAAATTAGCGATGACGTAGATTTCGTTTACCGGAACCACCGTCATCAATCGCTGGCCGGGCTGAACGAATTGGCCGACCCTTACTGTTAGATCGCCAACGCGACCTCCCTTGCTGGCTCGCAGCAGAGTCGATGTGACATCTAGGTCGGCCGCTTCCAGCTGCGCGCGGGCCGCGTCAGCTTGGGCTTCGGTCTGGTCGATCTGTTTGAACAAGGTGGCCCTCCGACCGTTGGCGGCAGAGACTGCTGCCTGGGCAGCAACAAAGTCGGCGTGCGCTTGCTGCGCCTGTGTCTCATATTGTTGAAGCTTTTCTCGCGGCTCCGCACCGGTCGCGGCGAGGGGGCGATACCTCGCTACCTGCTCATTGGCGAGGTCGAGCGCCGCGCGCTTGGCGGCGAGTTGGGCCCGCGCCTGTCGAATCGCTGAGTCCTGTTCGGTTACTTGCGAGCGGATTGTGTCGGCGCCGGCCAGCGTCGCCGCAATCTGCGCACGCGCCTGTTGCGCCTGGGCTCTATAATCTCGCACATCCAGTTGCACGAGCGCCTCGCCGGGACTGACCCACCCGTTCTCAGAGACGAGCACCGCGTCCACGTATCCGGCCACTTTTGATGAAACCACAACGCTGTCGGCCGCGACATAGGCGTTGTCGGTCGACTGCATGTACTGCCCATAGGTGACATGCCTGTAATACCACCAACCACCTGCAATCAGCGCAGCAGTGATGGCTATGATGAGGATGAGGCGAAATTTGGGTTGCGATTTCAGGCTGGATGCGGGCGCGCGATCCTGTTCCCGCTCATTTGGTTCGTCGGTCATCTGCCTCTTTCGAAGGATTTTGGACATGTGCTAAGTCGCTTCATGGCGTGGCGTAGACCGTTCCATCCAGTTAGTAAAATCGTTTAGTAATTTGCGTTTTGGCATTCCCACGAAACGGACTAGGCAGCGGTATGAACGCAAATCTCGACACAATGCCGCCACGGCTTCGCGAAGGCGCCCTCACCGACGACGACCGTATGCTATATTTGATGGACGAGATTAGTCGGGGGGCGAGGCGCGCTTATGACGCACGGATTGCCAAGAGCGGCCTCAATCAGACGCAGTGGCGCATCATCGGACAACTTCTCCGCGAACCATCGTTGACGCAGGCCGGAATTGCCAAGCGACTAGAGTTGGAATCCGCCACGATCGGTCAAGCCGTCGCTGGCCTTTGTGAGAAAGGATTGATGGAAAGGCGACGAGCCAAAACGGACGGCCGGGCATGGCAGCTCATCCTGACCCAGGAGCTCGACAGGTTGTTGCCCCAACTGAGAGAATCCGCGGACGGGCTGCATAGGGTCTTATGGCGGAACGCCACGCGCGACGAAAAACGGACGTTGCTGGACATTCTTGTGCGGATTGCGTCGAATCTCGATCAGAGCCGGACCGATGCGGAATAGGACATATGCCTGGGTTCCGAGATAAACCGATAGGAGACATCGCACGCGCCGCCGAGATAGGACAGATTCTTGTCCGGCACGGCGCCAAAAGCCTGGCGGGCGCGCTCGGCGTCATTCCGCATCCTGCCAATTCAATCGATCCAGGTGAATTGCGGCCGGCGGCGGTCGTCGCACTCCTGCGCGACATTGGTCCGGTCGGAATAAAGCTTGGACAGCTGCTGGCGACGCGCAGCGATCTGTTTTCCAGGTCCTGGATTGCTGCCTTCGCGACGCTCCACGATCAGGTTTCTCCGGTGCCATTCGAAGAAATCGAGCCCATCCTTGCCGCAAGCTGGGGAGCTGACTGGCGAGGGGAATTCACCCAATTCGATGAACAACCACTGGCTTCGGCTTCGGTAGCGCAGACCTACTCTGCTTCGCTGCTCGACGGCGCCGGCGTTATCATAAAGGTGCGGCGTCCGGGCACTGCTGCGCGAATGGAGGCCGATGTGCGGCTGCTGTCGCGCCTCGCCGCCGTTGCCGAGGATCGATCCCCTGAAATCGCCCGCTATCGCCCCGTAGAGTTCCTGCGAACCTTTGGCAGAAATCTTGCCTGGGAAATGGATCTGGCAGCCGAAGCTCGTGCATGCGAGCGTATCGGTGGCTATCTTGACACGCTTGGGATCAAGACTCCAACAATTCATTGGGAACTGACGGGGATACGGGTCAACGTCCAGGAGCGGCTGTATGGAACGCCCGCGTCTGCGCTCGAGGCCGGCTCGACCGACCCACGCGTGGCGGCGTTCGCGAGACAATATGCGAATGCAGTCCTGCGCATGATCATTCTGAATGGCGAATTCCATGGCGATCCGCATCCGGGCAATGTTTTCCTTATCGGGGAACAGGATGTGGGCTTTATCGACTTTGGATCGGTCGGCACTCTCACGAAGGCGAGACGCGAGGAGCTGGTGCGACTTGTCATGGCTATAGCCGACGAGGACACAGCCGACGTCGCGAACGTGTTGCTCGAATGGGCCGGAAATCCAAAAGTTGACCGTGATGGGCTCACCCAGAATTTGGACCAGCTGATAGGTGAATTCAGAGGAACCGTCCTTTCGGGGATTGAGTTCTCGCATATTTTCAGCCGCGTGTTCGATCTCCTGCGAGACTATCAGCTCGCACTTCCGCCTGATCTGGCGATCCTTCTTCGAACATTGCTCACGGCGGAGGGGTTTGCGCGTTCCTTTGCGCCTGGTTATAATATTGGGGAGGAAACACGCCCCATCATGTTGGAGCTGTTCGCGGAAAGATTCTCTCTCGGCCGAAATCAGCCCAATCTAAAAAAAGTTCGCCGAAAACTCCTCGCCTTGGCGGCGGTCATGCCCGACCTTCTCGATAACGCCGCCGTGATCGCCAAGTCCGGGTACGTGCCTGTCCAGATCGATCCGGCCAGTTTTGAACGGCTTGCAGCCATTCGCCGCGCGAGCCAGCCTGTCAAAGGTCCTGTGGCGGCCGCACTTATCGTCTCCGCGGCGCTGCTTGCGAATCAGTCCTGGGTGCTTGCAAGTGTTGCACTGGCTCTTGCCGGGTTGGTTCTTCTGCGCAAATGGCGATAAGATCGTTGCTCAGCCTGAACGGGCCAGCGTCCAATATCAGGCCAATTCAAACTGGAGTTTATGATGACCCTGCAGAAGCCAGTCAATCCGGTCCCCGCAGCCACCATGCTGTTGCTTCGCGACGAGCCGGAGTTCCAGGTGCTGATGGTCAAGCGGCATCACCAGATCGATTTTGCATCCGGCGCGCTGGTCTTTCCGGGTGGAAAGCCTTCTGCTGCCGATGAAGCGCCTGAATGGGCCGATTATTGCAGGGGTTGGAAAACGCTAGATCCTACGCAGCGCACCCTCCGGATTGCCGCGATTCGTGAAGCCTTTGAGGAAGCAGGCATCCTGCTGGCCGATCATCGCGACGGTAGCGAGTTCGAGGATATTTGCGATCTTGAAAGCCGCAAAGCCGTCGAGCGAGGCGAGCGCGAATTTTTCGACATTGTGCGTGAGGCCGATGTGCAACTGCGCCTTGATCGCCTGAGCGAGTTCGCGCGGTGGATCACGCCCAGCTTTATGCAAAAGCGCTTCGACACTCATTTCTTCGTCGTTCGCGCCCCAGAGCGCCAGATCGCAGCATGTGATGGATATGAAACCGTTGATGCGGAATGGCTTTCGCCAAGCAAAGCCCTGAAACTGGGTGTCAGCGGTGAACGAACGATCATCTTTCCTACGAGATTGAACCTGCAACTGCTAGCCGAAGCTGCGAGCGCAGACGATTGCGTCGCGCGGGCCAAGGCTCGCGAAATCGTGCCGGTCCTTCCAGAAGTCATCCAGCGAGACGGCACGAACATCCTCACTATTCCCGCCAACGCGGGATACGGCGCAGCGTATGAAATTTTAAGTTGAAAGGCACTGTTGGCACGCCCCCCTCGACTCGCGGGCGCACGAGAGCTAGGTCAGCACAGATCCGCCATTTGATGCTGGGACCTCTGAAAGGTAGCGAGTACCTCCTGGTTGAGCTCTACTCGCGATTTCAGACAGTCGAGCGTCGTGTGAAACACGCGTCACGCAGGCATGTCAGTATTGCTGCTCGGGAACATGCGGAATCAGACCTTCCACCAAGGGCTCGATGGGAATCTGGCAAGCGAGGCGACTATATTCGTTCGCCCCTTCCGCAAACTGCAGGAGGTCTGCCTCCGCACCGCCTTCGGCCAAGCGGCCGACCTTGTCGATCCAGGCCGGATCCACAAACACATGGCAGGTTGCACAAGCGCACACCCCGCCGCAATCACCGTCGATGCCCGGCACATCGTTGAACAGCGCCGCTTCGCGCGCTGTCTCACCTTCGGCTATGTCGACTGCCCTCCGCGTTCCATCGCTGGAAACGAACGTCACTTTGACCATATCAAGCTCCGCTTTTTTTGAATCAGCCAATCAGCGGGCGTGGAGCCTCACCGGCAGTTTCGTAATCCCTCGCACTAGGTTCGAGAACAGGCGCTCGGGTTCACCGGTCACTTCGATCTTCGCGAACCGCTTGTGGATCTCTTCCCAGATGATCCGTAGTTGCAGTTCTGCGAGCCGGTTGCCCATACAGCGATGAATGCCATAGCCGAAAGACAGATGATGCCGTGGGTTCTTACGGTCTATGATGAACTCGTCCGCCCTGTCGATGACCGTCTCGTCGCGGTTACCCGACAGGTACCACATCACAACCTTGTCGCCTTTTCTGATCTTCTTGCCGCCGATCTCCCAATCTTGCAGCGCCGTGCGGCGCATATGGGTCAGCGGTGTCTGCCAGCGGATGATCTCTGGCACCATGCTAGTGATGAGCCCAGGATCGTTATTCAATTTCAAATACGCGTCCGGGTTCTGGTTCAGTGCCAGGACACCACCGCTGATCGAGTTGCGCGTGGTGTCATTGCCGCCCACGATAAGCAGCAAGAGGTTGCCCAGAAACTCCAGGAAGGGCATGTCCCGTGTCGCCGGAGAATGCGCCATCATGGAGATCAGGTCATTCTTCGGCTCCGCATTGATGCGCTGCTCCCACAGACCCTTGAAATACATTGCGCATTCGATCAGCTCTGCGCGCCGCGCCTCATAGGATGCGACGATCCCAGTTTCAGGGGCGGCCGTTGTGACGTCGGACCAGCGCGTGAGCTTGCGGCGTTCCTCCCACGGGAAGTCGAACAGGGTCGCAAGGGTCATTGTGGTCAATTCGACCGCCACCTTATCAACCCAATCAATATCTTCGCCGACCGGCAAGTCGTCGAGGATTTGGCATGCTCGTTCGCGGATAGTTGGCTCAAGCAGCAGCAAGTTGGACGGCGCGACCGCACCAGTAACGGCCTTTCGTTGCTGGTTGTGCTTTGGTGGGTCCATCGCGATGAACATTTCAAGTTCAAGCGCGCTTTTCGCCGAGTGCATGTCCTCGATGGCGATACCGCCGAGCTTCGCCTCTGACGAAAATACCTTATGGTTGGTGTCCACGGCCATGATGTCGTCGAACTTTGTAATCGACCAATATGGTCCGACATAGCTTTCGCGGCAGTAGTGGACCGGCTCCTCTCGGCGAAGCCGCTCGAAGAACAGGCCGACCGTGTCTTTCTGGAAAAGGCTCGGACGCGCAACATCAATCTCGTCGATCGGGATGAAAGCGACCTTTTCGCGGATATTCGGCTCCACCATGTCGGTATCCATGTCGCGCCCTTCGTCGATAACAGCACAATTGCCCTACTTGAAATCGTAAATCCCTTCTGAGGCTCAGTCAATAATGCTTATAAGGTTTTATCATTTTTTTGCATCTGAAACATTTTTATCTCACGACCATGGACATAAACGGAACTTAAATCTTATAAGGCTTCGTGACAGGGGTGAGGCAGAGTGATGTTGCTGAAAGTCGAAAACGCGAAGAAAGCTAAGCGCGCACTCTCGCTTGCCCAGCACATCGTTCGCGATATCGAGGCAGGTGCACACGCCCCGGGCGACAGGTTGCCGCGTGAGGAAGAAATGCTTGCGCGATATGATGTCGCGCGAGCGACCTTGCGCGAAGCGCTCCGCTTCCTTGAGCTCCAGGGCGTTATCCATCTTCAGCTGGGCCGTAGCGGCGGTCCGGTGGTTGCGCGTCCGCAGACCGGCGACTTTGCAAACAGTCTCTCGCTAATTCTGCATTTCATGGACGCCGACCTCAGAGGCCTGCTCGAACTACGTGAAGCGATCGCCGCGGATGTTGCCGCCTACGCCGCCCAGCGCGCGACTACCGGCGACCTGAGCGCACTCGCCGATTGCCTCAAAGAGCTGGAACGAAATGAAGCCGGAGGCCAGTTCGAGGAACTGAACCGTCGTTTTCATGACCTTCTCGGCTGGGCCAGCGGCAATCCATTGTTCGGGCTATTAACGTCGACGCTGCATTTAATTACGCGCGAATTCTCTCACTCACTTGGCTATTCGGCGCAGGAGCGAGCGGTCCAATTGCGATTCCTCCGCCGTGTCCTCGAAGCAGTACGCACCGGGGATTCCGAAGCGGCGCGTCAGGCCATGGCCCGGCTCGTCTCGGGATCCGCGTCCTATCTGGCAGAGCGAAGCCCCGAGCTTGTATCCCAGCGTGTCAGGTGGGGGCAGATTTAGAAAATTGCGTCTGATCGGGCGCGGAACGGAGAGGGTAGGATAATGGCGCTGAAGAGCCCTGTTTGCAAAATTCTCGGGATCGAATATCCGATTCTTCTGGCTGGAATGGGCGGGGCGAGCGTGCCTGCACTCGCTGCCGCGGTGTCGAACGCAGGCGGACTTGGTGTTCTCGGCGCTGCCGCATGCTCGCCCGACCAGTTACGTAGCTGGATCAGGCAAACCCGCGAGATGACCGACATGCCTTTTGGGGTCGATACCTTGCTGCCGGCGTCTGTCAGGCGCGGTTCGGCGCCGGAGAGCGGAGGTGTAGCAGAAAACCCCCTGGCTTTGCTCGGCGAATATCAGGAGTTCACCCGCGAATTCATGGAGCGCGAGCATTTGCCCGCAGTGGACGCCGCCACTGCGATGCGCGCGGCGGGCGCCCCGGACATGGGCAAGGGCGGACTGCAGCTGTTCTCGCGGGAGTTCTTCGAAGCGCAGATGGAAGTAATCATCGAAGAAAAAGTGCCGGTCTATGCCGCAGGCCTTGGCAATCCCGAACCGTGGATGGAACGCCTTCATGCCAATGGCACCAAGGTCATGGCGGTGATCGGAAAGGTCAAGCACGCCCTGCAGGTAGTGGAATCGGGTATCGACCTGATCGTCGCGCAGGGTCACGACGGCGGCGGCCACAACTCTCCTGTCGGAACCTTCTCGCTGATTCCGCAAGTGGTTGATGCAGTCGGCGATCGTGTTCCCGTAATCGGTGCGGGAGGAATAGCCGATGGTCGCGGAGTCGCCGCAGCGATGATGCTCGGCGCCCAGGGGGCGTGGATCGGATCGGCGTTCCTCGCAACCGACGAAGCAGGTATCGAACAATTTCAGAAAGAAGCCATCACCGAAAGCGGCGATGCCGATACGGTGGTCAGCCGATCGCTAACGGGCAAGCCTGCCCGGATGATTCGGAACAAATGGGCCGATGCTTGGGTGGCGGCCGGCAAAGAGCCGCTTCCGATGCCTTATCAGTCGATGGTTTCGGGGCCTGTCATGGCTTCTGGCATCAAGGCCGCACGCAAGGACATCATGCCCGGCTTCGCAGGCCAGGGGATTGGTCTGATCGATGCGATCCGCCCAGCGGCAGTCGTGATGCGCGACCTTATAGAGGGCGCGGAGAGAGCATTGGCCGGCGCCGGAACTCATTTCTGACCGGCGAGCGAGACAGGGACGCGGCATGAATCTTTCATCCACCCTTTCCTTTGCCGACAAGGCAGCAATCACCGGGGTCGGCCAGACCGATTTCGTCAAGGGCACCGAGCGGACTGCAGTGGAAATGATGCTCACCGCCTCGCGCCGGGCCATCGCGGATGCTGGACTGAAACCCTCCGATATCGACGGCATGGTGCCGCCGCCAATCTATACGACGTCGGAGGAGATGGCCGCCAATCTGGGCATTGATGTGCTGCGCTATGCGGCAACCGTGCACATGGGCGGCGCCAGCCCGACAACGGCACTACAGAATGCCGCCATGGCGATCGCCTGTGGTCTATGCGATCATGTGCTCGTGACACTGGGCTGGAACGGCTATTCCGCTCTCAGACCTAAGCCGGGCGCCCCGCCCACCCGGCCGATGAACATGAACACCCTGACCAATACGATCCAAGGCTACTACAGCCCCTACGGCGTATTGTTGCCGGTGCAGATGTACGCCTGGCTGGCGACCCGTCACTCGAAGCTCTACGGCGTTGGCGAAGATGCGATGGCGGCCGTGGCGCTCGCCTGCCGCCGTCATGCGCAATTGAATCCACGCGCCTTTACCTATGGCCGCGAACTCGACGCGGAAACCTATTATTCGGCGCGCTGGATATCTGAGCCGTTTCGCCTCTACGATTGCTGCCTCGAGACCGATGGCGCCTGTGCTGTCGTCCTCTCGCGCATGGACCGTGCCAAAGACATGCCGCATGTGCCCGTCAGCATCGCCGGCGCGGCCGAAGGCCATCCCTATCCCGCCGACGACATCCCTTCCCGCCCCGACCCCTTCAAGATCGGCCTCAGCGATGCCGCCCCGCGCGCATTCGATATGGCGGGCGTCACGCGCGACGACATGGACTTCCTCCAGATCTACGATTGTTTCACCTATATCGTTCTGCTGCAGCTCGAATCGCTCGGATATTGCGAGCCTGGCGCGCAGGCCGAATTTGTCGCCAATGGCCAGATCGAGCTGGGCGGGCGCTTACCGATCAACACCCATGGCGGCTTGCTTAGCGAGGCGCATGTCTGGGGTCTCAACCATGTTGTGGAAGCAGTACGACAGCTGCGCCATGACTGCGGCGAGCGTCAAGTGATCGGAGCCCAGACCGGCCTTGTGACAGGCTGGGGAGACCTTGGCGATGGCAGCATCGCGATCCTCAGGAGGTTTGCATGAGCGACGAGCATGATGTGCCTCCCAAGGCGCGGCCCTCCGCGCAGGCAACGCCGGCCAAGCCGCAGCCGCGGCCGCAGGACCCGATCGAACAGGAGTTCTGGAGGCTGTGCCAGGACGGTCAACTCTATTTCCAGCGTTGCGGAAGTTGCGGCATCTTTCGCCACCTGCCTCGCTACATGTGTGCACGATGCGGCTCGCCAGACTATTCCTGGGAACCCAGCAGCGGCAAGGGCACGCTTTTTTCCTGGACCGTGACCCATCAGGCGCTGCACCCCGCTTTTGCCGCCGACGTCCCGTTCGTGGCTGCCGTGGTGGAACTTGAGGAAGGCGTGCGCATGGCCACGCGCCTCGTGGATTGCGAGCGTGACATCCTCGCACTCGATCTGCCGGTCGAACTCGATTTCGAAATGATCGGGGGGGACTTTCGCCTTCCTGTTTTTCGTCCGCGTGAAGGGTAGAGACGACATGGATCTCGACTACGGCCCCCAATATGACGCCTTCCGCGCGGAGATCCGCGCCTTCATCAATGCGCACAGACATTTGGCGCCACCCTCCGCCACCCGGTTCTCCCGGCCCTCAGCCGAAGCTATCCGATGGCAAAAGCTATTGATCGAGCACGGCTATACGGCGCGCACGATACCGGCCGAATATGGCGGCTACGGAGCGGCGCCGGATATACTCAAATCGCGCATTATCGCGGAAGAGTTTTCGCGAGCTCGGCTTCCGAGCGGCTTGGCGAACCAGGGCATCTCAATGCTCGTCCCGACTTTGCTCGAGTTGGGCACCGATGAACAGAAGCGGCGGTGGATCGCAGCAACGCTGACGGGCGAAGTCGTGTGGTGCCAAGGATATTCCGAACCCGGTGCGGGATCGGACCTCGCCAACCTCAAGACCAGCGCGCGCATCGAAAATGGAGAATTCGTTATAAATGGCCAGAAAATCTGGACCAGCACCGCGAAGCAAGCCGACATGATCTTTTGCCTTGTGAGGACCGAACTCGAGGCCTCGAAGCATAGCGGTATCTCTTATCTGATTTTCTCGATGGACATACCGGGGATCGAGGTACGCCCCTTGAAGACGATGACCGGTCACGCCGAGTTCAACGAGACATTCTTTACTAATGTGCGGGTTCCGGTGGACCAGATCGTCGGCCAGCGAGGACAGGGCTGGTTCGTCGCGAACGCAACGCTTGGCCACGAGCGCGGAATGCTGGGCGATCCCGACGCACTCGAGAACCGGCTGCAGGCATTGATTGGCCTGATGCAGCAGGAATCCATCGGCGAAGGTCGGGCGATCGACAATGCGGTCCTGCGCGACCGGCTGGTGGCGCTCCAGGCCGAAGTGACGGCGATGAAATGTAATGGAATGCGCATTCTATCGAACAGCCTCAAGGGCGAGCCTGGCGGCATGGCGAAGCTGATCGTCAAACTGCAGAGTTGCGAGGTCGCGCATCAGATCTCTGCGCTGGCGATCGACGCGATGGGCGAGATGGGCATTTTGTATCACCGCAGCCCGCGGGAACGAGACGGAGGGGCTTGGCAATGGAACTATATGTTCCAACTCGGCCTCATAATAGGTGGCGGCACCGCGCAGATCCAGAAGAACATCATCGCCGAACGTGGCCTAGAGATGCCGCGCGAGCCGAAGCTGGCGCGGATTTCCGACGAAGCGAAGGGAGCGGCAGGCATGCAGACCGACAGGCAGGGAGCGGCGTGATGGACTTCGGCCTTTCGCAGGATCAGCAGATACTGCGCGACGCAGTTGCGCGGTGTCTTGCCGATACCTCCCCGCTTGAGCATGTCCGCGAATGTGCCGGGCGCGACAACCCGTTAAGTGACACTATTTTCGGAGCCCTCCACGATCTGGCGGTCCCAGCCATGCTTGTCCCCGAAGAGCATGGTGGCCTAGGCATGACCCTTCTCGACGCTGCGGTCGTGGCGGAACAACTCGCCTATGCGGTCACACCAGCGCCATTTCTAGCCAGCGTAGTTCTCGCCCCGATCGCGCTGAGCGAGGCAGGAACTAACAAGCAAAAGTGCCAATGGCTTCCGAAGATCGCGCGTGGCGAGGCCCGTATCGGAGTCGCGATTTCCGCGACGGTCCAGGCGCGCGACGGCGCGGGAGTTCAATTCGTCGAAGGGAAGCTTAGCGGCACCGCCCTGTTCTGCCTCGATTTCGAAGGCGCGGACGCGTATCTCGTAGCGGACGCCGGTGGCAGGCTGCACCTCGTCCCAGCCCTAGCATCGGGACTCAAGGCGACCCGCCTCACCACCATCGATCGCACGCGCAGCGTGGGAGAATTGTCCTTTGCGGCTGTCGAGACCGATCCGCTTGCCGACGACGGCGGCACAGCATCGGCTCGGCTGCGCGATGCTGGCCGCGTGATCCTTGCCGCCGACAGCTTAGGCGCAGGGCAGGCCATGATTGAAAAGGCGGTCGATTATGCTGGTCAGCGAGAGCAGTTCGGCCGCCCTATCGGCAGCTTCCAGGCGGTAAAGCACATGTGCGCCGAAATGGCCGCACGCCATGAACCGTGCCGCGCGCTGGTCTGGTACGCCGCCCATGTCTTCGATGCGCTGCCGGAGGATGCATCTCTCGCGGCTTGCCATGCGAAATCCCTCACGGGCGACGTCCACCGATTTGTCGCCCGCACCGCCACTGAAGTGCATGGCGGGATGGGGTTCACCGATCTGCTCGGCCTGCACTACTGGTTCAAACGGATCGGCTTCGATCGGCAGGTCTTGGGTGGCCCCGAAGCGGTGCGAGCCGAGGCAGCGGCTCTGCAGGGTTGGACGAGAGCAGCCTGATAGTAACGGGAGTCATGCGCCCCGATGCTGCGGCCCCGTCCAGAGAGGAGAATCAATGTGATCGACTGGAATCTCGGGGATATTCTCGACGCGATCGAGCCCTTCATGCCCGAAGATGCGCCGGCTCTGATACATGGAGACCGGATCGTCACCTGGCCCGAGATGTCGGCGCGCTCGAACAATATCGCCCGCGGGTTGCGCCAACGCGGCATCCGCGATGGCGCGAAGGTCGCCTTCTATATGCGCAACCGACCCGAATATGGCGAGTTGATGGCGGCCTGCTTCAAGGGGCGTTTGACGCATGTGAACATCAATTACCGTTATCGGGCCGAAGAGGTGTTTTATATCTTCGACGATTCCGACAGCGAGGTCATCGTTTACAGTTCGGAATTCCGCGACACTATCGTCGAACTCAACGACCGGCTTAGGAAGGTTCGCACCTTCGTCGAAATTGGCGAGCTGTCTTCAATCGCGCCCTTTGCGATCCACTATGAGACTCTCGCGCAAGAGGGGGACGGATCGGCGCTCGGCATCACACGCTCGCCCGCCGATCTGCTTTTCATCTATACGGGTGGTACGACCGGAATGCCCAAGGGCGTGATGTGGCGTCATGATGACATGCGCAAGGCCCAACTCGACGCACAGAAGTTGCTCGGCCCCGTTCCAGAGACACTCGAAGAAAATGTCGCGCTGATCGCCCGCGAAGGCCCGGGCAGGCGCACGCTTTCCTCTTGCCCGCTGATGCACGGAACGGGCTTTATCACTGCGATCGGCACGCTGATGTCTGGCGGCGCGATAGTTACGTTGGAGGCATGGTCTTTCGATGCCGAGGAACTGTGGGATACGGTGGAAAGGCACAAGGTGGAAGGTATAGCGATCGTGGGCGACGCCTTTGCCAAGCCAATGCTTTCCGCGCTCGACGACCACCCTGGCCGCTGGGATACCAGCAGCCTCGTTACAATCCTCTCTTCCGGTGTGATGTGGAGCAAGGAGGTCAAGTCCGGCCTGTGCCGGCATATTCCGCAAATCGTACTGATGGACAGTTTTGGCGCATCCGAAGGCCTCGGCTTCGGCCTTGCCGTCACCACTGCGGAGGGCGGCACGAACACCGCGAAATTTGGGATCGGCGAGTTCTGCGATGTTTTCGACGAAACCGACCAGAAAGTCGAACCGGGGAGCGGCGTGCCGGGATTTATCGCCCGGAAGGGTGCGATCCCCATAGGCTATTACAAGGACCCCGAGAAATCCGCGAAGACGTTTCGCACGATCGATGGGGTGCGCTATTCCATTCCGGGCGACTGGTGTCGGGTAGAAGCCGATGGCAGCCTGACCTTGCTCGGCCGCGGAAGCGTCTGCATCAACACGGCGGGAGAGAAAGTTTATCCCGAGGAGGTCGAGGAAGTGCTCAAGACCCATCCCGCCATCGGGGACGCGCTGGTCGTAGGCGTGCCGGATGATAAATGGGGCCAAGCCGTAACCGCGATCGTCCACCTCAACGACCACGCCCAGTTCGACGAACAAGCGGTCAAAACCCATGTGCGCGCACATTTGGCGGGATACAAAACTCCCAAGACCATAATTCCGACAGACATCCCCATGCGAGCCTCGAACGGCAAGGCCGATTATGCAACGGCAAAAGCGATTGCCGAACGATCGAATGTCGCGACGTGAGATCGACTGGCTCTCCCGATTACGATGCCGTGATCGTCGGTGCAGGCTTCAGCGGCATCTATCTGCTGCACAAATTGCGTGACGCCGGGTTCAAGGTGCTGCTGGTAGATGCGGCCGCCCAGCCCGGCGGCATTTGGTACTGGAATTGCTATCCCGGTGCCCGCGTGGACTCGCAGGTACCGCTCTATGAGTTTTCGATACCCGAGGTTTGGAAATCATGGGCCTGGAGCGAGCGCTTTCCCGGATGGAAGGAGCTCAGAGCCTATTTCCGGCATGTTTGCGATACGCTGGGCCTTTGGCCGCTTATGCGGATGGGATCGAGGGTCCAAAGCGCAAGGTTCGATGAAGAGGGACGACGGTGGCGCCTGCAGCTTGAGGGCGGGGAAGGAATATCGACACACTTCCTTCTGCCCGCTTTGGGATTCGCATCGAAGCCGTATATTCCCGATATGCGAGGAATCGCGGCGTTCGAAGGCGATTGGTGTCACACGGCGCGATGGCCGCAACAGGGTATCGATCTTTCGGGCCGCCGGATCGCCGTCATCGGCACTGGTGCGAGCGGAGTGCAGATCGCGCAGGAGGCCGCCAAATGCGCAGAAAAGCTGACCTTGTTTCAGAGGACTCCTATTCTGGGCCTGCCCATGCGCCAGGAACGGCTTACCGAAGACATTCAGCAGCGTGATAAGCAGGGCTATCCCGCCATTTTTGTTCGGCGCAAGCGAACGAACGGGGGATTCGAATGCCAGTCGCTTGACATCTCCGCGCTCGATGTAGACGCCACGACGCGCAACAACCATTTCGAGACCCTGTGGCGGCAGGGCGGCCTCAAATTCTGGTACAACAACTTTGCCGACATACTGACCAATCGCGAAGCGAACCGCTACGCCTATGAGTTCTGGCGCAAAAAGGTTCTCGCGCGGATTATCGACCCCGTTCTGGCCGAGAAACTTGCGCCTGCGGAGCCGCCGCATCCTTTCGGCACGAAAAGACCCTCGCTCGAACAGGGATATTATGAAATTTTCGAGCAGGATAATGTCGCGCTGGTCGATCTGAAGGCAAACGCGATCATCCGTATCGAGCCCCAGGCCATCAAGATGGAAGACGGTGAGGTCGAATGCGATCTGATCATTTTTGCGACCGGCTTCGATGCCGGGCGTGGCGGGTTGATCGACATGAACATCACCGGGAGGGAGGGGCTTCCCCTTTGGCAGGCGTGGGAAGACGGTGTGCGCGCCTATCTCGGCATGGCGGTGTCGGGTTTTCCCAACATGTTGTTCGCTTATGGTCCTCTCAGCCCGTCGGGTTTCGCCAATGGCCCGACAAGCGCGGAAATACAGGGCGACTGGATTTGCGATTTCATGGTCTGGTTGCGTAGGAGGGACATCGATCTTTTCGAGGGCAAACCGGCTGCCGAAACTGGCTGGACTGAAATGGTTGCCGCGGCTGGCGCGATGACGCTCTTTCCCGAGGCGGCCTCATGGTACATGGGCGCGAATATTCCGGGAAAGAAGCGCCAGCTCATCAATTTTCCGAGCGTGTCTGGCTATGCCGCGCTCTGCGACGAAGAGGCGGCCGGCAGCTATGCTGGCTTCGCTTTCGAAAAACTCACACGCAAGGACGGCCCAACAATATGAACGAGGCGGTAAAGATTGAAGATTGCCCCGAGGACATCGACGCTCTCTGGGCGGGCGATGGTTCGCATCTGCCCGAATGGTTCGTTTCCGCTCTCAGGGTGCCGCGCGAGGAAGGCTATGTAGAGATCGAGGGTGCCAAAGCGCATTACTTTCGCTGGGGCGACCGGGCGAAACCCAAGGTACTGATGACGCACGGTTTTCTCTCGCATGCCCGCTGCTTTTCCTTCATCGCGCCGTTTCTGGCCGAAGATTATGATGTGGTGGCCTTCGATCTTGCCGGCATGGGCGACAGCGAAATGCGAGGGCACGCCGACCCCTTGGCCAGGGGGCGCGAGTTCGGCGAAATTGCCGAAGCGCTTGGACTGTTTGCGGATGGCCACAAGCCCACGATCATTGCCCACAGTTTCGGTTCTGGCGCAGCGTTGACGGCCGTCACCCAATCGCCCGATACCTTCTCCGGCATTGTGGTTTGCGACCTGATGGTCATGCGACCTGCGCTCTTGCAAGCGTATTGGAATCTCCGCCGCGCCAGCCCCGGATCCGGCGACCCGGACAAAGCCAAAAGTCGCTATCCCAGCTACGACGCGGCGCGCAGTCGATACGTCCTTTCCCCACCCCAGCCTGTCGGTGAGCCATTTCTTTTGGACTATATGGCCTTTCATTCTCTGCGGCGTGACGGGGAGGGTTGGACGTGGAAATTCTCTCCCGAAGTGTTCCGGAGGAGCAACCGGCCCGACGAGTGGCTCACCATCGGCGAGCGCCTAGTGAACGCGCCGGGCCGCAAGGCTATCGTTCACGGCGAGGAGAGCCAGCTCTTCAACCGGGATTCCGTGGCATATGTTCGTGAACTGGGGGGAGGAGCCATTCCGATCATTGCCGTGCCTCAAGCCCGCCACCATCTGATGCTCGACCAGCCGCTGGCCTTTGTCACCGCGTTGAGGAGCCTTCTCCGGCTTTGGGAAGCGCCGACTTGAGCAACGTCTAGCGCGATTTTATGGTTGCATGCGACCGTAATGGCGATGCGAGAATTGCCGATCCAACATTTAGTTAAACGATGAGGCCTCTTTTGCACAGCAAGACATAAATACTAAGGCCGAGGCAGAAATAACCAAGCAGAGTTCATATGTTCTGTTTAGATCTTCTTCTCTTGCCTGTGTTGCTTGGCGCCACAAAGAAATCTATCGTGGCACAGTTGGTCGATATGCCTTCCGGAGGCAAACAGCAAGGCAAGGTCATGGAGCCACAAAAGGCTGTCCAGCTTCGGCGGGACATGCGCTCGGGATCGGGCGTGCCGTACCGCAGCCGCATCCAAAAGTCGTCGGCGCGCGCTCGACCGTGCCAAGGCTGAAGCGCTGACAGCAAGCATCGGATGTATAAACTGATTTCTTCGGATCTGAGATGGAACACCTCCCAGCGCCCCGAGCAATATAATAAAGTGCCATAATAAAGTTCTTTACCAAATACCGAAAAACTGCTCAGCTTCAAGCCGGGCGGCGAGAATCTTTTCCTCTCCGGAAATCTCCTTCTGGCCACCTCTCAAACTCGGGGCAGCTCGGCGAGCTGCCCCATTTTTGAACATCGACTACCGGGGAAAAGGACGGGTTCGCGTAAGAAACTAAAAAATCGAGACAGGGAGAGAAGGGTGATGAATAACAAAGCTTATTTGTTGGCAAGCGCCGTCCTGATGGCGTTGCCACAGGTCTCAAATGCTCAGGAAGCCATAGCTGAAGAGCCAGATGGCGGTAACGATGTCATCGTCGTGACGGCGCAACGTCAGGCGCAAAGCTTGCAAGACGTGCCGATAGCTGTCAGCGCATTCAGCGCTGAGGCGCTTGAAAGCCAGCAGATCGAAAATGCCTCGGATCTACAGCTGACGCTGCCCAATGTATCTTTCTCGAAAGGCAATTTCACCTCAGCTTCATTCACTATTCGCGGCGTTGGCGACCTGTGCGTCGGCGTCACCTGCGATGCTGCGACCGCAATTCATGTCAATGGATCACCCTTGTTCGGAACACGCCTGTTCGAGACCGAATATTTCGATCTGGAACGGATTGAAGTCCTTCGCGGACCTCAAGGCACCCTGTTCGGTCGGAATGCGACCTCCGGGGTCGTGAATGTCGTGACCGCGAAACCCAAACTCTCCCGTTTCGAGGCTGAAGCGCAATTCGAGTATGGCAATTTCAACAGCATCGAAGCGCGTGGCATGGTCAATGTCCCGATCGGGGATATGATCGGCGTGAGACTGGCGGGCATATATGTGAACCGCGACGGTTATACGACGAATCTCTATGATGGATCGGACATTGACGCTCGGGACCTCTATGCGTTGCGAGGCTCACTTCGTTTCGAACCCGGTCCTGATACGACGATCGATCTCATGGGCTATTATTTCCGGGAAAAGGACACGCGCCTCAGAAACCAGAAACAAACGTGCCAACGCGATCCATTGGGCGTGCTCGGATGCCTGAACAATCGACGTGATTTCGATACCACGAACGCAAATTCCACGGTCGGTGCGACGCTCAGTTCTTCCGAGTTCTTCGCCATTCAGGGCATTCCCGCCGTACTCGGCCTTGGCAGCCTTTATGGCCCTGACGGGTTTTCCGGGTTTCAGGAGCCTGGCGATGTGCGTGTCGTCAACACGGCCTATACGCCCTTCTATTTTGCGGAAGAGCTACAGGTGCAGGCGCGCCTTGAGCAAAAATTCGGCGCGATGACCCTGACGGCCACCGGCATTTATCAGGATACTGAAGTCGATTCCAGGCAGGACTATTTTCTTGGAATTCAAAGCCGTGCCGGTTTCGCCCCGGCGCTCAATACGCTGGCCTTTTTTGCGGCTAACGGATTGCCGACGGGTCTTGCTCCGCCGGCGCCGGCCTTCATTCCCGGCTCCTCGGCCTATTTTTCGCCGATTGCCGGCGCTCTCATCCCGGACGGTCCGCAGGGCGTGCTGTGCACCTCGGATAATGATGATGGAAGCAGAGGCGCTTTCGAAGGGAACTCGCTGTGTTCCGAAACGCCGCTTTCTTTCGATCGATCTTCGGAACAACGCGAATCGTGGAGCGGAGAGCTCATCCTTACGAGTGACTTCGACGGGCCGTTCAATTTCCTGTTGGGGGGAATTTACGCGAAATCGAAAACCACCGACAATAGCTATTATGTGAACTCGTTTGCGCTCGATTACGCCAGTGCCATATTGGGTTCATTCGGCTCCTTGTCGGGCGGCCTTCCGCCATCCTATTTCGCGACGTCGATGTATCGGAACAACTCGCTGGAATCGAATCTGGAGAGCTATGGGATTTTCGGCGAGGTCTATTTCGATCTAAGCGACCGGCTGACGTTGACCGGGGGGCTGCGTTACAACAATGACAAGAAGGATGTAACGGCGCGTACGACACTGATCAGTTTCCTGAACCCTTATGCCAACGATGGAGATCCGTTCGATACCCCGATAACGCCTCTCACCGGGCCGTCTGGACTTTTCGATGCCGACCCGGGGACACCGGGCCAACAGCTCGCCCAGTTTCGCGAAGTAAGCTTCGACGAAATTACCGGACGAGCAGTTCTGGCCTTCGAGGTTACGCCGGACAATTCACTCTATGCATCTTACTCGAGGGGTTACAAATCCGGCGGTATCAATCCTCCGCTTTCTCCGATTTTCGCCGTCAGCGAGAGTTTCGGCTCTGAATCGATCGATGCCTTCGAGATTGGCTCCAAGAACGTCTTCGCAAACGGCGCGTTGCAACTGAATGCCACCGCATTTTACTACAAATATAGTGGACTGCAGCTCAGCCGCATCGTGGCAAGAACGTCTGTGAATGACACGGTTGACGCCAATATCTGGGGTGTCGAACTGGAGTCTGTCATCAGGCCGGACCCGAACTGGCTTATCAATCTGTCCTTCAGCTATCTCAATGCCAAGGTCGCCGGCGATCAATTCTTCTCCAATCCGCGTGATCCGGGCGGCGGAGATCCTGATGCCGTGATTATCAAGGACATCAGCAATGGTGCGCACTGCGCTGTCACGGGACCTGCGCCTGGCGTTGCTGATGCGTTCGTTGCGGGAGTAAATGCGGCTCTCGGCCTTCGCGCACCGCAGGAATTTCCTTCGGACGGCAATATCGCCTCCAGCGGCGCGTTCGGCATTTGCGGTGTCCTCGCGAGCGCTATCCCTGCGAACAGCGGGATCCAGGTATTGAGTCCTGGCGTCGAGGTTAACATCAAGGGCAACACATTGCCCCAAGCGCCGAATGTCAAGGTCTCGATGGGCGTGCAGTACACGGCAGAGGTTGGGAATGGTATGACACTCGTCCCCCGCGTCGACATTTCCCTTACCGGAAAGCAATATGGCAATATCTTCAACGGCAGGATTAATCGTATCGAACCTTTCGTCCAGGCAAATGCGGTTTTACAGTTGAATGGCGCCGACGAGCGCTGGTTTGTCCGGGGGTTCGTTCAGAATATTTTCGATAGCAACTCGGTTACCGGACTTTATGTCACCGATGCATCTTCCGGTAATTTTACAAACATCTATACTCTTGATCCGCGGCGTTATGGTGTCGCCATCGGAGCAAAATTCTGACGATTTAGCGGTTCCAATCTAACTCGCATAGAAATCGCGGCGTCGGAGAGACGGGGGAACCTTCTCCGACGCCGGTTTCCATGCGCCAGGCCCAAGGCACCAAACGGGGGCATCTGCGACGGAAAGAGGCAAGTCATCTGGAGCCATCTCAAGGATCTCCGAATTTCGCGGCCTGTGCTTGCGATGTCGCATGCGACCGACGCGAACGGCGCGCTGACCGTTGCCCACGGGCACTTGTAGGAAGCACGCTGGTCTCCGGCACCGCGAGCTCGCGATCAATCCGGCAGCGTTCGGAGGCGGCACGATCATCGCGGCGGTTTGTGGCCCCTGATTGCCGAGTGCAGCATGACACTCTTGGCCGCCGCATCGATCACGATATTCCCAAGCTTGCTTGCGAACCTATAATTTTTGAACAGAAAAGAGATATCCAGATCCCAATCTGGCAGCCTGGTTTGCGCGGTAATTGAGCCATTCGGCGAGCAAAACACCCATCTGACGCGCGGCGCATCTTGCCACGCGAAGGCCCAGCGGTTCCCACGCAAAGCGACGAGCATTTGACATGGGACCATCGGCGAGTTCGGGAACGCCAGTCGGAGACAGCGCGAGGCACGCGTTCATGATCGAAAAACTCATCCGCGATGGCCGAACCGATAGCGGTTGTGGGCATTTGTCTCGACACGTCCGAAACCGGAAGACCAAACTTCAGCGAGGAAGCTTATTGAGATTCACCGCGGCGATTGCAGTTGACGGCTTGAGTTCCGTGCGAGCAAAATTTCGAAGCGCTTTGGCTTCTCTGCGCGCCCGCCAAATGTGCATCATTGGCGTTAAGGTCGCGGTGGCAAACCGTCCGAGGTCGGCGTCTCGAGTTCAAGGGGGCCGACGGAGATGAGACCTTCTGGATCGGACAAGGGCCCGGTCTGGCTGACCGTGATTTCTGTTTGAGGTCCAGCCTCGCCATTGCGGTCGCTGCGCCTAACTTTCAATGCGTCGATTTCGCGTTTGCGCAGTTCCAGATAGAGGGTCCGTGTCTCGACATAGGGATCAAGGCTTTCCTGTTGCAAGCGCTGGATTTGAGCGTCGCCCTCGATGCGGTCATTGAGTTGCCTGACCACAGTTGTCGGAACGGCATATGCCGTGCGGTCGAAAGGCGCGCCGACCGCGGTCGGCACGACGAGCAAGTCAATGCTGTTGCCCGCCAGATCGCGCAATGTCGTCGACCCGATAAGCGGAAGATAGAAATAGGGACCGGGCTCGACGCCGTAGAAACCCAATGTATTGGCAAAGCCGTTGCGTCGGTAAGGCAGATTGAAAGGCATTGTCTTCGCGACATCGAAAAGGCCGCCGACACCAAATGTCGTGTTTACGGCGAAACGGCCGAGCGTCTCGGCAGCCTTGCCGATCTTGAACTGTAACAGGAAGTTCAGAAAATTGACGGGTTCGCTGAGGTTACGCAGTGCATTGCCCAGCCCGTCGCGAACAGGTTCGGGTACGATACCTTGATAGCCCATCGCGACTGGGGCCACGAGCGCCGCATCGATCGACTGGACCGCCCGATAAGAGGCAATATTGACCGCTTGAAGCGGATCTCCCGGCGGCGCATCGCCACGGGCCGTCACCACAATATCATGGGGCGCCGAGGGCATTTCGGCCATAGTCTCGTCGTCGGAGGTTGCTGGCGCGGCTAAAGAGGGATGCGGGGTGTTGCCGAGTGCTGGCACAACGATCGGCGGCTCGGGTGGGGCCGAGGGATCATCTACCCGCTGCAACTCGGTCTCAGTCTGGCTTTCGGATGCGAGGTCGGTCGGAGGCGGCGCTACCCCGGACAGAAACAGAAGCGCGGCGACGGTTGCAGGGCTCATCGCGCGCGCGATCCCGCCACCATGAGAGGGGCGAACATTAATTCCATTTGCCAAACTCCTGCTTCGGCCAAGGGCCCGAAACGACGACCGACGACGCTCCCTCCATCGACCCATGTCAGCTGACCCACGATGCGGCCAATCCAGCTTTAATACTCCCCCATGAGTAGGGAAACATAAAGAAGCTCGGCCTGCCGTTTAGCCCAGCAACGTCCGTACGGACGGGCAATGGGACCAACCTGTTCTATCAGGTACGATTTTCGCTGGAGGACCCGGCATAGGCACTTTGCCGACGGTCGCTTAGTTCCGGGCTGGGCGGAAGCGGCTCGAAAACTAACTCTGCGGACGCGCCCGGTCTCAGCGCGAGCAACAGTACCGCCGTCAAGAGCGAGCCGAACATGCTCCGGATCAATGCTTTGCCCCCAACCACATTGCGCAACCCGATGACGAAAGTATCGCACCCTGCCTGAGACGCGAGCAGTGCTTGCCCGATCGAACTATTCAGGTTGTTCAGACAACCGCGCTGCGGCTTCAAAGGCGCGGCGCGTGTTTAGCGAGATTGATCGCCGACCCACGGCATGTCCCTAAAAAAATTGGACGCTAGCCCGAGAAATCATCCTTTGGTCACCCGGTCAATTAAGGGGTTGGATGTCGTCAGGAGAAATTTTTCCGGTGGCGATCCGAGGGAGGAAGCAGGAAAATGCGGAATGTGGGGCGGTTCGGAATTTCATTGCAGCGAAGCGTGATTCCAGCAGGCCTTTTGTGCTTTCAAGGCTTCGTTGTTGGCTGCAGCGAGGCCGAGACGCGTGATCCTGACGCTAAGGGCCCGACAAAGATGCCCGAGACGGCAAGCGTTGAGGGCAGGGAGGAGGGCGTGTGGCAACCCCAGCGGGCCATCAGCAGACGCCACCGTGGCCTGGAGCGGCGCCGAACATGGAGGATGTCAAACTTCCTCCAGAGTATAGCGAAACGGCAACGAATCCGAAACGCTTCGCCGGACGTCCGGTTACCGGGGTGGGTTCAACGGGTCGCCGCAACACGCTCCGCGAACATTTCAGCCGGTGTCTGATACATCAAGGTTTTTCTGGGGCGCTCGTTGAGCTGGCGAGCGATGGCGCTGAGTTTGGCCTGGCTGTGCAGGGAGAGATCGGTTCCCTTGGGCAGGTACTGGCGCAGCAGACGATTGGTGTTTTCGTTGGTGCCTCGCTGCCACGGGCTTTGGGGATCGCAAAAATAGACTTCGACCTCGGTAGCCAAGGTGAAGCGCTGGTGATCGGCAAGCTCCTTGCCGCGATCCCAGGTCAGCGACTGATAGAGCTCGCGAGGCAGTTTGCGCGCCTGTTTGATCAGGGCCGTGACGACGCTGGCGGTCTCCTTGTTCGCCACCTTGGCCAGGATCACGTAGCGCGACTGGCGTTCGACCAGCGTCACGATATGGCTGTTTCGCGCGCCCGAGATGAGATCGCCCTCCCAATGTCCGGGCACGGCGCGGTTCTCGACCGAAGCGGGGCGCTCGCTGATCGATATCGCATCCTTGATCTGGCCAAGCCCGTCGCGCTTCAGGCTGGCGTGGCGCGAGCGGCGAATCGTGCGCTTCGCCCGGAGATGCTCGAGCAGCTCCTTCTTCAGGACGCCGCGCGCCTGGATGAACAGGCTTTTGTAGATCGTCTCGTGTGACACGCGGTGCTGCTCTCCGTCCGGAAAGCCGCGCTTGAGCCAGCCAGCGATCTGCTCGGGTGACCAACTGCGGCGCAGCTTGCGCGATACTGTTCGGCGCAACGCGGGATAGCAAGCCAGCTTGCACGGCTTGGGCCGCAGCGCGCGGTCCCACGCTGCCTGATCCGAAACGATCCCGCGATACCGATCGCGACCGCCACCCCGCCAGACCTCCCGACTGATCGTCGAAGGCGCCCGACCAAGCTGGGTTGCGATCGCTCTGAGCGAGCGGCCGGCGACAAGACCTCTTGATATCTCCTCGCGCTCGCTCAGGCTGAGGGATCGTTCCGACCGCTTGCGCTCCGACGGACGAATGCCGCCCGACGGCGACAGCACCGAGAAAATCGACGACGACTGCCGATCAAACCGCCGCCCGATCGAACTCATCGACTCCCCGCGCTGCCACCGGTCCCAGATCTCGGATCGCTGTGCCGCCGAGTAATAAATCCGCTGACGCTGCTTCATCCCCACACTCCTTCTCCTCAAAGAATAAAGTGTTGCGACGATCCGTTGAACCCACCGGCGCCTTCAACGTCACTGTGCCCACTCTCACGGTGTTTCCCGCCCAACAACCAGGCAATGGCACAGCGATGCTGGTTTTTCCCGGCGGAGGATTCTCCAAGCTCGCGATCGATCTGGAAGGTAGTGAAGTTCGCGACTGGCTGACTTCAAGAGGCACCACTTGCGTGCTCGTCAAATACCATGTTCCCAAAAGCGGCCACCATTATGATGAAGACTGCCATTGTGCAGTGACGCCCAAGCACCTCCTTGCGTTGCAGGTCGCCCAGCGTGCGATACGCCTGGTGCGCTCGCGCGCCAGCGAGCTCAAGATCAACCCCCGCAAGATCGGTGTCATAGGCTTCTCAGCCGGAGGGTATCTGGTCGCGCAGACCAGCAATATATTCGAACCTGCTTATGAGCCGGTCGACGAAATAGACAAAGTGAGCAGCCGGCCCGATTTTGCCATCGCAATGTTCCCAGGCCACCTGTGCAGATCGGGGGGCTCGCTTGATCCTGGTATCAAAGTTACCAAGATGACCCCGCCAACATTTCTTCTTCAGGCTTGGGACGATCCCGTCGATCCGATTTGCAATAGCATAGTCTATGCGCGAGCGCTGGACGAGGCAGGTGTTCCAGCGGAAGTCCATCTCTTTGCCAAGGGAGGGCACGCCTTCGCCATGCGCCCGCTGCGTCATCCCGTTGAGCGATGGCCGACGCTCGTGGAAGATTGGCTAAAGGACACAGGAATTCTTTGAGCAAATAGGGCAAGAAATGACCCCCTCTCCCCGGAATGTTCGCTACTCAGGGGAATCGCTGGTCTTGGCCGATCGGAGATCGCCGGGTTTCTGACTGAAACTAACCGAAAGCCGACAACGGTTTGAGCTCCAGGGTATCTTTGGCGCTGCCGTACAATTATCGGTCGGCTCGCGACGCTATCCGCGCGGTGCGACCCAGAAGAGCTCTTCCTTTCAGGAAACAGAGATCTTCATCTGACGCCCGCACGGTTTCGATCGCGCGGGCGTCTTTTTTTTGGCGCACCGCCGCCAGCGGTTTGAACGAACACATATGGGTGATCACGCCTGACCGACGTGAGGATGACGCCGCAGACACTCAGCGCCGCCGCCGTTCCGTCGCAAATCCACGATCGGTCGCGATAAAGCGCTCGATCATCGGCACCGCGATCTTTTCCGGCGCCATAGGCGCCGCGAGGCCATTAGCCTTCGCATGCACCTCGGCATAGACGAGCAATTCGCGATGGAGGGATCCCGGCAATTCGATCGACAGCTTCACGGGCTTGTCGTCGGCGATGGGGCCTAGGCGCAGCTTGCTCATGGGGCCGCACCCGCCGGCGGTTCGAGTATCAGATCGCGTGTGACAAGGACCCGCAAAGCGAAGCCGGGGCGGATCGTGAGGGTTGGCGGGATGTTCATCTGACGCTCGACGAGCCGCCGTCCCGACTGGTTGACCGTATCCTGCGGCCCGTCGCGAAGCGCCCGCACGAGCGCATCATCCCCGTCCGAGCCAAGTTCGGCTCCGACGCCGAGCAACGAAGAGACGAGCGCCGCGCGCAGCATCGACCCCCAATGATGGTCGGTGCGATCGGCAATCCCCGCCATGCCCCGCGCATCGGCGCCGGGCTGACGATCGAGCCGGATCGATCGGCCACCGGGCAGGATCAACCGGTTCCAGGCCAGCAAGACGCGCTCCTGCCCCACGGATATTTCGCTGTCATAGTCGCCGATCAGCCGGGCACCCTGCGGAATGAGGAGAATGCGACCCGTCGGGCTATCGTAGACATTCTGGGTCACCTGCGCCGTGACCTGTCCGGGAAGGTCGGACCTGATCCCAGTGATCAGCGCGGCCGGAATGAGACTTCCCGCCTGAAGGATGTATGGCGAAGCAGGCGCATGAAGGCGCTCGGCACTCTCGAACGGTTCGGCGGAGCCGCCCGCGAGAAAGGCGCGCCGCGCCGCCGCCGGAGTCCGCGCGCCGCCTTCGGGTGCCGACATGGTCGCGGCGGACGGTTCGATCGATCCACGCTGCGCGTCTGCCACCGGCGCGCCCGAGGTCCCTCCTCCAAGGAATATCCGGCTCGCCGTGGCGGCCTCGCGCTCCAGCCGCGCCCGATCGCGCGCCTTGTCGGCGGGTGAGCGCCCGCCGGCGGGCGGATTTCCCATCGGCGGCACCGGGATCGTCTCGCCGTTCTGCTGCGCCGAGACGATCGGTCGCCCGAGATCGCCGGGTAGCGGCGGTCCGAGCTTCGGCACCTTGCCATAGTCGGCGGGCGCACCGGTGACGACTTCGGCGCGATTCGCTCCATCGGCCGTGTAGAGATTCTCGGCGGTCTTCGGGGCTACGGGTTGCAGCGCCCAGAGCAGAGCGCCGCCGATCGCGGTGCCGCCGGCAGCGCCGATCATCGCGAGCGCCTTGCGCGAAAGCCGCATGACCCGCGGCGTGTCGCCGCGTAGCCGAAAAGGATCGACCTCCGGGCCGGGCGCCGTGCGCTCGCCCGCTTCCGGCACGTCGGCGGGCGCCACCGCCTCGCTTGCCGGCCCGGTCACGACCGCCCCCGGCGGCGCGGCATTTCACGCTTGATCCGAACGACGCGGGCCTGCTTTCCGGCGCCCAAGCGGAGTTCGCCGCGCTCGAAAAGGCGGTCGACGATCATGTAGCGGCCCTGCACCCGGTAGTTGACAAGCTCGGCCTCGCCGCTGCCGCCGATGACGAAGAGTGGCGGCATATCGCCGGTGGCGATATCCTCACCGAATTCGATGATTAGCTGGCGCGAGTCGTCGAAGGCGCGCACGGGCCGCCACGCGGCCTTGTCGCCTGCGATGCGGTAGCGGAAGTTGAGCGCGGCGAGATCGATCGCCCCGGCAACGGGCGCCACCCTCGCCGCCTCGGCCTCGGCAAGCTGCAAGGCGATCAGCTCATCGGCGGGATAGGTCCAGGATACCGATGCCATATAGGCCGCGGCGGTCGCGCGCAGCTCGACATGATAGGTGCGCCGGTCGGTGTTGATGATGAGATTCGTGGCGATATCGGATCGGGTGGGCTTCGCCAGGATATGCACGCGCCGCCGCGCGCCGGTCCCGCTGACCGTATCGCCGATGATCCAGCGCACCGTGTCGCCCGCGGCGACCGGCCCCGGGCCGACGAGCTGTTCGCCCTCCTGGAGGACGATGTCGGTGACCTGCCCTGGCGCAGCATAGACCTGAAAGAGCGCGCCTTCGGACCAGGCATATTGCTGGATGGCGTTCCGATAGCCTTGCCGGTCGGGCTGCACGCGCGCCTCGGCGTTGGCGCGGCCGACGCGCTGGCGGGGATCGGCGGCCTCGCTCGCCGCGGCGGGCGCCGCAAGCAAGGAAAGCATGGCTGCGAGTGCGATCGGAAGCAGAGGATATCGCGTCATTGGCTGAGTTCCTTCGACCAGTTGATAGCATTGACAAACAGCCCGATCGGGTTGCGGCGAAGCGCGTCGGGCGTGCGTGGCGGCCGGATCGCGACGGTCACGATCGCCGACCAGCGCGAACGCTCGACTAGGCTGCCGTCCTGATATCGGCGCTCGCTCCAGGCGATGCGGAAGCTGTCTTTCGAAGCCCGAATGACGCTCGACACATCGACCGCGACCTGGGCCTTGCCGACCTCGGCAAAGGGATCGTTGGTGCGGGCATAGTCATTGAGCGCCTGCGCTCCGGTCGCGGTGGTAAAGTCATAAGCGCTGAGCCAGTCGGCCCGCAGCACGACCGGATCGGCGGGAATGCTGCGAACATGTTCGATGAAGCGCGCGAGATGGAACGCGACCTGCGGATCGGTCGGTTGATAATCGCCGTCGGCCGGCGCGACCGCGCGCGCTTCACCCAGCTTGTCGACCTCGACGACCCAGGGCGTGATCGTCCCGCGGGCGGACTGCCAGACCAGGCCGCCGGCAAGACCAGCGGAGATGATCAACGAGCCGAAGAAGGCGAGCCGCCAGTTCTTGGCCTGGACGCGCGCCGATCCGATCCGATCGTCCCACACTTGCGCGGCGCGCTGGTAGGGCGTGACCGGCTCAGGCGCGCGGCCATAATGATTGGTGGGTCTTTTGAACATGGGATCAGTCCTTTTCGCTGATGTTCGGCGCCGAGCCGGCCCCGTGGCTGTCGCCGCTCTTGAGCGTCTGCGCGCCGATGGTCGCGCCATGCGTCATGGTCTGGCGCCGCCGCATCGCCGCCGCCCAGGCCGGAGGCGCGCTGGCAGCTTGCGCTGGCGCCGCGCTATCGGTGGGACCGTCGCGGCCCGACGCGAAATTCGCGCGAACCCGTTCGGCCATGCTGCGAACAGGTGAAGCTGCGCCGCTGGCTGCGGTACGTGCCACATTCGCAAGTCCCCCGCCGATGGCCTTCGCTCCGCTCTTCCCGGCCGCGCCCGCCGCATAAGCTGTCGACGCGCTCCCCGCTCCGCGGGCACCGGCAGCAGCTGTGCCGCGCGCCGCCGCTGCAGCCGCGCCGGTGGCCAGGGTCGCGCCAGCCGCCCCGGCGGCAAGCGTTGCGCCTGCGGCGACTGCGGTGCCGGCGGCGGCCCCTGCTCCGAGTTGCGGACCGCCGGCGACGATCCCGTTGGCGATCGAGGGACCGAAGATGCCGAGGCCGAGCAGCGTCAGTGCGCCGAGCGCGATCGCCATGACCTGTTCGATGTCAGGCTCCGGACCGAGGCCGGCTTGCATGAAGCGGTCGAACAGGGTCACCCCGATGCCGGTGATCACCGCGAGGACGAGCACCTTGATGCCCGAGGATATGATGTGGCCAAGCACGCGTTCGGCCATGAAGGCGGTGCGGCCGAAGAAGGCGAACGGCAGCAACACGAAGCCCGCGAGCGTCACCAGCTTGAATTCCAAAATGGTAACGAAGACCTGCACCGCGAGAATGAAGAAGGCGAGGACGACGATCACCCAGGCGATCAGCAGGATCATGATCTGCACGAAGTTGGTGAAGAGACCGACCGGGCCGACGAGGTTCGCCGACGCATCGAGCAATGGCTGCGCCGCATCGATCCCGGTCGCGGCGACCACGCCCGGACGCATGAAGTCGCCGATCGCCATCGCGCCGCCGCTCGCCTTGAGGCCGAGGCCAGCGAAGCTTTCGAGCATGATGACGGCAAGCGCCTGGAAGTTGCCGATGATGAAGGCGAAGACGCCGATGTAGAGCGTCTTCTTGACGAGCCGCTGGATGATGTCCTCGTCGGTGCCCCACGCCCAGAACAGCGCGGCAATCGTCACGTCGATGACGATGAGGGTCGAGGAGAGAAAGCCGACTTCGCCCCCGAGCAGCCCGAAGCCGCTGTCGATATAAGTCGAGAAGACCGCCAGAAACTGGTCGATAACGCCGGTGTCTTCCATCGGGCTAGTCCTTCTGTCCAAAGAAATGGCGGCGCCTGGCGTCCCAGGCCGCTTCACAGTCCGCATCGGCGACCGTGACCGTGCGGCAGCGCTCGGCCACGTCGGCGGCTGCCGGGTGTGCGCCCGCCGCGGAGATCGGGGGGGCGGGCGCACGAGGCGTAGGCGGCGAAGACGCATGCAGAATTGCCAGCGTCATGAGCAGGCCGCCCAGCACCGCGACCGCCGCTATCTTCGCCGCCCGGCCCATCTCAATTGCCTTTGCGGAAGCGGCGGAAGCGCTCGCGGCCTTCGGCCTCGGCGGCGGCGCTGCGCGCCGCGTCGAGCATCTGCGCCCGGCCCTGCGCGGCGAGAGCGGCGGTGAGGTCGGAGATCTGCTGCGACTGGACGGCGAGGATCTGGTTGCCCGCCTGCGCCGCCTGCAAGGCGCCGGTCGCCGACTGGCTCGCCGAGACGAGGGTTCCGATCGACTGGCGCGTGCCGCCGATGTTGGTGACGACGCCGGCCTGCACCTTCATCGCATCCTGGAACGCGCCGACGCTGTCGTTCCAACGCGCCTCGGCATTGGCGACCATCGCCGCCTGCGGCCCCGACAAGGCTGCGCCCTTGTAGCGGGCATCGAAAGCGGTCTGGATATCGCCGACGTCATAAGCGACGCGCTGCGCCTCGCTCAGCAATTGGCGGGTGCGATCAACCTGGCCCTGCAATTCCTGCAGCGTCGAGACGGGCAGGCTTGTCAGATTGCGCGCCTCGTTCGCCAGCGACGTCGCCTGGTTTTGCAACATGGAGATCTGATTGTTGATCTGCTCGAGGGTGCGCGCGGCGGTCAGGATATTCTGCGCATAGTTACGCGGATCGTGGACGATGCCGCCGATCTGCGCCGCGGCGGGAACAGTCACTCCGCTCGCGATCAAGGTCGATCCGGCGAGCAGGGCAGCAAGCAGCACGCGGTTCTTCACATTCTTCATAAAAAGGACTCCTTCAGCTGGTCGGGGGTTTCGAGGTTCGCGAGCAGATCGGCGGCCCAATAGAGGCCGCGGTGACGCAGCCAGAATTCGGCAAAATCGGCGTGGCCGCGCGTCTCGATCAGCTCGCCGATCTTGATCTGGTCGGTCTTTGAAGAGGCAGCGGTGAAAGCGAGTGCGATGTCGCCGAGGCCGAGTTCGAACAGCCGGTTGCCGCGTCGCGACTGGCAATAATAGTCGCGCTTCGGCGTTGCGCGGCTCAATATCTCGATCTGGCGATCGTTGAGCCCGAAGCGTTCATAGACCCGCGCGATCTGAGGCTCGGCGGCGCGTTCGTTGGGCAGGAAAATGCGTGTCGGGCAGCTCTCGATGATCGCCGGCGCAATGCGCGAGCCCTCGATATCGGCGAGGCTTTGCGTCGCGAAGATCACGCTCGCATTTTTCTTGCGGAGCGTCTTCAGCCACTCGCGCAGCTGCGCCGCGAAGGCGGGGCTGTCGAGCACGAGCCAGCCTTCGTCGATGATGATCAGCGTCGGTGAGCCGTCGAGGCGGCCCTCGATGCGGTGGAACAGATAGGCGAGGACCGAGGCCGCCGACGAGGCGCCGACCAGCCCTTCGGTTTCGAGCGCCTGAACACGCGCATCGCCAAGATGCTCGGCCTCGGCGTCGAGCAGCCGTCCCCAGGGACCGCCCACGAGATAGGGCGAAAGCGCGAGCTTCAGCTCTTGCGATTGGAGCAGGACGGCAAGACCGGTCAGCGTGCGCTCGCGGATTGGCGCCGTCGCGAGCGACGTGAGCGCCGACCAGAGATGCTCCTTCGCGGCCGGATCGACGTCGACCCCTTCGCCCGCGAGCAAGGCGGCGAGCCATTCGGCTGCCCAGGCGCGCTCCGCGGCCTCGTCGATGCGCGCCAGCGGTTGCAGAGCGACCGACCCGGCGCTGCCGGCATCGTGCAGCGCCCCGCCAAGATCCTGCCAATCGCCGCCCATGGCAATCGCCGCGGCGCGGATCGAACCGCCATAATCGAAGGCGAATATCTGGTTGCCCTCGTAGCGGCGGAACTGGAGCGCCATCAGCGCGAGCAGGACGGATTTCCCGGCACCGGTCGGGCCGACCACGAGGCAATGGCCGACGTCGCCGACATGCAGCGAAAAGCGGAACGGGGTCGAGCCTTCGGTCTTGCCGTAAAGCAAGGGGGCATCACCGAAATGCTCGTCCCGCTCCGCCCCCGCCCACACCGCCGACAAGGGAATGAGATGGGCAAGATTAAGGGTGGAAATCGGGGGCTGGCGAACATTGGCATAGACATGGCCGGGGAGGCTCCCGAACCAGGCCTCGAGCGCATTGACGCCTTCCACCGTGCAGGTGAAGTCGCGGCTCTGAACGATTTTCTCGACGAGGCGCAGCTTCTCGGCCGCGAGCGCCGGATCGCGATCCCAGACGGTGATCGTCGCGGTGACATAGGCGATGCCCGCCTCGTCGGCGCCAAGCTCCTGCAGTGCCATGTCGGCGTCGGCCGCCTTGTTCGAGGCATCGCTGTCCATCAGGACAGAGGCCTCGTTGGTCATCACCTCCTTGAGGATCGCGGCGACCGACTTGCGCTTGGCGAACCATTGCCGCCGGATCTTGGTCAGCAGCTTGGTCGCGTCGGTCTTGTCGAGCATGATGGCGCGCGACGACCAGCGATAGGCGAACGCCTGGCGGTTCAATTCGTCGAGCAGGCCCGGGAAGGTGACGCTCGGGAAGCCGGTGATGGTGAGGGTGCGCAGATGATGATCGCCGAGCCGCGGCTCGAGCCCGCCGACGAGCGCTTCGTCGGCGAGCAGCGCGTCGAGATAGGCAGGCGTCTCGGGCACCCGGACGTGCTGGACCTTGGTCGAGACACAGCTGTGGAGGTAGGTTAATGTCTCGCCGTCATCCAGCCATTCGGCCTCGGGCATGAAGCCCTCGACGAGATGGAGCATGCGCCCCGTGCGATCGACGAAGCTTTTCAGCAATTCCTTGGGGTCGACGCCGGTCTTCGAGCGGCCCTCATAGAGCCAGTACTCGGCGCGCGCCGCTTCCTCTGCCGGCGGCATCCACAAGAGGGTCAGATAATAGAAGCTCTCGAAATGGGCGCCTTCCTCGCGGAACTGCTCGCGGCGTTCGACATCGACCAGCTCGGACACCGCATCGGGGAACTCGGACACCGGATAGGTCACCGCGGGCACACGCTGGGCTTCGACGAAGACTGCCCAGCCCGACCCGAGGCGCCGCAGCGCGCTGTTGAGGCGCGCGGTGACCGCCACGAGTTCGGCGGGCGTGGCGCTGTCGAGGTCGGGGCCGCGGAAGCGCGCCGTGCGCTGGAACGCGCCGTCCTTGTTCAGCACCACGCCCTCCGCCACCAGGCAGACCCAAGGGAGAAAATCGGCGAGGCGGGCGGATTTCGTGCGATATTCGGAGAGATTCATCATGAGCGCATCCAGACGGGATATTTGAGGTGACGCCGGGCGACGTCGACGAACTGCGGGTCGCGGCGGGCGGCCCAGACCGAGAGGGTGTGGCCGACCGCCCATATCGCGACGCCGACGATCCAGAGCCGGAGGCCGAGACCGACGGCGCCCGCGAGCGTGCCGTTGACGATCGCGAGGCTGCGCGGCGCCCCGCCGAGGAGGATCGGCTCGGCGAGCGCCCGGTGAACCGGAGCAAAGAAGCCCGGCACTTCCCCTTCCCGGCTCATCACACGAGCGCTCCGCCGCCGAAGGAGAAGAACGACAGGAAGAAGCTCGAGGCGGCAAAGGCGATCGACAGGCCGAACACGATCTGGACCAGCCGGCGGAACCCACCCGACGTGTCGCCGAAGGCGAGGCTGAGACCGGTCACGATGATGATGATCACCGCGACGATCTTTGCGACCGGACCCTCGATGCTCTCGAGGATCGACTGCAGCGGCGCTTCCCACGGCATCGACGAGCCGCCGGCATAGGCCGGCGCGGATACCGCAAGCGCAACGAACATCGCGGTCGAACAGAGCATGGCGCGCCGTGCGCCATGCCGAAGAGCATGGATCATCGATTTTCTCCTTCAGGGGTGATGAGCGGGGTCAGCCGATATTCGAGGTTCAGCCGGTCGAACCCGTCGATGCGGGCGAGTTCGGCGAGGCGCCGGCCCGTTCCGTCGCGGACGAGCACGGCGACCAGATTGATCGTCTCGGCGAGAAGAGCGCGCGGGACGGTGATCACGGCTTCCTGGATGAGCTGCTCCATACGGCGCAGCGCGCCAAGCGCACTCCCGGCATGGATTGTTCCGACACCGCCGGGATGACCTGTGCCCCATGCTTTCAGGAGATCCAGCGCTTCGGCGCCGCGCACCTCGCCGATCGGAATGCGGTCGGGCCGGAGGCGCAGCGAGGAGCGGACGAGATCGGACAGCGATGCGACACCGTCCTTGGTGCGCATCGCGACGAGATTGGGCGCCGCGCACTGCAGTTCGCGCGTGTCCTCGATCAACACGATCCGGTCGCGGCTGCCCGCAATTTCGGCGAGCAACGCGTTGGTCAGCGTCGTCTTGCCGGTCCCGGTGCCGCCCGCAACGAGGATGTTGAGCCGGTCGCGCACGCCGCAGCGAAGTATGTCCGCAGCCTCCGCCGACATGATGCCCGAGTTCACATAATCGCCGAGCGTGAAGACCGCGATTGCCGGTTTGCGGATCGCAAAGGTCGGCGCGGCAACGACCGGCGGCAACAATCCCTCGAAACGCTCGCCTCCTTCGGGCAGCTCGGCCGATACGCGCGGCGCGCTGCCATGCACTTCGGCGCCGACATGATGCGCGACGAGACGAATGATGCGCTCGCCATCGGCGGCGCTCAGTGTTTCACCGCTGTCCTCGATCCCTTGGCCGAGGCGGTCGACCCACAGCCGACCGTCGGGATTGAGCATGATTTCGATGACCTCGCGGTCGGCGAGCCAATCCGCGATCGCACCGCCCATCGCGGTGCGCAGCATGCGCGCGCTGCGGTGACGTGCCTCCAGCCGGATTGGTTCTGCGCCCATCGGGAACCCCGTTTCATGAGCCTTGGCGATGATGCCCGGCTCGACGGGGATGAGTAAGAGACGCAGAGAAAACCCAAATTCAACAAGGTTTTCGCGCCGTCGTACCGTCTCGTAGAAAGACAGGCCGTGGCGTAGGTCGATCCGCATCGGAACGGATAAAAATCATGGTGGAACTTGTGAAACGCCCGATTTTGACAACAGTGTAACAATGACTGATTCGGTGTCGCAGCCGTCAGAGGATGAATTGTGCTGGGCGCGGCTCACGGACAAGCAGCGCGCTTGTCTCGATCTTGTGCTTGAGCATCAGACCTCAAAGCAGATTGCGCGGCGGCTCGACATCTCGAAACAGGCCGTCGATCTCAGGCTCACGACCGCGCGCGATATTCTGGGAGCGGACAGCAGAGCCGAGGCGGCCGTCCGCTATGCGCGTCTCAAGCGGACCTATGACCGAATACCATGGGATCCGATCATACTACCGGCGCCCGCCAGATTGATGCCATCCGATTTCCCGGACGGAGAGCCGACCGCATTGGCGCTGAACGATCATGCATCGCTCGCCAAGCATCCCAATGCGGTCGACCCGCCGTTCAAGGGTCTCTGGAGGCGCGATCACGCGCGTTCGAGCAAAGTCTGGATCATGGCGGCGATGTTCGCCGGATTGATCCTGCTGACGCTGGCGGGGGTGACGATCGGTGAAACGCTCACCCGTCTGATTTCCGGCTGATCCTTTCATCCTGTCTGTCACCAATAGGCCGGAGCGATGCTTCCGGCAGAGGAGAAGTCATGTCCCAAGCACTTACAATCACGGCAGCCCGTCTGATCCGCGACGTACCCGCCGCCGAAGTCAGGATCGACGATGCACTCATCGCAGTGTCTTCGCTGATGACCAGCGTCGTCACCGCGCGGCGCGACACCGCCGGGGTGCCGGCGACCAGAGGGCAGGCAACGATCCGCCGATTGATGAAGGCGCAAATGGCGCTGGTCGATGTCAGCGGCGATATTCTGCGGGTTCATGGCGAACTCGCCGATATCGGGCGCGAGACAGCGGGTTATGACCTCCATGAATGTCCTTCGATTGCGGAAGCGGGCACGAGCGTGCGGGCGGCCGCGGCCTGACGCCGGTTGACCGGGAGCGACAGCCGTGAAAGTTTCAGGGCATGCGCATCGCCTTGTTTCTCGCTTTCTTGGCTGTTGCTGTCGGCTATGCCGCCTGGAAGGGCGGCGGGCCGGAACGGACGATGGCGGCGATCGCAGCAACGATGGTGGGCTTGGATCAATTGCTCCACCTGTTCGTTCCGCCGACCTTCGCTTCACTCGACACCGGTCATCTCGCGATCGACCTGTTTGGAGCCGCATCCACCGTCACGCTCGCGCTGTTTGCGCATCGCTTCTGGCCCATGTGCATCGCCGTCTTGCACATGGTCCCGCTCCTTGCGCACTCGAGCCGGATTCTCGACGTGGCGCTGCATCCGGCAGCCTATCTCGCGATGCAGGTGGCGACGTCCTGGCCGGTGCCGGCGATCCTCATCCTCGCAACCTGGCGCCACCAGCGTCGGCTGGCGCGCGGCGCCAACGAGCCATGCTGGCAGATCTCGTCGCGGCCATCGATCCCGAGCATTGCGAGTCCCTAGCCGAGCGACTGCTCGCGGAACATCGGACACTCGCACGCCTTTTCGCCCAGTCCCCCGAAGCGCTGGCGCGAACGCTCGGCAAGGACAGCCCGGTCGGCGCGATGCTCGTCGCCGCACGGTGCGCGACATTGGAGGCCATGCGCGAAGAGCTGAGCGGTCGCGGCATCGACCCCGACAATCCCAAATTGCTGCGTTATCTGAGGGCATCGATGGGGGCGCTTCCCGATGAGGCGCTGCGCGTGCTGTTCCTTGACTCCTCGCACCGCCTCATTGCGGATGAACAATTGCAGCGCGGAACGCTCGGCCATCTCGCAGTCTATCCCCGCACGATATTTCGGCGAGCGATCGAACTCGACGCCGCCGCGATCATTCTCGTCCATAACCATCCGAGCGGCGACCCAGCGCCCAGCCGGTTCGATATCGAGGCAACCGAACGCCTGGCTACGATCGGACAAGCGCTCGACGTTGAGGTGCTGGAACATATCATTGTCGCGCTCCGGGGGCATCGGATGATCCTCCGGGGACGACCTGCCTCCGGTCGGACGTCTTCGCCCGGCACGCTACTTCGCGACAGAATTGCCGATTGGCGGAACTCACCCGATGCCGAGTTGGCGCTCGCCAACGCGCAGCGCGTATGGCGGCGGCGCCTTCTGCGCCGACAACTTGTCGGCGCAGAAGGCCTGTTCGGCGAACCGGCTTGGGATATGCTCATCGATCTCTTCATCCATGAGGCAGCGGCGAAATCAGTATCGACCAGCTCGCTTTGTATCGCGTCGGGCCTTCCGAGAACGACGGCCCTCAGGCTGCTGCAGCGCCTTTGCGACGAGGGACTGTTGGCGCGGGAGCCGGATCGCCACGACGGAAGACGCAATTTCATCCGGATGGCCCCCGATCTCGCGCAACGCCTCCTGGCCTATTTCGCGGCGGGCGACGAATGATCGCCGTCCACGTCGCGGGACAATTCGTCACCAAGCTTCGGCCCGAGCTCCATCCGGCGGCTCAGCGAATCGACAAAGGCCTCCCACCGTTTCTTGCCAGTCACTTGCGCCGCCCGGAGTGCCGCGTCAGGGAGCGGGGGATTGTTGATCAGCCAGGAGCGGACGAACAGCGCGAAGCCTTCGTTCGACAATTCGACATGCCATTCGAGCCGGTCGAGTTGCCGCGACAGCCGATCGAGCCGCCGCGTCAGCACGGCCTCAAGTCGCTCCTCATGATCGGGAGTGAGCAAAGATGCGAGCGCGGCCTCGACGATGTCGGTGCGCGTGATGCGGCGGCTGCTCGCGCGTTCGTCGAGCTGGCGCGCCAGCACGCTATCGATCCGGAAGGTCCGCTTGACCGACGACTTCCTCATAGTTCGATCCCGTCGTCCGGATCCTGCGACGCCAGGCGGGCGCCGCGGCGCATCGCACCGTCGATCGCCTTGCGCTCGCGGACGGGGTCATCCTCTCGTTCCTCGGTTGCGAAATCGAACTCGCTGACATCCGGGCGAGCCTCAGATACGATATTCTCATGGTCGGCCATCGCCGGCTCCTGCCGGATACCGCTGTTGGCGTCGCTATCGTCCTCCTCGCCGTCGCTCGCATCGGGGATCTCATCATGAACTGCGATCTCGACCTTCCCGCCGGACAGGTCTTTCGGTCGTTCCAACGCGCTCCAGTCGTCGGGACGGCTTTCGCCGACTTGCGGCGGCGCGGGCGGCGGCAGGATCCGCGCCATCAATCGGGGGTCGGCATAGTATTTGGCCTTGCTCGCCCGGATCGGCGCGACGCCGGCGACCATGACGATTTCCTGATCGGGCGGCAGTTGCATGACCTCGCCGGGCGTCAGCAAGGCGCGGGCCGTCTCGGTCCGCGAGACCATCAGATGGCCAAGCCAGGGCGATAGCCGGTGCCCGGCATAATTTTTCATTGCGCGCATTTCGGTGGCGGTGCCGAGCGCGTCCGAGATCCGCTTGGCCGTCCGCTCGTCGTTTGTCGCGAAGCTGACTCGGACGTGACAATTGTCGAGGATGGCGTTGTTCTGGCCGTAAGCCTTCTCGATCTGATTCAAGGACTGGGCGATCAGAAACGCCTTGATCCCATAGCCGGCCATGAAGGCGAGCGCGCTCTCGAAGAAATCGAGCCGCCCCAGCGCCGGAAATTCATCGAGCATGAGAAGAAGGCGCTGCGACCGCGCACGCGGATTAAGTTCCTCGGTGAGCCGCCGCCCGATCTGATTGAGGATCAGACGAATGAGCGGCTTGGTGCGGCTGATGTCGCCGGGCGGCACGACGAGATAGAGCGAGGTCGCCGTCTCCCCCGCCACAAGGTCGGCGATGCGCCAGTCCGACCGCCGCGTCACCGCAGCGATGACGGGGTCGCGGTAAAGCCCTAGAAAGGACATGGCGGTCGAAAGGACGCCCGACCGCTCATTAGCCGACTTGTTGAGCAGATCCTGCGCCGCCGCCGCGACGACGGGATGGATACCCTTCTCGCCGAGATGTGCCGTCGACTGCATGATGCGCAGGGTCGAGGCGATACCGCGCCGCGGATCGGAGAGGAAGGCCGCGACGCCTGCGAGCGATTTATCCTCTTCGGCATAAAGAACATGCAGGATGGCTCCGACGAGAAGCGAGTGGCTCGTTTTCTCCCAATGGTTGCGCTTCTCGAGGCTGCCTTCCGGATCGACAACTACGTCGGCGACATTCTGGACGTCGCGCACCTCCCACGCGCCGCGCCGCACTTCGAGGAGAGGATTGTAAGCGGCCGACGCGATATTGGTGGGATCGAAGAGCAGGACGCGCCCATGCTGGGCCCGGAACCCCGACGTCAGCTGCCAATTCTCGCCCTTGATGTCATGCACGATGCAGCTGCCCGGCCAGGTGAGCAGCGTCGGCACGACAAGCCCGACGCCCTTGCCCGACCGTGTCGGCGCGAAGCATAGGATATGTTCGGCGCCGTCATGGCGAAGATAGCTCCGACCAAAGCGCCCCAAGATGACCCCAGCCTCGTCGAGCATGCCTGCGCGGCGGATATCGCCAGCCTCGGCCCAGCGCGCTGAACCATAGGTCTCGGCGCGCTGCCGCTCACGGGCCCTCCACACCGACATGGAAATCGCGACAATGATCGAGGCGAAGCCGCCCGACGCCGCGATCATGGCGCCGCGGTAGAAAATCGGCGGCGCATAGGCATCATAGGCAAACCACCACCAGAAGAAGGCGGGCGGCGGATAGACCGGATAGTCACCGATGCGGAACCAGGGCGCGCCGAGCGCCGGCTGAAATCCAAGCGCGCCCGCGGTCCACTGCGTTGCTGCCCAGACCGCGAAGATCACGATCGAACCGACCGCAGTAATCTGTCCCCAGAGAATCTTGTCGTTCATTGCCAAATGCCTTTCTAAATGCCGATTCCCCGACCCAGCGCCCAATCGACCGAGCCGCCGGGGGACATGGTGCCGGTGATGTGCTGGCCGAGGTGGCAGTCGAGCGCGGGGCGCCAGGGAACGAGCTGGAAACCCAGCCCGTCGTCGATCATGGCGAAGCGCCCCGATGCGAGCGTCACGCGCTCGCGGTAGACGCCGCTCACATAGTCGCCGGCAGCCGACGATTTGTGGGCAAGGCCGGTCCGCTCGGCAATCGATGCGGTCGCGGCTTCCAGTTCGCGCGAAGCGAGCTTGTCGATGAGCCCGGATGACAGGGTCAGCCGGTCCCCGGCGCGCGACGCCAATCCCTGCTCGACGAGATAGCGCGCCCGCTTCTCCATCGCCTGGCGGATTTCGAGACCGAAGCCATTCCCGCACGCGACCGGTTCACGGGCGACGAGTTGGCGGTCGAGCCAGGTCGCGCCGGGCGCGGTGACCTGCGACGCGAGCGGGAGGTCCGAGCGCGTCGCAAGCGACATATGCGCGCGCCCCTTGCCATCCTCCCAACTGCGGAGCTCGACGATCGAGCCCGGCCTGGCATCACCGGTCATCTCCATGTAGTTGAAGCGGATGTGATGGGTTCGCCCGTCGGCGCCGTCGACGATCGCATAGGCGCTGCCGGCAAGTTCGTCATGCAACCCCCGCTCGACAAGGCGGCCCACGATCGCGGTCTCGGGCGCGCCGTCGTGAAGCGCGAGCGCGGCGGGATCGAAGCGGCGCCCGCCGCGCGACAGCGCGCGGTGCATCGTCTTGATGATATCGCCGCGCACCGCGACCTCGCGCAGCGCCGGCTCGGCGCCGGCCCCGAGCGCCCAAAGGCCGGCGCCCTGCCGCTCGGCGAGACCCATCTGCTCGAGCCGGGCGGCGCGGCCGACCAGCAGGCCGTGCATATGCCGGTCTTCGTTCGCTGCGGGGCGCAGATCGATGACTCCGCCCGCTTCGTCGGCGAGCCTCTGCAGTCGGGCATCGAGACTTGTCCAGCGATCGGCATCGACTTCGCGCGCGAGCGCGCTTTGCATGTCGATCTCGCTGCGCGGACCGAGCTCGAGCGTCGCAAGGGCTTCGGCCCGTCCGCGAATGCCTGCGGCGATATAGCCGCGGTCGATGACGAGATCGGCGCCATCATCGGTGACGCCGCGCACGAGGATATGGATATGCGGATTGTCGGTGTTCCAATGATCGACCGCGACCCAGTCGAGGCGGGTCTGGAGATCGCGTCCCATGTCCGTCATGAGATCGCGCGTGAAGGAACGGAGATCGCCGAGATCCGCGGCGTCCTCCGGGCTCACGATCAGCCGGAAGTGATGCCGGTCGTCTTCGCAGCGCGCGGCGAAGGCATCGCGATCGGCGGCGTCGCCGCCCGCATCGAACATGCTCGCGTCGCGGCCGTCACGGGTCACGCCTTCCCGCTCGAGATAGGAGATATGACGCGCCAGCGGCGCGGCGCGAAACCGCGCGCCTTGGTGGCGGACGACGCGCGCCATGACCGTGACGCGCCGGGCGCCAGGCTGACGGCGCATCGCCGCCATGGCCCGCCGGCCCCGTCCATGCGTGCCGGTCCCGCCGCCAGCGCCGCGGCCAGGCCGCGAGCGGGTGTAGCCCGACCGCGAGGCTGCTTTGCGCACCTGCGTAGCGAGCCGCTTGCCCTTGCCTGCCGACCCTGCCCCGCGATCGCGGCTCCGTCCCGGCCTGATGCGGAAATCATGGTCGTCACCGCGCATCGGGGGCGGTGCCATACGAAAAGTTGGGAGAAAACGGCGCGTTCAACGCGATGATATGGCAGATTTCGGCAGAGCCATACGCGCAAACCCGCAGAAAACCGACCATGGAGTGCCCGAAGCTGGCACGGCTTTTATCTTGCCCTCCCCCATGTCCCTTCCAGCAAGCGACCACCGGCCCTGAGCAGAGCCTGTCAAAAAACCCAGCGGCCCCGCCGTCCGTCACCGGTCACGGCCATCGGACAAGGGAATGAAAATGGAAGCACCTGCAGCCCGGGCAGGCGCAGCCGTTCCCGACGGGCTTGCAGGTTGTGCGTCGTCAGACGGCAAATTTCGCTCAGCGAAGAGCGCCGCATCGCGCCATCCCGGCGCGGGCGACAGCATCGACGGAGCAGTTGCGGCGCTGCCTGATACATGCAATTCGGGTGCGATCTTGGCGACATAGGCGATCGTCTCAGCGGGCAGACCGCGGCGCCCCGATGCGAAGGCATCGGCGCGGCCCGGCCCCGCGTTGTACGCCGCGAGCATCAACTGAACGTCGCCATAGCGGTCCCACATCGCGCGCAGATAGGCTGCACCGGCGAGGATATTGGCGCGCGGGTCGAACGGATCCGCCCCGAGCCGATGGCGCGCGGTCAGCGACGCCCAGGTTCCGGGCATGATCTGCATCAGCCCCATCGCCCCGGCGTGCGAAACCGCACCAACCTTGCCGCGGCTTTCGGCGTGCATCACGCGCCAGATCCAAAGCTCCGGAATGCCGAAGCGCTGTGCGGCTTCGGCGACCGGTGCGGCATGAGGATGGCGCGCCGGTTGCACCGCCGCGGCAGCGGGCGGGCAAGCCAGAGGCATCGCGAATGACGCAAGAAACGCGCCGCAAGGCACGCTGACGCGAAGCGCGAACCCACCCACGAAGCGCAGCAGCAGCCCCATGGCTCAGTTCCCGGCCTGCGGTTCGGGGCGCGAACAGAGAATAGACAAATCGCCGTCGTCTGGGCCCAGGCGAACCAGATTTGCGCGCAACGGCGCAGCAAGGCTCGGGTCGTCGATCTGCAGCGCAATATATAAACCGCGCGGACCCGTGCGATCCCAACCGGCCCCGATCTCCGCACCGAGTGCGGGATCTCCGATCAGTAAGCGCCAACCTGGCGCATTCTCTTTTTCAGAATAGGCTGCCGGTGCGAGCTCGATTTGCGCGTCGAACGCGAGCGTCTTGATCGAGCCGGAATATCCTCCCGTCGTATTCCGGCGCATTGTCCCGATGATCATGATGACGTCTCCTTGCTGCGTGATGGCGGGTGGTCGGGTTCGGCGGAGCCCCAGCGAAGCGCCGCCGTCGGATGCGAGCGGGTGAGGATCGGGTGCGCGGTGCCGAGCAGACCAGCTGCCGGCATCGCCCCGAAATAGCGGCCGTCGAGGCTGTCGCGCGCCGCATTGACGAGAAAGAGTTCGTCACCGCCGACGATCCGGCAACCCGTCCAGACGGGGAGCGGACGACCGGCCCGATCGCGCGCCAGCGCGCGGGCGGCCGCGACGCCATCGAGCGTGACGAAGACGCCGGAACGACAGACGAGCGCGCCGGGAAGACCGGCGACCCGCTTCAGCATCGGCACGTCGCGCGGCAAATATCCGCGCTGCGCAAGGAATGTCCCGAGTGCGGACGGCGGGGCGATGGCGACAAGGTCGCCGAGCCGCGGCGGCGCGCCCACATCGACCCAATAGAGGCCGGTCGGAGCGCTGGCGCTCACATTCCAGAGGAAGCGCGGCGCGGGCTTGAGCCACGCAACCGCGACGAACGATGTGCTGAAGATCGCCGCGGCCGCCGCCGTGGCGCGAAGTGCCCGGCGGCTCATAACTCGACCGCCCGGCGGCGCAGCCATGCCGTATGGCGGTCACGGGAATATGGCCGGAATGGCAGCCCCGCCGAAATCCGGCTGCCGACATGGCGCCAATGATCGGGCGCCGCATCGCAGGCATCGATGCCGGTCGCTTCGACCGCGTCGATCGCCTCAAGCGCCTGTTGCACTTTCGGCCAGCCGTCGATCCGCGCGAGGATATCCGCGCCGGGATGGACGAACGGCAGCGTTGCATAAGCTTCGCCAGGCACAACCGCCGCGGCAATCGCGATGGTCGAATGGATCGTCCCGAAGTCGTTCGACGTCCAGCGCACGTAAGCAAAGACGGCGCCGGGCCGGAACGCCGCGACGCGCTTGGCGCGGCTCAAGATGCGCTCGGCTGCGATGCGGCCGAAGCGGATCCACTGCTCGTGTCGCCCCTCGATCCAGGTCATTTCGACCTCAGTGAGCGCGGTGTCACGCGGCGACGGGTGTGTGCCAGCGTTGCAATTAGCGGTTAGCCGCGGGCGCAGCGCCCGTTCAAAATCGACGCCGCGCATTAGCGCTGCACCTGCCGCGCCGGGTGCACGGTGCCGGTGCCGGGATCGGACGTCGACGAACGCCGGCCAAGTTCGACCCAGGCATCGAGTTCGTCGATCGCATAGACGACCCGGCCGCCAAGCTTGCGATAGGCGGGACCCGTTCCATAGCAGCGATGCTTCTCCAGCGTCCGGTGCGAGAGGCCGACCCGCTTTGCGGCATCGGGGGTCGTCAGAAAACGCGGTGGGTGACCGGTGGTCATGGGGGGCTCCTTCCAGCGGCCGGACCGGAAAGCGCGGGCCGGCGGGCGATGTCGCGTGGTGGCGCGAAAGCGCGCGCGCGGGGGAGCGGCAGAATTGCGGCGCTATTTTTGTCGCCCCGCCCGGTCTGCCAGCAGCGCGCGGTATCCGCCCGCCGCCAGCGCCTCGGCTTCGCGGATGAGCCGCTGGGTCCGGCGCCGCTCGGGAGAGGATTTCCACGCCGAGCCGCGGCCGACATCCAGGCGTGGATAGATGAGCCGGCGGGCGACCTCATGGCTGGTCACGTCCAGTTCGCCGCGAAGATCGAGAATCGACAGAAGCAAATCGAGGCGCTGTGCCTGGTAGGATGTCGGCCGAGACACGGCCGACGCCGACGATATGCCGCGGAGCCATCGTTCCAGATCCGCTACCGCCTGTAGGCGCGTCTCGGCCATGCCATCGCACGGAATCAGCGCAGCAAGCGCACCGTGAGCTGGATCGCAGCGCAGCCAGATCCGGTGCATGATGCGGTTTTCGCCCAATATATAATGACCGCCGTCAAGCGCGATCCGAGAGCAAAGGCGATGCGTCCAGCGAGCCGGATCGAGGCGCAGGTCAGCGGCAAAAGTCGGCGGTGCAGCGTCGAGGATCACGATATAGGGGCAGACCGCCGCGTCCCAGAAGGCTGGCGCGTCGAGCGCGGAAACACGCGGATCGACCGGGAAAGCAGAGGCCCCATCGCCGGGCCATGCCCTCCTGCGACGCCGGATCGGCCTTGCGATCCGACATCACGCTTCGATAGTCACGGCGATAGTCCGGACTGCGGCGCAGAAACTCCTGGGCGTAGCCGGGAAAGTCGAGGCGCAGCGGCCCTTCGCTTTTTGCCGTCGTCTCGATCGCCATAACAGCCTCCGGGGAGACCGAAGAGTTGGCGATATGCGGGCATGCGCCAATTCCAAGACGCGGGGATATCCATCCCCAGTAATGGGTATCCCGCCCGGCGCTGCCGGGCGGGTCCCTGCGGCTCAGTCGCCGCGGCGGGTCTGGCGGCTCCAGACCAGGTCGTGCTCTTCGCCTTCGCCCGCGAACAGTTGCGCGAAGATCGGGGCGGTGAAGCTCGGATCGTCGAGCTTGACCGAAAGATAGGGGCGCTTGTCCTGCGTCTGCTTTTCCCAGGCTGCGCCGACTTCGACGTCTCCAACGAAAACACGGTGGCTGGGAGCATTGCCGCTGGGGTCTTTTTCGGGTGCGATGCGAACCGATTTCGCCTGCACCGAGAGAGTGGTGATTTGACCCCGATATTCTCCGGAGACTTTCTTGAACGTGCCGATCTTGGCCATGTCGCATTCCTTCCTTGGCTCGGGCCGCACCATCGCGGCCTCGATGCGCATCGGTCGTCAGCGGGGGACCGGCGGTGCAGCCGCAGGCCCGCAGCGCAGCGGAGGATCGCGCCGTTCGTCTTTCTTGTTTCGCGAGGAATGGCGGCACGCCAGGGGAAGAAAGTCGAACGGCGCGGTTGCACCAAGCCGGGCCAGCGAAGCGGCGCGCTGACAGATGGCGCATGTCGAGAGGCCGCGATGGGACGGCTCTGCGGACGGTTGCGTTGCCGGTCGGCCGGGAAGCGAAGACGATGAGAGGCGGGCGAACGCCTAGCTGTGCAGCGCTGGTCGCTCGATCCCACCCCCCGGCGACAGGAGATCACGCCAACCGGCATAGCCGGTGACGACGGCGGTCAGGATGGACATGCCGCGCTGCGTCCAGGGATTGAGGTCGGCCAGCATCGCGAGCGCGACCCCAACCTGAAAGCCAGCAGCCGCGGCGGCGCCAACGAAAATCAGGATGACGCCAAGCCTGACGGCGAGCGGAGCCGAGCCGCGCGCCAGGTGCCGGCCGAGGGTATGGACGGAGACACCCGCGAGCAATCCCACCGCTAAAATGACCATCCAGCCGAAACCTTGGTCCCGAAGCGTGAAGGCCAGACCAAGCCCGGCGAAGAGTGGCAGCGCGTAAGTCGCGCAGCGAAAGAGCAGGAGAAGGCCATAAAATGCCGCAACCGCGCCAAGGATCAGCATCAGGGTCATGAACGTCCTCCCATCGGACGCGCCCGCCACCACCTCCGCAGCGCAACCTGCAGGCACAGCATAGCCAAAGCCAGCTCGGGGGAGACCCCGAACCGGCTCCAATCTGGAACCAATTCCAGACGCTTAGCGATTGAACGGGTCATATTCGCTGACGATCGTTTCGGGGTCGCCGTCGAACTCATCGAGCGGCATGACCGAATATCCGGCGCTGGTCTCGATGAGGATGATCACGGTCATCATGGTCCGGGCGAGGCTCCATCCGAGCGACTGGGCGGTGGAAAGCGGCATGGGATCAACTCCTGTCCTTGGGAGCGGGCCATTCCCGCTCGACAGGCGCCCCGCCGGACGGGGACAGGCCGCAATCACCGCGCGCGAAGCCGCGGCCCGAGCGAAGCGTGGGGACCCTTCACGGGTTGATTGAAGGAGGCCTGGCCTCGGCCAAGGGATCAGCGGCAATCGAGAGCGGGTATGGCCCGATCCCATGCGGCAGAGCCCCCACGCCCCACCCGCCCCCGGTTCGCCGCCGCGTCCCGGCCCCCTCGCTGACCTTTCATTTCGAAGACCTGTCGACATTCTGCCGTTCGCAACATGCGCGGCACTCGTCGTCTGCGACAGCCCAGTCGCCGAAAAGGAGGATAACCGAGTGCCGGGCCCCGGAAACCCACACTCGTCAGCACAAGACACGAAAAGGCGGCCCAGAGGACCGCCTTCACGTGATGAAATCAATCGGCTCCGCCCGAAGGCGGAGCCGGGGTGCCCGTCAGGCAGGCGGGTTCCAGATGATGACCTTTTTCATCGGGTCGTCGCCGGGGGCGTTTGCGACATTGCCGTAGATGGTCCCGAACTCGGGGGCCGACATCGTCACTGCGATATATTCGGCGCCGGTCGATTTGGCGGTCTTGACCCAGGCTGCGCCAAGTTCGAAGCCGTTCTTGCGGCTGAGGATGCGATAATCGGGTTCGTTGTCCTTGGCCTTGCGGCCGTTCGGGACAATCGCGATCTGCGCGGTGACGTTGAGGGTGGCGAGCGTGCCTTCGAAGCTGCCGTCGGCCTTGACGTTGAGGTTGGCGATGGTGGGCATGGACTTTCTCCTTCGGTTGCTCGGGGACTTTCCCGATGGCGCCGGAAGAAGGGACCGCGAGCTGCCGTCACCGAGCGGAACGCGAGGGCGAACCCCGCATGGGGTTGACGGCCAGAGGCGAGCCGGGCCCGCAGAAAGGCGACAGAAAAGGGGTGGCCTTGAGCAACTGAGAGAGAGCTGCCGCCGCGTCCATTCAACGATCCGCGCCGGACTCAAAGGCCGGTCCACCTGACCCACCCGCCCGATCCGGTCCGATCAATCGCAGCGATGCGCACCCCAATATTTGTCCCAGCGCGCGGTGAGGCCGCTGCGGGTCATCGCACAGGAGATATCGCCCGACCGGGGCGATGTGCAGAAGGCGGCGGTGCGGGTGCCGCCGGCCCCGCCGCGCGATAGGCAGCGCATGGCCGGTCCGCGCACGAGAATATGGCCAGTCCGGTTCCGCCCTTGCGGCGTCCCGAGCAGGCCGACGAGATGATCGCGCGCCGCGACCGGATCGGCGTCCGGACAGGGATGCGCTGAACTGCAGCTGCCATTCATTTCGCGTGCGGCGACCCCGGAAAGGCGAACATGCGGACCTTCCGCGCACCAGATCGGCCCATCGCCATCCCAGACTGCGACGGGGGTGCAGGTGAAGGATTGGCCGGCCGGAACGACCGAGGCGAGCAGGAACAGACTGAATATCATTGCGGGATCCGTAGTGCCGACCGCCGATCGATTCAAACCCCGTAACTATCGCAAGGCGTCAAAGAACCGCGCGAAGCGCGCAAAGGCAAACGCGCTCTTGGCGAGGCCGCAGCCGGGCGGCGTGCGCGCGGGCCTGTGGGCCAGCCGCCGTCCGGCAAGGATAGCGAGCCAAGTGCGCTGCGCGGCCCAAGATAACGCGCGGCCCCTGGCGCCGCCTGCCGGCGCCAGAGCACGCCCATTCAGCCGCGCTCGATCTTTCCGCGGCGAATTGCGAAGTTCAGCCTTTGTAACGAATGACGTGCCGCGGCTCGCCGCAAAGGCCGCATGGCTCTTTGAGCCGCTCAAATCCTCCGACGCCGGCAGCTGCTCCGGTGGCGACGCTTGCCTGTGACACCGAAGAAAGGTCGAGCCGGTCTGTAATGCATTCGTCGCAAAGGGGCGCCCCATCCATTCGCCGGACGAGCGCCTCGACACGTTCTGCAATGGTTGAGCGTCTAGCCATTAGGCGGCTGTAGAGAGGGACCGAGTTTTTGGAAAGTCACCGATGTCGGACCACGGGATCGACTCGATTTGATCGTGAGAAACACCGAAATCCCCCCATATCAGGTCGACGTTCTATGTTATTCTCGCGTCATGACCTCCGGCCTAGAACGAGTCGCCCGCGCACTTTGCGAGTTGGATGCAAATCCACCCAATGCGCGGATGGATGGCAAGTCGCTTTGGGAAGACTATTTGCCGGAGGCACAGGCCGCGATCATGGCTCTTCGCGAACCCGACATGACGATGATCAGCGCCGCAGCGCTCGAGGCTGGCCACGTTAGCAAAGATGAAGTCGGAAGAATCTATCGAGCCATGATCGACGCCGCGATGATCCACCAAGTGCCGACCGCAGGCAAAGCCGAGCGGTAGGAAAAGCAGAACTGGCCGCAAGCAGACCGACAGGTTTTAGTTTCCTGGGATGAAAAGGGGACGCCGCTCCTTAAGGCGCGAGGTGTGGAGCAATTTTGATAGAGAAATCATCCTTCGGGCGCCTCAACACGTCGCCGCTCCACGCAGGGACAATTATGAGCCCGCGCTTCCTTAAGTCGTTAGCTATGTCACCGAGGGCGCCGTAAGTAACCGCGCAAAGATCCAACACACGCGGCCAGACATCTTTCCATTTCAAATCGGCCGAGCTCTCCGACAGGATTTGAAGCATCGTTGACCGCGCGGCCGCCTCGCCTTGGGATATTTCGCGAGCGCTTCGCTCGCCCGGTTCCATGGCAGATTGGCCAGCAAACATGTCGTTCATTCCGCTTGCAACCCTCCGCGTCTCCGCCTTTTTCGCCGATTTGTAGGTCGCTTGGGTCTCGAGAGACTTTCTGTGTGCGTCACGGAACACCTTGATGCCGGCTGGGTGCCGAGTCAGGTAAATGAGCTTGTACAAGGGCCGATCGACCGCCGTCTCGTCGACGGTTAACGCCGGCGCGAATTTATAGTCCCCCATGCGCCGCAACGCTTGGCGGGCGCGCTCGGAAATGGCCGCTTCTCTTTCGGATCCGCGCAGTTCAGCGAACTCCGCTCTCCAACCGCCATTTTCTTGCAGATCGCCGAGCCATCCTTCGAGTGTCGGCATCCGATCCTGTGATCCCGCAAAGCGGTTTGCGAATTGGAACATGAAATTCATGAGAACTTCCGTTCGATCCGGCGAGATCAAGCATCGAAACTTCCGAACGTCGGGAACACCTTTGGGGTCTATGACGACGAACCGGAAGGCTCTCGCAGGAATGGCGGTCGCGATTGCGGATGCGTGATCCTCGGCCTGACCCGGGTGACAATGTATTTCAACGTCGGGAAAGCGCTTTACGGCGTCGATTAGCTCTGCAAAATTAGCGGGATCTTTCTCAACGAGGTGAGCCACCATGGTCACTTTACGGCCGAGTTCCGCCTGCTTCGCTTTGGCTTCCGTCATCCTGCGGAGGGCAATTCCAAACGATGTGTCCGAATAATCGCCGCTCTTTGACTGCCACGGTCCGGCAAAGAGATCGACATAGGTGAATTCGTTTGCCCAGCTGACGATCTTGGGAATTTGGGCCGGCATATAGGTATCGAGGAACGTGTGCTTCACCAGCGCCTGTTCCCGACCATCGTACCAGCGCGGATCGAGCATTTAGCCGGCCGCCCGCGTCAGGCGGGGCCACTCACTCCACTCGCGGCCATCAAGCTCCCGTCCGCCAGACTTTGGTCGAAATCCGCCCCATTGTTTGAAGAAGAAAGGCACGCGCTGTTCTCGGCACGCGTCGCGTATCTCCCGTGCCCACTCGATCCGCATCACGCGGGCATTGGGACCGCTTTCTCCGCCCGCTATGACCCAGTGTATGTCCTTCAGGTCAATAGGGCCTACAGAGCCTATGAGAGGTTCCACCGATAGAAAGCGGACTGCGGATTTGGCCGCACGAAGATGGGCAACCCGCGCCGCGCCTTTCTGGTCTTCGACGGATACGCCTACCCATATGTGCGCGGGCGGGCTTCTGTCGGCATAGCGGCCATTCATATAGTCCCGGAGCCTCGGGCTCCGCTTGGTCAGGACCTGGTACGTGTGCCAATTGGCCGCCTCCATCGTGTCGAATATCCGATCGATGAAGGATGTCGGTATGGCCTTATGGAAGAGATCGCTCATCGAGTTTACGAAAATCATCCGTCCACGGCGCCAGCGCAGTGGCTGATCCAAGCGCTCGGGCCGGAGGGTCAGGTCAAACCCGTTTTCGAAGGGATGGCCCGGCACTCCACGGAACCGCTCGGAGAAGCGCGCGGCATAGCAGTTATCGCATCCAGCGGTGATCTTCGTGCAACCTGTGACGGGGTTCCACGTAGCGTCGGTCCACTCTATTGCGCTGTGATCAGCCATTGTCGTTCTGCTTTGCCCCGTCTCGAAATCGATTAGACAACCGAATTTTCGTGAAGCTGAATCTCACATAATCCGTGCGAATGGAATCCGGTTTTTGCAGTAGAGGATTTGAGGCTTCCTGCTGAAGGTCCACAGGCTGGGCGCGGCGCCATTCTGTCTGTCCGAAGAGTGCAACATGCTTCGGACATAGCTGTCTGAAGTTTACATCATGGTTCGGACATTGCCGTCCGAACGAAGTGACATGCTTCGGACAAATTAAAATAGACATTGTCCGAAAAATGTATCATGCTTCGGACATGATGGGGAAATCGTCCGGAGCCGACGATGATGTGGGCAGGAACATCATGCGCCGAGTAAAGCGAAAGCTGGGCCAAGCATGGACCCCGGCAGACTTCAGCGACCTCGGCAACCGGCAGGTCATCGACAAGAATTTACAGCGTCTGACCAAGGCTGGCGAACTCCGCCGCATCGATCGAGGGCTCTACGATCGCCCCGTCCACAACGAACTTACGGGCAAGCCCTCGGTCCCCGATTATCGCGCGGTCATCGAGGCGGTCATTCGCCGGGACCAAGCCCGCATGGTTGTCGACGGCATGACAGCCGCTAACGACCTCGGCCTGACGACGGCTGTGCCGGCGCGGATCGAGGTCTTGGTGGATGCGCGGCTGAAACCGATCACGCTCGGCAACCAAGAAATCACCTTCAAGCACGCCGCTCCGAGCCGCCTCTATTGGGCTGGCCGCCCTGCAATGCGAATCGTGCAAGCACTCTATTGGCTCAAGGATGTGATCGACCGCAGCGAAGAGGAGCGCACTCGCGTCTATGACGCGCTCTCCGCGATATTGTTGGACCCAAGGCACGGCCGGACCCTTCGCAAGGACTTGAAGGACGGCCTCGCCGCACTTCCGATCTGGATGCAGGACTTCCTCCGCGAACTCGTCACGCCGGCCAAGGTGCGGCGCGCGTGACCCGCGCCGGCTACCAGCAGATCATCGGGTCGAGAGAAGCCGATCGCCGGGACCTGTTCCTGTCGGCCGCGAACCGGCTTGGCACGCCGCTCGGCAATGTCGAGAAGGATTTCTGGGTCTGCTGGACGCTGGACCAGCTCTATCATGAGCGCAGCGCCGACCAGCCACGGCTGCTCTTCAAGGGCGGCACCTCGCTTTCGAAGGCGCACGGCCTCATCAAGCGCTTTTCCGAGGATATCGACGTCACCATATACAGGGACGATCTCGGCGAAGCCGCGAGCGTCGACGAGCTCGAAGCGTTGTCGGGCAAAAAGCGTGAAGCGAGACTCGACGCCATCCGGGACGCCTGCAGCACTTATATCACCGGTCCTCTCCAGACCGATATCGCGGCGCGCCTCGCCGAGGCCACGAACGGCGCGGGACGCGTAGAGATCGACAAGGCCGACCGCGACTCCCAGACCCTGCTAGTCTGGTATCCGTCGCTCGAACATGACGAAGCGAGCTATATCAAGCCAGCCGTCCGCATCGAATCTGGTGCCAAATCGGCGCTCGATCCGAACGGCAAAGCCACGGTCACGCCCTATGTCGCCGAAGAGTTGCCGGATCTAGATCTCGCGGTTGCCGAAGTAACGACGATCGACGCCGAGCGGACCTTCTGGGACAAGATCGTCATCGCGCACGGGCTGCGCAGTTGGTTCGATCGCCGAGGCGTCCTCAAGAATGAGGGCCAGCGTATATCGCGCCACTATTATGACCTTCACTGCCTTGCGGATACCACGCTTGGCCGCGAAGCGATGGAGAAGGATGAACTTGGCGCCGACTGCGTGCGTCATGCCCGCATGTTCTTCAATCGACCCGACTTCGACCTCGCCTCAGCGGCGAAAGGAAGTTTCAGCCTCGCGCCGGCCAAGGCGATGCGCGAGGCGCTGCGGCGCGACTATGCCGCAACCGAGGCAATGATCTTCGGCAAGGCTCCAGCCTTCGACGAAATCATCGCAACCACCGAGAAAATCGAAGCCAAGGTGAACGGCCAATGATCGCCGACATCCAACTGGATTCGGAACAGAAATTCCCAACCGGTTCGCAGAAAGTCGTGCGGCCTTTAAGGAATACTGCAGTTTTGGGGCTAAACGGCGGCGATATTCATTGCCGACTCGCCCTGTGTTTCGTAGCGAAAGCGAATCATTGCGCCCTGCCGGCCCGGCAGGGCGCGTTCGATTCGCGAGGAGGACCCATGAAAAATGGTATAAAGTTACTCGCGGACAATACCTACGGACGTGTAGAGATTTCCAATCGCAAGGAATTCAAGCACTTCAATCTTCGACCATCGAAGAAGGCCGTCGAAGAAATCGAACGGCTCGAAGAGCTGACGCTCGCGGCAGAACAGCGACTCGGAAATTTCGTCGTCGGCGCGAACCGCGGCTGATCGGGAGGCAATCGCTGAATGCAGGCTCAAATCCAGGTAGGACCCCTGCTCGGCGAAGACGACTGGACTGAATTGGCCGAATTGGTGGGGGCCGACGAGTCCGCGCTGCTGCAACAATTGCTACGCGATTACAGGGAGGCGGGTGCGAAGGCCTATCTCCTCGAGCGGGCCTATATCGACCGCGACTTCTCCGCCGCCTATTCGGCCTTCTATTCGACCCTATTCCATCCCTATCTCAAATATTGCCAGCGTCTCCACTTCTTCGGGTGTGACCTTTCGTATCTCGGCAAGGTCGATAGCCCCGAAGGCCTGTCGCGCGAGGTCGCTTCACATGACGACGACTATCTTGGCTTTGTGGTGCTGCGCCCCGTTTCCCACGCGCCGGTTGCAGCGGCGGTAATCTCGGCAGCTGCGATTGCTTCCGACCCCTCGACGATCATCGACGTAACGGCGGATTATCCCGTTCACCTCGTGGGGGCTGACCTTACTGTCACGGGATTCCCGCTCACCCAGCAAGACACACGCGTCGGCGCCTGCGCGCAGGCGGCAATCTGGATGGCAGGACGCCATTTCCATCGCGCGCATGGCGGACCCTGGTTCTCGATGCCTGACATCAATGATGCGGCGCTGAAGCCCACAGACAATTTCGTGACCCGCTCACTTCCCGCCGGATCGGAGTTCCTGAGGCCCGACAACATAATCCGGGCGCTACGGGCGATGGACCGTCATCCGGTCTTCGATCTCGGCAAGGCCGCGGTCGAACAAGGGGTCGGCATCAAGCCTCTGCATGAGGTGATTGGTCGTTATCTCGATTCCGGCATCCCAGTGCTGATCGGGCTAAAGGGCCGGGACGGCGCGACGGTCGGCCATGCTGTCGTTGCCATCGGCCGGGTGATGCGCGAACGCGGCGATGACGACCTGCCCGATGACCCGACCTCGGCCGAACTGATTTCGCATCTCATCGTCGCCGACGACCAGAGGGGGCCGGTCTGCCGCCTGCCGGTCTACAAGGACGACGCGCTGGAGGCGGGCGCGCCCGGTGCCTATCCGTGGACGCTCGAAGAGGATGCGGTTTATTCAGTGACGCCGCTGCCCGGGAAGGTGTTCATGACCGGCGAAGTTGCCGAAACACTGAGCCGCGACTTTCTTGCGAGCTGCGTCGAGCGCATCGAAGAGTATCGCGAACTCGCCCGCATGCGCGCCGGCGAAGGCAGTGCTGCACTCGGCAAGGCGATCGCCGTCGATCCCTCCTTTTTTGCGGTTTCGCCTTCAAGACTCGTGGCGCGGACCTATCTTACCTATGGCTGGCGTTATAAGGGCAGGACGCTCCGCAATCGGCTTCCCGATATCTTCAAGTTCGAAATCTTCCGACACCAATATCCACGCTACGTGTGGGTGACCGAATTCTCGCTTCCCGACGATCTTCGCGGTTTCGACCAGTGCCAGCGGAAGGTGCGTGCCCATGTCGTCGTCGACGCGACAGGCAGCAAGTTCGGCGAGAGCATGCTGATCGTCCAGGTGCCCGGGCTTTCGATGTTCTGGACGTTTGACGCCGACAGCCCGACCCAGACTTATAACCTCATTTTCCGGACGACCGACGAAGCCGAACCCTTCCTGCCCAAGGTCCGCAATTGGCCCGACTTCGACCAGTGCGAAGTGCCGGACGCCGGGTCAGATTCGGACGCCAAGCTGGCTTAACAGGCGGCGCCACCACGATCCGCTGGTCGGCGCCACGCGCGTCTCCTCCCGTTCCGTTTCTGACTGCCTTGCCGGCGCCGGACGTCGAACATCGAACAGCGGGTCACCGGTCTCGCATGCGCCATGGTGCCGACATGTTTGCCCGGCGACCGCCTTTAAGCGATTGCTTGTCGCGACCTGATGACGATTGCCATCATATTCGAGGTAGACGCTGGCGACGGGTTCGCGCATCCACGGCAGCAGCAGTTGCATGACGAGGCCCACGGCAAACGACGCCAGCACGCCGTTCGGCCAGACCACCTGCGGTTTGCCGCCGGCGGCGCCATATTTCTGCGCCTCTTGCTCAAGCCGCGCGTCGGTGAGAACGCCAAGGCACCAGAGGCATGGCCCGCCCGGGGAAGACAGGATGACCTGGCCGCCGATCGCGAATTGATCGCCGAGGTCGTGAACGTCCATGCCCATATCGATACAGGGGATCATCATCCGGCGGCAGAAGGCTTCGAGTTCGCTCCGTTCGCGGTAGGAATCGACGCCGCCGACGATGATGTCGCATTCGGCGAGCGCCTCGGTTGCATCCTGCCACCTGCATGCAAGAGCAAGGAAACGCGGCGCCGCGACGAGCCCGCGCACCATTCGTTCGGCGACATCCGCTTTCGGCGTCGCGTTCTCGGCGTCGGCGGCGGTTGCACCGACGAGGCGGTTGAGATTGCTGTCCTCGACGATATCGGGATCGACGCAGACGAAGCCCCCGATTCCCAGATGGGCGAGCTGCTGCACCACATGCGAACCGCCGCCGCCGAGGCCGACGATGCCGATCGTCACGGCGCGGAGCCGGGCGTCGCTGTCCGGCCCCAGAAAATCCTGCCGGTCATAGCGGCTCATGACATCGCTCCTTCCATCCAGAGGGTGGCGCCGACCGCGGTGAACCGGGCAATGGGGAGCGGTCCCTGACCACGCGCAAGCCAGAGGTCTCCCGCTATATTGTCGGCGCTCAGCACGATCGCGCCATGCGGTACATGTGCGGCGACGTTGAAGAAGTCGGGCACGAACTTCGCATTCTCGCGAATGTCAGTGCCGCTGAACCCGGGACGGCCGCGATGTTCGTGCATATGGACGTGCAGCGCCGCAGTCCGCGACTGGTAGCTGCGCTGCAGCGCCTTGCGGATTGCCTTTGACCCCATCATCGCGCCGACGCTCGGGTCGTCGATATAGTCGGCGTCCTCGACCGGGTGATAATCCTGCGCGAGGAGAAATAGGCTGCCATCGCCGATGCGCGACACGCCCGCCGAAATCCAGCCAACGCGCTCATATGCGAAGGCGTGACGCCGCCTCAAGTCGCCTCGAATGGCGTCGAGAAGCGGGGCGCGGATCTTGAAATGGACGTTCACCGGAAGGCCGCCAGATGATTTGCAAGGATGGAAGTCCATGGCTGTTCTGCCTCGATGTAGTTCCAGGACCAGCAAAACCAGTTCCGGGTGAAGAGATTGTGCTGGGTCCAGTTTGCGAGATGACCGGGAACGGCGGCGTTAAGGAAGAGCCGCGTCTTATAGCCGCTATGCTCGTGAGGGCAGAGCAGCGCATCGCGCGTCACCGGTCCCGCCCGCGTCGCGATCACCAGCCCGGGCAGATGGACGAAGGTACGGCCACCTTCGACCAGCGCGACCGCATCCGGGTAGATGGCCTTGATGCGGTCGAACTGATCTTCGGCATTCACGAGGAGCCGCCCTGGCGAACGTGGCTGACGAACTTCATGCGGGCGATCACGCGGATCGCCTCGCCGGGCTGCAGGGTGCGGAAGCTGCCCTGCTTGTCGACGACGTCGAGGTCGAGATCAGCCGATACGCCGAGCGCGTCCTTCAACGTTTCGGTCGTATAGTCGCCGGCGAGGATCCGGACCTTGTCCCCGTTGAGGTCAACATTGACGTAACGCGGTTCGTCCGAGCGGTCGGCAGTGTAGAAGTGCTCGACCTCCTTGCCCTTGAGGGTGACGCTCTCGGTATCCTCGACGAGGTCGTCCCTGCCGCCCTTCGGGTCGAAAAAGATATCCTTAGCCGCCGGCACTAGCGCGAGAACGCGGAGTTCCGCGCCGCTGATCTCATCCTTACCCCAAGGGAAACGGCGCCCGTCGACGACAAGGAAGAAGAGGCGGTCGGCCTTCACCGAGCTGAACTCTTCCTTGCCGCTCGCGCGAAGGTCGATTTCTTCAGCGAGGTTGATGTCTTCGAGCAACCCGTCGCCCTGGCGATAGAAGAGCAGATGCTCGTCGACCGGGATACGGCCCGCGATTTCGAGCAGGTCGCGGCCCTTGACCAGTGGGTCGCTCAGCAGATGTTCGACGCCGTCGATCGTGATCGCAAAGCGCCCAGACATGGAATTCTCGTTCGTCACAACATTTCTCCATACGAAGGCACTTGCGCCTTGTTGACGTTTTCGACATGATGATCGTGTCGATAACGCTAAAATAGGAAACATGTCGTTTATGTCAATATATTCATCGCGAAATCGCCATGACCGATAACAGCGGATCAGGTGAGATTTTCCGGGCCCGGCTTGCAAGTGCCCGTGATGCAAGGAAAATCAGCCAAGGCGACCTAGCAAAAAAAACTGGCCTCCCGGCAAGTTCGATCTCGCATTTCGAAGGTGGCGGTCGCAAACCATCTTTCGACAATCTGCTGAGGCTCGCCGACGCGCTCGATGTTACGACCGACTATCTGCTCGGGCGCAGCGAGGATGTGGGCACGTCCGTGGCTGCGCAGAAGCTCCAAAAGCATCTGGACGGGTTGAATTCCTATGATCTCGATATTGCAGAGAAGTTCATCGAAGTTCTCGCCAGCAAATCGACGAAGCCACCCGGGTAGAAGGTGCGAAGTGTAAGTTGCGAGCTCAGGGCGTCCGCGGTCCATCAAGCCGATAAACCGGAACCGTTGAGGTCATTGACGGCTAGGGAGCGGCGTTTCCCGACCAGAATCCGATCCGTTACCTACGGCTTCGGCGACCTCAAGCCGCTCCGGACCGACCTCCCGCAGGTGATCGGGGTGAATCATGATTGGATGCTCATATCGTGATGCAAGCTCCTCCATGTACTCATAGAGATCGGGGACCATCGGCCGCACGTCAATTGGTCGAAAGGATACCGAACTGTAGACGCGCTGATCACGCGTGGTGGGCTGAAGTTCAATCTCAACGCCGTAGCTAATGCCGTCGCCCGCGAGCTCGGCACTGTTGAAGTAGATCGCCTTTAAGGCGCCCCCATCCCCGCGATTGTATCCGTGTCGAATGCGAACCGAGCCTCTGGCTTTGCCCGAAGAAGCAGATCCGCAGCCAGCTGGATCCAGCGGCTGTCCCACAGGTCACCAATCGCGAGGGAGGCCTTGGATCGCACGCCGGCCAGTTCAAGCAACCGCCGCCAATCGGAGGCGATCTTGTAAAGCGCCGGCAGGTCCTCGACGTCGGGGCCGGTTAGCACATTGCTCATAGGCAGTTTGATCGGGCCAAAGCGACCGTCGTCACCGCTCATTACGATTGCACCTTCGCCCGAGGCGAGGTTGGCCATTGCGCGGAGCAGCATCACGAGGTCGTCGAGCGTCCGGCCGCCCTGCTCGAAGATGCCCTTGGTCTCGAAATCCGCCTCGCGCTCATGGAACAGGAAGCTGAAGTCGGCGTGACGGATGAGCATCCGCAGGCGCGCGTCGAAGGGAGGCGCGAAGAATATCTCGGCGTGGAAGGTAGCAGGCGGGGTCAGTGGCGCGCCGGTCACCACGATCTCGCAACCACCGGCTGAGGGAGGCGAAAGCATGATCTCCTCAACCGCGTTCAGCATGTCGTGATCATAGGGCACCGGCATATCGAAGCGATTGTCGAAGGCCTGAATAGCCAACGGCTTCAGCGGAACCATGCCGAGCACGACGCGGGTCAGCTGCTCGTCGCTGTCCGGTCTGAAGAAGACGTCGCCGACGATGCGGTCATCACCGTAACCCAGTTCCGCGAGCTGGCCGAGCTTCTCGGCTGAATAGGCGGCAGGATCTGGGCCGCATGCCCGTTCGATCGCTGCGCGAAGGCCCTGCGGCGTTACCTCAAAGGGGTGGCCGAGCTTGCGGTAGTCGAAGGAGATCGACTGTCGGTTGATATCGCGGTTTCCGATGAATTGCTCGTGCCTCAACCTGCGGAGCAGTTTCTCAAGCGGCGCGCCGAGAAGATGGACGACATAGCCCCTGATCGGCGTGCCATCGGGCCTCATCCTGAAGACGATGATGACCGCGGGAAGCGGGCTTTTCGCAAGCAAGTCCGCGGCGGACAATCGCAGTTGGACATTGCCAGTCCCGACCGACTTCGTGGCCTTTAGCTGGACATGACAGGTCGTCTTGCTGCGCTGGTCCAGGATGCCGTCCTGCATAGGCAGGTCCACGACGAAATCCCATCCCGAACGGTCGCGGTCACTCTTGTTACAGACGATAAGCGCGCGCGGGCAAAGATAGATGAAAAGCCCTTCAGCCGCAGCGCCGAGTTCATCGTTAGGAAGATCCAAGACGACGGGAACGCCATCGCCCTCGGCCCTCGCCTCGCCTTCCGAACCACCCATTACTGCCACAGATCCTCCCTCCGCTGCGTAACTACGCGATACGTCCCGAATGCCAGGCGCGCCTTGTGCGCTACAACCCCCCGCGCCCCATCGCCAAGCGCCTCTGCGACCTGAGCGCGCGTCGCGGGGCAGTCGGCGCCTACGATGACCTCCCGCAGGACTAGGTCGCCATCGAAGCCGCGATACCAGATCCGGCACGCATCATCATAGGTTTCGAGGTCGACGATCATGCGCACTTCATCCTCGTAGGTCCAATGGACAAACTTCACGTCCAGCGCTTTCAGCACGAATGATCCCATGTCGAACCCGGGCGCATCGATGACGGTGGCATCGACGGCGGCGCGGGACTTCCGGTACTGCACATCCCGCAGCAGCCGGTCAGGCACGTCGAAGCCCAGGCACAACCCGCGGTGATGGTCTGCATAGTGGCTCCACTGAACCGGGTTGCGCCAGCCTCGGCTGAAGCACAGCATGCCCCGCCGCTCACCGAATTCCTTTCGGGCCTTGCCCAAGGTGGCGCGGAGACCACTATCTTTCAGGTTCAACGAAAGCATCTCGAACGGGTCATTCACGTCAGCGAGAGTCGCGACTTTCAACCGCCTTCGGGCGATGTCCTGGAGACCGTATTCGCAGTTGACGAAGTGGTAAACGCGCATCGCGCTAGAATTGCCGAGAAACGGAGTGCCAGCCAATAGCCAATTGGGCCGAGTCCATGAATGACCGCTTTCGGATCCGCGCTTCTTTCACTTGGACAGCGACAAACAGGCGCAAAGCCGACATACAAAAAAGGCGGCCTAAAAGGCCGCCAAAGTTGAATGGAGGAGCCCTCCTTTTGGGTCGCATCGGGGCGCATACAGCAGCAAAAAATGCACGCCATCGAAATCAGTATTCCGTAACGGAATTACGCGTGACTGATGCATTGGCGCAACACAAAATCACTTTAGCCAGAGTTCTGACACGTATCTTGCATCGCCCCCCCCCCCCCGCCATCGGTTAACGACCGTCGCAGCAACTCTTCACCATACGCGCGATGCGGATCGAATTTCCCCGACTATCGCAGCTCCCGTTCGACAAGCAATTTCGTCGCTGGTTTGCGCCGCAGCGCCACGATCAACGCACCGAGCATTGCCAGCCCGCCGCCGATAGCCATCCGCATATCGAAATGATCGTGGGTGATCAGCACACCGAGCCCGATCGTCGCGAGCGGCGTCATCAATGTCAGCGGTGCGAGCAAGTTCGCTTCATAGCGGTCGATGAGGTGGTAATAGACGGAGTGCGCACCGACCGACACGATCAGCGCCGTGAATACGACAGCGGCGACAAGCGGCCGTCCAGTGGTCGTCGCCGCCGTCCATTGACCGTCTTCAAGCAAGATCGAAGCGAGTGTCAGAACGGTCGCCGACACCAGTCCCACCCAGGCCTGAAAGCGGAACGGTTTGACGCCATCAACCTGCTTCATCAGCACCGCGCCAGCGGCGCCGGCGAAGGCGCTGGCGGCGACGAACCAGAGCCCCGTCGAAAGCGAAAGTCCACCGGGCCGCCAGGTCACGATCAGCACGCCGACCAATGTCAGCGCGATGCCCAGTCCGCGGCGCTAGTAGATACGCTCGCCGAGCACCAGCACCGAGAGCAGCATGGTAAAGGGGACACCGAGCTGCAGAATAATCGCGGCCTCAGAAGGTGAGACAGTCTGCAAACCGACGAAAAGTAGTGAAAAGCTTCCGCCGCCCAGGCACAGGGCGATGGCAACAATCCGCCATGCCGGCCGCGGCATCGGCAGCAACCATGGCCACATGACCATCGCGACGACCGCAAAGCGTAGCGCCGCATAGAAAAGCGGCGGGACCGCCCAGTCCGTTACTATAATCTTGCTCAGGACATTGTTGAATGCCCAGATCAGGCACACGGCGACGAGAAGGAAGAAGTCACGAACGCGCATGTGCCGGGTCTACTCCGGAGCCTGCACAGCTTCTTCAAGGTTCGCTATCCGTTCAGAGCAGATGGCATGCACGGCGCGGCCCAGCTCCTCCACGCGTCCAGCCAGCCAGAGCAATTCTTCTTCGCTGATTCGATAATGTTTGGAGTAGCGAGCCTTCACATAGGCTTCCTTGAGCTTCTCGAAGCGCGCGCGGTCTGCCTTCACCTCGCGCGGCCAAACATCGACAAGCCGCATGTTTAATCGCTCGGCTTGCGTGCGCAAAAATCCCAGGTTGTGGACGTGGGGCGTGTAAAAATTGCAGACCAAGAGCACGCAATGATAGAGAAACTCACTGCTCTGATGGAGGTCAAACGCGGCGGGCTTCAGAAACCCTTTTTCGCGGCCCATCTTGGACAGCTCGAACCGCTGCATGGCGAGCGGAAACCACTCGTCGAAATATTCCTGCGCCATCGCCAGCGCCTGCTCGGGCGTCTTGGGCTTCGGCTTGTGCAATTCCTTGTCGTCATATTCGTAGAGCGCGATCCCGTCGCCCGCGACGTCCATGAAGAAATAGCGGCCGTGAGCCAGCCCATCGTTCACTTCCTGCAGCGTGTGGACGATGAAGTTGACCGGCGTGTGCAGCGTCTTGTCGATCGCAAGCTCGCGGGTCAGCCGGTCGTCGAGCTTCGACCAGAAGTCGATCTTGTCGGTCAACCGCTTGTCGTTGACGATGATCAGGAGATCGAAGTCCGAACGATAGCCCTTTGCGGTGTGCGGCTCGTCGACCCAGCCACCGCGCGCATAGCTGCCGTAGAGGATGACCTTGTCGATCCGACCCTTCTTTTTCCAGCCCATGGTGCCGAGCGCGATCGCATCCTCGAATTCTTCGAAGATGATCGCCTTCACACGTTCGAGCTCGCGCTGCTTGTTCGCCGGAAGATGATCGAGATCGGTTTTCATTGATTTTCATCCTGTAATCCTGCTCGCCGGATGGCAAGCGCCGTCAGATCCAAATCGACAACTCAGGCTTCCTTGAGCCGAAAATCCCAGACCGGAATGCCGAACGCCCGCGCCTTGTCGACAAGATTGTCCTGGATGCCGGTGCCCGAAAAGACGACCAGCCCGGCGGGCATCGCATCGATCAGCCGCTCGTTGCGCTTGAACGGCGCCGCTTTCTTGTGCCGGTTCCAGTCGGGCCGGAAAGCGACCTGCGGCACGCCGCGCGCATCGGCCCAGCAGGCCGCAGCGCGCTCGGCGCCGGTTGGCGTCGCACCATGCATCAGCACCATGTCGGCATGACGCGCATGAACCTTGTCGAGCGCCGACCAGATGTGGCGGTGATCGTTGCACGCCGGTCCGCCGCTGAAGGCGATGCGCGTTCCCTCGGGGATCAGGGCCTGGGCCTTTTCGCGGAGGCGTTTGTCCATGAAGTCGCGGCTGTCGATCATCGCCGCGGTCATCGTCTTGTGACGGACGCGCGACCCAGTGCGCGGGGTCCAGGCCTTGCGGGCATGGATGCGGAACTGCTCGGCGGCGCATTCGCGGAAAAATTCCATCGTGTCGCGCCGCTCGATCATCGTGATGCCCTCGGCGATCGCGCGCTCGAGTTCGACCGAGCGAATTTCGCTTCCATCCTGCTCGCGCTGGAGTTCGCGCTGCGCCTGTTCGTTGCGGTCGAGCTCGCGCTCGATCCGTTCGCCGGCGCGGTGAAAGATATTGACGATGCCCCAGAGCAGATCTTCAAGATCGGGCTCGATGCGGGTATCGACCAGGCAGCCCGCCAATGCGTCGAAGATATCGGCGACGGCGCCGCCAGCGAGCCGGTCGTCTGGAAGCGGCCGTGCGTCGGGTTCGTCCTCATAGGGCCTATGACCGTAAAGCTGCATTTCCTGGAGGAGGTAGGCGCTGGCGCCGGGTTGCTGCGGTTCGCCGCGTTCGGGAAGGTCTGACAGGTCGATCATGTCATTTCTCTTGTCTGGGGCCGCGCCTCTCGCGGCCTTCGCGGCGACGCCTCGGCGGCGGCGGGTGCGGGTTCGCACCGCGCGGCACCCCGCGCGGCCGAAGCGCCAGCGAAGGATGGCGGGCTCGCGGCTATTTTGTTTCGCGATGCAAAGGGGCGCCAGCCCCGGCGGAAAATAGCCGCGAGCAGAGCCATTGCACGGCCCGCGCACGCTGCCGCAGTCGCCCTCCAGCGAAGGCCGAGGCGCGGCCTCCCGAGAACAGGCTGATCGGGCTTCCCCTTCCCGGACCGGCTTGATCCGATCCCCGCGGCGAGGTGACACACCGCTTTCCGAAACAACTATGGGATTTCGGGCATCATGAGGATGGCGCGCGCGATTGCGACGTCCCAATTCGCCGCCGCGCTGCTGGAGGCGTTGCGCCGCTGGCGCCAGGCGCGATCAGGCTGCATCGAGCATCCGCTCGGCATCGACGACGTGCATCTGCGGGGCGATCGAAGCGGCAAGCTGCGAGCGGCCAATCTGCATCAGATCGCTGTTCAGATCGTCGAGGGCCGGATCGAGCGGCAGGATATCGATCCCTAGCTGGACGGCTCGCTCGGCAAGAGCGGCGAATGCAGCGCGTCCGGCTGCATCCCGTTCGCGGGCAACATAGAGGCGGCGAAGCGGCGCAGGAAATTCCAGCGCCGCGAGATGGGCGGCCGACAGCCCGGCGATGAGCGGTAGTGCCGGGGCGATTTCGCGCAGCGTGAGCATGGTTTCGACGCCCTCGCCAAACGCCATCACCTCATCCGCCAGCCCGAAGCGGACGCCATGACCCAGCAAATGTCCCATCGCGCGCCGCGGATAAGCAACGGGCGCCTTGGTCGATCGGTGCGGATCGAGCCATGTGCGATGGACGCCCATGAGCGAGCCGCCGAGGTCGGTCACCGCGGCGATCATCGCCGGATAGGCCGGTTTGACCGACGGGCCATCCTCCTCGGACCGGCGATAGTAGCAATGCGGGTGGCATCGCAGCGCGGGCACATCGCCGACGTGCCGAAGCGCACGGCCCGCCAGATAGGTGCGCACGGGTGTCCCAGCGATGGGCTTCGACGCCGCCCAAAGCCGCGCTGCCGCCTCCGGGCTGCCAGCGGGCGCCCGGCGCGGACGCGGACGCGGCCCCTGCGTGCCCGCGTCGGATGGAGGCAAGCTCAGAAATCGCCGCGCCTCGGCGAGCGTTTCAGCGAGGTTCCTATGCGCGCAGTTGGCGGCGATGATGTCGAGCAGGTCGCCCCGTTCGCCTGTTGCGGCATCGGTCCATTTGCCCGCCGTGCGGCGACCATCGCCGTCGACCAGACGCAGATAAAGACTGCGCCCAGGCGCATTGCCCTTATCGCCGACCATCCAATAATGGCCTTCGCGGCGACCGTTCGAGAGATAGTGGCGGCACACCGCCTCGGCATTTTCACCGAGACGACGCGCAAGTTCACGGACCGGACTTTCCATGGCGGGGCTCCTTCAGGCGGCCTTGCGATCCGCGATCCGCTGGATCGGAAATCGATCCACCAGCCGCGCGAACACGTCGGCGCCAGCAGCCCCTGCCGGCACGTAGAGCTTCAGTTGCCACGAGACGATTTCGGAAATCAAGCCAAATGCCTTCAGCCGGTCAACACCAAGATCGTTGAAGCCGGAAAGCTCGATCCGCCAGTCGTTCATGGCGCGAACGCGGCGCAGCATCTGGCCGTCCGCAAGGTGAAAGACAGCCTCGCCCCTCTGCAGAAGTTGCCACGCTTCGTCTTTTGGGAGGTCGCACGGCGTGTCGCGGATCACCGATGCGACCCAGCCCGGCGAGACCTTGCGCCCGATGATGCGTTCGCCCTCGTCGGTCTGGAGCCGGTAGACGCGTGACGATTCCTTGGGAAGCTGGCGCCAGATCGGCAGCAGTAAGCCCGACACCATGTGCAGGGTCGACGTCTCGTAATCGGGAATGTCCGCCAGTTCGGCCTTCCAGACATCGGCGAACTGATCGCGGTCGGCAGGCTGCCAATGGCTCATGACAAAATCGGCGAGCAGCATGTGGCTGGCCTCGAGGGGCCGATGGAGCCGCACGCGCCGGTGGACTGCGCCGTCGTCATCGATCACGCTGCGCGCCCCGAGCTTCACCGCGGCGCGCTGCGAGCGCTGGTTCACAAGCAGTTCGCCGCCGCGCTCGCGGACGAGCGCCAATGCATCGTCAAGGTCGAGCGGTAGTACCCGCTCCTTGCGCTCGATCGTCAGAAGCTGCGTCGCCGCCCCGGTGCCGGGATGGGTGTAGATCGTCTGCCGCGCGTTCACCGCGAAGCTCTCGGCGCGCAGGGTTTCGAGGCCGATCTCATAGGTTCCCGCAGCAACCGCCGCCTCGATGCGATGCACGAGCAGACCCTCGAAAGCATCGAACAGGATGTTCTGCAGGTCGATCGTGAGCGCGAGCATGCGATTGAGAAAGGTGGTGATCGGCGGCAGTTCCTCGCGCAGACAGCCGTCGACGTCGAGCAAGGACAATCCGGTCGCGCTCTCGAAGGTGCAAAGCGAGCAGCCTTCGACCTTGGCGCCCGCGATCAGCACATAGAGTTGGCGCAGTGCGTCGCGGGCATAGAAGGATTCCAGATTATCCTCGGGCCGGAACATATTCTGCCCGCCCGTCTGACGCTGGCCGCGCGTGATCGCGCCCATTGAATCGAGCCGCCGCGCGATCGTCGAGATGAAGCGCTTCTGGGCCTTGACGTCGGTCGACACCGGACGAAACATCGGCGGCTGCTTCTGGTTCGTGCGGTTTGTCCGGCCGAAGCCCTGGATCGCGGCATCGGCCTTCCATCCCGCCTCGAGCAGATAATGGATGCGCCGCCTCTGGTTCTTCGCGCCGAGATCGGCATGATAGGAGCGGCCCGTTCCCCCGGCCTCCGAGAAGACAAGGATGCGCTTCTCGTCGTCCATGAAGGCGTGGGTCTCGCCGATGTTCGCGCTGCCGGGGCGGTTCTCGACCGCGAAGCGGACGTCGCCGCCTTCCCCCACCCGCGGGACAATGCGGCGCGAGCGCCCCGTGACCTCGGCGACCAGGTCGGTCCCGAAATGCTGGACGATCTGATCGAGCGCGCCCGGCACCGGCGGCAACGCGGCGAGCTTCTCGATCATCGCGTCGCGCCTCCGGCAGGCCTCGCGGCTGACGATCGGGTTGCCGGCCTCGTCATAGGCGGGCCGCGAAGCAAGATTGCCCTCGCCGTCGGTGCAGGGCTCGAACAATTGGACCGGAAAGCCGTGCGCGAGATAGTCGAGCACATATTCGCGCGGGGTGATGTCGACCGACACGTCGCCCCACTCGTCCGCCGGGATCTCGGCGAGGCGCCGTTCCTGCAACGCCTCGCCGGTCGAGACGATCTGGACCACCGACGCATGGCCAGCTTCGAGGTCGCGCACGATGCTGGCGATGCCGCTCGGGGTCTGCATCGCGGTGATGAGATGATTGAAGAAGCGCTGCTTGGTGCTCTCGAATGCCGATCGCGCCGCCGATTTCGCCTGCGCATTGAGCGTGCCATGCTCGGCGCTCGTCACCCCGGCCGCCTCCATCGCGGCGGCGAGATTGTTGTGGATGACCTGGAAGGCGCCGGCATAGCTGTCGTAAATCCGCCTTTGTTCGTCGGTCAGCCGATGCTCGAGCAGCTCATATTCGACCCCGTCGAACGACAGCGAGCGCGACGCGTAAAGGCCGAGCGCCTTCAAATCGCGCGCAAGCACCTCCATCGCCGCCACGCCGCCCTGCTCGATCGCGGCGACGAACTCGCTGCGCGAAGCGAACGGAAAGTCGTTCCCGCCCCACAGGCCGAGCCGCTGCGCATAGGCGAGATTCTGCACCGTCGTCGCCCCCGTGGCGGAGACATAGACAATGCGCGCGTCGGGAAGCGCGTGCTGAAGCCGCAGCCCCGCCCGCCCCTGCTGCGACGGCTTCTGGTCGCCGCGCTCGCCCTTGCCGCCCGCCGCATTAGCCATCGCATGCGCTTCGTCGAAGATGATCGCGCCATCGAAGTCAGGCCCGAGCCATTCGATGATCTGCTCGATGCGGCTCGCCTTGCCTTCGCGGCCCTGCGAGCGAAGCGTCGCATAGGTGGTGAACAGGATGCCTTCGGCGAGCCGGACCGCCGTGCCCTGACGGAAGCGCGACAGCGGCGTGACAAGCAGGCGCTCCTGCCCGAGCGCCGACCAGTCGCGCTGCGCATCCTCGAGCAGCTTGTCCGACTTCGAGATCCAAAGCGCGCGGCGGCGGCCCTTCAACCAGTTGTCGAGAATGATCCCCGCGACCTGGCGGCCCTTGCCCGCGCCGGTCCCGTCGCCGAGGAACCAGCCGCGCCGGAACTGGACCGCCGCCTCATTGTCCTCGCTCGCGGCACTCACCACGTCCCACGTCTCGTCGACGGTCCACGCGCCGGACAGATGGCCGGCATGGGCCTCGCCCGCATAGATGACCGACTCAAGCTGGGCGTCGGACAGGAGACCGTCGGCAGCGAGATTTTCGGGAAGATGCGGACGATAGAACGGGCGCGGCGGCGCGACCGACGCCATCGCCGCCGACTGGACCAGCGCGGTCGGATGGGGTGACGCCCCCGCAATGCGCAAGGACTGAAGCACATAGGGCTCGTAGATCGCCTCGCCGAGCTGACCGATGGGCGGCGACCACGCGATCGTCTCATAGACCAGCTCGCCCGCAGCGACGCACGCGGACTTCTCTGGTCGCACGGATCCCTTGGCAAGGGGACTGAGAGCAGTCGATGCGCCGCGGAGGAACGGAGTTGCCGCTGGCGCAGGGGCCGGCGGGGCAGGTCGCGGCGGCACATGGCTGGTCACCCAAGCCAGCAGCGTCGCCAGGTCGGGTGCTTCCCATGGCTGGCTGGCAGCAGGATGGATCGGCTGCAGGCACCTTGTCGATAACAAGCAGGCGCGTCGCCGTCGTCGTCCCATGTTTGGCATAGACTTTCCGGCGATCGCGGCCGAAAACAGGATCGTCGCCTGCTCCTGTAATCGGACAAAGCCGGCGCGGAAGGCGGCCGCCTCGGGCGCGCAATTCGCCCCGACGATCGCGACCAGCCGCCCGCCGTCGCGGAGCCGCGCTAGCGCGGAGGCGATATGGCGAAGTGCGGTTCCTCGCATCGGGCGGTCGACGTGCGCCGTGGCGGAGAAAGGCGGGTTCATGAGGACGACGTCGGGGACGAAAGCAGCGTCGAGACGGTCGTCGATCGACGCGCCATCATGGCGCGTGATTTGCACGGCGGGAAACAGCAGCTCGAGAAGTTCGGCGCGACCGCTGGCCAACTCGTTGAGCGCGAGCGCGGCCCCGGCAAGTTCGGCGTGGATCGCGAGCATGCCCGTCCCGGCCGAAGGTTCGAGCACGCGGTCGCCGGCATGGATCGAGGCCGCGTGCGCCGTCACAAAGGCGAGCGGCAAGGGCGTCGAAAATTGCTGGAGGGACTGGCCTTCCTCCGAGCGGCGCGTTTGCGTCGGGATGCGCGCGGCCAGCCGTTCCCATGTCGCGAGCTGGCTTTTCGGCGAGCGGCCGCGCGCCACGAGCGCGCGGCCATAGCGACGAAGCAGCAGGATCTGCGCCGCCTCGCACGCGTCATAGGCCGTCTTCCAGTCCCACGCGCCCTCAGCATCGGTCGCGCCGAAGGCGCGTGCCATCGCCTCGCGAAGCTGGGCCGTGGAGAAGGGTTGGCCCGTCTCGAGTAGAGGCTGAAGCGCCTGAGCGGCATCGAGCAGGCGCCGGAAGCTGGCGCGACCGAGCTGGAAGGAGCGGTCGCCGCGCCGCGCGCCGCCGCATCGGGGAAGGTCATATGCATGGCTGAAATCCTTGAGAGAGCGGGGCAGGAATGAACCGCCCGCTGCTCTCTCCAGGATCCGGGGGTTCCCCCTTCCCGGCCCCACCTCTCCCTCTCAACCGAAGCGAACCCCGTCCTCGGTGAAGCCATATTCGTTGAGACGGATCATCTCCTCGACGGCCTCGTCCGACGTCAGATGCTCATATTCGTTCTCGAGCCGCCCGTAGAGCCAGCGCGCCAGGTCGCGCAGTGCCTCCTTCACATCGTCCTCGGCGTCAGCCGTCATATCCTGGACGACGGGGCTGTCGCGCTCGACCGCAATGTCCATGCTATATTCGTGATAATAGCGACCGCGATGGCCAATGCGCGCGCGGAGCTGATAGAAATTGCGGCGCTGAATCGAACCAAGGGCATCGGCGATGCGATGAAGTTCGCCATCCTTGGGCGCGTAGCGGCGGATCGCCGCCGATGCGCCCTTGGCGTAACTGTAATCGCCTTCGAAACAGGCCCCGTCGCCCTGGCTCCAGAAGCCGGAAAACCAGATGCGGGGCTTCCGGCGCGTCCCGCCGCCGAAGAGGCGCACCGGGGTCGTGTCGAGACGGACCCCAATATGTCGCAGACGCGCTCAAAATCCTCATAGACAGATTCGAACCAGTCATAGTCGAAACCGCCTTCGCGATACCAGGCGCGCGCCTTCTCCTTTGCGGCCTCGGGCAGTTCATCAAGGCAATAAACGGTCGTTTCGATAATCGAGGGCATGGGATCTTCCTCTCGCGTCAAGGGCCCGAAAAGACGAAAGCCCGGCGCGCGGGCCGGGCTTTCGCAGTCGGTGAACGATGGTCTGGACAGGCGTCAGCCGGGGGCGTCGCCGGACAGGCGGGCGATGGCCTCTTCGAGCCATCCCGCCGTCGAGACCGATTCGATTTCGTCCGCCGTGATCAGCGTCGCGGCGCCGCCGAAACCGTCGGGTCGCATCTTCGAACAGGTCCATGCGGCTTCGACCTCGACATAATCGAGCGCCGACCGCTGAACGATGTCCTGGAAAATGCCCTCGAAGCCGATCGCTGACATATCGAGTTCGAGCTCGGCATCGTCGGCATCGCATTTGGCAATCTCCTGCCGGACGAGATCGGCAAGGCCGCTTGCGACACCCTCATCTTCGGTGAGCAGCGCCTTCACCTCCGCGAGGTCCAGGAACAGCAGATCGTTCGGACCATGGCCGGCGCAGAAATAGACATCGTCGCCGACATCCTCATGATCGAATATCTGGCCGAGAACCTTATATTCGAGCGCGGTCATCGCAGTGCGCGGGATATCCGGACGGATAACGGTCTGGGAAAAATAGTCAGCCATGGCTCACCTCCTCCGGTGCGGCAGCGCTTTCCGCCGCCGCCGGCACCGGCGGCGGATCGCCCTCGACGACCAGAGGCGGCACTTCGAAATCCGCAGCGTCGAAATAGGCCATCGCGGCCTCGATCGAGCCGAGATCGACGAGCAGACGGCGATCAAGCAGGACCCGGTCGCTTTCATCGATCATATAGCTGTCGACCGTACCCGAGCCCCGGTAGACGAGCCGCTCGGGCGACCATTCGCCGGGATAGCTGCCCGACCAACGGACAAAGGGCAGACACTTCTCGACGCAGAAGGCCTCGAGATTGTCGATCTTGCCCCAGGCGCAGCTCTCGTCGAACAGCGCGAGCGGCTGGCCCACGACGCGGCTTTGAGCGTCGAAGGGCTCGCCGCCCCATTCGGGCGACAGGCCCTCAAAGGCGATGATATGGAGCAGCTCTGCGAAAACTGCGGCAGAGATTTCGCCGCCGATCTGGATCGATGCGGGAACGCGATCAGCCATGACAGCCTCCATCGTTCGAGCGGCGAATGGGATTTGCATTATTCATGTCAGGTCTCCAAAAAAGGGCTCGGCCCGGCATCGCTGCCGGGTCCGAGCTTCGAATGTGAGTTATGGGCGGAAGCCGATTATTCGGCCGCGACAGGCAGTTCAGCGTCGTTCGCGTCGTCCAGTTCGACTGCATCCTCGGCAAGGAAAGCAGGCAATTCGCCATCGGCGGCATCGCCCCCGCGTCGACGTGCTCAGCATCATCGAGCCCCGGCGTGCGCATCGGCCCCGGAAGCCATGCTGCATCATTCAGCAGACGCTCCGCCTCGCGCGCCATGTCGGCCTTCTTGAGATGATCGATCATCTCGGCAAATTGCGGCCCGCGCGCCTCGGCGACGTCGGCGAGGATCCGCGGTTTCGTCACCGAGCGGAAATAGCCCTCGACCGTCGGCCGCCAGCCCGCCGCAACGAGGTCAAGCCCAACCGCCCGCGCCAGCACATCGCTGTGCGCAATCCGGCGCGCAACGCCGTGCGCCGAGATACGACCATTGTCATATTTGGGAACGATCTCGGCCTGGGCGTTGACGCAGAGCGAGGTGCAATGCGCGAGGAGTTTCGCCTGCTCCTCGCCGTCGAGGGTCAGCAGAAAGTCCCAAAGCTCCTTGTCGTCCTGCGGAAGCCGCTCTTTCCATGCCGACGCGCGCGCGTCGATCGCCTGCGCCGGCGCGCAATCGCGCAGGTTCGTCGGCGCGTTGCTGAAATAGACGCGGTTCGGCGCGATCTCGACGCAGCTTTCGCGGGTAGCGGAATAGAAACAGCCGAGAACGAGAGCATGGAGCACTGCGGCGAAGGCAATGGCCGGATCCTGGGCAAAGGCGTCCTGGAGCGCGAGTGTGCGCCATGCGGTGAGATCCGACACGAGGCGATCGGGAAGCGGACGCAGCGCATCGGATCTGTCTCCGCCATCGCTGTCCACAGGCGGTATGACGTGATCGCCATCTCCCCCGCCACGCAGCCCGGACCCTTCGCCTCCTGCTTTCGCTTCCGGAGCAGCCGCGCCCTCGGCCAATTCCCGCTCCAGCTCATCCTCAGTCCGCACGAACCCGCGCTCGACCCGCACCGACCCGTCGCGGTCGATCGAGACGAAGGCGCCGGCGCGTCCCATCTCGGCGGGATCGAAGACGAGCGGGCGGTCGACGAGCGCGCCGAGTTCGGCGTCGATCGCATCGATCCGCGCATGCACTTCGGCGGGCACCTCCGGCACCTCGGACCATTGCTCGCAAAGCGCCTCGCTTTCAGCCTCGAGTGCGGCGACGCGGGCCTGTTCATCGTCGGTCATCGGGACCTCCGTGCGGTCGATCGCGCGCAGGTCGCGCGTCGCGTCCCACGGCAGGTCGATCGAGGTGGTCACCCATTTCCAGCCCTCGGCGAGAATGCGCTCGCCTTCAGCTTTCAATCTTTCGTCGACCAGCCGGTCGAGCAGCGCCGGGTCGGTGAGCCAGCCGCCTCCGTCGGCCTCAAACAAGTCGCGCACCACGCCGCCGCCTGCCGTGACATAGGTATCGACGCCGACGAACGCTGCGCGCTTGTCGGTGACCCGCACGCTGTCCTCGGTGAGTTTCTGGCGGATGAAGCCGGGGCTCTTGTTGAAACTGTGATCGAGCTGCGCCCAGAGCTCCTCTTGGCGCTGATGATCGTCGGCGACGGTGAAGGCCATCAACTGGTCGAGCGTCATGCCGTCGTCGGCGTAGATGTCATGGAGCTTCGGTGACACCGCGGCGAGCTTCAGCCGCTGGCGCACGACCGCGGGGGTGGTGAAATGATGCGCCGCGATCGCCTCGACATCGTCGCCCTTGTCGACCATCGCCTGCATCGCGCGAAACTGGTCGAGCGGATGGAGGCTCTCGCGCATGGCGTTTTCGGCGAAACTGTCGTCCTCGGCGAGAATTTCGCTGTCCGCCGCGCGCACGACACAGGGATCGGCGCATCCTTCGCGAGACGCCTGCGCTTGACCAGCAGTTCGAGCGCGCGATAGCGCCGTCCCCCGGCCGGTATTTCATAGCGGCCGGTTTCCTTTCCCGAGGCGTCGCGTTCGGGCCGGACGTTGAGGCTCTGGAGCAGGGTTCGCCGGTCGATATCCTCGGCGAGCGCCTCGACCGACACGCCGGCTTTCACTCGCCGGACATTGGACTGGGAGAGAAACAGCCGGTCGAACGGGATGTCGCGCGACGGGCTGAGGATGAGTTTCGGGGCCTGTCTGGCCATGGGCTTTCTCCATGACGGGCCGCCGCGAGACACTCTCCCGGCTCCTGGACCCGTCACGAAGGCGCCAGCCCCCCTCTTCCTCCCGGGGCCGCGCGTTGCGGTCCCGGAAGGCGGCCAGGGGCGTCAGCCGCGCCCCGAAAGCCGCTCGGCCGCGCGGCGGAGCCTTTGCTCCCCCAGCACGATCGATCCCGCACGCCGCGCCGCTTCGGCATAAGCCGATAGCGGGTGGCTTGCCGTGAAGTGGAGGTCGCGTTCGATGGTGAGGCCGAAAGGCAGGCGGACGGACTCGAGTTCGGACAGCGCGAAGCTGCCGAGTTCGGGGCAGCCGAAACCGAGATCGGCGAGGCCGAAGAAAATACCCTCGTCGTCGATTTCGGTCGCGAGCCAGGTCGCCGCGCCGACGGGGCTGAACAGGCGGACAACCGGTTTGGGGTCCAGCTCGCGTTCGCCGCGCGAAAGCGCGTCGATCCGGGCGGCACGATTGGCGCGAAGCTGCGCCTCGAACGCGGGGGTCAAGAGTTTCATGGCATGCGTCTCCTGGGGCGGCCGGCAGCGAGCCTCTCTCGCCGCGCCCGGTCCGCCACCCAGGGGGCGGCCCATCTCTTCCTCGCCGGTATCTGGCGCTGCCGGTGGCGGCCGCGGCCCGGGACCGGGCGGCGACGGGCGACAGCCGCGGCAAGCGCCCGCTGACCATGCGGGCCGCCCGCGCTGTCCCGGCACCCACTTGCCAAATTGTTCTCTCTATGTTCTCATTAGGGCATGGACAATATCGATACTGCCCGAGTCGCAGAGACCATCCTTTCCGCCCCCGGCTGGGCGCGCGTGGGTATCACCGCGCCGACGAATCACATCCGTGTCGAGGCCGCGTTCGAACTCGCCCGTGCGATCGTCGAGAGCGTCCGTGCCGGCGCGGAGCCCGCAAGCCCCGACCAGCTTGGACTCTCCCTGTGACGTGGGCGGCTGGACGAAGGACGGACAGCATCGCGCCACGCATGTCTTCGAAGCCGCGGCCTGGTTTCGGGCGATCAAGCCCGTTTGCCGCTGCGGGCATAGCGCGACCTTCAATCCCTATGGGATCTGGTGGCGCTTCGAGTGCAGGATGTGGGACGGCAATCTCGTCAAGGTGTGCCAGAAATTCTGGTGTGTCCGCTGCGGCGCGCGGACAGGCAAGCGCGTCCGCCCGGTGCGGATCGAGCTTGTCGACCCGAGCCCCGACGACATCGCGCTGCCGATGCCCGACGAACGCGAATGGAAGCGCGCGCTGAGCCGTTTCCGCGCCTGAGGACTGACCTTATGGATATCGAGACGGACGACGCACTGGTCGGCATCGGCCCACTCCACCGCGTGATGGTGTGGGACGGCCAGCGCGAACGCGAGAAGGAGATGCTGTGGGGGCTGCCCTCGCGCGATGCCGAGATATTCCAGATCCCGCTCCTGAAGGCCGAGACCGCGATCATCGACCGGCCCTGCCTACTGCTCGCCAATGAGTTCGGTCTCGTGAAGCGCGGCAAGACGGTCTATGCCGCGAGCCTCATCAGCGACGAGCCTTTCTTCTGCATCGCAGCCATCTGGCGTCCGGCGCACCGCCTATGGCCCGAGAGTTTCGCGGCGCTCACCGTCCCGGCCTATGACGATCTGGCGCCGCACAAGGATCGCCACGTCGGCGTGGTCCGCCCCGAGGACTGGTTCGACTGGTTGATGGGGGTACGGCCGCCGCTGGACATGTTGCGGCCTTTCCCCAAGAATAGCTTCAGCATCATGCCGCCGATCCAGCAGAATTTCGACGAAATGCTCGGCGCGGCCTGACCGATACAGCCCAAGGGGACCGCCGCCATGTGCAATCTCGTGACCCTCAAGGCTTCGGTTGCCGAAGTGGCCTCGGCGTTCGGAGCGAGGCGCCCGCTCACCAATGCGCAGCCCGGCGAAGTCTATCCGGGCGGACAAGGATTTGTGGTCCGCGACGATGCGGGCACGCGCGCGCTCCAGTCGATGACCTGGGGCTTCCCGGTTCGGCTCAAGCATATGAAACCGACGAGCAAGCCCAAGCCTGTCAACAACGCCCGCGACGACAAGCTGATGACCTTCTGGCGAAGCTGGTTCACCAATCCCGCCCAGCGCTGCCTCATCCCGATCACGGCCTTCGCCGAGGCCGAAGGCGAGAAAGGCAAGATGACGCGAACCTGGCTCAGTGTGACCGACCAGCCGCTCGCGGCCTGTGCAGGCCTCTGGCGTCCGACCGACGAGTGGGGCGATTGCTATACAATGGTGATGGTCGACGCGACCGAGGAGCTGTTCGACATTCACGACCGGATGCCGGTCATTCTTCACGCCGCGGATCATGACGCCTGGCTTCAGGCCCCGCCCGAAGAAGCGATGAAGCTCGTCACCCAATATCCGGCAAACCGGCTCGAGGTCGAGCGGACCGAAGTTCCCTGGTTCAGCCGCAAGCCCCAAAGCGCTGATACGCCCACCTTCCTTTGAGTCAGGTAGCCGACGACGCAGGGTTCCGAGCGGCGATTGATATGTCTAAACTGGATCTGCGGTACCGATAATTTTCCGATACCGAAGAATTGGATTTGGATCCGATCGGCAAAATAACCTTGCAAATCGGGAATACAACTCCATAATTGCAAGCATGATTGAGAGACGAATTGCAGCCGAGTTGGCGGAAAGGCTGGACGAAGTACCAGCTGTTGCGCTGATTGGACCCCGGCAGGTCGGGAAGACGACGCTTGCGCTCGAGATGGGCGAGACACTACCTTCCGTTTATCTCGACCTTGAATCCGATGCCGACCGGGCGAAGCTCGCGGAACCCGAGCTTTATCTCGCCGCCCATGCCGACAAGCTCGTCATCCTCGACGAAGTACACCGGCTTCCGGGCCTGTTCCAGATCCTTCGCGGCCTCATCGATGCGGGCCGCCGCAGCGGGCGAAAATCCGGACGGTTTCTATTGCTCGGTTCGGCGTCGATCGATCTGCTCCGCCAATCGGGCGAAAGTCTCGCCGGGCGGATAAGCTATCTTGAAATGCACCCGCTCGATGCGCTCGAAGTCGGCGCGGATCGGCTCGATCACCTCTGGGTGCGCGGCGGCTTTCCCGACAGCTTTCTAGCCAGCAGCGACCGGGCGAGCCAGCGCTGGCGGCAGGATTTCATCCGCACCTATCTGGAACGCGATATCCCGCTCCTGGGTCCGCGCATCGCTGCGGAAACGCTTAGGCGCTTCTGGACGATGCTCGCGCATCGCCAATCGGGGCTGCTCAACGCAGCCGAACTCGCCCGCAGCCTCGGCGTCGATGCCAAGACGGTTGCGGGCTATCTCGACCTCCTGGTCGATCTCCTCCTAGTGCGCAGACTAGAGCCCTGGCACAGCAACGCCGGCAAGCGTCTCGTCAAATCGCCGCGGATATATGTGCGTGACAGCGGCCTCGTGCATACGCTGCTCGGGCTCACAACGAGCGAAGATATCCTTGGGCATCCAATCGCCGGCCCCAGCTGGGAAGGCCTTGTGGTCGAAACCCTGATTGCCGCCGCACCCGAAGGCACGCGTGCCAATTTCTACCGGACGTCCGCCGGTGCCGAAATCGACCTCGTGCTGACGCTGCCGGGCGATGCGCGTTGGGCCGTCGAGATCAAGCGAAGCCTGCAGCCGAAGCTGGAACGCGGCTTTCACCAAGCCTGTCTCGATCTTGAGCCGGCGCGGCGTCTGCTCATTTATCCGGGGTCGGAGACATATCCGCTTGGCGGTGGCGTCGAAGTCATGCCGCTCGTCCAAGCAAGCGAAGCGCTCCTCGCGACGCATTAGCTTGGGGGTCGTGACGCGCGCCGGCGCCGAACGGACTCCTGCCCAACGATCCCGATGAATTTGAAAGGTCCGGATCGCCTGCCGATCCCTTATTCGCCGAACAGGGATCGGATCGCGCCAACGAGTCCGGCAATAAAGGAGCCGCCAACGAGCACGGCCGCGAACCAGAATTCGATCGCCAGTGCACGCGATTTCCATTTCGGTTCCCGATCCATTGGCCCTCGATGCCATGGCCGGACAATGTAGGAAAGACCCCGCTGCTCCGTTCGCGATATGACAAAACCTCTGACTCATCGCAATTCAGTGGGAGCTTTTGTCACATGCACCCGTCCGCGATCCCTGGACCAGGCTTACGGTTTGGCAATCGAGAAATCGAAGCAAGACGCATGTTGTCGGCAAATGCCATTTGGCGATCGTCATTCATGTGCCTGAGTCCCGACCCGAGGCCTGTCGCGGCCCGGTTTCGAAAGGGACCGATTGGTGTCAATCTGGGTCCGATTAGCACACCAAGCCGCTTTATCAGGCGATTTCCTGTCGTTACACCGAAGAGGCGATCGGCATTGCGTAGAGAGGCTGAGGTATCACTCGCCCGCCGCAGTGCGAGGACCATCGCGCAGCTTGTCCAACTTCATTGTCTCCCGGAGAGGAAACGGGAGCGATGAGCCATGGAGCGGATCGCGGGCGGACGGGTCGGGAACGTGCCGGCGGCCGATGAATCGAAGTGAAGCATTTTAATCTGACGGAGGAACTCGCACACGACATATCAGGCGCCGACAAGGAAGAGCGGCTCTTTGCCGCCTTGTCGAACGCCGCCGACCGCATGGGTTTCGATCTTTTCGCGCTCGCGTTCGATCGCCGCGGCGGCGACAAAGCCGCATCGATGCTGGTGCATAATTATCCCGACGCCTGGGCGAATGTCTATGTCGGCTTCGATCTCAGCGGCACCGACCCGATCCGGCGCGCCGGCGAAAAATCCATGACGGGTTTCCAATGGCGCAATGTCGATCACTACATCCCGCTTTCCCGCGGTGACCGGCAGTTGCTGCAGGTCGCCCGCGACAGCGGCATCGGCGACGGCTTCACGGTCCCGCGGCACTTGCCCGGCGAAGCCACCGGAAGCTGCTCCTTTGCCGTCGCTCCCAATGCCAGGATTCCGCTCGAGATGCTCCATGCCGCCGAGATCGTCGGGGCGGTCGCGCTCGCCGCGGCGCGGCGGCTTATCGGGACCGGCTCCTATACACGGCGGGCGACGCTGACCGAGCGCCAGCGCGAATGCGTGCTCTGGTCGGCGCGCGGCAAGACCGCCGGCGAGACCGCCGGCATTCTCGGCATCAGCGAAGAGACCGTGGTGCGCCACCTCAAAATCGCGCGCGAGCGCTATTCGGTGCCGTGTCGGCAAATGCTGATCCTCTGCGCCCTGTTCGACGGGGTCATCGGCTTTTCGGATGTCTATGATTGGTGGCGCCCGCTCTGATGCTCGCACATAAAACCGCTATGGCTTGCCCATTTCTGGGCATAGCCGCGCGGCGGGAATGATGGTCTGATCCTGGCACCGACAAGCCAAGGACATATCATGATCAATCAATTCTCGCAGGCGCAAGACGCGCCCGGCGACGCCGCACTGCGCGCCATGTTCGCCGCCCGCAAGCAGGTCTTCATCGACAAACTCAAATGGGATTTGCCCGCCCTCGATGGCCGCTTCGAACTCGACCAGTTCGATACGCAGGACGCGCGCTATCTCATCCTGCTCGATCCCGATGATCTGCGCCACCGGGCGTCGGCGCGGCTGCTCCCAACCACGGCGCCGCACCTGCTCGGCGACATCTATTCGCATCTTTGCGCCGACGGGGCGCCGTCTGGTGAAAGCGTGTGGGAGATCAGCCGCTTTTGCCTCGACCCGGCGCAAACAGCGGTCGAGCGCCGCGACGCGCGCAACCAGCTGGTCACCGCGCTCGCGGACCATGCTCTCCGCCACGGCATGTGTGAATATGTCGGTGTCGCCGAAGCGGGATGGTATCACACGATCAGCAAATTCGGCTGGACATGCCGCACGCTGGGTGCGGTTCACCGGGATGGCGCGTGCCGGATCCTCGCCCTCAGCATAGCGATCGACGAGGACACGCTCGCAGGGCTCAAGCGCACCGGCACCTACGCGCCGCTTGTCCTCAAATTCGAGGAAGGCGGGGAGCCCGGGCGATGAAAAAGGATCTGACCGAAGCCGATCTTCCTGGCCTGCTCGTCGATGAGCTGCGCCGCAAAGGCTATTGCATCATTCGCAACGAGGCCGTCGCGCGTGTCCACGCGCTCGCGAGGGATCTCGATCCCATCTTTTCGGCGACGCCCTTTTGCGAAGGCAATTTCTATGGCCGCCGTACGAAAAGGTTCGGCAGCCTGCTCAAACGATCGCCGCACATGGCCGAGCTGGTGCTGAACCCGCTCATACTTTCCGCCGTCGAGACGATCCTCGGCACTGGCTGCGACCGGATCCAGCTGAGCCTCACCCAGGCGATCGAGATTCATCCCGGCGAAGTGCGGCAGTTCCCACACCGCGACCAGGATATGTGGCGCGGCGCCGACGGTAGCCAGGAATATCTCGTCAACGTCCTCTGGCCGCTGACACCCTTCACGAAGGAAAACGGCGCGACGCGGATCTTTCCGAAGAGCCACGGCGTGAAGGGGATGGCGAAAACCGATCTTGGGCCACCCATTTTCGCCGAAGGCAAGCCGGGAGCAGCGATATGCTTTCTGGGATCGACCGCGCATGGGGCGGGCTCGAACCTCAGCCAAGAAGTCCGGCGCGGCGTGCTCGTCAGCTACAGCCTGGGATGGCTGAAGCCCTACGAGAATTTGTGGCTCGCCTATCCGCCTGAGGTCGCCAGGACGTTTCCGCCTGAACTCGCCGCGCTCGCCGGTTATGCCCAGCACCGCCCCAATCTCGGCAATTATGAAGGCCAATGCCCTTCGGTCCTGCTGAGAGATGACAGGCCAGATCATATCGGCGCGATCGATGCGTTGCGGCCCGACCAGACGGATGCGGTCGCCGAATTCGCCGCTGCCGAAAGGAACGGCCAATGAGCCCGGCGCATGTGTTCGAGCCGACCTATGAGGCGATCAAGCGTCGGCTGATGAGCGGAGAATGGGCGAGCGGCACCAGAATCGAGGCGGCCCGTCTCGCCGACGATTTCGGGGTCAGTATGACCCCGGTGCGCGACAGTCTCTACCGGCTCAATGGTGAGCGGATGGTCGATTTCACGCCCGGCGAGGGCTTTCACGTCCATCGGATGACCGAGACCGAGTTTCGCGACCTGCTCGAGCTGCACCTGATCCTGCTGCTCGCGGCGCTCGCGACGGCGCCAAAAGGGGCGGTAACGTCGGTGCCCGCTGACCAGCCCTATCCCGATCGCGTCGCCGACCTGTTCCTGGCAATCGCCGAACGCTCGTCGAACAGCGAAATAGTCGCGAGCATCGCGGCGATCGGCGACAGGCTTCAACTATCGCGTCATTTCGATGCCGCGATCCTCGCCGATGTCGACGCGGAGTATGATGCGATCGCCCACGCTGTCGCCGAAGCCGAACCACAGGCGCACGTTCGGAGCCTCCTGCTCGGCTATCATGAGAAGCGCGCGCATGATGCGGCAGCCTACGCCCGGACGCTCGCCGGGCATCCGGGTCGACAGCCATGATCGCTGCCGAAAGGGAAGTGACGTTTTGCTTGTCAGGGCCGCCCACAATTGACATGATTCGTCCGCGCACGAGCATCGCTGGCAGCTCCTGCGCGGAATATTTCGCCAGGCATCATTTGCGCCAGTCCCCACTCGGACCGGCGGCCCAACCGGACCATGGTCCGCGCAAGCGACCGAACGGCGGCACAGCACTGGGAGACGGGTATCCGGCAGGCGCCGGTCGCACCCGCTCGTGCCTCCGGGATTTATGTCGTGTCTTCCTGTACCTGCGGCGACCGTGCCCCGCCGCGTCACCCTTTTTCGGTGTCCTCGGCCTGCCATGCCCATCCGGCCGATCGTCCGCCGCCGGTCGAGCAGCAGCCTGAAGCCGGGCACGATCTGGACGCGATATATCGGACGCATCGCATATCGCTCTTCCATTTCCTGCGCCGCAAAGCGGGATCCGAGGAAGCGCCCGATCTGATGCAGGAAGTCTTTGCTCGCGCCGCGGGGAGCGCCCAGCGCCACCAGCTCGTCAATCCGGGCGGGTTTCTTCGCCGTATCGCCCAAAATCTTCTTATCGATCGCGCGCGTCGCCAGAAGTCCGCGCGAGCGACCTTCTTTCCGCTCCGCGAGGAACGCGACGGCGCGACGCCTGCGGCGCAGGAATGGAACCTCGAAGCGGCGGACTTGCTGCGACTGTACGAAGCCGCGGTTGACGCCATGCCGCCAAAGACGCGGCGCGTTTTCCTCATGCACCGGGTGGACGAACTCAGTTACCGCGAGATACATGAACTGCTGGGCATCAGCATCGCGACGGTGGAATATCATATGATGAAAGCGCTCGGTCAGATTTCGAAGGTGGTGGACGGCGGCCGATGACCAGCACAAGCGGCGGCGACTACCCCGTCGACGACGTAGCACAGGCGTGGCTGATCAAGATGCGCGGCGAGGATGCCGGCGCGCTGCGCGGAGAGTTTGAAGCCTGGCTCCTCGCGTCGGCAGATCATGGCGAAGCCTATCGCCGCGCCGAACACCGAATGGCGGCGTTGGCGGTTCTCAAAACATCGCAGCGGTACGGAACAAGCCATGCCGAAGCTCGGCGGGGCTGGGTAAGCGGCTGGCTGCCATGGGGCGCCGCCGCGACGGCAATCGCGCTGCTGATTGTAGCAATCGGGGCCGGAGGCGCCTCCCTTCCCGGCCAGCCCGGCAGCGCGTCCACCGCGCTCGCCGCCGAACCGCTGATGACGCAGCGCGGCGAGATCCGCACGTTCCAGCTTGCCGACGGCTCGAGCGCGACGCTCGATACCGACAGTCGGCTGGACGTCGCGTTCGGAGACGGCAACCGCGGCGTCCGCTTGGTAAAAGGCCGGGTCCGTCTTTCCATCTCCAAGCAGGCTATACCGCTCCACATCGACGCCGGGCGAGGCGCAGCAATCGCGAACGATGCCGAGATCGATCTGAGCCTCGACGAGGCCGGAACGGTCAGCGCGGTCCTCCGGCGCGGCGAGGCAGACGTGCGCACAGACGCCAAAACCGGTCCTGCGACCGCGCTGTCGCAGGGAAAACCGCTGACCTACCAGCGTGATGGCAAGTTGCTGCTCGGCAGGGCCCAAGCGTCTGACATTCCCGCAAACTGGCCCGAAGGCTGGGCCGAATATCGTTCGATAAGGCTCGACCGACTGGTTGCGGAGGCCAATCGCTATGCCGTCATCCCGATCGTGATCGACGATGCGGCGAGCGCGGCACTTGAGGTTTCCGGCCGCTTCCATCTCAGCGAGACCGATGCCTTCGCCGAACGTATCGCAATCCTGTTCGGTCTCAGGGTCGAACGCACGGCGAGAGCCATCCTTCTGCGCCGCCGATAATTTTTTCACCCAAGACTAAGGGGCTCCCCTTCGCCCCGTCAACGCACCCCCACCGGCCGCCTGCCTGAAGCACGGCCGAGGAAATGGGGGAGTGATAATGTTGAAGAAGTCCCGTTCGCTGGTCGCGCTGCTGGTCGGCAGTGCCGCCTGTTTTTCACCTACGGTTGCGCTGGCCATGCAGCAACAGCGCCAGCCCTACGATATGCCCGCGCAGGATCTCGACGACGCGCTGCGCAGCGCTGCCACGATTGCCGACATTGAACTCTACGCGTCATCGCGCGATCTGGAAGGAAAGACCGCACCGCCGCTGAAAGGCGATCTGACGAGCCGCGAAGCAATCGAGGCGCTCCTCAAGGGTAGCGGGCTCACCGCGAGGTTCGAAGTCGGCTCGGTCGTCATTTCCAGACTTGCCTCTGCCGACAATGCCGCCGCGACCGACGCCGAGCCGATTGTCGTGACGGGGTCGAGGGTTACGGGCGCGCCCACGGCAACCCCTGTGATCCGGGTGACATCGGAAGATATCCGCAACTCCGGCCATGCCGATCTTGGCGAAGTGGCGCGCAGCTTGCCGCAGAATTTTGGTGGAGGCCAAAACCCCGGGATCGGAAATTCGCAAGGCGCGGCGAATGAAAATGTCAACGCCAATGGCGCATCGACTTTCAACCTGCGCGGTATCGGTCCCAATGCGACACTGACGCTGATCAACGGCAATCGCTTTGCCTACAGCAGCGTCAATTCGGTGATCGACGTCAGCGCCATTCCCATCGCGGCGGTCGACCGTGTCGAGATCGTGGCCGACGGAGCATCGGCCATCTACGGCGCCGATGCAGTCGCCGGGGTGGTCAACATTCTGCTCAAGCGCGACTATGAGGGCGTGTCGACCAGCGCGCGGCTTGGCCTGTCGACCGACGGCGGCAATTTTCAGCAGCAATATAATCTTCTCGGCGGCTCGCGCTGGTCGGACGGCGGCATCATCGCGGCCTATGATTATTCGCACGGCACGGCGATCCGGGCGAAGGATCGCAGCTATGCGTCAGCGAACAACCCCGATTCTACGTTGTTCCCCAACCTTCGCCGACACGCGGTTCTGCTGAGCGGTCACCAGTCGCTTGGCGGCGGCGTCACCCTGGCTGCCGATCTTATTTACAAACGCGGACGGATGGAGTCAGCGACCGGTTTCACGGTCGCCCAGCCGCTCCGAAACTCAGGGCTCGAGGCGCGCACCAAATTCGAAACATTTGGCGTCGCACCGACGCTGTCGGCCGAACTGTCGGCCAATTGGAAGCTGAAAGCGGGCGCGTTTTTCGGCGCCGACACGACCGATGGCCTCAGCCAGAACTTCAGCGGCGGCGCGCCGAGCACCGCCACCGCCCGCCACTTCTTCAACCGGAATATCGCGGTGGAGGCGGGACTGGAGGGGTCGTTGTTCGAGCTCCCCGCGGGCCCCGCGCGACTGGCCTTTGGCGGCGGCTATCGCACCAACCGTTTCAAATCCGAAATCGGAACCCGCAGCTTTTCACGCGCGCGCCGCAATCATTTTGCCTATGGCGAGCTTTTATTGCCGATCGCGGACCCCGATCAGGATCTTGCCTTTGCGCACCGCGCTTCGCTGACCGGGGCGCTGCGCTATGAGGATTATTCGGACTCCGGCGACATCGTCACCCCGAAGCTGAGCTTCGTCTATGATCCGGTCGAGCAGGTCCGGCTGGGGGTGTCATGGGGCAAATCCTTCAAACTTCCGACGCTCTATCAACAATATTCCGGCTATGTTGCGCTGCTCGTGCCGGTCGGCGGCTTCGGCCAGGGATTTCCCGCTGGTTCGACCGTCGCTTATGCTCTCGGGCCAAACGACCAGCTCGAGCCTGAACGCTCCGAAAACTGGACCTTCGGCGCGACCGTGAAACCGCTCCAAGGTCTGGAGGTATCGGCAAGCTATTTCCGGATCGACTATAAGGATCGGGTTGCGCCGCCGCTCGCCTCGGGCGCCGGGGTTCTGAACAATCCGATCTTTGCCGAGCTCGTTACCTTAAATCCTGCGCCTGCCCTGCTCGACACCATCTTCGCCGGTGCCGATGGCGGGCTCCAGAACATTACGGGGTCTCCCTACGACCCCGCGCGCGTGGTCGCCTTCCTTGATGCCCGCGACCGCAATATCGCGCGGCAGAAATATCGCGGCGTCGACATCGCGGTGCGATATGATGCCCAGCTTGGCAGCGACCGGCAGCTGAGCGTGAACGCTGGAGCCACCTGGCTCGACAGCAGCCAGCAATTGCTTCCCGGCCTGCCGGTGACCGACCTTGCGGGAACGATCTTCCGCCCGCCGCATTTTCGAGCGCGTGGCGGGCTCACGCTGAGCGACAAGGCATTCTCGCTCGCGGCCTTTCTCAATCACAGCGCGAGCGTCACGGACAATCGTCGTCCGGCAGCCGTCAAACTCAGCGGATCGACAACGCTCGACCTCACCGCCCGAATTCGGACGGGGGTCGGGACCGAGGTCGCGCTGAGCGCACAGAATGTCTTCAACAGCAAACCCGAACCGATCTTTACCACCTCGCCTTTCGATGCACCGTTTGACACGACGAACGGGTCAGCAATTGGCCGCTTCCTGAGCGTCACGGTTCGGCATGACTGGTAGCATCCGCCTATGGCCGTTCCTTCTGTTTGCCAGTCTCGGGAATGGCGGGACGGTCTTCGCGGAGGAAGGTCGGCGCTGGACGGTGGAAGATGTGGTGACCGTCCCGGCGGATTTCGATTTGAGCTTGGCGAGCGACGGCAAGTCGCTCGCCTATCTCGAACGGCGAGCGGATCTTGAAAAGAATGAGACCGTCTCGATTCTTCATCTGTTTGACCTGCGCTCGCGCGCCTCGCGCGAGATTTTGCGAGCGGCAAATGCAGAGCAGCTCCGACCGCTGCCGAAAGGCAAGGGTTGGAGCCTCCTGCTCGATCTGGGCGACGGGCTTCAGCTCTATGCGCTCGACGCCGAAGGGACGATCACACCGCTGCTGGTGCGTGATGCGAAGGTTACCGTCGGCCAAACCGAAGGCGCGCTGTTCGCCGTACGAAGCGGTGCGCCGCGCCGGATCGGGATTCTATATCACGACTGGTCTCCCGACGGACAATGGCTTTGGTACGCCACGCTAAAGCCGAGTTCGGAACCCGTCGATGTTACCATCGACGACGCGGTGGTTAGCCAGCGCAATCGGCGTCGCGCGCCGGTCGGGGCGATGGTCGAACTGCGCATTCGGTCGGCCACGGGCGAAGACTGGCTGGTCGCATCGCGGCCATCCGGCGACCGGCTTGCTTTCTATTATGGCGGCCATGTCGAATGGACCGACGAAGGGCCGCGCTACCAGTTAGAGCAATCCGATGCGGAGCGGGCCGACGGCATCGGGACCTTTTCCTGGAGCTTTGTAACCAAGGCCAGTCGGCCCATTCAGGAAAGTTTGGGTTTTCCGGCGATCGGTCTGGTGCGCGGCCCGAATGGCGGAACTCTTGCAAGTGAGGGTTTCGGCAGCACGCTTGCCCTCAGGGAGACGCACACCGATGGCCGAAAAACTCACTATGGTCGCCAGCCTTATTACATCGGTGACCCGCGTTCGGCAGGAAATTGGCTTTCGGGAGATGGGCTAAGCGCGCTGCTGGGGGTGCGAACGACCTCGCATCCACGGTACGGGTTGGTTCTGCTTACCGATCGGCACGCAACGTCGCTGCTCCGCCCCGGCAGCTTGACGGCCTGCGACTTTCGCGAGGATCTCGCGTGGGGCATTTGCGTCGAGGAAGGTCTGAACCAGGCGCCACGGTTCGTCCATGTCGAACCGAAAGACGGGCGCGTGCAGACCATCGCCCCGCTTTCCGCTGCCCATGAGCCGATCGCACCGTTGCGCGTCACGCCGCATCAATGGACAAACCGGCTTGGCTTCCGTTCGACCGGATTCATCATCTGGCCTCGCGATTACCAGGCAAACAGCCGCTACCCGGCGATCATCATCACCCACGGCAGCGATGCGGACGAGCGCTTCGCGAACGCAGATTTGCAATGGAACTACCCCGCCCAGCTATTCGCCGAGCGCGGCTATGTCGTCATTCTCATGAACGACCCCTCGGCGCGGCAGCAGGCGGACCTGTGGAACGCCTATATGGAGTGGTCGGGAGGCCCCGGCACACTCGGTCCCGCTAAGCTGCGCGAGCTGATCTGGCTCAACGGCGTCTATAGTTTCGAAGACGCGATCGCTGAATTGACAAGCGAAGGCATTGTCGATCCCGACCGCGTTGGCATTGCCGGATACAGCCGCGGATCGCAGATGGTGAATGTCGCCATGACCCAATCGGATATTTTCCGCGCCGCTTCCAGCGGAGACGGCAATTATCTCGAACCCGCGTCCTATTCGGATCCGAAAGACGGGTACCACGTCGTCTTCGGTGGTCCCCCTTCCGGCAACCACCTCGACGCCTATCGCCAGCTGTCGCCCTCGCTCCGGGCCGATAAGGCGTGCGGCCCAATCCTCCAGCAAATGGCTTCTCCCTTTGCGGGAGCGATCGATTTCTACGCCGCGCTTCGCGAAGCCAAAGTTCCCGCGCAGATCAGTCTCTACCCCGGCGAGACGACCGCCACCGATGAGACCCATCTGTTTCATATCCCGTCGAATCGGCTACGCGCGATGCGAGAGAATCTGGCGTGGTTCGATTTTTGGCTCCGCGACCGGCGCGACCCGCAACTGGATGACAGAGGTGCATTCGACCGCTGGGCGAAGATGGCGGCGCAATGGAGGCCGGGGTGCACGCGCGCGCCAGGCGCCGAGCGACGATAGCCTTATGACGCGCCCACGTCGGTCCACCAACGAACCCAGCTTTCGGCGGCACAAAGCGCGAGGATGCGCTGCGCCTGCTCGAACCCCGCCACGGTCGGCTGCGAGGCTCGTTTCAATGTCCTGAGGTCGAGCAGACCGGCCCGCGCTAGCAGGCCAGTGCGCAGCAGGTCGCCGGCATGTTCCGCGTTCGCCTGAAATATGCGCTGCATGAAGCCGCCCGGCCCGCCCTTGGACGTGCGGCGCAATAATTGCACAGGGACGATGGGTTTGAATGCCGCCCGAGCGACGGCGCGATCCCTGCCGCCCTCGATCCACTGCCATGTCGGGATCGACAGGCATGTTTCGACGATCGGTTGTGACAGCAGCGGCGCGACATGCTGCGGATGGGTGCGGCGGGGATAGAGCTCGATGCTGCGCTGCGCGCGCGCCAGCAGCCTGACATGCGCCGCCTTGCCGGGCGGCGTGCCATCGGGCGCTTCCATCCACGGGTGCCAGGGTCCGGATTGATCCAGCTCGGCGATCGCGGCGGAAGAAAGCCCGGAAGTGTCGCGATGAAGGCGCGGGGGACGGCTGCAGTCGCGATAGCGATCCCAGGCGTGCCGCAAGATGGTCGCACCGCTGGCTCCCGTCAGATCGCTCAGATCGCGCAGGGTGTCGAAGAGCCCATGACGCGGCCCTTGCGCCATGAAGCGATCGACGAACGGCGAGGCGCTGCGGATCGCACAGAAGATATTGTCCCCCCCATTGCCCGAGAAGAAGGCATCGATGTGATTCTCGCGGCAGAGCTCTTCATGAACCGACGCGATTGCCTGCATGTAGAATGGCGCGTGCGGCCAAGGATGGTGCGGTGCCACGGCGCGACCAATATCAACCTTGCCCAGGCCATAGTGGGCTTCAAGCAAGGGAACGCCGATCGCCTTGGCGAGAATGGAAGCATAACGGCGCTCATCACCAATCGCATCGTCTTCGATCATCGTCAGGCAATGAAGCGCGGCGGCGTGGCGAGATGCGGCGCCGGCGACAATCGAGGAATCGAGGCCGCCAGATACGCCGATCAATATGGAATCGAAGCAGGACGCCCAGCTTTCGATACAGTCGAGCGCCACGACACGAAGCTCACGCGCTGCCGCATCGAACCGCTTGTGGGAGGCCTGCGTCCAATCCCACGGCGACCACCAGCTTTCCAGACGATGCGATGCAGGAGAAATGATCAGGCATTCCCCGGAAGCAGTACCTGGACACCTTCGGGCGGGTTTCTCGGCTAGGCGCGCCCCATTGGCCAGAAACCGCGCAACCGCCGGATAATCGACACCGCCACGTCTGCCGAGATCGGCGGCGTCAGCTTCGAAACGCTGTGACGCCCGCCCCATCAATGCGGTAATGAACGGGCAACAACCCCGACGGGTCGCGAAATATCGCGAGACCTCCACCGGGCCGTGCCAGGATGGCGACATAGCCGCCCCAATAGTCGGACACGAGCGACCGGCCGCTGGGCGCCTCGATTTTTACTACCGCCGTCTCTCGTTCAGATTGAACGACGCGGCGGCTCTTTTCTCGCTCAGAACAGATGGCCGATCAGATATCCGCACACCCAGGGCAAGCGGGTATTGATCGTACCCGAGCCACGCGCGCTTGGAAGCGATATGGGTGGAGTAAGGTCCGTAATCTCGTCACGATCAGCCTGTCCTGAAGCGTCGAAATCTCCATGCGAAAATACCTCGGCATCAGGCGACCAATATCGGTAATGGCGAAATTGCACATCGAGCGGATCGGTCCAATACCGCCGAGCCCAGCTGCACCCAGCAGTGCTGCTGCGAATGGCAAAGTTACGCCGATCCACCAGCCGGGCCTCGCACCCCTTTTTCCAGCCAGCGCCAGGCGCATCGCGACGCCGCGGCCTGAAGGCATTCATCCATGCCGGAAAGATAATGCCGCGCTCGCTTAAACGCAGCGGCTGCTGCCAGCGCCGCATCCGACCGTTCGAGGCTGCGGTGGTACTGGCGCCGCCCCTGCGAAAGATTGGGCCGAGATTTCTAATGGAGCGGATTCCGGAACGTACCGCTGAGCTGGCCAGGGCAAATACCGCACAGGCCGTTTCAGCCGCAGAACCCCTCCAGAGATCCGCTCCTCCTAGAGGGCTGCTGGTCGGGCGATCTTACGGAAAAGATTGATCAATCCGGTGGCGCCCAGGTGGTACCAAACCGCGTGCGGCAAGCCAGTCCGCGTCGCCCTCCTCTTGCGCGCTTCGGCGATCCGGCAAAGCGATCCAAATGCCCTCTGCTCAGCGTGAAATAGCGATCACAGGACAAGTCCAGAAAGACGAAGGTTGCCGCCAAATGCACACCAATGCGTGGCGGCTGAACTGATGACATTCATCATGGAAGCGCGACCAGGAACGATGGCGATGGAGATGCGCGGACTGCCCGCCACGCATCGATCAATCGTCGGCGCTGAAGCCGCCGAGGATAAACTTGTCCCAGGCTGGACGTCCTGCTGGCCCGACGGCAGCGCGAGGGTTTCGTCCTGGGCGGCGCCGGGGGGGATGATAATGTTTCGTGTCCACGTTCCTTTTCAAGGTTGCGACCAAGATGGATCGCAGTTGAAAAGTATACCTCGCCAAACTGTTTAATAATCAATTATTATTCTAGGCGTTGCATCGCGAAAAAAGTGACCGAGCAAAAGAAACGCATCTGGAGCATGAACCGCCACGCTAACCCGACGCCTGGACATACGTAGCGGAACCGGGAGTCACTCGCCCAGTTGACTGTACGGGCGCGCGCCTATGTCAACAGATCGATAGCAATCAGCAGCCAAAACTGGAACCGAAAATGGATCCCTGGTGGCGTATGCCGTCCAAAGCTGCGCGGCGGGGTTGCGCGCCTGCGGTGCACCGGCGATCATGACATCCTCTGACCCTGCCCGGCGGTGGTAGCCTGAACTGGTCCAATTTTCTGATG
>NZ_JADIZJ010000001.1:605000-1543061 GCF_016704835.1 Sphingopyxis sp. | reverse complement strand
ACGATCGGGTTGGTATCGGCGTCAATCGCGGTCCAAGTCCAGACGTCGCCCGCGCCTTCCGGTGCAGCCTTCGCAGCGGCGACGTTCTTTGCTTCGCGTGGCAGAAAGACCAAATCTCGTCGCCCTGGATGCGCGAGTCCTTCACGTCTTGCACCGTCTTCGTCGAAGGGTCAGCTGCCTCGCCCGCTTCAACGAGCAAGCTTGGAAATCCGTGTTGATCGGCACGTCCGCAACGCGGCTGAGATCGACCGCATGGACGATCCTTCGCAAAGACATTGCAGGATTTCCGATGCGCTTGGCGAGGCAGCGCTTGTTCATGCCCCATCACATTCGGAACTTTTAAGATTTTGCAAGCAAAGTTCAGTTTAGAATTTGACTTATCTCGATATCAAATCGATCAGACAGCAAATTTTGCGCCTGCTTAACTGGAATGTTAAGCTCTTTGGCAACGTCGCGCCATTATTCCGCCGGCTATATAGCCGTCGCGAATATGAGCAGGACAGATGACCCCGAGAGCCATCCACAAGGCCATACCATCGGCCTGCACGTGGAGGGAGCGCTTACCACTTCCGACTCGTCAAACATCTGTCGCATGTGATTTTCGAGCGCCACGGCTGTATCGGTAGCGTATTCAACCTTTTCAGGGTCGAAATAACAGTGCATAAGCTCTTTTATAGCGACGAAACGCTCAGCTTGCTCAGTCAAATTACCAGCTAAAATAATGGTATAATCATAAGTCGACATACCACCGTGCTGTATACGGGCAGACCGAAAAACAAATCCCGCAAGAACGTCTTTATCGAGTCCTGGCTCTACTTTTATAACGATGCTCCGAACCCAGTGAACCATGCTGGCATCATCGAAATACCATTGTCTAGGCAGGTGCGTTTTTGCTGTTGTCGAGAAAGATATGCCGGTTTGTATAACAAAATTAGCCCCTATCGCCTTACATAAGCGATAGGGCTAAAATCGTTGATGCTCGGGTCAATGTCTCGACCGCCACCAGCCTTAATAGAGGCAATGGCCGTCCGCATTGCGGCGGCAATTTCTTCAATCGAGCATTCCCGGCTTTCGCCCGGATAAAATTTGATATCTGAAATGGCGCTGCTCGGATCGCCGAACAGCTCTTTGCTTAAGAGGCTCAGTTCGCTCATGGTCAACTCCATCTAGCTTCGGCAGAGGCCTTGGCTATTTCCTTCCTACGTGCCGGAGTCAGCGCTTTTGCTCGCGCTATAGCTCCGGCCACTCCTACATTTTGACGGGCCACAGGGGACTCGTCATCGGCGATTTCGCCCACAGCAATCCGTGCCACCATTACCGCACGGGCAACAGAGTCGGCTGGTCGCTTCTGTCCTTGCGGACCCCTAGGCATAATAAACTCCATCCACTGTAAGCGTTTCATTTACGTTAAGAGGTCGCGATTGAACGCGGCCTGAACCTCACGGAACGCCTTCCGTTAACTCTAGGCCATTGACAATGAAAGCGCAACGTATTACGGCCCTCGCGTCTCGGGTCGTAATACGGAGGCGGACTACTCCGCTCGCCTGATTCGCGCTCTCAGCGTCAAATCCCTTGATCCTTAATATGGGAACCCGAGCGGCCGGTTCAAGTTCCGCGCGGCCCTTGCCAAATTCAAACTGAGACACTACCTGGCCGCTGACACCCTTCACAAAAGAAAACGGCGCAACGCGCATCTTTCCGAAGAGCCACGGCGTGAAGGGGATGGCGAAATCTGATCTTGGGCAACCCATTTTCGCCGAAGGCAAGCCGGGCGCGGCGATATGCTTTCTGGGATCGACTGCGCATGGGGCGGGCTCGAACCTCAGCCAAGAGGTCCGGCGCGGCGTGCTCGTCAGCTACAGCTTGGGATGGCTGAAGCCCTATGAGAATTTGTGGCTCGCCTATCCGCCCGAGGTCGCCCGGACGTTTCCTCCCGAACTGGCCGCGCTCGCCGGCTGCGCAGCACCGCCCGAATCTCGGCAATTACGAAGGGCAATGCCCATCGATCCTGCTGCAAGACGAACGGCCGGCGCATATCGGCGCGATCGACGCGCTCCGTACCGACCAGGCCGACGCCGTGTCCGAATTCCGCTGCTGCGGAAAGGAACGAAAAATGAGCCCGGCACACGTGTTCGAGCCGACCTATGAGGCGATCAAGCGTCAGCTGATGAGCGGAGAATGGGCTAGCGGCACCCGGATCGAAGCGGCCCGTCTCGCCGAAGATCTCGGGGTCAGCGTTACCCCGGTTCGCGACAGTCTCTACCGGCTCAATGGCGAGCGGATGGTCGATTTCGCACCGGGCGAGGGCTTTCACGTTCATCGGCTGACCGAAACCGAGTTTCGCGACCTGCTCGAGTTGCACCTGATCTTGCTGCTCGCGGCGCTTGCGACGGCGCCAAAAGGCTCGGCAACTTCGGTCCCCGCTGACCAGCCCTATCCCGACCGCATCGCGGACCTGTTCCTGGCGATCGCGGAGCGCTCGGCGAACAGCGAGATCGTCGCGAGCATCGCAGCGATCGGCGACAGGCTTCAGCTATCGCGTCATTTCGACGCGATGATCCTTGCCGACATCGACGCAGAGTATAACGCGATCGCGATCGCCTTCGCCGATGCAGAGCCGCAAGCGCAGGTTCGCAATCTCCTGCTCGGTTATCACGAGCGGCGCGCGCGTGAAGCGGCCAGCTACGCCCGAACGCTCGCCGGCCATCCGGGTCGACAGCCATGATCGCTGGCCGAAATGGGAGTGACGTTTTGCTTGTCAGCGCCGCCTACAATTGACATGATTCGACGGCGCAGGAGCATCGCTGGCAGTTCCTGCGCGGAATATTTCGCCAGGCATCATATGCGCCAGTCCCTGACCGGACCGGCGGCCCAACCGGTCCATGGTTCGCGCGAGCGACCAAACGGCGGCACAGCACTGGAAGACGGGCTCCTGGCGAATGCCGGCTGGTCCCGTTCGTGCCTCCGGGATTTTCTGTCGTGTCTTCCTGTACCTGCGGCGACCGTGCGCCGCCGCGTCACCCCTTTTCGGTGTCCTCGGCCTGCCATGCCCATCCGGCCGATCGTCCCCCTTCGGCCGATGAGCGTCCAGAAGCCGGGCACGATCTGGACGCGATATATCGGACCCATCGCATATCGCTCTTCCATTTCCTTTCGCCGCAAAGCAGGGAGCCGAGGAAGCACCGGACCTAGTGCAGGAAGTGTTTGCTCGCGCCGCGGGGAGCGCACAGCGCCACCAGCTCATCAATCCGGGCGGGTTTCTTCGCCGCATCGCCCAAAATCTCCTTATCGATCGCGCGCGGCGCCAGAAGTCCGCGCGGGCGATCTTCTTTCCGCTTCGCGAGGAGCGCGACGGCGCGACGCCTGCGGCGCAGGAGTGGAACCTCGAAGCCGCGGACCTGCTGCGATTGTATGAAACGGCGGTTGACGCCATGCCGCCAAAAACGCGCCGCGTTTTCCTGATGCACCGGGTGGACGAACTCAGTTATCGCGAGATACACGAACTGCTGGGCATCAGCATCGCAACGGTGGAATATCATATGATGAAAGCGCTCGGTCAGATTTCAAAGTTGGTGGACGGCGGCCGATGACGAGCACAAGCGGCGGCAACTATCCCGTCGATGAGGTCGCGCAGGCGTGGCTGATCAAGATGCGCGGCGAGGACGCCGGCGCGCTGCGCGGAGAGTTTGAAGCGTGGCTCCTCGCATCGGCCGATCATGGCGAAGCCTACCGCCGCGCCGAACGCCGCATGGCGGCCATGGCGGTTCTCAGGACCTCGCAGCGCCACGGAACAAGCCATGCCGAAGCGCGGCGGGGCCGGGTTCGCGGCTGGCTGCCATGGGGCGCCGCCGCGACCGCAATCGCGCTGCTGATTGTAGCATTCGGGGCTGGAGGCGCCTCCCTTCCCGGCCAGCCCGGCAGTGCGTCCACCGCGCGCGCCGCCGAACCCCTGATTACGCAGCGCGGCGAGATCCGCACGTTCCGGCTTGCCGACGGCTCGCGCGCGACGCTTGATACCGACAGCCGGCTGGACGTCGCGTTCGGAGACGGCGACCGCAGCGTCCGCTTGGTAAAGGGCAGGGTCCGTCTTTCCATCGCCAAGCAAGCTAAACCGCTCCATATCGACGCCGGGACAGGCGCAGCAATCGCGAACGATGCCGAGATCGACCTTAGCCTCGACGAGGCCGGAACGGTCAGTGCGGCCCTCCGGCGCGGCGAGGCCGGCCTGCGCGCAGACGCCAAAACCGGTCCTGCGACCGCGTTGTCACAGGGAAAGACGCTGACCTATCGGCGTGATGGCAAGTTGCAGTTCGGTATGGCCCAAGCGTCTGACATTCCCGCAAACTGGCCCGAAGGCTGGGCCGAATATCGTTCGATAAGGCTCGACCGACTGGTTGCGGAGGCCAATCGCTATGCCGTCATCCCGATCGTGATCGACGATGCGGCGAGCGCCGCGCTTGAGGTTTCCGGCCGCTTCCATCTTAGCGAGACCGATGCTTTCGCTGAACGGATCGCAACCCTGTTCGGTCTCAGGGTCGAACGCACGGCGAGAGCCATCCATCTTCGCCGCCGATAATTTTTCACCCAAGACTAAGGGGCTCCCCTTCGCCCCGTCAACGCACCCCCACTGGCCGCCTGCCTGAAGCACGGCCGAGGAAATGGGGGAGTGATAATGTTGAAGAAGTCCCGTTCGCTGGTCGCGCTGCTGGTCGGCAGTGCCACCTGTTTTTCACCTACGGTTGCGCTGGCCATGCAGCAACAGCGCCAGCCCTACGATATGCCCGCGCAGGATCTCGACGACGCGCTGCGCAGCGCTGCCACGATTGCCGACATCGAGCTCTACGCATCGTCGCGCGATCTTGATGGAAAGACTGCGCCGCCGTTGAAAGGCGAGCTGACGAGCCGCGAAGCAATCGAGGCGCTCCTCAAAGGTAGCGGGCTCACCGCAAGGTTCGAGGTCGGCTCGGTGGTCATTTCCAGACTCGCCTCCGCCGAAAATGCCGCCGCGACCGAGGCCGAGCCGATTGTCGTGACGGGGTCACGGATCACGGGCGCGCCCACGGCAACCCCTGTGATCCGGGTGACCTCGGAAGACATCCGCAACTCCGGCCATGCCGATCTTGGCGAGGTGGCGCGCAGCTTGCCGCAGAATTTCGGCGGCGGCCAGAATCCCGGGATCGGAAATTCGCAAGGCGCCGCGAATGAAAACGTGAACGCCAATGGCGCATCGACTTTCAACCTGCGCGGTATCGGTCCCAATGCGACACTGACGCTGATCAACGGCAATCGCTTTGCCTACAGCAGCGTCAATTCGGTGATCGACGTCAGCGCCATTCCCATCGCGGCGGTCGACCGCGTTGAGGTCGTGGCCGATGGGGCATCGGCCATCTACGGCGCCGACGCGGTCGCCGGGGTCGTCAATATTCTTCTCAAGCGCGACTATAAGGGCGTATCGACCAGCGCCCGGCTCGGCCTTCGACCGACGGCGGCAATTTCCAGCACCAATATAATCTTCTCGGCGGATCGCGCTGGTCGGACGGCGGCATCATCGCGGCCTATGATTATTCGCACGGTACCGCGATCCGGGCGAAAGATCGCAGCTATGCCTTCGCCAACAACCCCGATTTGACGCTCTTCCCTGCCCTTCGCCGACACGCGGTTCTGCTGAGCGGTCACCAGTCGCTTGGCGGCGGCGTCACCCTGGCTGCCGATCTTATTTACAAGCGCGGAAGGATGGAGTCGGCGACCGGTTTCACGGTCGCTCAGCCGCTCGAAACTCAGGGCTTGAGGCGCGCACCAAGTTCGAAACATTTGGCGTCGCACCGACGCTGTCGGCCGCACTGTCGGCCAATTGGAAGCTGAAAGCGGGCGCGTTTTTCGGCACCGACACGACCGATGGCATCAGCCAGAACTTCAGCGGCGGCGCGCCGAGCACTGCCACCGCGCGGCACTTCTTCAACCGGAATATCGCGGTGGAGGCGGGACTGGAGGGTCGCTGTTCGAGCTCCCCGCGGGCCCCGCGCGACTGGCCTTTGGCGGCGGCTATCGCACCAACCGTTTCAAATCCGAAATCGGAACCCGCAGCTTTTCACGCTCGCGCCGCAATCATTTCGCCTATGGCGAGCTTTTACTGCCGATCGCGGACCCCGATCAGGATCTGGCCTTTGCGCACCGCGCTTCGCTGACCGGGGCGCTGCGCTATGAGGATTATTCGGACTCCGGCGACATCGTCACCCCGAAGCTGAGCTTCGTCTATGATCCGGTCGAGCAGGTCCGGCTGGGGTGTCATGGGGCAAATCCTTCAAACTTCCGACGCTCTATCAACAATATTCCGGCTATGTTGCGCTGCTCGTGCCGGTCGGCGGCTTCGGCCAGGGATTTCCCGCTGGTTCGACCGTCGCTTATGCTCTCGGGCCGAACGACCAGCTCGAGCCTGAACGCTCCGAAAACTGGACCTTCAGCGCGACCGTGAAACCGCTCCATGGTCTTGAGGTTTCGGCAAGCTATTTTCGGATCGACTATAAGGATCGCGTTGCGCCGCCGCTCGCCTCGGGCGCCGGGGTTCCTGAACAATCCGATCTTTGCTGATCTCGTTACCTTAAATCCTGCGCCGGCCCTGCTCGACACCATCTTCGCCGGTGCCGATGGCGGGCTCCAGAACATTACGGGGTCTCCCTACGACCCGGCGCGCGTCGTCGCCTTCCTCGATGCTCGCGACCGCAATATCGCGCGGCAGAAATATCGCGGCGTCGACATCGCGGTACGATATGATGCCCAGCTTGGCAGCGACCGGCAGCTGAGCCTGAACGCCGGAGCCACCTGGCTCGACAGCAGTCAGCAATTGCTTCCCGGCCTGCCGGTGACCGACCTCGCGGGAACAATCTTCCGCCCGCCGCATTTTCGGGCGCGCGGCGGGCTCACGCTGAGCGACAAGGCCTTCTCGCTCGCGGCCTTTCTCAATCACAGCGCGAGCGTCACGGACAATCGTCGTCCGGCAGCCATCAAACTTAGCGGATCGACAACGCTTGACCTGACCGGCCGATTGCGGCTCGGCGCAGGCACGGAAGTTGCGCTGAGCGCACAGAATGTCTTCAACAGCAAGCCGGAGCCGATCTTCACCACCTCGCCTTTCGATGCTCCGTTTGACACGACGAACGGGTCAGCAATTGGCCGCTTCCTGAGCGTCACGGTTCGGCATGACTGGTAGCATCCGCCTATGGCCGCTTCTTCTGTTGGTCGGTCTCGCTAACAGCGGGACGGCCGTCGCGGAGGAAGGTCGGCGCTGGACGCTCGAAGATGTGGTGACCGTCCCGGCGGAGTTCGAATTGAGCTTGGCGAGCGACGGCAAGTCGCTCGCCTATCTCGAACGGCGAGCGGATCTCCAAAAGAATGAGACCGTCTCAATTCTTCATCTGTTTGACCTGCGCTCGCGCGCCTCGCGCGAGATTCTGCGCGCGGCGAGCGCAGAGCAGCTCCGACCGTTGCCGAACGGCACGGGCTGGAGCCTACTGCTAGATCGGGGCGACGAGCTTCAGCTCTATGCGCTCGACGCCGAAGGGACGATCAAACCGCTGCTGGTGCGCGATGCGAAGGTTACCGTCGGCCAGACCGAAGGCGCGCTGTTCGCCGTAGAAGCGGTGCGCCGCGCCGGATCGGGATTTTATCACGACTGGTCTCCCGACGGACAATGGCTTTGGTACGCCACGCTAAAGCCGAAGTTCGGAACCGGCCAATGTTGCCATCGACGACGCGGTGGTTAGCCAGCGCAATCGGCGTCGCGCGCCGGTCGGGGCGATCGTAGAACTGCGCATACGGTCGGCGACGGGCGAAGACTGGCTGGTCGCATCGCGGCCATCCGGCGACCGGCTTGCTTTCTATTATGGCGGCCATGTCGAATGGACCGACGAAGGGCCGCGCTACCAGTTAGAGCAATCCGATGCGGAGCGGGCCGACGGCATCGGGACCTTTTCCTGGAGCTTTGTAACCAACGCCAGCCGGCCCATTCAGGAAAGTTCGGGTTTTCCGGCGATCGGTCTGGTGCGCGGCCCGAATGGCGGAACTCTTGCAAGCGAGGGTTTCGGCAGGACGCTTGCCCTCACGGAGACGCACACCGATGGCCGAAAACTCACTATGGTCGCCAGCCCTATTACATCGGCGACCCGCGTTCGGCAGGAAATTGGCTCTCGGGGGATGGGCTAAGCGCGCTGCTGGGGGTGCGAAACGACCTCGCATCCACGGTACGGGTTGGTTTTGCTTACCGGTCGGCACGCAACGTCGCTGATCCGCCCCGGCAGCTTGACGGCCTGCGACTTTCGCGAGGATCTCGCGTGGGGCATTTGCGTCGAGGAAGGGCTGAACCAGGCGCCACGGTTCGTCCGTGTCGAACCGAAAGACGGGCGCGTGCAGGCCATCGCTCCGCTCTCCGCTGCTCATGATTCGATCGCACCGTTGCGCGTCACGCCGCATCAATGGACAAACCGGCTCGGCTACCGATCGACCGGATTCATCGTCTGGCCTCGCAATTACCAGACAAGCAGTCGCTACCCGGCGATCATCATCACTCATGGCAGCGATGCGGACGAGCGCTTCGCGAACGTCGATCTGCAATGGAACTACCCCGCTCAGCTGTTCGCCGAGCGCGGATATGTCGTCATTCTCACGAACGACCCCTCGGCTCGGCAGCAGGCTGACCTTTGGCACGCCTATATGGAGTGGTCGGGCGGCCCAGGCACACTCGGTCCCGAAAAGCTGCGCGAGCTGATCTGGATCAACGGCGTCTATAGTTTTGAAGACGCGATCGCCGAGTTGGCAAGCGAAGGCATTGTCGATCCCGACCGCATTGGCATTGCCGGGTACAGTCGGGGATCGCAGATGGTGAATGTCGCGATGACCCAATCGGAGATGTTTCGCGCTGCTTCCAGCGGGGACGGGAATTATCTTGAACCCGCATCCTATTCAGATCCGAAAGACGGGTATCACGCCGTCTTCGGCGGCCCACCTTCAGGTCGTTACCTCGACGCCTATCGCCAGCTGTCGCCCTCGCTCCGTGCCGATAGGGCGTGTGCTCCGGTCCTTCAGCAAATGGCTTCTCCCTTTGCGGGAGCGATCGATTTCTACGCCGCGCTGCGCGAAGCAAAGGTTCCTGCGCAGATCAGTCTCTATCCTGGCGAGACCACCGCCACCGATGAGACCCATCTGTTTCACATCCCTCAATCGGCTGCGCGCGATGCGAGAGAATCTGGCGTGGTTCGATTTTTGGCTTCGCGATCGGCGCGACCCGGATCTGGATGACAGAGGGCATTCGACCGCTGGGCGAAGATGGCGGCGCAATGGAGGACAAGGTGTGTGCAGACGCGAGGCGCCGAGCGGCGATAGCCTTATGACGCGCGAACATCCGTCCACCAACGAACCCAGCTTTCCGCCGCGCAAAGTGCGAGGATGCGCTGCGCCTTTTCGAAGCCCGCCACCGTCGGCTGCGAGGCTCCTTCCAAGGTCCTGAGGTCGAGCAGACCGGCCCGCGCCAGCAGGCCAGTGCGCAGCAGGTCGCCGGCATGTTCCGCGTTCGCCTGGAATATGCGCTGCATGAAGCCGCCCGGCCCGCCCTTGGACGTGCGGCGCAATAATTGCACAGGGACGATGGGTTTGAATGCCGCCCGAGCGACGGCGCGATCCCTGCCGCCCTCGATCCACTGCCATGTCGGGATTGACAGGCATGTTTCGACGATTGGTTGCGACAGGAGCGGCGCGACATGCTGCGGATGGGAGCGGCGGGGATACAGCTCGATGCTGCGATGCGCGCGCGCCAGCAGCCTGACATGCGCCGCCTTGCCGGGCGGCGTGCCTTCGGGCGCTTCCATCCATGGATGGGGCGGCCTCGGCACATCCAGCTCGGCGATCGCGGCGGAAGAAAGCCCGGAAGTGTCGCGATGAAGTTTTACGGGCCGGCTGCAGTCACGATAGCGATCCCAGGCGTGCCGCAAGATGGTCGCACCGCTGGCTCCCGTCAGATCGCTCAAATCGCGCAGGGTGTCGAAAAGCCCGTGACGCGGTCCCTGCGCCATGAAACGATCGACGAACGGCGAGGCGCTGCGGATCGCACAGAAGATATTGTCCCCGCCATTGCCCGAGAAGAAGGCATCGATTTGATGCTCGCGGCGGAGCTCTTCATGAGCCGACGCGATTGCCTGCATGTAGAATGGCGCGTGCGGCCAAGGGTGGTGCGGCGCCACGGCGCGATCAATCTCAACCTTGCCGAGGTCATAGTGGGCTTCCAAGCAAGGGAACGCCGATCGCCTTGGCGAGAATGGAAGCATAACGGCGCTCATCACCAATCGCATCGTCTTCGATCATCGTCAGGCAATGAAGCGCGGCGGCGTGGCGAGATGCGGCGCCGGCGACAATCGAGGAATCGAGGCCGCCAGATACGCCGATCAATATGGAATCGAAGCAGGACGCCCAGCTTTCGATACAGTCGAGCGCCACGGCGCGAAGCTTACCGGCGGCCACCTCGAACCGCTTGTTAGGGACCTGCGTCCAATCCCACGGTGACCACCAGCTTTCCAGACGACGCGATCCCGAAGTAATGATCAGACATTCCCCTGGAAGCAGTACCTGGACACCTTCGAGGCAGGTTTCTCGGCTAGGCGCGCCCCCATTAGCCAGAAACCGCGCAACTGCCGGATAATCGACGCCGCCACGTCTGCCGAGATCGGCAGCGTCGCTCGACGCTGTGACGCCCGCCCCATCGGCGCGGTAATAGACGGGCAACAACCCCGACGGGTCGCGAAATATCGCGAGACCTCCACCGGGCCGTGCCAGGATGGCGACATAGCCGCCCCAATAGTCGGACACGAGCGACCGGCCGCTAGACGCCGCCATTTTGCTTACCGCCGTTTCATGCAGATCCAACGACGCGGCGGCTCTTTTCGCCTCGCTCGAACAGATGGCCGATCAGATATCCATGCCCACCCAGGGCAAGCGGCTGTTGATCGTACCAGAGCCGCGCGCTTGGAAGCGATAAGGTGGATGAGTCCGCTTCAATCTCGTCACGATCAGCCTGTCCTGAAGCGTCGGAAATCTCTATGCGAAAATACCTCGGCATCAGGCGACCAATATCGGTGTGTAGGGGGTCACCACATCGAGCGGATCGGTCAATACCGCCGAGCCCAGCTGCACCCAGCAATGCGCTGCGAATGGCAAAGTTACGCCGATCACCAGCCGGGCCTCGCACCCCTTTCCGGCCAGCACGCGGCGCATCGCGACGCCGCGGCTGAGGCATTCATCCATGCCGGAAAGATAATGCCGCGCTCGCTTAAACGCGGCGGCTACTTGGCGCGCATCCGACCGTTGAACGTGCGGTGGTACTGGCACGCCTTGCGAAAGATTGGGCAGGATTTCTATTAGAGCGAGTTTCCGAACATGCCGCTGAGCTATGGCCAGGGCAAATACCGCACGGGCCGTTTCAACCGCGGAACCCCTTTCGAGATCCGGCTCCTCTCGAAGGCTGCTGGTCGGAGCGATCTCTTCGGAAAAAGGTCGATCAATCGGTGGCGCCAGGTGGTGCAAACCGCGTGCGGCAAGCCAATCCGCGTCGCCCTCCTCTTGCGCGCCCCTGACGATCCGGCAAAAGCGATCAGCCGCACTCTGCTCCAGCATGAAATAGCGATCGCGGGACAAGTCCAGAAAGACGAAGGTGCCGCCGACTCTGCACCAATGCGTGGCAGCTGAACTGATGACATTCATCATGGAAGCGCGCGACGGAGCGGTGGCGTGCAGTGCGAGGACTGCACGCCACGCGTCAGTCAATCGTCGGCGCTGATGCCGCCGAGGATAAACTTGTCCCCGGGCTGTACGTCCTGCTGGCCCGACGGCAGCGCGCCGAGGGTTTCGTCCTGGGCGGCGCCGAGATCGATGATGTCGTCATGCGTTTTCATGTCACGTTCCTTTTCAAGGTTGCGACCAAGATGAGTCGCAGTTGAAAAGTATGCCTCGCGCCAGAGCGCTACTATTTAATAATCCAATTATTATTCTAGGCGTTGCATCGCGAAAAAGTGACCGAGCAAAGGAAACGCGCGTCTGGAGCACGTACCACCACCTTTAGCAATTGCCTGGACATACGTGGCGGAACCCGGTCACTCGCCCAGTTGACTGTACGGGCGCGCGCCTATGTCCAACAGATCGACCGCAATCAGCAACCAAAACTGGAACCGAAAATGGATCTAATTGGCGTATGCCGTCCAAAGCTGCGCGGCGGGGTTGCGCGCCTGCGATACCGGCGATCGCTAGATCGTCTGACCCTGCCCGGCGGTGGTAGCCTGAACTGGTCCAATTTTCTGATGAGAGGCACCAAATTCTTACCCACGGCGCGGCACTTTTCGCGACCCTGGAGAGGCTAACTGAGGGAGCATATGAGAGGCAATCTACAGGATTTGAACCGCTGACCTTCGCCATCGGAGAGTCGTCAAGATTGGTCTTGGAAAGGTCCGATCGACGAGCAGATTTGCGCGTGGACACGAGGTTTTTTGGCCCCTCAAAACGGTGATTGCTGGGTGATTGCTGGCCAATTTTTCGAGGTCAAAATTCTGTAAAAAATCATTCTATTTCAATAGCATGATTGACCTGGCACATGAAGTCTGGTATTTCCGTTACCGGCGCAAGGACTGGGCCGCAGGCTGACTATCACAGAGCGGGGCGCGATGACCGATCAGTTCGCCGCCGCAAATTCGCGCAGCATGTGCTTGGCGATCTGGAGTTGCAGGATCTGCGTCGTGCCTTCGTAGATGCGATAGATGCGGGCATCGCGAAAGAAGCGTTCGGCATCATATTCGGCAAGATAGCCCGCGCCGCCATAGACCTGAACGCATGCATCGACGACGCGGCCGCACATTTCGGAAGCAAATACCTTGAACGCCGCCGCCTTGCGCAGGACATTTTCGCCCGCGTCGGCGCGCGCGGTGACGTCGGCCATCATGCATTCGGCGGCGTAGATGTCGATTTCGCTCTGCGCGAGCATCTGCTGGATGAGCTGGAAGTTGGCGATCGGTTCGCCAAACGCCTTGCGCTCGGTCGCGTAACGCACCGCGCTGTCGAGCGCGCGGCGCGCATAGGCGGTCGCGGCGGCGCCGACGGACATGCGGCCATTGTCGAGGCTCATCATCGCATAAGCAAAACCCTTGCCCAGTTCGCCGCCGAGCAGCGCCTCGCCGCCGACGCGAACGTCTTCCATGATGACGTCGGCGATATGGCTGCCCGACTGACCCATCTTCTTGTCCGCCTTGCCGATCGTCACGCCCGCGCTGTCGAGCGGAACGAGAAACGCCGAGACATGGGCATTCTTCGGAAGATTCTCCTTGCTCGTCCGCGCCATGATCAGGCCGATCTTGGCAAAGGGCGAATTGGTGATGTAGCGCTTTGTGCCATTGAGCACCCAGCCGTTGTCGGTTTGGACCGCGGTCGCCTGCAGCCCCGCCGAATCCGACCCCGACCCCGGCTCGGTCAGGCCGAAACAGGCGATCTCGCCCGCCGCGATGCGCGGCAGCCATTCAGCCTTTTGCGCATCGGTGCCGCCATTCTTGAGCGCCGAAGCGACCATGCCGATATTGATCGAGATGATCGAACGGAACGCCGGCATCGCATAGGACAATGTGTGGATGGTGCGGACATATTGGCTGACGTTCATGCCCGCGCCGCCGAATTCCTCGGGGATCGTCAACCCGAACAGCCCCATGTCGCGCATTTCGGCGAGGATGTCGGCGGGGATCTGGTCAGTCTCGATGATCCCCGCTTCGGCGGGGAGCAAACGGTCACGCACATAGCGTTCAAGCTGTTCGATGAACTGGTCAAAGATGTCCGCGTCCATGCCGGGATTGCTCATGCTTTTGATCCTCATATCGGGCCGCAGGGACCGACGTGCGCCGACACTTCGCCGCCGTGCACGAAACTGGATCACCGGCGCCAAGCCTCCGTGGCACCGCTAAAGAGCGTGCGCACGGATTTGGCAAGATGCGTTGCAGCCCGTTTGGAACGAAACGCACAAGGCGGCGGGGACCTCGCCGCTATCGGCAGGCGCCTGCAAAAAGCCGATCGGTTCGGTTTCGCGCAAACAAAATGGGGCGGCCTCTTTACGAGTGCCGCCCCAGTTTAGTGGAACCGTCGGGGAGAGGGAGAGGACGGTCCGGAGATTGGTGTCTTTTCTAGCTTAACGCGACGCCATCTGGCTGTCGGTTTCGACTTCGGCGACGCCGGCGATTTTCAGCGCGGCGCGGAACTGCTTTGCAGCGGCGCGTTCGTTGCCCGCTTCGCACAGCTTCTTGCCGGTCGAAACAAAGCGCTTGGCGCTCGCCTGCTTGCCGCCGTCAACGCCGGTGGCGGCGACATGAGCCTGTTCGGCCAGACCGGCGCAGCGATAGTCGCTGCCCGACTGGGCATAAGCGGGGGTTGCGGTTGCGATCAGGCCGGTGAAAGCCAGCGCCGATGCAGCGACGATGGCGAAAGCGGCGGGAAAGCGGCGGAAAGAGGAGAGTTGATAGGCCATGGGAGAGGTTCCTTTCGTTTCGTTGTGCAACCTTTTTAGGCGCGGTTGCGCACATAGATAATCCTCTATAATCTGCAAGTGCTTTGAAGCAGGATTTAACAATCCCCCACGGGGTGCTCGACGGGATCGAAGCTTTCCTGCGTGTCGCGGAACGGCGGAGCTTCTCGGCCGCAGCGGTCGACCTTGGCGTCTCGCCGTCGGCGATCAGCCAGATCATCAAGGGGCTGGAAGCGCGCATCGGCGCACCTTTGTTCATGCGCACCACACGCAGCGTCGGGCTGACCCAGGCAGGCGAAATGTTCCTCGAGCGCGCCGCCCCCGCCTATGCCGGCCTCGGCGAAGCCTATGAAGCCGCGCGTAACCTGGGCAACCGGCCCGCCGGACGCTTGCGCATCAACCTGATGCGCGGCGCGATCCAGCCGTTGTTCGAACCGATCATCTCGGGCTTTTGCGATACCTATCCCGAAATCGAGCTGGAAATTTACGCCGACGACGCGCTGTCCGATCTCAATGCCGGCGGGTTCGACGCCGGGGTAAGAATGGGCGAAGCGCTGGAAGCCGACATGATCGCAATCCGCCTGTCGGGGCCGTTCCGCTTCGTTGCGGTTGCGGCGCCCGCTTATATCGCGCGCTATGGCATGCCGCAGCGTCCCGAGGAATTGCGCGATCACCGCTGCATCCGCATGCGCCTGTCTAGCGGGGGGATCATGCCATGGACTTTTGTCGACGGAAATCGCGAATTCGATGTCCCGGTCACCGGGCCGGTGATCGTCAATGATTTCGCCGGAATCATGGTCGCAGTGCGTAGCGGGCTGGCGATCGGCATGGTCGCCGAACCGGTGGTTCACGAACATATCGCCCGCGGCGAGCTGGATCTGGTGCTGGGCAATTTCGCGCCGAGCACGGCGGGGCTTTTCCTCTATTATCCCAGCCGCAAGCAAGTGATGCCCAAGCTGCGCGCGTTCATCGATTATGCGCGCGAAAATCTGCCCGACGACCTGGTCTGATCGGCCGCGACGCGGCTTTCGTTCGGGCGCGGAAACAAATCCCTTCATCGGCAGCAGAAAAATTGGACTCGCATCGGACCGCAAATCCCGGCAGCAGGTTGTCAACTAAAAGGGTTGGGATGTTATCATGATCGATTTTGCGGCCATCGACTTTACCGCCTTGCTGCCGTTCATCCTGATCGGGTTTGCGGCGCAGCTGGTCGACGGCGCGTTGGGGATGGCGTTCGGCGTGATCTGTAACACCCTGCTCGTCGCGGTGCTCGGCGTGCCGCCCGCCACCGCATCGGCGCGCATCCATGTCGTCGAGATTTTTACCACCGGCGCGTCGGGGCTCAGCCATTTGTTCCACCGCAACATCGACTGGCCTTTGTTCTGGCGCCTGCTGATTCCGGGGGTCGTCGGCGGGGTTCTGGGCGCCTATGTCCTGACCACGCTGCATGCCGATGTGGTGAAGCCATTTGTGCTCGGTTATCTGGTGCTGATCGGCGTCTGGCTGCTGGTGCGCGGCCTTCTCTATCCGCCGAAAATCTCGAAGCCCAAGGTCGTGGCGCCGCTGGCCGTCGTCGGCGGGTTTCTCGATGCCGCAGGCGGCGGCGGCTGGGGGCCGGTGGTAACCTCGAACCTGCTCGTTCAGGGCGGCGAACCGCGCAAGATTGTCGGCACGGTCAACAGCGTCGAGTTTTTCCTGGCGGTCGCGGTGTCGATCGCCTTTATCTGGAACCTGGGGTTCGAGGAAATCCTCGGCCCGACGCTCGGGCTGATCATCGGCGGTGTCGCCGCAGCGCCGCTCGGCGCCTATATGGCGAAGCGTTTTTCGCCCAAGGTCATGCTGGTGATGGTCGGGGTGGTGCTGACCGCTACCAGCGCGTTCGGGCTGTATCGGGCGTTGATCTAATCGAACGGTCCGGTTTCGACCGGCAGTTGATGTTCCCCGGCGCAAGCCGGGGCTTAGAGCGTCATCACGCGAAGCTTGCTGTTTAGCGCCCTGAGCCGAGGCTTGCGCTGGGGACCATGACGGCGGCTCCCCACCCCGAAGCCGCCAACCCCTCAATTCGCCGGTTTGGTCTCGTCGATCTTTTCGACCCATTCGGGGTAAAAGCTCGGCTCGCGCGCCGACCAGCCCGGCGCGGTCGCGGCGGCTTCGCTGATCGACTGGAGCAACAGCCGGCGCTTGTCGGGATGCAGGTGCGGCAAGGACGCCGCGGCGCAGAAGGCGCCGGGCAGCCATGGCCGCGCATGCGCGCCGAGCAGGCGTTCGTACAAGAAACGGTACGAGGCAAAGCCCGGCAGGCGATCCTGCCCGAGGTCGAACGCCGACACCGCGACGAGCGGCGCCATGAAGCCTTCGAGGGCATCGAGGCCGCTGTCGTCGGGAATATGGGCGCGAATGTCGCTGATCCGCTGATAGACGCGGGCCTGAACCCGGATCGCGGTTTCCTCGACCATGTCGCGCGACCAGCGCGCGATCGCATCGTCGCGTTCCAGCCCGATATCGAGCGAGCGGCGAATGTACCGCTGCGTCGATGCTGGAAAGGCCGCAAATTCCTTGATTTCCGCAATCGACAGATCCCCGGATGCCGGTCCCGAACGCGTCGCCATGGTCGTGCTCCCGCACGGCGCCCGGGGAGCCATCCCCCCGGAGGCCTGCAATTTGCGCAATCTGCCACTAAATTGGTTAGCGGCGGGTTAACCATGGTGTCGGCATCTGTTCAGTAATTGGAGGGGCGTTGCGCGGCGCCGCGACCGGGCCTAATCAGCGTGTCTTGAAACCATAAGACACATGCAGGACCATCATGTCGCACACACCGCAGCCGGTCATTTCCACAACCGGCCTTTTCACCCCCGCCGAACGCATCGCCAACGAAGAACTTGTCGCCAGTTTTAACGCGTATGTTGCGCTGCACAATAGGGAAAATGCGGCGGCGATCGCCGCGGGCGAAATCGCCGAACTGACTGAGTCGAGTGTCGAATTTATCGAAAAGGCGAGCGGGATCGGGTCGCGTTTCGTCGTTGACAAGGCGGGCATCCTCGACCCCGCGCATATGGCGCCGCGCCTACCCGAACGCAGCAATGACGAGCTGTCGATCCTGGCCGAAATCGGCGTCTCCGCCGCAAGGGATGCACTGGCGCGCGCCGGGCGCGATGCGGCCGATGTCGATGCGGTGCTGTGTGCGGCGTCGAACATGCAGCGCGCCTATCCGGCAATGGCGGTCGAAATCCAGGACGCGCTCGGCATCGACGGCTTTGGTTTCGACATGAATGTCGCCTGCTCGTCGGCGACCTTTGGCATCCAGACTGCCGCCGACTATATCCGCGCCGGACACGCCAAAAGCGTGCTCGTGGTAAACCCCGAAATCTGTTCGGGGCACCTGAACTGGCGCGACCGCGACAGCCATTTCATCTTTGGCGACGTTGCGACCGCGATCCTGGTCGAGGACAAGGATATTGCGCCCGCGGGGCATTGGGATATTCTGGGCACCAAGCTCAAGACGGTCTTTTCGAACAATATCCGAAACAATTTCGGTTTTCTCAACCGCGCCCATGGCGGGATCGAGCAGGAAGGACCGAAGACCGACAAATTGTTCGTTCAGGAAGGCCGCAAGGTGTTCAAGGAAGTCGTGCCGATGGTCGCGAACATGATCGTCGAGCAAATGGAGGTACTAGGGCTGAAGGGTGGCGACATGCGGCGGCTGTGGCTGCACCAAGCCAACACCAACATGAACCGCCTGATCGCGCAGCGCGTGCTGGGGCACGAGGCGAGCGACGACGAAAGCCCGACGGTCCTCGACACTTATGGCAACACGTCGAGCGCCGGGTCGATCATCGCCTTTCACCTGAACCACGAAGATATGGCCGCGGGGGATACCGGGCTGATCTGTTCGTTCGGCGCGGGATATTCGGCGGGGACGGTGTTTGTGCGGAAAACCTGAGATCGTCGATCTTCTATCGTCATTGCAAGCGAAGCGAAGCAATCCGGGGCGGTTTTCGCAGGCTCTGGATTGCTTCGCTTCGCTCTTAATGACGAAGGGTTGCCGTCCCCTTCACGGCACGAAGGTCGTGAACAGATAGATCGCGAACAGCATCAGGTGGATCACCCCCTGCAGCACCGTCGTGCGTCCGTTCGCCAGCGTCTGTGACGCGACGATCAGCGACAGGAACAACAGCACCGTTGATTTGGCGTCGAGGCCAAGGCTGATTGGCAGGTCAGTGATGATCGACAGCACCGCGACCGCGGGGATCGTGAGGCCGATCGTCGCCAGCGCCGAACCGAGCGCCAGATTGAGGCTGGTCTGGAGCCGGTCGGCTTTCGCGGCACGCACCGCCGCAAGCCCCTCGGGCGCGAGGATGAGCGCCGCAATCAACACGCCGAGCACCGCGGGCGGCGCGCCCCATTCGGCGAGCAGGAGCCCCATGACGGGCGAAAGATTTTTGGCGAGCAGCACGACCGCGACGAGGCTGGCGAGCAGCAGCGCGCCTGAAATTGCGGTGCGCTGGATGGTCGGAGGTTGGGCGTGCGCGTCCGGCACCCCGTCACCGTCGGCATCGCCCTCGGGAAGGAAATAGTCTCGGTGGCGAACCGTCTGGACCAGCGCGAAGGTGCCGTAGAGGATCAGCGACACCGCCGCGACAAAGCCGAGTTGCACCGGGGTATAGTAGGATCCGGGAGCGCTCGACGTGAAATTGGGGAGCACGAGCGTCACGACAGTGAGCACGGTCAGCGTCGCCAGTGCCGCGCCCATTCCAGTGCGCTGGAAGCGCTGCTCGTGATGACGGATCGCGCCGCTGAGCAGGCAGAGGCCGAGCAACAGATTCACGATGACCATCACCGCCGCGAACACGGTGTCGCGCGCCAGCGTCTGCGCCTTTTCGGGCTCGGCCTGCATCAGGGTCAGAATCAACCCGACCTCGATCACCGTCACCGCGAGCGCGAGGATCAAGGTGCCGAAGGGCTCGCCGACGCGATGCGCGATCACCTCGGCATGATGGACCGCCGCGACGACCGCGCCCATCAGGATGAAGGCGACGAGCCAGGCATTGAGCGGCATTGCCAGGCTTGCGAGCGCGGCGATGAAGCCGAGCATCGGGAAGATTTCGTTGGCGCGGCGCGACAGGCGGATTTGGGCGGTCATCGGACTTCTATTGCAGCCACGCCGCGGCATGGCCAGCCCCCGATACTTTAATGCGTGCGGACGGGTAATCCGGCCGCGGCGAGCCGCGCATGAGCTTCGGCGATCGTCGCTTCGCCGAAGTGGAAGATGCTGGCGGCGAGCACCGCGCTGGCGCCGCCCTCGATCACGCCCGCGACCAGATGATCGAGATTGCCGACGCCGCCGCTCGCGATCACCGGCACGCTGACCGCATCGGCAATCGCGCGGGTGAGCGCGAGGTCGTAGCCGTCCTTGGTGCCGTCGCGGTCCATGCTAGTGACGAGCAATTCGCCAGCGCCGAGGGTTGCGAGGCGGACAGCGTGGTCGAGAGCGTCGATCCCGGTGGGGGTACGCCCGCCGTGGGTAAAGATTTCCCACCGACCGCCGGCAACGCGCCGCGCGTCGATGCTGCCGACTGCACACTGGCTGCCGAAGCGGTCGGCGATGTCGGCAACCAGTTCGGGCCGCGCGACCGCGGCGCTGTTCACCGCAACCTTGTCGGCGCCCGCGAGCAACAGCGCGCGCGCATCGTCGGCGCTGCGCACCCCGCCGCCGACAGTGAGCGGCATGAAGCAGACTTCGGAGGTGCGGCTGACCATGTCGAGCAATGTGCCGCGGCCCTGATGGGTCGCGCTGATGTCGAGGAAGCACAGCTCGTCGGCGCCCGCCGCGTCATAGGCGCGCGCCGCCTCGACCGGGTCGCCGGCATCGCGCAGGTCGACGAAATTCACGCCTTTGACAACGCGGCCGTTCGCGACATCGAGGCAGGGGATAATGCGGACGCGGACGGTCATGCCGCCCCCGCCGCAATCGCCTCGCCCAGATCGAGCCGGCCGTCGTAGAGCGCGCGTCCGGTGATTACGCCTTCGATACCACTCGCAACATGCGGGCGCAGCGCGTGGATGTCGCCCAAGTCGGCGACCCCGCCGCTCGCAATGACGGGAATAGCGACCGACCGGGCGAGAGCCACCGTTGCCTCGACGTTGCAGCCCTTGAGCAGCCCGTCGCGGCCGACATCGGTAAACAGCAGCGCCGCCACACCCGCATCCTCGAAGCGCCGCGCCAGATCTTCGACGCGGACATCGGACACATCGGCCCAGCCCTCGGTCGCGACCATGCCGTCGCGGGCATCGACACCGACGATGATCCGGCCCGGCAGGTCGCGCGCGGCCGATTTGACGAATTCGGGGTCTTTGAGAGCCGCGGTGCCGATGATTACCCGCGCAACGCCCAGCGCCAGCCAGCGATCGACGCCGGCGCGGTCGCGGATGCCACCGCCGACCTGCACCTGGCCGGGAAAGGCGGAGATGATGCTCTCGACCGCGCCGCCGTTGACGCTTTCACCCGCAAAGGCGCCGTCGAGATCGACGACATGCAGATGGCTGGCTCCCGCGTCAGCGAACAGCCGCGCCTGCGCTGCGGGATCGTCGCCATAGACGGTCGCGCGATCCATATCGCCCGCGGCCAGCCGCACCACCTGCCCGGCCTTGAGGTCGATCGCGGGGAAGATGATCAGGCCAGAAACTACGGACGCCATGCGAGGAATCTTTCGAGAGTGGCGAGACCATAGGCCTGGCTTTTTTCGGGGTGAAATTGAAGGCCGATCATGTTGTCGCGGCCAACGGCGGCGGTAAAGGTTTCGCCATGGCTACTCGCCGCGAGCACGTCGGCGGTATCGGCGAAATGATAGCCGTGGAGAAAATAGGCCTCGCCCGCCGCGAGGACCGGATGTTCGACGGTCGGCACAACGTCGTTCCAGCCCATGTGCGGAATGCGCAGCCCTGGCGCGGGGTCGAAGGCGCGCACCGTGCCGCCGATCCAGCCGAGGCCCGTGTGTGTGCCATGCTCCTCGCCAGCATCGGCGAGCAATTGCATGCCGACGCAGATGCCGAGGAAGGGGACGCCGTCGGTGCGAACGCGGCGATCCATTGCTTCGATCAGGCCGTCGATGGCCGACAACCCGTTCATGCAGGCCGCGAACGCACCGACGCCGGGCAGCACGATGCGGTCGGCATTCGCGACAATATCAGGGTCGGCGGTTACCACCACGCCGTCGGCGCCCGAAGCGACGAGCGCATTATGCACCGAGCGAAGATTGCCCGCGCCATAGTCAATCAGGGCAATGGTGGTCATTGGCCGGTCCTACAGGACGCCCTTGGTCGAAGGAATCGCATCGCCCTTGCGCGGGTCGATCTCGACTGCCTGGCGCAGCGCGCGCGCCAGCGCCTTGTACATGCTTTCGGCGATATGATGGTTATTCTCGCCGTACAGCGTTTCGACGTGCAGCGTGATCCCCGCGCTCTGAGCAAAGCTGTGGAACCAGTGCGGAAACATCTCGGTGTCCATCTCGCCCAGCCGCGGCTGTGAGAAGGACGCGTTATAAACGCAGTGCGGGCGCCCCGAAATGTCGAGGACGCAGCGCGTCAGCGTTTCGTCCATCGGCGCATGCGCCTCGCCGTAACGGGCGATGCCGCGCTTGTCGCCAAGCGCCCGAGCCACGGCTTCGCCAAGCGCGAGAGCAGAATCCTCGACGGTGTGGTGCTGGTCGATGTGGAGATCGCCCTTCACCGTCATCGAGATGTCGATCAGCGAGTGGCGCGACAATTGTTCAACCATATGGTCGAGGAAACCGATACCGGTCGAAACCGCATAATCGCCGGTGCCGTCGAGGTTGACGGTGATCGCGATGTCGGTTTCCTTGGTCGTGCGCTGGACTGTGGCGGTTCGCATGAACTGCCCCATAGCACCCACTTTTCACCTTGCAAGGCGACTCTCCCCCCTTGACCCACCCGCCCGGTCCGTTCATCCCCCTGCCCCATGACCGATGACGTGCGCGACAGCCTGATTCCCTATGACGAAATCGTGCAGGACGCGCTGCGCGCCGTGGTGGGCCGCGTGCTGCGCCAGATCGAAGGCTATGACAGCCTGCCGGGCGAGCATCATTTCTATATCACCTTCAAGACGCAGGCGGCCGGGGTGTCGATTCCGGCGCACTTGATCGCCAAATTTCCCGACGAAATGACGATCGTGCTGCAGAACCGCTTCTGGGACCTGAAGGTCGCCGACGATTATTTCAGCGTCGGGCTGTCGTTCAACCAGACGCCGTCGATCCTGACGATTCCCTATGCGGCGATCACCGCCTTCGTCGATCCATCGGTCGATTTCGGATTGCAGTTCCAGGTCAGCGACGACGAGGCGACCGCGCCCGAACCGCATGACGAGGCCGACAACGACCGCCCCGACGTGACGAACGAAGACGGGTCGAACGTCGTGACGGTGGATTTCGGCAAGCGGAAGTAAAGCCGTGGCGCCGCCATGGCCCCCCAGCCGTTTCTGGCAATATTGGGCGCTCGCGGGGATGCTGGTCCTGAGCGCTGCATTCTGGTGGAGCGTCGAAGGTTATACCTTGTTTGAGGAAGCGACGTCGCGCGGCCAGATCGCCGACGGATTGCTGCGCTTCAGCCTGTTGATCCTGACCCCGGTGCTGGCGCTTGTCTGGCTGCTGGCGGCATGGCTGCGCCGCCGCGTCGGTGAAACAGGATATTGGAAGATGCTGGGCCTGGTCGCGATGATCTGGTCGGGCTCGGTGCTGGTGACGCGGATATTGGTGGGATGAGCGGAACGCGGAACGAAAGCGACAGTCTCGGCGAGATCGCGGTCGCCGCCGACGCCTATTGGGGCGCGCAGACCGAACGCAGCCGCCACAATTTTCCATTCCCCGCACATGAACGTATGCCGCTGCCGATCATCCATGCGCTGGCACGAATCAAGGGCGCCGCCGCGCGGGTCAATCGCGCGCACGGGCTCGATGCCGGACTGGCGGGCGCAATTGCTGCCGCCGCCGATGCGGTGGTCGCAGGCAAATTCGACGACCAGTTTCCGCTTGCGATCTGGCAGACGGGCAGCGGCACGCAGTCGAACATGAACGCCAATGAGGTGATCGCGGGGATTGCCAACGAGGCGCTGGCTGGGACGCGCGGCGGCAAGACGCCGGTCCACCCCAACGACCATGTCAATATGGGCCAGTCGTCGAACGACAGTTTCCCGACCGCGATCCATGTCGCGGTGGCGGTCGAAACCACCGTAAGGCTGCTGCCCGCGCTGATCGCGCTGACCGACGCGCTGGCGGCGAAAGCGGCGGCGTGGGGCGACATCGTCAAGATCGGCCGCACCCATTTGCAGGACGCGACGCCGCTGACGCTGGGGCAGGAGTTTTCGGGCTATGTGGCACAGCTGATAGCCTGCCGCGCGCGGATCGAGGGCGCGCTAGCGCATAATATCAACAAGCTGGCGCAGGGCGGCACCGCGGTCGGCACCGGGCTCAACGCGCCCGCCGGGTTCGACGCCGCGATGGCGGCGGAGCTGAGCCGCGCAACCGGGATCGCGTTCGAACCGGCGCGAAACAAATTCGAGGCGCTGGCGTCGAACGACGGACTTGTCTTTTTTTCGGGCGCGCTGAACACGCTCGCAGTTGCGCTGACGAAGATCGCCAACGACGTCCGTCTGCTCGGCTCCGGCCCGCGCGCAGGCCTCGGTGAGCTCGATCTGCCCGCAAATGAACCCGGCAGCTCGATCATGCCTGGCAAGGTCAATCCCACCCAGTGCGAAATGCTGACGATGGTCGCGGGGCAGGTGATCGGCAACCATCAGGCGGTGACCGTCGGCGGACTGCAGGGCCACCTCGAGCTCAATGTCTTCAAGCCGCTGATCGGCGCCAATGTGCTGCGTTCGATCGAGCTGATGGCGATCGGCATGGCGGGTTTTGCCGAACATTGCGTGATCGGCCTCGAACCCAATCGTGCCCGCATCGACGCGCTGATGAACCGCTCGCTGATGCTGGTCACCGCGCTCGCGCCCGCGATCGGTTACGACAAGGCGGCAAAGATTGCCAAGCGCGCGCATGAAAGCGGCAGTACGTTGAAAGAGGCGGCGCTCGACCTTGGCTATGTCGATTCGGCGACGTTCGACCGGCTGGTCGACCCGCGGATGATGCTGGGGCCGGAACCCGAAGCCCGCTGAGGAATTGATACGGGAAGAAGGAGACAATGGGCATGATAGGCAGGATCGTTGGCGGCGTTCTGGGCAGCGCAATCGGACGCACCAAGGGCAATCACCCGGTTGCCGGCGCCGTAATCGGTGCGGGCGCGCTGTTCGCGGCGCGGCGTCTGTTCCCGCAGCGCTACGCGGCAATGGCAGCATGGGCGGCCGCGGGCTATCTAACCAAAAAATGGGCCGAACGCGCCGAGGCGCGCCAGGCGGCCGAGGCGGCGCATGCGATCGATCCGCAGTTGGCGCAGGCCGGTGTCGTCGACAGCTATGCCGGTACTTCGGACCTGGCACCCGACGGGCAGACGATGGGCGACGCATTGCCGCCCGCAATCCCGCTCGACGATCAGCGGTCGACCGCCATCCACTGATAACGGCCTAACCAGCCGCCTGCCACTCCTTGATCGCCTCGACCGGCGAGACGAGCATCAGCACATTCAGCGTCAGATTGTCACGGATTGTCCACAGGGTGAACAGCTCGAAGACAATCGCGATGGCCACCGTCACCCACCAGCGCATCCGGCTGGCGGCGAGGAAGCCCGCGATCATGAACAGCGCGTCGCTGACCGAGTTGAGGATCGAATCGCCGCTATAGCCGAACGCCATCGTCACTTCGCGGTAGCGATCGATGATGATCGGCGAATTTTCGAGGATTTCCCACGCCGCCTCGATCCCGATCGCCAGCGCCAGCGCGACCCACAACGGCTGGCGCGGCAGCAGCCAGCGGCCGAGGCCGTAGAAGATGAAGCCGTGAATGATGTGGCTGAAACTGTACCAGTCCGAAATCTGCTGACTGTTCTGGTTCGACTGGACGGTGCCGTGCCACAGGCTGATCGTCCCGCACGGACAGATCGGCGGGCGCCCCATCGCGAACAAGATCGCGGTGAAGACTGCCAACAATGCCGCCGCGACTAGCCAACCCTTGCGCGAAATTCCTGCCATGCCCTGTCCCCTTCGCGCTTGACCGCCGGCGCGCCTTTCGCGAATAGCGGCCATGGCTGAAAGCGTCCACCTCGACCGCCGCGGCGTGTTGTTCGTCCTTTCCTCGCCGTCGGGCGCGGGCAAGACCACCATTTCGAAAAAGATGCTGGGGGTCGATCCCGATATCGCGCTGTCAATCTCGGCCACCACGCGGCCGCCGCGCCCCGGCGAGATCGACGGCAAGGATTATCATTTCGTCGATGTCGAAACCTTCAAGCAAATGGCCGCCGATGGCGAATTTCTAGAGTGGGCGCATGTCTTCGGCCACCGCTACGGGACGCCGCGCGCGCGGGTCGACGAACTGCTCGACGCGGGCAAGGATGTGCTGTTCGACATCGATTGGCAGGGCGCGCAGCAGCTGTATCAGGAGGCCGGCCCCGACGTTGTCCGCGTCTTTGTCCTGCCGCCAACGATGGAGGAGCTGGAGCGCCGCCTGCGCAGCCGCAAGACCGATAGCGACGAAGTCATAGCCGCGCGCATGGCGCGCGCGGCGAACGAGATCAGCCATTGGGACGGCTATGATTATGTGCTGATCAACGATGACGTCGATGCATGTTATGGCGAAGTGATGGCGATCCTGCGCGCCGAGCGTTTGAAGCGGCGGCGCCAGATCGGGCTGATCGGCTTTGCCCGTGATTTGATCCGGTCGGTACCCGAAGGCGATACGTCGCTTTAGACCGATGTCACCAGATTGGCGGTCAGTTCGGCGACCAACTCCGCACGCAGCGGCTTCGCCTGATTATCCGTCCGGCACACCACCACCGTGTCGCACGTTGCGATGGCGCGGCCGTTCTGGAACATGGCCTGGACGATTGTCCAGCTGGAGGTGCCGAGCCGGCCGATGCCGGTCGCGATCTCGACCGGATCGGGGAAATTGCCCTCGGCCAGATAGTTGATCTCGACCGCGGCGACCATCGTGCGTTCGTTGGCCGGGCGCTCGCCGAGCGGACGCACCTGGCGGTTGAGCAGCACCCGGCCGCTTTCGAACAGCGCGGCAAAGGCCACATTGTTGAGGTGCCCGTTGATGTCCATGTCCTGGAACCGCGTCTGGAATGCGGCGCACACGGGGTAGCTGGCGGCATTTAGCCGCCAGCTTTCCGGTTTCGGCATATCAGCGCGGGCCCATGCGGATGCCGCCGTCGAGGCGGACGTCCTCGCCGTTGAAATAGCCGTTTTCGATCATGCACAGCGCCAGCGCGGCATATTCGGGCGGGTTGCCGAGCCGCTTGGGGTTGAGCACCGAGGCGCCCAGAGCGTCGCGGACATTCTGCGGCGCGCCCGCAAGCAGCGGGGTGTCGAAGATCCCGGGCAGTATCGTGTTGACGCGGATATTTTCCGAAGCGAGGTCACGCGCGATCGGCAGCGTCATGCCGACCACGCCGCCCTTCGATGCGGAGTAAGCGGCCTGGCCGATCTGGCCGTCTTCGGCCGCCACCGATGCGGTGTTGACGATCGCGCCGCGCTCGCCGTCTTCCATCGGATCGAGCGTCAGCATCCCCGCCGCCGACTTGGCGATGCAGCGGAAGGTGCCGACGAGGTTGATCTGGATGATCCAGTTGAAGGCATCGAGCGGGAAATGCTTGATGCTGCCGTCTTCCTTGCTGCGGCTTGCCGTCTTGATTGCGTTGCCAGTGCCCGCGCAGTTCACGAGGATGCGTTCCTGACCGATCGCTTCGCGCGATTTCGCGAAGGCGGCATCAACCGATGCGTCGTCGGTGACGTTGCATTCGCAGAACACCCCGCCAAGCTCGGCGGCGAGCGCCGTGCCCTTTTCTTCCTGCAGGTCGAAGATTGCGACCTTGACGCCCTTGGCGGCGAGCGCGCGCGCGGTGGCGGCACCGAGACCCGAGGCGCCGCCGGTGACGACCGCGGATACCGTTGAGTCGAGTTTCATTGAGGTTTCTCCTGTCTAAAGCTCCTCCCTTTCAGGGGAGGAGTGGGTGTGGGGGCTGCCGAGGTTGCGCAAGGCCGATGGCCCCCACCCCGCTCGACTTAAAGGCCCGGCAGACGCCGGACCAAGTCTCACTGCCCCTCCCCTCAAGGGGAGGGGCTAAGCATTCAAAGGCGCTCGATGATCGTGACGTTGGCCTGACCGCCGCCTTCGCACATGGTCTGGAGGCCGTACTTCCCGCCGGTCGCGTCGAGCACACCGAGCAAGGTTGCCATCAGCTTGGTGCCGCTGGCTCCGAGCGGATGGCCGAGCGCGATCGCGCCGCCGTGCTGGTTGAGCCGCGCATGATCGGCGCCGAGATATTTGAGCCATGCGAGCGGCACCGGGGCAAAGGCTTCGTTGACCTCATAGGCGTCGATGTCCTCGATCTTCATCCCTGCGCGCTTCAGCGCCTTTTCGGTTGCGAACAAAGGTTCTTCGAGCATGATTACCGGGTCGCCCGCGGTCACCGAGACATGGTGGATGCGCGCCCGCGGGGTCAGGCCATGATCTTTCAGCGCCTGTTCGGACACGATCAGCGCCGCGCTGGCGCCGTCGCAGATCTGGCTCGACGAGGCGGCGGTGATCGTTCCGCCTTCCTGGAGCAACTTGACCCCGGCAATGCCGTCGAGCGTCGCGTCGAAGCGGATGCCTTCGTCGACGAGATGGGTCTGGCGGCCGTCGGGCGTGTCGATGTCGAGGCCAACGATTTCACGTTGGAAACGTCCCGCTTCGGTCGCCGCCTTGGCGCGGCGGTGGCTTTCGAACGCATAGGCGTCGAGGTCGTCCTTAGTGAAGCCATGCTTCTTGACGATCATTTCGGCGCCCATGAACTGGCTGAACATTATGCCGGGATATTTTTCCTCGAGCCGCTCGGACTTGTAGTGGCCCAGGCCTTCCTTGATGAACAGCGTCGCGACGCTGCCCATCGGAACGCGCGTCATGCTTTCGATGCCGCTGGCCAGCACAATGTCCTGCGTACCCGACATCACCGCCTGCGCCGCGAACATCATCGCCTGCTGCGACGAGCCGCACTGGCGGTCGATCGTCACCGCGGGGATCGAGTCGGGCAGGTTCGAGGCGAGGACGGCGTTGCGGCCGAGGTCCATCGTCTGCTGCCCGCCCTGCGACACGCAGCCGGTGATGACGTCGTCGATTTTCGAGGTGTCGAAATCGTTGCGCGCGGCGATCGCGTCGAAGACCGCGGCGCCAAGGTCGACGGGGTGGACGCCGGCGAGCTTGCCGCCCGCTTGCCGCCGGCGGTGCGGACGGCGTCGACGATATAGGCATGGGCCATGGGATTAGTCCTTTCTGAGTTATCGTAGCCCGCGCACATGCGGGGGCTAAGGGCTTAAAGCTTCCGCCCGATCAGTTCCTTCATGATCTCGTTGGTGCCGCCGAAGATGCGGGTTACGCGCGCGTCGCGCCACAGGCGCGCGATCGGATATTCGTTCATATAGCCCGCGCCGCCGTGGAGCTGGAGGCATTTGTCCATGACTTCCCACTGCAATTCGGTGTGCCACAGCTTTGCCGCGGCGCCCTCTTCGGGGGTCAGTTCCTTTTTCAAATGCCGCGCCAACGCCCAGTCGAGGTGCGCCCAGCCGACCTGTAATTTGGTCTTGAGATCGGCGAGCACGAAGCGCGTGTTCTGGAAATCAAGGATCGGCTTGCCGAACGCCTTGCGGTCGCGGGTGAATTCGACGGTGTCGTCGAAGGCGCGCTGCGCCGACGCCTGCGCCGACACCGCGATCGACAGGCGTTCCTGCGGCAGTTCGCTCATCAGATAGATGAAGCCCTTGCCCTCTTCGCCGAGGCAGTTGGTGATCGGGACGCGAACGTCGTTGAAGAACATTTCCGAGGTATCCGCCTCGTCCTGCCCGATCTTGTCGAGATTGCGGCCGCGCTCATAGCCTTCGCGATCGGCCTCGACGAGGACGATCGAGACGCCCTTCCACGCCGGCTGGACCTCGGTGTCGGTCTTGACGCAGACGAGGATCAGGTCGGCGTTCTGGCCATTGGTGATATAGGTTTTCGAGCCGTTGATGACATAATGATTGCCATCCTTTTTCGCGGTCGTGCGCATGCCCTGAAGGTCGGAGCCGGTGCCGGGTTCGGTCATCGCGATCGCGGTGATCACCTCGCCCGCGACCATTTTGGGCAGCCAGTGTTTCTTCTGCTCTTCGCTGCCATATTTGACGATGTAGTTGGTAACGATGTCCGACTGGAGCGAGAAGCCGGTGGTGGCGCGGCCGTAATAGGCACTTTCTTCGTCGACGATCGCGTTGTAGCCGAAGTCGAGGCCGAGCCCGCCATATTCCTCGGGCACCGTCGGACACAGCATGCCAAGCTCGCCCGCCTTGGGCCAGATCGACTTGGGGACGATCTTGTCCTCGGCCCATTGCGCGGCGTTGGGGGCGATCTCTCTTTCCAGGAACTGGCGGACGGTGGAGCGGAAGGCCTCATGATCGTCGGTGTAGGCGGAGCGCGACAGATTATCGAGCGACATGGCTTTCCTTTCCCTTGCGGCAGCCGAACGCAGGCGGGGAGTCGGCCGCATCTTTTCGCACGCCAAGAGACCTTACGTTTACGTGCACGTCAAGCGGAAAGACGTTACGGCATGAAAGTTTGAGCGTTCGGCGGCGCGAGTGATAAAAGGTTTACCCGTCCGTTCCATATCTCGTCATCCCGGTGAAGGCGGGGTTCTCGCCACTGCGACAATCCGAGAAGGTGAGATGCTGACCTTCGCAAGGATGGCGATCAATTAAAGGTGTCGCCCACGAAGCGGACGGCAGCCTCCCCTCGCCTGGGCGAGACCACGAATAGGATTGCAGCCGCTGGGCAGCGGCGGCGGCGCGCGCTACGATACGGCCATGGTCCAACTTCTCTACGATGCCGGCGCCTTGCTCGGCGAGTCGCCGCGCTGGAGCGCGCCCGAACAGCGGCTGTACTGGGTCGATATCGAGGGGCGGATAATCCACCGCACCGATCCGGTAACGGGCGCTGACGAGGTCATGACGCTCGACGAGCAGGTCGGCTGCGTCGCGCCTCGCGCGGGTGGCGGGCTGGTGGTCGCGATGGAGGACAGCTGCGCGCTGATCGACAACTGGGGTGCCGCGCCGCGCCCGTTCGGCCCGGCGGTGCTGGCGGAAAAGCCCGAGCAGCGCTTCAACGACGGGTGCGTCGACGGGGCCGGTCGACTGTGGGTTGGCAGCCTGACGAGCGACAAGGCGCATCCCACCGCGACCCTTTATCGGCTCGATCCTGACGGTTCGCTCTCCGAAGTTTTCGGTGGCCTGACCACCAGCAACGGCGCAGCGTTCAGCCCTGACGGGCGGAGATTTTACCATGCCGACACTCCGACCCATACGATCCGTGCTTTCGACGTCGATCCGGCGTCCGGCACCTTGGGCGCAGGACGGATCTTCCACCAGTTTCCGCTCGGCAACGGTCGCCCCGATGGCGCTGCGGTGGATGCCGAGGGTTGTTACTGGTCGGCACTGTGGGACGGATGGCGCGTTGTGCGCCTGTCGCCCGCGGGCGAACTGATCCAGACGGTCGAGCTGCCGGTGCAGCGCCCGACGATGATCGCGTTCGGCGGCGCCGACATGCAAACGGCGTTTGTCACCAGCGCGGGGAAGAACTTGTCCGACGAGGAGCGAAAGGCGCAGCCGCATGCGGGCGGGGTGTTTGCGTTTCGAGTCGGTGTGGCGGGGTTGGCACAGGCAGACTTTGCGGGATAATGATATCCTCCCAGTCGCGCAGCGATGGGGAGGTGGCGGCGCGAAGCACTAACGGAGGTGCTTTGTCGCACCGTCGCTGCCCCTACACCTCTTGCTCCGCAAGGGGTCCCCCTCCCCATGGATTCGCGACAGGGTGGAATATCCGCTCGCTCGGTTCGTCCCCGCAAACTTGCGCCGCGTCGCAATCTCGGGTTAAGGCTCGGTCCAACATGGTTTCGCCCGAAACCTTTTCCTCCGGGGAGAATCACCGATGCCGCGCACCGCGCACCCTTTTGCCTGTCGCCTGTCACTTTTGCTTACATCCACCGCGTTGCTCGCGGGTTGCACCAACATGGATAGACCGATGACCGCTACCGCCCCGCCCGCCGCCGAATCGGCTGCGACCACGCCCGCCGCCGTTCCTGCTGGCCAAAACCCGATGCTCGCGACCTGGACCGGCCCCTTTGAAGGGGTGCCGCCGTGGGACAAGATGGACCCCGAACTGTTCCCCGACGCCTTTACCAAGGGCATGGCGGCAACGCGCGCCGAGGTGCAGGCGGTGATCGACAATCCGGCGGCGCCGACGTTCGAGAACACTCATGTGCCGATGATGCTGGCGGGCGACACGATGGAACGGCTGTTCGCGCTGTGGGGTGTTCAGACGTCCAACAAGTCGAACGACCGCGTCGAAGCGATCGACGCCGAATGGAGCCCCAAGCTCACCACTTTCTACACCGAACTGTTCCTCCAGCCCGAGCTCTTCGCGCGCTACAAGGCGGTGTACGACGCACGCAAGACGAGCGGGCTGAACGCCCAACAGATTCGCATCGTCGAGCGCAGCTATGACGAAATGGTGCGCGACGGCGCCAATCTGACGGCGGCCGACAAGACGAAACTGGTCGCGATGAATTCCAAGCTCGAAGGGCTGTTCTCGGCCTTTTCGTCGAAGCTGCTCGGCGACGAGAAGCTTTACACCTTCGTCACCGACAAGGCTGAACTGGCGGGGCTCGACGCGGGCTTTATCGCCTCGCTCGCCGCGGCTGCCGAAGCGAACGGCAAGCCTGGCCAGTGGGCGATCAAGAACACGCGGTCATCGGCGCAGCCGGTGCTGCAGAATTCGACCAACCGCGCGCTTCGCGAAAAAGTCTATAAGGCGTTCGTCAGCCGCGGCGACAACGGCGATGCCAACGACACCAATGCGACGATCGCCGAGATTCTGAAGCTGCGGCAGCAGCGCGCCGAGCTGCTCGGCTTTGCGACGCACGCCAATTACCGCATGGCCGACACGATGGCGAAGACCCCCGCCAATGCGATGGGGCTGATGATGAAGGTGTGGCCCGCCGCGGTCGCGCGTGTGAAGGAAGAGGTCGCCGACATGCAGGCGATCGCCGATGCCGATGCCAAGGCCGGCAAGGGACCGAAAATCACCATCGAGCCGTGGGATTATCGTTTCTATTCGGAAAAGGTCCGCAAGGCGAAATACGACCTCGATGAGAGCGAGGTGAAACCGTATCTGCAGCTCGACAAGCTGGTCGACGGCATGTTCTGGTCGGCGGGGCAGCTCTATGACCTCGGTTTCCGCGAAAACACTGGCACCGTTCCGGTTTTCGATGCGAAAGTGCGGACGTTCGAGGTCTATAATCTCAAGACCAATGAGAATGTCGGATTGCTGTACCTCGACAATTTCGCGCGCGACGGCAAGCGGTCGGGCGCGTGGATGACAACCTATCGCAGCCAGCAGACGCTGGGCGGCGAGCGCAATGTCCTCGCGTCTAACAACAATAATTTCACCGAAGCGGCGAAGGGCGAACCGACGTTGATCAGCCTCGACGATGCGTCGACGCTGTTCCACGAATTCGGCCACGGCATTCACTATCTGCTCCAGCACATCTACTACCCGGCGCTCGCCGGGGTGCCGCGCGACTTTGTTGAATATCCGAGCCAGGTGAACGAAAATTGGCTGATGACCCCCGAAGTGCTGTCGAAATTCGCGACGCATTATAAAACCGGCGCGCCGATGCCGCAGGCGCTGCTCGACAAGATCGAGGCGTCGGGCAAGTTCAACCAAGGCTTTGAGACGGTCGAATATCTGTCGAGCGCGATCGTCGACATGAAGCTGCACGACCGCAAGGTGCCGCCGACCGACGTCGACAAGTTCGAACGCGAGACGCTGGCCGAAATGGGCATGCCGCGCGAAATCGTGATGCGCCACCGCCTGCCGCAGTTTGCCCATCTATTTTCGAGCGATGCCTATTCGGCGGGTTATTACAGCTATTTGTGGTCGGAAACGATGGACGCCGACACCTGGGCGGCGTTTACCGAAGCCGGTGGCCCGTGGGATCGCACGGTCGCCGACAAGTTCCGCACCCTGTTGTTGATGACCGGCAACGAAACCGACCGCGCCGAAGCGTATCGCGCCTTCCGCGGCCGCGATCCCGATGTCTCGGCGCTACTGAAAAAGCGTGGATTTCCGACGGAATAGAGCGAACAGTACCGGGGAGGCAAAGGGGGTCGTTGCGGCCCCCTTTGCTTGTTTGAGAGGTCGATAGTTGCCGCTGACTCTTCAATGCGGCGTGGCAATGGGGGGTGGCTGCGCAAGGCGCTGGCGGCGGGGCCATGGCGCTACCGGTGCGCCAATGGAACCAGATCAACTCCGCGATGATGAACTAAGAACCGACCGTTTCCCGCCCGATAGTCGACATTGGCACCACGACTTTACGCCGCCCCGTGATACCACCACACCCCGTCACGATCTTCGCGCCGGACGCGGCCTTCGACCTCGAGCCGCTTCAGATGCGCCAGCGCCTCGCCGGTCGCCAGCCCCTGATTATGCTCGCCGATCGGCCGGTTGAACAGCAACGGGAAGCTGTCGACCGCGCGCATCGGCGCCTTTGCCGCAGCCTCGGCCAGATTGTAGAGCCGCATGCGATGCTCGTCGCGCAGCGCCATCAGGCGGACATGGAGACCCTTAAACGGTTCGCCATGCGCGGGGCAGACGGTCACATCGGCCGGCACAGTAGCGAGCAACTTGTCGATCGACGCCAGCCATTCGCCCAGCGGATCGGCGTCGGGTTCGGTGATGTTGACCGATACGTTCGAACTGATCCGTGGCAGAACCTGGTCGCCCGATACCAGTACGCCCTCGCGCTCGTTCCACAGGCAGGCATGTTCCGGGCTGTGACCCGACCCAACCACAACGCGCCACCGGTTCGCGCCTAGGTCGATCCGGTCGCTGTCCTCGATCCGCACATAGCTGCGCGGCAGCGGAAATATCATCCGCTGGAACATGTTCCAGCCGCGCGATTTGGCGGCTTCGAGCGCGGCCTCGTCCCAACCCGCGGCGCGCGATTGGGCCAGCATCTCTTCGGGAGCATTGTCGCTTGAATCAGCAATAATAGCACGCGCGGTCAGCATCTCGCCGCGCGTCATCCACAGCTTGACGCCCTGCTTCTTCGCGATCCAGCCGGCCAGCCCGATATGGTCGGGGTGCAGGTGGGTGCCGATGACGCGCGTGATCCGCTTGCCGTTCAGCGCGCCGGCGTAAAGCGCCTTCCACGCATCCGAACACATGGTCAGGCAGATGCCGGTATCGACGATCGCGACACCATCATCGCCGTCTGCGTCGTCATCGAGCAGCCAGCTGTTGATATGGCCGAGCGATCCCGGCATCGGGATGCGCGCCCAGCTGATCCCCGGCGCGATGCGGATCGTCTCGCCGACCCCCGGTGCGGCATCGCCCCACGGATAGGTCAGTCCGGCGTGGCTGGTCGACGTAAAACTGTCGTCCTGGGTCAGCGACGCGTCCGGCGAGCCGCTGGCCGCCGGGATATTGTCGTCATCCTGTCCCGCCGCCACGCTTCAGTTTGCCGTCGCGTCGCTCGCGACCTCTGCAGCGGCCTCGGCGGCACGCGCTTCGTTCGCGGCGGTGCGTTCGGCGCGCAGTTCTTCGAGCAGCGCTTCGCGGTCGCCCTCAAAGCGATTGTCGGTCGGCGCCTCGATCCCTGCCTTCTTCGCCGCCTTGGCGACCAGCGCATCCAGTTCGCGCTGCGAGCACAGGCCCAGCGTCACCGGATCTTTGGCGACGATGTTGGCGCTGTTCCAATGGCTGCGGTCACGGATCGCGCCGATCGTGTTGCGGGTGGTGCCAATCAGCTTGCCGATCGCACCATCCGACACCTCGGGATGGTTCTTCAGGATCCAAGCGATGCCGTCGGGCTTGTCCTGGCGCTTGCTGACCGGGGTATAGCGCGGACCGCGGGTACGGCGGATCGTGTCCTGCGCCTGCTTGCTCATCTTGAGCTTGTAGTTCGGGTCGTCCTGACCCTTTTCGATTTCTTCCATCGACAGTTCGTGCGCGCGCACCGGATCGCGGCCGGTATATTTGGTCGCGGCGGTCTCGTCGGCAATCGCCTGAACTTCCAGGATGTGGATGCCACAATATTCGGCGATCTGAATGAAGGTCAGGCCGGTGTTATCGACCAGCCAGGCGGCGGTCGCATGCGGCATCAGCGGGGTGGCGTCGGCGGTGGGCATGGCGCTTTTCTCCAAGCGGAAATAATAAGGGCCGCCCCTCGCGGGGCGGCCAGACATTGGACGCGGCTGTAAACCCTGCGGCGCGCAAGGGCAAGAGGCGGAATTACTGGCGCTCGTCGGTTAGGGACCGCACTGCCACAGCCCGGCGATGACGCGCCGCGCGCCATCGGCGCGGTTGAGCGTCAGCGTCGCAGGACGTGGCGGCGATTCGCCGCCGCCCTGCGCTGCACCGGTGAGCGCAACCCTAAGCTGCAGGCCTTCGGAGAAAAAGTTCGTGCCGTCGGCCATCCCATCGTAACCGCCGGTAGCAGCGATCGTCGCGATCGTGTCGCCAATCTTGACGATACCGCGCGCCGGATCTTGCGAAGCAACATTGCCCTTGGCGACCAGAATCGGCGGCGTCGCTGCATCGACGGCAAAGCTGCAACCCAATTCGCCGGTCAGTCGGGCGCCGGCCAGATCGGATTCGCCAACTGGCGCCAACTCGATGGGTGTCCCGTCGCCGCCCCGCGTCGGTTCGTCGGTAGGCTTGATTGCAGGTGGTCCAGCCTCAACTACCGCATCAGCGCTCGCGTCGGACGCCTTTGTCGATGCATCATTGTCGGACGGCGATGAACAGGCTGCCAAGGCCAGCGCCATGACGGTCGCGGGAACGAACAGAGCCCGCAGGGGGTCCGGCAAATTCATGTGTGGGGATATCCTTTTGGTCTGCTTACCTAGCTAACCGTCAAGGCTATCTTTCGTTCCGCCGCTCACGCGACCACGAGCACGATCTTCCCGACATGCGCGCCCGCCTGCATCCGCGCATGCGCTGCACCGGCTTCGGCGAGCGGGAAAATTTGGTCCATCGCGGGCTTCCACCCGCCTTCGGCCAGTCGCGGCCAGAGAGTCCGATGGATCTCGTCAGCCAGCGCCGCCTTGAAGTCGGCGCTGCGCGCGCGCAGCGTCGATCCGGTCATCGTCAGGCGCCGCCGCATAACTTGTGAAATGTCGATCTCGACTTTCGCGCCGCGCTGGAACGCGATGGTGACGTGGCGGCCATCGTCGGCGAGACACTCCAGGTTGCGCGGCATATAATCGCCGCCGACCATGTCGAGCACCGCATTGACGCCCTTGCCGCCGGTGAACGCCTTGACCGCTTCAACATAATCGTCGGTCGAATAATCGACCGCCAGATCGGCGCCCAGCGCTGCCGCCGCGGCGCATTTCTCGGCGCTGCCGCACGTCACGATGATCTTGATGTCGAACAGTTTGCACAGGCCAATCGCGGTCGTACCGATGCCGCTGGTGCCGCCATGCACCAGCACCGTCTCACCCTCCGCGATCCAAGCGCGCTCGAACAGATTGTGCCAGACGGTGAACACCGTTTCGGGCAGCGCCGCCGCCTCGGCCATCGAAAAGCCCTTCGGCACCGGCAGGCAGCTGCCCACCGGCGCGGTGCAATATTCGGCATAGCCGCCGCCCGCGACCAACGCGCACATCGCCTGCCCCAGCAATTCCGGATCGCCCCCCGGTCCGACCGCGACAATCGTCCCCGCAATCTCGAGCCCCGGCAGGTCCGATGCCCCCGGCGGCGGCGGATAAAAGCCCATTCGCTGCAGGACGTCGGGGCGGTTGACCCCCGCCGCGGCGACGCGGATGAGCACCTCGCCCGGCCCCGGCCGCGGCACCGGGCGTTGTTCGGGCACCAAAACTTCGGGTCCGCCGGGCGCGCTGATGGCGATCGCGGTCATGCTCGCTGGCAGGCTGGTCACGTTGATTTTCCCCACTTTTCACTTCGCCCTTACGGCCACCTTATTGACAGCGTGGCGCACCGGGTCAACAGTCGCGAGGCATATCAGGAGGAACCGCCATGGACGATGACGACCTTCCCCGCCGCCGCGACGATGTGCTCGCGGCGCTGACCCGGCAACCGCTCGATCCGCTGTCGGTGAGCGAACTCGATGACCGTATCGCGACGCTCGAGGCAGAGATCGACCGCGTCAAGGCGCACCGCGCCGCCGCGACCAGCCACAAGGCGATCGCCGACGCGCTGTTCAAAAAGGGGTAGGCGCTACTCCGCCTCGGTGCTCAGCCCGAGCTCGGGGATGCCGATCGAACGCCGCCCGCCGAAATCGGAGCGCACAACGATCGCGCCCTGTTTCTCCATATATTCGACCAGCCGCCGGATACGCCCAGGCGAGTGGCTGCCATAGGCGCGGCCCAGCATGTCGTCGTCGGGACAGGGCTCACCATCGATTGCCGCGCGCGCGATCTGCAGGAACGGCGCGAGCATGTCGTCGGGCAGCCGCTCGGCGACGCGCAGCGCGTCGCTCCATCTCGGCTCCGACGGATCGAGCACGCCGCCTTTGGCCAGCGCAAAGCGGCGCCGGAACGCGGCAAGGTCGAGCGGCACCTTCTTCAGCCGCTGCATCCGGCACCGCACCGAAAAATCCTGATAGAGAAAGGCATCGGGCTGGAAGGCGCTTTCGGGGTCGGCCAGCATCTCTTCGAGCATCGCGACCACCACCGCGTCGCTCTGCTCGGCTTCTTCGACGGCGGCGACGATGTCGAGTACCAGCGGGGCGTCGCGGTCTTCGTGCAGCCCTTCGACCGCCGCAATGCGTTCGAGCACTTCGCTCGCCGCGACGGGTTCGGGCTCGGGCGCAAAGACGCGCGGCGCCACCGGCGCTTCCATCTCAGTGAACAGCATCGACCGCATGTCGGCGCCGCCGGCGACGGGCAGCGGCATCAGGCTGTGCGTCCCCATCCGCGTCGCGGTCTGCGTCGCGCCGATGCGGATGCTGAGCGGACGCCGCGAGATCGCGGGGCCGAGCCCCAGGAAATGCCCGCGCTCCAGATCGCGGATCGCCTCGGCCTGCCGCCGCTCCATGCCGAGCAGGTCGGCGGCGCGCGCCATGTCGATATCGAGGAAGGTGCGTCCCATCAGGAAATTGCTCGCCTCGGCCGCGACATTTTTCGCGAGCTTGGCGAGCCGCTGCGTCGCGATCGCCCCCGCGAGGCCGCGCTTGCGCCCGCGGCACATCAGGTTCGTCATCGCCGACAGGCTGGCGCGGCGGACGGTGTCGGACACGTCGCCCGCGACGCTTGGCGCAAACATCTGCGCCTCATCGACCACGACCAGCGCGGGAAACCAATGCTCGCGCGGCGCATCGAACAGTGCATTGAGGAACGCCGCGGCGCAGGTCATCTGCGCCTCGATATCGAGCGATTCGAGGCTGAGGACGATGGACGCGCGATGCTCGCGGATGCGAGCCCCCATCGCGGCGATCTCGCGCTCATTATAGTCGCCGCCGTTGATCACAACATGGCTGTACACGTCGGCGAGCGTGACGAAATCGCCCTCGGGATCGATCACGATCTGCTGCACCAGCGCGGCGCTTTCCTCGAGGATCCGGCGCAAAAGGTGCGACTTTCCCGACCCCGAATTGCCCTGGACGAGCAGCCGCGTCGCCAGCAGCTCCTGCACGTCGATACGCACGCTTTGCCCCGCGCTGTCGGTTCCGATCTCGATGCTGGTCTTCACGGACGCCGCCCTATCGGGGCGCTCGGGCAAAGACAACCGAGCGGGGTTTCGGGTGAGCCGATTTTTCCTGAGGTTCCGTGCAAACCTCCCATCCGTTCGCCCTGAGTTTGTCGAAGGGCCGTTTTTCTGTTGGCGTCCAAGGAAGGACGGTGCTTCGACAAGCTCAGCCCAAACGGGGTTTGGGAGCGCGATCAGCGGGCTGGCTTGCCAATCGAGCAAAACGCGCCAAAGACACAGTCATGGATTTCGACGACCAGCTCCGCCGTTATTTCGGCACCGCCGATCTGGCGGCGATCCACCCCGAAGCGCACGCCGCGGGCACCGAACGCATGCGCGTCGACTTCGGCCTCGAAACCAACCCTGGCCGCCGCTTCGCTTTGTGGGCGCTGATGTACATGCTCGGCGTTGCGCCCGATCTTGACGTGGCGTTCAAGGACGAGGGTGAACGCAACACGGCGCGCGATTTTATGGATTTGGTGGATCGCGAGGGTGCTGATTGACCCTAAATGTGGGGAGTAGGCAGATTGCCGCCGTTCAGAAATTGGCTAGTGTGACGAAATGCGCCCTTCCATCTCTTCTGGTTTGATGTGGTTAGCGGCATGCAGCCCGTCCGCAGTCAAAGTTGACGGCTGCGCAATTTCCCCATGCGCGTCGAGCTCATTCGGGCGGAATTTACGATCTTCATGACGTAAGCTCAGCCGCACTTGCGGTTAGGTCAGCAAAAAAATTAATCGATAAATGTTATTCGAAGATGGCCTACGAACATTCTGACCGATCGCTTGTCCAAGATTATGTAAAACTGGACGAGATCGATAATAGTTATTCAATAAGTTTCTATTTGGACGGAGTTTCGGAAATTGCAATTGCGTTTCGGTCAAATGGCGAAGGTGAAATTACAAAAACATTTGAATACAGCACCCTTTAAATCCGGATGAACGCGATGCTCGCCGCCGCCCCGCGAGACATTCGTGATCTCGCGTGATGAACGGTTTCCACCCCGACCCGACCTCTCCTGTCGTCGTCCCGGACTTGATCCGGGACCCATGGCGGCGCTCGCCTTCCGGACCCCGGATCAAGTCCGGGGTGATGAGGCAGATGGCATCACCCTTCCCCAATTTCTCAACCCTCCGTTAACCATACCGCAACCCCCGTCATCGTAATTTCACAATCGCCATCCGCTTTTCCCTTGCGGCGCGGCGGCGGCATCGCCACGTTGTGTTCCTAGGGGCCGCCTCTCTCCCCCGGCGGGCCTCGCAAGGAGAAAAGTCCATGCCGTCCTTTTCGGAGAGCCTCGAAAAGACCCTGCACAATGCGCTGAAAGCCGCATCGGAGCGTCACCACGAATATGCGACGTTAGAGCATCTGCTCTTCGCGCTGATCGACGACGACCATGCGGCCGAAGTCATGCGCGCCTGCGGCGTCTCGGTCGACGACCTGCAGTCGGCGGTCGTCCATTATCTCGACACCGAACTCGACAGCTTGAAGGTCGAGGGCCACAGCGACCCCAGCCCAACCAGCGGCTTCCAGCGCGTCGTCCAGCGCGCGATCCTGCACGTCCAGTCGTCGGGCAAGGATGAAGTCACCGGCGCCAACGTCCTCGTCGCACTGTTCTCCGAACGCGAATCCTACGCAGTCTATTTCCTCCAGCAGCAGGACCTGACGCGCCTCGATGCGGTTTCCTACCTCAGCCACGGCGTCGGTAAGGGCGGCAAACCCTCGCCGCAGGCCGAGCCCGAGGAAAAGGAAGAGACGAAGGACAAGGACAGCAGCGGCAAGAACAAGAAAGAAACCGCGCTCGACCAGTTCACCGTCAACCTCAATGAAAAGGCCAAGATCGGCAAGGTCGATCCGCTGATCGGCCGCACCGCTGAGGTCGACCGGACGATCCAGATCCTCTGCCGCCGGTCGAAGAACAACCCGCTCTATGTCGGCGATCCCGGCGTCGGCAAGACCGCGATCGCCGAGGGCCTCGCGCGCAAGATCATCGAGGGCGATGTGCCCGAGGTCCTGCTGCCCGCGGTTATCTATTCGCTCGACATGGGCGCGCTGCTCGCCGGCACGCGCTACCGCGGCGATTTCGAGGAACGGCTGAAACAGGTCGTGACCGAGCTCGAAGGCCTGCCGCACGCGATCCTGTTCATCGACGAAATCCACACCGTCATTGGCGCGGGTGCGACGTCGGGCGGCGCAATGGATGCGTCGAACCTGCTCAAGCCCGCGCTGTCGGGCGGCGTCATCCGCTGCATCGGCTCGACGACGTACAAGGAGTTCCGCAATCATTTCGAAAAGGACCGCGCGCTGCTTCGCCGGTTCCAGAAGATCGACGTGGTCGAGCCGACGCTCGAAGACACCAAGAAGATCCTCGCGGGTCTGCGCAGCGCGTTCGAGGCGCATCATCAGGTGCGCTACACCCCCGACGCGATCAACGCCGCGGTCGAATTGTCGGCGCGCTACATCAATGACCGCAAATTGCCCGACAAGGCGATCGACGTGATCGATGAGGTCGGCGCGATGCAGATGCTCGTCGCTCCGTCGAAGCGCAAGAAGACGATCACTGCGAAGGAGATCGAGGCCGTGATCGCCACGATGGCGCGCATCCCGCCCAAATCGGTGTCGAGCGACGACAAGGCGACGCTCGCCAGCCTCGAAACTGACCTCAAGCGCGTCGTGTTCGGACAGAATGTCGCGATCGAGGTGCTGTCGTCGGCGATCAAGCTGTCCCGTGCAGGTCTGCGCGATCCCGAAAAGCCGATCGGCAATTATCTGTTCAGCGGCCCGACCGGGGTCGGCAAGACCGAGGTCGCGAAACAACTCGCGCACATCATGGGCATCCCGCTTCAGCGGTTCGACATGTCCGAATATATGGAACGCCATTCGGTCAGCCGCCTGATCGGCGCGCCTCCGGGCTATGTCGGCTATGATCAGGGCGGACTGCTCACCGATGCGATCGACCAGAATCCGCATTGCGTGCTGCTGCTCGACGAAATCGAAAAGGCGCATCCCGACCTGTTCAACATATTGTTGCAGGTGATGGACCATGGCCGCCTGACCGATCATCACGGCAAGACGGTCGACTTCCGCAACGTCATCCTGATCATGACGACCAATGCCGGCGCCAGCGACATGGCGCGCGAAGGCATTGGCTTTGGGCAGTTCACGCGCGAGGATGTGCAGGAAGAAGCGGTGAAGAATCTCTTCACCCCCGAATTCCGCAACCGCCTCGATGCGATCGTGCCGTTCGGTTATCTGCCGCCCGAAGTGGTCGCGCGCGTCGTCGACAAGTTCATCCTCGAACTCGAACTCCAGCTCGCCGACCGCAACGTCCATATCCAGCTCGACGATGCGGCGCGCGAATGGCTGACCGGCAAGGGCTATGACAAGCTCTATGGCGCGCGCCCGATGGGCCGCCTGATCCAGGAAAAGATCAAGCAGCCGCTCGCCGAGGAACTGCTGTTCGGCAAGCTCGTCCACGGCGGCGAGGTCAAGGTGAAGATGAAGACCGGCGACGACGCCAAGGTCGGCAATCCGCTCGCATTCGAAATCGTCTCGGCGCCGCCGAAAGCTGGCAAGGGCAAAGCGAAGGTGCCGAAGGCCGAAAAGACGAAGAAGGCCGCGGAGTAAGCCCGGGTCGAAAGTCGTGAGCGGCGATGTTATAACGAACGTATGAACACGCCGCTCAAAATCACCAAGGTCGGCAACAGCGCCGCCGTTATCCTGCCCAAGGAGCTGCTCGCGCGGCTTGGCGCGGCGCAGGGTGATATGCTGTCGGTCCGCGATACCGAACGTGGCATCGAACTCGCGCCCTATGACGCAGATTTCGAAACGCAGATGGCGGCGGCACGGGAAGTCATGGCGCGCCGCAAGCGCGCGCTGCGCGAACTTGCCAAATAGCGATACCGTCGATGAACTGGCTCTGGGTATCGCTGGAGGTCGCTCTGGCGGCCCACCTGGAACAGCTGGCCGAACATGGCGGCGGCGAAGGCGTGCGCGATTCTGGCATGCTCGAAAGCGCCATGGCGCGGCCGCAAAAACTCGTCGCTGATGGCAATCCCGATGCAGCCGATCTGGCCGCATCCTCGCCTTTGGCATCGCGCGCAACCACCCCTTTGCCGACGGCAACAAGCGCACCGCCGCGGTCGTCAGTGAAACCTTTCTGATGCTGAACGGCCATGACTTGACTGCCGCCGATGCCAAATTGGTGGTGACCTTCCTCGCGCTCGCGGCGGGAGAGCTGTCGAAACGCGAGCTCGCGGACTGGTTCCGCGATCATCTTGCCAAAAGCTGACGCCGCCGCCTCTCGCTTTTTCGGCCCCCAGCCGCTATATCCCATCTCATGTACGACTATGTCTCCGTAACCACCGCCGACGCCGGCGCGCCCACCCCCGTGCGCGACGGCACGATCAAGCTGCACGACGAGGCGGGCTTTGCCGGAATGCGCAAGGCGGGACGGCTGTCAGCCGAAATCCTCGACGCGCTCGTTCCCTTTGTTCAGCCGGGCGTGACAACCGCAGCGATCGATGACCTCGTCCGCACGATGATGCTCGACGGTGGCGGCATTCCCGCGACGCTCGGCTATCGCGGCTTCACGCACAGCTGCTGCACCAGTATCAACCATGTTGTCTGCCACGGCATTCCCGACGACAAGCCGGTGCGCGAGGGCGATATCGTCAACATCGACGTCACGACGATCATCGATGGCTGGCACGGCGACACCAGCCGCATGTATCTGGTCGGCGACGTGCCGATCAAGGCGAAACGACTGGTCGATGTGACCTATGAATGCCTGATGCTCGGCATCGAGCAGGCGAAGCCCGGCAACCGGATGGGCGACGTCGCGCACGCGATCCAGACGCACGCCGAACGCCACCGCTATTCGGTCGTCCGCGATTTCTGCGGCCACGGGCTGGGACAGATGTTCCACGATGCGCCCGAGGTCGTCCATGCCGGTCGTCCCGGCACCGGGCCGGAGCTTAAACCCGGCATGTTCTTCACGATCGAGCCGATGATCAACACCGGCAAGTTTGCCGTGAAGATGCTGCCCGACGGCTGGACGGCGGTGACGCGCGACCGCTCGCTGTCGGCGCAGTTCGAACACAGCATCGGGATTACCGAAACGGGCTGCGAGATTTTCACCGCGAGCCCAAAGGGTCTGAACGCGCCGCCTTGGCAGTGAGCCGCTAAGCGGCGCGCGCTTACAACCCCCGTTTCCACCCCCATATTCGCGCTTGCACCGCTCGCTCATCCGGCGCAGTCTTGACGTTAACGTCAACGATAGGCGTCGAACGGGAGAGCAAGGGATGGCGAAACGGGGCTTTACGACCGCGCTTCTGGGCTGCGCAGCACTGGCATTGGCTTCATGCAACGCATCGCAAAATGACAGCATCACCGGTGCAGGCTCGCTCGACGATGCCGAAAAGGCCAGCGAGACCCTGCTCAAGACCGGCGGTAACGGCAATGATTGGGGCGCGATCGGCTACAGCTACGACGAACAGCGCTTCAGCCCGCTCACCGATATCAGCGACAAGAATGTCGGCACCCTCGGCATCGCTTGGACCGCCGACCTCGACGATGCGCGCGGGCAGGAAGCAACTCCGGTGGTCGTCGACGGCGTCATGTACGTCACCCACGCCTGGTCGAAAGTCAGCGCCTGGGACGCCGCGACCGGCAAGCCGCTGTGGAAATTCGATCCCAAGGTTCCCGGCGAGCGCGCGGTTTCGGCCTGCTGCGACGTCGTCAACCGCGGCGTCGCGGTGTGGGGCGACAAGGTCTTCGTCGGCGCGCTCGATGGTCGCCTGATCGCGCTCGACAAGAAGACCGGCAAGGAGCTTTGGTCGAGGCAGACCTTTGACACCTCGAAACCCTACACCATCACCGGCGCGCCGCGCGTCGTGAAGGACATGGTGCTGATCGGCAATGGCGGCGCCGAATTCGGCGTGCGCGGTTACGTCACCGCCTATGACGCCGACACCGGCAAGGAGCGCTGGCGCTTCTACACCGCGCCCAATCCGACCAAGGCGAAGGATGGCGCCGCCAGCGACGACATCTTTGCAAGCAAGGCGAACGCCACATGGTCCGACAAGGGCGAGTGGCAGACCTCGGGCGGCGGCGGCACCGTGTGGGACGCGATCGTCTACGACAAGGATCTCGACCAGATATATCTCGGCGTCGGCAACGGCAATCCGTGGAACCATGGCACGCGCTCGAATGGTGTAGGCGACAACTGGTTCCTCTCCTCGGTCGTCGCTCTCGACGCCACGACCGGCAAGTATAAATGGCATTATCAGGAAACGCCGGGCGAGACTTGGGACTATACCGCGACCCAGCCGATCATCCTTGCCGAGCAGGCGGTGAACGGCAAGCCGACCAAGGTACTGTACCATGCGCCGAAGAACGGCTTCTTTTTCACGATCGACCGCAGCAACGGCAAGCTGATTGACGCCAAGCCCTTCGTTGACGGGATCAACTGGGCAACGGGCTACGACCTCGCCACCGGCCGCCCGATCGAGAATCCCGAGGCGCGCTTCTACAAGACTGGCAAGCCTTTCATCGCCATCCCCGGTGCGCTCGGCGCGCACAATTGGCACCCGATGAGCTATAATCCGGCGACCGGCCTCGTCTATATTCCCGCGCAGCAGATCCCGCAGGGCTATCTGGCCGACATGGACGAGCTCGACCGGCGCAAGGTGCTGGGGTTCAATATCGGCGCCTCACTGAACAAGACGATGCTACCTGACGACAAGGCGGCGTTCCGCGCTGCGATCGCAGCGACGACCGGCCGCCTCGTCGCCTTCGACCCGCGCAGCGGCAAGGTCGCATGGGCGGTGAACCATCCCGCTGCCTGGAACGGCGGCACGATGACGACCGCGGGCAACCTCGTGTTCCAAGGCACCAGCCTCGGCCGTTTTCGCGCCTATGCCGCCGACACCGGCAAGCAATTGCTCGACCTTGACATGCAGTCGGGGATCGTCAGCGCGCCGTCGACCTTCCGCGTCGGCGGCGTGCAATACATCGCCTTCCAGACGAGCAAGGGCGGCGCCTTCCCGCTCGTCGCCGGGGTCGCCGGGGGCGCGACGCGCAAGATCCCCAACATCCCGCGCCTCGTCGTGCTCAAGATCGGCGGCACCGCTGAGCTCCCCGCCCCGCCAGCGGCGACGACTCTCGCGTGGAACCCGCCGCCAATGACCGCCAGCGCGGCGCAGGTCGCGGCTGGCAAGGCGCATTTCGGGCGCTATTGCATGGTCTGTCACGGCGACAGCGCGATCGGCAACGGCTTCACCCCCGATCTTCGCGTTTCGGGGACGCTCGCCAATGCCGAGGCATGGAAGTCGGTGATCATCGACGGCGCGCTGAAGGAGCGCGGCATGGTGAGCTTTGCGAAGGTGCTGACCCCGCAGGATGCCGAAGCGATCCGCGCTTACGTCATCGAACGCTCGAACTGGACCAAGGCCAATCTGGCGGATTCGTCCGCGCCGATGGGACGCTGACGCGCTCCAACGACTCGTCATGGCGAGGAGCCACGGCGAAGCAATCTCCCGTTATCAGCCTTGCTTGAGGCGGAGGGCCCGAGATTGCTTCGCTTCGCTCGCACTGACGATTCCACAATGCGTGCCTATTATTTAGGCAGTACGCGAACGTCATTGCCCACCCGCTGGGCACCGCCGCAACGTCGTTTCAAAATTCTTACCAAAACCGCGCGATTCGCCAATTGGCACGGCTCTTGATTGGTGCAAGATGACGGGGCCTCGCAGCGACTCACAGGTGCGAACCGGACAGGCAGGCCTGATCCGGCTCTGACTGCGAGCGATGCGAAATGCCCAAAGGGGGACGAGAAGCGTGAAGAAGATTGAGGCGATCATCAAGCCGTTCAAGCTCGACGAGGTCAAGGAAGCGCTGCACGAAGTCGGGGTCAGCGGCATCACCGTCACCGAGGCCAAGGGTTTCGGCCGCCAGAAGGGACACACCGAACTCTATCGCGGCGCCGAATATGTCGTCGATTTCCTGCCCAAGGTGAAATTGGAAGTGATCGTCGAGGATTCGATGGCCGAACGCGTGGTCGAGGCGATCGCCGCCGCCGCGCAGACCGGTCGCATCGGCGACGGCAAGATTTTCGTGATCCCGGTCGAAACCGCGCTGCGCATCCGCACCGGCGAACGCAACGAGGACGCGCTCTAGACCAACCTGCTCCTCACCCTGTTCAACTAAGCCGGCAGAGCCGGTCATCATCGCAAGAAGGAAGTTCAGACCATGGCTACGAAGCCCAAGGACATCATCGCCCGGATCAAGGAAAACGACATCGAGTGGGTCGACCTGCGCTTCACCGATCCCAAGGGCAAGTGGCAGCATTTGACCATGGTCGCTTCGGTGATCGGCGAGGACGAGCTTGAAGATGGCCTGATGTTCGACGGTTCGTCGATCGAAGGCTGGAAGGCGATCAACGAGTCCGACATGATCCTGATGCCCGATCTCGAAGCGGTCTATGACGACCCCTTCTCGGCCACCCCGATGCTCGTGATCTTCTGCGACATTGTCGAGCCATCGACCGGCGAAGGCTATGCCCGCGATCCGCGCACCACCGCGAAGCGCGCCGAGGCCTATGTCGCCTCGACCGGCATCGGCGACACCGTCTATGTCGGCCCCGAAGCCGAATTTTTCATGTTCGACGATGTCCGTTTCGAAACCGGCTACAACAAGTCGGGCTTCGAAATCGACGACATCGAGCTGCCGACCAACACCGGCCGCAGCTATGAAGGCGGCAACCTTGCTCACCGCCCGCGTGCCAAGGGCGGCTATTTCCCCGTCGCGCCGGTCGACAGCGCCGTCGACATCCGCGGCGAGATGGTCTCGACGATGCTCGAAATGGGCCTGCCCTGCGACAAGCATCACCATGAAGTCGCCGCGGCGCAGCACGAACTCGGGCTGACCTTTGGCACGCTCACCGAAACCGCTGACCGCATGCAGATCTACAAATATGTCGTGCACCAGGTCGCGCATGCTTACGGCAAGACCGCGACCTTCATGCCGAAGCCGATCAAGGACGACAATGGATCGGGCATGCACACCCACATCTCGATCTGGGAAAAGGGCAAGCCGCTGTTCGCCGGCAACGGCTATGCGGGCCTCAGCGACATGTGCCTCTATTTCATCGGCGGCGTGGTCAAGCACGCCAAAGCGCTCAACGCTTTCACCAACCCTACGACGAACAGCTACAAGCGCCTAGTCCCCGGCTTTGAAGCGCCGGTGCTGCTCGCTTACTCGTCGCGCAACCGGTCGGCCTCGTGCCGTATTCCCTATGGCGCGGGCGCCAAGGCCAAGCGCGTCGAGTTCCGCTTCCCCGACGCGATGGCGAACCCCTATCTGTGCTACTCGGCGCTGCTGATGGCAGGGCTCGATGGCATCCAGAACAAGATCCACCCGGGCGACCCGATGGACAAGAATCTCTATGACCTGCCGCCCGAAGAACTCGCCGAAGTCCCGACCGTCTGCGGCAGCTTGCGCGAAGCACTCGACGCGTTGATCGCCGACCACGACTTCCTGCTCAAGGGCGACGTGTTCACCAAGGATCAGATCGAAGCCTATGTCGAGTTGAAGTGGGACGAAGTGTATCGCGTCGAACAGACCCCGAGCCCGGTCGAGTTCGACATGTACTACAGCGCCTGATCCGCAAGGGTCAGCGACGCCAAGGAGGGCGCCCGGTTCGGGGGAACCGGGCGCCCTTTTTGTTTGGGATCGAGCCAGCGGGAATCCGGATATGGAGGTGGAAGGACGGTCGTTCAGCAAGCTTCGTCATCCCGGACTTGATCCGGAATTCATAGCCGCGCTGTCGTCATGGATCCCGGATCAAATTCGGGATGACGATGAAGGACGGGTCTGCATCCTGTGGGAGCCGCAGTTTACCGCGGCGCCATCATCCCGCGCCATCCCGCGCCCGCAAAACAGGCGAGCAAGAGCGATCCGAACGCGATCGACACCAGATCGAGCGGGTGCGGACCGACTGCCAGCCCCACCGCGGCGGCGCCGCCCCAGATGATCGCAACCAACAGGAGCAGATTGCCGGTGATCGCCGAAATTTCCATCGTCATTTGGCGCCACAATTCATCAAAGCTTTGCCACATCCACACCGACACCGCGGTGAAACCGACCAGCACCGCCAGTAAGATCCAGAACGCGACTGCAGGGCTGACCAGGGCCGCCGTACTCGCAGCGTCCGCCGCGACCGCATGCGCCAGCAACATCAGCGCCGCGCCCAGGATCAGACAGCTGATCGCGCTGGCGCCCATATTGGCGCGTTCCTCGACGATTTCCTCGGCATCGGCGACGTTGAGCATCCGCTGACCGAACAGGCGCGGTGCCGCGGTACCCAGCCCGACGAACAGCCCCATCAGCGCATAGATGAACCCGACTCCGAGCAGGATGATCGCCGAGGGCGCCCAGTCAAGCCCGCCCTGCGCCTCGATGAATGCCAGCATCGCGACCATGCCGCCCGCGCCCGCCGCCGCGCCGATCGCCGCCTGCATGGCGATCTTGCGCCATCCTGCGGCCTTGCTTGCCTGCGTCGTCATCTCGCTACTCCTTCGCCGTCCAATGGTCGATAAACAGCTCGCGCACTTCGAGGGCGAACAGCCCCGCCATCCGGAGCGCGAGCGGCAGGCTGGGGTCATATTTGTCGGTTTCGACCGCATTGATCGTCTGGCGCGACACGCCAAGCCGGCGGGCAAGTTCGCCCTGGCTCCACCCCGCCGCCTCGCGAAATTTGCGCACCCGATTTTCCACAGCCGCTCCCTTGCCTGTCAAGAGCTCTTTACATCTACCGGATCCGCCTGTCAAACACTCTTTACAGGCATCTTGGTAAACCGCCAGGGTTGCAGGCGCCGCGCGCGGGTGGCAGGTTGCCCCCGAGGGATGGGCTCGATCACGAAAGGCCGATTGGCCATGCGAATGCGCGTCGTTTTTGCTCTCACGCCGCTATTGCTGGCATCTTGCGGTGGAGGAGGCGGCGGCGGTGGCACCCCGCCCGCGGCCAATGCTCCGCCCAGCTTCACCTCGCTGCAAACCGCTAGCGTCGTCGAGAACACCACTGCCGCCTATCAAGCAACCGCGACCGATCCCAATGGCGACGCGCTGACCTTTACCGTCGACGGGGGTGCCGATGCAGCGCGCTTTGCAATAACCGGCGCGGGCGCGCTCAGTTTTAATGCTGTTCCCGATTTCGACCTGCCCGAGGATGCCAGCGGCGACAATGTCTATGCCGTCGTGCTCCGCGTCAGCGACGGCCAGGCAAGCGTCACGCAAGCGGTCAACATCACGGTAACCAACAGCCGCGAGGGCATATCGGTTGTGCGCGTCGGCACGGGCTTCAGCCAACCACTCTACGTCGCGCCGATCCCCGGCAGCAGCAACGTCTATGTCGTCGAGAAGGGCGGCAATGTGTACCGCTTCGATCCCGCGAACGGCAGCCGGACGCTGGTGCTCGACATCACCGACATTTCGACCAGCGGCGAGCGCGGTTTGCTCGGCCTTGCCGCCTATCCCGACCATGCAACGTCGCAGCGCCTGTTCGCGGTCGCAACCGCGACCAACGGCGCGGTTCAAGTCCGCCGCTATACGCTGGGCCAGCCCAACTCATCGACCGCTTACGACACGGTACTCAGCGTGCCGCATACCGATTTCGAAAATCACAATGGCGGCTGGATCGGGTTCGGGCCCGACGGCCATGTCTATGTTGGCGTCGGCGACGGCGGCGGTGGCGGCGATCCGGGCAACAATGCCCAGAACACGAACTCGCGCCTCGGCAAGATTCTGCGCTTCGCGGTCGGGGCGGGGGGCAACAGCTATTCCCCGGCGCCGGGGAATCCGTTTCTGGCCGGCGGCGGCGATCCCTATGTCTATGCCTTTGGCCTGCGCAACCCGTTCCGTGCCTCATTCGCCGGATCGATGCTGCTGATCGGCGACGTCGGGCAGGGTGCGGTCGAGGAAATCGACGCGGTGACGACGACGCAGCCGGGGCTCAATTTCGGCTGGCGCTTCCTCGAAGGCACGCAGCCCTATACGGGCACCGCCCCTGCCGGGCTGACCCCGCCAGTCGCCGAATATGGTCATGGCAGCGGACCACGACAGGGCAATTCGATCACCGGCGGTTATGTCTATCGTGGCCCGGTGCCCTCGCTCGTCGGCCAATATGTCTTCGCCGATTTCGTCTCGGGCAATATCTGGTCGGTGCCCTTCGCCAGCCTTGTTCCCGGCCAGACGCTCGCCGCGTCGCGCTTCGCGCGGCGCAACGAGGATTTCGCCCCTGACGCCGGGACGCTCAACTCGATTGCCTCGTTCGGCGAAGACAGCGCGGGCAACCTTTTCCTCATCGGCATCGGCGGCGACATCTTCATGGTGCGGCAGGGAACTTGACGGACACGCCGCGGCTTTCTTGCGCGGGGGTACACCCCGCAAAGGATATGCCATGGCCGCCCCGCTCACTGCCACCGCCATCAACTGCTCACTGTCCGCCAAGGGCCGCGCAAGTTCGACCGACGCGATGATTGCCGTCCTCGCCGAGCATTTTTCCGGTCAGGGCGTGAAGGTCAGCGAACCCATCCGCATCGCCGCGCACCGTGTCAAATGGGGCGTCTCGTCAGACGAGGGAGCGGGCGACGACTGGCCCAAGATACGCGAGCAGATCCTTTCGGCCGACATCTTGATATTTGGCACCCCGATCTGGATGGGACAGGCGTCGAGCGTCGCAAAGCTGGTGCTTGAGCGGATGGATGCCTTTCTTGGCGAAACCGACGACGCGGGGCGGATGCCCAGCTATTCCAAGGTCGCGGTTGCCGCGATCGTCGGGAACGAAGACGGAGCGCACAACGCCTCGGCCCAGCTGTTTCAGGCGCTGAACGACACTGGCTGGACGATCCCCGCCGTCGCTGCCTGTTACTGGGTAGGCGAGGCGATGGGGTCGGTCGATTTCAAGGATCTCGCGCACCGCCCGCGTAAGGTCACCGAGACGGCGAAGATGGTCGCCGCCAACGCCGCACATCTGGCGCGGCTGCTCAAGGCTTCGCCCTATCCGGGCTGATCGCTTGCCGAGCAGCGTCAAGCAAGGCACAATCGATATCTGTCGCCCCCGCGAAGGCGACGATTTGAAAAGTCTAAGGCCGGAGCCCTCCATGAAATCAATGCCGCTTGCTGCGATCGTCGCCGTTCAGCTCGCGCTCGCGCCAACGGCGCAAGCCGAACTTTCCAAAGCCGAGAGCGGCATGGCAAAAACGGTGGCGGCCGAACAGGATCGCAGCCTCACCCTGCTGGAAAAACTGGTCAACCAGAACAGCGGCTCGCTCAACCTTGAGGGCGTCGAAAAGGTCGGGGCGATGATGCGCGCTGAGCTCGAACCTTTGGGCTTCAAGGTCGAGTGGAAGCCGATGACCGATACCGGCCGCGCGGGCCATCTGATCGCGACACATGCCGGAAAGCCCGACACCAAACGCCTGCTCCTCATCGCGCATCTCGACACCGTGTTCGAACCCGACTCGCCGTTCCAGACTTTCACGCGCAAGGGTGACATGGGCGAAGGTCCCGGCGCGGGCGACGACAAGGGCGGCATGGTCGTTATCGTCGCGGCGCTGCGCGCAATGCAGGCGGCGGGGACGCTCAAGGACGCCAATATCGAAATCCACATGACCGGCGACGAGGAAGACGCGGGCACGCCGATCGAAAGGGCGCGCGCCGACTTAATCGCGGCGGGCAAGCGCAGCGACGTCGCGCTCGATTTCGAAGGGCTGGTGCGCGACAATGGCGCCGACATGGGGTCGGTAGCGCGCCGCTCGTCGGACAGCTGGACCGTCACCGCAACGGGGAAGAGCGCACACAGTTCGGGCATCTTCAGCGCCGCGGCGGGCGACGGCGCGATTTATGAACTCACGCGCATCCTCTACCGCTTTCGCACCGAACTTCCCGAACCGAACCTGACCTTCAACGTCGGTCTTATCGCGGGCGGGCAGCAGGCCGATCTGGACGCGGGCGGCATCCGCGCGACCGTCACCGGCAAGACCAACATCATTGCCCCCATCGCGGTCGCACGCGGCGACCTGCGCGCGTTGTCACCCGACCAGATCGAGCGCGTGAAGGCAAAGATGACAGCGATCGTTGGCGAGCACGCTCCCGGGACGGATGCGAAGATCGCGTTCGACCCCGGCGGCTATCCGTCGATGGCGCCGACCGACGGCAACCGCGCGCTGCTGAGCAAACTCAACGGCGTGAACCGCGACCTCGCCCTTGCCGAAATGGCGGCGCTCGATCCGCTGAAGCGCGGCGCGGGCGACATCAGCTTCGTCGCCGCCGACGTCGACGGGCTCGCGGGACTCGGGCCGCACAGCACCGGCGACCATGCCCCGGGTGAGGCGGTCGATATCCCCAGCATCGGACGGCAGGCGACCCGCGCCGCCATATTGATGTCACGACTTTCTGCGGAAAAGCGCTGACCTGCCGCAATTGCCAGTTGGCCTTTGCTTGATTCATCCGCCACAGTGATTAGGTAGCAATCCGAGACGGATTCACCGCCGATGGGAGACAGGACATGAGCACCGAAACGCATCTCAAGCAGAATTACATCGGCGGCCAGTGGGTCGACAGCAAAGGCGGCAAGCCGCACGACGTGATCAACCCGGCGACCGAAGAGGCCGCGTCGACGATCGTCCTCGGCACCGCTACCGACGTCGACGATGCCGTCGCCGCGGCGCGCGAGGCGTTGAAGAGCTGGTCGCAGACGACGCGCGAAGAGCGCCTCGACCTGCTGAACCGCATCGTCGAGGAATATAAGAAGCGCGCGGGCGACCTCGCCAAATCGATGGCAAGCGAAATGGGCGCCCCGGTCAGCTTTGCCGGCACCGCACAAGTCGGCGCCGGCATCGGCGGCTTCCTCGGCACGATCGCCGCGCTCAAGGATTTCAACTTCACCGAAAAATATGCCGCGGGCGTCATCGCTTACGAACCGATCGGCGTCGTGGGCATGATCACGCCGTGGAACTGGCCGCTCAACCAGATTGCATTGAAGGTCGCCCCAGCGCTCGCCGCGGGTAATACGATGGTGCTGAAACCGTCCGAAGAATGCCCGGGCAACGCGACGATCTTTGCCGAGATCCTCGACGCCGCGGGCGTCCCGCCGGGCGTATTCAACCTCGTGCAGGGTGACGGCCCGACCGTCGGCAACGCGATCAGCGCGCACCCCGGCATCGAAATGGTCAGCTTCACCGGATCGACCCGCGCCGGCATCCTCGTCGCCAAGGCCGCCGCCGACACCGTCAAACGAGTCCATCAGGAACTCGGCGGCAAGTCGCCGAACATCGTCCTGCCCGACGCCGATTTCGCCGCGGTGCTGCCGCCGACGGTGCAGGGCGTGCTGGTCAACACCGGCCAAAGCTGCATCGCGCCGACGCGCATCCTGGTCCAGAAAGAGCGTCAGGCCGAAGCGGTCGGCGTGATCAAGGCGATGTTCGACGGCACGCAGGTCGGCGATCCAATGAGCGAAGGCGGCCATATCGGCCCCGTCGTCAACAAGGCGCAGTTCGACAAGATCCAGGGGCTGATCCAGTCGGCGATCGACGAAGGCGCGACGCTGGAGACCGGCGGCACCGGCCTGCCGAGCAACGTCAACCGCGGCTACTATATCAAGCCGACGGTCTTCTCGGGCGTCACCCGCGACATGCGGATCGCCAACGAGGAAATCTTTGGCCCCGTCGCGACGATCATGGCCTATGGCGACCTCGACGAGGCGGTCGATATCGCCAATGACACCGAATATGGCCTGTCGGCGGTGATCTCAGGCGATCCCGCCAAGGCCGCCGCCGTCGCACCGAAGCTGCGCGCGGGCATGGTGGCGGTCAACGCCTGGGGCCCCGGTCCCGGCGCGGCATTCGGCGGCTACAAAGCTTCCGGCAACGGCCGCGAAGGCGGCGTGTTCGGGCTGAAGGATTTCATGGAAGTGAAGTCGATCAGCGGCATTCCGGGTTGATCGTATTAAACCCCTCCTCTTCAGAGGAGGGGTTGGGGGTGATGCTGTCGCGTCGCAGCCTCAATCTCCCCCGCAACCAGCGAGCAAGCTCGCAAGTTTCGCTGCCCCTCCTCTGAAGAGGAGGGGTTTTGCGTTTGGGGAAGAGGCGCTAAGCGCTCTTCCATGACCACCCGCTCCCCCTTGGCCCCCGCCGCTTTTCCCACGCTCCCCGACATCGCCGGGGTGACGCTCCGCATCGCGCGCGCGCAGTACAAAAACTGGGACCGCTGCGACCTCACCTATGTCGAGCTCGCGCCCGGCACGACGGTTGCGGGCGTCTTCACACGCAACATCTGCTGCTCTTCCGAAGTCGAACTCGGCCGCGAGCAGGTCAAGGGCGGCATCGGCCGCGCGCTGATCGTCAACGCGGGCAACAGCAACGCGTTCACCGGCTATCGCGGCCGCGAGGCGGTCGAGCAGATCATGGCGCAGGTCGCGGATCACCTCAGCTGCGACGCGAACGAAGTGTTCGTCAGCTCGACCGGCGTCATCGGCGTGCCCTTGCCCAAGGACAAGGCGCGCGCCGGGGTCGAGGCTGCGCTCACCGCACAACCCTGCTCGTGGGAGGCGGCCGCCGAAACGATCTGCACCACCGACACCTTCGCCAAGGGCTCGACCGCGAGCGCAATCGTCGGCGACAAGACCGTCCATGTTGCGGGGATCGTCAAGGGATCGGGGATGATCGCCCCCGACATGGCGACGATGCTCGGCTATATTTTCACCGACGCCGCGGTCGCTCCGACGCTGCTGCAGGAGATGCTCAGCGAGGCGACTGGCGCGACGTTCAACAGCATCACCGTCGACAGCGACACTTCGACGAGCGACACCGTGCTGCTTTTCGCGACCGGACAGGCGGGCAACGCCCCGCTGTTTACCCGCGACGATCCCGGCGCCGATGCCCTCGACGCGGCGATCCGGCAGGTCGCACTCGACCTCGCGCAGCAAGTCGTGCGCGACGGCGAAGGCGCGTCGAAATTCATCGAGGTGCAGGTGAGCGGCGCGATCAGCGACGACAGCGCGAAACGCGTCGCGCTCGCAATTGCCAACTCGCCGCTGGTGAAGACCGCAATCGCGGGCGAAGACGCCAATTGGGGCCGCGTCGTTATGGCGGTTGGCAAGGCGGGCGAACCCGCCGACCGCGACAAGCTGGCGATTCGCTTCGGCGATCATTGGGTGGCGAAAGACGGCCTTCCCGTCGAAGGCTATGATGAGGCGCCAGTCGCGGCGCATCTAACGGGTCAGAACATCCGCATCGGCGCGGACCTCAGATTAGGCGAAGGTCGCGCGACCGTGTGGACGTGCGATTTAACCCATGGCTACATCAGCATCAACGCCGACTATCGCAGCTAATGATTAGCTAAAGTTGAGCTTGTACACAGTTCAAAGCTTTGTGAATTGATCCCAGCCAGCAGTCGATTGACCTCGCAGCGAGCTACGCCAGTTTGTCGCGCGCGTTCGGCCTCGAATCTTTCACATCGCTCCATCGAGCGTTCGCCGATTCCATCTCCGTGAAGCGCGGACCGGCGCGACTCGCGAGCAGCGAGGTCGCGGCAATCATGTAATCGCCGTCCGTATCAATGAGGACGCCGCCGGTTGGGGCAACCGGCGGCCCGTCTCGTCCGCACAGAGCTGCGCTGTCGCCACCCAGGCCAACAGGGCATCATCATCGCCGACAAGACAATGGACCGGAAGTTTGATTTGACGGTATTGGTTGCGAGGACGAGCAGGCGCACGATACGGGTGTACCAATGATATTGAGTAAGACGATTGTGGCAATGGGCCTGCTGGCCGTGGCATCCGTTGCGCCCCCGGGTGAGCGCGCGCGCGAGGCCGGTGTCACTATCGGCGTTCTCACCAGCGGCCCGCTCAATAGCATCACCGATGTTGACGGGGTCCAGGTTGGCCATGTCACGATCAAAGAAGGCACTGATATCCATACCGGCGTCACGGCGATCCTGCCGCATGGCGGCAATGTCTTTCGCTCGCGCGTTCCCGCCGGCTTTGTCGCCTTTAACGCGTTCGGGAAGTTTGTTGGCTCGACGCAGGTCGCCGAACTCGGTGAGATCGAGACACCCATATTACTGACCAACACGCTCAACGTCCCCGAAGCCGCGGCTGCGGCGATCGAATGGACGCTGACCCAGCCGGGCAATGAGGAAGTCCGGTCGGTCAACGCCGTCGTCGGTGAAACGAACGACGGCGTCTTGAACGATATTCGCCGCCGCCGCGTCACCGTCGCCGACGCCCGGCGCGCCATTGAGCGAGCAAAAGGCGGGGCAGTCGAAGAAGGGTCGGTCGGAGCGGGTACCGGAACGGTGGCGTTCGGTTTTAAAGGCGGCATCGGCACGGCGTCGCGCAGGCTGCCAAGTTCGCAAGGCGGCTGGACCCTTGGGGTGTTGGTCCAGAGCAACTACGGCGGTGTCCTGAACATTGCCGGTGTGCCGGTCGGTATCAAACTCGGCCGCCACGCCTTCGCTGATCAGGCCGATCGCGATACTGCTGACGGCTCCATCGTCGTGGTGATTGCCACCGATGCGCCGATGTCCGATCGCAACCTGCGCCGTATCGCCGAGCGTGCGTTCATCGGGATCGGACGGACAGGATCGTCCTTTTCCAACGGATCTGGCGACTATGCGATTGCATTTTCGACCAGCCCGGCGGTGCGCCGCGAGGAGGGAAGCGCGCCGACGGTGCAAATCGACGATCTACGCAACGAGGCGCTTTCGCCGCTGTTTCAGGCCGTTGCTGAAGCGACCGAGGAGGCTGTCGTCAACTCGCTGTTCGCCGGAAAGACCGTCAAGGGGCATCGCGGCACAGTCGAGCGGCTGCCGGTCGAAACGATATTGCCCTGGCTGACCCCTGAGGACCGGTGACCGCGCCGCCAGTCCGCCCAGCTGTCGGTGACGGCCAGCCATCGCGCCTCCTTTAGAGCTGAGCGTTGATCAGGACGCCCTCGCCGCGCGCAGCAGACGACCGGGAGCGCCCACACGCTCACCGCCTTCAAAGGCTGCCCGTCCGTTCACCATGACCATGTCGAAGCCTTGCGCCTGTGCAAATGGGTCGAGGTAGCTCGAGCGCGCTTTCACCCGTTCGGGGGCAAACAGGATGAGGTCCGCCTTCGCGCCCGGTCGCACTGTTCCTCGATCGGCGAGCCGGAGGATTCGCGCCGGGAGCGCGGTGGCTTTGCGGACGGCATGCTCGATCGGAAGCCTGCCGCTGTTCACGACATATTGCTCGATCAATTTGGCATAAGTTCCGGTGGCCCGCGGATGACGCATGCCCGGACCACCGTCGGTCGAAATCGCGACATCGGGATCGAGAACGAGAATATCTTGCAGCGCGCCGTCCATGGTGAAATGCGCGCCGGAGGCGCCGCCCGGCCCGATCTTAATCAGGAAATCGGCATAATGGAGTCCAGCTTCATCCGCTGCTTGGGCCAGTGTTTTTCCCGCATAAGGCGCGGTGCCGATCAAGAGCGCGTCCGGCCCGCCGCGCCGGGTCATGCGCGCGATCAGATGAGCGCGCAGTTCCTGCCGTCGCCCTGCGACGATCGCGCCATAATCGCTGGGCGGCAAAGCCCATTCGGGGAAAAGCAGCGCAATGCCGGTATAGCCAGCACTGTATGGATAGGCATCCGCGGTCAGATCGATGCCGGAACGGCGTTTTGCGGCAATATAGTCGAGCAACCGGCGGGCGCGGTCTTCGCCTTTGCCAAACACCACTTTCAGGTGCGAGATGTGCGGTCGGCCAGGGTGCGCGGATGCAATCAGTTCCTCGATCGAGGCCTCGATCTCGTCGTCATTTTCGGAGCGCATGTGGCTCATGACCACGCCGTCGTGGCGAGCGACGGTTTGGCCGAGGCCGGCAAGTTCGGTGCCGGCGGCATAAATGCCTGGAACATATTCTAGCCCGTAAGATATCCCGAAGGCGCCAGCGGTCAGCTCCCGGTCGAGCTGCGCCGCCATCCGGGCGAGCGCGGCATCGTCAGGCTGGCGCACCGCGTCCGGAATGCCGGTGGCGCGGCGCAGCGTGCCGTGGCTCGCCAGCACCGCAACATTCAGTGAGAGAGACGCGCGATCGGCAGCCGTCAGCCAAGTTGCGAGATTCAGATCTTCACCGACCCGGGGACCACTGCCATCTACCCCCAGCAGAATGGTGGTCACACCCATGGCAAGGAAAGCATCGTAGGACTGCTCAAGCGGATTCCCATGCGTGTGGGTGTCAATAAATCCGGGCGCCAGGACGCGCCCTTCGCCCAGAACAAGTCGCGCGCCGTGCGGGGCGGCGCCGCGTGGCGGCAAGATAGCCGCCACACGATCGCCGGCGACGGCAACGTCCGCGCGGCGCGGTTTGGCCCCGGTGCCGTCGACAAGCAGGACATCGCGGAAATAGATCGTCGGCCCACGCCGGGGCGCGGCACGCACCGGCAGATTTACCAATGCGCTCCCGGCAATTGCGCCGCCAACGAGCTGGCGCCGCGTGATGTCACGCACCATGAAACTCTCCCCTATCCGTGTTAGGCAAGACTGCCCAAATGGGCGGGTAAAAGCAAATATATGGGCACGGGCAGAGCATCCTGGCATGCTACATTTCGGATGATCCATGTCCGCTACCTGCTGCTTGCACGATGATACTGGCCCAATGCGGTCGGACCCCTTTTGGCTTGGAATCATCGAGAGCAGACGAGGCCAACCTGTCAGCGAGTCGGCAGTGAGCGACCGGCCGGGAAGCTTTGCTGTCTGGTTATTGCCGAGCAGCGAGCCAGCATGAACAGCCCGACCGATCGTGGGTGCCTCGTCCACGGTATGCCGACACCCGCGCGTACGGCCGGCGAAAGAAGCGGCGTTGGATAATTATGCCGGTGCCCCTATCAGCCCAGCCTCAAGCATTAAGTGCCATTCAAGTGGAGCATCTTTTATGCCCGTCCAGATCGATCCCTTTCACGCCATCGCCATCAGTCGTCTCGCCCATCGGATGCGAGCCGAAGGTCGGTCCGTGATCCATATGGAGTTCGGCCAGCCTTCGACCGGCGCTCCGGCCGCAGCGATCGAGGCCGCGCACCGCATCCTCGATGCCGACGGCATGGGCTATTGGGAAAGCCCAGCGCTCAAGGCACGGATCGCGGCGCATTACAGCGAAGCCTATGGGATTTCCGTCGATCCGGAACGGGTCCTCCTGACGTGCGGGGCTTCGCCCGCCTTCGTCCTCGCGCTATCCTGCCTGTTTTCGCCTGGCGCCAGGGTCGCCTTGGCGCGCCCCGGCTATGTTGCTTATCGGAACACGCTCAAGGCGCTTCATCTGGAGCCGGTCGAACTCGTCTGCGGCGAAGGCGAACGGTTCCAGATTACCGCCGATGCGGTCGAACGGCTAGAGCCCGGCCCGGATGGCGTGATTGTCGCGAGCCCGGCCAACCCCACTGGCACGATCATCCCGCCCGAGGAACTCCGGGCCTTGGCCGACGTCTGCAAGCGCCGCGGCATCGCCCTCGTCTCGGATGAGATATATCACGGGCTAAGCTATACGCAGCCTGCCGAATCCATGCTGCAACACGCGCCGAATGCATTGGTCGTCAACAGCTTCTCCAAATATTTCAGCATGGCGGGCTGGCGTCTTGGATGGCTCATTGTTCCCGACTCGCTGGTCGACGCGGCTCGCGCCCGAATGGGCAATCTGTTTCTGACGCCGCCCTCCCTTGCTCAGCATGCCGGCTTGATCGCCTTTGACTGTCGCGACGAACTCGAAGGTCATGTCCGAACCTATGCGCGCAATCGAGAACTGCTCCTCGAGGCGCTTCCGCAAATGGGTCTCCGGCGGATCGCACCCCCCGATGGAGCTTTCTACATCTACGCCGATGTCGGCCATCTCACGAATGACAGCTTCTCCTTCTGCGAGACCCTGTTGCGCGATACGGGTGTGGCCGTCGCTCCCGGGCTCGATTTCGATCCGGTCGACGGCAACAGTTTCATACGCCTCAGCTTCGCCGTCTCTACCGCGTCGGTCGAGGAAGCGATCCGACGTATCGAACCTTGGTTGTCCGCCAAAGCGGTCGGCAGCGCCGGCCTTCCTCTCGTCGAATGAGACTTTCGCAAGTCAGAGACAGACCGAGAGCGCTCTAGAATCCGGACCGCAGAAGCTGGCCGATTGCGGTTGGTCTGTTTTGGTTTGGCAAGGAGCTATAAGCGGAGATTCACGTCTGCTCCCTTTCAGCTCTGTCCTTCTGCCCATGGCGCAATTGTGACCATAGCCCGCTCAAACAGCTCCGATGCCACCAGGATCGCCAGCCATTCGCGCACCCGCGTGGGCGTTTGGGCTGCGAACCAGTGCTCGTCGACTCCGGCGAACTGTCGAACAAATGGAAACAGCGCGAAATCGCTGAACCCGCGCGTGTCGCCGTCAAGATACTCTCGTTCTTTCAGTCGCTCGTCGAGCTCCGCAAGCAATTCCAATCCTGCTGCGCGATGCGTCAGCGGATCGGCATCATAACGAGCGGCATATTTATAACGGTCTAGGTGATGTTTGAACGCGCCGTCGAACTTTGCGACCAACGCCGCATCGGCACGCGGCCGCCAGTCTTCGGGATCATGCTGCGACAAGGCCCAGTGCATGATATCGATGCTTTCATCGACCACCGCCCCGTCCATCAGCACGAGTACCGGCACGGTTCCCTTTGCCGATGCGGCCAGCATGGCGGCGGGCTTGTTGCGCAGCAACACCTCGCGATGCGTGTAGATCGTCCCGCTCACCAGCAGCGCCATCCGCGCGCGCATCGCGTACGGACAGCGGCGAAAGCTATAAAGGACGGGGCTGTCGCGCATCGCTGGCTCATATAGCCCATCGGTCGGCAAACGCCCAATATGCAAGCTTCTGCTGTGAGGTGATATCCGCGGAGGCTGGAGACGGCCAAGACCAGGCGCATTGCCGCCTTGCGAATGGTGCTGGCGTCACCACTGCCGTGCCCGTCCGGCCCGACCGTTATGTTTTCGGCAGCGGCGAAGTGTATGATTTGGTCAATCGCTAGGTCGCTATGATCGGCCGACGGCTGGCGATGCAGGACGGCTAGGGAAATACGGCCTGAACATTCGGGCGGGCGCCGACTGACCGCATTCCAGACCCACGAACCATGCCGCTTATAAACTTCTCGCGAAGCGATTGACAAACTAGATTGTCGCCAGACGGCTGAGCCTGCGCAGAACACGTCGCCCCCGCCTGCGCAGGGGCGACGTGCATTCTTAAAGCGCGCCTTCCAGCCAGCCCTTGAGCGCGCTTTTCGGTGCCGCGCCGACCTTGGTGTCGGCGACTTCGCCATTCTTGAACAGGATCATCGTCGGAATGCCGCGCACGCCATATTTGGCGGGGGCGTTCGGATGATCGTCGATGTTCAGCTTTGCGATCACAACCTTTTCGCCAAGCTCACTGGCGATTTCCTCCAGCGACGGGCCGATCATCTTGCACGGGCCGCACCATTCGGCCCAGAAATCGACGAGCACGGGGGTGTCGCTGTCGAGGACGTCTGCCTGAAAGCTGTCGTCGGTGATGGCCTTGGTACCCATGATACAAACTCCTGAAATTTACTTGTCCTCAAGCTAAGACGTCGCGGCCTCCGGCTCAAGGGCTCAACCGCCCAAATTCGCCTTGGTTGCCGCCAAGCCCGGCTTGTGCGCATCGAGCAGAGCGTCACCCAGCCCGATCAGTCGCGGCCCGGCGGTATAAAGCAGCGCCGCATCGATCCGCCGCCCCGGAAAAATCGCCGCCAGCGCGCCGCGATACGCCGCCATCTGGCGCAGATAGGAGGGCTGCACTGCGGCGGCACTATCCGGCACATGCCGGCCCGTCTTGTAATCAATCACCGTCACCGCGTCGGCGGTGACTAGCAGCCGGTCGACGATCCCCGCGACGACCGTCCCGTCGACCACTGCCGACAGTGGCACCTCGGCGAGCGAACCCGGGCCGAACAGCGCAGAATGCGCGCGATCGTTCAGTACGCCCAGCGCTTCGTCGACCATCGCAGCGCGCGCCGCCACGTCAAGATCGGCCGCCTGCACCGCCAGCCAGCGCAGCGCTACCGCGCGGCGGTTCTCGGGCGCCACCGGCGGCAACCGCTCGAACAAAGCATGGAGCAAGAGCCCGCGGTTCACCGCCGCCGCGCGCATCGCGCCCTGCGGCACCGCCGCCACATCATCGTCGCCCAACGCCGAGGGTGCCAGCGGACGCGGTGGGCGCGCTTCCTCAGGCGCAGGTTGCCGCACCCAAGCCGGCACGAGCACAGGCGCGCCAACCGACCGCGCCTTGTCCTTCGCCGTGCGCGCCTTGCCCTGCACCGCATGGACGCGCTTCTGGCCCCAGCGCGGTCCGGCATCCTGCCATTCGGCGCCCATATCGGCCATCACCGCGTCGACCGCGCTATGCCAATTGTCCGCGGGCAGCTCGTCCGACTTTCGCGTCCCAGTAACGATCAGCAGTTCCTCGGCGCGCGTCATCGCCACGTAGAGCAACCGCCAATGCTCTTCGCGTTCAGCACGTTCCTTCGCATCATGCGCATCCGCGATCGCGCCATGGCGCTCGTCCTTGCCGAGCGGAAACACAGGCAATTTGTCCCACTCCGCCATCGACAGGCCAAAGCTCACCCGCCGCGGCCGTGGATCGTCGGTCGCATCGGCCAGAATGACGATCGGCGCCTGCAAGCCTTTCGACCCGTGCACCGTCATCACCCGCACGACATCGCTGCGCGCCTCGCTCTGGCGTTTGATCTCGGCGGTGCTCGCGGCGATGTGCGACAGGAAACCGAGCAGCGACGGCGCCTCCTGCCGTTCGAACGCCAACGCCTGTGCAAGCAGTTCGTCGATCGGGTCGCGCGCCTCACGCCCCAGCCGGTGATACAGCTTGCGCCGCCCATCGAGCGGCCCCGACAAGATACGTTCCAGAAATCGGAATGGCGTCGTGAAATCGCCCATGCCGAGCAGCCCGCGCAGCGCCGCCATCGTTTCGGGCGGCGCCTCTTCCTCGCGCACCCGCAACTGCTCCCACAACGCCCGTTTCTGGCGGCCATAAGCAAAGCCGAACAGGTCGTCCTGGCTCCAGCCGAATAGCGGCGACACCAGCAGGCTAGCAAGATTGAGGTCGTCGAGCGGCTGCACCGCAAAGCGCATCGCCGCGAGCAGATCCTGCACCGCGAGCGACTGGGTCAGCGAAAAACGATCGACCCCCGCCACGGGCACATGCAGCGACTGCAACCGCGCAACGATCCGCGCCGCAAGGTCGCGGCGGCGGCGGACGAGGATCAGGACATCGCCCGGCGCGACGGCGCGCCCGTCCTTGCCGTTGGCGATCCAGTCCTGCACGTCATCGGCAATTGCGCGCGATAGCCGCAGGCTGGCGGGGTCGCTCGCCGCGGCCGAGGTGTCGCGCGGTCCGGCGGCGTCCTCCTCGTCACCCTCGACACCGCCCTCATCTTCCGCATCAGCATCGAGCGCCTTGCCGACCGGCAACGGTTGCCACAGCTCGACCCGCCCGGCGCGGTCGCGGTTGAACTCGGCGGGAGTATGCGGCGGCTCGTCGCTCTCCAAACCCATCAGCGCGGGTGCGCCCGCCGCGATCCACGCATCGACGACGTCGAGCACCGCGGGGCTCGAGCGGTAATTTGTGTCGAGATCCACATCCTCGAACGGCCTGTCGCCCTCGGCGGCCCGTTTGGCAAAGCTCAGTCGCGCCGCCTCAAAAGCCGCGGGTTCGGTACCCTGAAAACCGAAGATCGCCTGCTTGCGGTCGCCGACCGTGAACATCGTGCGAACACGATCGTCTTTGGCACCGGCCCCGGCGAAGAACTCGCCGGCAAGCGACGCGACAATCGCCCATTGCCGCGCATTGGTGTCCTGCGCCTCGTCGACCAGGATATGGTCGGTGCGCTGGTCGAGCTTGAAGCGCACCCAGTCTCCGAAATCGCCCTGCGACAGCAGATGACCAGCGATGCTGATCAAATCATCGAAATCGGCGAGGCCGCGCTCGCGCTTGGCCAGCGCATAGGTCTCGGCGAAGCGGCTGCCCAAATCCCACGCCGCCGCCAGATCGTCGGCGACCGCCATCGCGGTGGCGGTGGCGAGCAGTTCATCGGCCGCGGCGACGATGCGTTCGGCGGCGGCGAGGCAGCTGCGCATGCCGCCTTTGTCCTTCGTGTAATCGGCGCGGATGTCGCCCGTGCCGGTCAGGAAACAGCCCCGCACCGCGGCGAGCATCGCGCCGCGGCCATGCGCATCGGCGCGAAACCAGTCATCCATGATGTCGGCGCGGCCGTCGCCCGTCTTGGTTCCCCAGCCGCGCCCGCTCGCGGCAACCGCTGCGATGTCGGCATCGGCGATCGCGCCGCCCACCAGCGCCGCCGCCTGCCAGGTCAGCGGATCGCCCTGCGGCAATCCCAGCTGCGCGCGCAGATCCGCCGCGCGCGGCGCGAGGCGCGGCGCATTGGCGGCGGTGAAACTGCTCGCGCAGTGCGCCAGGAAAGCGATCGCGGCGTCCTGCCCCAATCGCTGCGACAGCATCGCCGCGATCATTCGCATCGCTTCACCGTCGCCATCGGCGCGCGCCAGCAACCGGCCCAGCACCTCGCGCTGCAACGCGCTCGCCTCGCTGTCTTCCAGCGCGCGGAATCCCGGCAGGATTTTCGCCTCAAGCGGGAAACTCGCGAGCAGGGTCTGGCAGAAACTGTGGATCGTCTGCACTCGCACCGCGCCGCCGGGGCTGTCGATCACGGTGGCGAACAGTGATCGGGCGCGGTCGAGGATACCCGGCTCCGCCCAGTCGGCGCCCAGCGCGGCGAGGTCGAGCCGCAGGTCGCCGTCGGCCATCCGCACCCACATCGCCAGCCGCTCGTGGATGCGGTGCGCCATTTCGGCAGCGCCCGCCTTGGTAAAGGTAATGCACAGGATCGCCTCGGGCGATACACCCGCCAACATCAGGCGCAGGACGCGCGCCGACAGCACCTGCGTCTTGCCCGTCCCCGCCGATGCGCCGAGCCAGACATGATCGTGCGGCTGCGCCGCAGCGCGCTGTCCGCCATCGAGCGTCTTGAGCAGCTTGTCGGGATCGATCATGCCGCCCCCTCGGGCGCGGCGCCCGGATCCGGGTCGCCGCGCCCGAACCATTCGTCGCGGCGCATCAGCTGGTCGAAATCGGCGTAGCGCTTGGCGCTGTCGCCTGGGGCAAACGGCTCCTGTCCCAGCAAAAAGCGCGCGCTCAGCTCTGCAAGCGCTTCGCGCGCGCGTTCGATCACGGCTGCGGCAGTCGATGGCTTCGGTTTTTGCCCTTTGATCGCCTTGATCGCGCCGTCGACGCGCTTTTTGCGGTCGCGCTTCAATTCCCAATATTCGAACGCGCCGACCGGCTCGGGCGCAAGATCGCCCAGCCCCGCTTCTTCGGCGATTAACCCGAGCAGGCCGAGCTGGCTGTTCAGGCCTTCGCCCGCCGACTTGGCCGATGGCGCCGCGCCGGTCTTGTAATCGACGATCGCCAGCGTCCCATCGGCGGCCTGATCGACGCGGTCGGCGGTACCGCGCAGCGTGATGCCGTCGACCAGCAGTTTGCCGCTCACCTCATTGGCGACCGGCCAGCGTTCGTCGCGCGCCGCCCATACGCGCTCGGCGGCCCAGCGCAGCGACGGCTCAATCCGCGGCAGCCAAAAGGCGCGGCCGAGCGAATCGAGCGCCGGATCGGCGCGCAGCGCGGACAGTTCCGCCGCATACGCCGCCTCGGTCAGCCCCGCCGCCTGCCAGTCCTGCAGGAATTTATGCACGCGCGTCCCGAACCATTTGGCGTCGGGACCGCTACTCAGCGGCTCAAGTTCGCTCAGCCGCAGGATCTTCGCGGCGTAAAAAGCAAAGGGATCGCGCGCCAGCTGGTCGACCCCGGTGACGCTGATCCGGTCGGGGCGCGCGTTCGGCGGCGGGGCGGGACGCGGCTTGTCAGTGGGCTCGCTCCTCCCCGGCGGGACATCGAGCGTCGCCGCAAGTGCGGTCACCCGCTGCCCGTCGAGCGTGGCTTCGGGCAACTCGCCCGCCAGCGCCGCCAGCCGCAGCCAGAAGCGCGACGCAACCGCTGGGTCGCCGCCGCTGCGCATCGCGCGCGTTACCACGACCTCGCGCGCCGCAAAGGCACCGGCAAAATCATGCGCCGCCATCCCCTGCTGCCGCTCGGGCGCAGCAAGGCCGAGCATCCGCCGAATGCCAGCGGCGAGCCAGGGGTCGGGGCTTTGCTGCGGCGGCCAGCGCCCTTCGTCGAGCCCGCCGAGGATCATCAGGTCGGCGCGCTGCAATCGTGCCTCGAGCAAGCCCCAGATGAACAGCCGCGGGTGGCCGCCATAGGGCGGGCGGATGCTCTCGCCGTTCATCAGGTCGGCGAGCATCGCCGGGAAATCGGTGGGGGCGACCAGCGCCGGGCCGTCGCCCTTCGCCATCGCCCAGCGGTCGAACAGTTCAGACAGCGCGCGGCCCGCATGCCCCGTCCACGCCCCCTCGCCGGTCAGCCAGCCGAGCGCGTCCTGCAATGCGCCGAGCAGCATCGACGGCGGCGCGGGAAGCCTCGCGGTAAAGGGCGCGAGCGCTGCGCTCAGGCCTGTGGCGACATCGGCCCACCAATCGTCAATCGCCACCGCTGCGCCATGCCCGCGCCGATCGCCGTCGGCCGCAATTTCTCTAATCCGCGCCGTCACTCCGGTCCAGCCCGGCACCATCCCCGGCCCGCGCAGCACCAGGTCGAGCCGCCGCACCTGATCAAGCCAGTCGAGCCGTCCCTCGCCTGCCCGCACCAGCGGATGCCCCAGCAACGCGATCAGCCGCACGGGATCGAAGGCTGCGGCAAATTCGGCGAGCAGCAACAGCAGCGCGCCGGGCGGCGTCTGCCCCAGCGGCTGCCCGGCGCTGTCGTCGACCGCGATGTCCCAGCGCGCGAGCGCGGCGGCGACGCGCTCGGCAAGCAGGCGATCGGGGGTCACCAGGGCGGCGGTGCGCCCCGGCTCTTCCAATGTGCGCCGCATCATCAGCGCGATGCCTTGCGCTTCCTGCCCGTCATCGGCGAACACCGCGGCGCTCACTCCGGTCAGGCTCGGCGCGACATCGTCTGCCGCCTGCCAGCGCGCGGTATAGGCGGCGGGGGCAAACAACAGCGACAGAAAGGGCGCCCGCGCATCGGGGCCGTCGAACGGCGACGCCGCCGCCCATTCGCCGACCTCTTCACGCGCGATGCCCATCCGCCCGAGCAGCAGTTTCAGATGATATTGCGGATGCGTTTCGAGCGGGCGCTCACCCGGCTGGTCGGGGTCGGGTTTGACCGGTCCCAGCGCCTCCCATTCCGCCGCGGCCATGCCCAGGTCGAGCCCGGGCAGCACCACCATCCCCTGCGGCAGGTCGGCCACCATGCGCAGCAGCCGCGCGATCGCGGGCGCCGCGGTGGTCACCCCTGCCGCGACGACAAAGCGCCCCGGCGGCGCGGTGCGCCATCCATCGCTGACCCGCGCAAGCAGACGGTTGCGACGGTCGGCACGGTCGATATGCCCCGTCGCGGCGAGCATCGCGGGCCAATGGTCGATCAGCAGCCGCAGTCGCTGCCACGACGCCTGCCAATGACCGGCAAGATCGCCGAGCGCGGCTTCGATATCGCCGAGCCGCGCCGGGGCAACCTCTTCATAATGAAGTTGGTCGATCACCCGCCCCAGACCCTCAGCCAGCTGGAACGCCGCGGCGCCGGTGATCGCTTCTTCGCCCGCCGGATTGTACCGCTCGATCAGCGCCGCGAGCATCAACCGCCGCCGCAGCGCATCGATCGCGGGCGGGATCGGTTCGGCCGCGTCGATCGCATCGAGTGCGAGCGCAACGCTTTCATCGAGGTCCGCATCGCCGATCACTACCAGCCGCGGCATCAGCAACCCCGCCCCGCTGGCGCGCACAAACGCCGCCTGCACCGCGCCGCGCGCGCGGTTGCTGGGGAGCAGGATCAGCCCCTCGGCTAGCCCGAGGGCGCCATCGGAAAAGCGGTTGATCAGGCCGGCGGCGAGCGCGTCGGCGAATGCCCGCTGGACGGGGATGGAGAAGACGGTGGGCTTCGCGTCAGCCATCGGGTTCACAACTGGTCATTGCGAGTGTAGCGAAGCAATCCAGAGCGGTTTACGCAACTCTGGATTGCTTCGCTACACTCGCAATGACGAGATGCGGGTTTAAACCTCACCCAGCGCCGCTTCGGTCGGCGCAATACTCGCGGGCGATCCGACGTCGAACCATTGCCCCATATGCGACAGGCCAAACAGCCGCCCGGCCGCGATCGCGCGGTCCCACAGGATGTTGGTCGAAAACGGCCCCGCGGGCGCATCCGCAAGCAGACGCGGCGATATCAGCTGGACGCCGGTATAAACGAACGGCGCGATGCGTCCCGGCTTGCGCCGCGACAATAATCCCGAAGGGTCCATATGAAAATCGCCGCGGCCGCCATGGCCGGTCGCGCTCGCCTGCCGGATCAGCAGCAGCAATGCGTCCATCCGCGCCCCGTCCCAGTGCCGCGCGAGGTGGCGGATGCTGTCCTGCGGCCCGTCGGTCCAGATATTGTCGCTGTTGACGATCAGGATCGGGTCGCCGCTGAGCTGCGGCAGCGCCTTGACCATGCCGCCGCCGGTTTCGAGCAACAGGTCGCGCTCGTCCGAAATCGTGATTGTGAAGCTGCGTTTCTGCGCCGCCAGATGCGCTTCGAGCGCGTCGGCGAGATAATGGACGTTGACGACGACATGTCCGATCCCCGCCGCCTCGATGCGGTCGAGACTATGGTCGATCAGCGCCTTGCCGGCGACGCGCACCAGCGGTTTGGGCCGGGAAGCCGTAAGCGGGCGCATGCGCTTGCCCAGCCCCGCCGCCATCACCATCGCGCTGTCGATCTTGGCGTCCATCACCACGCCGCCGCGCGTTTGTCGGCGGGGATATTTTCGTCGAACCAGGCCCGCACCGGCGCCAGTCCCGGATGCGCGAGATCGCGTTCGAGCAGCCCCCACATCCGCGGCTGGAACTGACGATAGCCCGGCTTGCCGTCGCGTTTCCACAGCCGCACGAACACCCCCAGGATGCGCGTGTTGCGCTGCGCCGCGAGCGCCCAATAGGCACTCTCGATATCCTGCCCGGTCGCGCCTTGGTAACGCGCCAGCATCGCCGCCTCGACCGCCGGCGTGACGTCGCGCCGCGCATCCTCGAGCACCGAAGCGAGATCATAAGCGGGATGACCGATCAGCGCGTCCTGAAAATCGAGCAGGCCATAATGGGCGACGCCCGCCTTGTCCGCGACCAGCATGATATTCTCGGCATGAAAATCTCGCAGCACGGTGACGCGCGGCAAGCCGTCATGCTCCACCGGGGTCAGCACCGCTTCCCACGCGCCGCGAAAGGCCTCCCGGTCGACGCCGATCCCCAGCGTTGGGCAATACCAGTCGCTGAACAGCATCACCTCGTCGAGCCACTGCTCCAGCCCCAGCGCCGGCAGCGCGGGCATCGGCGGCCGCGTATGAAGGTGGACGAGCAGGTCGGTGACACCGGCGTAAAGATCGACCTCGCGGTGCAGCGCGTCGTCGACCGTCTCGCGCAGCCGTACATCGCCGAAATCCTCGATCAGCAGCAGGCCCTGCACCAGATCGCGCGCAAAAATCGTCGGCGCGGTCAGCCCCTGTTCGCACAGATATTCGGCCACTGCGATGAACGGCCGCGGGTCCTCGTGCGGCGGCGGCGCGTCCATCAGCACCGCCTGCCGCGCGCCATCGACGACGCGGAAATAGCGCCGGAACGACGCATCGCCGGCGAGCGGCAAAATCTGGGCATCGCCCCAGCCATGCGCGGCAAGGAACGCCGGAGCATGGGCGGGCGGAATCATAGGAGCGGCCATCGACTCCCCCAAGACGTCGGCACGTCGGCTGTCAAGACGCGCGCGTCGCCGCTCCCCGAAATCGTGATCGACAGCGCTTCGGGCCAACCCTGCGATCCCAACCGTTCGGGCCATTCGATCAGCAGCGCGCCGTCGTAGAGATAATCGTCGAGGCCGAGCTCGATCAGCTCGTCTTCGTCCTCGATCCGGTACAGATCGACATGCGCGATCGGCAGGTCGACCTCGGGCGGTGCATAGGGCTGGACGATCGCAAAGGTCGGGCTCGGCGCCTCGCCCGCCAGCCCGCGCGCCTTCAGCATCGCGCGCGCCAGCGTCGTCTTGCCCGCGCCCAGATCGCCCGATAGCCCCACAACATCGCCCGGAATCAATGCCGCACCGATCGCCGCGCCTATCCGATCGGCGTCAGCAAGGTCATAGGTCGTGGAAAAGACGCTCATTCGCGGCGCGGCAAGCTGATCCGCACCAGCGTGCCGTGCCCCGGCTCGCTCAGCACTTCCATCGTCCCACCATGCGCCGCGACGAGCTGGCGCGCGAGCGCGAGGCCGATGCCGCCTGACGCGGTCCCCGCCTGCTTTCCCTTGGTCACCGCGGCGACCGCCTCTGGCATCCCCGGACCATTATCCGACACAATGATATCGACCCCGCGCGCATCGCCGGTGGCGTGCAGCAGGACGCGGCCGCCAGCCTTGCGGGTCGGCGCGGTGAAACGCACCGCATTGTCGAGCATGCTCGCAACCAGCCGCGCCAATCGCGGCGCATCGCCGTCGATACTGCCCAGATCGGTCGAAATATTGCCAACCAGCTCGATCTTCTCGCTCGCGGCAAACGGCTTCGCCTCCGCCAGCGCGCCATCGAGCAGCGCCCGCACATCGACCGGCGCGCGCTCGACCACCAGCGACCCTGCCTCGCCCTGCGCCAGGTCGAGCACATTGTCGATCTGCCGCCCGAGCACGGCGACCGAATCCATGATCGCATTGACATAGCGCTGCTGCTGATCGCTCAGCTTGCCGGCATAGCCCGCCTGCAACATCTCGCCGAAGCCGCCGATGGACGTCAGCGGGGTGCGCAGCTCGTAACTCATCCGCGACAGGAACGCGGTCTTGACCTTGTCCGCCGCCTCCAGCGCCTCGTTGCGCTCGCGCAGCGCACCCTCCATTTTCCGGCTCGGCGTGATGTCGAGCATGATCAGCAGCGCATTGCCGTCGGGCAGCGGAATCGACGCGAAATCGAAATGGCGGCCGTCGGCAAAACTGATTTCGCCGCCGCGTTGTTGCCGTTCCAGCGTCGCGGCGCGGATGACTTCCTGCACGATGCTGATCTGGTTCGGTTTCACCAGCCGGTCGGCCAGCCCGCCCATCAGCGCATCGACGCGCGGATGCGCCGCCAGCGCGCCCTCATCGATCCCCCACAGGCGGCGGAAGCGCTGGTTCCATAGATGCAGCCGCCCGTCGGGCGCGAACACCGCGATCGCTTCGAACAGATTGTCGAAGGTCGCGGTGCGGACGCGCAGCAACGTGTCGCGCGCGCCCGCCAATTGCACCTGCTCGGTCTTGTCTTCGGCGATCAGCAACAACCCGCCGTCGGGCGTCGGCTGCGCCACGACGTGCAGGTGGGTGCCATCGCGCAGCAGCCAATCCTCTTCGCTTGCCCCCGCCTGCGCGAACCAGTCGACATGCGCCTGTCGCCATTCGGGATAATCGCGCACCTCGGGGGTCCGTCCGCCCTCGCGCCAGGCGTCGAGCAGCCGCGCGAACGGCCGCGCCTCGGCGACATCGTCGGCGTCGAGCGCGAACAAGCGCCGGAACGGCAAATTGGCAAAGGCCAGCCCCTGATCGGGGCCGAACTGCGCCACCGCCGCCGACAGGCGGTCGAGCAATTCGCGCTGGGTGTCGACGAAGCGGCGGTGCGCGCCGCGTTCGCTTTCCAGTTCCTGAATATCGATCGCATAGCCCGCGATGCCGATCACCCGCCCACCGGTCGGCGCCAGCGGGACATCGACAACGCGCATGATCCGCCGCTCACCTTCGATTGTCACCGGGATCGTCCGGATCTGCGCCGAACCCGCGATGCGCGCTTCATCGGCAGCCTCGGCGGCGCTGACCCCGGCGACGGTTTCACACAACTCGATCCCGCCATCGATCACCGCAGCGGCCCCCTTCGCCTCGACCGCGCGAACATAGGCGCCGTTGACAAGCGCCAGGTTGAGGTCGGTATCGCGAAACCACATGGCAAAGGGCGCCGCCTCGATCAGCCCCGACAGCGCCTCGAATGCCGCCATCGCCTCGTCGCGGTCGCTGCGTGCCTGCGCCAGCGCGTGCTGGCCGTCGGTCGCGTCGCTCAGCCACAGCAATATTGTACCGGGGCCGCCCACCGCCTGCGGCGCCGGCGCGCCGTGAAGGATGATCGTGCGCTCGCTCCCCTCCGGCTTCAGGCTGAGGATGAAGGGTTTGGCGCCGCGCTGCGCACCGAGGATTGCCTGACGCAGCGCATCATGACCATCGGGATCAAGCCCGCTGCCCAGACCGCGCAGCTCGTCGAAATTGCGCGGCCCTTGTTCCAGCCCTAGCCAGCGCCCCAGCTTCTCGCTCGCCTCGATCCGCCAATCGGCGCGCACGATGACCGGCAATTGCGGCGATGCTTCGACCAGGCTGCCGAGCCGTTCGGCCTGCCCCGCAACAAACGCCGCGCGCCGCTGCATCGCAATCCCGCGCCCGACCGCCCACAATCCGGCGAGCAGCCAGAGCGCAGAAAACAGGCCCAGAGCGAAGAGCGCGCCCGACGACAGCGTCATCAGGCGGACGCCGCGCCGCGCGAGGATTGAAGGGAGGGGCGTTGAGCCATCAGCCCGCCCTATCGCCTGTCCTCAAGGGTTTCAATCGCTAGGCGTCGGAGCGCCCGATCCTGCTGGTCGTCAGGGGGCAATGGATGCGACAATTGCGTCACAGATTAATGACAATGCGGCGAATTGCGCGCCAGGGGTCTTGACTTGCTAAGAAAGCCTTGAAAAACTGACCTCATTGTTAAATCGTTTAATGCCCGAAGAGGCTGAAAACGCTTGACATTTTTCTACGGTCGAACCGATCGGAGCGACCGGGGCACTTAAAACCGGGGACGATATATGAACGATTTGAGCAGGGCGTCGCTGCATGCGCGGCGGATTCTGGGTTTTGCCAGCCTCTCCGCGATGGCGGTCATGATGGCGGCACCCGTCGCGGCCCAAGAGGCCGCACCGACCGAAAATGAAGCCACCGAAACCACGGCGCCCGAAGATGCAATCGTCGTCACCGGGTCGCGTCTGCGCAGCGTCACCCCGTTCAACAGCCCCGATCCCATTTCGGTGATCGATCCTGAAATCGCCTCGAAGGAGGGCAAGTTCGACCTTGCCTCGACGCTGCAAAGTTCGCCGATCGCGGCCGGCTCGACCCAGATTACCTCGGCGTGTCGTCTTTCGACCTCAACGTGCTGCCCCAATCGATTGCAGAGAATGTTCAGATTCTCAAAACTGGCGCCTCGTCAGTCTATGGGTCGGACGCAGTCGCTGGCGTTGTCAACATTATCACGAAGACCGACACCAACGGCATCGAACTCAACGGCAATGTGTCAATTCCGTTCGCCGGCGGCGGCGAGGAATATCGCCTCAGCGGCATCTGGGGCAAGACGTTCAGCCGCGGCCATATACTGATCGCGGGCGACTATACCAAGGTCAACGAACTCAAGCGCGGCGATCGCTCCTATCTCGCCTGCCCCGAGGCCTATATCTTCCGCGAAGACGGCAGCCGGGCCGACCTCGTTGATCCGCGGACCGGCAAGCCGAAGTGCGAAGATTTGCGTTGGGGTCATGTGTGGACCTATAATCTTGCCGACAACTTGCAGCTCGACGGGCCCGGAGGCCCGAACACCGGCCTCAACACCTCGCCTTTCCCCCCGGGCGCCACGCGCGGTCCGACGGTGCTGATGCAATATCAATATCCCGGCGAAACCTTGGGCGTCCCGACCTATGGTGCGCCGGCTTATCCCGGAGACTTCGGCCTGCCGGCGGGCTGGTTCCCTACCGGATATAACGCCGCTTCGACCGCCATTCAGAACGGCTATCATCCATTTGTCGAACAGCAGTCGCTGATCCCCGAAACCTCGCTGGTCACCGCCTATGCGGAAGGGTCGTACGAGATCACGGATTCGATCGAAATGTTCGGCGAATTCCTCTTTAACCGCCGCAAGACCTATCAGAATGGCTGGCGGCAGTTCTGGAACTTCGGCTCGACGGGCGACTTCTACGGCACTGGCAATCTCTACGGTACCGGCACGATCTGGGCCCAGGGATGGGAAGGCCTGAACCTGATCAGCCCGACGGCAATCACCGATCAGAGCGACAGCAGCCAGAAGGTCGATTATTATCGCGGCGTCGGCGGCCTGCGCGGCGACTTCGGCGGCGGTAGCAGCTCAGAAGGATTTTCTCTTCTCATGGGAAGAGGGCAAGACCGTCTACACCCAGCTAACGGGCGAAGCGACGGTGACCGGTGACCTGTTCACGCTGCCGGCCGGCGCTGTCCAGCTGGCTGTCGGCGTCACCGCCCGCCGCGACAAGATCAACGACGTTCCGGGCGAGATCACGCTTGCGGGGAACGCGTGGGGCTCCTCGGCGTCGGGCATCACCGCGGGCAAGGCCTACCAAGGAGGCCTTTGGCGAAATCAATGTTCCGTTACTCGCGGGCAAGCCCTTCTTCGAGAATCTGACTCTGTCGGCCGCCGCGCGGATAACGAGCGTCAAATCGACGCGCGCATCGGACGGCGCCTCGGACAGCGACAACGGCAACTGGACCTACAAGATCGGCGCCAACTGGGCGCTCAACGACGTGCTCCGTTTCCGCGCAAGCTATGGCACATCGTTCCGCGCCCCGGCGCTGTTCGAACAGTTTCTGGCGAACGAAACCAGCTTTCCGGCGTGCGCGGACAATCGATCCATGCGTAAACTGGACAGCAGGGCCTCGCCAACGGGGACCAAGACACAGCGTGTCGCCGACAATTGCGCCGCCGATGGCATTCCGCCGGCCTATACCGGCGGCAGCATCACCGCGACGGCCTTCTCGCAGGGCGGCCTCGGCCAACTGAATTCGGAAACGTCGAAGGCACTTGTCGTCGGGGGCGTGCTGACGCCGAAATTCGGTTTCCTGCCCGACACGTCGATCAACATTGCGGTCGATTATTTCGACATCAAGGTGAAGGGCGAGATCACGCAGCTCGGGGCCGCTAACATTTTGTTCGGCTGCTATGATTCCGAAGACTTCGCCAACGAACCGCTGTGCAATCTGTTCACGCGCGGCCAGACCGGCGATGCTTTCGCGATCAGCGAGGTCTATGACCAGTTCGTCAACATTGCGCGTCAGCGCAACAGCGGCGTCGACGTGGCCGTAAATATCCGCCACGACCTCGGGAAACTCGGCCGCGTGAGCCTCACCGCGGACATGACGTGGCAGACGAAGGACGATTTCCAGCTGTTGCCGACGTCGGTCGCGACCTCGGACAATGGCGAGGCCGGGTCGCCGAAATGGATCGGCGACTTCCGCCTCAACTGGCAGTCGGCCGGCGGCTTCAGCATCTTCTATGGCATCAACGTGATCGGCAAGACGTCGGACGTCGACGGATTTCGATCGAAGCCAATGGCGACACCTGCATCAATTCGGCACCATCTACGGCCGCTATTGCCCGGACCTTACCACGCCGACGACCTTCTATCACAACATCTCGGCCACGCAGGAGATTGCCGATGGACGGTTTGAGATCACGGCCGGCATCAGCAATCTGTTCAACACCCGCCCGCCCCGCGTGTCGGTGTTCAACGGGGCGAAATTTCGACCCTGGGGCCGGTGATTGCGGCGTCGCAATACAGCTTTGTCGGTCGTCGCGCCTTCCTTAACGTCAGAGCCAAATTCTGATCGAATTGACAGGCACAGGGATTGGGCGGCATGGCGACATGCCGCCCTTTTCGTTTCCGCCGCAGCAGAAAGCCCGTACGCGCAATGCCCGAAGTCACGGTGAAAGCCGACACGCTCGACGCCGAAAACCGCCGCTTCGTCCAGGCGCCGCTGCGCCAGCCGGTGTTTCTCAACAGCGTACCCAAAAGCGGCAGCCACCTGCTGCGCAATATCATCCGCATGTTTGTGCCGCTCGACCAACAATATGCGCGCGACTTCATCCAATGGCCGACGCTTCAGCAGCACCGCGCCGCCTTCGACGCAGCACATCCCGATGCTCAGCTGGGGCCATCTCTTTTTCGCGGACGCGTCCGCAATCGAAACCGCATCCGCGCGGCGCATTCTGCTCTATCGCGACCCCTATGACTGGGTGATCGCACGCGCGCGATTTTTCGTTTCCGGAACAATTTTCGGTGCAACACCTAGACCATCTGAAGTCCGGGATCGCTGAGGGCCGACGAACTGCTGACGATGATGATCTTCGGCATCCCGGGCAAGGCGCCGTCGCTCAACGACATTTACGAAATGAACGCCGCAGCGTGGCTGGGCGCGCGCGTCCATGTCGTGAAATACGAACATCTCGTTGTTCATCTCGGCGACCTTGAAACCGATGCTTCCGGAAACTTCTTCCACGGCCTGCTCGACGCCTGTGGCATCGCGCGCCCCGACGACTGGCGCGAGCGTGTTCGCATCGGCTCGGATCGCGGCCAGAGCGGCACGGCGCGCGAGAATCTAACCGGAGTGTCGCTCGACTTTCCGGAAACGCTGGGCGAACGCCACCGGTCGCTGGTCGACTATCAAGCCCCCGGTCTGCGCGCGCTGCTCGGGTATGAATGAAGAATCGACGCGATGACTTCCACGCCTCCTCCGGCACCATAACCGCCTTTCTCCTGCTCGGCAAAGCATCCGAACTCGCCGCTGCCGGCCGACTCGAAGAAGCCGCCCAACAGGTCATGGCGCATTTGCGCAAATATCCCGAGGAGCCGCAGGGGCTTGCAAAGATCGGTGAAATTGCGATGCTCCTCGGCGCGCTCGGTCAGGCCGAGCATTTCCTCCGCCGCGCGATCGCAGCGGGTCGACACGGCCGCGACGTGCGGCGCCAGCTCGCATCGGTGTTGAATCAGCAGGACCGGCTCGACGAGGCGGATGCGCTATTCGCATCGCTACAGCAGGAGCAGGATGAACCCGCTCTCCTGGGCGATGCGGGCGCATATCTTCGACAAGCTCGGTCGCAATGAACAAGCGCGGGCGATCTTCGAAGAGCTGACAAGCAGCAATGGCGATAATCCATCCTATTGGGTGGCGCTTGGCCACGGCCATCGCTCCGCAGGCGATGTCGACGCCGCCATCGCCGCTTATCGCCGCGCGGTCGAAATCGACTATGCGTTCGGCGACGGCTGGTGGAGCCTCGCGAGCATCAAGAGTCGGGTGCTAACTGACCGCGACATCGCGGCCATGGAACGCGGCATCAAGGTCGCGATCGACGTGCGCAATAGTGCACCGCTGCATTTCGCCTTGGCGCGCGCGCTGCATGATCGCGGTGATTATCGCCAGGCCTTTGACCATTACGAGCGCCGCGAACCGCCTGCGGGCGCAGGAGATCGCATATGACGCCGCGCGAGCTGACCGCCGAGATCGATGAGATCGAAGCACGCGTCGATGGCGCGTTCCTGCGTTCGCTGCACGGCGACGACCGATCGGCGACGCGGTGCCGATCTTTATCGTCAGCCTGCCGCGCTCGGGCTCGACTCTGCTCGAACAGATGCTGGCGGCGCATCCCGCGATCGAGCCGGTCGGCGAGCTCCCCTATGCACCGTCGATCCTGCGCGGGGTTATGGAGATGGCGACCCGGCACGGCCGCGTCACCGTTCCGCAACTGGTGGCGCAGACCTTACGGAAGCGGCGGCGGCGATGGGGCGCGAATATCTGCGCCGCGCCGCGTTGCACCGCAAGACGGACCGTCGCTACTTCGTCGACAAACTGCCACACAATTGGAACAACGTCCTGTTTCTGCAGCGTATTCTGCCGCAAGCGAGGTTTCTCGACATCCGGCGACCGGCGATGGACTGCTGCTTTTCCAATTTCACCCACAATTTCTCACGCGTCCACGCCTCGTCGTTCCGCCTCACCGACATCGGCCAATGTTATGTCGATTATGTGCGGATGATGGCGCACCTCGACCGCGTCGCGCCGAGGTTTCGTCCACCATATCGACTATGGGGCGATGGTTGCCGATCCCGAAGCTGAGTTGCGCCCGGCGCTCGCCTATCTCGGCCTTAAATGGGATCCGGCGCTGCTCGACTTCCACAAGCTCGACCGCGTTGTCCGCACCCCGTCGAGCGAGCAGGTTCGCCGCCCGCTCAACCGCGACGGTATGGACGTGTGGAAACCCTATGCCGAATGGCTGGGACCGCTGCGCGACACGCTGGGTCGGCTCGCGCGCTGAACGAAAACGGCCCGCCCCCTCGTCGGGAGCGGGCCGCAAAATCCACCGCAGTGGCCGCGATCAATAGCGGTAGTGATCGGGCTTGAACGGCCCGGCCACCGGCACGCCGATATAATCGGCCTGCTTCTGGGTCAGCTGGCTCAGCTTCACGCCCAGCTTGTCGAGGTGCAGCGCCGCGACCTTTTCATCGAGATGCTTGGGCAGAACGTAAACGTCGTTGCCGTACTGCTCGCTGCGCGTCCACAATTCGATCTGCGCCAGCGTCTGGTTGGTAAAGCTTGCCGACATCACGAAGCTCGGGTGGCCGGTCGCGTTGCCGAGATTGACCAGGCGGCCCTTCGACAGGATGATGATCTGTTTGCCATCGGGGAATTCGACCAGATCGACCTGCGGCTTCACTTCGGTCCACTTGTAATTGGCGAGCGCCGCGATCTGGATCTCGCTGTCGAAGTGGCCGATATTGCAGACGATCGCCATATTCTTCATACCCGCCATATGTTCGGCGGTGATCACGTCGGCGTTGCCGGTCGCGGTGACGAAGATGTCCGAACGCTTGACGGCTTCGTCCATCGTCACGACCTCGAAGCCCTCCATCGCCGCCTGTAGCGCGCAGATCGGGTCGATTTCGGTGACGAGGACGCGCGCCCCGCCATTGCGGAGGCTCTGTGCGCTGCCCTTGCCGACGTCGCCGAAGCCGGCGACCGTGGCGACCTTGCCGGCGAGCATCACGTCGGTGCCGCGGCGGATCGCGTCGACCAGCGACTCTTTACAGCCATAGAGATTGTCGAACTTCGACTTGGTGACGCTGTCGTTGACGTTGATCGCGGGGAAAGGCAGCTCGCCCTTCTTGGCGATGTGGTACAGGCGGTGAACGCCGGTCGTCGTCTCTTCAGACACGCCCTTGATCGCCTTGACCGTCTTGGTCAGGTAACCCGGGTTCGCGGCAACGAACGCCTTCAGCGCACGCTGCATCTCGATCTCTTCTTCATTCTCGGGCGCCGGCATCGTCTGCCCGGCCTCGAGCTTCGCGCCCCACAGCGCGAACATCGTGGCGTCGCCGCCATCGTCGAGGATCAGGTTGCAGGTTTCACCCGCTTCGATGCCCCAGTCGAAGATGCGGCCGACATAGTCCCAATAATCGGCGAGGCTTTCGCCCTTCACCGCGAACACCGGCACGCCGGTCGCGGCGATCGCGGCGGCGGCATGGTCCTGCGTCGAAAAGATGTTGCACGTCGCCCAGCGAACTTCTGCGCCGAGCGCGGTCAGCGTCTCAATCAGCACCGCGGTCTGGATGGTCATGTGCAGCGAACCAACGATCTTCGCGCCCTTCAGCGGCTGCGACGCACCAAACTCTTCGCGCAGCGCCATCAGACCCGGCATTTCGGTTTCGGCGATGTTGATTTCCTTGCGACCGAAGTCGGCAAGCGCGATGTCGGCAACGACATAATCACGGGTATCGGCGGCGAGAGTGGCCACGGTGTGTCTCCTGTAGGCGAGTATCGGCCGCAGGCGAGCGGCCCCGAAAATAGGGTAATTATGTTGCGCGCCCTAGCTCAAAGCGCCCCCAGGATCAAATATAAACTTTTCTTTATATCGCAATTGTCGCGCGGTCTGCCGAACGCCGCGAGCGCGCGAATCGCTGGCGCATGATGCACCGGGGCGAAATTTTTTTTCTACACGCGCAATTGTGACACTCGGGGCCGCGAAATTGTGACATCGAGTCGGCAACGCCAAGATTCTGAAAATCCTGACTTATAATGCGCCATGCGATAAGCATAATCGGCTATTGTGACACCAGTGTTACAAAGTGCCGAAAACATTGACTTTTCTGCTGATGGGGCAGAAAATCGGCTAAAGTTTTCGGGGAGATAGAGAGATGAAAAAAATATTGCTGCCGCTGGTCGCACTGGCCTTTGCCACGCCGGCTGGCGCCCAATCGATCATCGTGGTGACGGGGCCGCAGGCCGATTCGACCGCGCTGCCGGTCGCTTATGCCGAGCTGCGCGCCGGCGACAACCATGCCGCGGTCGCCAAACTGACCGGCGACACCATTCTCGACGCCCGTGATCCATCGCGCCTCATCAATCTCGGCACCGCTTATGCTCGCCTGGGTCGCACCAGTGACGCCGCCGCCGCCTATGACGCGGCACTCGCCAGCCCGATCCGCTACGACCTCGAACTCGCCGACGGGCGTTATGTCGATTCGCGCTGGGCCGCCCGCACCGCGCGCGCCAACCTTGCGGCTGGGCGCCCGCAGCTGGCGCTGGCGCGCTAATCTATCAGCCGTTCGTGCTGAGTTTGTCGAAGCACGGTTCTTTTTTTTCCGACGCCGAAAGAAAGGACAGCCCTTCGGCACGCTCAGGCCGAACGGATCTTTTGCGGCCTAAACATGCCTCGGCGGAAATTTGAAGATTACGCCTCACCACCCTCGGTTGTCAGCAAGCGGGCGTCCACTCCCGCTTCGGCAAACGCCGCCTGCCACCGCTTGGCGGGCGGCGTGTCGAACAACAGGGTGTCGCTGCCCGGTGTGACGTGCCAGCCGTGGTGGACCATCTCGCCCTCCAACTGCCCCGGCGACCATCCGGCATAACCCAGCGCCACCAGCCAGCGCGACGGGCCGCGCCCTTCGCCGATCGCGCGCAAGATGTCGTGCGAACTCGACACCATCCAGCGATCGCTGACCTGCACCGCTTCCTGCCCGCCCCAATCCATGCTGTGCAGCACGAACCCGCGCGACGGCTCGACCGGCCCACCCACGAAAACCGGCTGTTCGAGCGGATCGTCATGGTCGATTTCGAGCTGATCGAGCACCGCGCCGACGGTCATCCCGGACATCGGATCGGAAATCCCGATCCCCATCGCGCCCTCTTCGTCGTGACTGATCATCGCGATCACCGAATGCTCGAAGCGGGGATCGCCGATGCCGGGGAGCGCAAGCAGCAGCTGGCCGGTGAACCAAATGGGGTCTGTGTCCATCGCGCTATCATGCAGTGGTGGGGCGGGGTGGTCCAGCATCTTTGGCGATCGGGCGACGGTTTTGGGGTAGCAAGCAGACCTAGCCAATCCTCTTCATCGACTTGCGATGGGAAGGAAATTTGGGTCGCCAACCACCAATCCCGCCAAAATCCCAACCCCCACCCCCTCGCCAACCTTGACTCCCGCCCCGCCCGACCCAATGTCTCGCCCACCACAATCCCCTCAACGAAAAGGATGCCGACCATGACGATCCAGCCCGGCGACAAGCTGCCCGACGCCACCTTTGTAAAGGTCACCGAAAACGGCCCCGAACAGGTCAGCACCGCCGATTATTTCAAGGGCCGCAAGGTCGCGCTGTTTTCGGTCCCCGGCGCCTTCACCCCGACCTGCTCGGCCAAGCATTTGCCGGGCTACGTCGACAAGGCTGCCGAACTGAAGGCCAAGGGCGTCGACGAAATCGTCTGCACCGCGGTCAATGACGCGTTCGTGATGGGCGCATGGGGCAAGAGCGGCAATGCCAGCGAGAGCGTCACCATGCTCGCCGACGGCAACGGCGATTTCGCCGAAGCGGTCGGCCTGACCATGGACGGCAAGGCGTTCGGCATGGGCAAACGCGGCCAGCGTTTCTCGATGATCGTCAATGACGGCGTCGTCGAACAGCTCAACGTTGAAGCGCCCGGCGAGTTCAAGGTGTCGAGCGCGGATCACATGCTCGAACAGCTGTAAGCAATGTCGCACCCCTGCCCTTCAGGAGGGGTGCGAGACTTGGTCGGGCTCTTGCCGGCCTTTGGTCGAACGGGGTGGGGCCAGCGGCCTTGCGTCACCTCGCGGCCCCCCCGCTGCGACTGGGCAGCAAGCTGCCCAGTCTCGCCGCCCTCGCCTGAAGGAGAGGGCGTCCAAGATCGACCCCTTCCCTTTTGTCACATTTTCATGCAACACCGCCCCGATGACATCATCATCGCATAGCCCCGACATCGACGACCCTACCGCCCTCGTCGAAGAGGTCATCGCCGAACTGCAAGACAGGTTCCGCGCCTCGGTCACCAACCTCAAAAACGCCATCGCTGCCTATGTCCGCGATCGCACCCTGCCGCCGGCCGATGCCGCGGCGACGGGGCTGTTCGACTATCCGGCGATCCGCCTGACCACCACCGGCGAACAGCGCGAAGGGCAAAAGGGGCATAATCTCGCCTTTGGCCAGTTTGAGCGCGCGGGCGAATTTGTCACCACCGTGACGCGCCCCGACCTCTTCGCCGAATATCTGCGCGACCAGCTCGGCCTGCTCGCGCGCCACTATGACATCACGCTCGAAGTCACGCGCACCGGGCAGCAGATCCCCTTCCCTTATGTGCTCGATGCCAGCGACGGATCGGACATGGGCGGGGTCACCCCACTCGAACTCGCGCGCCATTTCCCGACCACCGAGCTTGCCGATATCGGCGACGAGCTTGCCGACGGTCTGTTCGGCGCCGATCCAACGGCGTCGCAGCCGCTCGCGCTGTTCGACGCGCTGCGTACCGATTTCTCGCTCGCGCGCCTCCGCCACTACACCGGCACCGCGCCCGAACATTTCCAACGCTACATATTGTTCACCAACTATCATCGCTATGTCGACGAATTCGTGTCGTGGGCGGCGGCGCAGGTCGGACAGGGCCGCTATACCGCACTCGCCGGCGCCGCGGGGCTCTACGTCGACCAGCCCGGCGTCAACGCCAGTGCGCTTGTCGCCGACAGCGCCTGGCGGCGGCACCAGATGCCCGCCTATCATCTGATCGCGCCCGACGGCGGCGGCATCACCCTCGTCAATATCGGCGTCGGCCCGTCGAACGCCAAGACGATCTGCGACCATCTCGCGGTGCTGCGGCCAGAGGCGTGGCTGATGATCGGCCACTGCGGCGGGCTACGCCCCAGCCAGCGTATCGGCGACTATGTCCTCGCCCACGCATATCTGCGCGACGATCATATCCTCGACGCGGTGCTGCCCGTCGCCATCCCGATCCCGCCGATCGCCGAAGTCCAGCAGGCGCTCGCCAGCGCCGCCGAATCGGTTTCGGGCGCGACGGGCGCCGACCTCAAAAAGCGCATGCGCACCGGGACCGTCGTCACCACCGACGACCGCAACTGGGAATTGCGCTACACCGACAGCGCGCTGCGCTTCTCGCAATCGCGCGCCATCGGCATCGACATGGAATCGGCGACCATCGCCGCGCAGGGTTACCGTTTCCGCGTGCCCTACGGGACGCTGCTGTGCGTCAGCGACAAGCCGCTGCACGGCGAACTCAAGCTGCCCGGACAGGCGAACCGTTTCTACGAAGAAGCGATCGCCGCCCATCTCCAGATCGGCATCCGCGCGTGCGAAACGATGCGCGACGAAGGTGCCAAGCTCCACAGCCGTAAGTTGCGCGCGTTCAACGAGCCGCCCTTCCGTTGACGATCGCGCCCGACCGGTCGCGTAGCGTCGCGGGGCGCGTCGCCATCGTCACCGGCGCCGCCAGCGGCATGGGCCGCGCGACGGCGCTGCTGCTCGCGAGCGAAGGCGCGAGGGTCGCAGTCACCGACCTTGACCTCGCCGCTTGCGAAGGTGTCACTGCCGAGGCGGGCGCCAACGCCAGAGCTTTCGCCCTCGATGTCTCGGACGGCGACGCCATCAAGCGCGTGGTCGCCGACGTCGCCGCCGCCTTCGGCGGCATCGACATCCTGATCAATAACGCCGGCGTGTCGAGCTTTTGCCCGCTCGACGCCGAAGACGAATATGATGCGATCTGGCACCGCGCGATCGCGGTGATGCTGACCGCGCACCAGCTTATGGTGCGCGCCGCGCTGCCGTGGCTCCGCCGGAGCGACGCGCCGCGGATCGTCAACATCGCCTCGACCGAGGGGCTGGGCGCGACGCCCGGCGATACGCCTTATGTCGCCGCCAAATCGGGGGTCGTCGGGCTGACACGCGGCCTTGCCGTCGATCTCGGCCGCGACGGCATCACGGTCAACTGCATCTGTCCCGGCCCAATCCGCACCGGCATGACCGACAAGGTCGCCGATGCCGACAAGATTGTCTTTGCCAAGCGGCGCACCGCACTCCGCCGCTATGGTGAGCCCGACGAAGTCGCGCACATCACGCTCAGCCTCGTGCTCCCCGCTGCGAGCTATATCACCGGCGCCGTGATCCCGGTCGACGGCGGGCTGATGGCGCGCAACGCCTGATCATTTGTACATGTCGGCGCGCAAATTGATGCCATGCTCGAGCCAAATTTTCAGCGCGCACAGCATCTGCGACCAGCCCTGGCAATTGCCATAGCTCGCGCCTAGCGCGCCCTGATTTTCGCGCCAGCCCTCCTCGGCGATCTCGACCAGCGTCCGGCCGTCGTCGAGACCGGTAAAGCTCATCGTCACCCGGGTCCGGTAATCGGCGTCTTTCAGTTCGCCGTCCGCGACATTCGGCGCCTCACCCTCGTTCGCCTGCCATTCGAGCACGATCTTTTCGTCCTGGACGACCTCGATCACATACACCGGGAAAGCGCCGGGGAAGTCGTGGAAATCCCACGTGACCGTCGCCCCGGTTTCCAGCCGTCCCTTGGCGCCGCCGGTGGTGAAATATTCCGACAGTTGCGCGGGGTCCGCGACCGCCTCGAACACCTCATGCACCGGCTTCGCGATCCGCGCCGCGACTCGAAATTTCAGTTCCATCGACATTCTCCGCTTGATTGGTCTGCCATTATGTTATATATTTATAACATGTCAATCCATGCAGAATATGATCAAGTTTTCAAAGCCCTGGCATCGCACATCCGACGCCAGATCCTCGACACGCTCAAGGATCAGCCGCTCACCACGGGCACGCTGTGCGGCAACTTCGGCAACATCGACCGATGCACTGTCATGCAACATCTCAAAGTGCTGGAAGATGCGGGGCTGATCATCGCCGAACGCCGCGGGCGCGAACGCTGGAATCACCTCAACGCGATGCCGATCCAGGACATCCACGACCGCTGGATCGGCCCCCACGCCGCGGCGGCGAGCGCCAGGCTCGCGCAGTTCAAACAGTCGGCTGAAGCCAAAACCCGGGTGCCGGGTCAGCCGGTACCAAACAGTTGATCATGGCGATCGGCGGCGCGGCGCCACAACCGGGCGACCTCGGGCAACTCGATTGCGAAGACCTCGCGCCCGACCGCCGCCATCTCATCGGCCGATTCCAGCAAGCGCGTCGTTTTTCCGTCAGGCGTTAGCTGGGTGAGTACCCGGCCGCGCAGGGTCCAGTGCGTATCGCCGCGGCGTAGCTGCATCACCAGATTCTGGACGAACGGCGACCAGTCTTCACACGCGAGCGCCGATCGCATTGCGGCCAATATGCCTTCATCCGCTGGTCGGGTGGTGAAATCGAACCCGAAGGAAGCCCCTTCGCCGACCGTTTCGTCGAAGGTCCAGCGATCGCTGGCGACCTGCACCATGTGGATCGCATAGGGGCCGTCGACGACTCTGCCGCGCTCAATCGCAATCGGCGTGGTGGTCGACCCGCCGAAACCGACATCGACCAGATAGGCCCGATCGAGATCGACGCGCAGGCACAGATGATTGCCCGGCCGTTCGGCAACGTCGCCGCCGCGCCGCACATCGCCGCTCAGCCGGGTGACGGCATAGCCCAGATCGGCGAGGAGGACGCCGAACAGCGTGTTGACCTCGTAACACCAACCACCACGTCCACGATTGACCACCTTGTCAAAGATGTCGTCGACCGTCTCCGGCGGGACGCGGCCGAGTTGCACGTCGAGGTTTTCGAACGGAACGCGGTCCAGATGTGCACGCATCAGGAAGCCGAGCGCCGCCAAATCGGCCCGAACCGGCGCCGTGGCGCCGATCCGGTCGAGATAGCGCGCACGATCGAAACCGGCGGGCGCGGACGATCCGCTTACCACCCCTGCGGCTTGCCCCTGTTCTGCTCGTCGAGCCACGTCTTCAGGGGCGCGAAATAATCGGCCATCGCTTTGCCCGACATTTCGCGGCTGCCAGTAAAGGCTTCAAGCGCGTCGGGCCACGGCTTCGATGCACCCATTTCAAGCATCGCGGTCAACTTCGCGCCGACCTCCTTGTTGCCATAAAAGGAGCAGCGATGAAGTGGCCCGGTCCAGCCCGCCTGCTTGCACGCCGCCTCGTAGAACTGGAACTGCAGGATACGCGCGAGGAAATATCGCGTGTAAGGCGTGTTGCCGGGGATGTGGAATTTTGCGCCCGCGTCGAAGGCGTTCGCGGGTCGCGCAGCGGGGGGGACGATCCCCTGATATTGGGTGCGCAGCTGGGTCCATGCGGTGTTGTAATCGGCGGGCTTGATCGTGCCGTCGAACACGCCCCAGCGCCAGCGGTCGACAAGCAGGCCAAAGGGCAGGAAGGCGACCTTGTCCATCGCCTGCCGCAGCAGCAGGCCGGTGTCCTTGTCGGCGCTCGGCACCTTTGCCTTGTCGAGCAACCCGATGTCGACCAGATATTGCGGCGTGATCGACAGTGCGACAAAATCGCCGATCGCCTCATGGAAACCGTCGTTGGCGCCGTTCAGGTAGAGGAACGGCTGCTTGTTATAGGCACGCTGGTAATAATTGTGGCCGAGCTCGTGGTGGATCGTCGTGAAGTCGTCGGCATTAACCTTGATGCACATCTTGATGCGGATATCATCCTTGTTGTCGACGTCCCATGCCGACGCGTGACAGACAACCTCGCGATCGGCGGGCTTGGTGAACATGCTCCGCTTCCAGAAGGTTTCGGGCAGTGGTGCCATACCCAGCGACGAATAGAAATTCTCGCCCGCCTTGACCATGTCGAGCGGCGACTTGCCCTGCGCGGTCAGCAGCTCGCCGACGTCATAACCAAGGTCGCCCGACCCCGCGGGCGCGACGAGCGGGTAGATATTGCCCCATTCCTGCGCCCACATGTTGCCGAGCAGGTCGGCGCGGATCGGCCCGGTCTTGGGCTGCACCGCGTCGCCATATTTCTCGTTCAGTTTCCAGCGCGTGTAGGTGTGGAGCGCCATGTAGAGCGGCTTGACTTCCTGCCACAAACGCTCGGTCGTCTTGGCGAAATCCTCGGGCGACATGTCGTATCCCGAACGCCACATCGCGCCGGTGTTGGCGAAACCCAGTTCTTTGGCGCCCTCGTTGGCGATGCCGACCATGCGCGCATAGTCATCCTTCATCGGCGCGCCGACATTGTCGTGCCAGCTGGTCCACATTTCGGCGAGCTGCGCCGGCGTCCGCTCGATATTGCCCATCTCGGCCTCGATGTCCGATCCCGAAATTTCCTTGCCGTCCAGCATGCCGCGGCCCTTGCCGTACTGCGACTGCAGGTCGGTCGCGATCTGATTGAGCTCGGTTGCCGCGCCGGGCTTGGTCGGCGCGGGCAGAACCAACCCAGTGCGCAGGATGTCGAGCTTGCGCTTGGTATCGGCGCTCAGCCCCGCAACATTCGCATATTTGGCGGCTTCGAGTGCATATTTGACCGATTTTTCGGTGCCCACGGCGTTGATCCGCGATGCCATCGCATCGGTGTCTTCGGTCAGATAGGTGCTGTTGACCCAATTCACCTGGCTCGCCTCGACGGTATAGTCAAACAGGTCCTTTTCGGCGGCGGCGATGAAGGCATCAGCGTCGGCGGCGGTGAGCTTCTCGGCCTTGGCTGCGGGCGCCGCGGCTTTCTGCTCCGCAGCGACGGCGGGGCCGGCGACCGCGAGCGAAAAGGCAAGCGACAGGCTTGAAATCATGGCTTTCATGGGATGGATCCTCTGGAATGATCTGACGGCGCTCTGCGGCGCGATGGCAGAAACTTGGACCGCGTCGGCGGCGCGGTCAAGCGGTCAGGAACGCTGCGATGGCCTCGCCCAGCTCGGGCTGGGTCACGCTCGACATATGGGTGCCGGGAATCGTCGCAAGCTCGGCATCGGCGAGCGCCGCAACTAGGTCGGGCGCCAAGCCATTGTCCTGATCCTGTTCGCCGCACACGACAAGCACCGGCATCGTCAGCGCGGCCAACGCCTCGGGCGGCGTATCGGTGAAGCTGTCGAGCAAATGCCTCGCGGCGATCCGATCAACTTTCATCGTCTTCATGAACTGGATCGACAACCAGGTGTCGTCGCCGCGCTTGGCGGTCTCATATTCGGCGATCGCGCGCTGGAAGAACGCCCCGCGCCTCTGCCAGCCGGCGAGCCCGGCCAGCCCCATCCCGCCCAAAATCAATCGGCGCGGCTTCATGCCCGCGACGACCGCGCGGACGCTGGTGCGCGCGCCGAGCGAAAAGCCGCCGAGATCGAAGTCGGTGAGATCCAGATGCGCGACCAGATCCTCCAGGTCGCGAACCAGCACGTCGGGGGGATAACGATCCTCCTCGTGCGGCGCCTCGCTCGAGCCGTGGACGCGCAGGTCGGGCATGATCACCCGGTAGCCTTCATCAGAGATCCGCGCGGCTGTGCCGAACTTGATCCAGTTGACCTCGCCGCTCGAAAACAGGCCGTGCAGCAGGATCAGCGGCCTGCCCTCGCCGGTTTCGCGCCACGCCAGCCGCACACCGTCGCGTGCCTGAAAAAAAAGGGGTTCGATCGTCATGCCCCAGCTATGCCCCTGTGGCTGCCCGTTGGGCAAGCAGGTTCAGCGCGGCCGCAGACCCTTTTGATCCATCCGCCATTTCGCCATGTCGATGCGGTCCTGCCCGAAAAAGGGCTCGCCATCGAACACCAGGGTCGGCACCCCCCAATGACCGGCCATCTCCAGCGCGACCTGATTGGCGGCGATTTCATTGTCGAGCGCCGGGGCGTCGTCGATGGCTTCTGCGTCCAGCTCGGCCAGATCAAGTCCGGCGCGGTGCGCGGCGCCGGCGAGGTGATCGCCCAGGTGCCAGTCGCGCGCGCCGCCCCAGATCAACTGCGCCACTTCATGCGCAAACGCCAGGCTCTTGCCGCGACGCGACGCCGCCTGACCGAGCCGGGTGAGACGATAGATGTAGGGCTGCTCGGCGGCGATTTCGCGCGTCATCAGATCCTGCACGATCGGGTCGGGGCGCGGGGGGCCGAAAGGGATGCCGTGGAACTGGGCGACGCGGATCATATCGCGCATCGTGTAGCTCAGCCAATTGGGGTGGTTGCGCTCGAAAAATTCCGGCTCGCGGATCGCGAGCGGATAGACGGGGCGCAGGTTGATCGTCAGGTCGTGGCTGGCGGCGAGCGCCCGGTAACGGCCGATAGCAAGGTAGCTGTACGGCGAACGGAAGGACCAGAAGAGGTCGGCGATCAATGTCATCGCGCCATCCTGCCGGAACGGCGGACGCGCGGCAAGGGCGTGAACAAGTGATTGGTCCGATCCGCAACTTGTCCCTGCCGCAATCTTAAACTGACCAGCGACACGCCGGGGATCTCTTGCAACTGTATCTGTCAGATTGGCGACGGCGCCCATTTCTGCCGGGTTTTGGCCAGGGCGTCGGCAAGGATGATCAGTTTTCGCGCGACAGCGATTATGATGACCTTGTGGGGCTTTCCGGCTTTTCGCGAACGATCTGCGAAGGTCTTCATGATTGTAATGTGATGTGCAGCGACGAGGGCCGCCTGGAGCATCACATGTCTCAAGGCACGGCGTCCGCCTGCAATAGCCCGTTTTCCTCGCAGGGTTCCGCGCTCATGCGCCATGGGAGCCAGCCCCGTGTGAGCAGCATCTTCTTCGCCGGTAATGGTACCAAACTCGGGCATTTCGGCGATCAGCATTGTGCTGGCCACTGGGCCGATCCCGGGGATGGAGCGGAGGACGCCAGCGTTTTCTGCCAATACGTCGTCGCTCGATAGGGCAGCGTCGATCCTGTCTTCCAACGCCTTGACCAGGCTGTCGAGACGGGTTTGTAGTTCGGTGTCGATGTCGTCGAACATCGCGGCTGTGCCAAGCCTCTGATGGGGGCGGATCTGAACCAGAAGACGTTTACGCATCTAGACCAGTTGGGCTCGCAAACCAGCACCGCCCCACCCAAGGAGCATTGCGAGCCCTGGCAGCGTCCGGTGAAGGCAGTGGCCGCCCACGATCACCAAAAGCGCTTGGTGTCGAACAACTCGTCATGTGCAACTTCTGCGCGCGCAAGCAATTTCATCTTTCCGGAATCATTGGCGAGAAGCTCACTCGCGCCATCCTGCTCAACGAGGCCGAGCATCTCCAATAGATGCGGTGCAGTAGCGAGGTCGTTGAGCGCCCCGAGGTGATCCTGCAGCCCTTCGAGTGCGACGACAAAGCGTTTTTGACGCCGCTGCGCACGCTTCCCATCAAACAAGGAAGCAAAAAACTCGCTCGCATAACGCAGCTTTTTTGCGTCCTTTCGCACCTCGTGCCGCGTCTCTTCATCGACGGTCGCAAGCCCTTTGCCCCGCCGCTTGATACGTCGCCGTAAGCGCGCGAGCGCGCTCGCGGCGAATGCGCGTGCGGGTTCACTTTCGTCAACTTTTCCGCCATCGCTGCCGGTCCATCGACCCTGTTCGAGCCAATGCGCAATGTTCAGCATAACGATGCGCGCCCGGTGATCCGCCAGCGTCTCCAACAGAAGGTCATAGGTTTTTTCGCGAGCTGCCATGACGCGATCGCGCAGGGCGCCGGGCGGCGCCCGCTCCAGCAACACGTCGATATCGCGGGCTTGGCCAAGGGCCTCCGCAAGCCATTTGAGTTCTTCGCGCAAACCCGCGCCGTCGTCGCCGATCATCGGCTTGAAGATCGAAAAGGCCGAGCGCAACCGGCGAATGGCGACACGCGCCTGATGAAGCGCATTTGGATTGCGGCTCGAAAGGAGCAGGTCTTCGTTTAGCCGGAATTGGCGCATGCAGGATTGGACGATGCGCTTGAACGCCTCGGCCGCGCTGGTATCGGCTCTCAGTACGACCGGCTCGGCCTTGACGCTCTCCAGATCCGGCTCTTCTAACCGGTAGCCGCGTTCCGATTTGGTCAGCACGCCGAGGCGTATCGGAGCGATCGCGCCGATCTTGCGCGCAAGACCGAAAAGCGCCGCCGGGTCACCCAGCTTCAGTTCGAGTTCGATTTCGCAGATGCGGTCCGACCGACCGCTTGCGCTCACCTCGCCGCGGTCGAGAACGACCTCGATTGTCGTTCCGTCCTCTTCGATAAGCCATTTGCACCGTTCGACCTTCACCATGAACCGAGGCGTGACCTTGTCGGCGTCATCGCCGATGACGGTCGGCAGCGGGGTCGCATAGTCGAGGATGGGGACATCATTGTCGACCGGTCGCTCCCATTCGGTGCGTGCAAAGAGCCCGGCCGAATGAGCTCCATGAGCCTTGATGGTCTGGATGCGCGTGTTGCCTGTGCGCCGGATGCGAAGCGAAAAGCCAGCGTTCGCCACCGCCTTGCCGGCGGTATCGAAATAGGTCGAGACCTGGTCGGCGACCTTTGCGGTTTCGCCGAACAGCTTCGACGCAATGATCCGGTCTGCGTCGGCAGGCGCCAGCTCGAGCTTCAGTTCGATTTCATCGGCCATGAAAAGTCGGTCCCGTTGAGTGAGGCGGCTCTTGGCAAGATATCCGTCAATACGATGACGTCCCTGGCGTCGGCCTAGCACGAACTGCCGCGGAAAAGAAAATGGCAGCTCCGAAGAGCCTCCCCGGCGGATGCCGCAGGTTGGCGTTGGCGGACATGGTCCGGTCCGGGGTCCGAGCGCACATCGCATTTGTCGTTGAATATAGTAGCAATTGCTATTATATCTTAGTCCATGAACGAAACGATCGGATTCCTGCTGAATGACACAGCGCGGCTGTTCCGGCGCGCTTTGAACGCGCGCACGCGCGACAGCGGCATCACCGCGCTGCAGTGGCGGCTGATCACCTACCTCAAACGGCACGAGGGGATCCGTCAGGGACCGCTCGCCGAACTGATCGAGGTCGAGCCGATCACCCTGTCGCGCATGGTCGACCGGCTGGTCGAGGCCGAGATGGTCGAACGCCGCGCCGATCCCGCCGACCGCCGCGCCTGGCGCCTATATCTGACGACGCGCGCGGGTGATCTGCTCGGCGGGATGCGCGAGACCGCCGACGCGCTGACCGCCGAAGCCACCGAAGGATTGAGCGCGGCCGAGCGCGACCAGTTGATCACGCTGGTCGAACGCGTCCGCGCCAATCTGTCACGCCGCATATGCCAAAAAGAAAAAGAGACCGCCTGATGGACCAGCTCTCCCCCGCGCGCCCCAAAACCGAAGATGCCGCGCCGCCCAAGGCTGCGCCAAAAGCCGATCCGCTGCCCGCCACGGGGGCAGGAGAGGCCGCGCCGACGACGAGCCGGCGCACACGCCTGCTGATGTTCGGCCTGCCGCTGGCCCTGGTCGCCGGCGGTGCCGGCTGGTGGCTGACGAGCGGCGGGTCGGTGTCGACAGACAATGCCTATGTCCAGATGGACAAGGTGTCGGTCGCGGCCGAGGTCGGCGGGCGGATCACCGAAGTCGCCGTGCGCGACGGCCAGCAGGTGGCGAAGGGTCAATTGTTGTTCCGCATCGACGGCGAACCCTATGCGCTGACCGTCGCGCAGGCGAGCGCCGCGATCGACGCGGCCGAAGTCGAGGTCGGCAATCTGTCGGCGAGCGCCAACACATCGAGCGTCGACATCGCCGCAGCGCGCGAAGACGTCAAATTTGCCGAGGTCAATTTCGGTCGGCAAGCGGCGCTGATGGAAAGGGGCTTCACCACCAAGGCCGCCTATGATGCATCACGCCACGCGGTCGCGCAGGCGCGCGAACGGGTACGGCAGGCGGAGGCGGCAGCGGCCGAGGCGCGGACAAAACTCGCGGCGGGTCCATCGAGCGGGGTCAATCCGCAGGTCGAGGCCGCGCGCGTCCAGCGCTCGCAAGCGCAGGTGAACCTTGCCCGCACGACGGTGCGCGCGCCGAGCGCCGGGCGCGTCGCGCAATCGGACCGGTTGCAAATCGGTCAGATGATGGTCGCCGGATTGCCCGCGGTGACGCTTGTCGATACCGGGCGTCCGTGGGTCGAGGCGAATTTCAAGGAAACCGACCTCGCCAATATGCGCGTCGGCCAGCGCGCCGAGGTGAGCTTCGACGCCTATCCGGGGCTGAAAGTGCGCGGGCATGTGCTGACGATCGGCGCGGGGACCGGCAGCGAATTTTCGGTGCTGCCGGCGCAGAATGCAACGGGCAACTGGGTCAAGGTGACGCAGCGGGTGCCGGTGCGGATCGCGTTCGACGAGAAACCGGCGCGCGAGATGATCGCGGGACTGTCGGCGGATGTGCGGGTGTTTACCAGCGGTGGTGCGGTGGCGGGGAAGTAGGGTGACTGCGCCGCTTTGTACGACCTCATTCCTCTCCGTCAGGAGAGGCCAGCGAGACTTACGAACTTGTTCGTTAGTCGCAGCGGGTGGGGGCCAGCGGCCAATCGCCAACCCGACGGACCCCACTCCAACCCCTCCCCGGAAGGGGAGGGGCTTTAAATAACCATGGCCTCCCGCTCCCTCCCCCGTCGCCCGACCGCCAGCGCGCTGCCCGCCGACGACAGCATCCCGCTGCACGCGCGGGTGCGTCATCGCGGCCTGCTGACCGTCGCCGTCATGGGTGCGTCGATCATGCAGATCCTCGACACGACGATCGCCAACGTCGCGATTCCGCATATGCAATCGGCGCTGGGCGCAACGAGCGAGACGGTGACGTGGGTACTGACCAGCTATATTTTGGCGAGCGCGGTCGCGATGCCGATCACCGGCTGGCTGGCCGACCGCATCGGGCGGCGCGAACTGTTCCTGATCGCGATCTTCGGTTTCATCCTAGCGTCGATGGCGTGCGGGGCGGCGCAGTCGCTGGAACAGATGGTCGCATTCCGCTTTTTGCAGGGGGTTTTTGCGGCGTTTATCGGTCCGCTCTCGCAATCGGTTATGCTCGACATCAACCCGCCCGAGCGTCACGCGCGCGCGATGTCGATCTGGGGCATGGGGATCATGATCGGGCCGATCCTGGGGCCCGTGCTCGGCGGCTGGCTGACCGAGCAGGCGAGCTGGCGCTGGGTGTTCTACGTCAACCTGCCGTTCGGCATGCTGACGCTGGCAATGATGTGGGCGCTGCTGCCCGCGACCAAAAAAACGAGCCGCAGTTTTGACCTGTTCGGCTTCTCGATGCTCGCGCTCGGGCTCGCCGCACTGCAATTGATGCTCGACCGCGGCGCGCATGCCGACTGGTTTGACAGCATCGAAATCTGGATCGAATGCGGCGTCGCGGTCGCGTGCTTGTGGATGTTCGTGGTGCATATGTTTACCGCGCGCGCGCCGCTGTTCAGCCGCGCGATGCTGGCCGACCGCAATCTGGTCACCGCGATGGGGTTCATGGTCGTGGTCGGGGTAGTGATGTTCGCGTCGATGGCACTTTTGCCGCCGATGCTGCAAAATCTGTTCGGGTGGCCGGTGATCGACACCGGGCTGGCGCTGGCGGTGCGCGGGATCGGTATCTTGATCAGCATGTGGGTCGCGGGACAATTGCTGGGCAAGATCGACCCGCGCTGGCTCGTCGGCACCGGGCTGGTCGTCGCCGCCTTTTCGCTTTGGCAGATGAGTCACTGGTCGCTGATGATGGGGATGCAGCCAGTCATCGTCAGCGGGCTGATCCAGGGGCTGGGCATGGGGCTGATCTTCATCCCACTCAACACGATGGCGTTCGCGACGATCGCGCCGCAACATCGCACCGACGGATCGAGCCTGCTCAACCTGTTCCGTAGCCTGGGCGCGTCGATCGGCATTTCGATCGTTACCACCTTGCTGGGGTCGAATATCCAGACGAGCCACGCGGATCTGGCAGCGCATGTCACCAACAGCTCGGTCAGCCTGCTCGACCCGTCGACCGCCGACCGTTTCGGTATCGCGGGCGATACGGCGATGGCGATGGTCAATGCCGAGATCAACCGGCAGGCGGCGATGGTCGCCTATATCGACGATTTTTGGGCCATGATGTGGGTAACGCTGGCATCGGTGCCGCTCGTGCTGTTGCTACGTCCACCGAAGCCGGGCGGGCCTGTCGCGTCGGCGGCGGATATGGGGCATTAGGTTTGTTGGCTGCTGTGGGGCAGAAGCGGCCTGTCCCTTATCGGTCATCCCGGGACTTGATCCGGGATCGCTGCAGCGTCGAAGTCATGGACCCCGGCTCGAGTTTGGGGGGACGATGAAAATATCGCGGTGCGCATCGCTTGCTCAACGAAAGAAGCAGTTCACCCCCGCGAACAGCGCGTCGATCTTCGCCGCATCGCCTGGCGCGGCGAACATCCCGCCGACGACATTTTCGCCGGAACCGATGGTGAATTCCTCGCCCAGCGTGCTGTCCTCGACGTCGATGATCGACACCGATTCCGCCGCCCTGGCGCGGGTCGAGCCGATAGCGATGCCGCTGGTCGTCGAAAAGGCGGCGGCACCGGGCTCGTTGCCGAGGAACCAGCCGACGAACTTGTCGTCCTGAAAATTCAGCGTCATCGCGTCATAGCGGGTGAATTGCATCGGACCGGCGCCGCACTCGTCGTTCGTGCTGCGGTCATCGGCCTGGCCCGCGACATTCGCCAGCGCGGTCTCGGCCTGCGCGCGCGGGACGCCGAAGGCGAGCAGGCTGGCCTTGCCGCTGCTCTTGTCGATAAAGCGCAGCCCCTCGCCATCGAGGCTGATCACGGTGGTCCCGGCTGCGGGTCCGTCGGCTTTGGTGTCAGGAACCGGCGGCGCACTGACTTCGGCCGGGGCGGGCGCCTTTTCGGCCGCCGGTTTGCATGCGGCGAGCAATGCCACCATCGCGAGGGCCATCATGTTACGCATCGCCTATCTCCTTCGCTGGACCAGCAGCACCAATATCGCACCAAGCGCCGCCAGCGCCATATCCTTTTGCGCGTCCCAAATGTCGCCCTGCTGGCCATTATAGCGGTCGGCGGTTTCGCCCGCGGCAACGATGGTCAGCAGCCATTCGAAGATTTCATAGAGGCTGGAGATGGTCAACACCCAACCCAGCACGGTTAATGCCGCACCGCGCTTGCCAAGCCCGCCCCAGCGCCGCGCGATTTCGGCGCCCGGGATCACCGACAGCGCGCCGAACGCGAAATGGACGAGCCGATCATAGTGATTGCGCGTCCAGCCGAACGCGTCGGACAGGCCGGTGCCGGTCAGCGCGCTCCCCCAGTCGTCATAGGGGACATTGCTGTAAGCATAACGGCCGCCAAGCGTGTGGAGCGCCATGAACGCCGCAATGCACGCGACCGACGCGGTCGAGAGCGGCCAGCGGCGGAGCAGCGCGGGCGCAGCGACGAGCAGCACCATCGTCGGGAAATGCTGGAGCAGCGCAGCTTCGGGATAGGGCTGATCGATCTGCGCGAGCAGGAGCAGCACAAGGAGCGCGCCGAGCAGGCGGCGCTGTGCGGGCGGGGTGGCTGCGCTCACCAGCGCAGCGACATGCAGCTGAGCCCCGCATCGATATGGGCGATCTGGTCGGTCGGCAGGGGACGGATTGCGATGCCGCGCGCGGCGAGCATTGCGTGCGTCGCGGACCAGCGATCGCCGACGAGGACGGTTCCCTCGATGCGCAGCACATTGGCGGCGGCGTCTTCACCGGACGGGGTCTGCACGACCTCCAGCCCCGTAAACTGCGGGCAGTCGGCAAGCGCCGGGACGGCGAGGATCGTGCGTTCGTCGATCAGACCGCAGCCCGTCTTGAAATGGAGCACGCCGGGCGGTGTGTCCGCAATCTCGGCACGATAACCGAGCTTGCCGAGCAGGCCGGCGAGTTCCTCGGCGCCGGTGCGGTCGGTGCGCGCGGAAAGGCCGATGATCACACGATCGGCGAGGCGCAGGATGTCGCCGCCATCAGCATATCCGGGGCCGGTCATTTCAAGAAGACGCTTGTGATGCACGATGAGCGATGCCCGGATATGCCTGACTTCGCCTGCGCGGCTCGGCGCGCCGGGACGCAGCAGGATCGCGCCGTTGGGAAAGGTCAGCGCGACATCTTCGGTAAACAGCGCGTCGGGGAAGTCGTCGAGCGGCGGCAGGACTTCAACGGCAAGGCCGAGTTCGCGGAGCGCCCCGACATAGGCGTCATGTTCGGCGACGAGACCGGTGAAGTCGGGGTCGGGTCCGTGATCGGCGCGGATGCCGTGAATGGCGGAGGGCGCCGGGGCGCGGCAGAGCGCATGGGTGAAGCGCGTCGGATCGCGGCTCATTTATTCGCCCGCTCGAAAATCCGGCCGCACAGGAAGACGGCTTCGCCCTCGCCCCAGTTTTCAAGATGGCCGTCGACGAGATCGAATGCATACAGCGTCTCGGCGAGCGGGTTCCGCAGCGGCCCATTGCGCATCTGCTCGACGCGATAGCGTCCGCGCAAAATCCAGCCTTCGACCGTGTGTTCATATCTTAAATCCCGCTCGAAACGGGTGAGCGCATCGACCTGCTTCGTGCCGCGCGTTTCGCTTTCGTCGCATTTTTCGCCGACCATTTCCCATGCGCCGAGGATTTCGTCAGGCACGACCGCGAAATCGCCGTAAGATGGTGAGCGCGGCGGATCGGCCGCGGCGGACGGAATGCTGAACGCGACCAGAGCCAGCGTTACTGCGATTGTGCCGGTCCGCCGCGCCATAATCAGCCCTTCTTCAAATGCCGCCGTCCCAGCAGTTCGGCGATCTGCACCGCGTTGAGCGCCGCGCCCTTGCGGAGGTTGTCCGAAACGCACCACAGGTTCAGGCCGTTTTCGACCGTCGGATCCTCGCGCACACGGCTGACGAAGGTCGCAAAGTCACCGACGCATTCGACCGGGGTGATATAACCGCCGTCTTCGCGCTTGTCGTGGAGGACGACGCCGGGGGCTTCGCGCAGGATGCGCTGGGCATCTTCGGCAGACAGTTCGCGCTCCATCTCGATGTTGATCGCTTCCGAATGACCGACGAACACCGGCACACGGACGCAGGTCGCGGTGACCTTGATCTTCGGATCGAGGATCTTCTTGGTTTCGACGACCATCTTCCACTCTTCCTTGGTCGATCCGTCGTCGAGGAAGCTGTCGATGTGCGGGATGACGTTGAAGGCGATCTGCTTGGTGAATTTCTGGATGTCCTTTTCGTCGCCGACAAAGATCTGGCGCGTCTGGTTCCACAGTTCGTCCATGCCCGCCTTGCCGGCGCCCGACACCGACTGATAGGTCGAGACGACGACACGCGTGATCTTGGCGGCATCGTGAAGCGGCTTCAGCGCAACGACCATCTGCGCGGTTGAGCAGTTCGGGTTCGCGATTATGTTACGCTTGGTATAGCCGTCAATCGCGTCGGGGTTCACCTCAGGCACGATCAGCGGCACGTCGGGGTCCATGCGATAGAGCGACGAATTGTCGATCACGACGCAGCCCGCAGCCGCGGCCTTTGGCGCGTGGATCCTGGTCGCTTCGCTGCCGATCGCAAAAATCGCCATGTCCCAGCCAGTCCAGTCGAAATTTTCGATATTCTGACATTTGAGCGTGCGGCCGGTATCACCGATCTCGACGTCGAGCCCCTGGCTGCGCGACGAGGCGACGAGCGCCAATTCGTCGATCGGGAATTCGCGCTCGGTCAGGATGGCAAGCACTTCGCGCCCGACATTGCCCGTCGCACCGGCGACAACGATCCGATAACCCATGATGAAATCCCGTTCTGAAACTGATGTGCTGAAACGAAAAACGACCGGTTCTGCGCTTTGGCGGAACCGGTCGTTTTGGAAAGCTGTTTTCGCTTGGGGTTGGGAAAGCCTCCCTTAGCCCTCGCTGGCTTCCGGCCGGTAGTCGCGGCGCTCCGCAATACGCGCCGATTTACCAGTGCGGCCGCGAAGATAGTAAAGCTTCGCACGACGCACGGCACCCTTGCGAATGACGGTAATGCTGTCGAGGTTGGGCGAGTACAGCGGGAACACGCGCTCGACACCTTCGCCGAACGACATTTTGCGGACGGTGAAGTTGGAGCCCATGCCCTTGTTCGAGCGCGCGATGCACACGCCTTCGAAATTCTGGACGCGGGTGCGTTCGCCTTCGACCACCTTCACGCCGACTTTCAGCGTGTCGCCGGGGCGGAAGGTCGGAATTGTCTTTGCCGCTTTGGCAATTTCTTCGGCTTCGATCGTCTGGATGAGGTTCATGCCCCTAGTCCTTTTCTTTTCGCCGCGCGCCAGAGGCAGGTCGGTCCCGAGCATCGATATGACGCTCCCAAAGGTCCGGCCTGCTTAACCGTGTATGATCTTCCGCCTGTTGTTTCCGCCAGGCTGCGATCTTCGCATGATCCCCCGATCGCAGCACTTCGGGGATCGTGCGCCCTTCCCATTGAACAGGTCGGGTATAGTGCGGATATTCGAGCAAGCCGTTTTCAAACGACTCATCGTCCCCGCTAGAAGCCGCGCCCATTACGCCGGGAAGCAGCCGAATGCAAGCGTCGAGCAGCATCAGCGCCGCCATCTCACCGCCCGACAATATGATGTCGCCCATCGACACCTGCTCGATCGGCCGCGCATCGAAGATGCGCTCGTCAAATCCCTCGAACCGGCCGCAGAGGATGATCGCCCCCGGCCCCGCCGCGAGGGCGCGAACGCGCGCTTGCATGATCGGCGTCCCGCGCGGGGTCATGGCGAGGATCGGCAGGCCCGGATGCGCCTCGAACGCATGATCGACCGCCGCCGCCAGTACATCGGCCTTGAGCACCATGCCCGCTCCGCCGCCCGCCGGCGTATCGTCGACGGTGCGGTGCTTGTCGGTCGCAAAATCGCGGATCTGCACCGGCGCGCAAGTCCAGGTTCCGCTTTCGAGCGCGCGGCCCGCCATGCTGTGCCCCAGCGGACCTGGGAACATGTCGGGATAGAGGGTCAGGGGGACGGCGGTGAAGGTCATGGCAAGGTCCAATTCTCGACCACCAAGCCAGGCACGTCGGTGAACTCGGCTTCGTTTGCGGTGACGAGGGCGATGCCTTGGGAGAGGGCGTGCGCCGCGATCAGCCGGTCGTAGCTGCCGCGCCGGAACGGCAACGCCGCATAGGCCAGCGCAGCTTTATAGTCGAAATCGAGCACCGGCACCTCTTCGACAAAGGCTTGCAACTGATCATAGGCAGGCGCCCTGCCGCGCGCAGAACCATGGGCGACCTCGGCATAAGCAATCGCGGACGTCACCAGGTCGCCCTCGTCGCACTCGCCCGCCCGTGACACCAGCCGGGCGTCGAGGTTCATGACAAGCCCAATGATGGCATTGCTATCCAGCAGATATTTCACGCGCCGTCATTTCCATCGGCCTTGCCAGTCAACCAAGCCCGATCCTCGAACAGCCTGTCTTCTGGCGCGATCAGATGCAGGTCGGTGGCCGAACCCGCCACCTTCGCGATGTTGAATTTGCGTTTGGGTTGATTGGCAGGCTCATAGGAAAGAAACTGGCCGTGTTCGACAATCAAATCCATTTCGGTTCCCGCCATCAATTTTGTCCCCGCCGGAATTCGCACCGCCAGCGAGTTGCCCGATTTGAAGACCTTGACCTTGTGGCGGGTTTTGTCGGACGTCTTCAACCAAGGGGCGGAGCGGAAAACCCGATTCAAGGCGAACGCGCGCCGGTCCTCGTTGACTTCAATTCGCTCCGTCATGGTTCATCTCCGTATATACATGATGTATATACGCTGTGCATCAAGTCAAGCCAGCGGTTTCCACAGTTCATCGGGAAGCCGGTGGCGATCCTTGTCGAGTTCGGCGCGCAGCCATTCACGGAAACGTTCGATCTTGCGGACGCCGACGCGGTTTTCGCGATGGACGAGATAGTGCGCGGTGCCGGGCTGGAAGAGCGTATCGAACGGCTGGACCAGCCGCCCGGCGTCGAGTTCGGCGCGCCACAGCAGCGGCGTCATCATCGCGATGCCGTAGCCGCCCTGCACCGCGCTCGCCTCCTGCAACTGGCTGTCGAGTTCGATGCCGCTGCGCTGCGGCGGCGGCACGGTCGCGACGCCCGCGGCGGCGAACCAGCCCGCCCACCAAGGGTCGTTGGGGGCCAGCCGGTCAACACGCAACAAATCGGCGGGCGCTGCGATGTGGTTCACGTCCAGAAAACCGGGCGCGCAGATCGGCGTCACATGGCTGCGGTACAGAAAGTCGGCCCGCAGGCCAGGCCATCCGCCGCGGCCAACGCGGATCGCGACATCAACATTGGTGGCGTTGAAATCGACCAGATCGTTGTTCATCAACATGCGCACCGCCAGGTCGGGATAGGCCAGCTGAAAGCCGCCGATCCGCGCGCTGAGCCAGGTGCCGCCAAAGGTTGTCATCGCACTGATCGTCAGCACGTCGGCCTCGTCATTGCCTAGCGCGGCAAACGCGTCGCCCATCGCACCAAAGGCGCCCGAGATTGCGGGAAGCAGCCGCTGTCCGGTTTCGGACAGGCGCACCCGCCCCTTTTCGCGCACGAACAGGGCGCGGCCCAGCCGGTCTTCCAATTGGCGCACCTGATAACTGACCGCCGCCTGCGTCAGTCCCAGCTCCTCGGCGGCGCGCGAGAAGTTTTCCAGCCTTCCGGCGGCTTCAAAGGTCCGGATCGCGGCAAGCGGCGGTAACTTGGGCATCACTCATATATAAGCTGACCTTATGATGTGTCGCAAAGCTTTTGTTGGCGCGGCGCGCGGCAAAGGCGCATTTTGCCCCCATCGGATTGCAGGAGAAGAGTGATGAAAGACGAAATTTGGATGCGGACTTGGGACGAGGGTCATCCCCGTTTCAGCGCGGATCTGCACCGCGGGCTTGTGTGGCTGGTCAAGTCGTTCCGGCGCATCGGCGCCCGGATCATCGGGCGCGCCACCCATGCCGAACCAATTCGCTCGTCGGCACCCCAGCGCGATGCAGCGTAATCAAGCGGCACAAGACTGGTTAATGGCAGCGGCTGGCACGACATAGTCGCGAGCTGGTCGAAGGGAGTCCCCGACCCCTGGGCGCCCTTCGACCAGCTCGCTGCTATGACCCGCAAACAGCGCCACTTTCCGAACGCGCCGTTAACCAAAAATCAGCCGTTCGGCGCCTAGCGTTCCCCAGTGGACATGACGGGGGTCGCATGGTGCGAGGTGCGCGAATTTTGGCGTTGGGCGCGGGGCTGTTGGCCACCGCCGCACCGGCGCGCGCGCAATCTTCGTTCGCCGATGCGACCAGCATGAGCTGGGACGGGGTGCTCACCGGCATCTTCCTGGGCCTATTGCTGTTCTCGCTCGCCTATAATGCGGTTTTCTACCGCCTGCTGCGCGAGCGTTTCCTGATCTGGCAAAGCGTGCGCGCCATGTCCTATTTCGCGCTCGCGATTGCGCTGTCGCCGCTGGCAATGGGGGCCTGGCTGGCGCCCGACAGTTTTGCCCGCCAAGTTTGGATCACGATTTTCTTCGACCTGAGCGTCGTCGTGTCAGGGGTGTTCCTTCGGTCCTATCTTGAACCGGGGATGGTCGGACCGCGGCTGTATCGTTGGCTCGGATGGCCGCCCGCCCTGATCCTGTTGACGACCCCCGCTACGGTCATGCCCGACGCGACGGCCTATATGATGCTGCGCAGTGTCGTGCTGGTCGGTATGCTCGCGCTGTGCGGGACGGCGGTGGTGCTCGCGCTGAAGCGCGGCAGCCGCACCGCGCGTTATCAGGCGGCGGCGTGGAGCGGTATCGGCGGAGTGTATGGCGTCAGCCTGTTTCACGACATCGTGCTGGGGCAGCCCTTTGCGAGCTTCCTGTTCCTGCTGTTCCCGGCGCTCGGGCTGGAAGTCATGCTCACCGCCTTTGGCATCCTTGACCGCCTGATGCGCCTGCGCCGCGAGCGACAGGAGGCGCGCGCGCAGGCCGAGGCGATGCGGATCATCGCGCATACCGATCCGTTGACCGGCCTGCCCAACCGCCGCGCGATCGAGGAAAGTTTCGACGAAGAGCCGCCCGTCGCGATCGCGCTCGTCGACCTCGACCATTTCAAGGCAATCAACGACCATCATGGCCATGATGTCGGCGACCGGGTGATCTTTGCTGCAGGGGTCGCGCTTGGATCCGGATCGGCGCTGGCAGCGCGCATCGGCGGCGAGGAGTTTGCGCTGCTGTTCCGCGGCGCGCCCGCCGCGGTCGCGATCGAGGCCGAACGGCTGCGGCAGCGGATCGGCGCTTATGTCGCGCAGATGGTGCCGCTGCTCGAACGTCCGGTGACCGCGAGTATGGGGCTGGTCCATATCGGCCGCGACACGAGTTTCGGCGCGGCGATGAAATCGGCCGACATCAACCTGTACGCCGCCAAGGAAAGCGGACGCAATCGGGTGGTGTTTATCGAAGCAGCGTGACGCCTTTTTTCAGGGCACCGCGACGCGAAAGCGCAGCGACTGGACGGTCACCGGCGTCGTCGGCGCCAGCAACAGCATGCCGTCGAGCCGACCCTTTGTGCAATTCAGGCGGAAGGTCGCCGACATCCCCCCGGACGGTGCCAGCGGCTCGGCAGTCGGGCAGTCTCCGACCGCGGCTTTCAGCCTCGCAAGCTCCGCGACCCAATTCTCTGCAGACCGGTCGAGCAGGAAATTCATCGCCAGTTTGCCCTGAAGCGGAGCAAGATTGCCCGCCGCATAGGCGGCCCGTGCCGCAGCAAAGGCATCTGCCACCGCAGGCGTCACCGGCACTGCGCGGCCGACCAGCAACCCCGCCTTGTGCATCGCCACCGCGCTGTCCCATGCCGGCGCCGACGGCCCTGCGTAAGTGCGGTTCGACAGCGCGAACACGCCCACGCCATGATCGGGCATCAGCATTACATGGCTGCCATAACCCGGATAGCCGCCGCCATGCGCCAACGTCAGGCCAAGGTCGCAATCCTGCGCGACGCGCCAACCCATGGCATAGGCTGCCGCCTGTTTGCAGGCGGTGGCGCCGCTCGCGCCGATACGGTTCGCGACGGTCACAAAATTTAGCCCCTGCGCCATTTCGCGCACGGTTGCGCGCCGGACCGGTCCGGTGTCGGCGTCGTCACGCGCCGGCCAGGCCGACAGCAGGAAGGCGATCCATTTGGCATAGTCATTGGCGCTGACCTGCAACCCCCCCATGCTGTTGAACGCGCCGTCGATCATTTCGGGTTCAGGCGTCCAGGCGTCATTTTCCCACCGATAGCCGCGCGCGTACCGCGCCTTGGGCGTTTGGGTCACGTCGAAGCCGCTGCCGGTCATGCCGAGCGGGGTCAGGATCGTCTGCTGGACGTAGTCGGTGTACGCCATGCCCGAGACTTTGGCGACGATCCGGCCGAGCAGCGCGTAGCCGAAGTTCGAATATTCATGCTGGCTCTGCGGGGCACGGCTGAACGGCACCCCGGCGGCAATCATTTTCGTGAAGACGTCTTGCGGCAATATCTGTTGCCGGTCGCCCCATGGATCATCGGTGACGAGACCGCCGACGTGGTGGAGCAGGTCGCGGATACGGATGCGCGGGCTGTCCGTGGTCGGGTAGACCCAGCCTTTCATTTCAGGGATATGCTGTTCGGCCAGATCGTCGAGGCGCAGCTTGCCGTCGTCGCGCAGTTTCAGGATCGACAGCGCGGTGAACGCCTTGGTCATCGATGCGATGCGGAACCGGCTGTCGGCGGTCACCGCGCGCTTGTCTTTGAGATCCTGGACCCCGATGCCTTTTACATAGGCAAGCTCGCTGTCCCTGACGACGCCATAGACCATGCCCGGAACATGCGCTTCAGCCTTAAATCTGGCGAACAGCGCGTCGATTTCGGGGGTTATTTGCTCAAGGGTTTTCGGCTCCGAATCCTGGGCCAGCGCGGGCAGCGGCAGCGCCAGCACCCATGTCAAAACCAAACCCGATTTCCAGCCCATCATATTTTCCTCTACCCTGTGAGGACGCTATCAGCGCGCCGCGGTAACGGCAACGGGCGGCAAGATATCGGTCGCTCTATTCGATAAATGCCGCCGCGATCGTCACGCCGTCAGCGGTCCATGCGGGAACGGCTTTGTCGTTCATCGGCACCATGAAGCGTTTGCCGTCGGGCTTCGCGATTTCAAGGATGTCACCGGCGCCGAAATTGTCGATCGCGACCACCTCTCCCACTGCGCTGCCGTCGGTCGAGACGCATGGCAGGCCGAGCAGATCGTGGTGGTAATATTCACCCTCACCCAGCGGCGGCAGCGCCGAACGCGGGACGGTGAGGACGGTGCCGCGCAGCGCTTCGGCCCCGCTGCGGTCGGTGATTTCGGCAAATGTGGCGACCGCGCCCTGGTTGGCGGGGCGCACCGATTTCAGCGTGAGATTACGGTCGCCTGCCGCAAAAACGGAAAAGGCGCGGAGGGTATCCGCGCCTTCACCGAATAGCTTGAGGCGCACCTCGCCCCGTACCCCATGCGCGCCGGCGATGGCGGCAAGGGTGACGGGGCGGTCGGCATTGGCCAAGATTTAGGCCTTGGCCTCTTCTTCGCCGGCTTCTTCAGCGGGCGCTTCTTCGGCAGCAGCTTCCTCGGCAGCGGGAGCCGCCGGAGCTTCTTCGGCGGGGCCGCCTTCGGAAGCCTGTTCGGCCATTCCGGTCGCGTCGTCGGCGGTCGCATCGGCAGGCGTGTCGTCAGCAACCGCTTCGGCGACGGCTTCAGCAGTCGCTTCGCTCTTCACCGAACCGGTCGAATCCGATTCAGCCGCGGCGGGGGCGGCGGCGTCTTCGGCAGCAGCAGCTTCAGCAGGTGCTTCGTCAGCTGCCACTTCGGGCGCGGCTTCTTCGGCCGCTTCGGGTTCGGGTGCCGGAGCGGCGGCTGCAGCGGCAGCGGCTTCTTCGGCGTCAGCCAGCTTCTGGGCCTTTTCTTCGGCGCGTTCCTTGGCCTTTTCGCCCGGGACTGCCTTGTTGGGGTTGCTGCGCGCAGCGCGCTCCTTGATGCCAGCGGCGTCGAGGAAACGGGCGACGCGGTCGCTCGGCTGGGCGCCGACGCTCAGCCAATGCGCGGCGCGTTCGCCGTCGAGCTTGATGCGCTCGGGATTGTCCTTGGCGAGCAGCGGATTGTAGCTGCCGATGCGTTCGATGAAGCGGCCATCGCGCGGGCTGCGCGAATCGGCGACAACGATTTTGTAATAGGGACGCTTTTTCGAGCCGCCGCGAGCGAGACGAATTGAGGTAGCCATGATATTTTCCTTCGGTTTAAAGTTTAAAGTCTGATCGAATTATTTCTTTTTATTCATCAAATTAGCAAGCTCTGGCGGGATCGATCCGCCACCGCCGAGGCCGGGCAAACCACTGCCGCCGCCCATGCCGGGAATGCCGCCGCCTTTGCCGAACAGCGCGCCGAGGCCCTTGAGCCCGCCCATCTTGCGGATTTTCTTCATCGCGCCGGCCATTTCCTGATGCATCTTCAGCACCTTGTTGACCTGTTGCACCGTCGTACCCGAGCCGTTGGCGATACGGATCTTGCGCTTCGCGGTCAGAATTTCGGGCTTGGCGCGTTCCTTGGGGGTCATCGATCCCATGATCGCGTCGAAATGGATGAGCATCTTGTCGTCGGCGGCGCCTGCAGCCATCTGGGCCTGCGCCTTTTTGATCCCCGGGATCATCCCCGCGAGCGCGCCAAGGCCGCCCATGCGGCGCATCTGGTTGAGCTGAGTGCGAAGGTCGTTGAGGTCGAACTGGCCCTTGGCCATCTTCGCCGCCATCGCCTCGGCCTCGTCGGCCTGGATTGTTTCGGCGGCGCGTTCGACGAGGCTGACAACGTCGCCCATGCCGAGGATGCGGCCGGCGATACGCGAGGGTTGGAAGAGTTCGAGCCCGTCGAGCTTTTCGCCGGTACCCGCAAATTTGATCGGCTTTCCGGTGACCGCGCGCATCGACAGCGCGGCACCGCCTCGCGCGTCGCCGTCCATGCGGGTAAGCACGACGCCCGTGAGCGGCACCTGGTCGCTGAACCGCTGCGCGACCTGCACCGCGTCCTGACCGGTCAGGCTGTCGACAACGAGCAAAGTTTCGGTCGGCGTCGAGGCGCGGGACACCGCCTGCATCTCGTCCATCAGCTGCTGGTCGACGTGGAGGCGGCCCGCGGTGTCGAGCATCAGGACGTCATAGCCCTGCAGCTTTGCCGCCTGCAGCGCGCGCTGCGCGATCTCAACCGGGCCCTGCCCCGCGACGATCGGCAGCGTCGCGACGTCGATCTGGGTGCCGAGGACAGCGAGCTGTTCCTGCGCGGCGGGGCGATTGACGTCGAGCGACGCCATCAGCACCTTCTTGCGCTCTTTTTCCTTGAGCCGCTTCGCGATCTTCGCGGTCGTGGTCGTCTTGCCCGAGCCCTGCAGGCCGACCATCATGATGACCGCCGGGGGCGCGACATTGAGGTCGAGTTCGGCGGTTTCGGAACCGAGCATTTCGGTCAGCGCGTCGCTGACGATCTTGACGACCTGCTGCCCCGGCGTGACCGAGCGCAGGACATTCTGGCCGATCGCGAGTTCAGTGACCTGATCGACAAAGCTCCGCACCACCGGAAGCGCGACATCGGCCTCGAGCAGGGCGATTCGCACTTCGCGCATCGCAGCGCGCACATCGGCCTCGGTCAGCGCGCCGCGGCCGCGGAGCTTTCCGAAAACATCGCCAAGCCGATTGCTCAGACTGTCGAACATAGGGCCACAATTCCTTCTTCGAACGCCCGCAACGCAAAACACGCCGGTGAGCGAAACCTCGCCAACCAGCGGTTATCCGTGGACATAACTTCCGTCGCGGACATCGATAGCTCGTTCGCAAGATGCGTCCGAACGGGGCGCCAATACACAAAGGTGGCCGCAAAGGCAAGTCGCTGCACCGCGGCGCCACTTAACCCAAATTTCACCGCTTTGCTGGCATTATGCCGCCGATGGTGGGGAATGAACAAATGATCGAAGCGCCGAAACAACCCGACCGCAGCGAAAGCGCCAAACGCGACATCGTGGCGGGCGGCATCGTCGTCGCGGCGATCCTGCTTTTTGTCGGCACTGGCAGCACGGTCTTGCAAGCGGTGGTCAACACGCTGATCGGCATCGGCGGCGGCCCTGACCGCGCGCTTGCCGCCGCGATGGTGCTCAATGTCGCGCTGATCCTGTTCGGCTGGCGCCGCTACGAAGACCTCAACCGCGAAATTCGCGAGCGGACCGAGGCCGAACAGCGCGCGCGCTATCTCGCCGACACCGATCCGCTGACCGGCTTCCTCAATCGCCGCTCGCTGCTCGCGACCGGGCAGCAGCAGATCGCCGGTGCGATCGCCGACAAGCGCCATGTCGCACTGTTCCTGCTTGATCTGGACCATTTCAAGACCGTCAACGACATCCATGGCCATGCCGCGGGCGACCGGGTGTTGCAGGTTGCCGCCGAGCGCATCTCGGCGATCCTGCCCCCGAATGCGACCAAGGCGCGGCTGGGCGGCGACGAGTTTGTCGCCATGCTGGCGTTTGAACCGTCAACCCGCGCAACGATCGACGCGCTCGCGGCCGAGCTGGTCGCCGCGCTCGAAAATTCGGTCACCCACGACGCCCAGCAAATCCGCATCGGCGCCTCGCTTGGCATCTCGCTCGCCGACGATGCCAGCGTGACGATGGAAACGATGGTCCGTCAGGCCGACATCGCGATGTATAATTGCAAGGACGAAGGACGGAACCGCTTCTGCTGGTTCGAACCCGGCATGGAAATGGCGGTGCAGGTCCGCAACCAGATCGAAACCGGCATCCGCGAAGGCATGCCGCGCGGTGAATTCGTGCCGCATTTCGAACCGCAGGTCGATATCGCCAGCGGCCGCCTGGTCGGCTTTGAAATGCTGATGCGTTGGGAATCGCCCGAATATGGCATGATCCCACCCGAGCGCTTCATCCCCGTCGCCGAAGAAAGCGGGTTGATCGGCGAATTGTCGTTGCAGGTCATCCGTCAGGCGATGGAGATCGCCAAACGCTGGGATCCGTCGATCCTCCTCGCGGTCAATATTTCGCCGCAACAGCTGAAGGACCCCTGGTTCAGCCAGAAGCTGACCAAGCTGCTCGTCGAGGTCGGTTTCCCCGCGAGCCAGCTCGAGGTCGAGATCACCGAAAGTTCGCTGTTCGAAAATCTGCCGCTGGTCCGCTCGATCGTCACCAGCCTCAAGAATCAGGGCGTGTCGCTGAGCCTGGACGATTTCGGCACCGGCTATTCCTCGCTGTCGCATCTGCGCGCGCTGCCGTTCGACCGCATCAAGATCGACCGCAGCTTCGTCGCTGCGATGCGCGGCAGCCCCGACGCGCAGGCGATCGTCGTCGCGATCGTGCGGCTGGGTGAAAGCCTGGCGATGCCGATCACCGCCGAAGGGGTCGAGGACGAGGCGACCGCGATCGAACTGACGCGGCTTGGCTGCGCCAAAGGCCAAGGCTGGTATTTCGGCCGCGCCGCATCGGCCGCTGACACCGAACGCCTGCTCGCCGACCGCTCGTTGCTCCGCACGCCGATGCTGCCGCCGACGAGCCCCGATACGGGTTCGGACACCGCGGGCACCGAACCGCTGCGCAAGACAGCGTGATTTAGCCGTCATTCCCGCAAAGGCGCGGGCTGATGCAGGCCTTATTCTTTGCCGCTGCGTACGCCACGGGCCGCCGCGTACAGAAGCCGGTGACTCTGAAACGTCCTTCGCGGGGGCGACGAGGAACCGGGGCGCATCGCTAGACTTCCCCGCCCCGCGCCCTTACATGCGCGGACTATGGCGGATCGCTTCACCAAGATGCACGGGCTGGGCAATGATTTTGTCGTCATCGACGCGCGGGAGGGCGCGGTCGAGATGACACCCGCGCGCGCGAATGCAATCGCCGACCGGCGGCATGGCATCGGCTGCGACCAGCTGATCCTGCTCGAACCGTCGACCAAGGCCGATGTCCGGATGCGGATCTTCAACGCCGACGGCGGCGAGGTCGAGGCGTGCGGCAATGCCACGCGCTGTGTCGCGACATTGATCGGCCAGCCCGCGGTGATCGAAACGCTGGGCGGCATGCTGCGCGTCACTCCAGCCGACGGCGGCGCCGAAGTCGTGCTCGGCGAGCCCTCGTTCGACTGGGAGCTGATCCCGCTCGCGATGCCGATGGACACCCGCGACATGCCCGTCGCGTGGGACGAGCTGGAGCATGGCGCCGCTGTCAACGTCGGTAATCCGCACATCGTGTTTTTTGTGCCCGAGGCCGACGCCGTCGCGCTCGACGAGCTCGGGCCGCGGATCGAAACCGACCCGCTGTTTCCCGAACGCGTCAACGTCAATGTCGCGAGCCTGGATGGCGACAACCAGTTGCAGCTGCGCGTCTGGGAACGCGGCGTCGGGCTGACGCAAGCGTGCGGCACCGGCGCGTGCGCGACCGCGGTCGCGGCGATCCGGGCGGGGCTGGTGCAATCGCCGGTCACCGTGGCCTTGCCCGGCGGCGATCTTATCATTCGCTGGGCAGCGGGCGAGCCGATCGTGATGAGCGGCGCCGCGACACGCGTCTATGAGGGCGAGACCGACTGGGCGCAGTTCGGATGAGCGGTGGAATTACGGACGGCCCCGAGGTCGTCAATTTCGGATGCCGGCTGAATATTGCCGAGGGCGAAGCGGTTCGCGCTGCGGCGCGCGAAGCGGGCGCACGCGATACGATCGTCTTCAACAGCTGCGCGGTGACCGATGAGGCGGTGCGTCAGACGCGGCAGGCGGTGAGGCGGGCATTGCGTGAGCGGCCCGAAGCGGACGTGGTCGTGACGGGGTGTGCGGCAGAGCTGGAGGCTGCCCGCTTTGCCGATATGGGCGCGCGGGTGGTCCGCAATGACGCGAAAGGGTGGATCGAGAGCTACAAAGGCAAGAACCGTGCTTCGACAAGCTCAGCACGAACGGAATTGGAAGGTGGCTTATCCTCTCCGCAGTTTGCCCTAAGCTTGTCGGAGGGCCGTCCTTCCCTTCCCTACACCCCTGCCCTCTCCGGCACCGACCACGCCCGCGCCTTCCTCGGCGTCCAGACCGGCTGCTCGCACAGCTGCACCTTTTGCGCGACGGTCATCGCGCGCGGCACCGCGCGCTCGGCAACCGTCGAGGATGTCGTGGAAACCGCACAGATCGCACTTGACCGCGGCCAACACGAGATCATCCTGACCGGGGTCGATCTTGCCAGTTATGGCGACGATAGCGACGCCACTTTGGCCGCGTTGGTAGAGGCGCTGCTCGCGCTGCCGATCGAACGGCTGCGTCTGTCGTCGCTCGACCCGAACCGCATCGACGATGCCCTGTTCGCGCTGCTGACGCAGGAACCGCGGGTCATGCCGCATGTCCATCTGTCATTGCAGGCGGGCGATGATATGGTGCTGACGCGGATGAAGCGCCGCCACCGCCGCGCCGACGCCGTGGCGCTCGTCGCGCGCCTCAAAGCCGCACGCCCCGAGATTGCAATCGGCGCTGACCTGATCGCCGGATTTCCGACCGAGGATGACGAGATGTTCGCCAATTCGCTGGCCCTGATTGACGATTGCGACATCGTCTTTGGCCATATCTTTCCGTATAGCGCGCGCGCAGGAACCGCTGCCGCGCGCATGCCGCAGGTCGGGCGCGCAATCGCCCGCGACCGTGCCGCCATTCTGCGGGACGCCAATATGCGGCGGCGGCACGCGTGGCTCGATGCCCAGGCCGGCCACACCGCGACGATGCTGGTCGAGCGCGACGGGCTGAGCGGCCGTGCCGAGAATTTTGCGGCGCTGTCCCTTTGCGCGCCTGCTGCCGCTGGTACGATCATCCCTGTCCGAATCGCGGCGCGCATTGATGACCGGCTGGTCGCCACGGAGCAGGCGGCATGAGCGGGCAGAGCTGGAGCGAACGGCTGCTCGGCGGTTTCAAGCGCACATCGGAGCGGCTGGGGGAAAATCTCTCCGGGCTGACCGGCAAGGCGCGGCTGGACGAGGATGATCTCGACCGTATCGAAGAGGCGTTGATCACCGCCGACCTTGGCCCCGCGATGGCGGGCCGCATCCGCGAGAGGCTGGCGGCGCGGCGCGATGCCGTGGCCGGCGGAGTCGACGAACTGCGCAAGATCGTCGCCGAGGAAATCGCCGCGGTGCTACGCCCGGTCGCCGAGCCGCTCGACATCGACGCCTTCCCGCGCCCGCAGGTTATCCTCGTGATCGGGGTGAACGGGTCGGGCAAGACCACCACCATCGCCAAGCTGGCGCATCTGTTCCAGGAACAGGATTATGGCGTGATGCTGGTCGCGGGCGACACGTTTCGCGCTGCGGCGATCGGTCAGCTCAAGGTCTGGGCCGAACGGCTGGGCATTCCGATCATGTCCGGTCCCGAGGGCGGCGATAGCGCCGGCATTGTGTTCGACGCCGTCAAACAGGCGACTGCAACGGGCATCGACGTGCTGATCGTCGACACCGCCGGGCGGCTGCAGAACAAGCGCGAGCTGATGGATGAGCTCGCCAAGATCAAGCGCGTGCTCGGCCGCCTCAACCCCGCGGCGCCGCACGATGTCGTGCTGGTGCTTGACGCGACGACGGGGCAAAATGCGCTGGCGCAGATCGACGTGTTCCGTGAGGTTGCGGGGGTCACCGGGCTGGTGATGACCAAGCTGGACGGCACCGCGCGCGGCGGTGTGCTCGTCGCCGCTGCCGAACGCCACGGACTTCCCATCCACGCCATCGGCATCGGCGAGACGATCGAGGATCTGCGCCCCTTCGACGCCGATGAAATCGCTGCCATTATCGCAGGAAATATAAGATGACCGCCTCCCCCATCGACGTGCCGCCGACCGGCCCCGAAGCTATTCCTGCCGCGCCGCCGGCCAAACATGGCTGGCTGAATTTCGTGATCGATTTCGGGCCGCTGCTCGTCTTTTTCCTCGCCTATAAATTCTCGTCGGGCGGCGAAGGCGCATTTGCCGCGACCGCCGCCGCGATCAAGGGCACCGTGGCCTTCATGGTCGCGATCATCATCGCGATGGCGGTGTCAAAGTGGAAGCTGGGCAAGATTTCGCCGATGTTGTGGATGTCGAGCATCCTCGTCATCGGTTTTGGCGCGCTGACAATCTGGTTCCACGACGAACGCTTTATCGTGATGAAGCCGACGATCATCTACACTGCATTTGCTCTGCTGTTGCTGGGTGGCTGGTGGTTCAGGAAGCCGATGCTCAAATATCTGCTGCAATCAGCGCTGGAGGGTCTCACCGATCGCGGCTGGCTGCTCCTGTCGCGCAATTGGGGGCTGTTCTTTGCCGCGCTCGGTGTCGCCAATCATGTGATGTACGAGCTGATCCAGGCCAAGCAGATGAGCTTTGACCTGTGGCTCACCATCAAAGTGTGGGGGATCACCGCGCTGTCGTTCCTGTTCACGCTGACGCAGGTGCCGGTGATGCTGAAGAACGGGCTTGCCGTTCCCGACGAGGCGCACGACCAGGCTGGCATCAACAAAAGTTGAGTCCTGCTCCCGAGGCTGGCATAGCTGGCGCCATCGGTTCAGGGTCGCGGCTCTGCCGGATAATGAGGGGGAATGAATATGGACAAATTTTTCGGCAATTTGCACGCGGTGCTCGGCGCCGGGTTGGTGCTCGCGATCATCCTGATGCTGGTGCTGAACGGCCAGAATTTCGAGGACGGGGTCTCCGCCGCCAATGCGGTCATGCGCTGGCTGCACACCTTCTTTGGCGTGCTGTGGATCGGCCTGCTTTATTATTTCAATTTCGTCCAGATTCCGACGATGCCGAAAATCCCGGCCGAACTGAAACCCGCGGTCGGCAAGCATATCGCACCCGCCGCGCTGTTCTGGTTCCGCTGGGCAGCGTTGATCACGGTGTTGTTGGGTGTCGCGATCGCCGGCCACGCCAAATATCTGGCTCCGGCGCTGGGCCTGCAGGATCCCTACAAGCTGATCGGTGTCGGCATGTGGCTTGGCCTGATCATGGCGTTCAACGTGTGGTTCGTGATCTGGCCGAACCAGAAAAAGGCGCTGGGCATCGTCGAGGCCGACGACGCGACCAAGGCCAAGGCCGCCAAGACCGCGATGATCTTTTCGCGCACCAACACCCTGCTGTCGATCCCGATGCTCTATGCGATGGTGAACTTCAGCTAAGCCGCACGGCAACGCCAAATCGACAGGGGCGCCTCGGGAAACCGGGGCGCCCTTTTTCGTGGGGCCTCAGCCGTCGATCGCCGCCTTGTGCATGCGGCCGTTCATCACATAATGCGCGACGCCCATCTGCATGCCGGCCGCCTGCGCATCGTCGATATCGCGCACCCGCCGCGCCGGCGCACCGGCCCATAATTCCCGGTCAGGGATTTCCTTGTTCTCGGTCAGCAGGGCGCCCGCGGCGAGCATCGCGTCGCTGCCGATCCGGCACCCGTTCATCACCGTGGCCTTCAGCCCGACGAACGCGCGGTCGGCGAGGACGCAGCCGTGAACCATCGCCATATGGCCGATCAGCACATCCTCGCCGATGATGGTCGGAAAGCCGTCGGGGCGATGCGGCATCGGGCCGTCGCAGTGGACGATGCTGCCGTCCTGAATGTTCGACCGTGCGCCGATGACGATATGGCTGACGTCGGCGCGCAGCACGCAATTATACCAGATGCTGACGTCTGCGCCGATCGTCACATCGCCGATGATCCGGCACCCCGGCGCGATGAAGGCGCTGGGGTCGATCTGCGGCGTCTTGCCATTGACGGCGATGATGCTCACGTCGCGATAGGTCATTCTTTTTGCTTTCCGATCAGGTTGCTCCACATCAGGACCGGCAGGGTCGATGCATAATCGTCGGTCCAGCGCTCGAAGCCCGCGCGGGCGTTCAACGGCACCCACGCACCATCCTCGCCGGCCTTCTCACGCGGACGCAGGCCGCCGGTCAATTGTCGCATCCGCTGCGGTGTTGTCGTCAAGGCTACCCAATTCGATGCGGTGAGGTCGCCAATCCCGTCTTCAACCGGCCCCGGGTCAAGGCGGATAGCGGCGCGCCAGCCTCGCGCGCGCGCCTCTTCGGCCAGCACCGGTTCGAGTCCGAAGAAGCGATTTGAGATATGAATCAGCAAAATGCCATCGGGCTTTAATGCCCGCTGGTAAATGCCGATCGCTTCCTTGGTCAGCAGATGCAGCGGGATCGCGTCGGAGGAAAAGGCGTCGATAACCAGAACATCGAACCGCGCCGCTGGCTGCTCGGCGATTTTTAATCGCGCATCGCCGATGACGATCGGGGTGTCGCCGGCGCAATCGGACAGGAAGGTGAATTTTTCGGGATCGCGCGCGATATCGACCATCACCGGATCGATCTCGAAAATCGTCCATCGCTGGCCGGGCCGCCGATAGCAGGCCAGCGTCCCGGCGCCCAGCCCGACGATACCGACCGCCGCATCGGGTCCGGCCAGTGCTTCGGCCTGGGCGAGCGTCAACCCGACCCCGGATTTCGGGCCATAATAGGTGGTCGGCTCACGGCGATGTGCCGGATCGGTGCGCTGCAACCCGTGCAGCGTCGTGCCATGCGCCAGCCGTCGCTGTTTCTGGCCGGGGTAATTGGTGACCGTGTATACGCCAAAATAGCTACGGACCCGATCGCCGGTAAAGCTTTCCTGCACCGTGTTCCAGCCGCCCACGCCGACCATCAGCAGTGCCAATATCGTCACATAGGCCCAGCGCCAGCTGATCACCAAAAGGCCGATCGCAAAGATGCCAAAGCCCCAGATCGCGACATCGTCATCGAGCCGACCGGACCAGCCGCCGACCATGCGCCAACTGGCAAAGGCGGCAATGGCGACGAGCAGCACCACCGCCATGCGGACTGTTGGCGCGCCAAGTTTAAGCCATTTGTCCCACGGAAAGATCGCGGGCAACGGCAACAGCATCGCCGCGGCAAGGGTCAGTAGTGGATGTTCATACACCCAGTCGAAAATCAAAGGCGCGAACAACGCCGCGAACAATCCACCGAGCACCCCGCCCGCCGACATCACGAGGTAAAAGAGCGTCAAGTGCTGCGTCGCCGGACGCAGGTGATAGAGATAGCCGTGCAGCGCGGTCGCAATGACAAACAGCATCAAAAGGCTCGCGAGCGCAATCAACATCGATCCTCCGCCCGTACTCAGCAAAGCCAGCCCGCCGACCGCGAGCAGGACCGCCGGGGCGATGAAAGTGATGATCTCGGTCAACCGGTCCATCGTCGAAAAGGCGATCACGAAGCTGAGCAGGTAAAGCCCGAGCGGGAGCACCCACAAGAGCGGCATCGCGACGATATCGGTGGTCAAATGCGTCGTCGTCGACAGCATCAGTCCCGACGGCACCGCTGCGATGAACAGCCAGTGCAGGAGGCGCCGCCAGGTCGGGCGCGGTTCGTCGATCGAAACGGCATCGCTCGCCGCCTCAGCGGCCCGGCCATGCCAGCGCGCCGCAGCACTCGCCGCCACCAGCAGCACGAGCAGCGCATAGCCAGCGGTCCAGCCCCAGCTTTGCGCCGCCAGCGGCAAGTTCGGTTCCACCAGCGCCGGATAGCTGATGAGGCCGACAAAACTGCCGAGGTTGGATGCGGCGTAGAGATAATAGGGATCGCCTGCGCGGGGGTCCGCGGCGAACCAGCGCTGCATCAGCGGTGCCTGTGCCGACACCACCAAGAACACGGGGCCGATCGAAGCGAGTAACAGCAGCGGCACCCACAGCGCCTCCTGTCCCGGTCCGGGTGGTGCGATCTGCGCAATGCCGATCGGCAGCCACAGCGCCGCGACCAGAAACAGCGCGACATGGATCATCGCCTGACGCTGCACCGTGAAGCGCCCAAGCCAATGGGCATAGGCATAGCCGCCGAGCAACAGCGCCTGATAGACCAGCATCGCGCTGTTCCACACCGCGGGCGCACCACCCAATTTGGGCAGCACCATCCGCGCGACCATCGGCTGGACTTGAAACAGCAGGAAACTGCCGACCAAGATGGTCAGCACAAACAGCCAGCGCCGCGGTAACGCAGTCATAATAAGCCCACCCCTGTCGATTATTTGCTCAGCAGCCGCGCGGCATGCAGCGCATGATAGGTCAAAACCCCCGAAGCCCCCGCACGGCGGAACGCCAGCAGGGTTTCGAGTACCAGCGCGTCGCGGTCGCCCGCGCCCACCGCCGCCGCAGCCTCGATCATCGCATATTCACCCGACACCTGGTACGCATAGACCGGCACGGCAAAATGGTCCTTCACCGCGCGGACGATGTCGAGATAGGGCAGCCCGGGTTTTACCATCACGCTGTCGGCGCCCTCGGCCAGATCCTGCGCGACTTCGCGCAGCGCCTCTTCGGCATTGGCGGGATCCATCTGATAGGTTTTCTTGTCGCCCTTCAGCAGTCCGCGCGAGCCGACCGCGTCGCGGAACGGGCCGTAAAAAGCCGACGCATATTTCGCGGCATAGCTCATGATCTGAACATGGCCGAAGCCTTCGGCTTCCAGCGCCTGCCGGATCGCGCCGATGCGGCCGTCCATCATGTCGCTAGGCGCGATGATGTCGGCGCCCGCGCGCGCCTGGTTGAGCGCCTGCCCGACGAGCACCTCGACCGTTTCGTCATTGAGCACATAGCCGCTGTCGTCGATCAGCCCGTCCTGCCCGTGGCTGGTATAGGGATCGAGCGCCACATCGGTGAGCACGCCGATGTCGTCGCCGAGCGCCTGCTTGATCGCGGCGGTGGCACGGCACATCAGATTGTCGGAGTTGAGCGCCTCGACGCCAGTCTCACTGCGCCGGTCGGCTTGGGTGTAGGGAAAGAGCGCAAGGCACGGGATACCCGCCGCTACGGCTTCGCGCGCGCGATCGACGAGCCGGTCGACCGACCAGCGCGACACGCCAGGCAGGCTTGTGATCGGTTCCTCGGCGCCCGACCCATCGCAAACGAACAGTGGCCAGATCAGGTTCGACGGCGACAGCGTCGTTTCGCGCACCATCGCGCGGCTCCAACCGGTGCGGCGGGTGCGGCGCAGGCGCAGATCGGGAAAGGCGGCGTGGGTCATGCGGCGTGCATAGCGGGGCTGCGCCGCGGGGCAAATGGTTCTTCTAAAGCCCCGCCCCTTCCGGGGAGGGCGTAATTGCGTCAGATCCCGCCCTCGGCGCGCTTCGAAGCCACATCGGCCAGGCTACCGAGCTTCGGCCCCTCGACCTGTTTCGGCGCGATCGGGGTCAGTGCGGCGCCCGGCGCCACCGCGGTCAACGCGCGGATGCGGGCCCGGAAATCGGCCAGCGCCTTGCCTTCGAGCAGCGCGCGGGTAACGAAAGTCACCGACGACGGATTGACCGCGCGCCCGTTGCGATAGAGTTCGTAATGGAGGTGCGGGCCGGTCGACAGGCCGGTCGAGCCGATATAACCGATCACCTGGCCGCGATTAACCCGCTGGCCGGGGCGCACCGCGATGCGGCTCATATGCCCATATCCGGTGCCGAGGCCGTTGCCGTGGTTGAGCTTTACATAATTGCCAAAGCCGCCGTGGCGACCAGCGATCGACACGACGCCGTCGGAGACGGCATAGATCGGCGCGCCATAGCCGCCGCCGAAATCCATGCCGCTGTGCATGCGCTTGTAACCGAGGATCGGGTGGCGGCGCATCCCGAAGGTCGAGGTCACGCGCCCGTTCGTCGGTCGCGCCATGCCGCCGCGCTGTTCACCGACGCCCGACGCCTCAAACCATTGCACGCGGCCATCGATATTCCATTCGAGCATCGACAGCTTGGGTTTGCCGCCCCGGAGCAGCCCGGCATAGAGCAGCTTGCCAGTCTCGCTCTCGCCGGTTTCGGCGCGGCGGTAATCGACGATGATGTCATATTCATCATCGCTGCGGATGTCGCTGCCGACCGAAACCTGGCGACCGATGACGCGCAGGTACGACTGGATCGCCGTTGCCGGCGCACCGGCAGCGCGCGCCGAACGATAGAGGCTTTCACCGACCCGGCCACGAATGCGTAGCGGGGTGGTGTCGACTGCGATCGGGATACGCCGCATCACCAGCCGGTCGCCCTCGCGTTCCATTTCGATGCGCAGGTCAAAGCGGGCACGCATCGCCAGCGCCTCGACCGGGCGCGGCATCGTGCGCGCGGCGCGGCGGCCAAGAATCAGGTCGATGCGGGTCCCCGGAGCGATGTCAGCGAGCGGCACCGCGCTCGCCACCTGATTGGCGAGCGCCTGTGCCTCGCCGCCGCCGACGCCCGAGCGTTCGAGCAGGCGGGCGAAGCTGTCGCCGCTGCCCAAGGTGGCGGTGAGTTCGATCTGCGGTCGTTCAGGAGTCTGGGTCAGCGGACGAACCGCATCGGTCGCCGCCATGTGCCGCCCGGTGTCGCCGCCGAGCGCCAGCGGTACGATCATCTGCGCGCGCGCTTCGTTAAAATCGGCGGCACTCTGCGCCGGAGCGCCGCCCACCGCGAGCGGCTGGATACCTGGGAAGCTGGCAATCGCGGTGCCGCACAGCAGGGTTAATGTCGCAAGTCCGCGCCACCATTCGGCTGATCCGATATTGTCACCAAGGTCGGGAACCAGATCGAGTTGCGCCAGCCGGTCGCGCCAGCCGAGCCCTTCCGAATCCGAATCGGCGCGGCGCAGCGGGATCGCTTGCGACATCGTGAGCGCGGCCGCATTGCCGGACATCCCCGCGATGGGTTCGTGACGCTGAAACAAACTGCAACCCCCGCTCGACGGGCCTCCCGAAACCCGGCCGCCGAATGATATTTCGGCCGCCTGTCTGTAAAGAAAGGTCGTTAAAGTCAATTTAATGGCGGTTTCGCCGTAGTTGCTTGCGGCAAGTCGTGGCGAGGGTGGGATATTATGCAAATCGCGAGGAAAAATCAGCCGCCACCCCGCAGTTCAACGATCGACGGTTGCGCGGCGCTCGCCGCCATGCCAGCTTGGCACCCAAGATAATGACGTCATCCTCTTCCCAGCCGGTCAAGGCTGTCCTTGGCCCCACCAACACCGGCAAAACCCATTTGGCGGTCGAGCGTTTGACCGCCCATTCGAGCGGCATGATCGGCTTTCCGCTGCGCTTACTGGCGCGCGAAGTTTACGACCGTGTCGTGGCGATCAAGGGCGAACGCCAAGTCGCGCTGGTCACCGGCGAAGAACGGATCATCCCGCCCGACGCGCGCTACCTGCTTGGCACGATGGAAGCGCTGCCGATCGAACGCGACGTCGCGTTTGTCGGCATCGACGAGGCGCAGCTCGGCGCCGATCCCGAGCGCGGCCATGTCTTTACCGACCGCCTGCTGCGCGCACGCGGCCGCGACGAAACGATGATCCTGGGATCGGGGAGTATCCGCGGGCTGGTGAGAACCCTGGTTCCCGAAGCCGAAATCATCACGCGTCCGCGTTTCTCGACCTTGAGCTATGCGGGCACGTCGAAGCTGTCGCGCCTGCCCAAACGCTCGGCGATCGTCGCCTTCTCGGCCGAGGAGGTTTATGCGATCGCCGAAATGTTGCGCCGCTTTTCGGGCGGCGCGGCGGTCGTAATGGGTGCGCTCAGCCCCCGAACACGCAATTCACAGGTTGCGATGTTCGAGGCGGGCGAGGTCGATTACCTCGTCGCTACCGACGCGATCGGAATGGGACTCAACCTCGACGTCCAGCATGTCGCCTTTGCCAGCTTGCAGAAATTCGACGGGCGGCGCCTCCGCCGCCTGACCATAGCTGAAATGGCGCAGATCGCCGGGCGCGCCGGACGCCACCAGCAAGATGGCAGTTTTGGCACCGTCGGCTTGCCGCAGGGCGGCTTTACCCCCGAAGAAGTGGCTGCGATCGAGGGTCACCATTTTCCGCCGCTGTCCAGCCTGTTCTGGCGCAATCCGACCCCAGGCTTCGGCTCACTCGACCAGCTGCTTGCCGACCTTGCGCAGCCACCGACGCAGCCGGTGCTGCGCCCGGCCCCCGAAGCGGTCGATATCGCTGTGCTCAAGCATCTGGCGGGCGATATGGAAGTTCGGGCGCGCGGCGGCGATTTTGATGCGGTCCAGCGGCTTTGGGACATTTGCGGTTTGCCCGATTTCGAACAACTGGGCGCCGAGCACCATAGCCGGACGATTTTCAAGCTGTGGCAATGGCGAACCAGCGGCGATGGGATGATCGACCCCGACTGGTTCGCGCGGCGGCTGGCGAAGCTCAATGATGTCGAGGGCGATATCGATCAGCTCGCAAGCCGCATCGCCGCGGTGCGGACTTTGTGCTTCATCGCCCAGCGCGGCGACTGGATTGCGGGTGCGGCGGGGTGGACCGAACAAACGCAGGCGCTCGAGTCGCGCTTGTCCGACTCGCTGCACGCGGCGCTGGCACAGCGCTTCGTCGATCGGCGCCTCGCGCTGCTGCTCCGCGACGCGGGACAGCGCAACGCTGCGCTGCCGGTTGCGGTCGGACCCGACGGTACCGTTGCGGTCGATGGCGAGGCGATCGGCACGCTCAAGGGCTTTCAGTTCAAAGTCGATCCGGTCGCCAGGGCGAGCGATCACCGGATGCTGCTGGCCGCCGCCGAAAAACATCTCCGCGCCGAACTCGCGCGCCGCGCGACCGCGCTGGCCGAGGGTGACGACAGCGCGTTGTCGCTGATTGCCGATCCCGGTGCCGCACCGCGACTCGCATGGCACGGTCATGCCATTGCGACGCTCGTCAGGGGTCCGACGCTGGTCCAGCCGTCGATCCAGGTCGATCCGTCGCTGCGGCGGCTCGATCCCAGTCAATTGCTGGCAATTGCCGAGCGGCTGCAGCGCTTTGTCGCGCATCAGTTGGCGCGCCACGCCGCGCCGCTCGCCGCGATGGGCGAAGCGGCGGGCGACCTGTTTACTCCGCCGCGCGTCCGCGCATTGCTCGCCGCGCTGGTCGACGGCAGCGGCACCATCGGCCGCGCCGCGGTCGACGAGCAGTTGAATGCGCTCGCCGCCGAAGAACGCCTGCAGCTGCGCAAGCTGGGTCTCACCATCGGGTCGCTCGACATTTTTCACCCGACGCTGCTGAAGCCCGAGGCGGTGCGCTGGCGCGCCGCACTCATCGCCGCGCAGCAAGGGTCACCGGTACCGGCGTTGCCGCCGCACGGCGCAGTGCTGCAAAAGGTGGGTAGCCATGCCGGGCTGACGATCGCGGGCTTTCGCCGCTGCGCGTCGGGCTGGCTGCGCATTGACATGGCAGAAAAACTCGCGCGGCAGGCGCACGCCGCGCGAATGCAGGCTGCAGCGCCGCCGACCGCGCCGATTGTCGGCAGCGGCGATCATCATGACGACCATCCGACCGGTGAGGACGCAGACATCACCGTCGCGCCGCCGCCCGGCTTCGTGATAGATCCTGCGCTTGCGACGTCGCTCGGGCTCGACGAGGAAACACGGCGCGGGCTGCTGGGCAGTTTCGGGTTCCGCAGCGTTGGCGAGCCCGCGCAGCAACGCTGGCGCTGGTCGGGGCTGCGCAAGCCCGACAAGCGCCAGCGCCGCAAACCGCCGCGCAAGGGTACCGACCCGACGCCGCGCACTGCGGCGAACGGCGACATTCAGCGGCGGCCGATCCATACCGCCAAGGGCAAACACAGCGTGCCGCGGGTCGACAAGCCCCGCGCCGATCCCCCGCGCCCGCCGCGCCCCGATCGACCCGCACGGCGCAGCCCGTCGCCCAACAGCCCCTTCGCGGGCCTTGCGGCGCTCCTCGCCGACGCGCGTAAGGACTGATGGCAAGCCCCGGCGCCGCGGGAAGCATCCGGCTCGACAAGCTGCTGTGGTTCCTGCGTTTTGCACGTTCGCGCAGCCTGGCACAGGCGGTGGTCGCGGCGGGGCATATCCGGCTCGACGGGCGGCGCGTTTCCCGACCGTCGTGCGCGGTGCATGTCGGGCAAACGCTGGTACTGCCCGTCGGCGAGCGGATCGAGGTGGTGCGGCTGCTGACGATCCCGGTTCGCCGCGGATCGGCGAACGAAGCGCGGGCTTGCTACCAGAATCTCGATTCCGGCGTGCCCGCCGCTACCAATCCATCTATCAGGGGCGATGGAAAAGCTGTGCATCCAAATTCCGCGCCCGACCCTATCCAATGAGAGTGATTCGCAACTGCTTGCTAGGCGTTGACGCACCGCCGCCCGGCGGCATAGAGGCGAGCCAAGAGAGAGCCTGACGGCCCGTTTGTCGTCATTTGAGGGAGCCTGAAACCCATGACCTATGTCGTCACCGATGCCTGTGTCCGGTGCAAATATATGGACTGCGTCGAGGTGTGCCCCGTCGACTGTTTCTATGAGGGCGAGAATATGCTCGTCATCAACCCCAACGAGTGCATCGATTGCGGCGTGTGCGAGCCCGAATGCCCCGCCGAAGCGATTCTGCCCGACACCGAAAGCGGCCTGGAAAAATGGCTGGAAGTGAACACCAAGTTCAGCGCCGAATGGCCGAACATCACGGTCAAAAAGGAAAGCCCCGCCGACGCCGACGAATATAAGGGCGTCGAAGGCAAGTTCGAGACGCTGTTTTCGCCCGAACCGGGCGCCGGCGACTGAAATCTTCCTTTACGTTGTGGTGGTCGCTCTTGGCGTTTCCCCCCTTGAAACCCTCTCGCTTGGCGACGATGTAGGCGACGGAGGGGCGAGCCCGCCGGTTCTCGGCGCGGCGCTCCAATAGCATAAGGACGCATTCCCAATGATCGACCCGCTCGCCGCCCTGGTTCCCGTCGTCGTCGAACAGACGAGCCGCGGCGAACGCAGCTTTGACATTTTCTCGCGGCTGCTGCGCGAACGGATCATCTTCGTCACCGGCGAGGTCGAGGATAATATGGCCTCGCTGATCACCGCCCAGCTGCTGTTCCTTGAATCGGAAAATCCGAAGAAGGACATCTATATGTACATCAACTCGCCGGGCGGCGTCGTTACGGCGGGCATGGCGATCCACGATACCATGCAGTATATCCGCCCCCGCGTCGGCACGGTATGCGTTGGTCAGGCCGCATCGATGGGCAGCTTCCTGCTCGCTGCGGGTGAACCCGGGATGCGCGTCGCGCTGACCAATGCCCGCGTGATGATCCACCAGCCATCGGGCGGCGCCCGCGGCATGGCGTCGGACATCGAAATTCAGGCGCGCGAAATCCTTCGCATCAAGAAGCGAATGAACGACCTGTATGTGAAATATACCGGCAAGTCGCTGAAAGACATTGAAAAAGCGATGGACCGCGACACCTTCCTCGAAGCCGATGAAGCCAAGGCCTTCGGTCTGGTCGATCAGGTGTTCGACCGCCGCCCCGGCGTCGCGGGCGACGATGCGCCGAAGGACATCAGCGAAGGCCCGACGCCCTGAGCGCGCAACTGATCGCTGAGATCGTCACCCCGGACTCGATCCGGGGTCGATTGCCACGAGGTGGCCATGGATGCCGGATCCGGTCCGGCATGACGACTATTGAGGATCGGTAACCGCGTTTCTTGACGCCCGCTTGGCGCCTTGATGTTAGGCGGGACATTGCCGTGATGTCACCCAATTGCCATATTGTAATTGGGTGACCGCGGGCTAGGATAAGGATGGCACCGCCATTTCGGCGCCTGCCAGAGGAAGTTTTATGACGAAATTGAGCGGCTCGGACAGCAAGAGCACCCTCTATTGCTCCTTCTGCGGCAAGTCGCAGCACGAAGTTCGCAAGCTGATCGCCGGGCCGACCGTGTTCATTTGCGACGAATGCGTCGAACTGTGCAACGACATCATCCGCGAGGAAATCAAGGGCGGGGTTGCCGCGCGCAAGGACGGCGCGGTACCGACGCCGCTGGAAATCTGCCAGCATCTCGACGCCTATGTGATCGGTCAGAACAAAGCCAAGCGGGTTTTGTCGGTCGCGGTGCACAATCATTACAAGCGCCTCGCGAACAGTGGCCGCGGTGACGATGTCGAACTGGCGAAATCGAACATCCTGCTCGTCGGCCCGACCGGCAGCGGCAAGACTTTGCTGGCGCAAACGCTCGCGCGCTTCCTCGACGTGCCCTTCACCATGGCCGATGCGACGACGCTGACCGAGGCAGGCTATGTCGGCGAGGATGTCGAGAATATCATCCTCAAGCTGCTCCAGTCGTCCGACTATAATGTCGAGAAGGCGCAGCGCGGCATCGTCTATATCGATGAAATCGACAAGATCTCGCGCAAGGCCGACAACCCCTCGATCACCCGCGACGTGTCGGGCGAAGGCGTGCAGCAGGCGCTGCTCAAGCTGATGGAAGGCACGACTGCCAGCGTTCCGCCGCAGGGCGGGCGCAAGCATCCGCAGCAGGAATTCCTGCAGGTCGACACCACCAACATCCTGTTTATTGCCGGCGGCGCGTTCAGCGGGCTGGAAAAGATCATCGGCGACCGTCTGCAAGGCAAGTCGATCGGCTTCGGCGCGCATGTCGCCGGTCCGGACGAGCGCCGCATGGGCGAAGTGCTGAAAAGCATCGAGCCCGAAGATCTGCTGAAATTCGGCCTGATCCCCGAATTCGTCGGCCGTCTGCCGGTGATCGCGACGCTCGAGGATCTCGACATCGACGCGCTGGTCAAGATTTTGGGCGAGCCCAAGAACGCGCTGGTGAAGCAGTATCGCAAGCTGTTCGATCTGGAAGAGGTCGTGCTGACCTTTACCGACGATGCACTGGTCGCGGTCGCAAAGAAGGCTATCGAACGCAAGACCGGCGCACGCGGCCTCCGTTCGATCGTTGAGGCGATCCTGCTCGACACGATGTTCGACCTGCCCGACCTGACCGACGTGGTCGAGATCGTCGTCGACAAGGATGTCGTCGAGGGCCGCAAGGACCCGGTGCGCGTCTATGCCGACAAGGCGAAGGAAGCGGCAGGCGACGCCGCCTGAGCCGCCGGGCGCTGCCGCTGGCGGCGCCCTGACGGAGACAGACAGCCCCGACTCGGCGCCGGATGGATGAGAAGAATTGTTGCATTGCAGCAACAGTTGCCTGAAAAAACGCATTCGGGCCTGTGGATAACTCACGCTCTGCCACGCAAATTCGCGGTTTTTCGATCTTGGGCTGCCGCTTTTGCGCCGCGCCGCTTGCACTGTCACATTTGCTGTCACAATCGTGCCACATGCGGGCTTCAGGGGCGCTCGCAGGACTTGCGCGCCCCATTTCGCGCGCCTGCCGAACGACATCACACCAAGGGGACATCCTGACATGAATTTCCGTCATACGCTTGCCGCCAGCTGCGCGCTGATCCCGGTCGCGCTGCTTTCCACGCCAGCTTTTGCCCAGTCGACCGGTTCGCAGGACTTTGATGACGAGATCATCGTTACCGGCAGCCGCGCCGCCGATGTCGCCGGCGTCATCACGCCCGATACGACGAAGGCGAAAGCCGTCCTGACGCAAGAGTTCATCGAGCGCCAGTCGCCCGGCCAGACCGTCAACGACATCATCAACCAGCTTCCCGGCGTCAGCTTCCAGAACAACGATCCGTTCGGTTCGGCGGGCGGCAAATTGTCGATCCGCGGTTTCGACAACACCCGCATCAACCAGACCTTCGACGGTATCCCGCTCAACGATTCGGGCAACTATGCGCTCTATTCGAACCAGCAGCTCGACCCCGAGCTGATCGAACAGGTCAACGTCAACCTCGGATCGACTGACGTCGACAGCCCGACCGCCGCCGCATCGGGTTCGACGGTCAACTATCGCACCCGCACCCCGGGCGAAGAATTCGGTGTCAAGCTGGTCGGCTCGGCTGGCGATTACAGCTTCTTCCGTATCTTTGGCATGGTCGACACCGGCGTGTTCACCCCGTGGGGCACCCGCGCGTTTTTCTCGGCCAGCACCTCGCTGAACGACACCGTGTTCGGCAACGAAGATCAGCCCGCCTTCGCGGCGACACCGACGACCGCAGCGCGCGCCGCAATCGATTCGCGCACCGGCAAGATCGACAAGCAGCAGTATAACGCCAAAATCTATCAGCCGCTCGGCGACGATGGCGACTTCATCGCAATTTCCGGCCACTATAATCAGAACCGCAACAATTTCTTCGGTTCGACCGGCCTGCGCGACGTGCACAATATCGCGTCGAACTTCGTCCCGAACATCTTCCCGCAGACCAAGGACGACCGCGATTACGGCATTGCTAAGTGCCAGATCAACACCGTCGCGCGCCCCGGTCTTGCGGATGCTGCCAACAGCTGCGGCTCAACCTTTGACGAACGCTTCAATCCGTCGAATACGGGCAATATTCGCGGTAATTCGCGCTTTACGCTCGCCGAAGGCCTGGTCCTTACCGTCGACCCGAGCTTCCAATATGTAAAGGCGAACGGCGGCGGTACGGCCGTCGGCCAGGAAGCACGCCGCGACGTCAACCCGACCGGTGGCGCCGCCAACTGCAACACAACGCCGAACGGTGCCGCAGTGAGCTGCCAGACCGGTTATATCGCCGGCTCGCCCTATTATGGCCGTGACCTCAATGGCGACGGCGATCTGCTCGACACCGTTCGTGTGCTCGCACCCAGCCAGACCCAGACCCGCCGCTATGGCGTGATCGCGGGCCTGCGCTACGACCTCGACGAGAGCAACACCTTCCGCATTTTCTACAGCTATGATCGCGCGCGTCATCGCCAGACCGGCGAAACCAATTTCCTCAAAATCAACGGTTCGGCAAGCGACGTATTTCCGGTCAACGAACCGCTGGCGGACGTGGGCGGCAACATCCTGCAAAAGCGCGACCGCGAATCGATCGCGTTGCTGAACATGTTCGGCGGCGAATATCGCGGCGAGTTCGACCGCCTGACGATTCAGGTCGGCGGCGCGTACAAGATGTTCAAACGCGACCTGACCAACAACTGCGCGACGTCGAGCGTGACTGGTTTTGTCGAATGTTTCGGCACCAACACCGCTGGTCTTGCGGCATGGCTCGCCGCCAACCCGACAGTCCCCATCGCGCCGGGTGTGACTGCACCGGTGCAGGGTCCGCAGCAGCGCGTGCGCAAATATAACAAGTTCACGCCGAACCTCGGCCTGACCTTTGACGCGACTGATGACTTCAGTGTCTTCGCGAACTATTCGAAGGGCGTTCAGGTCCCGGGTACCGACAACCTCTACAACGCCTTCTACTTCCCGAGCGATACTGAGTCGGCGAACCCGATCCCGGAAACCACCGACAACTTCGACGTTGGTGTTCGCTATCGCACCAGCCAGGTGCAGGCGCAGGTCGGGCTGTGGTACACGATCTTCAGCGATCGTCTGGCTTCGTCGTTCGATCCAGAAACCGAGCGTAACGTCTATCGTAACCTCGGCCGCGTTGATAAATATGGTCTGGACGCCAGCATCTCATACCGTCCGTTCCCCGACTTCTCGATCTACGCCTTCGGTTCGTACCTGAAGTCTAAGATCAAGGACAACGTCCAGAACGGCATCTGCACCGCGGCGCAGGTGACCGCCGGCCAGTTCCTCTGCACTGCGGTCGGCGATCCGGCGTTCGCTTTGACCGCTGGCAAGCGTGAATCGGGTTCGCCGACCTACACCTTCGGCGGCCGCGCGCAGGGCAAGCTTGGTCCGGTCGAATTCGGCGCGCAGGTCAAGCGCACCGGCCCGCGCTACGTCAACGACCAAAATCTGCCGCTGCTGCAAACCGTCAACGGCGTTACGAACACTGTGGTCTATCCATCCAAGACGCCAGCCTACACGATTGTCGATCTTGATGCGCGTATCGGGCTGGAATGGGCAGGCCTGAACGAGACAACCTATATCCAGCTCAACGTCACCAACCTGTTCGACAAGCTTTATGTCGGCGGTTTCGACGGCCAGCTGGCCGACAACTCGGTACCGTTTGTGCAGATCGGCGCACCGCGCGCCTTCATCGGCTCGATCATCGTCGGCTTCTAAGCCGCGCGAGCAAACACGGAAACAGGGCGCGGGAGGCAACTTCCGCGCCCTTTTTCGTGCCTGTTTGAAAAGTGGTGCGCCCTTGATGCGCCGCCCGCCGGTCAGCCCGCGGCGATGCGCCGCGCCGTATCTTGCACAAGCGCGATCATGTTGGGGACGCCCTGGGTTCGGTTCGAGGACAGCTGGCGGGAGAGGTCGAACGGCGCGAGCGCGTCGGTGACGTCCATCTCCGCGACTTCGGCGGCGGGCTTGTCCTGCACCGCGGCGAGGACGAGCGCGACGATGCCCTTGGTGATCGCTGCGTTGCTGTCGGCGAGGAAATGCAGGCGGCCGTCGGCCTGCGGCACCGGATAGACCCAGACGCTGGCGCTGCACCCGCGGACCAGCGTCGCGTCGGTCTTGAGCGCATCGGGCATCGGCTCGAGGTCGCGGCCGAGTTCGATCAGCAGGCGATAGCGATCGTCGCCGTCAAGGAAGTCATATTCGTCGTGGATGTCGGTCAGGCTGCGCATGGCGGCGGCACTGGCAGATTTGGGGAGGAGTGGGAAGGTCTCTTCCGCCTCTCCTGTGGGAGAGGCAGCGAGCCTTGGCAGCTTGCTTGCTGCCATAGCCGCAGTGGTGAGGGGCTGGGCGCTTGCAGACCGGGCTGAGCCCCCCATCCAACGCCGCCTAACCGCGTCGCGGTAAGGCTTCACATCCTTCTCCCTCAGAGAGAACGACTATAGATCCACCCCCGCTGCGATCGCTTCGAGCTTGCGCAGCCGTTCTTTCAGGTCAGCGATTTCGATCCGCGATCCGGCGTGCGGGACGGTGGCGTCATGGGTGACGGCGACATGCCCCGCGGCGAGCTCTTCGCGCTTGAGCTGGATCCAGTCGCGCCATCCGCGCAGCGCCGCCAGGCTCATGATGGTCAGCGCGGTCAGCGCGACGGCGCTGACCATCAGGTTGGTGGCAAGGTCAGACGTAATGGTGGCCATGGTGCGGCTCCTTCTTCGTCACGGTCGTCAGGAGGGCGACCGGTCGCGCAAACGTTCGATTTCCTCATCGAGCGTCACCGCGCGGTTGTGGTCGGTAGCGATGCGTTCGAGCACCTGAATGCGGTCCTTGAGCGCGCGAATTTCGGATTGCAGCGCCTTGGTCTCGGCATTGTCGGCGGGGGCGGCGAAAAATTCGTTGCCCTTGTTGTCGCGGCGCACGCCATATTTGGCGCGAACGACGCTGCCGATGGTGACGATCAGGACGATGCCGATAACCATTTCAAACGGGTTCATGGGGGATCCTTCCGTATCTTATTATCGTTGCTTCAGTTCAGCGGGGCGTCGCGCAGCTTTTCAATCTCTTCGGCAACATCGACGCCGCGGTCGGTGGCGATACGTTCGAGGACGCGGACGCGCGCTTCCAGCCGTTCGGTATGCGCCGCATATTGGGCGGCCTTTTCGGCGGTCATTTCCGACTGTTTCTCGATCATCTTCTGCTGATGCTTCGACCAGATGGCGAAGCCTGCGAGAAGGAAGGGAGCGAGAGGGATCAAAATCCAGATAGCATCACCCATGACGGGTCTCCTCAGTTCGCCGGGCGCCGCAGCGCCTCGATCTCGTGGCTCAGCCGGCTGCCTTCGTCGGTGACGATGCGCTCGACCACCGCCAGGCGATCTTTCACCGAGCCGAGTTCGGCGCGCAGCTGAGCATTTTCCTGGCTGATCAGCTTGACACGTTCCATCGCCTCGTCGCTGGTCTTGGGGTAGACCGCCTTGCCCCAGCTGTTTTCAAGCGGGTAGCCGTTCTTGACGCGGAGCCAGGTAGTGAAGATCCAGCCGCCGATCGCAGCGAGGCCGAGGATGGCGGCCCCGGGGGCAAGGGTATTCAGGACATCGAGATTCATGCTTCTTCCCCTCAGCGCAGGCGGTCGATCTGGTCGGCAAGCTGCGCCGCCTGACCGTTGGTTTCGGTCGCGATGCGTTCGAGCACCGAAATCCGCTCTTCGAGACGGCTGACCTGGCCCGCCAGCTTGGCATTGTCGTCGGTCAGCAGCGCGATTTTTCGATCAGCGTCGGGGTCGGTTCGATGAACCGTGCCACCCCATTCATTTTCAACCGGATAGCCGTGCTTGGCGCGGATCCAGGTGGTGAACATCCAGCCGCCGATCGACAATGCGATAATGGCGAGGACGAAACCGGTACCACCAAAATTCATCTGTCTTCTCCCTGTTGCTGCGAGCCCGCCCGGCTCAGCGCAGCGCGTCGATTTCGTCGGCGAGGCGGCGGTTGTGGCTGGTGTAGTAGAGTTCAATGTCGGCAAGGCGGCGATCGATGTCACGGAAGCGCGACTTGATGTCGCGGGCCGATGCGGTCGGGTTGCTGCGCACCCCCTGCCAGAATTTGGCTTCCTCACGCGAACCGTAGAGCGCGAAAGGTTTCGGCGTGCCCATCCAGGCGACAATCCAATAAGCAATCAGCGTCCAAGGGAAGCCCCCCATCAGCGTCAGCAACACCGCGCCAACGCGGACCCAGAGGACATCGACACCGCTGTAGTCGGCGATCCCGGCGCACACGCCGCTCCATTTGGCGTTCTGTTTGTCGAGGTAGAATTTCGTGCGGCTGGCAGACATCTCAGTTCCTCCGGCTGGTATTTTCAAGTTGCGCCAGTTCTTCATCGCTACGAACCGCAGGGCGGAAGTCGGGATGGTCGGCGCTGATGATGCGTTCGACGGTGTGCAGCCGGCTTTCGAGCCTGCGTGCGGTGTCGTACAGTTCGTCGAGCAGCTGCTCGTCTTCTCCGGTCAGCGTCTTGGCCTGTTTCCACTTGGTGATGTAGTGGAGAATGAGCCAGGGCAGACCGAGGAAGAGCGTTCCGATGACGATCGGAATGATGATGATTTCTTCCATCGGTCTGGTCCCTTATTGCTTGCTGGCGTGGGCGGCCTTGAGCGCGGCGAGCTCGTCGGCGACCTTGTCGGCGGCCTGGAGCTCGGCGATCTCTTCGTCGAGTGACTTTTTATAGCCCAAGTTCAGCGCATCGGCACGGCCTTCGGCTTCGTCAACGCGGCGTTCGAGGATTTCAAAGCGTGAAAAGGCATCTTCGACGCGGTCGCCGTTGGTCATTTCGCGCAGTCGATATTTGTTCTCGGCGCTTTCGAGGCGGGTCGAGACGTTCGACTGGCGCGCGCGCGCTTCACTGAGCTTCTTCTGCAACTTGGCGATGTCGTCCTCATAACCCTTGAGCGCATCGTCAAGGACGGCGATCTCGGCCTTCAGGCGCTCGGCCATGTCGCCGGCCTTCTGCTTTTCGACCAGCGCGGCGGTGGCAAGGTCTTCGCGGTCCTTCGACAGCGCGAGTTCGGCCTTTTCCTTCCAGCTGTCCTGCAGGCTTTCGAGCTTGGCGATGTGGCGGCGCATTTCCTTTTGGTCCGCGATCGTGCGGGCGGCGGAAGCGCGGACTTCGACGAGCGTTTCGTTCATCTCGAAAATGATCTGGCGGATCATCTTTTCGGGATCTTCGGCCCGGTCGAGCAGGTCGGTGACGTTGGCGGCGATGATGTCGCGGGTGCGTGAAAAAATACCCATCTGAAAAACTCCTGTCGAAATCGTGAGACCTTGGTCTATTTTTTAAGAAAGGCTGGTGCCGGGGCGGGGCAAGGGGGAGAGTGCCCCGGCACCAGTGCCGGTCAGGCCAAAGCGCTGACCGCCGGGGACATGACAGCGGCAACCAACGGGCCGGCAGGGTTGCCGGTAAAGCTGGCGGCGACCTGCGGCTGGTCGATCACGCCGACGAGGATGGCCAGCGCTCCGGCCGTGCTCAGCACGAAAGTGGCGGCTTGGGCATACATCGACTTCATGGTTCAACCTTCCTGTGGCTTTTCGCTGCACCGGTACGATTTGCGCCGGTTCGTATCCAACAATGCAGACACCGTGCCAATTGCGCAAAGCGGCGCAAAACCGCGCAACTTCACCCGCAAAGCGTCGCACCCATCGATTTGGCTTGCCATCGAGCGGGAAAATTTGCCAATGATTGGGAATGGAGCGCGAGACGCAATTTATCGGCCAGTCGGCGGCGTTTCAGGACGCCGTCGAACGTGCGAGCCTTGCGGCCTCGCTCGACCGGCCGGTGCTGGTGATCGGAGAGCGTGGCACCGGCAAGGAATTGATCGCCGAACGCCTTCACCGCCTATCGACACGCTGGGACCGCCCCTATGTGATCCTGAACTGCGCCGCGATGCCCGAGACGCTGATCGAATCCGAATTGTTCGGGCACGAGGCGGGCGCCTTTACCGGCGCGACACGCACCCGCGCCGGACGCTTCGAGGAAGCCGACGGCGGCACGCTGTTTCTCGACGAGCTCGCGACGATGTCGATGGGGGCACAGGAACGGCTGCTGCGCGCGGTCGAATATGGCGAGGTCACCCGCGTCGGATCGTCGCGCCCGATCCGCGTCGATGTCCGCATCGTCGCAGCGACCAACGAACATCTGCCGGCGCTCGTTGACGACAATCGTTTTCGGGCCGACTTGCTCGACCGGCTGTCGTTCGAGGTGATCACCCTGCCCCCGCTGCGCGCCCGCGAAGGCGATATCGAGGTGCTGGCGACCTATTTCGGCCAGCGCATGGCGACGGTGCTCGGCTGGGAAGAATGGCCGGGTTTCGGCCCGCGCGCGCTGGCAGCGATGGAGGGGCATGACTGGCCGGGCAATGTCCGCGAACTGCGCAACGTAATCGAGCGCGCGATCTACCGCTGGGCCGACCCGGAGAAACCCGTCGACGCTCTCAGCTTTGACCCCTTCGCCAGCCCCTGGCAGCCGGTGGTGCGCAAATCGGCGGCAAAGGCGGACGGTGGCGCTTCCTCCGCCTCCGCCGAATCTGCCCCCGCGTCGACGGCGATGCCCACCGGCCCGGTCAGCGACCTGCGCGCCGCGGTCGACGCCTATGAGCGGCAGATCCTGTCCGACACGATGGCGCGCTGCCGCTTCAACCAGAAGGTCGCCGCCGAGGCACTGGGGCTGAGTTACGACTAGATTCGCCATGCGCTGAAGAAGCATGGGTTGAATCAATGAACGTCGCCCCTGCAAAGGCAGGGACCGCGGTCTTTTTATTCGGCTATGCGGGCCCAGGTCTGCAGCCCCTACCCTCATGGGCGCGACAAGGCTTTCTACTGCCCCGGTAGCTGTCCGCTGAGCGCTTCGAGCACTGCGTCCTGCGTCGACACGGTGTCGGCGAGCCGGTCACGCAGCGCGTAGATTTCGGGCAAGCCGTCGATCGCATCCTCGATGCTGCGGTCGAGATAGAGCCGATCGATGTCGGCGAGCGCGGCGGTGAGCGGGGCGCGGGTGGCGGTGAGGCGCGAGATTGCCTGCTGCGCGACGACCCAGCGCTCGCTGGCGACGGGTGCTCCCGCGGCGGCTGTGACGAGCGACGCGGTCGCATTGCGCTCGGCCGCGAACGCCTGCTGTGCACCCGCGGCGTCCGATTCCCAGCGCGCAAGCCGGCCGCCCAGGTCGGCGGGCAGCGGCCCCGGCGGGGCAACGACGACCGCGGGCGGCGTGACGTCGAATCGGCCCTCGACCGATCGTTTGGCGAGCGACGGCGCGCCCGTATTTTGCGCCGCGGCAAGAACCGAAAGCGAAAAAGACGCGCCAAACGCCAGCGACAGGGTAAGAAGGGTGCGCTTCATCGCCGCCTCTGATATGGGTGCTGGCGCAAGGCAGCAAGTACCGAATCGGCGGTGCGTCTCGTCATTCGCCATCTGACCCGCTTTTCGCTCGAAAAGCGCGGGATTTGGCGGTTGACAGCGGAGCGCTGGCTCGCTAGTGGCGCTGACTTTCCCGCATGCCGGAAAAATCGCCTGCTTCGGTGGGTGACTGGTGCGCGGGTGACTTAGTTTTTTGATTGGATGGAAGACCATGTTCGCAATCGTGCGCACGGGCGGCAAGCAGTATCGCGTCGCCGCCGGAGACAAGATCGCCGTTGAAAAGATCGACGGCGAAGCTGGCGACACCGTGTCGCTCGGCGACGTCCTGCTGGCCGGTGACGGCGGCGAAGTGAAGAGCGCCGACGGCCTCGTCGTTTCGGCCGAGATCATTGCCCAGACGCGCGGCGAAAAGGTCATCGTGTTCAAGAAGCGCCGTCGGCATAACTACCGCCGTCGCAACGGTCACCGCCAGTCGCTGACGCTGCTGCGCATCCTGGCCGTCGGCGAAGCCAAGAAGGCCGCGCCGAAGAAGGAAGCCGCGGCGAAAACCGAGGCCGCTCCCGCGACCGAAGCCAAGGCTGCTGCGCCCGCGAAGGAAGCACCGGCCAAGGCTGCTTCCGCCAAGGACGCTGCACCGAAGAAGGAAGCCGCGCCCAAGAAGGCTGCTGCTCCCAAGTCGGAAGCCGCTGCCGAAAAGGCCGCCCCCGCCAAGAAGCCCGCTGCCAAGAAGGCAGCCCCCAAGAAGGACGCCTGAGCGCGGCAACGCGGCTCGGCCCCTGAAACAAATTAAGGAGCATCAGTCATGGCACATAAGAAAGCAGGCGGTTCATCGCGCAACGGTCGCGACTCAGCCGGCCGCCGCCTTGGCGTGAAGAAGTTCGGCGGTCAGGAAGTGATCGGCGGCAACATTATCGTGCGCCAGCGCGGTACCAAGGTGTACCCGGGCGCCAACGTCGGCATGGGCAAGGACCACACGCTGTTTGCGACCGCGGATGGTCATGTCCGCTTCCACGACGGCAAGCTTGGCCGCAAATTTGTGTCGGTGGACGCCATGGCAGAAGCCGCCGAATAAAGGACGATCTGCACGGGTCGCCCACCAAGGGATGACCCGGAACGGTCCTTTCCGCACCAGCGGAAACGAAGTTCGAAAAGAGGGAGACGGGTCACCCCGGACTCCCTTTTTTCTTGCCCGTTATCCGCCGCTTGGCGGCCCATCATGGGAAACGGACGCGAAAATCGGGCCATCCATCTCCCTCCGCAACGACTGTCGTCAAAGCGTCACCATCGGGCGTCAGGGCGACAGACAATTGGGAGTGATAAGATGTTCGCGCGTACCGAAAGACTGTTGCTGCGGCCCGGCTGGCAGGAAGATGCCCCCGCGCTGGCCAAGGCAATCGGCGAGGAAGCGGTGGTCCGCAACCTGGCGACCGCACCCTGGCCTTATGGTGAGGCAGAAGCCCAGGCATTTCTGCGCCAGCCGATCGACCCCGCCCAGCCACGATTCCTGATCTTTGCCCGCACCGGCGGTGCCCCGCGCCTCGTCGGCGGCTGCGGCATTAAGCCCGATGAGACCGGCAAGCCCGAACTGGGCTACTGGATCGCGCGGCCCTATTGGGGTCTGGGCTTTGCGACCGAGGCCGGGCGCCAGCTGGTTGGCATTGCGCGCGCGATGAACCTGCCCAAGCTGACCGCCGGGCATTTCCTCGACAACCCGGCGTCGGGTGCGGTGCTGCGCAAACTGGGCTTCAAGCCGACCGGCAAGGTTGCGCAGCGCTACAGTCTCGCGCGCGGCAGCGAGGCGGCGGTGGCCTTGTTCGAACAGGGCGATGCCGATGCCAACGGTCTTGTCACCCCGATGCGAAGCCGCATCGGGGTGGACGAGGATTTTCGTCAGGAATTGCGCCTGATGGCCGCTTGATGCGCTGCGCGTTTGAGCAGCGCCCACAGCATCGGCGGCAACAGCAGTTCGGCGCTGCCCAACACGATGAACAGCGTGTTCGGGAGCCCGACTGCGAGCGCCGAGATGATCCGCGCGATACCGCCAAGAAAGAAGATGAGGAGCAGCGCGCCAAAAACGTCGCGCCGCGGGACCAGTGCACGGCTGGACCAGATCATCGCCGCACCATAACCAAGGAACAGCGTCGCATAGAATCGATCCTCGCTGTCCATCGTCGCATTGACCGGCACTGATCCGGGGATCGCCGCCGGTCCCAATGCGATATGCGCGAGCGCAATCACCATACAAATCGCGCCGAACAGCGCGGCGAACAGCGAAAGGGCGCGCAGCACGGGTTCAGCGCCCGCCGAGTTTGCCCGCCATGCCCAGGATGTCGTCGAGTGGGTTGCCGTCGCCGTCGAGGTCGAGCATGTTGGCAAGGCTGCCCAAGCCGCCACCCCCAGCTGCCGCCGGTGCGGCGCCGCCGCCGACTGCGCCGCCCAGCACATTGCCGAGCATCCCGCCAAGGCCGCCGCCCAAGCCGCCACCGAGCGCGCCGCCGATCAGGTCGCCGAGACCGCCGCCGCCCTGCGATTGGCCGCCCTGTCTGGCCATATAGCCCGCCACCATCATCGCGAGGATCGGCAGCATCTTCTTGAGCAGCCCCGAATCGAGCCCGGTCTGCGTCGCCGCCTGTCCGGCGACGGTGCGGCTGACGTCCTTCGATCCAAAAATCTCGCCGAGGACATCATTGCCTTGCTGAACCGGGGTCGGCTGCGGCCCCAGCACCGAATCGAGCAGTCCGCCGCCGCCGAGCTGGCCGAGCAGCCCGCCGAGCCCCTCGATCCCGCCCGACTGCGCCCGTTTCTTGAATCCGCCGAGGATCGCGGGCAACAGCGCATCGGCGCCCTGCTTCGCCATCGCGGGCGGGACGCCCAGCTCTTTCGCCATCGATTCGATGCCGCCGGCTTGCGCCAAAATGTCGGTCAGGTTCATCAGTCGTGCTCCCACTCCGGCGCCGATCGGACAGCGCCCGCGACGGTCAGTATAACAGCGGCAGCGCGCTCGGCGAGCCGTTCATTTGGCTGTCATTTCCAGATGCATAGTCCTAGCTTATGGCCACCCGACTCGATGCTCCGGGTCGGGCCGCGCCATAGTGGGAGTGAATTCATGGGAATTTTCAGCAGCATCAAGGACGCGATTTTCGGCAAGAAAGCGGTCGCCGCGCAGCCCGCCACACCCGCCGCGCCCAGCCCGATTGGCAGCGCGCTCGACGCCGCGACGAGCGCGATGGCCGCTGCTGCCGCGGCTCCGCCCGCCGAGGTCGATGTCGACGCGATTCTTACCGCCGAGGCAGCAGGCAAAGATCTCAACTGGCGCACCTCAATCGTCGACCTGATGAAGCTGCTCGGCATCGATTCGAGCCTCGCCAACCGCAAGGAATTGGCGACCGAGCTCGGCTATACCGGCGACCTCGACGGCAGTGCTGAAATGAACATCTGGCTGCACAAGGCGGTGATGCGCGAACTCGCCGCGAACGGCGGCAAGGTGCCCGCCGACCTCACCGACTGATCAACAGCCGACAATATTCGATTGGGGGCGGGCAGGCAGCGACTTTCCCGCCCCCTTTTCGTTGACCCCCGCCGCCCGCCGCTTAGACAGGTTTCAGACGAAACAAAGTCGCAAGGGAGCCGCCGCGTGCATCACAGCCTGTCCACCCCGTTCACCCGCCGCCAGACAATCGCCACGCTCGGCACCGGCGCGGCGAGCCTTGCGCTGGCTGCGTGCAGCCGCGGCCCTGGCGCGACCGCGATCCTGCCTCCGTCCGACGCCACGCCGCAGGTTGCCGCCGAATCGCTGCTGTCGTCGATCGCCGACAATCTGCTCGCGCTGTCACCCGAAGGTGCAACCTCGCTCGGCATCGATACCGGCGCGCGTGCCGCAGAGCGCGGCAAGCTGTCCGATCGCTCGGCCGCAGGGCAACAGGCAGTCGCAAATACGCTGAAGGCCGACATCGCGCGCGTCCGCACCTTTGAGGCGACGGGCGGCGCCGAGCGCATCGATCACAAGACGCGCACCAGCCTTGCGGTCATCGAAAGCGCCTATGGCGTGGCGCTCGACGGCTTTGCCCTACCCTTTGGCGACGTCGCCGTCGGCGGCTGGCGCAACACGCCCTATGTCGTGATCCAGAATGTCGGCGCCTATCTCGACGTACCGAAATTTCTCGACAGCGATCATCCGGTGAAGAATGCCGCTGACGCCGAAGCGTATCTCTCGCGTCTCAACGCCTTTCCGGGCGCCCTCGACGGCGAGACCGAGCGGTTGAAAGCGGCGGGCGGACAAGGGATGATCGCCCCTGCCTTTCTGATCGACAAGGCAGTGAAGCAGATGGAAGCGAGCCTCGCCGACGCGCGCGAAGGCGGCGGACTCGTCGAGAGCCTCGTCAAGCGGACGCGCGAGCAAAAAATCGCGGGCGATTGGGGCCCGCGCGCCGAGACGATCGCGCGCGGCGCGGTGGCCCCCGCGCTCGAACGCCAGCTTGCCGAGCTGAAGGCGCAGCGCGCCAAGGCAACGATGGACGCCGGCATGTGGGCGCGGCCGGGCGGCGACGAATGGTATGCGTGGGGCCTCCGCGCCTCGACCACCACGCGTATGACCCCCGACGAGATCCACGCGATGGGCCGCAACGAACTCGCTGAACTCCACGGGCGGATGGACCCGATCCTCAAGAAGCTCGGCTATACGCAAGGGTCGGTCGGCGACCGGATGAACGCGCTCGCCAAGGATCCACGTTATAAATTCCCCGACAACGACGCCGGACGCGCCGAGATTGTCGCTTACATTCAGACCTGGCTTGGAAAGATCCGCGCGGAGCTGCCGCGCGCGTTCCGTACCCTGATGAAGGGCAATGTCGAGGTGAAGCGTCTGCCGCTCGCCGAAGAGCCCGGCGCGCCTGCGGCCTATGGCGGCGCCGGGTCGATCGACGGCAGCATCCCGGGCAAATTCTGGATCAACCTGCGCACCACCGAATTGCATAGCAAATATTCGCTCCCCGACCTGGCGATGCACGAAGCGATCCCGGGGCATGTCTGGCAGGGCGAATATGCCAACCAGATGCCGCTGATCCGCACGATGCTGGCGTTCAACGCCTATAGCGAAGGATGGGCGCTCTATGCCGAACAACTCGCCGACGAGCTGGGGCTGTACGATGATTTCGAAGTGGGGCGGCTCGGCTATCTCCAGTCGCTGGCGTTTCGCGCCTGCCGTCTTGTCGTCGACACCGGGCTCCACGCCAAGCGCTGGACGCGCGAACAAGGCGTCGAGTTCTTCGTCAAGGAAAATGGCTCAAACCCGCTCGAGGTTGCGAGCGAAGTGGATCGCTATTGCAGCTGGGCCGGACAGGCGTGCGGGTACAAGGTCGGGCATAGCGAGATCGTGCGGCAGCGCGGGCTGGCGCAGGCGGCGCTGGGGCCAAAATACGACCTGCGCGATTTCGACAATGTTGTGGTCGAGGGCGGCAATGTGCCGCTCGACGTGCTGGCGCAGAATGTCGCGGCTTATGTTGCGGGTGCGAAAGGGTAGCTCTCCCACCGCGTCATTGCGAGCGAAGCGAAGCAATCCAAGGGCGACCTTGCTCCGCTCTGGAATGCCGCGTCGCCTTCGGCACTTCGCAATGACGGTCTAGGGCAGCGGTTCCAGATCCGGTTCGACAAACCCCCGCCGCGCCGCGACCGAAAATAGCAGGTCGCGGCTGTAGAAGCGCAGCGGCCAGTCGCGGCGTCCAACATCCGATAGCAGCATCGCGTTGACGCGCGCCGCCAGCCCGGTTTCGTCCGTCTCTGACAGGAACAACCGCACCCCCGCGACATAGGCACGGGTGATGCTGTCATGATAGCCTTGGTGGTCGTCGTTGACCCCGCCGACACTTTCGTTGAAGCGGCGGATGACCGTGTCGATTTCGGCGTCGACATCGACGTCGGGGCGCTCGGTCAGCAGCCACAGGCACGCGCCCAGATGCGCCTCGTGCGTCCACGCTTCGCGAGGCAGGGCGCACGCGAGCAACCCCTCCCCCAGCGCACGGATGTCGGTATCGCGCTTGAACAGGCGCGGTGAATATTCGGTAGTCATGGCTCCGGTCCTTCCGGGTGAATTGCCACCCGGAAGTTATCCGGGCAAATTATGCTGCGACGGCCGCCTGCGGTGCCGCCTGGCGGACGCCTTCGTCGACATGGTCCGCAAATTGGGCGAAATTGTCGATGAACTGGCCGACGAGGACCTGCGCGGTGCGGTCATAGGCGGCCTTGTCGGCCCATGCTTCGCGCGGATCGAGCAGCGCACTGTCGACCCCCGGAACCGCAACCGGAACCATAAAGCCGAAGTTCGGGTCCTTGCGGAATTCGGCGTCGTTCAGGCTGCCGTCGAGCGCGGCGTTGAGCAGCGCGCGCGTCGCCTTGATCGGCATCCGCTTGATCCCTTCCATCGTCGCCATGCCGCCGGTCCAGCCGGTGTTGACCAGCCAGCACTGGACGCCGCCCTTGGCAATGCGTTCCTTCAGCAGATTCCCGTAGACCGACGGATGACGCGGCATGAACGGCGCGCCGAAGCAAGTCGAGAAGGTCGCCTCGGGCTCGGTCACCCCGATTTCGGTCCCCGCGACGCGCGCCGTGTAGCCCGACAGGAAATGATACATCGCCTGATCGGGGGTCAGCTTCGCGATCGGGGGCAGCACGCCATAGGCATCGGCGGTGAGCATGATGATATTCTGCGGCACCGGCCCCATATTCTGTTCCGACGAGTTCGGAATGAAGTCGATCGGGTACGAGCCGCGGCTGTTCTCGGCGAGGCTGTTATCGTCGAAATCGAGTTCGCGCGTGACTGGGTCGATCACGACATTCTCCAGCACCGTACCAAAGCGCTTCGTCGTCGCGAAAATCTCGGGCTCGGCTTCCGGCGACAGGCGGATCATCTTGGCATAGCAGCCGCCTTCGAAGTTGAAGACCGCGGTGTCCGACCAGCCATGCTCGTCGTCGCCGATCAGGGTACGCGACGCGTCGGCCGACAGCGTTGTCTTGCCGGTGCCCGACAGACCGAAGAAGACCGCGGTATCGCCGTTCGGCCCCATATTCGCCGAGCAGTGCATCGGCATCACGCCCTTTACAGGCAGCAGATAGTTGAGGATGCCGAACACCGATTTCTTCATCTCGCCGGCGTAAGCGGTGCCGCCGATCAGCACGAGCTTTTCGGAGAAATTGACCGCCACGACGGTTTCGGTGCGCGTGCCGTGCTTCGCTGGATCGGCGCGGAAGCTCGGAAGGTCGATAATCGTATATTCGGCTGCGAACGCCGCCAGCTCGTCGGAGGTCGGGCGGACGAGCAAGGTGCGGATGAACTGGCTGTGCCAGGCGAATTCAGTGACGACCTGCACCGCGACGCGATGCTCGGGCTGCGAACCGCCGAACAACTGCTGACGGAACAGCCGCGGGCGCGCCGCCATATGCGCGAGAAAATCAGCCTTGAGCGCCGCGAATTGGTCGGGGGTCATAGGGACGTTGGTCTTGCCCCACCAGATCGTGTCGGCTGTTTCGGCGTCCTGGACGATGAACTTGTCCTTGGCGCTGCGCCCGGTGTGTTTGCCGGTTTCGACCACGAGCGGGCCGTCCTTGGCAAGCAGGCCTTCGCTGTGCCGGATCGCGTCTTCGATCAACGCTGAGGTGCCCCAGTTTTCGGCGACCTCTGCCTGCGTTTCGACGGTCTGATTGCCGATCGCCACCTGTGTCATCGTTCAAGCCTTTCCCATGTCCGTCGGCCCCGATTGCATAGGTATGCACAAACTGCCGAGCAAAAGGGCAGGCCCGCATTACCATGGGTGCCGACGTGACGCCGATTCCGTAAATTAGGGGTCGCGTTAGCGAGGATGAAGGGGGAGGTCAAAAGATTCCAGCGCGCGACTGTACCGTTTCGTGGCGGTTGTCGGTGGAGAGCAGATCGGCTAGCTCTGCGAGCGGCCCCGCCCAACGGAAAGAGCATGACGGCAACCATCGCGCTGGTCGACGACGACCGCAACATCCTGCAATCGCTGTCCATCGCGCTCCAGGCCGAGGGGTTCGTCACTCGCGTCTATTCGGATGGCGAGGCGGCGCTGAAGCCGCTGATCGACAACCCCCCCGACCTCGCCGTTTTCGATATCAAGATGCCGCGCATGGACGGGCTCGAACTGCTCCGCCGTCTGCGCGAGAAAAGCCAGCTGCCGGTGATCTTCCTGACCAGCAAGGACGATGAGATCGACGAGGCGCTGGGGCTCGCGATGGGCGCCGACGATTATATCGCCAAGCCCTTCTCGCAGCGGCTGGTGATCGCGCGCATCCGCGCCATCCTGCGCCGCGTCGACTTGAACAAGAGCCCCCCCGAGGGTGACGACGAGGCGGTGGCCGAGCCGATCACCCGCGGGCGGTTGAGCATGGACCCGGCGCGCCACAAAGTCGCATGGGACGGCAAAGATGTGACGCTGACCGTCACCGAATTTCTGATTCTCGAAACGCTCGCCAGCCGTCCCGGCATCGTGCGCAGCCGCAACCAGCTGATGGACGCCGCCTATCAGGATGATGTCTATATTGACGACCGCACCATCGACAGCCACATCAAGCGCCTGCGCCGCAAGTTCCGTGAGGTCGATCCCGAATTCGACGCGATCGCCACCCTCTATGGCGCGGGCTATCGTTTTGCCGACGATGTTTGAAGCGGTGAAGCCCGACGCGAGCATCGCCGAGCAGGAGGAGTCGCCGCTCGTCTGGTCGGCACGCTGGTCGCTGACCACCCGCATTCTAGCGGTCAATATCCTCGCAGTCGCGCTGCTCGCGGGCGGTTTTTATTATCTCGACACTTATCGCAGCCGTCTCGTCGACACGCGGGTCGAGGTGATGAAGGATCAGCTCGCGCTGCTCGATAGCGCGCTCGAGGCGGCGCGTCCCGACCAGCGCGCCAAGCTGATCGAAGAATTTACCGCCGCAACCGAATCGCGGCTACGTTTTTATGCCCCCGACGGACAGCGGGTTTCGGACAGTTTCGCCACCGGCCCTGCCACCTACACATTGCGCGATCCGAATTTGCAGGCGTGGCAGCGCGACGCCGCGCGCGCAATGGACCGAGGCATCGACTGGATCGTCGGCGCGCCTTCCTATCCAGATTTTCGTGAACCCGCGGTGGACCGCGCCGCCGCGTGGCCGGAGGTGGTCGAAGCGCAACGCAGCGGATTGGCGGCAAGCCGCTTTCGCTATGTCCCCGAGCGCACCCCGCTGCTGAGCGCCGCGAGCGTCGTCGATCTCGAGGCGCCGCAGGTGGTGCTGATGACGCTCAATGCGCGCGATATCACCCGCACCGTGCGCGCCGAACGCTTCCGTCTCGCGGTGGTTGTCGCGATGGTGCTGATGACCTCGGTCCTGCTGTCGCTGTTCCTTGCGCGCACCATCGTTCGCCCGCTGCGGCGACTCGCGCGCGCTGCTGTCCGCGTCCGCCTGGGCCGCGCGCGCGAAGTCGTCGTGCCGCGTTTGCCCAGCCGCCGCGACGAGATCGGCACGCTGGCGCGCGCGCTCAGCGACATGACACAGGCGCTGCGCGAACGCATCGACGCCGGCGAACATTTTGCCGCCGATGTGTCTCACGAACTCAAGAATCCGATCGCCTCGGTACGCTCGGCGATCGAGGGGCTTGGCCGAGTCCAGAACGACGAGCAGCGCGCGCAACTGCTCGCGATCGCCGACGAGGATGTGCGGCGGCTCGACCGGCTGGTCAACGACATCAGCGAAGCGAGTCGCGTCGATGCGCAACTGTCGCGTACATTATTCGAGCCGATCGACGTCGGAATGATGGTCGAATCGATGCTCGCAGCGCGCGCCGCGCGCATCGATGCCGACGCGCCGCACCCGCGCATCGCCTTTGCCCGCCCGCGCAAGGGTACAACGCTGGTGATGGGCGACGGTCACCGGCTCGAACGCGCGATCGACAATGTCATCGACAATGCGATCAGCTTTTCGCCGCCCACCGGCCTCGTCTGCATCGCCGCGACCCGGCTCGGTGACGAGGTCCATGTCCGCGTCGACGACGACGGCCCCGGCATCGATCCGGCGCAACGCGAGGCGATTTTTCGCCGTTTTCACAGCGAACGCCCCGCCGGCGAGGCGTTTGGCCGCCACAGCGGGCTGGGCCTCGCGATCGCGCGGACGATCATCGAGGGGCATAGCGGGACGATCAACGCGAAGGACCGCGACGACGGCAACCCGGGTGGCAGCCTGCTGATCACGCTGCCCGCGAGCGAAGGCGGGGCAGCCGCGGCCTAACCATCGCCCCAGCGAAGGGCGTTTCAGAGTCACGTGCCTTTGAACGCGGCCACCGTCGGGGCAAACCTGTGCCATCGGAAATTGACTGGCAGCGACCTTTCCTGCCGCAGTGGCGACGAACCGTTTGCCGCCTTGCGGCCCCGCTTCGTCACCGGTAAGCCTTGCGCGATGCTGCCCAGCCGGACCACACCAGATATCGTCAATATCCATGCGAGCTGTGTCGCCGCGGGCAGCCGCGGCATTTTGCTGCTCGGCCTGTCGGGACAGGGCAAGTCTGACTTGGCTCTCAGACTGATCGATCGCGGTGCGCGGCTGGTCGCTGACGACCGCTGCGACATCTGGTTCGAACGCGGGCGCCTGTGGTGCCGCCCGCCGGAAGAGTTGGCGGGTAAGTTGGAAGTGCGCGGGCTCGGCATCGTCGAACAGCCGTGGACCGCGCCAGTGCCGCTGGCGCTCGCGGTGCGGCTTGCCGACCGCTACGAACGCATGCCGCCCGAGCGCGCGGTCGAAGTGGTCGCGGGGCACAAATTGCCGTCGCTGACTCTGTCGGCGATTGAGGCTTCGGCGCCGATCAAGGTCATGCTGGCGCTCGACCGGCTGGCGAACGGGGCATGAAGGAAGCTGCTGAGCCGCGGCTGTTGTTGGTCACCGGCCTGTCAGGCGCGGGCAAATCGACCGTGCTCAAGGTCCTCGAGGATCTGGGCTGGGAGGTCGTCGACAATCTGCCGCTCGCGCTGCTCGAAACGCTGATCGATGCCCCGGTTAAGCGCAGCGAGGCGGGGCGCCCGCTCGCGATCGGCATCGACAGCCGCAGCCGCGGCTTCCGCCCCGCGTTGCTCGTCCGGCGGATCAAGGAGTTGCGCGAGGCCGGCGGCCGCGTCATCCAGACGCTGTTCCTCGATTGCGCGGGCGCCGAACTCGAACGCCGTTTTTCCGAAACACGCCGCCGCCACCCGATGGCCGAGGACCGCCCGGCCGCCGACGGCATCGCGCGCGAGCGCGAGATGATGGAGCCGTTGCGCCGCTGGGCCGAACACGTCATCGACACCACCAAATACAGCAGCAACGACCTGCAACAGGAAGTCCGCCAGCGCTTCGGCGACAGCGATCATAACGAGCCGGTGCTCAATATTCTGAGCTTTGGTTTCGCGCGCGGGTTGCCGCGCAACGCCGATCTGGTGTTCGACATGCGCTATCTGCGCAACCCGCATTGGGATGCGAAGCTGAAACCCGGCACCGGGCTCGACGCCGATGTCGCCGCTTATGTGACTGCCGATCCCGCCTATGAAGACAGCGTGTCGCAGATCGAGAAACTGATCCTGACGCTGCTGCCGCGGTACCGCGCCGAGGGCAAAAGCTATGTCACCATTGCGTTCGGTTGCACCGGCGGGCGCCACAGGTCGGTCCATGTCGCCGCGCGTGTTGCTCAAAGGCTACGCGAGTCCGGATATGAGCCAGTACTGACCCACCGCAACCTTGACTCTGCCCCGCAAGATGGGCTTGAGGGCAAGCCCCCGCCTGCGCCTTCCGCAGCGGTTGGAAAAACATAAGGGTCTCGCAGTTCATGCCCACCGATAAAGCCTTGCCGTTGCTGGGAATGGTCCTTGTCACCCACGGCCGTCTGGCCGAGGAGATGGTGCGCGCGATGGAGCATGTCGTCGGGCCACAACGCGCCATCGCGACGGTTTGCATTGGCCCTAATGACAATATGGAAATGCGCCGCCGCGAAATCGCCGACGCGATTCGCAACGTCGACGAGGGCCGCGGCGTTGTCATACTGACCGACCTGTTCGGCGGTACCCCGTCGAACCTCGCGATCAGCCTGCTCGAATCGGGCCGCACCGAAGTGATCGCCGGGGTCAATCTGCCGATGCTGATCCGGCTGGAAAGCGCGCGCAAGTCGATGGAGCTGCGCGCCGCGGTGATCGCCGCCAAGGAAGCCGGCCAGAAATATATTTCGGTCGCCTCCGAAATGCTGGGGGTGGGGCCATGAGCGAAATTTCCGAAACGGTCGAAATCACCAACCAGCGCGGGTTGCACGCGCGCGCCAGCGCCAAGTTCGTCACCTTCGTCAGCCGCCTGCCCGAAAGCGTGTCGGTCGAAGTCGAAAAGGGCGGATCGCGCGTCAACGGCACGTCAATCATGGGGCTGATGATGTTGGGCGCCGCGAAAGGCGACACGATCACGATCCACACAAGCGGCGACGGCGCCGATGCCGCGCTGCTGAAGCTCGTCGGGCTGGTCAAGGACAGCTTCGGCGAGGATTGACGGCATGCGCCGTGCCACCATCGAGAGCCTGTCGAACCCGTTGATCAAGCGGATGCGCTTGCTGCGCGAAAAACGCCATCGCCGCGCCGAACACCTGTTCCTTGCCGAGGGGCTGCGCATCGCGACCGAAGCGCGCGAAGCGGGCGTGCTACCCCAATGGCTGTTCCTAGGGCCCGAGGGCGACGCGCACCCCCTCGCCGCCGCACTGGTTGCCGATACGCTGGCGGCGGGCGGCGAGGTGATCGACACGACCGGCGCCATCCTGTCGAAACTGTCTGGCAAGGATAATCCGCAGACCGTCGTCGGCATTTACGCCGAGCCCAAAACCACGCTCGCCGATCTCGACCGCGCTGCTGCACCGATCTGGCTCGTCGCCGAGCGGCTGCGCGACCCCGGCAATCTTGGCACGATGCTGCGCACCGGCGACGCTGTCGGTGCGGGCGGACTGATCCTGCTCGACGAATCGACCGATCCTTATGCGGTCGAGGCGGTCCGCGCGAGCATGGGGGCGATCTTTACCCAGAAGCTGGTGACGGCGCGGTGGGACGAGTTCCTGCCGTGGCTGCGGCAGGGGCCGGGGCAACTCGTCGCGACCTGGCTCGGCGACGACACGCTCGATTATCAGGCGGTGCGCTATGCCGCGCCGACCTTCATCCTCACCGGCAATGAATCGCAGGGGATGCCGCCCGAATATGCCGATGCCGCCGACGTGCGGGTGAAGATGCCGATGATGGGCAAGGCCGACAGCCTGAATGCCGCGGTCGCGACCGCGGTGATGGCGTATGAGGTGCTGAACCAGCGGCGGAACGCATAGCGCCGCCGCGCCTTTCATAGGTCGATCAGCAAGCAGCGTTCAGGAGATATCGCATGATCAGGGCCGCCCTTCCCGTCGCTTCGGTTCTCGCGCTTGCCGCGTGTGCGCCAACCCCCGAAACCCCGCGGAAAAGCCCCGGCGAGCAGCCCGCAGCCTATATGGCGCTTGGCACCGAGCCCGGATGGACGCTTGAGATTACCCCGTCGCGGCTCAACTATGACGGCGACTATGGCGAGACGAAGATCATGGTGCCGAACCCTGGCGCGCAGCCATCGATGAATGGCCGGACCTATGCCGCCGACCGGCTTTCGGTGGTGATCAAAACCGCGCCGTGCAGCGACGGGATGAGCGACCGGCGCTTTGCCGACACCGTGCGCGTCGTCGCCGATGGCAAAACGCTGCAAGGCTGCGGCGGCAAGATATTGCCGCCCAATACGCTGGCGGGATCGAGCTGGAATTTCGTATCGATCGGCGGCGTTGCAGTGGCGAAGGATCGGCCGACCTCACTCCAGTTCGACGGTTCGCGGCTGAGCGGCAGCGCGGGTTGCAACCGTTTTTCGGGGGGCTATTCGGCAGCCGACGGCAATCTGACCGTAGGGCCGCTGATGGCGACCGAAATGGCCTGTCCCGGCCCCGGCATGACGCAGGAAGCGGGGTTCTTCAAATTAATCGCGGCGCCGGTGAGCCTGACCTTTGCCGACGACGGAACGCTGATTCTGACCGGGAGCGAGGGGCGGACTGCGGTGCTGAAGCGGGTGATTTAGCCCGCCCCCCCCGCCGAGGCGGGGGACGCTAGACGTCAATCGCCGTCATTGACCGCCGCTGGCGCCGCCGCCAGCTTCGCCAGCGGGCGGGCCGCCTGTTCGACGACCGGCAGCACGGCAATTTCCTTGTCGCCGGTTTCGATATCGAGCGCCTCGAAGCGCTTCGCCTGCGTCAGCACCTGCGATTCGAAACTGCCGACAAAGGCGTTGTACGCGCCGGTCGCCTGATCAAGGTTGCGCCCGACCTTCGCGATGTGCGAGCCCATCACCGACATGCGCGCATACAGCTCCTTGCCCAGCGCGGCGATCTCGCGCGCCTGATTGGCGAGCTTTTCCTGCCGCCACACCGCGGCGACGGTGCGCGCGATCGCGATCAGGTTGGTCGGGGTCGCAAGTAGCACCTTGCGCTCGAACGCATAGTCCCAGAGCGTCGGATCCTGATCGAGCGCCGCGGCGAGGAAATGTTCGCCCGGCACGAACATCACGACAAAATCGGGGGTGTCGTCGAACTGGTTCCAATAGGCCTTGGCGCCGAGCGTGTTGACATGCGCCTTCATCGCCGCGGCGTGCGCGGCGAGATGCAGCGCCTTTTCGCGCTCCTCGACCGCGCCGAACGCATCCTGATAGGCGTTGAGCGACACCTTGGCGTCGATCACCAGGCTCTGCCCGCCCGGTACCTTTACGACGACATCGGGGCGCAGCCGGCCGCCGTCGCCATCGGTCACGCTGACCTCGGTCTGAAAATCGGCATGTTCAGACAGGCCGCAGCTTTCGAGGACGTTCTTGAGCTGTTGCTCGCCCCAGCGCCCGCGCGCCTTGGGCGCATTGCGCAGCGCGTTGACCAGTTTCGCCGCTTCGCTCGACACGCGTTCGGTGCCTTCGCGCATCGCGGCGATCTGACCGTGAAGCAGTCCGAAGGCGTCGCGCCGCTCGGCCTCGACCTTGCCGACCGCTTCCTCATATTTCTGGAGCCGCTCGTGGACGGGCGACAGCAGCGCTTTCAGATTCTGTCCCGCGGTCGCCTCGCTTTCCTTGAAGCGTGCTTCCGCACGTTCGAGGAACGCCTTTTGCGCGCCGTCGAGCATCACCTGTCCGACCTCGCGGAACTGCGTCGTGAGCGCGGCCTGCGCGTCCTTGAGCTGCGCGATCTGAGCGTCATGTGCGGCGTCGCGCGCGCGTTGTTCGCTGAGCAGCGAGGCGAGCTGGATATCGGCGGCCTTGCGCGCTCCGGCCTCGGCGGCAAGGTCGGTGACCGCAACTTTGAACCGCTCCGACAACCCATCGCGCTCAGCCTTGAGCGCGCCCGCCTGGCGACCAGCAAAAAGCCAACCGATCAGACCGCCGACCGCGAGAGCAAAAAGGGCGGTGAGAAGCGATATTCCATCCATCAACGGAACATAGGACGAACGTCGCCCCGCTGGCTAGCCCGTAATTTGCCCGGTCAGAGCAAATCGCTCGAAACGTCGAGTTCGCGCACCCGGCGCTTCTGGCGCGCCGCATCGACCAGTCGGCGCATCTCCTCGCGCCGTTCGGCGGCGCGCTCGATATGCGGCATGACCAGCGCACCTTCGCGGGTCGTTTCATCGCTCGAATCGATGCCGATCGTGCCGATTCCCGCCCACTGGTTGATCAGCGTGAAATCCATCCGCACGTCCTTGACGCGGTAGAGCTCGATCTCGTCGATGCTTTTGACGAAGATGCCCTTGCGCAGGATCAGCCGGTCTTCGGTCAGCTCATAGGTGACGTCGAGGAAGCGGAGCCACTGGATCAGGATGATGATCAGCCCTACGCCGACGAAGCAGAGGACAAGCGTTAACCATCCGAGCAAGGTGCCGCGCAGCCAGCCCCAAGTCGAGGAACGAAAGCGGTCGAGAACTTCGGGCATGGGCGTCTCCTGCGATTTGAAGAGCAAGCTACGCGATCGGCGCGGGAACGTCCAACCCCGGTGTGAAGGGCAGAATCGCACGATACGCCTCGACCCCCGGGCCGCCGCCGACAACCATGCCTTGCGTCAGCAGCCAGTAATGACGGACGATCTCGGCCTGCTGTTCGAGCCCATAGCGCTCGAGCAGCCAGCCGGGTTTCAGACTGTAGCTGTACGGAGCGAAGGGATGGCGCATCAGCACGAGATACCAGCGGCCGCGCGTCTGCGCCTGCCAGACATGCGTCATTTCGTGGATGAATAGCCCTTGCAGCCGCTGCGACGCGGCGCTGAAATCGTCGCAATACAGCTCGCCATGCGGGTTGAAATGCAGGCTGCCCATCGGCGCCATGACGACGCCGCGCGGCTGGAAAAAGATCCACTTGTGATGGCAGATGCGGACGTCGGCGTAGCGGATCGCGTCGCCGAACACCGTTCGGGAAAGCGCGACCTCACCGCTGGTCAAAGGCCGAGACAATCGCGCCATCAGAACCTCGTCATTGCGAGCGCAGCGAAGCAATCCCGGGCGGTTTACGCCACGCTGGATTGCTTCGCTGCGCTCGCAATGACAACCGGCTGGAAGGCACCCCTATTTCTTCGCGTCCGCTGTCTTTTCGGGTGCAGCATCTGCTGGCGCCGACCGATGCCCCATCGCATCATGGTCCATCGCCGCTTCGCCCCCCGCCGCGCTTTCAGCCGGTTTGATCACCATGTCGAACAGGATGCGTTCATTATTGTTGTTGGTGAACACAAACGCCATCGGTAGCTTCCCCGCACGCACCGCAGCGCCGTTGATGCCCCAGATCATCAGATGTTTGCCGCCCTGCTTGAACACCAGTTCGCCCTTGGCCGGGACATCGGCGCGTGCCAGTGGCTTCATCGTGACCACGCCATTCTCACGCACACTTTCGTGCATTTCGACGCGTTGGGCGAGATCGGCGGTCACCGCGACCAGCTGGACCGGCTGCGGCCCGCCCTCGACCTTGAAATAGCCGACTGCGGGGCGGTCGGCGGTGGCGCCCATCACGATATGACCGCTGACGACATTGAGCGGCTGCCCCTTGCCCAGATTTTCGCCGCACCCGGACAGGGTGAGCGCGGTGGCGGCGAGAGCAATGACAGCGAAAGGTTTCATTTTAGGCGGACTCCGTGACAGCGCGTGAATTCGCATCCCCGATAAGCCCTCAAAGCCCTTGTGCCAAGGATAAGCGCACCTATATCGCGGCCTGAAACCCCGAATGGGACCCACGACCGACGCGCCTTTTCAGGGCGTCACAGAAGCAACAAGGACGAGTAACACATGGCAAAAGTGATCGGGATCGATCTGGGCACCACGAACAGCTGTGTCGCGGTGATGGAAGGCGGCAAGCCCAAGGTTATCGAAAATGTCGAAGGCACGCGGACGACGCCGTCGATCGTCGCCTTTGCGAAGGATGGCGAGCGCCTGATCGGCCAGCCGGCGAAGCGCCAGGCGGTCACCAACCCCGAAAACACCGTGTTCGCGGTGAAGCGCCTGATCGGCCGCCGTTTCGACGACCCGATCACCAAGAAGGACACCGAGCTGGTCCCCTACACGATCGTCAAAGGCACCAACGGCGATGCATGGGTCAAGGCAGGCGGCGAGGATTATTCGCCGTCGCAGATTTCGGCCTTCATCCTGCAGAAGATGAAGGAAACCGCCGAGAGCCTATCTGGGCGAAACCGTGACGCAAGCGGTGATCACCGTTCCCGCTTACTTCAACGACGCCCAGCGCCAAGCGACCAAGGACGCGGGCAAGATCGCGGGCCTCGAAGTGCTGCGTATCATCAACGAGCCGACCGCGGCAGCGCTCGCTTATGGCCTCGACAAGACCGAGAACAAGACTATCGCGGTCTATGACCTTGGCGGCGGTACCTTCGACATTTCGATCCTCGAGGTGGGCGACGGCGTGTTCGAAGTGAAGTCGACCAACGGCGACACCTTCCTGGGCGGTGAAGATTTCGACTCGAAGATCGTCGAGTTTCTCGCCGACACATTCAAGAAAGACGAAGGCATCGACCTGCGCGGCGACAAGCTCGCGCTCCAGCGTCTGAAGGAAGCCGCCGAAAAGGCAAAGATCGAACTGTCATCGGCCGCGACGACCGAGGTCAACCTGCCCTTCATCACCGCCGACGCCAACGGGCCGAAGCATCTGGTCAAGACGATCACGCGTTCGGACCTCGAAAAGCTGGTCGAAGAGTTGGTCAAGCGCACGCTGGAACCCTGCAAGAAGGCGATCAAGGACGCTGGCATTTCAGCGAGCGCGATCGACGAAGTCGTGCTCGTCGGCGGCATGACCCGCATGCCGCGCGTGCGCGAAGTCGTGAAGGATTTCTTCGGCAAGGAACCGCACACCGGCGTGAACCCCGATGAAGTCGTGGCGATTGGCGCCGCGATCCAAGCGGGCGTGCTGCAGGGCGACGTCAAGGACGTGCTGCTGCTCGACGTCACCCCGTTGAGCCTCGGCATCGAGACGCTCGGCGGCATCATGACCAAGATGATCGACCGCAACACGACGATCCCGACCAAGAAGTCGCAGGTCTATTCCACAGCTGACGACAATCAGTCGGCGGTGACGATCCGCGTGTTCCAGGGCGAGCGCGAAATGGCGCAGGACAACAAGATCCTTGGCCAGTTCGACCTCGTCGGCATTCCGCCCGCCCCGCGCGGCGTGCCGCAGATCGAAGTGACCTTCGACATCGACGCCAACGGCATCGTGTCGGTCCACGCCAAGGACAAGGGCACCGGCAAGGAGCAGCAGATCAAGATCCAGGCTAGCGGCGGCCTTAGCGATGCGGACATCGACCAGATGGTCAAGGACGCCGAGCAGTTCGCCGAAGAAGATAAGGTACGCCGCGAAGCGGCCGAGGCGAAGAACAATGCCGAAAGCCTGATCCACTCGACCGAGCGCCAGCTCGTCGAGCATGGCGACAAGGTCGACGCGGCGCTGAAGGCCGAGATCGAAGCAGCAGTTGCCGAAGCCAAGACCGCGGTCGAGGGCGGCGAACCTGCCGCTATGACCGAAAAGTCGCAGGCACTCGCGCAGGTCGCGATGAAGCTGGGTCAGGCGATCTACGAGAAGGAACAGCAGGCCGCCGCATCCCCCGGCGCCGACGATGCTGGCGAGACCAAGGCCGATGAAGATGTCGTCGACGCCGAGTTCTCCGAAGTCGAAGACGACAAGAAATAAGAACTCCCCTGCCGGGTCCGTGGCTCACGGATCCGGCAGGCCGGAGGGGGCCGACGACCTATGTCACTCGACATCGATTATTACGAACTGCTCGAATGCGAACGTACCGCTGACGATGCGACGCTGAAAGCGAGCTACCGCAAGCTCGCGATGAAATATCACCCTGACAAGAATCCGGGGTGCCACGACAGCGAATCGCGTTTCAAGGCGATCAGCGAGGCCTATGATTGCCTGCGCGATCCGCAAAAACGCGCCGCCTATGACCGCTTTGGCAAAGACGGCGTGCGGGGCGGCGGCGGCGGGGCTGGAGCCGATTTCGGCGACATCGGCGATATTTTCGAATCGATCTTCGGTTCGGCGTTTGGCGGCGGGCGGCAGCAACGCGGTCCCGCGCGCGGTGCCGACCTGCGCTACGACATGGAAATCCGGCTGGAGGACGCCTTCAGCGGGATCACGCGCGAGATTCAGGTCGATGTCGCGGCGCGCTGCGATGCCTGCGACGGATCGGGCGCCAAGCCCGGCACCCAGACCAGCCGCTGCGCGACCTGCGCCGGGCATGGAAAGGTGCGCGCGCAACAGGGTTTCTTCATGGTCGAGCGCACCTGCCCGACCTGTCAGGGCGCGGGCGAGGTCATCGCCGATCCGTGCAATTCATGCCATGGCGAGGGCCGCGTCGACCGGCGCAAGACGCTGACCGTCAATATCCCCGCCGGGGTCGATGAAGGAACGCGCATCCGCCTGTCGGGCGAGGGCGAGAGCGGCGCGCGCGGCGCAGCGCCGGGCGACCTCTATATTTTCCTCCATATGGCGCGGCACAAGGTGTTCGAACGCGAAGGCACGACGCTGTTCACCCGCGCCCCGATCAGCTTCACCACCGCGGCGCTCGGCGGCGAGATCAGCATCCCCGGCCTCGACGGCGCCAGGCACGACATCAACATTCCTGCGGGTATCCAGTCGGGCAAGCAGTTGCGCCAGCGCGGTGCCGGCATGCCGGTGCTCAACGGCCGCGGCCACGGCGATCTGGTGGTGCAGGTCGATGTCGAAACCCCCACGAAGCTCAGCGCTCGCCAGAAGGAACTGCTCGCCGAATTTCGCGAGACCGAGACCGGCGACGAATGTCCAGCGAGCCAAGGTTTTTTCGGGCGGATCAAGGATATGTGGGACGATCTGACCGACTGAGGCCGTTGCACGGGACGGCAGGACGGCTAGACAGGTCGCCTGACTTCCCAAGCGAAAGGCCCATCATGATCCGCACCGCCCTGCTCGCCTCCGCCCTGCTCCTCGCCCCGGTTCCCGCGCTCGCGCAGGATGTCTCAAAAGTCGAAATCAAGACCGAGGTCGTCACCCCCGGCATTGCGGTGCTGTTCGGTGCCGGCGGCAATGTCGCGGTCAGCCACGGCGCCGATGGCACGGTGCTGGTTGACGACCAGTTCGCACCGCTGACCCCCAAGCTCGAAGCCGCGGTGGCAGCGCTGGGCGCGAAGCCGGTCAAATGGCTGATCAACACCCACTGGCACGGCGACCATAGTGGCGGGAACGAGAATTTCGGCAAGGCGGGCGCGATGATCATGGCACACGACCATGTCCGCGAACGCATGGCGGCGGGCCAGATATTGCGCGGCGAAGCGGTGCCCCCCGCTGCGAAGGAGGCGCTGCCGATCCTGACCTATCACGACGGTATTTCACTGTATCTCAATGGCGACACGCTGCGCGTCATGCACGCGCCGCACGCCCACACCGACGGCGATTCGATCCTTCAATGGCAGGGCGCGAACGTCTTTCACATGGGCGACCTGTTCTTCAACAAGGTCACCCTGCCCTTCATCGACCTCGAAAGCGGTGGCTCGGCCTATGGCCTGCTCGCTGCCGCCGACAAGGTGCTGGCGCTGGCGAACGACAAGAGCGTGATCATCCCCGGGCATGGGCCGCTCGCTACCAAGGCCGACCTCGCCGCCTACCGCGCGATGCTTGCAGATGTGATTGCCTCCGTCGAAAGCGCCAAGGCGGCGGGCAAGACGCTGGAACAGGTACAAGCAATGAAGCTCGCGGCGAAATACGAAGTGCCGAAAGCCTTTATTTCAGGCGATGCCTTCGTCGCGGCGGTGTTCAACAGCCAGAAAGGCCATCCGCGCGGCGTGCAGCCCGACCGGTCGAAGGATGTGATGGGCGCCAAGGGCGGCGATAATGCGCATGGCGGGGAAAGCCATAGCCACTGAATATTTCACCTCGTCATTGCGAGGAGTGAAGCGACGCGGCAATCCAGAGTGGGCGTGAACCGCTCTGGATTGTTTCGCTTCGCTCGCAATGGCGAGGATTATGTCGCCCCAATCTCCCCCCTGAGCTCCGCGATCAGCCCCGCAACCTTCGGCAATCGCCCCTCCTCCTCATCCAATATCGCATAAAACGCGCTGCGCTTCAGCGCCTTGAGCTCTTCCGCCGACAGCCCCTTTTCTCCACCCACACTGCTCGCGACGATGTCGATCAGCCGGTCGGCGCCATGTAGGCGGCCCCATAAATAGTCATTCTCGCGATAGGCACGGCTGAAAAAAGCCCCGAAGCTGTTGAACTCGATCCCCTTGAGCATCGCCGCCGCGCCGCCTGAACGGATCGCGGTCGCATCCGACGGCGAAATGCGGTCGATCTTGATCGGGTCATATTCGTCGAACCCCTCGCCCTGCAGCAGCGGCAGCGTCGCAATGTCGTAAAAGGGATAGCCGAGATATGCGAGGAGCAGGGTGCGGCGGTCGTCCTTCGGCATCGCCGCCAGCGCAGCGGCGATCAACGCATCGGCCTGACCGTCGATCGCGGTCAAATCACGCCGCGCCGCAACCGCATCGATCCAGTGGCCCGGCCCTGCATCGGCGGGCAGGTCGAGACCCGCAAGCCACGCATCGCCCTGACGATCGAGATAAAGGCCGAGCGCGGTAAAGATCGCCTCGCGCATGTCCTCGCACACCGGATCGCGGCCATCGCGCGTCGCCTCGACCGCGGTGTCGAGCTCGCGCGCCAGAAAGCGCAGGCGGCGGATACGGAAACCGAGATCATGGGTACGGAAAAAGGCGATTGCATCGCCGCTCGCCCCCGCCCCCTTCTTGCCCGAAATCCGGTCGAGCCCGCGCGCCCGCGCCTCGTCCCACAAGGCAAGGCGCCGGTTCGCCTGATGCACCGCGCCCTCGGGCGGCAACAGCCGGTCGATCAGGCTGGCAAGTTCCTCAATCACCGCCGACAGTTTGAGGTGCCCGTACGGCGCATAGGCAAAGCCCGCGCGCGCCGCTGCCTGATCCTGCGCCTTGGCGCGCCATTTTTCCAGCCGCGCGACCGTCGGCGTGTCTAGGAAGAAGGTGGTGCCGAACAGCGCCGCGACCTGTTCCTCGACCTCAACCTTCATCGCGTCGACGATATGCTGCATGCGGCGGATGCGGCGCGACATGCCCTCGATCGCCTCGACATTTTCGCGGATCGGCTGTTCGCGAGGGATTTCAGACAGCGCGCCGAGGATCGTCGGCAGGAAGCCGGGAAGCTGCGCCTCGCCCGCCGCCGCCGGTTTGCCAAAACTGATCGAGCGATAATCGGGCTTGGGGTCGATATAGACGAAGCGTCGGTCGATCTCGCGTCGTGCCGGACGCTGTTTCAGCGCCGCAATCGCAGGGCGGAACGGCGCATTGGCGAGCACCGAGCCGTCGATCAGCACTCGGTCGGCGGGATCGCCTTCCGCGGTGGCGGGCAGCTGGGTGCGGATGAAGCTGTCACGGTTTGGCCAGTCGATCTCCCGCTTGCTCAGCACCCGGTCGAGTTCGCGCAGCGTGAAGGGCGGAAAGGCGCCCGGAAAGCTCGCAGTCGCACGCGCTGCGGCGACAAGGCCAGGAACATCGTCGAGCCGTGCTCCCGTGCGGCTATCCTCGCGAAAATGCAGCATCAGCCGGTGTTCGTCCTCGGTGACCCGCGGCGGACTGTTAAGCGCCAGCGGGACGCTATGCCCCGCAAAATCGGTGACCGACACGAACAGGTCGACCGGCTGGCCATCGGGCACCAGCACCGGCCCGCGCGGTCCCTTTTCCATCGCGTCGAACGCATCGAGCAGCAGGTTCGCGAAGGTCTCGCCGCCGAACGGCGGCTCGAACCAGCGCGCGCGCACGAAGCGCGACAGCTTGGCGCGCACCTCGTCCTGCGCGTCATGCCCGACGGTGCGGTCGATGACGTTCCCGCGCTTTTTCATCATCCACCCGGCGATCGGCACCGCCCAGAATTTGGTCGCCGCTGACAAAGGGCGCGCGTCGGGATCGATCAGCTGGTCGGCGTCGGCACTGTCAAGCCACAGGTCGGTGAGCGGGTCGAGCGATTGCCCCGTCGCGAGCGCCCGCGCTAAAAAAATGCCGTTGATCCCGCCCGCGCTGGCGCCCGCAACAATGTCGGCGAGGACGCGCAGCCGGACATTGCTGCGCGCCGCGATTTGGGTCAGCAGGTCGCGATAGACCGCGCCTGAACCGGGCAATGTCGTCCCATCATGAAAAGCGCGCGACGCGGCGGCGAGGCGCCACACCTCCTTGGTGATGCCATGCATATAGACGGCGAGGCTGATGCCGCCGTAGCAAATCAGGGCGAAGCGCAGTTCCTTTTCCCGCATTGCCGGGACGATAGCGCGGTTTGGGGTGCGCCGTCACCCCTCAGGGCTCGCGACGACTTTTCCAGGCGTCGGCAGGCGTGGTCTATCCCCTCCTCTTTAGAAGAGGGTCGCTGAGACTTGGTCCGGCGCAGCCGGGACTTTCGTCGAGCGGAGTGGCCGCCTCGTTATCACGCCCAGCCTCGATCACCAGCTCGCTGCAACTAACGAATAAGTTCGCAAGCCTCGCCCCCCTTCCTCTGAAGTGGAGGGGCTTGTCGTTACTTGAACGTCGCAACGGAAATCGCCGGGCCACACGCCGGTCAAAAGGGGGGAGAATGTTCTTGCATATGCAAATCGCTCGCATTAGCGGCGATCCGAACAGGAGTTAAGAATGATTCGCAAATTGCTCGTCGCCGCGCTGGCTTCCACCGCGCTGTCCGCCCCCGCCTTCGCGCAGGCCGACGGCGATTCAACGGCGAGCGACGACACGATCATCGTCACCGCCGCGCGCACGATCCTGCCGCCAAGCGCGCTGCCGCTGACGATCGACATCATCGGCAAAGAGGCGCTCGACCAGCAGGTCGCGCTCGCGGGATCGGTCACAGACGCGGTCGCCACTCTGACCCCCAGCTTTTCGCCGACGCGGCAGAAATTGTCGGGCGCGGGCGAGACGCTGCGCGGACGTTCGCCGCTCTATGCGATCAACGGCATCCCGCAATCGACCCCGCTGCGCGACGGCAGCCGCGACGGTTTCACCATCGACGGCTTTTTCGTCGACCGTGTCGAGCTGATCTTTGGCTCGAACGCGTTGCAGGGCATCGGCGGCACCGGCGGCATCGTCAACCAGGTCACCGTCGGCGCGCCGACCGAGGAAGGCATCAGCGGCCGCACATTGTTGCAGGGCACCGCCGACAATGATCTTTCCGAGGCGGGGATGGGCGGCAAGCTCGCGGGGCTGATCCAGTACAAGGCCGGCGCGTTCGACGCGACGGTGGGCGCCGCCTATGAAATCCGCGGCGTCTTTTCGGACGCGAAGGGCCGCCCGATCGGACTCAACCTGACGCAAGGCGAGACGCAGGATTCGAAAACCCTCTCGCTGTTCGGGCGCTTTGGCTACCAATTGTCGCCGAGCGCGCGCATCGACCTGATCGCGAGCCGCTTCGAGCTCAAGGGCGACGGCGACTATGTTGCGATTGCCGGCAGCCGCGCGCTCGGTATCCCGACCAGCGCGGGGCGCGGCAACCCGCCCGGCAAGTCGGCGCAGAACCGCACCGAAAGCGTCGCGCTATCGCTGACCGACACCGACCTCAGCGGCGGCAATCTGGTCAGCCAGATCTTCTTCAACCGCAGCCGCGACACCTTTGGCGGCGAAATCGCGACGCAGGCGGCGTTCCAGGACATCCGCATCGCGCCGATCGGGACGCTGTTCGACCAGTCGCAGAACCGTAGCCGCAAATTCGGCGGCAAGCTGAGCTACGAGCGCGGCCTCCCTGGCTTCGACGATCTGACGCTGACATTGGGCTTCGACGCCTTGTGGGACACCACCGAACAGCGGCTGATCGCGACCGGTCGGACCTGGGTGCCGCCGACCGATTTCCGCAGCCTCGCGCCCTTTGCGCAGGCCAACCTGAAGCTGTTCGACGGGCTGATCCGCGTCGCGGGCGGCGCGCGCTATGAAAATGTGAAGATCACGATCGACGATTACACCACGCTGGCGACGACCACAACGCCGCGCGGCGGGGTGTCGGTCGCGGGTGGGTCACCAACCTTTGACGATGTGCTACTCAACGGCGGCGTCATCATCGAGCCGATCGACGGCATCCGCGCTTACGCGAGCTATGCCGAGGGCTTCACCGTCCCCGACGTTGGGCGCATCACCCGCGCCATCGGCACCCCTGGGGTCGACATCGACACCTTCCTCGACATCTCGCCGATCGTTTCGAACAACCGCGAGATCGGTTTCGAGGTCAAGCGCGGCCCGCTCGACGCCAGCGCCTCTTATTTCTGGTCGTCGAGCGACAAGGGTCAGTTGCTGATCGCGCGCCCCGACCGCACCTTTGACGTCCAGCGGCTGCGCGTGGAAATTCAGGGGCTCGAGCTGAATCTCGGCGTCCAGACCCCGATCGACGGACTCAAGCTCAATGTCGGCTATGCGCATCTGATCGGCCGCTTCGACAGCGACGCGGTGCCGGACGGCAAGGTCGACAGCGACCTCGACGGCACCAACATTTCGCCCGATCGCCTGAACCTCGCGGCGAGCTACAACAGCGGCCCGTTTTCTGCACGCGTCCAGACACAGGTCTATTTCAAGCGCCGCTTCGACAGCAAGGCGCGCGCCGCCGACGATGCCAACCCGCTGCACCCGCTGAAGCTCAGCGACAATGATTTCGGCGGCTACACCCTGACCGATGCCCATGTGCGGTACCAGACCGGGATCGGCGGCATCAGCCTGTCGGTGCAGAATCTCTTCAACAAACAATATATCGATTATTCGAGCGACACCCGGCTGCCGACCGACCAGCTGTCCTATTTCGCCGGCCGCGGGCGCACCTTCACGCTGGGGTGGGATTACCGGTTCTGATGATGAAGCTGCTCGACACACTGCACCGCTGGACCGGGGGGCTGATTGGCCTCGTGCTCGCGCTGCTCGGCCTGTCGGGCGCGATCCTCGTTCATAAGGAAGCGTGGATCGGCTTGCCGCACGCGGGCGATGCGCAGATCACCGACCTCGCCACCGTTGCGGCGACGACCGAAAAGCTGATGGCGATGCCCGGCGATCCGCAAGGGATCATCTATGCCAGCAAGCGCCTCGGGCTGCACCAGATGCGGTTCGAGGAGGGCGCTGGGCTCTATGCGAACCAGTCGGGCGGGATCGTCACGCGTTGGGCGAGTCAGTGGGAGCGCCCGGAAATCTGGCTGTTCGATTTCCACCACCATCTGTTCACCGGCGACACCGGCGAATGGGTCATCGGGATCGCGGGACTGGCCGGGCTGTTCTTTGTCATCTCGGGGGTGATCCTGTGGTGGCGTACCCGCAAGACTTTCAAGCTGCGGCTGTGGCCAAAGCGGATGACCCGCTCCGCGATCGTCACGCAGCACCGCGACCTTGGCATCGTCGTCGCGCCATTACTGCTGCTGTCGGTCGTCAGCGGAACGATGATGATCTTTCGCCCCTTTGCCGCGATTATCGTCGCGCCGTTCGGCCCGGTTGCCGAGACTGCCAAGGCGCTCGAACCGCCAAAATATAAGGGCGGCCTACTCGCCGCCGATCCCGACTGGACCGCAATGCTGACCACCGCGCGGGCGCGTTTTCCCGATGCCGAGTTCCGCATCCTCAGCAAACCGCGCAAGCCCGGCGACCCGATCAGCCTGCGCATGAAACAGCCCGGCGAGTGGCTGCCCAACGGGCGCTCGACCTTGTGGTTCGATGCCGAGACCGGCAAAATGCTGGGCGCACGCGACGCGCTGGCGATGCCCGCCGGGGCGCAGGCGTTCAACATGGCCTATCCGCTCCACGCGGCCAAGGTAGGCGGGCTGCCCTATCGCCTGCTGATGTCCGCGTCGGGGCTGGTGCTGGCGTTACTGGGGAGCCTGACGGTGTGGACGTTCTGGTTTCGCCGGCCGAAACCGGCGAAGCAGGTGGTGAAGAAGGCGACGTTGGCCAAAGCTTGACACCCTCGTCACCCCGGACGTGATCCGGGGCCCATGCGACGCGTGCGGCAATGGATGCAGGATCAAGTCCCCGATGGCGAAGGGCGTTGGGGCAGGAACCATCCTCAGCGCTTTCCTATTTCACCGCGCAACCTATATCCTCCCCCACCCATGACCCGCGCCCGCGTTCTCCTGCTCACCGCCGCCCTCGGCCCGCTCGACTATCGTGTCCCGCAGTGCAGCGATGCGCCGCTCGGGAGCGTCGTCATTGCCCCGCTCGGGCCGCGGCGGATGGGCGGCGTGGTGTGGGAGGATGCGAGCTTTGGCGCGCCCGAGGCGGTCGGCGACAATCGCCTGCGCAATCTTTACGAAGTCGTCGCCGTCCCGCCGATCGCGGCGCCGCTGCGCCGTCTGGTCGAATGGACCAGCGACTATTATCTCGCCCCGCCGGGCTCGGTGCTGCGCATGGTGTTGCCCGGGGTTGCGTTTGCCGACGCGAAGCGCCCCATCGTCGAATATCGCGCCACCGGAGAATTGCCCGCCCGCATGACTCCGCAGCGCACGGTCGCCATCGAAAAGATCGGCGACCGGCAGGGGATGGTGCGCGAGCTTGCCGCGCTCGCCGAGGTCAGCGACGCGGTGATCCGCGGGCTCGTGAATACCGGGGCGCTCGAGGCCGTGACCGTATCCGCCGACGCACCCTACCCCCACCCTGATCCCGCCTTCGCCGCCCCCGACCTGTCGGACGAACAGCTCGCCGCCGCCGCGCAGCTGACCGATGCCGTCGCCGCCGAGAAATTCGAGACGCTGCTGCTCGACGGGGTCACCGGGTCGGGCAAGACCGAAGTCTACATGGAAGCGATCGCCGCCGCGATCGACGCGGGCAAGCAGGCGCTCGTTCTGCTGCCCGAAATCGCGCTGACCGAACCGATGCTGACGCGCTTCGCCGCGCGCTTCGGCTGTGAACCCGTCGCATGGCATAGCGGGCTGCGTTCGACCGAACGCCGCCGCGCCTGGCACGCTATCGCCAGCGGCGAGGCGAAGATCATCGTCGGCGCCCGCTCGGCCTTGTTCCTGCCCTACGCCCGGCTCGGCGTGATCGTCGTCGACGAAGCGCATGAAACGAGCTTTAAGCAGGAGGACGGCGTCCATTATCACGCGCGCGATGTCGCGGTGATGCGCGGGCATTTCGAGGGGCTGCCGGTGGTGCTGGCGAGCGCGACACCTGCGCTCGAAAGCCTCGCGATGGTCGAGGCGGGACGCTATCGCCACATCGTCCTTCCGGCACGCTTCGGCGGCGCGACCCTGCCCGATCTCACCGCGATCGACATGCGCAGCGACCCGCCCGACCGCGGCCGATGGCTTGCGCCGCCGCTGGTCGCTGCGCTCGCCGACCGCCTTGCAAAAGGCGAGCAGAGCCTGTTGTTCCTCAACCGCCGCGGCTTTGCGCCGCTGACTTTGTGCCGCACCTGCGGCCACCGCATCCAGTGCCCGAACTGCACCGCGTGGATGGTCGAGCACCGCCTCGTCCACCGCCTCGCCTGCCACCATTGCGGCCATGTCATGCCGCCGCCGCGGCTTTGCCCCGAATGCGAGGATGAGGATAGCCTAGTCGCGTGCGGCCCGGGCGTGGAGCGCGTCGCCGACGAGATTGCGCAGCGCTTTCCCGAGGCGCGCGTCGCGATCGTCACCTCTGACACATTGTGGTCGCCCGCCAAGGCAGCCGAATTCGTTGACAATGTCGAGGGCGGGCTGGTCGACATCATCATCGGGACGCAGCTCGTCACCAAGGGTTATCATTTCCCCAATCTCACCCTTGTTGGCGTCGTCGACGCCGACTTGGGGCTCGACGGCGGCGACCTCCGCGCGTCAGAGCGCACATTCCAGCAGATCGCGCAGGTCGCGGGCCGCGCGGGGCGCGGGGTAAAGCCCGGCGAGGTGCTGATCCAGACGCGCGTGCCCGGCGCCCCCGTGATGGCCGCGCTCGTGGCCAACGACCGCGATGGCTTTTACGCCGCCGAGGCCGCGGCGCGCAAACATGCGGGCGCGCCGCCCTACGGCCGCTTTGCCGCGCTCGTCATTTCGTCCGAAGACATCGAGGTCGCGCGCGGCGTCGCGCAGCGGCTGGGGGCGAAGGCGCCGGTGGCCGAAGGGCTCGCGGTCTATGGCCCCGCCCCCGCCCCGCTCGCGATGCTGCGCGGCCGCCACCGCTTTCGCCTGCTGCTTCACGCCCCGCGCAGTTTTGACCTGCAGGGGACGATCCGCGACTGGGTCGCCAGCATCGACTGGCCATCGAAGTCGCGGCTCGCGATCGACATTGATCCCTATAGTTTCGTCTGACCGCACAAGACTTTACACACCGGTTGCGGCTTGGCAGCATGACGGGGAACATGAAGTCCGGGGGGTCGCATGAAATTGGGCATGGTGAGGCGGGTGTTGGCGGCGATCGCGCTGTCTTTGTGCTGCACGGCCCAACCTGCCGCCGCGCGCTGGCTGCGCGCCGACACCAACAATTTCATCATTTACAGCGAAGGCGACGAAAAATCGCTGCGCCGCTTTGCCGAAAACCTCCAGCTTTTCGACGCAACGCTGCGCCATCGCTTTAATGTGCCGGGTGGCTTCGAACCTAATCGACTGACCATTTATCTGCTGCCGCGCGGCGTCGACGTGAACCGGCTGTCGGGCGGACGGCTGGGCCCGGGTACCGCCGGATTCTACAGCGTCACAACCGACGGCAGCTTTGCCGTATCGAACCGCGAGAACGACGGCGGGAATGGGCGCGGCACCCCCGCCTCGCAACAAATCTTGTTTCACGAATATAGCCATCATTTCATGAAGCGGTACATGCCGGCTGCGTTTCCGGCCTGGTTCATCGAAGGGTTCGCCGAATATCTGTCGACGGTCGATTTCGAAAAGGATGGCCGACCAGCGGTCGGCATGCCGGTCTATAGCCGCGCCTATGGCCTGATCGCCTTGCCGAAGATTCCCGCTGAACGGCTTTTGTCCGAGCGCCCGACCGCGATGAAGGACAGCGCGCAGCAGGACGCCTATTACGGGCGCGCCTGGCTGCTCACCCACATGCTATATTCGGATCCGGCGCGCGCGGGGCAATTGCTCGCCTATATGCAGGCGATCAACCGCGGCGACGATCCGGCGAAGGCCGCGCCGGCCGCCTTCGGCGACCTCGCAAAGCTCGACAAGGATCTCAACGCATATCTCAACCGGCGTCTCAACTACACGCTGCTGCACAAGGCGATGGTTGTCGAAGGGGAAATCAGCATATCACCGCTCTCGGCGGCCGAAGATGCGTTCATGCCGCTGCGACTGGCGCGACTGAGTTCTAGCGGCGAGCCAGAGCGTCTGGCCACGATCGCCGCGGATCTGCAGGAGCTGACAACGGTCCATCCGGGAGACCCCGGCGTCTGGTACGAACTGGCGGCGGCCGAATGGGACAAGGGCGACGAACATCGCAGCGTGCCGGCAACGCGCGCCGCGGTCGATAAGGCGCTGACATTGAAGTCCGACCATGTCCGCGCGAATGTCTTGCTAGGACGATTACTCGCCTCAGAAATGGACAAGAAAGGCGATTATAGCGAAGCATCCTGGCGCGCGGTGCGCAAACCGATTGCGCTAGCCAACCGCACCAACCCCGACGACCCGCTGCCCTTGTTCGAATTTTTCCAATCCTATGTCGATCAAGGCAAGCAACCGCCGACGATCGCGTTGCAGGGGCTGGCGCAGGCGTTCTCGCTGGAACCTGAAAATGTCACCATTCGCATGAACCACGCCTTTGCGCTGGCCAATACCGGCGATTTCGACGCGGCGACAAACTTGGCCAAGACGATCGCGTTCGATCCGCATGATCGCGGTAGCGGGCAGAATTTGCTCGACCAGATCGAAGCGATGCGCAAGCGCGGCGAGGACAGGTCGACGACCGACGCCGACGTCGCCACCCAGGACTGAAGCAGCAACTGTCGGCTCGATAGTTGGCCGACCGCGAAAAAGAAGGATTTGCAGTGACGCCGAAAATTGCCACGCGGGTTATTGCCACGATGATGACATTGGCCATGGCGTTGACCGCCACGACTTCGCGCGCCGAATGGTGGGAGGCGCGTACCAGCCATTTCATCATCTATTCCGAAACCAAGCGCGAAGATGCCGAAGGCTTTGCGCGTGATCTGGAACGCTTCGACAATGCGCTGCGCACGATGCAGAATATGCCGGTCCCCGGCCCCGACGTCGGCGACGCCAACCGGCTGAAAGTGTATCGCACCGGGGACACCGACCGGCTCGGCTATATCCTCAACGCATCGGGCGCCGGGATCGGCGGCATTTATTTCGGGCGGGCGGGCAATCCGACCTCTTTCGTGCCGGCGCGCGAGAAACGCTCGCTGTCGCGCGGCATCGACTCCAGCGGACCACAACTCGACATCCGCTCGACGCTGTTTCATGAATATACCCATCATTTCATGCTGACCAATTTCAGCACCGCCTATCCGCACTGGTACACCGAGGGCTTCGCTGAGTTATACAGCACGATCCGGTTCAATCCCGACGGCAGTTTTCACGTCGGTGACGTACCGCAGCATCGCGGCGAGATGCTCAAACAGCTGTCGGACACCAAGCTGACGCGGCTGCTGGACACCACGGTTAAGCTGAACGGGCTCGAATATTATCAGTCCTACAGCTTTGGCTGGCTGCTCGCGCATTATCTCAATTTCCACCCGGCGCGGAAGGGGCAAATCCAAACCTATTTGTCGGCGGTCAATCGCGGCGAGGATTCGCTCGCTGCCGCCAAAAATGCTTTCGGCGACCTCGACGCATTGCAACGCGAGGTGCGTCGATATAAGAGCGGCCCGTTCCTCGGTTACGACATCAAACCGGCCAATTATGTCGACCCGACGGTCACGATGCGCCGGATGACCGCCGCCGAAGAGGCGGTGATGCAAGCGCATATGCGATCGCTACGCGGCGTCACGCGGTCGCAGGCGAAGGACGTGGCAAGCGACGTGCGGGCCAAGGCGGCGCCATATCCCGACAGCCTGTTCGCCCAGCTGGCGCTAGCCGAGGCCGAGATCGACGCCCAGAATTTCGACGCCGCCGACGCCGCCGCGGATCGCGCAATCTCTATCGACGCCCAATCGCCGCTCGCGCATTATTGGAAGGCCATGGTGGCGATGGGCCGCGGCGAGAAGGACAAGTCTGCCTATGCCGCGGCGCGGCCGCATCTGGTGAAGGCACGGCGTCTCGACACCTATGACCCGCGCCCGGCGATCGCTTATTATCAATCCTTCTATGATGCGGGCGATGCGGTGCCCGAACCGGCGATCATAGCGCTGGAAGAGGTCTTCCCCAACGCCGCCTACGACGCCACCTACCGTCTGCTGCTTGGTCGCCAGCTGCTCGACGAGAAAAAGGGCGATATCGCGCGCAGCGTGCTGGCACCCATCGCCTTCGGGTCGCACAGCAGCGACGAGGAAAACCCGCTGCAGCCCGTCATCGCCGCGATCGACGCGAAAAATCTGGACGAAGCCCGCACCAAGATGGCCGAAATATTCAAGAAGGCGAAGGACGCGCGCGACGGCAAAGGGCTGCGCGCCGAGTGACCGTCAATAATCAGGTTCCGCGCCGCCCAGAACCTGTTCGGCCTGTGCCGTCAGCCACGCCATCGCCGCCGCCCACGGCTGATGCCCATGACTGATCCGCGCGACGCCGAGGTTCGCCAGTTCCTTGTGCGTCGGTCCGTCCTTGCCGCGCAGGATATTCACCGGCAGCGGCGAGGCGTCACAGATCGCGGCGATGCATTTGGGATCGAGCAGGAAGGGGACGAATAGCGACCCTGCCCCCGCGTCGGCATAGGCGCGCGCGCGTTCAAGCGTCGCGGCGACGAGCGCGTCACCATCGTGCGCAACATCGGCGCCGCGAAACGTGTCGCAGCGAGCGTTGACGAAGATGCCGGTGTCGCTCGCGGCACGGAAACGCGCGACGGCTACGGCAACGGGCAGCAGATCCGACTGGCCGGGCAACCGGTCCTCCATATTGATCCCCGCCGCACCTGCGTCCTTCGCGCGGGCGACCGACGCCCCGACCGCCTCCGGATCGGCGCCATAGCCTGATTCCATGTCAATGGTGACGGGCAGGTCGGTGACCGCCAGGATGCGCGCCAGATTTTCGAACACATCCTCGAGCGGAAAATCCTCGCCATCGGCGCGGCCCTGCGCACCCGCGACGCCGAAGCTGCCCGTCGCGATTGCTTTGGCGCCCGCCGCGGCGACGGCTATGGCGCTCCCCGCATCCCAGATGTTGACGAGGATCAGCGGATCGCCCGGGGCATGTAGCGCGCGAAATTCAGCAATCTTGTCGGACATCAAATACTCTCCCGCTTGAGCAATTCTTCCTTTATCGGCAGGCCGTAAGCATAGCCACCAAGCGATCCGTCGCTTCGCACCACCCGGTGGCAGGGGATCAGCACCGCGACATTGTTGGCGCCGTTGGCGCTGCCCGCCGCGCGCACCGCCTTGGGCTTGCCGACCGCCGCTGCAATATCGGCATAGCTGCGCGTCTCACCCGCGGGAATTTTCCGAAGTTCGCGCCACACCGCCTCCTGAAAGGCGGTGCCCTTCACGTCGAGCGGAATATGGTCGAAGCCCTGCGTCGGCGCCTCGACCGCGGCGATGACGTCTTTCAGCAACGCCGCAAATTCTTCGCCGCCCGCGACCAGCTCGGCCGCGGGAAACCGGTCTTTGAGCGCCTCGCGCCCTTCGGCAAACGACAGGCGGCACACACCCTTGTCGGTCGCGGCAACCAGCATATCGCCAAGGCTGGTCGGCACGACCGCCCAGTGGATCGTTGCACCCTTCCCGCCATTGACCCACGCCGATGCCGTCATGCCCATTCGTCCCTCCATATTGTCATAGAAACGCGACGGCCCCGAAAAGCCCGCGTCATAGATCGCGTCGGTCACCCGATTGCCCTCGCTCAGCGCCTGCCGCGCGCGCTCCTCGCGCAGCGCGCGGGCGTACGCGGCGGGCGACAAGCCGGTATGGCGGGTGAAGACGCGCTGGAAATGCGTCGGTGAATAGCCGGTCCGGCCCGCGAGATCGGCGAGCGCGAGCGGTTCCTCGCTCGCCTTGATCGCCTGGATCGCCGCAAGCACGGCGCCCTCGTCGCGCGCAACATCGTCGGGCAGGCAACGCTTGCACGGGCGCAGGCCCGCGCCGCGCGCCGCCGCGCCGTCGGCGAAGAAGCGAACATTTTCGCGCAACGGGTGGCGCGCGGCGCAGCTCGGCCGGCAATAGATGCCCGTCGTCAGCACTCCGGTGATAAACCGTCCGTCATACGCCTTGTCGCGGCGGATCGCGGCGGCCCAGCGCTCGTCATCGGTCATCAGGTCGCGGCTCACAGCACATCTCTTTCAATCCGCGCGGCGAAGCAGCCATGCGCGGCGTTGTGCGCATCGATATAGGCTATGCCCGCATCGGCGAACAGGTCGCGGATGGCGCCATCGGCCTCGCCCGGCCCCGCAAGCCGTGCGGTCTGCAGCATGCCCGCGGTATCGAAGGCGCGCAGCGCGATCGGTCGCTCCGCGAACACCGGCGGCAATTCGTCGCGGTAGCTTGCCGCATCGACCTCCGGCCGGACGTAAATGGCATAAGCGCTGCGGTACGGCGTTTCGACATCATGGCTGACATAGTGGAGCAGGATCAGTTCCTCGCCAGCCTTGGCATCCTCCAGACTGATCCGGCACGGAAAACCGCGATCGCTCGTCGCCGTCACGCGGCGCGCGTTCATCGCCGCAAGATCGGCGTCATCGAGCGCGAAGAGCGGCGCAAAGCGTTCGGGGCCGAGCCCGCGAATCGAATAGGTCATCACATCGTCCTTTCTGATTGTCGAACCCCAATGCCACGGCGCCCGTCGGACCGCGTCCCGATGCTTGCGTTCAAACCTGCGTTCATAGGTGTGTTACTGTATTATATCATTGACCCACCTAGTGGCGCGGCGCATGAAGACCGTTGGAAATGGGGAGTTGAGCCTTGGCCGCCACCGACGCATCGATCACCGCAGCAAGGCCCGCCCGCCGCACCGACTGGCTCGGCCGCGCCGCGACCTTCTGTTATCTGACCATCGCGGCAGGGCAGTTGCTGTTCGTCGCGTTCATCCTGCTCTATTATTATACGCGCACGCTGAGCGGCAATTTTGCGGGCTGGAACGACAAGCCGATCATCACCGGCTATGTGGCGGGCGACACCGCGGGCAATATCTTCTTTGCGGTCCACGTCCTGATGGCGGCGGCGATCACCTTTGGCGGGCTGATCCAGCTGGTCCCCGCGATCCGCACCTACTCGCCCGCGCTGCACCGCTGGAACGGACGGCTCTATGTGGTGAGCGCGCTGACCTTGGCGCTCGGGGGCTTGTGGATGACGTGGGGGCGCGGCACTTGGCTGGCGCTGGGCGGCGCAATCGGCATCACCCTCGACGCGATCCTGATCGTCGGTTTCGCCGCGCTCGCATGGCAGGCCGCCCGCCATCGCCAGTTCGTCGATCACCGCCGGTGGGCGATCCGTCTGTTCGCGGTCGCCAGCGCGGTATGGTTCATGCGCGTCGGCTATATGGCGTGGGGCCTCGCGACCGGCGGCGCCGGGATCGGCGAGGCGATGGACGGGCCGTTCGACCTCTTCCTCGCCTTCGCCAATTCGCTGCTCCCCCTCGCGATCGCCGAACTCTACCTGCGAACCGGCGCCAGCGGCACGCCAGCGGCGCGCAAAGGCGTCGCGGCGCTGCTGGTGGTTTGCGGCGTCATCATCCTCGCAGGCAGCGGCGGGGCGTGGATGATGATGTGGGGGCCGTACATCTAGCCCGCTTGCCTTCGCAGCCCGAGCGGTTAGGTTCCGCGCCATGACCCGCCTGCTGCCCCTGCTCCTCGCATTTTTTGCCCTCATCTCGCCCGCGCACGCCGCCGACGACATCAGCGCCGCGTCGCGCAGCGTTGTGCGCGTTGTCACCGTTGCGTTGGTCGACGGCGAAGTGGTCGGTTTCGGCCATGGCAGCGGCATCGCGATTTCGCCGACGCGCATCGTTACCAACGCGCATGTCGTCGAATCGGCCGTCAAATATCCGAACAATGTCGCGCTCGGCGTTGTCCCGTCGGAAGGGCAAAAAAGCTATGCCGCGAAACTGATCGCAATCGACACCGCGCGCGATCTGGCGCTGATCGAAATCACCGAGGCGCGGCTGCCCGCCGCCGCCATCTATACCGGTCCGCTCGAATCGGGCGCCGATATCGTCGCGCTCGGTTATCCAGGCAATGTCGACCTCGCGACCGCGCGCAGCGCCAATGACTATATCGTCCCGCGCACCCCGACGCGCAGCGAAGGCAATCTGTCGAACACCCAGGCGGTCGACGGCGTGGCAATGCTGATCCACACCGCCAAGATTTCGCGCGGCAACTCGGGCGGACCACTGGTCGATCAGTGCGGCCGCATCACCGGCATCAACACCGCGATCACCCGCGCCGACGATGGCGATTCGCCCTTTTGCATTCGCAATCGCGGGGCGCGAGTTGACGCGGTTTCTGACCGACGCGAACCAGCAATATGCCAGCGTTGGCACCCCCTGCCTGTCGCTCGCCGAAGCCGACGCGCGCGACCGCGCCGCCATGGATGCCGAATCGCGCGCCAGCGCCGAGGCCAATGCCGCGAAGGACGCCGCCGCGCAGCTCGACCGCGACCTGAAACAGGCGCGCGCCGAAGAGGAAGCGCTGGCATCGCGCGAGAACCGCATCGCGCTCGCCGGGGTATTGTTCGTGATCGGCGCGCTGGCAGCGGGGGCGGGGCTGCTTTTTTACAGCCAGCAGAATATGCGCAACGCCAAGATCGCGGGCGGCGCGGGCGCGGTGCTGATGCTAAGCGCCGCGGTGCTGTTCGTGACCCGCCCCGACGCGCACGCCGAGAGTGCGGCCGAGAGTGCGCCAACCCCCGCCGCATCCGCGCCCGAGCTTGCCAAGGGCAATTTCCTCTGCACGATCCGCACCGACCGCAGCCGCATCACCGTGTCGGCGACCACCGACGTCCCGGTGACAATCGGCGCTGGCGGCTGCGTCAACGACCGCACCCAATATACCCAGGGCGCCGACGACCGCTGGCAGCGCATCCTGGTTCCGAACGAGGAAGCGACGGTCACTGTCGCGTCGATCGATTCGACGGGGCGCGATTATCGCGTCGACCGCTATCTGCTCGACGCCGAGGCAATGACCAAGGCGCGCGAAATCCGCGCCGGGGTGACGGTCAAGGGTTGCACCGCCAATCCCGACGCGCTCGCCGGCCTCGCGGCGCAACAGGACGCGATCCGCAGCGCGCTGCCCGCCAGCCCGAACGAACGCTTGGTCTATCGCTGCCAGCCCGCGGCGGGCAGTGCGGCTGCGGTCAAACCGGCGGCCGCGCCTTGAGCCGATAGCCCGCGCCGGGGCTGATCCAGATATATTGGCTCATCATCTCGCCGGCGAATTCGCCGTCGACGGTGCCGACCTCAATCTGCATCGCATTGTCGGGCCGTGCATAGGCATAGGCGCAGGTCTTGCGGTTCCACAGCGCCCCGACGAGCGTATCGCGGTAAAGGATCGTGTAGCGCTTGTCGCTGATTGGCGCATGCGGGGCACGGCTGCCAACGATGCGAAACCCTGCCATATAGGCGTCGTTGACGACCCCGCAGATTGCATCGCCCTCGCGCGTCACCGTCATCCGCAGCTCGGCGGCTAGCGCCGGGCTGTCGCTGAGCGCGGTGAGTTGGCGCACCTGCACCCGGCCATCGACGCCCGCGCTGAGCCAGGTCATGATCCGGCAGGTGCGCGCTGCAGTGTCGGGCTCGTGGCACTGGATCTGGCCCGCCCGCGCGGGGGCCAGCTGGTCGCGCACCGGCTTGTATGCCGGATCGAGGTCAAATGTGGTTCCAGACATCAGCATTAGGGCAAAAGCGATCGACATCCTGCTCTCCTCAAACGCAATCATCGCGCAAAGAGGTTGCAAGAGGGTTAGAGCCCGATCAGGGTAGCTCGGAGACCCAGCCCGTGAGGACCGCCTGCGCCGCGGCGGTATAGGCCAGCTCATGCCCAACGCCCGCGACCAAGGCCACCGTCGCATCGGGTCGAGCGCGCCGCAACCGCGCCAAATTGATGGGCTTCACCAGCGTATCGGCGTCGCCGTGCATCAGGAAAACCGGCGCCTTTACCCGCGCCAGCTTGCCTATATTGTCAAACCGGTCGCGCACCAGCCAGCGCGGAGCCAGCGGCAGCTGTTCACCCACTACGTCGGGCAGGCTGGAAAATCCTGAAACGAGGATCAGCGCCGCAACGTCGTGGCGCCACGCCATTTCGGTCGCCGGACCCGATCCGATCGAATTGCCAACGACGATGATGTCCCGCACCGCAACGCCCTCTGCTGCAAGCCAGCGCATCGCCGCGTTGCCATCGCGGTACAGCCCAGCCTCCCCCGGCGACCCCGGGTTGCCGCCATAGCCTCGATATTCGACGAGCAGCAGCCCGTTGCCGGTCGCCGCGAACCCGCGCGTCGCCTCGATCGCGCCCAGCAGATTGTCGCCATTGCCGTGAAAGAAAAGGATGATGCGCCGATCCGGCTGCGCGGCGCGGTAGAAGGCAGCGAGCCGCAGCCCGTCGTTTGTCTGCGGGTGGACAAGTCGGAAACCCGGCGGGGGCGCCTGCGGATATTGTGCGGGCGCGGGAAAGATCAGCCGTCGCTGCTGGGTGTAGAGCAGCGCCGCCGCCGCGACGAGAACGAGGAAGAACAGGCCAAGCTTGGCGAAGCTCACCCCCCGCAAGCCTTGAACAGCATCAAGGTTCTGTCGCGCGCCAGCTCGGCGCTCGGTTCGTGATAATCCTTGCGGCGGTCGCTGTTGAAACCATGCCCCGCCTCATAGATGAAGATCTGCGCGGTCGGATGCTCCTGCGCGATCAGCGCCTCGACCCCTTCCATGGGGATGCCGCCATCGAAGCGGCCGAAATGGGCGATTGCGGCGCTGCGCGGCGCCTCGTCCTTGAACATTGTCGGCACCAGGCTGCCATAATAGGCGCTCGCCGCGGCGACATCGGGGCTGATCTGCGCCATCCGCCACGCAACCGAGCCGCCGTAACAAAAGCCGGTGATGAATACCGGACCCTTCTCCTTCAGCGCGTCGATACACGTCTGCGCATCCTTCAGGCTCAGCTCGAACGGGTGCAGCTCGCGCGCCAGCTGCACCGCAAGCTTGAACTGCGGCCCCGAATAATCGCTCTCGAACCCCGGATGCTCGCGGTCGAACAGCGCCGGCGACATCACCTCATAGCCGTCAGCGGCATATTCGTCGCACAGCTCGCGAATATGGTCGGTGACCCCGAAAATTTCCTGCACCAGCACCAGCCCGCCGCGCCGCTCGCCCGTCGGCTGGACATAATAGACCGCAATTTCGGCGCCATCGTCCATCGTCATCCGGATCATCTCGCCCACAGGCTTTACCCCTCTTCCGTTCGCGCTGAGCTTGTCGAAGCGCAGCCCAGCTTGCGCGCCTTTTGGAGAAAGAGTGGCCCTTCGACAAGCTCAGGGCAAACGGCTTTGGGGACGGACTCGGATTCACCCCACCCCCGCCTTGCATTGCAGCAAAATCGTTGCTAGGCGCGCCGCGACTTCGCTGCGGGGGATATTTCCGAATATCCGCTGAAACCCGCGCGGCCCATCCCCCACGGGATCGTAGCAAAGGACTTTCACGCGTGGAGAATTCCGGCGGCATTCAAGGCAACATCACGGCGGGCCTCGCGGGCCGCTATGCGGTCGCTTTGTTCGATCTGGCGCGCGAATCGAACGCGATCGACGCGGTCGCCAGGAGCCTCAGCGACCTGCGCGCGGGCCTCGCCGAATCGGCCGACCTGTCCGCGCTGATCGCCAGCCCGGTCGTTGGCCGCACCGACGCCGCCAACGCCGTCGGCGCGGTGGCCAAGGCGATGAAGCTCGATTCGCTGACCGCCAAATTCCTCGGCGTGCTCGCCGAGAATCGCCGCCTCGCTGACCTGCCCAAGATGATCGACGCGTTCGACGCGATTGTCGCCGATCATCGCGGCGAGGTGACCGCCAAGGTTACCAGCGCGCACCCGCTCTCCGCCGAGCAGCTCAAGGAGCTGACCGCGAACCTCAAATCCCGTGTCGGGCGCGACGTTTCGGTCGCGACGACCGTCGATCCCGCCATCCTCGGCGGCCTCGTCGTCCAGCTGGGCAGCCAGCTGATCGACGGCAGCATCCGTACCCGTCTCAATAGTTTCGCCCAGGCGATGAAGGGCTGAAAGCCCGTACGCCCAAATGCCCCGATGAAAGGCTAAACAATGGAAATCCGCGCCGCTGAAATCAGCAAGGTCATCAAGGACCAGATCGCCAATTTCGGCACCGACGCCACGGTCAGCGAAATCGGTCAGGTGCTGTCGGTCGGCGACGGCATCGCCCGCGTCCACGGCCTCGACAATGTCCAGGCCGGTGAAATGGTCGAATTCGCCAATGGCGTGCAGGGCATGGCCCTCAACCTCGAAGCCGACAACGTCGGCATCGTGATCTTCGGCAGCGACGCCGAGATCAAGGAAGGCGACCAGGTCAAGCGCACCGGCACGATCGTCGACGTCCCCGTCGGCAAGGGCCTGCTCGGCCGCGTCGTCGATGGCCTTGGCAATCCGATCGATGGCAAGGGCCCGATCAAGGCCGACAAGCGCATGCGCGTCGAAGTGAAGGCGCCGGGCATCATCCCGCGCACCTCGGTTCACGAACCCGTCCAGACCGGCCTCAAGGCGCTCGACGCGCTCGTCCCCGTCGGCCGCGGTCAGCGCGAGCTGATCATCGGCGATCGCCAGACCGGCAAGACCGCGGTCGCGATCGACACCTTCATCAACCAGAAGGCGGCGAACGCGGGCGATGATGAGAGCAAGAAGCTCTATTGCATCTATGTCGCGGTCGGCCAGAAGCGCTCGACCGTCGCGCAGATCGTCCGCCAGCTCGAAGAAAATGGCGCGATGGAATATTCGATCGTCGTCGCTGCGACTGCGTCGGAACCCGCACCGCTGCAGTTCCTCGCGCCCTATACCGGCTGCACGATGGGCGAGTTTTTCCGCGACAACGGCATGCACGCCGTGATCGTTTATGACGATCTGTCGAAGCAGGCTGTCGCCTATCGCCAGATGTCGCTGCTGCTGCGCCGCCCGCCCGGCCGCGAAGCCTATCCCGGCGACGTTTTCTATCTGCACAGCCGCCTGCTCGAGCGCGCCGCGAAGATGAACAGCGACAATGGTTCGGGTTCGCTCACCGCGCTGCCGATCATCGAAACGCAGGCGGGCGACGTTTCGGCGTACATCCCGACCAACGTGATTTCGATCACCGACGGCCAGATCTTCCTCGAAACCGGCCTGTTCAACGCCGGCATCCGTCCGGCGATCAATGTCGGCCTGTCGGTGAGCCGCGTCGGTTCGGCCGCGCAGACCAAGGCAATGAAGAAGGTGTCGGGCTCGATCAAGCTCGAGCTCGCGCAGTATCGCGAAATGGAAGCCTTCGCCCAGTTCGGTTCGGACCTTGATGCGTCAACGCAAAAGCTGCTCAACCGCGGCGCGCGCCTGACCCAGCTGCTCAAGCAGGCGCAGTTCCAGCCGATGCCGTTCGAAGAACAGACCGCGTCGATCTTTGCCGGCACCAACGGCTTCCTCGACAATGTCGCGACCACCGACGTCAACCGCTACGAACAGGCGATGCTCGCCTATCTGCGCAGCGATCACGCCGATGTGCTGAAGACGATCCGCGACACCAAGGATCTGGGCGACGACGCCAAAAAGGGTCTCGTTGCGGCGCTCGAAGCGTTCGGCAAGATTTTCGCTTAAACCTGTTCCCCGGCGCAAGCCGGGGCCCACAGAGATCCCGGCTTGCGCCGGGACACAAGGATAGGGCTTCATGGCCAGTCTGAAGGAACTCAAAGGGCGGATCGGCTCGGTCAAATCGACCCAGAAGATCACCAAGGCCAAGAAAATGGTCGCAGCCGCCAAGCTGCGCCGCGCGCAGGCGGCCGCCGAAGCCGCGCGTCCCTATGCGACGCGCCTCGAAGGCGTCGTCGCCAGCCTGGCATCGAAGGTCGGCGGGTCCGATTCGGCGCCGCAACTGCTCGCCGGTACCGGCAAGAGCGACACGCATCTGCTCGTCGTGCTCAACAGCGACCGCGGCCTCGCGGGTGCGTTTAACTCGAACATCGTCCGCGCCGCGCGTGACAAGGCGCTCGCGCTGCAAGCTGAGGGCAAGAAGGTTCTCTTCTACCTTGTCGGCCGCAAGGGGCGCCCGGTCATCGCGCGCCTGTTCGCGGGCCAGATCGTCGAGCAGTATGAAACGACCGGCATCCGCGACATCGGGTTCGAGCAGGCGCGCGACATCGCCGCCAAGGTGATGGAGATGTACGAAGCCGGCGCGTTCGACGTCGCGCATCTCTTCTATTCGAAGTTCCGCTCGGCGTTGCTCCAGGAAGCGACCGGCCAGCAGCTGATACCCGTTCCTGCCCCGGTCGATGTTCCGGCATCGAGCGGCGCCGCAGTCGAATATGAACCCGACGAGGAAGCGATCCTCGCCGACCTGTTGCCGCGCAACATCACAATCCAGATCTTCAAGGGCCTGCTGGAAAACGCCGCATCCGAACAGGGTGCGTCGATGACCGCGATGGACAATGCGACGCGCAACGCAGGCGACCTGATCAACAAGCTGACCATCATTTACAACCGCACGCGTCAGGCGGCGATCACCACCGAGCTTATCGAAATTATCGCTGGCGCCGAAGCGCTGTAACCGATCAACCCGAGGAAGAAGATAATGGCCACCGCACCCGCCCCTGAAAAGAAGGCACCCGCCAAGAAAGCCGCCGCACCCAAGGCAGCTGCGCCGAAGAAGGCCGCAGCGCCCAAGGCCGCCAGCACCAGCATCGCCACTGGCCGCATCGCGCAGGTCATCGGCGCCGTCGTCGACGTCCAGTTCACCGGCACCCTGCCCGCGATTCTGAACGCGCTGGAAACCGACAACAACGGCAACCGCCTCGTTCTCGAAGTCGCGCAGCACCTCGGTGAAAATACCGTCCGTACCATCGCGATGGACGCGACCGACGGCCTGACCCGCGGTCAGCCGGTTCGCGACACCGGCGCGCAGATTTCGGTGCCGGTCGGCCCGCAGACGCTCGGCCGCATCCTCAATGTCATCGGTGAGCCGATCGACGAACGCGGCCCCGTCGTCACCGACCTCCGCTCGCCGATCCATGCCAAGGCTCCTGAATTTGTCGACCAGTCGACCGAATCGAGCATTCTCGTCACCGGCATCAAGGTCATCGACCTGATCGCGCCATATGCTAAGGGCGGCAAGATCGGCCTGTTCGGCGGCGCCGGCGTCGGCAAGACCGTTCTCATTCAGGAACTGATCAACAACATCGCCAAGGGCCATGGCGGCACCTCGGTGTTCGCGGGCGTCGGTGAACGCACCCGCGAAGGCAACGATCTCTACCACGAATTCCTCGACGCCGGCGTCATCGCCAAGGACGCCGATGGCAACCCGACCCCCGAGGGTTCGAAGGTGGCACTGGTGTTCGGCCAGATGAACGAGCCCCCGGGCGCCCGCGCCCGCGTCGCGCTGTCGGGTCTGACTATCGCCGAATATTTCCGCGACGTCGAAGGCCAGGACGTGCTGTTCTTCGTCGACAATATCTTCCGCTTTACCCAGGCGGGTTCGGAAGTGTCGGCGCTGCTCGGCCGTATTCCCTCGGCCGTGGGTTACCAGCCGACGCTGTCGACCGACATGGGGGCGCTGCAGGAACGCATCACCTCGACCAACAAGGGCTCGATCACCTCGGTGCAGGCCATTTACGTCCCCGCGGATGACTTGACCGACCCGGCGCCTGCTACGTCGTTTGCCCACTTGGATGCGACCACCACACTGAACCGCGCGATTTCGGAACTCGGCATCTATCCGGCGGTGGATCCGCTCGATTCGACCAGCCGCGTGCTGACCGCCGCGATCGTCGGGCAGGAGCATTATGAAACCGCCCGCCGCGTTCAGGAAACGCTGCAGAAGTACAAGTCGCTGCAGGACATCATCGCCATTCTTGGCATGGACGAGTTGAGCGAAGAAGATAAGCTGGTCGTCGCCCGCGCGCGCAAGATCCAGCGCTTCCTGTCGCAGCCGTTCCACGTCGCCGAAGTCTTCACCAACATCCCCGGCAAGTTCGTGGCGATCGAAGACACGGTGAAGTCGTTCAAGGCGGTGGTCGATGGCGAATATGATCATCTGCCCGAAGCGGCCTTCTACATGGTCGGCGGCATCGACGAAGCGGTCGCCAAGGCCGCGAAGCTCGCCGAAGACGCGTAACAAACCTACACCCCTCCCCAGTCGGGAGGGGTTTAAGGACATATCATGGCTCTGAAGTTCGAACTCGTCACCCCGGCCCGCCTCGAGCGGTCGATCGAGGTATACATGGTCACCGTGCCCGGCAGCGAGGGCGATTTTTCGGTGCTCGAAGGCCATGCGCCGTTCATGGCAACGCTCCGCAACGCGCCGCTGACCATCTATAGCACCCAGGGCGCCGCGCCCGAAGTGATCGAAGTCGAAGGCGGCTTTGCCGAAGTCAACGAGTCGGGCCTGACCGTCCTCGCCGAGCGTATCGCCGGCTGATCCTTTCCGCCGTCCACGGCACAAGCAAAGCCCGCATCCCAACGGATGCGGGCTTTTTTATGTCCGCGCCACAATCGCCCCGCGCATTAGGACAATGTCAAAGTTTCCACTTTATTCACCGTGTCGGATGGGGGTGCGTCAGCCGCTGGCGGCGATGCCTCTGACAGGATTTGGAAAGCAGGACAAAGCGAATGAGTGCATTCGGACGCCGACCCGGAACCGCTGGCCGCCCCGCCTTTGGCGTGGCGAAGCCGATGCAGGGTGGATCGGGCGTGGGTGGCGGCGCGCAATTCCCTGCGATCGACACGCCGCCGGCTATCAACATTCCGCAAATGCCGTCGAACATGTCGCCCGAAGAAGAGGCGATGGAACGGCTGAACCAGCGTTCGACCGCCGAGGCTATGGAGCCCGAAAAGGCGCAAGGGTTCGAAGCCAGCGTTCACAAGATCAAGGAACAGGTGCTGCCGCGCCTGCTCGAACGCGTCGATCCCGAAGCTGCGGCGACCTTGTCGAAGGACGAGCTCACCGAAGAATTCCGCCCGATCATCCTTGAGGTGCTCGCGGAACTGCGCATCACCCTCAATCGCCGCGAACAATTCGCGCTCGAAAAGGTGCTGGTCGACGAACTGCTCGGCTTTGGTCCGCTCGAAGAACTGCTCGCCGATCCCGACATTTCGGACATCATGGTCAATGGGCCGTACCAGACCTATATCGAAAAAAAGGGGCAGTTGATGATCGCCCCGATCCAGTTTCGCGACGAGCAGCATCTGTTCCAGATCGCGCAGCGCATCTGCAACCTCGTCGGCCGCCGCGTTGACCAGACCACCCCGCTCGCCGACGCCCGTCTGAAGGACGGCAGCCGCGTCAACGTCATCGTCCCGCCGCTGTCCTTGCGCGGCACCGCGATCTCGATTCGTAAATTTTCGGCTAAACCGATCACGCTCGACATGCTCTGCCAGTGGGGCGCGATGAGCCAGAAGATGTGTACCGCGCTGAAAATCGCGGGCGCCAGCCGCTTCAACATCGTCATCTCGGGCGGCACCGGCTCGGGTAAGACGACGATGCTCAACGCGCTGTCGAAGATGATCGACCCCGGCGAACGCGTGCTGACGATCGAAGACGCCGCCGAACTTCGCCTGCAACAGCCGCACTGGCTGCCGCTCGAAACGCGTCCCGCGAACCTTGAAGGCAACGGCGCGATCCACATGGGCGATCTCGTCAAGAACGCGCTGCGTATGCGTCCCGACCGCATCATCATGGGCGAGGTGCGTGGCGCCGAGTGTTTCGATCTGCTCGCCGCGATGAACACCGGTCACGACGGGTCGATGTGTACGCTGCACAGCAACAGTCCGCGCGAATGCCTCGGCCGTATGGAAAATATGGTGCTGATGGGCGACATCAAGATTCCGAAGGAAGCGATTTCGAAACAGATCGCCGATTCGGTCGACCTGATCGTCCAGATCAAGCGCCTGCGCGACGGCTCACGCCGCGTCACCAACGTCACCGAAGTGATCGGGATGGAAGGCGACGTCATCGTCACCCAGGAATTGTTCAAGTTCGAATATCTCGACGAGGACAAGGACGGCAAGATCGTCGGCGAATATCGCGCGATGGGCCTGCGTCCGTACACGCTGGAAAAAGCGCGCCAGTATGGGTTCGATCAGCCTTATCTCGAGGCGTGTCTCTAAAAACCACTCATCCTCATCATTGCGATGAGCCGAAGACGACATGGCAATCCAGCGCGTGTAAAAACCGCTCTGGATTGCTTCGCGTTGCTCGCAATGACGTGAAGGTTTACGGTTTCAACGCAAGCGCCGCCGCGAGCAGCGCCACCGCCACCCCAACCAACGCAATCCCCCGCCACGGCATGAACCCCACCGCGTCGACATCGCTCCGGTTGCGGCGGCGATGGTCGGCGACCTCGGCGGCAATCGCCACCGCAGCGCCCGCGGCACTGACAATCAGCATCGACCCTTGCATTGACGCGCGCACCTTCGCAAACAGGGGAACTTCCCCCCAATAAGAGAGGTGCCGATATGCGAAATTTTCGTCCCGTTGCAATAGCCGCCCTGTTCGCCGCGGCGGCGTGCAGCGCCCCCGCCCCGAACGCCACCGCGAGCGAAGCCGCCGCCAAGCCCAGCGACGCGATCGCCGCCGCGGTCGCCGCGCCGACGCGCACCGCCGCCAACACAGCGCGCGACGCCTATCGCCATCCCGCCGAAACGCTCGCCTTCTTTGGCGTCAAACCCGGCGACACCGTGGTCGAGTTGTGGCCCGGCGGCGGTTGGTACACTGAAATCCTCGCCCCGCTGGCGAAATCGGGCGGCGGCACCCTCTACGCCGCCGCACCCTGGGAGCGCGGTCTCAACCGCATCAAGGAATGGCAAGGCGCGAACGCCGACCTCTACGGCGGCATCAAGCTCGCCGAATTTCCCCATGCGGGCACCAATCCCAAAGTGCCCGATGCCAGTGCCGATGTCGTGCTGACCTTCCGCAACGTCCACAACTGGCGCTTTGGCGGCGCCGACAATACCGCCAATGCGTTCAAGCAGATATTCGCGATGCTGAAACCCGGCGGCACGCTGGGCGTCGTCGATCACCGGCTGAACGAGAGCGACGATGCCGCGAAGGAAGAAAAATCGGGCTATATGAAGGAAAGCTCGATCATCGCCTTTGCCGAAGCCGCGGGCTTCAAGCTGGCCGGCAAGAGCGAGATCAATGCCAATCTCAAGGATACGAAGGATTATGAAAAGGGCGTGTGGACGCTTCCGCCGGTGCTGCGCGAAGGTGAAGTCGATCGCGCCAAATATGTCGCGATCGGCGAATCGGATCGCATGACGCTGAAATTCGTAAAGCCCGCAAGCTGAAGCATTTCGAATCCATCGACCCTGCGCTGCTGCTCAGCGCCTATGCGCAGGGTATTTTCCCGATGGCCGACGGGGCGGATGACCCGTCGGTCCATTGGGTCGAACCGCGGCTGCGCGCGATCCTGCCCTTGGACGGCTTCCGGCTGTCGCACAGCCTGAAAAAGACGCTGGTGGCGGAGCGCTTTCGCGTCACCACCGACACGGCCTTCGCCGACATGGTTGCGCTGTGCGCCGAGCCCGCCGGCGACCGGCCGACGACGTGGATCAACCCCGTGATCAAGGCGAGTTACGACCGGCTGTTCCAGATCGGCCACGCGCACAGTGTCGAATGCTGGCAGGATGGCGAACTGGTCGGCGGCCTCTACGGCGTCTCGCTCGGCCGCGCCTTTTTCGGCGAATCGATGGTCAGCCGGACGCGCGACGCGTCAAAGGTCGCTCTCGCGCACCTTGTCTCACGCTTGCGCGCGGGCGGGTGGAAATTGCTCGACTGCCAGTTCATCACCCCGCACCTCGCCAGTCTCGGCGCGATCGAAATCCGCCAGACCGACTATCTGGCGCGGCTCTATTCGGTGTTGGCGGGCGGCGACGGCGCCGCCACCTTGGGTGCCGCAACCGGAGCAGGCGTAGCGGGCGCGTCGCCGCCTTCGCCGCCGTTCGTCGCGGGCGACTGGGGTGCGCTCGATGCCTTGGGTGCTGCCGCCGCACCCGATTTCGTCGCCGCGGGCGCCACCGGCTCGCCGCCGGGATATGTCATCGCACAGCTTTTGACAAAGACGTCGTAGATCGGGTGCTGGATGATATTGCGGTCGGGGCGCTCGCGGAAAATCCAGCCCGAAAACACCCGCCGCCATTTGTCGTCCCGTTGATCCTGCACCGTCAGCTGGACGAACGCGCCGGTTTCGGGCGGGTCCTCCCACGGCGCGGTTTTTTCGCAAGCGCGCAAGCGGACGATCGCGCGCCCGACGCGTGCCGATTCGCCGGGCTTCATTTCGAGCTCGCGGACCAGCCCGTTGCGCTTGTTCAGCAGGCCGACGATGGCGACGCGATCGGCCATCGGGGTCGCGCCCTCGATCCCGCCGACTTCCTGCCGCACGCGTTCGGATTTGGCGACGGTCGCAACCGTGGCGCTGCCATTGCCCGGCGATGGCGACCGGTCGCAAGCCGTCAGCGCGGTCGCGGCCAGCAGCGCGATCAGCGCGGTCGAAATTCTGCGCGACATTATTCGTCGGGCCGCCAGGCCTCATAATCGCCGGTCGCCGCAGCGCGCTGGCCGCCGCGTTCGAGCGCGCCGGCGGGGCGATAGGCGCCGGTGCTGCCGGTCAGGTTTGCGGTCGGCGCCTGTTCCCACGCACGCGGCGCGGGCAGCATGTCGGTCGGCAGTTCGTCAAAGGTGCGGTGCAGCCAGCCGTGCCATTCGGGCGGCACCCGGCTGGCGTCGTTCGATCCGTTGTAGATCACCCAGCGACGATCGCCCTTGCGCGCGCGGTGATAGGTGTTGCCCAGGCTGTCCTGACCGACCTTTTCGCCGGTTTTCCAGCTATTCAGCAGCGTGCCGACGGTCGCACCGTCCCACCAGGTGAAAATCTTGCCGAGGATGCTCATGGCGAGGCGTTTACAGGCAAGGATGCGCGCTTCGCAAGCGTCAAACGGTGGATCACCCCGCTTTGGCGGCGCTATTTCCTATCTTGCCACGTCACCTTCGCCGTCTCGTCGATATTCAGCCGCGCCGCAGTGCCACCCGCGAGCTCCAGCACCGCGCTCACCTCGCCGCCGCTGACCACGGGCTCGAGCGATTCGGGAATCGTGTTTTCGGCGATCCGGTCGATGCTACCGTCGGCGCGGATAAAAATCATGTCGAGCGGAATCAGTGTGTTCTTCATCCAGAAACTGCCGAACCTTGGCTTTTTGAACGGAAAGAGCATGCCGCCATCCCGGGGCAGGCTGGTGCGGAACATCAATCCCTTGTCCTGCTCGGCATCGGTGCGCGCGACTTCGACATTGAACCGGTGCGTCCGGTCCGCTGCGGTAATCGTCACCGGGATCGTCGTGACGCTTTCCGCCTCGCTGGCGGAAGGGCTGCACCCCGCCATCGGCATGGCAAGCGACAGGGCAAGAGCGGTCAAAATGGCGCGCATCGGCAGATCCTTATCCCGACAATTTGGGCTAGCCCTAATCGAGCCCTGCTTCATCGTCCAGCGCCGCCAGCGCGGCTTCGTCGCCAGGAGCGATCGACACGATTCGCCGCGCCAGCGTCATGCTGTGCCCCGCGCGCAAAAACGCGGCGATCTGTCGCTCGCGCAGTTTCGGATCTTCGCTGAGTCGCGTCGCAAACGGACCGAACCGTCGCCGCCGCGCAAAACCGACCGCCGATGCCAGCGCCGACGCCTCGGCGGTCTCGATCGCCTCATCGCTGTCCGCTGCGGCGATCCCGTCGACATAGAGCTGCGCTTTGACCCGCTGCACCCCCAACCCGCGCCGCGTCATCGCCCCCGCGCGCATCGCCGCATATTGGCGGTCGTCGAGGAACTGCAACCGCTCCATCCGGTCTGCCACCGCCTCGCACGCGGCGACGGCATCGAGGTCGTCGGTCCACTCCGATTCGCGAATTTTTCGAGAGAGATAGCGTGTCAGCTTGGCGCGGCTGGTGGCGAATCGCGCCACGTAGGACAGCGCCAGCTCGTCGAGCCGCACTGCGCCAAGCGGCCTTTTTGAGCGGTCAGGAGGAGCGCGGCGATTGGCCATATGCCATGTTTGTGCCACAGTCGGGCCTGATTGAGAACGATCAACACCGCCATATCGGGGGATAAAGCCCGAAAATGGGCGATTGTTCTAACAACACAGGGCTCGCGCACGGTAACCATGGCTCAGAAAGATGACATGCTTGTTGCCGCGCGGCTCGTATCGCGGGATGTCGCACCCCCTATGACCGATACCAACGCCCCTACGGCGGACGAGCTCAAGCCGACGCCGACTTACTGCGTCCAGCCGCGCCGCTTTTCGGACTTCGCCACGGTCGGCGAAGCGCTCGACTATGCCGCAAGCGGCACCCGCGGGCTCAATTTCCACGACCCGCGCGGCAAGCTCGTACGTCCCTATCCGTATCGCGAGTTGAAGGACGATGCCGTCCTGACCGCCTATCGGCTGATCGCCGCGGGGGTGAAGCCCGGCGACCGCATCGCGCTGATCGCCGAGACCGGCGCCGAATTCGCCGCGCTGTTCTTTGGCACCATCTACGCCGGCGCCTGGCCGGTGCCGCTGCCGCTGCCGACCAGCTTTGGCGGCCGCGACAGCTATGTCGGCCAGCTCGTCGTTCAGCTCACCAGCTGCGATCCGACGATGCTGTTCTTCCCGCCCGAAATCGCCGCCATGGCAGTGGAAGCCGCCGAAGCTCAGAGTGTTTTGCCGGTCGACTGGAGCGAATTTGCCGCCAAACCTGCGCCCGTTGCCGACCTGCCCGCGCAGCAGTCGGACGACACCTGCTACCTCCAGTACAGCAGCGGTTCGACCAGATTCCCGCACGGCGTCGCCGTCACCCACGCCGCGCTGCTCAACAATCTCGCCGCGCACTCGCACGGCATGGAAGTGCAGGACAGCGACCGCTGCGTCTCGTGGCTGCCCTGGTATCACGACATGGGCCTGGTCGGCTGTCTGCTCTCGCCGGTCGCCAACCAGGTGTCGGTCGATTATCTCAAGACCGAAGATTTTGCGCGCCGTCCGCTCGCCTGGCTTGATCTGATCAGCCGCAACACCGGCACAACGCTCAGCTATTCGCCGACCTTTGGGTACGACATCTGTGCACGCCGCGTGTCGAGCCAGACGCATGTCGCCGACCGTTTCGACCTGTCGCGCTGGCGCGTCGCCGGCAACGGTGCCGACATGATCCGCCCCGACGTGATGCAGAGCTTTGTCGATGCCTTCGCCGATGCCGGGTTCAGCGCCAGCGCCTTCCTGCCGAGCTACGGCCTCGCCGAAGCCACGCTCGCGGTCAGCATAATGCCGCCAGGCGAAGGGATCGTCGTCGAACTGGTCGAAGAAACCGAGCTGTCGGGCGCCGCCAATGATGCGGGCCGGCCGACGCGTTATCGCGCCATTGTCAACTGCGGCCGCGCCGCGCGCGATATGGTGATCGAGGTCCGCGACGAACTGGGCAACGCGCTGCCCGATCAGACCGTCGGCAAAGTGTGGTGCAGCGGCCCGTCGTTGATGACGGGCTATTATCGCGACCCTGAATCGACCGCCGCCTGCCTGGTGGATGGCTGGCTCGATACCGGCGATATGGGATATTTGTCAGACGGTTACATCTATATCGTCGGCCGCGCCAAGGACATGATCATCATCAACGGCAAGAACCACTGGCCGCAGGATATCGAATGGGCGGTCGAGCAATTGCCGGGCTTCAAATCGGGCGACATCGCGGCATTTGCGATCACCGCGCCGGGGGGCGAGGAAACCCCTGCGGTGCTCGTTCAGTGCCGCACCAGCGACGAAGCCGAACGCCTCGCGTTGCGCGAGACGATTCGTGACCGCGTGCGCGCGATCACCGGCATGAATTGCCTGATCGAGCTGATCCCGCCGCGCACCCTGCCGCGGACCAGTTCGGGCAAGCTCAGCCGCTCGAAAGCGCGCGCGCAATATCTTGCCGGGGAAATTCAACCCTTTGCGATGGCTGCCTGACTCAAGGCACTGACCTTGCCTGCAAATTTTGTCCCGCAGTTGGACAAAAAACACGTCAAATGAACGCGCTGGTTACCTTCGGGTAACACCCCGACGCTAAACAGGCCCTGTGAAAAGCCTGTTAACCGACCAAATAGCAGCCGAAGAGATTCCTGCGCGGACCCTGTTGGGGCTGGGACCACGCGATGCGGACATCGGCAACCTCCGCCAGCTGCAGCTTGCGCCGCTGCGCGGTCAGGGATCGCTGCGCCTGTTCATGGGGCTTGGCATGGCGCTAGTCGCCGCATTCACAATGATCCACAGCGTATCATTGCCGCTCGTCGGCGGCTGGCTCGGTGGCAGCCTGATCTTCAGCTTGTGGTCTTACAACCAGTTCCGCCGCCTGCCGCTTGGCGACCCGAAGCTGTCGGGCGTTGCCGAATATCACCTGTGCAACCGCCACGGTTTCTATTCCGCGCTGCTCTGGGGTCTGCCCTTCTGGCTACAGGGGCTGACACCGACGCTCGACCATGTGCTATCGATGTGGACCATCGCGGTGCTGATGATGGTCACGCTGGCGATCGTCGCGCACAGCGTCCCGATGGCATGCATCCTGTTCATCGCGCCGGTCACGCTGTCGGCGGCCACGGCGCTTGTGCGCGCCGGGGCGCCGCAGCTCGCCGCGGTCGCGCTCGTCGCCGGCCTACTGCTTTGCGGTTTCTGTATTCGCTTCGCGCAAAACCACATCCGCTATCGCCGCGCCGAAGAGACGCTGCACGAAAAGACCGAAACGGTCAGCTTGCTGCTGCGCGAATTCGAAGAAACCTCGGCCGACTGGTTGTGGCAGACCGACAACAGCCGCCGTCTGGTCCATGTGTCGCCGCGTCTGGCCTATGCGCTGGGCGCGAGCGCCGACGCGCTCGAAGGCGTCCCGCTGTTGCAGGCGCTGTCGGGCGATGCCTGGGATACCGGGCTTTTCCCCAAGAGCCTGCACGAAATGGCCGAACGGATGAAGCGGCGCGAGAGCTTTTCGAACCTGATCGTCCCCGTGACGATCGATGGCGCGCCGCGCTGGTGGGAGCTGTCGGCCTCGCCGCGCCTCGACGAAGCGGGCAAGTTCCTCGGCTTTCGCGGCGTCGGATCGGACGTCACCGAACAGCGCGCGACAGCCGAACAGATCGCCAAGATGGCGCGCTTCGACAATCTGACCGGCCTGCCCAATCGCCTCAGTCTCAACGAAGATCTGGCGCGCGCGCTGGCGACCGCGATCGACGCCAAGGCGCGATGCGCGCTGCTGATCATCGATCTCGATCGCTTCAAGGCGGTTAACGACACGCTCGGCCACCCGGTTGGCGACAAGCTGCTCGCACAGGTCGCGGCGCGGCTGAAGGGGCTGATGGAACGCGGCATGACCTGCGGGCGGCTCGGCGGCGACGAATTTGCCGTCGTGCTGCACAATGTTCCGTCCGCCGATGCCGCGGAAGGTCTCGCCAAGCGCCTGATCACCACGATCAGCCGTCCTTACGTGGTCGACAACCATCAATTGTTCGTCGGCGCCAGCATCGGTTACGCGATCGGGCCGCAGGACGGCGCGACGGTCGAAACGCTGACCCGCAATGCCGACCTCGCGCTCTACAAGTCCAAGGACAAGGGCGGCAATGTCGTCGCCGGCTATGTCGCCTCGCTGCACGCACAGGCCGAAGAGCGCCGCGTGATGGAACAGGAACTGCGCGGGGCGCTCGAGCGCCGCGAATTCGAACTCTATTACCAACCGGTGGTGACCGCGGTCGACGGCACGCTCAACGGCTTCGAAGCGCTGATCCGCTGGCACAACCAGAAGCTCGGCAATGTGTCGCCGGGACGGTTCATCCCGCTCGCCGAGGATGCGCGGCTGATCTCGCCGATCGGCGAATGGGTACTGCGCACCGCGTGCCACGAAGCGATGAAGTGGCCGTCAAATTTGAAGGTCGCGATCAACGTGTCGGCCGACCAGCTGACCGACCCGAATTTCGCCTCGGTCGTCGTCTCGGCGCTGGCGCAAAGCGGACTGCCGCCGCAGCGGCTCGAGATCGAAGTCACCGAAAGCGTTTTCCTGCGCGACGGCGGCGGCGCCGCGCAGCTGCTCGACCAGCTCATCGGGCTGGGCATCCGGCTGTCACTCGATGATTTCGGCACCGGCTATTCGTCGCTCGGCTATCTGCGCAAGACGCAATTCTCGACGATCAAGGTCGACCGCAGCTTCGTCGTCGGCGCCGCCAAAGGCAGCATCGAATCGATCGCGATTATCCGCGCCGTCGTCGCCCTCGCCGACAGCCTTGGCATGTCGACGACCGCTGAAGGCGCCGAAACCGAGCTCGAGGTCGAAACGCTGCGCAGCATGGGATGCAGCAATATCCAGGGCTATTATTACGGCCGCCCGATGCCCGCGAGCGACGTGCTAACGCTGTTCCGTCCGGCCGATTCGACCGCCAGCGCCGCCGCCTGACGGCGACCAACCGACCCTCTCGCACGACGAATGACGGCCTGAACAAGAGGTTCCGCCGCTCACCGCAACCGCGGCGCGGCTCGTCGCGCGGCGGGTGGTGGCCGGTGCAAAGCATGGCAAAGACACTCCAACGCTTGAACACAAGCATCGGGGGTCGCATTTCATGTTCTATCGCCGCTTTATGGCTGCCGCCATCGCGTCCGTGCTGACGCTCACCGGCCTCCTCGTTAGCGCCCCCGCCGCGGCCCAGAGCTATCTCCAGTGCGTTCCCTTTGCCCGCGCCGAATCGGGCGTCGATATTCGCGGCAATGCCAAGACCTGGTGGGCGCAGGCCGCCAGCGACTATGCCCGCGGCGACGAACCGCGCGAAGGCGCGGTGATGGCGTTCGCTGGTACCCGCGGCATGCCGCTGGGCCATGTTGCCGTCGTCAGGAAAATCGTCAGCGACCGTGAAATCCGCATCGACCACGCCAACTGGTCGCCGATCAACGGCCGCCGCGGTCAGATCGAGCGCAATGTCCGCGTCGTCGATGTCAGCGACGCCGGCGACTGGAGCATGGTCCGCGTCTGGTACGCTCCGATCGGCGACCTCGGCTTGCGCGCCAACCCGGTGCAGGGCTTCATCTATGCGGGCGGCACGCCGAACAAGGCGCCCAGTTTCAAGGCTCCGGTGTGGGCACAGAACGACTGGAAGCCCGGCAACGGCCTCGAGGTCGTCGTCGCCTCGCTGGGCCAGTAAGGCTCGACGAACCTTCTCGAATCTGTGTCATTGCGAGCGCAGCGAAGCAATCCAAAGCGGCGTAAACCGCTTTGGATTGCTTCGCTGCGCTCGCCATAACGAATGGAAGTTAGGCCTCGCCCGCATCCTTGGCGGCTTCACCCTCACCGGCCGCCACCGTATCCTCGAACCACGCCTCGACCTCGCCCGACAGCTTGATCGTCATCGGCTGGCCAAAGCGGTCCTTCGACTTGCCCGCGGCGACGCGGATCCAGCCTTCGGATATCGAATATTCCTCGACGTCGGTACGTTCCTTGCCCTTGAATCGGATGCCGATGCCGCGCTGGAGCACCTCCATATCGAAATGGGGTGAGCGCGGGTTGGTCGACATATGGTCGGGCGGGGTATCGGTCATAGCTATATTCCCATAAAATGATGGCGCGGCCCTAGCGGGAGCGCGCCATCATCGTCAATGGCAAGGCGGCCGCTCGCCATGCAGGCCATCGCCAAATTATCGCTGCGCCCGCGCGCCGTCCTGCCCCGCCAGGTCCATCTGCTCAGCGACCGGATAAAGTTCGCAATTTTCGCGCTCCATCCGCACGCCCAGCACGTCGAGCACGGCTTCGGTCTCGCGGCAGAAAGCCGGCCAGTCGCCCGCGATCCGCTCGGCGGTCCATTTCGCGTCATAGGCCGCATAATCCTGCGCAATATGCCCCAGTTCGCGCTCGAACTCGCCCGCCAGCGCCACCACCGCAGCATTGCCGCTCGCCTTCAGGCGCGGATAGAGGATCCAGTCCTCGCACTTCAAATGGCGGAGCAACGTGTCGCGCAGCATCACGCGAACCGACGCCAGCTCGGTCGGGCGCGGCGATTCGGGGGTACGGATCAGCCCTATCAATATCTGTGCGAGCGTGGCCAGTGCAGCATGCTCGGCGCGCAGCCGCCGCATTTCGGGACCAATCGGCATGGATCGCCTCTCTAAAATTGGTCCCTTCACCGCTGCCATATGAGGGCCGCATGAAAAGACGGTAAACGCGCATTAGCCTTTATCGACCAGGGCCGTACGGCGCGATGCGGCTTAGGCCATATGGGCGCCGCCGTCCGATCCGACCGGAAAATCCTCCTGTGGCGGCGCCATGGTGAGATGGCAGCCCGCATGGCCGACGGGGAGTAATCCTCCACCACCGTCCGCGGCGACGACCCCCTCCCCATCGCTGCCCGACGGGCCGTTTATCCTGAGCGGCCGGCCTGCCGGCCAGCCGAAGGGCGACCGGAGGATCACGCCGCTGCCCCCTCCCTCGCCGCCTTCGCCTTGCGCGGTGTCCAAGCGCCGAAAATCCTCGCCCCGGGCAAAGCGCACGGGCGACGACGTGCGCGTCTCGACCCCGTCATCATCACATCGGGATGCTCGTACCGCTTGAACTGGCGCCCGAACACCGCGGTCGCCTCGCGCATCGCCGCGACCGCGAAATCGGGCAGGCATTGCGCAAGGTCGGGCTGGGTCACGCCGCGGAGCGATGAGGGGACGCGTAGCCGTTCGTGGGGAGTAAAGCCGAGACAGGTATCGGGGCAGCGCCAAGCCGCAGGGTGTCTCGACTGCGCTCGACACGAAGGGAAAATAGGACCGCACACAAAGAAAAACCGGCGGCCTTGGGAGCCGCCGGTTCGTATCTTAAGCCGCCTGCTTGCTGCGCGACGCCTTCTTGCGCTCGTTCGGGTCGAGCAGCGCCTTGCGGAGGCGGATGTTCTTCGGGGTCACTTCGACCATTTCGTCGTCGTCGATATAGGCGATCGCCTGCTCCAGCGTCATGCGCTTGGGCGGGGTCAGGCGGATCGCATCGTCCTTGCCGCTGACGCGAAAGTTGGTCAGCTGCTTCGACTTCATCGGGTTGACTTCAAGGTCATCGGGCTTGGCATTCTCCCCGATGATCATGCCCTCGTAGAGCGCCTCGCCGGGCGAGACGAACAGGATGCCGCGTTCTTCGAGCGGGCCGAGCGCATAGGCATTGGCCTCGCCGGGGCCGTTGCTGATCAGCACGCCGTTCTGGCGCCCGGCGATCTGGCCTTTGTGCGGACCGTATTTTTCGAACAACCGGTTCATGATCCCGGTGCCGCGCGTGTCGGAGAGGAATTCGCCATGATAGCCGATCAGGCCGCGTGACGGGCCGCTGAAGGTGATGCGCGTCTTGCCGCCGCCCGACGGACGCATGTCGGTGAGCTCGGCCTTGCGGATCTGCATCTTCTCGACAACGGTGCCGCTATGCTCGTCGTCGACGTCGATGAGCACGGTTTCATACGGTTCGGTGCGCTTGCCATTCTCGTCCTCGCCGAACAGCACGCGCGGCCGGCTGATCCCGAGTTCGAAGCCTTCGCGGCGCATCGTTTCGATGAGCACGCCGAGCTGCAGCTCGCCGCGGCCCGCGACTTCGAAGCTGTCCTTGTCGGCGCTTTCGGTGACACGGATCGCAACATTGGTTTCGCTTTCGCGCATCAGGCGGTCGCGGATCATGCGGCTCGTAACCTTGCTGCCTTCGCGCCCCGCCATCGGCGAATCATTGACCGCAAAGCGCATCGACAGCGTCGGCGGATCGATCGGCTGCGCGGCGATCGGCTCGGTCACGCTGATGTCGGCGATGGTGTTCGCCACGGTCGCCTGCGAAAGCCCCGCAATCGCGACGATGTCACCGGCGCGCGCTTCTTCGACGGGAACGCGCTCGAGCCCGCGGAATGCGAGCAGCTTCGACGCGCGGCCAGTCTCGATGATTTTGCCGTCCATGTCGAGCGCGTGGATCGCCTGGTTGAGCTTGATCGTCCCCGACTGAACGCGGCCAGTGAGGACGCGGCCGATGAAATTGTCGCGGTCGAGCAGGGTCGCGAGAAAAGTGAAGGGGCCGTCTTCGGGCAGGCCGGGCGTCGGCACGTGGCTGACGATCGTCTTGAACAAGGGTTCGAGCGTGCCGTCGCGCGCGTCGGTGCTATCCGAGGCATAGCCGCCGCGGCCCGAGGCATAAAGGATCGGGAAGTCGAGCTGTTCGTCATTGGCTTCGAGGGTCAGGAACAGTTCGAACACTTCGTCGAGCACCTCAGCGGCGCGCGCGTCGCTACGGTCGATCTTGTTGACGACGACGATCGGCTTGAGTCCCAGCGCGAGCGCCTTGCCGGTGACGAACTTGGTCTGCGGCATCGGGCCTTCGGCGGCATCGACGAGCAGGATGACCCCGTCGACCATGCTCAGGATCCGCTCGACCTCGCCACCGAAATCGGCGTGACCCGGGGTGTCGACGATATTGATTCGCGTCAGGTCTGCGCCTTCGCCCCACTCGACACTGGTGCATTTGGCGAGAATTGTAATCCCGCGTTCCTTTTCCAAGTCATTGGAATCCATGGCTCGTTCTTCGACACGCTGGTTGTCGCGAAAGGTACCCGACTGGCGGAACAGCTGGTCGACGAGGGTCGTTTTTCCATGATCGACGTGAGCGATAATGGCAATATTGCGCAGAGACATGCGGGAACGGGCCTTGATGGAAGGGGGCAGCGCCCGAAGCGCCGCGAAACGCCGCGCCCCTAACAGAAGCGGTGCTGCGGCGCAACAAAATTGCCTCGCTTTGTCGAGCCGATCATTTGGGGCCACCTTTCGGACGCTGGTCGAGGAGCGGTGGGGAAGTGGCCGTGCGCCGGGCTGGCTCAGGGGCTCTGACACTGCCGCCGCACCCCCTCCACCATTGGCTTCGGGAACGGGTCCCCTTTCCCATGACCTGCCATCGCGGGGAAGATATTGCCCCCGCAACCGATGGGTTCCAGTCATTCGTTACAGCAGGGCCACCAACCGTTCGATATGCTGCGCCGCGGTCCGCGCCGCGCGCAGCAGATTCGCCTGGAAATCGCCGCCGCTGGCGTCGTTTGCGTCATCGGTCACCGCCTTGATCGCCCCCCAAGTCTTGCCGAGCCGCGCCGCCGCCTGCGCCACAGCGCCGACCTCCATGTCGACCAGCGTCGCGCCGAGCGATTGCAGGTCGGCCGCGGCGTCGGGGCAGGCGACGAAGCTGTCGCCGCTGGCGATCCGCGCGTGGGGGAGGCCGAGCCCAGGGTCGGGCATCGCGGCGAAATGCGCTTCACCAGCCTCGCCTATCGGCCATTCGCCGGCGCGGTAGCGGCGGAAGGTGCCCGGGTGGATCGCGCCATAATCATGCTGCAGCGCCTCGGCGATCCAGTACGCCCCCGGCCCCGCGCCGAGCGCGCCGCAGGTGCCGGTCATCAGGATGAGATCGGTGTCGCGGCCAAGCATGCCAGCGGCGAGCGCGGCGTTGACCTTTCCGAGACCGCACGTGGCTACGGTGAGATTGTGTTTGTGGGCCGTGAGGCGGCGGATGGGCAAAGGGCCAGGTTCTCGCGTGCCGGTGTCCGGGAGCAAGGCGTCGGCTTCTTCCGGCAGCGCGGCAAGAATGAGGAGGTTGGCCATTGCGTCTCTCTAATCTTCCCTCCGGTCGTGTCGAGCGAAGTCGCGACGCCGGGAAGGCGATCGTAACCGATGGGCAGCTCGACTTCGCTCGATGCGAACGGGTTTGGTAGGGTAACGCGTCGAGGATGATCCTCCCTGTCGCGCAGCGATGGGGAGATGGCAGCGCGAAGCGCTGTCGGAGCGGCGATTACCCTAACGCCAAGGCCCCTCCACCATTCGCCTCACGAACGGTCCCGTTGGCACTACGCGCCGTCTGCGACACCCCATAGCTTGGCCACAGGGAGGATCATCAGCTTGCCAAATCTGTATCACCCCGCCATCGCTCCCCGCCATGCTTGCCCGCATCTTCCCTGATCGCTTCGTCCCCATCCTGCTCGCGACGATCCTGCTCGCGAGCCTGCTGCCGGTGCGCAGCGCGGCGGTGCCGGTTGCGCAGGGGGTATCGACTGCGGCGATCGTGCTGCTGTTCTTTCTCAATGGCGTCCGCCTGCCGCGCGACGAGGTGCTCCACGGCATCCGCAACTGGAAGTTGCAGGGCAGCGCGCTGCTTTTCTGTTTCGGCGTCATGGCGCTGCTCGGCCTCGGCGCGCAGCTCACGATCGCAGCGGTCCTGCCCGCGACGCTCGCGCTCGGTTTCCTGTTCCTCGGCATCCTGCCATCAACCGTCCAGTCGGCGACCGCCGCGAGCAGCATGGCGGGGGGCAATGTCGCCGCCAGCGTCGTCGCGGCGGCGCTGCTCAACCTGACCGGCGTGATCGCCTCGCCGCTGCTATTCGCGGCGCTCGCGGGCAGCGCGGGCGAAATCAGCGGCGCGGCGGCGCTGCGGATCGTTGCCATCCTGTTGTTGCCCTTTGTCGTCGGTCAGCTGGCACAGCGCTGGCTGCGGCCATGGGTACTGACGCACAAGGGGCTGACAACCATCATGGATCGCACCGCAATCGCGGTCGCCGTCTATGTCGCCTTTTCCGCCGCGGTTGTGGCGGGAATCTGGGGCCAGCTCGACGGCCGCGAGATCGCTATTGTGTTCGGCGTCGTCGCGGCGCTGCTCGTGCTGTCGTTCGGCGGAGCTTGGGGCTTTGGCGCGCTGTTGATGCTCGCGCGGCCAGACCGCATCACCCTGCTGTTTTCGGGGGCGCAAAAAAGCATCGCGGTTGGCGCGCCGCTCGCCGCGACGCTGTTTCCGCCCGCGATTGCCGGCATGGTGCTGGTCCCGATCCTCGTCTATCATATGGCGCAGCTGATCCTGTCGGCGTGGATCGCGCCGGCGCTGAATCGGCCCGCACTGGGTGTGGTGCTTGAATAACACAGGTCCGCGTGCCATATAGGCGGGCGGCCCCGTTTGGACCTTTGGGGGTTGGAAGGAAGACGAATGAGCGACGTGACGGCCACTGCGACTGCAGCCGACGAACTGAAACTGACCCCGCCCGATCCTGTGCCCGTGGTCAGCCCCGAAAAGGCGGCAGGTCTCGTGCCGCTGTCGACCGAGCAGAAATCGAAGCTCGAGGAACGCGTCGACGGGTTCATCGACGACCTCGTCGCGCAGGATGTCAATTCGCCTGCCTTCGGGCAAAAGGTCGACCAGATCACCAACATGGGCCGCAAGGAAATGCTGGAGGCGGCCAACCAGTCGAACCGCTTCCTCGACCGCCCGATCAAGGCCATGGACCGCGACACCGACATCGGGATGAACCTGATCGAACTGCGCAACACCGTCGAGCGGCTCGATCCGTCGGCGAATGGCAAGCTGCTGACCAAGCGCGGCTTTTTTGACAAGATCCTCGGCAACAGGGTCGGCAATTATTTCGCGCAGTATCGCAGCGCGCAAACGCATATCGGCGGCATCCTGACCGCCTTGTCCAACGGCAAGGACGAGCTGTTGATGGACAATGCCGCCATCGACGTCGAGCGCCGCAAGCTGTGGGAAGCGATGGGCAAGCTTGAGCAGATGGTCCACATCGCGGGCACGCTCGACGCAAAGCTCGAAGCCAAGGCGACCGAACTCGACGGGGTCGATCCCGCCAAGGCCAAAGTGCTGCGCGAAAATGCCCTCTTCTACGCCCGCCAGCGCACGCAAGACCTGCTCACGCAGATGGCGGTGACGGTGCAGGGCTATCTCGCGCTCGACCTCGTCAAAAAGAACAATGTCGAGCTGGTGAAGGGTGTCGACCGCGCCAGCACCACCACCGTCGGCGCGCTCAAGACCGCGATCACCGTCGCGCAAGCGATGACCAACCAGAAACTGGTGCTCGAACAGATCACTGCGCTCAACACGACGACCGCGAACATCATCGACGGCACGTCGAAGATGCTCAAGGACAACACTGCGCGCATCCACGAGCAGGCGGCGTCGAGCACGATCCCGATGGAAACGCTGCAGCGCGCGTTTCAGAATATCTATGACACGATGGATGCGATCGACACCTTCAAGCTGAAGGCACTCGACAGCATGAAGACGACGGTGACGACGCTTGAAGGCGAAGTCGCGAAATCGAAGGGCTATATCGCGCGCGCCGAGGGCGCGAGCCAGGCGCAGGCCAGCGTCGGCGGCGCCGACAGCCCGCTCGCGTCGCTCGAAGGCTAAGGCACATCATGACCATGAGCGAAGTCGACAAGATTCGGGTTTCGGCGGCATCGGCGATCGAACGGTCGCGCGAGCGCCGCCGTCCAATCGGCACCAAAAGCGTCGCACTGCGCCGTCAGCATCTGTACAAAAAGCTCGGGCGCATGCTGATCGCGGGCGGGATCGTGTTGATCGGCGCCGCGGTCTTCGGCGCGCTGATCCAGCCGCTCGGCTTCACCGGACTGCTCGCTTTGTTCATCCTCCTGATCGGTGTCGCGGTACTGTTCGGCCGTTCGCCCTTCCCCGAGCCGCGCCAGGCCGACCTGCCCAAGGCGGATTTGAAACAGCTCGCGGGCCGCACCGAAATCTGGCTCGAGGCGCAGCGCCCCGCCCTTCCCGCCCCTGCGCGCCAGCTCGTCGATGGCATCGGCGTCCAGCTCGACCTGCTCGCACCGCAGCTCCAGACGCTCGACGCTTCGAGCCCGGCGGCAGCGAACATCCGCAAACTCGTCGGCGAAGATTTGCCCGAGCTCGTCGCGGGCTATCAGCGCATTCCTGCCGGCCTGCGCACCGAAGCACACGCCGGGCGTACCCCCGACGAAACGCTCGTCGGCGGGCTGAAAATGCTCGAAAGCGAGATCGGCAACGCCGCGCGCAGCCTCGCGGCGGGCGAACTCGACAAGCTCGCCACCCGCGAACGTTATCTCCAGCTCAAATATCAGGGCATTGATGGTGAGGATTCGCCCAGCATTTAGCGTAGTGCGCTAAGCATTGCGCCAGCGCTGCGTCCCGAACCACAGCAGCAGGATGAGCAGCAGCGGCGGCGCGGGTCCCCAATGTGTCGATCCGGCCAGCGGCGCGAGCAGCGGCGCCGACGACAGCAGCCACAGCGCCGCAAGCAACGCGGCGACCGTCAGCGCCTCGATCCCAAAGCTGCGCCAGAAGCGCGCGCGGGCGCGAGCGTAAGCGGCCTGCGCGTCGATCGCGCGTTCGACCTGGAGCGTGAAGGCGCGGTCGCCGGCGCGCGCCGGCGGCGCCAGCATTGCGGCCAGCATGGCGTCCGTTTCTGCGTCGTTCGGGGCCGTCATCCGTCCGCTCCTTCGCCGATCATCTTCTGCGCCTTGGCCCGCCCGCGCAAGACCAGGGATTTAAGCGTGCCGAGCGGCACCCCCATGATCTCCGCCGCCTCGCCGTGCGACCAGCCATGGCCGAAGCACAGCGTAAGCGCGGCGCGTTCCTGTGGCGACAGCGCGGCGAGCAAGCGACCGGCGTCAATCGCCGCGTCGCTGGCGCCGCGTGGATCGGTTGACGTTGGCGCATCGTCATCGCGGCCCGCCAGTCCCTCACGCCGCCGAGCGGTGCGCCGCTGGTCGAGAAACAGCCGCCAGCCAATTCCCATGATCCAGGCCGCATAACTCCCCTGCCCCCGAAAATCGTCGGCGCGTTGCCACGCGCGGACGAAGGCTTCCTGCGCCAGATCGTCGGCGTCGCATCCCGCGGCGCGCGCAAGGAAGGCGCGCAACCGCCCTTCGTGTCGTAGCACGAGGAGCTGGAAAGCGGCGCGATCTCCCCCGGCAACCCGCTGGTTGAGAGCCCAATCTTCATCGGCGCTCCCGTCATCACGCAGCGGCGCGCTCCTCGGCAGCCGCGACGCGCGCGAGGCGGCGGCGAACGAGCAGCGCGATGCCGACAAAGATCGGGAAGAGCGATGCGCCCGCAGCGGTGCGGATGATCTGTTCATTGCCCTGGATCAGCCCGAAGCCGGCCATAGCGAGGCCGATCGCCAGCAGGACAAGCGCGTTGCGGTCGTCACCCGGCGTTTCGGCCTCGCGGCTGCCACCGACATGTTCATACGGCTTGTTGAGCTTTTCGATCAGCGGGCCGACCGAATCCGACTTGGCTTCGAGCGCCCGGCGGATCGAACGATGCAGCATCCATGCGTGGAGCAGCCGCGCGAGCAGGAAAAATCCCACGGAAAAAAGCGCGACGACGGTTACATTTTCGAGCAGACTGAAAAACTGATCGCTGACCGCAACGAGCTCGGTCGTAGGCGGCGGCGCCGGGACATAGGACGCGACTTCCCGCGGGCTGATATAGGCCGCGATATCTTCGGCGCTGATCGATTCCGCGACCGGAACCGAAACCGTGGTCGGGGCGGAGGGTGGCGCCGCGGGGGCGGACACGGTGGCGGCAGCGGCCGCGGCTGCAATCAAAAAATCCATCGACATATCTCTCCGTCATACCGCACCGGGATGGTGAAACCACAGGCGACGACTTCCGGCAAGGCGGGATGAACTGCACCGGGGAGCACATATCAACCGCCGCGCGAAGCCGCCGCCCGGACCAGCGCTATGGCCAGTCAAGGGCTAGACGGCACGGCGGCAGTTTATGGATGCATGGCGACGGAAAATATGCGCGCGACGCAAAAAGACGCGGCTGTTCGCGCAGCAACAGCTACCGATCATTCTGCCGATGGAAGGGGGACGCCGTTAACATTCGGTGGGCTCGCCTTTGCCCATAATCTGCTCTGCGCCGCCTTCGTGACCGACCGGTTGCTCGCGTCGGAGTGTGTCGCCGCCAGCGGGCGACTTGTGCTGCTTCGTTCGGCAGGCGCCGCACTCGGTCCGCTCGGTACTGCGGCGGCGATGACGTGGACAGGTGCCGGCGGACTCTTCCTCTTCATCGCCGCGGTGGCAGCGGCGATGCTTGCCTGTGGTCTGTTCCGGCTCGCGATCAGCGACCCGGTGCCCAGCCTCGAACAGCAGGGTCGCGAGATCCTGCCGCGAACGGCTCCCGTCGCCGCGCTGCTTGATCCCGCCGGCCCTGGCTCATTCATTCCGGCAACCGAGCCCCATTGGCAAACAGGTGACGCCGGGCCGAACGGATGATCCCGGCGCCGGGACAACCCGCCCCCTTCGCCGGGGCTTTTGTTGCTCGGCCTTCCCTATCTCCCACAGCTCGCCACCATCTCGGCAACCTTCCCCGCCATGTCCCCCACCGCGGTGCGCTTCGCGGGTTTCGCCATCGCCGGTAATATATCGACCTCGATCTTTGGCGGCACGGGGCCGATGATCGGCAGCGGGCTGATCAGCCTCACCGGTGACCCGCTCCTGCCCGCCAGTTATGTGATGCTCGCTTGCGAAGCCGGGCTGGTCACCCGCCACTTCCTGCCCGCAACCGCCAGATAATCGCTGAGCGGGGATCCCTTCGCGCGGCCTCTGGGCTCTACGCCATAAGCGAGATCGTCACCGAAGGGGGCTGCGGCCGTCGCACATTAATTGGACAGAAGCGGCTGGTTCGCTTTTGGCTGAAAGACTTCGAAAGCGGACGAAAACCGCGCCGGGATGAATTGGCGAGGGCTCATCAGTGCTAATCTGCCGCCCTTGATGCCAGTGCGAGCGATCCGCAAGGCCCGGCGCGTTCGCCGAGACCCGGAAGCACGATCAAGTCCTCGGCGCGTTCGGTTTGGCCATAGCCGGCAAGACTCTTGCCCAAATGATAGCGTATCGCTGTGAGCAGCTGCGGCTGACCGATCGCGACGCCGCCGCCGATCAAAATGCGCCGCGGCAATGTCGTCAGCACCAGATTGTGACAGAGCATCGCGATGGCGTGCCCGGCGTGGTTCCATGCATCGTCATCGGGTGCGATCTCCCGGCCGTCCTTGCCCGCCCGAGCCGCAATCGCCGGACCACTTGCCAAGCCTTCAACACAATCGCCGTGGTAAACACAGCATCCCTCGAAACAATCACCCGCCAGTTTCGGGACACGCTGATGCCCCGCCTCGCTATGCCCCGCCCCGCGCAATATCTGCCCTGCGGAAACCGAGCCAACGCCGACCCCGGTTCCGATCGTGATATAGGCCCAGCTGTCCAGCCCCTGCGCGCCGCCCCAAAGACCTTCGGCTATCGCCGCGCCATTTACATCAGTGTCGATCGCGAATGGAACGTCCTTCGCGAGCGACGTCAGGTCAGTTCCACTCCACCCGGGCTTGGGCGTCGACAATATGCTCCCGAATTTTGCGGACGCGCGGTCGAGATCTAGCGGGCCAAAACTGGCGATGCCGAGCGCTTGGAAATTCCACCTCTCAAGAACGGCTGCAATCGCGGCCAGTGTCGCTTCGGGACTTGTTGTCGGAATTGCCACCTGCGCCCGCACATCGTCCGGCCCGGTGCCCAACGTGCAAATGCATTTCGTGCCGCCCAGTTCGACCCCCGCCAACATCGGCTCAGAACTGATCCTTGAGCATTTCGCCGATCGAATTGTCGAAATGGCTGTCCATCGCGGCGCGCGCGCGCGCTGGATCGCGCGCCGCGATCGCCTCGGCGACCTCACGGTGCAGCGCCAGCGTTTCGTCGCGCTCTTCGCGCGTGGTGCGCCCGGCCCAGGCGCGGGGGATCGCGACCGCCATCAACTGCTCGAACGAGCGCACGATCTGCAGGAACAGCGGATTGCCGCTCGCCGCCGCAATCGTCTGGTGAAAGCGCGTGTCCGCCGCGGTCCGCGCGGCTTCGTCATGCTCGACCGACAGCCCGTGCGCGGCGGTCAGAATCGCCTGCGCCTGTTCCTCGCTGCGGTTGATCGCAGCCAGTTCGGCGGTGCGCAGTTCGAGCGTCCGGCGAACCTCCCACACATCGGCGAGCGACACCTGCGCGGTGTTGACTGCATGCCCCATCGATGCAGCCATCACCGAGCCGTCGATCGCCGCGACGCGCGGTTTGCGGCCGTTGCCGACGTCGACCAGCCGCAGCGCCGTCAGCGCGCCGAACGCCTCGCGCATCACCGGACGGCTGACCCCCAGCTGCGTCGCAAAGCTCCCCTCACCCGGCAGCGTGTCGCCGACCTTCAGGTCATGGGTGCGGATATAGTCGCGAACAGCATCGACCGCACGATCGACGAGCGAGCCGCGGCCGAGGTCGATCACCGCGCTCATGCCGCGACACCCATCCGCCGCATCGCGGTCGGCGCCATGCCGAAGCGCCGCGAAAAGGCGCGCGTAAAGCTGGCGTTGTTCAGATATCCGCAGCGATAGCCGATGCTGGCAACCGGCAAGTCGCTCGCGGCAAGCAAGGTCCGCGCCTGCCGCAGTCGCCGCTCACTCAGCGCCTCGCCGACGCTGCAATGGTAAAGTTCGCGAAAGCCGCGGGTCAGCTTGTCGCGATTGATCCCGCAACTGCGCGCAATATTGTCGATCGTCAGCTTCTCGTGCCAGCGGGTGTCGACGATCCGCCGTGCTGCCGCGATCCGCGAAATGTCGCCCTCGCTCAAACTCGGCTGGCCGTCGACGGCGACCAAGCTGCCCGTCCGCAGCGCGGCAAAAAACTGGCAGAGCATCTCGATGCTCCGCGCCAGCCGCAGCGTATCTGCCGCGGCGGCCTCGCATTCGGGGGCGATGATCGATTGTCCCAGCGCGCGGAGGTCCGACGGCAAATACCAGCGCCCGCCGGGATCGGGCAGTTCGTCAAACAATCGGCGGCAGGCGCCGCGCGACACCGCAAACACCAGCAAATGCCCTTCGCCTTCCAGTTCGCTAAACGCCAGCGTACGAACGACCGGCTCGCCGATATCGCCAAAGCCGATCAGCAACGCATCGGGCGGCAGCAGCAGGCGATCGCAGGCTCCGGCACCGACAAAGCTTGTCATTTCGGACGAGACGATGACGCTGTGCTTGCTCGGCATGGAACGAAACTCCCTCGCCGACCCTATAGACCTATCTTACAGCTTTGGCAATAGCTGTATGATAGGTTCTGGCGCCCGCCGCATTGCGAGCATGAAGGCGAAGAACGACAGCGCGCTGACGATCACGCCAACCAGCGCCAGCGCCTCGGCCAGCATCGCCTCGCCGCCCATCAGCCCGCTGACCTGCGTCACGATCCACGGCGCCAGTCCGAAGCCGATCAGCCCGGCGATCGCTATAAAGGCGCCGATGCACAGCCCGCGCAGCTCATTGGGCAGCAGCACGGTGAGCGCGACCGATACGACCAGCCCGGTCACCGCACCGCACATCGACATCACCCCCAGCGCGACCGCCAGGCCCGCCACGCTCGGCATCAGCGGGAACAGGGCCGCCGGCACGCCGATCCCGGCCGCGATCACCGCACCTAATAATATGCCGCCGCGCCGCTGGCTCTTCTGGCCGATATCGGCCGACAAGCCGCCGAGCACCGCGCCGGCTACCCCGGTCCCGAACATCAGCGCCCCGACCCAACCGGCAAATTGCTGTGGCTGGAGCCCGAAATCGCGCGACAGCACCGGCGCGACCCACACCGTCGCGGCGACATCGGCCATGACGACGGCGACCTGACCCGCGAAGAGCGGGCCGAGGAACGAGCGCCGCGACCACAGTTCGGCGGCGACGATGCGGAACGGCGCATCGGGGCTCGCCTCGACCTCTTGGCGTTCAGGTTCGCGCAGAAACAGCAGCGGCAGCAGGCACAGCGCGCTGATTGCCGCGAGCAACACATGCGCCCCGCGCCACGGCGCAAGTTCGCCGAGCCAGCCGATCGCCGAAAAATCGGTCAGCAACCCGAACAGCCAGCCGGTCAGTGCAAAACCGAGCGCCACCCCCAGCGCCTTGCCGAGATTGACGATCAGCATCGCGCGTCCACGCTGCTCGGGCGCGCAAAAATCGGCGCACAGCGAAAGCGCCGCGGTGAGCGAACCGGTCGAACCGATGCCGACCAGCATCCGCGCTGCGGTAAGCAGCCCTGCGCTCGGCGCAAAGGCGGTGAGCAACGTCCCAAGCGTCCAGAGCAGCGCCAGCCCGATCGTCAGCCGTACCCGGTTGCGCCGGTCGACCAATATGCCGATCGGGATCGAAAACAGCACCATCGGCACCGCAGCACCAAGCCCCTGGATCAGCGCCAGCGCATCGTCGCTCATCCCCAGCTCGGCCTTGGCGCTTTCCTGTATCGTGCCAAAGCTGCCGAGCGCGGTGAAACCCATCGTCGCGACCAGCGCGAGCAGCAACAGCGGGACAAGGGTCGCGGGCGCGGTCAGCCGCGCGTTGGGCAACGCGAGCGGTTCAGCCTGCGCCGCCATCATAGCGCGAAGATCTTGCCGGGGTTGAGCAAATTCTGGGGATCGAGCGCGCGCTTGATCATCCGCATCTGTTCGACCGCGTCGCCCAACTCGGCGACCAGCCATTCCTGCTTGCCAATGCCGATGCCATGCTCGCCGGTGCACGTCCCGTCCATCGCCAGCGCGCGCTCGACGAGGCGCGCGTTGATCGCCTCGACTTGCGCCATCTCTGCGGGCGCCTGCGGATCAATCGAGAAGATGACGTGAAAATTGCCGTCCCCGACATGGCCCAGGATGGTCGCGGGAACCGATGACGTCTCGAGATCGATATGCGTTTCGGCGATACACTCGGCGAGGCGGCTGATCGGCACACAGACGTCGGTCGCCCACCCGATCGCCCCGGCGCGCATATTCACGGCCGCATAATAGGCCTCATGTCGCGCGCGCCACAATTTGGAGCGTTCTTCAGGGAGGTTCGACCAGTTGAACGCGCTGCCGCCATTGGCTTCCGCCAGCGCCTTCACCGTCTCAACCTGCTCGGCAACATTCATCGCGCTGCCGTGGAATTCGAAGAACAGCGTTGGCGCCTCGGGATAGTCGAGCTTCGACCAGCGGTTGACCGCGATCATCTGTTTGGTGTCGAGAATCTCGACCCGCGCCAGTGGCACCGCGCACTGGATCGACTGCACCACGGTATCGACTGCGCCGCCCAACGTATCGAAGCTGCACACCGCCGCCGAAATCGTTTCGGGAACCGGATGCAGCCGCAGCGTGACCTCGGTGATGATGCCCAGCGTGCCTTCCGAGCCGACATACAGCCGAGTCAGATCATAGCCCGCCGCGGACTTGCGCGCGCGGCGCGCGGTGCGGATCACCGTCCCTTGCGGCGTCACGATTTGAAGGCTGAGCACGGTGTCCTTCATCGTCCCATAGCGCACCGCGTTGGTGCCCGACGCACGCGTCGACGCCATGCCGCCGATCGTCGCATTGGCACCAGGGTCGATTGGAAAGAATAGCCCCTGGTCGCGCAAATGGACGTTGAGCTCTTCGCGGCGTACCCCGGGCTGGACGACGCAGTCGAAATCCTCGGCGTTGACCGCGAGCACCTGGTCCATCTGACTCATGTCGAGCGAGATGCCGCCGTTGATCGCCAGCGCATTGCCCTCGATCGACGTCCCGGCGCCGAACGGCACGATCGGAATGTCGGCCGCCGCACAGAGCTTCACCAGCGCGACGACATCGTCGGTCGAATGCGCAAAGACAACAGCGTCGGGCAGCACGGTGGCGAAATGGGACTCGCTCGATCCATGCTGCCCGAGCACCGCGTCCCCCCGCTGGAAACGGTCCCCAAACCGCTCCTCCAGCGCCCCTACCAGGCTGGCGGGGAGCGGCCTGCGTTCGTCCGAATGCGCCATCCCCGCCATCGTCAGAACTTCAGGCTGGCACGCACGCCGTAACGGCGGCGGTCGCCCGTGATGCCAAGGTCGGAGGCGGGCAGCCCGGCGAGCGCCAGCGTCGTCTTTTCGATATAGCTTTCGAAATATTCGGTATTGAACAGATTGTTGGCGAACAGCGCAATCTCGACCGGACCGGTGCGATACGCGATCGACGCGTTGGTCAGCCAATAGCTGTCGAGGAACGTCGGCGTCGTCTCATTCAGCGTCGCCGCCAGCCGCTTGCCCTTGCCGAACAGCCCGGCGCTCAGCACGACTTCATCGTCGCCGCCCATCTCGATCCGGTAGTCGGTCGAGATGTTGGCGAGCCAGTCGGGCTGAAAGGTCAGCCGGTCGGACGACAGCTGGCGCCCGGTCGTGCTGACATAGGCGCTGTCGTCGGTGATGCGCGCGTGCATATAGGTAAAGCCGCCGCGGATCGTCCAGGCGGACACCGGCCGCACCATCGCTTCGAGTTCGACACCATAGCTTTCGACGTCGCCGCTGTTGAGATCGACGGTGACAAGCCCGCCGCCCGCCGCCGGTGCAATCGAGTTGAGCCCGATATAATTCTTGTAATCATTGTAGAAAACCGCGCCCGACAGCATCAGCCGGGGCGTCGCATATTTCGCCCCCGCTTCATAAGTCCATGCCGAGTCTCCGTTATAAGTGCGCGTCGGTGCCGTCGGCGCGTTAAACCCGCCACCGCGATAGCCGCGCGCGACCGACACATAGGTCATCAGGTCGGGGGTCCATTTGCGCGATACGGTGAGCTTGGGCTGCCACTCGCTTGATTTGAGCTTCGCAATCGGCAGGATGGCGCCCGAAATCGCGCTGCGCGAAACCCGGTTCTCACGATCGTAACGCAGCCCCAGCGCGACTTCCCAATCGGAGTTGGGTTTCCAGAACATGGTGCCGAAAGCCGCATAGGTGTCGGCGACATTCTTCGCCACCGTGTTGCGCACGATGCTGATCGGGCCAAAGACCGGATGGACGAGCGAGATCGTGTCGGTGACATTCGCACGCGTCGCCTCATTGCTATAAAAGACCCCGACGAGCGTCGAAATCTGATCGGTCCATTCGCTGTCGAGCCGCGTTTCCAGCGTCATCGTGCGCAGGCTGTCGCGGCCGACAGTGCGCACCGTATTGGTTGGGCCGAAATCGCCGTCGTTGTCGGGCGCGAAGCTGTTGCGCATGTCATAGGCGCCGATGACGCTCAGCTTTGACCCGCCGCCCAGATCGGCTTCGGCGCGCGCGTTGATGCCGCGATATTTGTACGAAATTTCGTTCAGGGCATTGAACTGGATATCTCGCCGATAATCGGTCGGCCCGCTAACGCGCGAATAGGGTGTGTTCACCCCGTCGACCCAGTCATAATAGCCTTTGATCGTCAGCGAAAAGCCGTCCGAAGGCGCGAGACGCAGTGTCGCGTTGATCGAATCGGTGTTGAAGCGATTGGCGTCCTTGTTGAGCAGCGTGTTGGTCAGGAAACCGTCCTGCTGACGGTGCGAGGCGGCAATCCGGAACCCGAGCACATCGCCCGCGATCGGCCCGCTCACCGCGCCCGACACCAGCCAGCTGTTGTCGGGGCCGGCGTAGCTGCCATTGGCGCGCGCCTCGAACACGTCGCTCGGGGCGCGGGTAATGACGTTGATCGCGCCGCCCAGCGTATTCTTGCCATAGAGCGTACCCTGCGGCCCGCGCAGCACTTCGATGCGCTCGACATCGAGCAAAGGGTTGTTGAGGTAGGCGGTGTTCGGCTGGTAGATGCCGTCGATGAACAGGCCGACCCCCGGCTGCACCGACTGCACCAGCGTCACCCCGACGCCGCGGATCGCAACAAACGCACGGCCGCTGCCGTCGCTGTTGATGTTGAGCCCCGGCGACAGGACCGCCGCCTCGCGCACCGAATTGATCCCGCGCGCGGTCAGTGTGTCGCCATCGATCGCGGTCACTGCGATCGGCACATCGGACAATGTTTCGTCGCGCTTGCGTGCAGTCACCACGATCACGCCGTCGTCCTCGCCTTCGGCGGCCGCCGCCCCGGCAGCATCCTGCGCAAAGGCCGGCGCGGCGGCGAGCATCGTTGCCAGCACGGCGGTGGAAACGGCAAAATTCAGTTTGGTCATCAGACATCCCCAAAAGAGGCGGTCCAGGCCGCCCTGCAGAAACCTATCTGACAGCTTTTGAACCTATATGAAAGGTCGTCGATTGTGCCGATCCGCAGACCGGGTTTGCAGAGCGCGGGTGTCCCATCCCGTCATGCGAGCCAAGCGAAGCAATCCAGAGTGGCGTACACCGCCCTGGATTGCTTCGCTTGGCGCGAAATGACGATGCTTTGTGGCGTCCGCTACCAACAGCTATACCCGCCGTCAGCCAGCACCACGCTCCCGGTCATCAAGCTTGCCATATCCGACGCCAGGAACAGGATTACCGCCGCGACCTCCTCGGGCTCGCCCAGCCGCGCCATCGGCGTCCCGTCGATCCAGCGGCGATACATCTCACCCTCCTTGTCGGCAAAAGCGTTCAGCGGCGTCGCAATATAAGTCGGTGCCACCGCATTCACCCGCACGCCGCGCGCCGCCCATTCGGCGGCCAGACTCTTGGTCAGCTGATGCACCGCCGCTTTCGACGCGTTATAATAGCTTTGCGGCTGCGGCCGGTTGACGATGAAGCCCGACATCGACCCGATATTGACGATGCTCCCGCGCCCCGCCGCGAGCATGTGCCGCCCAAAAGCGCGCGCGCACCAGAAGCTGCCATTGAGGTTCACATCGAGCACGTTCAGCCAGCGTTCGTCGGCGACATCCTCGGCGGCGGTCTCGCTGCGCGCGATCCCGGCATTATTGATCAGGATGTCGATCCGTCCCTCGCGCGCGAGCATTGCCGCTGCGGCGGCATCGACTGCGGCGCTATCGGTCACGTCGAGCGCCTCGGCAAAAACGGCATAGCCTTTGGCACCAAGGTCGGTGACCGCGCGATCGAGCGCGGCGGCATCGCGGTCTGCGATCGTCACCCGCGCGCCAGCCTCGGCCAGCGCTTCTGCCGCCGCCAACCCAATCCCCTGCGCGCCGCCCGTCACAAAGGCCGTGCGTCCGTCAAGCCGCAGCTTCGCAAGATACATCGACCTATTCCGGCACGAAGGCGGCGGCGGGCATCACCGGTTCATGGACCGCTTCGCCGCGCGTCATCTGATACACCATTCGATCGGCGTCGAACTCGGGCCACGGCATCGATCCGCTGCGTGCGAAGCCCGCCCACAGATCGTGGACATGCTCGGCCAGCGCCTGCGGCGGGTCCATCCCCGCCAGCCCCCGCGGCCCGGTGACGGTCGGCAGCGTCTTGAACACAAACGGCATTTCGATCCCATGGCACGCGCCCAGTTCGCCGTCGCACGCGGGCGATCGCCAGTCGAACTCGTACAGCCACGTCTTGCCCTGATGCGCCGCGGCATATTGCCGCGCGGGCCAGCGGAACACGAGATCGGTCATCGCGCGCGTCATCGCCTCGCCCGGCCGCATCCCCTTCTGCTTGTAACCATAAGCCATCAGCGCCGCCTTCGCCTGCGGATGCGACCGCCCGAGCAGCCAGCGCGCAAGCAACCCGCCGATCTTTTTGCGCACCCCGGTGGGCACAAAATACAGGTTCATCTCATCGGCATTAGTGCCGATGACAACTTCCACGTCGCGCCCGGCGCCTTTATGCAGCGCGTCGATCGGCTTCTCGGCAGCACATCGTCGCCGTAAACCGGGATGAACCGGCTGATCCCATAAACCGGTTCGCGCCCGTCCTTGTCTCGCAAGTCGATCGCCCAAGGCTTCGCCACCTTGTCGAGCGCATCCATCGCATCTGTGTTGGACACCGGTAGAAACCCGTTTGCATCGGGCACGATACGCAGCACTTTCGCCAACTTCCGCACCAGCCGCTGCGCCACGTCGATCTCGCGCACCATTGCGCCATGCCCGCTCTGGATGATCGCCCGCGCGAACATTCCCTCGGCCAGCGGCGAGGTGACGAGGTCAGCGATCGCCATCGCCCCGGCGCTCTCACCAAACACCGTGACATTTGCCGGATCGCCGCCAAACACCGCAATATTGCGCTGCACCCACGCCAGCGCGAACAATATATCGCGCAGCCCCAGGTTGGTCGGCGCCCCCGGAACCGGCAGAAAACCGTCGATCCCCATGCGGTAATTGATCGCGACGCAGATGACGCCTGACGCAGCAAAAGCGCTGCCATCATGCACCGTCGCATCCTTGCTGCCGGCGACAAAACCGCCGCCATGGATGAACACCATAACCGGCGCCGCCACGGCTTCGCGCGGCGCCCAGATGTTGAGGCGCAGATAATCACCATCGCTGCCATCGCTGCCGTGCCCGACCAGGGGGGAAGGATCGATCGCGGGAAAAGGCCTGATCCGGTGCGGTGCCGGAGGTCCCGGATCGTCCATGTTCCGAACGCCGTCCCAGCTGACCGGAAGCCGCGGCAATTCAAAACGCTGCGGCGGAGCCGCGTAGGGAATACCAAGAAAGCGTACGACCGAGCCACAAATGCTGCCGCGGATCGCGCCGCCTTCGATTTGGACTGATGTGCTATTGCATAGGTTGTTCATGACACCAGCGTATCATCTGGTTCGGTTCTGCGGCTAGAACCGCCGATATGCCTAGCGGATGAAGAAATGTGCCGGACACGCCGACTCCCATCGGCCCATTGCTCACTGTCCGCATTGCATTAGCGGAAGCCCAAAGCGTACGCATCGCTTGATATCGATGCTTGTCCGGCGCGCAATGGCGCAATTCGCATCGGTGTCGCCGAATCCCGGACGCTGCCCGGTTTCCAGCGAAACTGCGAAATATGCTCGACATCGTCTGCGGTAATGTCGGCGATGCGCGTCCGGCCCATCAGACCCATGTCGCGCTCGATCTCGCCGCGGAGAATCGCCAGCACTCGCGCCACGCCCGCCTCGCCGGCCGCCGCGAGCCCATAGAGATAGGGCCGGCCGATGGAGCAGCCGTCGGCGCCGAGCGCGATTGCCTTCAGCACGTCGGTGCCACGGCGTATGCCTCCGTCGGCAATCAGTTGCGCATCATTCTGGATCCGGTCGCGGATCGCGGGGAGATAGTCGATCGGCGTTGCCGCAGTATCGAGCTGGCGACCACCATGATTGGACACCATGATCGCATCGACGCCGCATGCGACGGCGCTCGCACAATCCTCGGGCATCATCGCGCCCTTGATCACCAGCCTCCCGGACCATTGCGCGCGCAACCACGTGAGGTCGTTCCACGTCGCCGACCGATCGAACTGCCCGTTCACATAGTCGATGACACTCGTACCCGCGCTGCCGATATCGCCAACATGTTCGACGACATTGGCGAGTTGAAAGGAGCGGTTCTTCAGCGCGCCGAGCGACCATCGCGGATGCATCGCGAAGCTCATCAGACTGCCGAGAGTGAAGCGCGGCGGCATGATCATGCCGCTGCGCCGATCACGCTCGCGATTGCCCGCAATTGCGGTGTCGACGGTCAGGCAGAGCGCCCCATAGCCGTTCGCCGCGGCGCGCTCGAGCAGGGCTTTCGTCAATCCGCGGTCGCGAAAGAGATACAGCTGGAAATAACGGCTCACAGCCGTTGCCGCGATCGCCTCGATCGAAGTCGTCGCCATCGTCGAGAGGCCATAGGGCACGCCCGCTGCGGCCGCCGCGCGCGCGACCGCCGCTTCGCCCGAGGCATGGAACAGCTGCGACATGCCGGTCGGCGACAGCATCAGCGGCATCGCGCTCCGATATCCGAGAAGCTCGGTGCCAGCATCGACGTGACTCACATCAACAAGCGTATGCTGCGCGAGCGCCCATTCGTCGAACACCGAGCGGTTGCGCGCCAGGGTCCACTCGTCCTCGGCGCCGCCCTCCAGATAATCACGGATCGGCAGCGGCAAGGCGCGCCGGGCGAGCGCAGCCATATCTGCAATGTTGAATGCATCTGCGAGCGAGGCCATTCAATTGCCTCCGATTGCATTCGCGGCGGCAATTTGCCGTGCGCAGTTTTCAGGGCGAGCTCGGCAAGCGACGGTCCCGTCGCCAGCCGCCAGGGCCTCTATCTCAAATGTCGCACAATGCTGGTCTGAAGCTACCATTGCGGCAGCTTATCACCTGTCCGGCCTGTGAGGATATGCCCGCGGATATGCCGATCGAAGACAGTGGTGTGCCGCGACGACCAGCCGATATTCGTGCACGAGCCGTGCATCGAACATAGCCTGGCGGCAGATAGACTGCGACGCGCCGTTCGCCCGGCACGTGCCGCGACGCGGGTGCTGGGAACCCGATCGCACCTACGGACGCACACGGCTCGGCGAGCACGGCTCCTGCGCTCGCGGCCGCAAGGCCGGCGAACTGCCTGCGATCCAGCATATGCACCGCCCATCGCTGACGCGCCGCGGCTGCATCCTTCTACGGCGTGCGAGGCTCCGGCTCAGTTGCCGTCAGGTACGACGCAACGAAAGCTGCTAGCGGACAGGGTCGAGCCCCAACCCCGATATACAGCCTTTTGAGGATAGGCGCACAGCGGACGCTGCATGTCGATCTTGCCCGCATCCTCGCTCGCGAATTTCGTTGCGATGACTTGATCGGGCGCATCGCCCTTGTCAGTCCAGTCGATCAGCGCCGAGAACAGATCGTGTTGCGCGTCATAGGCCGGCGGCTGCGGAGGGATACCGAGCGTGCCGTTGAAGGCATCGGGGCCGGTGCCGCCGCCACAGTGCATCATGCCGGGCGCCAGGAACAGGCGCGCATTGTCCGCAAGCTTGTCGATACCGCCAAGCTGCGCTGCGTGCCGCTCATAAAAGGCCACCGACTGAGCCGGCGCCACCAGCGTGTCGGCCAGCCCATGATAGATGATCAGCTTGCCGCCGCGCGCGGCAAATGCACCGAGACTGCCGCGCGTGGCGTCGTTCACGATCGGATCGAGGCGGGCCTGGACCGCCGGCATGTCGCGATTGAAATCGAAGGCCTTCCAGTCCCAACCGGCGCCGAACACCCATTTGAAGAGTCCCCCAAAGGGTGGCTGATCGTCGATCGGGGTTTGCAGGAAGGACCAGCCAAACGTGTCGGGCATTTCGCTGCCGGGCAGCCAGCCGAAATAGCTCGCCTTGCCATCGCGGTTCGTTGGCCCTGAATAAAACGCGCGCGCCGTCGCGACCTCGCCTTCGGTCAGACAGCTGTCCGACCCCGCGCCGGTGCATTGCACGACCCCCGGATCGAATTTGCAGCTCATGGGATCCGAAATGAACCGGTCGCCCGCCAGTCCGTGACCCTGTCGCCAGCAGGTTGCGATCGCCGCCCTGTTGAGCAATTTCAGCTTGGCGTCGGAGAGACGGCTGCCGGGGGTGCGATGCGCCGCGGCATAGTCCCAAAGCACCGCGGCATGGCCCCAGGTCCGGTTTATGACCGGCGCCCCCACGAGGATACCGTCATAATCGGCGGGGTAATAAAGCGATTCTATCAGGCCTTGCTGACCGCCGGTCGAACAGCCGGTATAGTAGGAGCGTTTGGCATCGCGGCCATAGAAGGCCTTAGTGATCGCCTTTCCGGTCGTTGTCATGACATGCGTCGACAGCCGCCCCCAGTCGCGCCATTTGCGCGGCTGACCGATCAGCGCATCGCCCTCGAGCGGCGACGCCGGGGCTGTCCCGGTATCCGTAGTCGCGGTCGCAAACCCGCGCCGCAGTCCGTCGACCATTCCCGAATAGCCGGTGGTGAAGGCGCCCCCGAACCCGCCGCTACCATTGCCGTGAAAGACGCCGACCCAGCCATCTGCAGGCAACCATATTTCGACGCCGATATCGGAATCGGACGCCGACTGGACGCGTGCGACGACACGGCAGAAGCTGCGATAGCCCGGCGTCGCGCGCCCGACGTTCGTCTCGGCAGCCTTGGCCGGAACGAGCGTGGCGCTGACGACGCGGGTGTCGGAAAGGTGCAACGCACCGAGCGCGCTGCACCGCGCAGTGGGCCCATCCGGCGCAGCCGCATGGACATAAGCCGCAGCTTCGGTTGGCGCCATCACTCCCATCATCACGGCCGCTATCGCGGCAAAGGCATCTCGCTGCTTCATGATCGTCTCCGCAAAACTTGTCATCCATCCCTGCTGACCAGCTTCAGCCGTGCGTATCGGCTACACCGCCCGGCGATCGCTTGATCAGCAGGGCAAGCCACAGGAAGAGAAGCGCCGCGACGAGATACATCGGAGCGAGCGCATAGTAAGCCATCCGCAAGGCATGCTCGCCATATTCAGGACGAAAGAAGTCGCTCGCCATGCCGACGAATGTCGGCCCCAGGCCAAGGCCTATCAGGTTCATCACGAGGAGCAGCAAAGCGCCCGAAATGACCCGCGCTCCCGGTGCGACCTCACCCTGGACGAAAGTGACCGTTGCCGGGAGGAAAAAGGAGTTGAGGAACAGCGGCACGCACAGCAAGGCGAGCGCCAACTCCCATCGGTCCGCCGAAGCGAAGCCGAGAAAGAAGGGCAAGGCGAGCACCAGCGAGACCGCCGGAATGCTGGCGTAGGCGGTCTTGTTCGTGGCGCCAAAGCGATCGATGAGCCGTCCGGAAACGAATATACCCGCGCCCATGCCGAGGCCGACGGCCAGCGCATACCAGATCGCGACCTGCTCCAGCGCCATGCCCTTCTCGCGCATCAGGAAAAGCGTCGCGAAATTGCTGAGGCCATAGGTGATGAAATTGGCGGCCCCGCTGGCGAGCGCGGCGACGACCAGGATCTTGTTACTGAAAAAACTTCGGATGGCCTGTCCGAAACTACCGACAGGCTTGGCGGAGTCCGAAGGAAGCGGCGCCGGGTCGAACTGCCCACGCTCGGGTTCGGGAATGAACAGATACACGATCACCGCAGTGACGATGCCGATGACGCCGACGACATAGAATGGAACGCGCCAGTCAAAGGCTGCCGCCAGCGACGCCCCAAACGCGACTCCCAGTGCCGAGCCAATTGGTGGGCCAAGATTGAAGATGCCCATGGCGGTGCCGCGTTGCTCGCGCGGAAAGCTGTCGGAGATGATCGCGTAGGATGGGGGCACGCCGCCCGCTTCGCCCACTCCTACGGCCATGCGCGCGATAACCAGCTGACCGTAATTTCCCGCCATGCCACATGCTGCCGTCGCCGCGCTCCATACGCCGCATGCGATCGAGAGGACTTTCACGCGGTTTGTGCGGTCGGCCAACCAGCCGACGGGGATGGCGATGAAGCAATAGAATAAAGCGAAATAGAATCCGGTAATCCGGCCAAGCTCGCTGTCGGTGATCTGCAGGCTGTCCTGGATTGGCTTGGCAAGGATCGAGACGAGTTGCCGATCGAGGAAGTTCAGCACGTAGACGAAACACAACATGCCGAGCACGAGGCCACGACTGCTCGGTGCTCGCCGATCCGCAACAGCCCGTCGATTCAAAGATCTATTCATCGCCATATGCCCTGCCCTTCCCAGCCAAACACTCGTTCTTCTCGATCCAGTGATCGCCGCGTCACGCTCGCGTCGTCTCTGCGGCAGCCTCGCATCGCCAGAGTCGGGCCTGCTCGATATACCAAGGAAGCACTTCGGGCGTAGCAATCGCATCGGCATTGATAACCTTGGCCGCAGGCCAGCCGGCATACAGCCGCTTGATCGGCAATTCCTGCTTCTTGCCCGACAGCGTGTACGGAATGCCCGGTGCCGCGATGAGGCGATCGGGCACGAACCGAGGCGACAAGCTGCCCCGTATGGCCGATGCGACTGCCGCTTCCATCGACGCGTCGACGCGGTGCCCCTCGGCGGCGACCACGAACAGCAGCAATACGCTGTCGCCGGTTTCGCCTTCGACATCGATCATCATGCTATCCGCGACCCCCGGCAGGCGCTCGACCGCCGAATAGATTTCGGCCGTCCCCATGCGCAACCCGTGCCGGTTGATCGTCGCGTCGCTGCGACCCGAAATCGTACAGCTGCCGTCGACGCCGATCGTCAGCCAATCGCCGTGCCGCCAGATGCCGGGCCAATCGGCGAAATAGGACTCCTGATAGCGACTGCCGTCGTCATCGCCCCAGAAATATAGGGGCATGCTCGGAAACGGACGGGTGCAAACCAGTTCGCCGACTTCGCCGATCACAGGTCGACCCTGCTCGTCCCAGGCCTCGATCGCCGCCCCAAGGTGGCGACATTGCAACCGTCCCGGCGTGTCGGCCAGCTCAGGATTGCCTGCCATGAAGGCGGCGGCGATTTCGGTGCCGCCGCTGACATTGCACCACCAGATATCCGGCCGGCCCAGAGCGGCAAATTGCGCGGTGCCCCAGCGTTGCACGTCTGGAGGAAGCGGCGAGCCGGTGCTGCCGAGCGCGCGAATTTTCTCGAGATTGCCGATTTGGGCGAGGTCCACGCCAGCCTTCTCGCAGCTGGTGAAAAAAGCCGCTCCCGCCCCGAACCAGGTCACGCGGTTACGTGCCGCGAACGCCCATAGCCGGGACCAGTCGGGATCGGTTTTCGGTCCACTCGGCGACCCGTCGAACAGGCAGATTGTGGTACCGCTCAGCAGCCCCCCGACCTGAACATTCCACATCACCCAGCCGGTGGCGCTGTACCAGTGGAAGCGGTCGCCGAAATTGTTCGGGCTGTAGCTGGCCCCCAGATCAAAATGGTGCTGGCCGGCACACGTGGCGAGGATGATCCCGCCATGGCCGTGCACGATCGGCTTGGGAAGGCCGGTGGTGCCGCTCGAATAGAGAATCCAGAGCGGATGGTCGAACGCCAGCCATTCAGGTTCGAACGCATCGACCGCGGCGTCGTCGCGTCCGATTGCCTCGCCAAAAGCGACGGCACCGGGCACGTCGGTATCGCCGAAGCCACTGACAAGGATGAAGAACGCCTCGATACTCGGCAACTGACGCCGAATTTCGGCCACCGCCACGCTGCGGTCCATGGCCTTTCCGGCATAAAATACGCCGTCGACCGCAATCAGCGCCTTGGGCTCGGTCTGGCGCAGCCGGTCGAGCACGGCATTGGTGCCCATATCGGGCGAACACAGCGTCCAGATCGCGCCGAGGCTCGCACACGCCAGCAAGCCGACGACGGCGGCGGGAATGTTGGGAAGATAGGCTGCGACCCGGTCGCCCCGTCCGATCCCGTGTCGGCGCAGTTCGAGCGCCAGCGACGCCGATTGCCGACGCAATTCGGGCCAGCTGAGCTCGGCCGTTTCGCCGCGTTCATTTTCCGCGACGATCGCGGGCTGGCCAGCCGCCTCCGCAAGATCGACGTGGCGAAAGACCTGCTGCGCATAATTAACCTCTGCGCCCGCGAACCAGCGCGCGCCCGGCATGGTCTTTTGGCCGAGCACCGAATCAAACGGCGTCGGCGATTGGAGTTCGAAATAGTCCCAGACACTCTGCCAGAAGGCTTCGAGTTCCGCGACCGACCACGCCCATAACTCCTCATAGTCGCCGAATTGCAGGTTTCGGTTGGCATCCAGCCAATCGGTAAACAGGCGAATCTGCGGGATGGGGCCGGAGACGATCGCGCTGGTGCCGGCATCACTCATCGAACGACAAACCTATCTCAATCAGGTGGGCGGCGGAGGTCGCCGCATCGATTATGCGGTTTGACCAGGGCGCGGAGAGCGGCAAGCGGCGACCTCCACCGAGGCCGCCGCCCCGGATCAGAACGACGTGCGCAGGCTCATCGCCGCATAGCGGCCAATGGCGTTGTAGGATCCGCCAATGCCGTCGGTGCCCGGGAAGAAGGGCGGCGTCGCGTCGAACAGATCGTTGATCTGCATTCCGACTTCCGTCCCCCTGGCAAAGCCGAGATCCGGCAATCTCAACGACAGGCGCAGGTCGACCGTTGTGTACCCCTTGGCCTTGTAGAGGCTCGAGCCGGTCGGCGTTGCGAAGGGCGCGGTGACCCCGCTGCGATGGTTGACGAAGTTGACGAAGGTCACTGGACCCGCCGTGACACCGACGGTCGTGCGCAGGGTCGTCCGCGGAATTCCGGCGTCGAGCGAGTTGCTGACTGCCGAGGTCGGTGACAATTGCGTCCGGTATTTCAGGATATAATTGCCCGCGATGCCGCCGCAGACGGTGCCGAAACCCGCCGTGTGCCGATAGCGCACGTCGAAATCGATGCCGTTGGTCTTTCTAATTCCGAAGTTGCCCTGCCGCAGGTCCAGGATGTTCCCGATCGTCGGCACCGCGGCGAAGGTGTAGAAAAACGGAACGGTGTTCGCGATCGCCGCACTGACCTGCGCCGCGCTCGGGTTGCGCGTAACAAGCGGCGCGAAGGTGGGGTCGGTGAAAATGAGCGCACCGAGCCCCGACGGCGTGCCGATGACATCATCATATTTGATGTCGTAGAAGGTCGCGCCGGCGCTGAATCCGGGGGCAAAGCTGGGCCGGAAATCGGCGCCGAGTGAAAAGGTGCGCGCCTTTTCGGGTTTCAGATTCTGATTGCCGCCGAAGAGCAGGATCGTGTTGACTTGGGTCGCGCCGCGCAGAGGATCGCGCGCGCCGAAGGCATCGACCAGCGCGGCGGCTGCATAGTAGGATCCGACGGTTGAGCCGAGATCGCGCAGCCCCGGCGCCCGGAAGGAACGGCCGTAGCTGCCCAGCAGGTTCAGCCCCTCCACAGGCTCCCAGGTGATGCCGACCTTCGGATTGGTGGTCGAACCGAAATCGCTGTAATGGTCATATCGGCCCGACAGCGACAGCGCGAGGCTGCGGACCATCGGCGCGGCATTTCCCTCGCCGAAAATCGGCACGAACAATTCGCCATATACCGATTTCACGTCACGATCGAGATCCTCGGGAAATCCGACGCCGCCGCTCGATCCGCGCTGCCGATAGGTTTCGCGGCGATATTCGGCGCCGGCGGCGATCTTGAGTTCCCCGCCCGGCAGATCTGCCAGCGGCCCGTCGATCTTGACGGCACCGATCCGGGTGCGCTGCCGGTTGGTGAAATCGGTAGGATTGTTAAGAATGGCGGCGACCACCGCGGGGTTGGTACGAGTGCCGAAGGGATCGAGGGCGGTCGCCACCGTGGTCCCTGCGGCCGCCGCGGCCAAAGCCGTGGTATTGATCCCCGGCTGGAACGTGTCGTTGCGCGACCAATTATAGGTGCCATACAGGCTGGCCTTGAAACTGCCGGGCAATTTGACGTCGATCCCGGCGGTGGCGTTTCCGGTCCGGACCCGGAAGGTCTGATCGAAATGATCGGCGCCGACGAGATTATCGGGACGAAAATCGACGAACTCGAACAGGGCGCCGGTTCCCGGGGGCGCCCGGAAGAATGGATTGGCCGCGGTCAAGAGCACGAAGGTCTGCCCCGGCAGGGCCGCCTGAACGACATCCTCGCGATCCGAATAAAGGAGGTCGCCCCACAAGGTGATGTTCGACGACAGCTCTTGGCGCGCCGAGACGAAGACGCTGTGCGTCCGGTTCTCGGGCACCAGATCGACCGGGCCGCGCGGGTCGCAGGTGTTCAGGCCCGGCGCGAGGCTGGGCGCGGCATAAATCGTCCCGGTGAAGAGGTTGACGTTCGCATTCGGACACACGGCCGAGCGCGTATCGACACCCCCGGCGGCCCGGAAATCGAGCGAGCGGTAGCGGCGGTCGGCGCCCGTGATGTTGCTGTTCTCGGCATATTGGTAGGCCGCGACAAAAGAGCCGCTGCTCCACTCGTGACCGAAGATTCCGCCCGCGTTGAAGGCGTGATAGTCGTCCGCGAAGCCGTATCGGACATTGGCCTCAAACCCCGAGACGCGTTTGCGGGTAATGAAGTTGACCACGCCCGCGACCGCGTCCGAACCGTAGATCGCCGAAGCGCCGTCAGCGACGATCTCGACACGCTCGATCGCGAGTTCGGGAAGGAACGGATAGTCAGGGTTGGTCTGCTGGGTGCTGCCCGAGATCAGCCGGTGGCCGTTCATCAACGGTAAGGTCGCGCTGGGCGGCAAGCCGCGCAGGCCTGGGGCGAAGGAGCCGAGTCCGCCATTGCTCGTGCGCGGCGCGGTGTTGAAACTGTTGAGCTGCGGAACTGTTGCCAGCAATTCGGGCGTGCTGGCCGCGCCAATCAGCTTGGCGTCGTCGCGCGATACGCTGATGAGGCCCGATCCGGTCGGCGGAATGCCGCGAATGCTCGTGCCAGTGACGACGATTTCGCTGTCGGACTCAGTCCCATTGCCTTCGATCTGACTGCCAGTGCTGGCGCTTTGGGCAAAGGCCGCGGGCGGAATGCCCAGCAAGGCTCCTAAGATTGCGGATCCACACAGCGTGCGCGCACGGCTTCCCGCGACAATGGTTCTGATCGACATGATGGTCCTCTTCCCTGCCTGTGATTTATCTTTTTCACGGACGCGTCCGCTGCCGCACTTTGCCGGCTTGATGTCTTTCTTATGGTTTGGCAGACGCATTGGTAAGAGCATCAGCGGACATCACTGTGTCTTTAGCGGACACATATTTTGAAGGGACGCAGCCGTGACCGACGAAGACGATCAGACGGGAGTGGCCGTCCGCAACGCACGGGCCGGCTTCCCCTCGCTCAATCAGCGCATCTTCGCTCCGTTCAAGCTGGCGACGGTCATCGACACTGTGGCGAGCCGCGGCATCATGCCGGAGACAGTCCTTGACCGAACAGGGCTGACGCTCTCCCAGGTTCGCGATCCGCACACGCTTACATCGATCGGGCAATATCTCGTTGCTTGCGACAACATCGTCGCCGCTGGCGCCGAGTTCAGCGATGCCTTTGCGATCGGCTCACGGCTCCATCTGTCGGCTTATGGCATGTATGGCTATGCGCTGATGTGCTCGCCAACGATGCGCGACTTTTTCGATTTCGCGGTGCGATACCAGCCGCTCGCTACCCCCACCGTGCGCCTCGGCTGGCGCGCCGAGGGCGAGATCGCGATATGGCAATTCAACGAAATCTACCGCGACGTCATGAGCAGCGAGGTGCGGACATTTCTCGTCCGTCAGCAGATGAAAATGACATACACCCATATTCGCGATACCGCCGGATCGGACAATCTGCCGGTCCGGGCACTATTCGCGCTGACGCAGGACGCCCACTGCGCAAACGATGAGCGCGAACTGTCCTGCCCTTGCCTGTACGACCAGGAAGCTAACGAACTTCACTACCCGATCGGCATTCTCGAGCAGACGCCGGAGTTGGGAAACCGGCTTACAAGGACGATGCTGGAAGAGACGTGTGATCGTTTGATTGGTCAGTCGCGGATTTCTTCGGGACTGTCCGGCGAGGTCTATCAGCTCCTGCTGCTCGCCCCAAACCACTTTCCATCGATGAAGGGGATTGCTGATCAACTCGGCATGCAGGAGCGAACGCTGCGCCGCCGCCTCGCCGCCGAGGAGACCAGCTATGGCGAGATCGTCGATGACGTGCGCCGCAAGCTCGCCATCGAATATCTGCAGACGACCCGCATGAGTGTGGATGACGTAGCCTGGAAAGTGGGTTTTAGCGATAGCGCTAACCTGCGGCGCGCGATCCGGCGGTGGACAGGCCAGAGGATCAGCGACATCCGAGCGAGGTGAGAATGATGGCCGGTTCCAGCCCTAATTTGTTTACTACCGTCCTTGATCAGTATCGAGCGAACTCGGTCGATCCGTTCCAGTCTGGCTTTGTCCAGGCGAACTCTTCAGCTGCCGAACGCGATCCAGAACGGCGAAAGCCGAGTGCAGCTAAATGCTTTGCAGGCGCCTCAGAACCGCATCGTCATCGCGACACCGCCGCTCTTCGCGTCGCCCCAAGGAAAGACCTGGATGCAATCATTGGCTCTGCGCGTGATCAGAAAACCTGACGCTTCGCCGATCACTACGCCGACGAGCACGTCGTGGACATGGTGCTTGTTCGCCTCGACACGGCTCAGACCGACAAAGGCGGCGACGAGTTGCGCGGGCACGCCGACCTTCCAGCCATAGCGGTTCTGTAACGTCGCGGCGGCGGCAAACGACACCGACGTGTGCCCCGACGGGAAGCTCTCGTTATCGCTGCCGTCGGGGCGGCGTTCGGGGAAGGCTTGCTTGAGCCCATAAGACAGCCCGCCGGCGACGACGACGCTGCCGCCAGCCTGTAATGCGCCATCCCAGTCGCCCTGTACAGCAGGCACGCCGAAGGCCGCAACCACCAGCGCGTCGCGTGCGATCGAGCCTGCATCGTCCCAGCCCTTGTCGCTGGCATGGGCTGGCGCGGCGATCGACAACAGGGTTGCGGCACCGAAGACGGTCAGAAATTTCTGCATGGCAATATCCCTCATTTCGAGGACCAAGGGGGCCCGATACGGCAAGCAAAGCCCCTTGACTGCCGGTCGCGATATTAGCGCGGCCGATTTGCAAAGCAAGGTTTGCCGCGATCGGGCGCAGCGGCGCTCATTCCCCCAGAATATTTTGCCGATCGCATTTTTCCGACTGTGGAGGACGCGGCGCGGCGGCGTCTTCGGTGTGAGTGCAAGGAGATATGCATGCCGCCCCAAGCAGAACTGCAGATGATCGGTCATCGCTATCGCGAAATTTTCGGCGCCAATCTGTCGCCGAACTTTGCCGCCTATATCCGCTGCCGCACCGAGCAGGAATCGACCGCGGCGCTGGGCTACGCCCGCGCCGGGATCGATCCGCTCTTCCTGGAGGCCTATCTCGATCAGCCGGTCGAGGCCCTCGTGAGTGCAGCCTATTCGCGTCCGGTCGCGCGGGCGCAGATCATCGAGATCGGCAATTTCGCCGCGGTGAGCCCGCAGGCGATGATCCTGCTGTGGGGCGCCGCCGCGAACGACCTGTCGACCCTTGGTGAGATTGCCGTCGCCACGCTAACGCGACCGCTGCGGCAGATGTTCCAGCGCATCGGCGTGCCGATCGTCGAGATCGCCGAGGCCCGCCGCGACCGTCTTGGCCCGGCAGCCACCGATTGGGGCGGCTATTTCGACCAGGATCCCCGCATCTGCATCGGCGTCATTTCGGAGGGCCAAGAGGCCATCAACGCCTTTCTCCACCGCCGATTTCGCCGCGAGGTCGCCTGACATGCCGTTGTTTGAAGCCATTGCCGCCCATGCCTCCGCCAATCCCCAGCGCATCGCGCTCGATGCGCTCGATGCTGCTCCCGTGACCTACGAGGCCTTGTGGGCCGCCCTGACCGAGCGATCGTTCGCGCTGGCAGCGCGGTACGAGATCGGCCGTGCCGTGGCGCTGCAAAGCGATCATGGAACCGAGACGTCGATCGTCGAGCTCGCGCTGCTCCGTGCCGAGATCCCGGTGATGTCGTTGCCGGCCTTTTTCACGCGCGAGCAGGCGCGCCACGCCATCGCCCTATGCGGCGCCGAACCCGACCCGATATAAAGCCCCTTGGGAACGGCCCGGTCCCGCAGGTCCGCGCCCGTCCTGCTTCCACGCGGGACGGCGCGGATTACCTTTACCTCGGGATCGACGGGCACGCCCAAAGGCATCTGCCTTTCGTCCGATCATATGGTTACGGTTGCGCAATCGGTGGTCGAGGCTGTGGGCGCCGAGCATGCCGGGCGGCATCTCGCGCTCTTGCCGCCAGGCATTCTTCTGGAGACCGTGGCAGGTTTCTTCCCGACCCTGCTCGCGGGCGGCTGCTATGTCTGTCCGCCGCAGGCGGTGATCGGGCTCGCCGACCCTTTCCAACCCGATTTCGCCAAGGCGACGAAGATTATCGCCGAACAGCGCATCACCTCGCTGATCCTTGTTCCCGAATATCTCGAGGGCTTGGTTCGCGTCATGGAGACGACGGGCCTGCGCTTGCCGCTCCTGACGCTGATCGCGGTCGGCGGCGCGCGGACATCGATCCTTGATGGACCGCGCCCGCCGGCTCGGCCTGCCCGTCCGGCAGGGCTATGGCCTGACCGAATGTGCCTCGGTCGTCTCGCTGCAGGACGCGGGAGACGACGATCCGTCTTCGGTCGGCCGCTGCCTGCCGCATATGGTCGCACGGATCGCCGACGATGGCGAAATCATTCTCGACGGTCCGATCTGCCTCGGCGCGGTGGGCGGTGAAGCGCCAGCATCGCCGCTTCACACCGGCGATATTGGTTCTGTCGACAGCGAAGGCCGACTGCATATCGAAGGGCGCAAATCGAACCTGATCATCACCAGCTTCGGTCGCAATATTTCGCCTGAATGGGTCGAGGCCGCACTGATCGAGCAACCCGAAATCACGCAGGCGATGGTTTATGGCGACGGGCTTCCGGCCCCGGCTGCGCTGCTCGTTCCGAGCCATCCCGACGCCGATCTGGCCGCGGCGGTTGCCAAAGCGAATGATAAACTGCCCGCATATGCCCGAATAGGCGCATGGCGCGAGGCCGCGCATTTTACGCCGGTGAACGGGCTATTGACAGGCAATGGCCGCCTCCGCCGCGATGCGATCCGTTCCGCCTATCTGGACCGTCCGCCCCTTTTCTTCACCGAGCTAGAGGCACGCACCGTCCGCGAACGGCTGCGCTTCCTGATGGTCTCGCAATCGCAGGCACGAGCCGGCACCCGCGACGGAAGCGATGGTCGATCATGCCTACGCCCGGATCGCGAGCGGCAATGCGATGGCCTTCTTCGGCATGGTCTATGTGCTGGAAAGCGTCAGCGTCGCCTTCGCGACGCGCGGCGCTTCGGCGGTCGCCAAGAATCTCGGCCTCCCACCGCAGGCGTTCACCTATCTGACCTCGCACGGCGCACTCGACCAGGAGCATATGGCCTTCTTTGCCAGGGCTGGTGAACGGCCTCGACGATCCTGCGGGACCATGATGCCATCCTGACGATGGCACAGGAGATATTCGGCCTATTTGGCGGCATCTTCGCCGCAATCGAACTGGAGCCCGCGCATGCGTTCGCTTGAAGGCAAACGCGTCGCGATCACCGGCGCAGCGGGCGGCCTCGGCACGCCAGTTGCCCGCTTGCTCGCTGCGGCGGGCGCGCAAACGATCGGCATCGACCGTATCGAAAGCGTCGCATGCGACGCGAATATCGTCACCGACCTGGCGGACGACGCGGCGCTCGCGGCGCTTACCGACCGGCTCGCAAACGACCCGCCCGACATCCTGGTCAACATCGCGGGCATTCAACGCTTTGGCTTGCACGAGAGCCAGCCGGTCGAGGCGCTCGCGCTGTGCTACCGCGTCAATCTGCTCGTCCCGGCGGTGCTGGCGCGCGCGGTGGCGGGACCGATGCGGCGGCGCGGCCATGGCCAGATCGTCAACATCGGATCGGTGCTCGGTTCCATCCCCTATCCGTGGTTTGCTGCCTATTCGAGCAGTAAGGCCGGCCTCGCCGCGCTCAGTCAGGGATTGCGGCGCGAACTCGGCGGCACCGGCGTGACCGTGACCCACATCAATCCGCGCGCCGCGCGCACGCCCTTCAACAATGCCGACGTCAACCGCTTTCTCGAAATCACGGGGATGAAGGCCGACGCACCCGACTGGGTGGCCGAGCGTATTGTCGCGGCGATTCTGGCCAAGCGCGCGACGGTCAGCATCGGCCTGATCGAACGCGTCTATGCGGCGCTCAACGCCGTGTCCCCCGCGCTGATCGACTCCGGCCTCGCGCCGCAGATCAAGCGCGCCCGCGCTGAATTTTCCTGATGAAGACAATGGAGTAAAAAGCGATGAAGATACGAATGACACTGACCGCCGCGTTCGCGGCCATGGTTATCGCCACGATGCCGGTCGCTGTCCTCGCCGGTGTTACCGAGGACGTCAAATCGATCAACGATGGCTGGGCGCATATCGTCTATGAAGTGCGCGGATCGAGCACGCAGACCAAAGCGCTCGATGCGCTTGCGAAACAGGCCGCACAGATCGTCGCGCGCAATCCGGGCAAGGCCGAACCGCTGTTGTGGCAGGGATCGTCACCAGCGAACAGGCCAACCGCGCGAACTTCCTGCACAAGCTCGGGCTCGCCACCAAGGCGCGCGATATCATCGCCCGCGCCTATGCGATCAATCCGCGCGCCGCGAATGGCGGCGCCGCGATGAGCCTGGGCGTCCTCTATTTCAAGGTGCCCGGATCGCCAATTGGTTTCGGGGACGATGACAAGGCACGCAAGCTGCTCAAGGAAGCGCTGGCGCTCGACCCCGGCGGCCTCGACGCCAATTATTTCTACGGCGATTTCCTGCTCGATCAGGGCGATGCAAAGGGCGCGCGCTCGTTCCTGCAAAAGGCACTCACGCACCGCATGATGCGACCCGCCCGGTGTGGGACGCCGGCCGCCGCCGCGAGGTACAGGCGCTGCTCGCCAAGGCCAAATAAGATATGGCATTGGCAACCGCTTTTGCCGGACAGCTCGCCCGGCCGCACGGCGCGGCCGGGCGGTTCGTTGGCCTTGCTATGGACCTGGCGAACCGCAAGCCGACCCGCCTCGCGCTCGATCTGCTCGATCCGCGCGCGGGCGAGAAAATCCTCGACGTCGGGTGCGGCACGGGCGCGGCGCTCGCGGCGTTACGCCAGCGCGCCAACGCAAAAGTGATCGGGATCGATCCGTCCGATCTCATGGCGCGCATGGCGGCGGCGCGGCTCGCTGGCGCCGGTACTGTGCATCGCGCCAGCCTGGAAACGATGGACTTTCCCGAGGCAAGCTTCGACGCCGCACTGCTCCTCAACATGCTCTATTTCTGCGACGCGGACGGGATCGCGCTCGCACGCCTGCGCCGGATCCTCAAACCCGGCGGGCGGGTCGTTGCCTATGTCACCCACCGCGACGCGATGCGTAGCTGGTCGTTCACTCGCGCCGGGTTCCACCGACTCTATGACGAAAGCGCGCTGTTCGACATTTTCGTTGCGGCGGGATTTGCGCGAGAGGGCATTTCGGTGCAAGCGAAACCGATCACAAAGTCAGTAACGGGGCTCTTCGCCATTGCGACCCGATGAGTTTCGGCGCGGCGCCCCCGGTCGGGAGACATTTTGCCGCAATGGAGCCGACCGCCGGTCTCGCATCGCTGTTCGACCAGCATCGCGGCGAATTGCTGCGATTCCTGCGCGCGCGGTGCGGCAACGCCGACGACACCGACGACTGCCTGCAGGAATTGTGGCTGAAAGCCGCCAATGACCCGAGCGGTCCGATCGCCAATGGCCGCGCTTATCTGTTTCGCATGGCGAACAATCTTTGCTCGATCGGCGCCGCGGTCAATATCGCGCGATGCAGCGCGATCGGCGCTGGCTTTCGAGGGGTGACGGCGAGGCCGTGGCAGTGACTTGCGCGCCGATCCCGACCTTCCGGCCGACGAAAATTTGGCGCGACAGCAGGAAGCCGATCTTCTGGCGCAGGCGATCGCGGCGCTGCCCCCCAGGAGCGCAGCGTGCCTTGCGCCTGCACCGCTTCGACGGCCACGGCCAGGCCGAGGTTGCTGCCATCATGGGTATCAGCCGCAGCGGGGTGGAGAAACATCTCGCGCTTGCGATGAAACATTTGCGCGATGCGCTGGCCGACTGCGGATTTTTCGACGCCGCGGCGTTACAATGGCAGGGCACCAGACGCGGCTAGGCCGCGACCGGATGAAAAATTATGAATGGGGAACTGGACAAGATTGTCGCCGAAGCCGCCGCATGGCATGCCGCAAGCGACACCGACGACATGGATTGGGACGGCCTGACACTGTGGCTGGAGTCCGATCCGCGTCATTCGCTTGTCTATGATCAGATGATGCTGACGGGCGCCGTCGTCGACGCGCATCGCGATACGTTGGCACCGCTGATCGCGATCCCCGCCAATGACGCAGAACCCGCGCCAGTGGCGGCCCGCCGTCCGTCATGGCTTCACTGGGGCGGCGGCGCGGTTGCGGCAGCTTTGGTCGCGACTTTGCTCGTGCCGCGCCTCGCCGAACCCGACCCCGCTATCTACGTCACCGGAACGACGATGCGCTCGATCGCGCTCGACGATGGGTCGCGGATCGAACTCGCGCCCAAAAGCCGGCTCGAAGTGTCGGGGCGCCACCAGGACCGTTTCGCGTTGGCCGGCGGGGCGCGGGTCGATATTCGTCACGATCGCGGCCGCAAAATAGCGATCACCGCCGACGGCCTGACGATCAGCGACATCGGCACGCGCTTCGACGTCCAGACCGCCGCCGGCGGCGTGCGTGTCGCGGTGGCCGACGGCTGGGTGAAGGTGTCCGGCGCGCGCCTCTCACGCAGCATCGAACTGGGCAAAGGCAGCAGTCTGCAGGTCGATGGCAGGACGCATGTCGCGCGCGTTCGCGCCGTGCCAGGCGAACAGATTGAGCTTGGCGCAGCGGGCGCCTCAGTTACGACGGCGCCCCATTGGCGCTGGTCGCGGCCGACCTGTCCCGCTATGCGGGCGTGAAGGTCGTGGTCGCCGACACCGTCGCCGCCCGGCAGTTTTCGGGGACGTTGGTCATTGGCGATGGGCAGGCTGCGCTTCGCGATCTTTCGCGGCTCATGGGCCTTCGGCTTGACCGCCGCGATGACGGCTATCGCCTGGAATTGCCCGCCCGCTGACGCGCGCGAACCCGCACGCCAGACGATCGACATTCCCGCCACCACCTTGCCGCGGGCGATCGGCGAACTGTCGCGCGAAGCGGGGGTATCGATCGGTATGGACGGGCTGCTGCCTAATCTGCGCACGCCCGCGATTCACGGCCGCCTGACCGTCGATCAGGCACTTGCGCGCCTGCTGGCGGGCACCGCCTATATCGCGCGCCGCGTCGGCGACAATGCGTGGCGGATCGAGAGCCGGCCTGCTGCGAGCGCCGCACCGCCGACAGTTGTTGATAACAAGCCGCGAAATATGGACGATCCCGGGACAATCATCGTCACGGCGACCAAGCGCGAGGCTCCGCTCGCCAATCTGCCTCTGGCGGTGTCGGTCTACATACCATCGGCGTCTGACGCGATGGACCCGGCGTCGGATACCGCACGCGTCGCATCGGCGGTGGACGGGTTCTCTGCGACCGGCCTGGGACCCGGCGGAACCGCATGTTCCTGCGAGGTATCGCCGACAGCCCGTTTAATGGCGAAAGCCAATCGACCGTGGCCATCGTCCTCGATGGCTCACGCTCACCTATTCGGCGCCCGATCCCGATCTTCGGCTTGTCGACGTCGAGCGCGTCGAGGTGATCAAGGGCCGCAAGGATCGCTCTACGGGACCGGCGCGCTCGGCGGTACCTATCATATCGTCACCCGGCGCCCCGATACCGAAAGCTTCGCGGCCAGCATGACCGGCGGCGCCACTCTAGTATCGGGCGGCGGAACCGGATTGTCGGGATCGGCGATCGTCAATCTGCCTCTCGTCCGGGGAACGGCGGCGCTGCGGCTGGTCGGCTACCGCACCGACGAACCGGGGTGGATCGACACTGGATCACGCCGAAACGCCAACCGCACGCGCGTCGAGGGCGCCCGCGCGGCGCTTGGCGTCGAGCTCGGCGACCGCTGGCGGCTCGACCTGTCAGGACTCGTCCAGTTTCTGGGGTCGCGCGACAGCCAATATGTCTATGCCCCCGGTGCGCGCGCGCGCGCTGGCCAGCGCCCCGAACCGCACGACAATGACCTCAGCCATATGGCCGCGCGCCTGACGCGCGACGGCGATGTGGCCGTCGAGCTGGTCAGCGGAATGACCTGGCACGAGGTCGACGACAGACTGGATGCGACGATCGGCGCGAGCCAGTTCGGACTCGCAAACCCGCTCATCCTCAGCGACGATCGGCAATATCGTGTGCTCGATAACGAGCTGCGCGTCAGCAGCGACCGCGGACCGATCCGCTGGCTCGTCGGCCTGTCGCATGTCCAAGCCAGACAGGAATTCGTCGTCTCGCTGGCGTCCGACAATGCGGAGCTGCTCATCGACGATGATCGGCGGACGACGAGCGACCTCGCGCTGTTCGGCGATGTCGGCTTCGCGCTCGCACCGACGGTCAGCCTCGAGGTTGGCGGCCGCGCGTTCCACACCCGCGTCTCGGAGTCGCGACTCGCGCCTTTGAGGGAGGAATATCAACGCGTCAGACGGACCGGCTTTACGCCGAGCGCCGCGCTGTCCTGGCGTCCGCGCAGCGATACGCTGATCTACCTGCGCTACGGTTCTGCCGTCCGGCAAGGCGGGTCGGACATCAATTCGGTGGGGCAGTTGGAATTGCTCAAGGGCGACGAACTGCAAACGCTCGAGGCGGGATGGCGAGAGCAGCTGGGCGGCGGGCAACTTGATGCCGGCGTCTGGTACAGCCGCTGGGACCATATCCAGTCCGACCTGCTCGAAAGCGACGGACTGATCGAAACCCGCAATGCCGGCGAGGGTCGCATCTTCGGCGCCGACGCGAGCCTGTCGCTGCCGCTCACCGGCGGATGGAAACTCGATAGCGGTGCCAGCCTTGTCTCGGCGCGCCTTGTCCGCAACGATCTTGGCATCGCGCTCGATGACCGGCGCCTGCCCGTCATTCCGTCCTATGTCGTCCGAGCCGCCCTCAGCCACGACTTCGAGATCGGCAGCGCTGCAGCCTCGTTGGCGCTGCGCCTGCGTTACATCGGGCCGTCGCGGCTCAGCTTCGACCCGCTGGTCGACCGACCGATGGGGAAACTCATCGAAGGCGGGCTCGAAGCGCATTTGGCGCTGGACAGCTTCAATTTAACCGCGAGCGTCGAAAATCTGTTCGGCGAGGACGAGGATAGTTTTGCGTTCGGCAATTCACTCCGGTTTGCGACGATGCGGCAATATATTCCGATGGCCCCGCGGCAGGTCAGCGTGGCGCTTTCAGCGATTTTCGCGTGGGGGGCCCCTCTCGCCACCGCGCCGTCTCGGGCGTGGCGCCTCGTGGAAACGCGTGATGTGCTCGAACGCCAATGACGCCATTTTCCCGCAGAGCGAAGCCCGATGTCCTGGCCTGTGTCTGGTGGCGCCCGCTCTGACGAGGAGCAAAAAAAGCGCACAAAGCTTGTCCAGGAAATTATCGGCCGAAGCTCGTTGAAAAGGTGACCGAGCAAAGGAAACGCGCGTCTGGAGCACGTACCGCCACCTTTAGCAATTGCCTGGACATACGTGGCGGAACCCGGTCACTCGCCCAGTTGACTGTACGGGCGCGTGCCTATTTCCAACGGATCGATCGTAATCATCAACTAAAACTGGAACCGAAAATGGATCTAATTGGACTGCGCTGCCGAAGACCAGCGCAAGCGGAGGTTAAGGGGGCCCGGCAAGGCTGCCCGCTAGCCCGAGCGACCGCTCGAATGCCCTCACGCTAACTGGATCGTCGTCCGTCGCTCCGTGGCCAAGGTTGGTCAGAATTCCCGGGGTCACAAGAGAGATTCTCACCGATCAAAGGCTATTCTTCGCCATTTCTGGCCAAGCAGTCTGAGGGAGGAGATGATGGAGAAAGCTTTCGAGCTTCCGGAATTATCCCGTTAAAACAAGCTGTTAACAAGGAAATCTGGATGCCCCGCGAGGATTCGAACCTCGATAGGCGGTATCAGAAACCGCAGTCTTACCATTAGACGACAGGGCAGTAGAGGCGGGCGCAATATGATTCGACGGGCGCGCTGTCAAGGCCGCCGTGCCCGTGCGCACAAGGTCGCTTGCCCTGCCGCATTTCGCCGCTAGCATCGCAGCATAACAGACAAGGGGCCGCGCGCCCGCGCGGACACCCGAAGGAGTGGGTTGATGCGTCATGTCGCGATCGTCGGGTCGGGCCCTGCGGGCTATTACACCGCCGAAACCTTGCAGAAAGCCGACGATATTGCGGTCGATGTCATCGACCGCCTGCCCGTCCCATATGGCCTGATCCGCACCGGTGTCGCGCCCGATCATCAGTCGATCAAGGCAGTGTCGCGGCGATATGAGGGCACAGCGATGGCCGACAATGTCCGGTTTGTCGGCCATGTGTCGGTCGGCACCGATGTAGCGATAGACGAGCTGGTGGAATTATACGACGCGGTGGTGCTGGCGACCGGGGCGCCGGACGACCGCCCGCTAGGCATCCCCGGTGCCGACCTGCCCGGGGTTATCGGCAGCGCGGCCTTTGTCGGCTGGTACAATGGCCATCCTGATTTCGCCGACCTGAACCCGCCGCTGGGCGCCGCCGGGGTCGCGGTGATCGGCAACGGTAATGTCGCTCTGGATGTCGCGCGCATCTTAGCCAAGACCCCCGCCGAATTTGCCGGCAGCGACATCGTCGCGCACGCGCGCGAGCAGCTGGCGGCGAGCGCGGTGCGGCATATCCATATCCTGGGTCGCCGCGGCCCGCACCAGATCGCGATGACGCCTAAGGAGCTCGGCGAGCTCGGTCACCTCGATCGCGCCAGTCCGCGCGTCGACCCCGCGGACCTGCCCCCCGAGGGCGACGATGCGCTGCTCGAACCCGGGATGCGCAAATCGGTGACGCATTTGCGCAGCTTTGCTGCCAACCCGGTCGCCAAACCGGTGACGATCGATTTCGATTTTTTTGCAATGCCGCTGGCCATCGAGGGCGATGGGCATGCCGAACGGATCGTTGTCGAACGCACGACGCTCGATGCCGAGCTGCGCAGCCACGGCACCGGAGAGACCTATACGATCGACGCGGGCCTTGTCATCAGCTGCATCGGCTATCAGACGCCGCCAGTCCCCGGTGTCCCTTATGAACATGGCCGCGGCCGCTTTGCCAATGACGACGGTCGGATCCTGCCCGGCCTCTATTGCGTCGGCTGGGCGCGGCGCGGGCCGTCGGGGACGATCGGCACCAACAAGCCCGACGGCGCCCGCATCGCCGAGATGGTATTGGAGGATGTCGGTCGAGGCGCAGGCAAGGCAGGGCGGCCGGGGCTAGACGTCTTGCTCGCCAGCCGTGGAGTCACGCCGGTTACCTTCGCCGATTGGCGGCGGATCGAGGCGGCCGAAGTTGCCGCCGCGCTTGACGGCAATCCGCGCGAGAAATTCGTCAGTGTCGAGGCGATGCGCGAAGTAATTGGGCGTTGAAGGACGGCATCCGTACCGCGCTGCGCTGGCTGCTCGCGCTGGCATATGGCTATGCGGGGTATCTGCACCTCGTGCGTCCGGCACCCTTCCTGGCGATCACGCCGCCATGGGTCCCTCAGCCCGAGTCGGTCATCGCCGCCACCGGAGTAGCCGAACTGCTGGGCGCGATCGGATTGATGATCCCCGTCACGCGCAACGCCGCGGGCTGGGGGCTCGCGCTCTATGCGCTGTGCGTATGGCCGGCGAATATCCACCATGCCTTTGCTAATATCGCGATCGGCGGCGAGACGTTGAGCTGGTGGTACCATGGGCCGCGGCTGGCGCTGCAACCTGTCATCATCTGGTGGGCGCTATGGGCGAGTGGGGCGGTGGCGTGGCCGTTCGGGGTACGCAAACCCTGATCCGTCATGGCGAGCGAAGCGAAGCCATCCAGAGCTGGTTCACGCGCGGCCTGGATTGCCGCGTCGCCTTCGGCTCCTTGCAATGGCGAAATTCTTTATTTCGCCACCGGCGTTTCGACCGGCGACTGCCCTTTCTGGCTGGCCGCATGGGCCTCGACCGCCTTCAGCACGCGCAGCATGTTGCCGCTCGAAATCTTCTCCAGCTCGGCCTGCGAATAACCCCGCCGCGCAAGTTCGGCGAACAGCTTCGGATACCCCGTGACATCTTCCAGCCCGACAGGGGTGGCATCCATCCCGTCATAATCGCCGCCGATCCCGATGTGATCGACGCCGATCGTCTTTTTGATATGATCGATATGGTCCGCTGCGATGCCGATCGGTGGCTGCGGCGCGGGGTTCGCAGCGTCCCACACTTTCAGCGCCGGCGCGACCCCGTCGGGATTGCCGACGTACAGCGCTTCAAGGCGTGCCTTCTCCGCCGTCCGCGACAAACCGTGCGCGCGCAATTTGGGGTCGAGGAAGGCGGCATAGAGCACCACCATCACGACGCCGCCATTGCCCTTCACCGCAGGCAGCACGCTGTCGGGCACGTTGCGCGGATGATCGTTGACCGCGCGGACACCCGAATGGCTGAACATAACCGGCGCCTTCGATACCTCGAGCGCGTCCTTCATCGTCGCTTCGCTGACATGGCTCAGATCGACGATCATCCCGATGCGGTTCATTTCCTGCACGACTTTGCGCCCGAAATCGGTGAGCCCGTCATATTTGGGCGCATCGGTCGCGCTGTCGGCCCATGGCACATTCTTGCCGTGGGTCAGCGTCATGTAGCGCACCCCCATGCCGTACATTTCGCGCAGCACCGCGAGCGACGAGCCGATCGACTGACCGCCCTCGATGCCGAGCATCCCGGCTACCTTGCCCGCCTTCATCTGCTGTTCGAGTTCGGTCGAGGTCGACGCGAAACCAAGGTCGTTCGGATAGCGGGCGATCAGCCGCTTCGCCACGTCGATCTGCTCGATCGTCTGCTGCACCGACTGCTGCTCGTTCGTGTTCGACGGCACATAGACCGACCAGAATTGCGCCCCGACATGTCCCTTCCGCAGGCGCTGAATGTCGGTGTGCATTACGGTTCCGTCAGGCTTGGGCTTGGTGGTGTCGCGAAAATCGAAATCGTTGATCACATTGCCGACCTGCCCGCGCAACTCCCAGGGTACGTCGTTATGCCCATCGAACACCGGCGCGCGCTTGAGCGCGGCCTCGGCGATCGCTTCGGGCGATTTCTGCGCCACGGCGGGGGTGGAGATCAGGGCGAATGCGGCGAGGCCGGCGAGCAGGATGGACTTGTTCATGGAACCTGACCTTAAGTGCTTGAGCGGGCGGCGCAAGCCTTGCTTGACGCAAGCGTCAAGCCCGCGCAGCATCGGCGCATGACAGCCTTCGACGACTGGCGTGCAAGATCGCCCTATTATGACGAGACCCACGAGGCGCTGGCGCAAAGCGTCCGCCGCTTCGTCACCCGCGAGATCGCGCCGCATATCGACCGCTGGGAGGCTGAGGGCGAGCTGCCGCGCGAATTGCACAAGAAAGCCGCCGAGGCGGGCATTCTCGGGCTGCGCTACCCCGAACAATATGGCGGCCATTCGGAAGGCTTCGACATTTTCCACGGGCTGGTCCTGACCGAGGAACTCGCCGCGGTCGGCGCGGGCGGGCTCGGGGCGTCGCTGATGACGCACGGCATTGGCCTGCCGCCGATCCTGGCGCTCGGCTCCGAAGACTTGAAGCTGCGCATCGCGCCGCCGGTACTCAGCGGCGACAAGATCATCGCGCTCGGCATCACCGAAGCGAGCGGGGGCAGTGACGTCGCGAACCTCAAGACCAGGGCCGTGCGCGACGGCAACCATTATATCGTCAACGGCGGCAAGATGTTCATCACGTCGGGCATGCGCGCCGACTGGCTGACCTGCGCCGTGCGCACCGGCGGCCCGGGCGCTGCGGGCATCTCGCTGCTCCTCATCGATATGGATTCGCCGGGGATCGAACGCACCCGTCTCGACAAGATGGGCTGGCGCTGCAGCGACACCGCCGCGATCCATTTCAGCGACGTGCGTGTCCCCGAAGCAAATCTGATCGGCAACGAGAATGGCGGCTTCATCGGCATCATGCGCAACTTCAATTCGGAACGGCTTGGCATGGCGATGGGTTGCTGCGCCTATGCGCGCGTCGCGATGGCCGAGGCGGCCGAGTGGGCACAGAATCGTGAGACCTTCGGCAAGCCGCTCGTCGGCCACCAGTCGATACGCATCAAGCTCGCCGACATGGAACGCCAGATCGAAGCGACGCAGGCGTGGGTCGATCTTTGCGCCTGGCAGGTGAAAAACGGCAGGGACCGCCCCGCCGACTTCGCGATGCTCAAGGTGCAGGCGACACGCATGCTGGAGGCGGTCGCGCGCGAGGCGGCGCAGGTGCTGGGCGGCGCGTCGTACATCACCGGCAGCAAGGTCGAACGCATCTACCGCGAAGTCCGCGTCAACGCGATCGGCGGCGGCAGCGAGGAGATCATGCTCGACCTGGCGGGCCGACAATTGTTCGGGGGGAAACGCTAAGCCGCCAGCCGCCGGGCGTAGCGGTCGAGCTGCGCGAGCTGTGCCATCAGCGCGCCGAGCAGCATCAGCTCGACCAGCGCCGTCCCGACGATCAGCGCGTGCGCCGAATCGCCGCTCGCACCCTGAAACGCGCGCACCAGACTCGCCCCGACCGACAGCGCGAGACTCCCGACGGCAATATGCAACCAGCGGCGTACCAGCGCGATTCGGCGGCGCGACGCCATCCACCACGCCGCGCCAATGCAGGCCAGCGCCGCGAGCAGCCCGCCGCGGTCGAACCAGGTCAGCGGATCGCCGCCGCCTGGAATATCGAGGATGACCGTCCGCAACCGCATCAGCAGCAAAGTCACGCCGCCGAGCAGCGCCGCGGCGACGCACGAACGTCGCAGCCGGTCGGGCATTGCCGCCTCGGCATAAGCGCGCGCGATTTCCGATGGCGGTCCGAAACGGCGCACTGCATCTGCCTCACCGACCTGTTCGGCGGTGTCGCAAAGATGCGATTCGATTTCGTCGCGCACCCGCCGCGATAGACGCGGATCGAATGCCAGCACATCATCGAGTTCATCGAGATAGGCGGCGATCGGCCCGTTCATGCGCGCGCGCCCAGCACCAGATCGATGCCGCTGGCAAAGCTTTGCCAGCCCGCGCGCCGCTCGACGAGCGACTGGCGGCCGCCGTCGGTCAGCGCATAGACGCGGCGTTTGCGCCCGCCGTCGGGCTGGACCCAGCGGCTCGCCAGCAGCCCCGCGAGTTCGAGCCGGTGTAGCGCCGGATAGATCGTCCCTTCAGGCAGGTCGAAATGGCCTCCGCTGCGCGCGCGGATCGCCTCGATGATCGCATAGCCGTGCAGCGCCTCGTCGCCGATCGTGGCGAGCAGCACGGCGTCGAGATGGCCCTTAAGCATTTCCGCAGACATGCCTGCCGATTTAGCTTTGCAACGCTAGGTATGCAAGTTATACCTAGTAACACTAGGCTTCAGACGGAGGATGCGATGACGGCGATGACAACCGGAACGACGGCGACAAAAGGCTGCAATGAAAGCTGGCGGCTGTTCTGGACGCTGACGTTGGCGCTCGCGGCGATGACGCTGGGTTTCCTCTTCGTCATCGGCTGGGACACCGACGGCTATCGCATGGTCATCCGCGCCACCGCGCGCACCTCGCTCGTCCTGTTCCTCGCCGCCTTCGCCGCGTCCGCCGCCGTCAAACTGTGGCCCGGCGCCCTCACCCGCTGGCTGCGCCGTAACCGGCGCCAGCTTGGCCTCGGCTTTGCGATGTCGCACTTCATCCACGCACTCGCGATCATCGCGCTGTGGAAAACCGATCCCGGGGTCTTCTGGGTGCTGACGAACCCCAAATCGATCGTCACCGGCGGCACCGCCTATCTGTTCATCGCCCTCCTCGCCGCGACGTCGTTCGACCGCATGGTCAAGACGCTTGGCCTCAAGGCATGGGCCCGGCTGCACTGGTGGGGCGTCTGGATCGTCGCGCTCAGCTTCATCTTCACCAACGGCAAGCGCATCCCCCTGAGCGGCTGGTACGCGCTGCCGGTCGCGCTGGTCGTCGCAGTGATCGTGCTACGGGTGGTCGCCGGGCGGAAACTTCGGACGGCCGCGGCGCTGGCGTAGCCTGCAGCGGCGCCCTCGACTTCGCGGCCGATCGGCGGCAGGATGCTTGCCACGCCCCACTGCCCGCGAACGAGAGGCCGCGCATGACGCTCACGACCACCAGTAGCTGGCCCGCCGAGGCCGAAACGCTGCTCGACGACCTTGTCGATCTGCGCCGCGCGATTCATCGCGAGCCCGAGCTCGGGCTGCAAAACCCCAAGACGCTCGCCAAGATAAAGGACGCGCTCGCCGGCCTGCCGCTCGAACTTCGCGAGGGGCGGTCGACGACGGGGTTGGTCGCGATCCTGCGCGGGCCGGCAAATGGACGCACCGTGCTGCTGCGCGGCGACATGGATGCGCTGCCGCTGGTCGAGGACACCGGGCTCGATTTCTCCTCCGAGACGACCGGCGCGATGCACGCGTGCGGGCATGACACGCATGTGGCGATGCTCGTCGGCGCCGCGAAGCTGCTGTGCGCCGCGCGCGATCGGTTGCCCGGCACCGTGATGTTCATGTTCCAGCCGGGCGAAGAGGGGCATCATGGCGCGCGCTTCATGCTTGATGACGGGATCATCGACCCGCTGCCCGACGCCGCCTTCGCGCTCCACATCATGCCGAACGCCCCGCATGGTATTTTCGCCGGGCGCGCGGGGCCGCTGCTCGCTTCGTCCGATGTCCTGTCGATCACGGTGAAGGGCGCGGGCGGCCATGCGTCGATGCCGCACGATGCCATCGATCCGATCCCCGTTGCCTGTTCGATCGTTACCGCGATCCAGACGATGGTGACGCGCCGCATCTCGGTCTTCGACCCCGCGGTGGTGACGATCGCGAAGATATCGGCGGGAACGACGAACAATATCATCCCCGAAACCGCCGAGATGCTCGGCACGATCCGTACGCTGTCACCCGAACGCCGCGCGATGGTGGCGCGCGAGCTGAAACGCCTCGCGCCAGCACTAGCCGAGGCGCATGGCTGCACCGCCGAAGTGACCATCGACGAGGGCTTCCCGGTCACCATCTGCGACAGCCGCGCGGTGACCTTTGGGCAGGCGGTCGTCGAGGAAACCTTCGGCGAGGCCGCCTGGCTGACGATGGATCATCCGGTGATGGGCGCCGAAGATTTCTCCTATGTCCTCGAAAAAGTCCCCGGCGCGATGTTCTGGCTTGGCGCGAGCGCCGAGGGCAGCGACTGGCGCGCGTGCTGCGGGCTGCACTCGAACCGCATGGTGCTCGACGAAAAGGTCATGGCGCGCGGGGCGGCGCTGCATGCAGCGTTGGCCGAGCGGTTTTTGAATGAAGGGTTCGGCACATGATCAACATCATCGGCGCAATCATATCGGGCCTGGTCATCGGCGCGCTCGCGCGCTTCTTCTATCCCGGCGCGGTGCAGATGGGATGGATCGCGACGATCCTGCTCGGGATCGGCGGATCGCTGCTCGCGGGACTCGTGATCTCGCGCGGGCAGCGCGAATTCCATGGCGCTGGCTGTTTTGCGTCCGTGGTAGGGGCGATCGTGCTCATATTCGTCGGGCGGATGCTTCAAATGGGGTTCTAGTGCAGCGCCCACCATAGTAGCGCGACCGCGCCAGCCGCTGCCACGGCGTGAACGGCGAAGAACATGGCGCGAATGATGCGAATCCTTTGCTTGAATGCTGCGGAATCGTTGACATGCGGAAAGGGGATGGGCGGTACCGGCTTCCCAAGAAAAGCGCACAGCGGCTCCCAGCCCTGTCTAGCTTCGAAAATCAGCAATTTATCCGCGGGCACAATGACCTTCACCTGCTCGACATAATCGCGAAAAACCTGTGTCGCATACGCTTTTTCTTCGAATCGGCCCTGAAAGACGCGCTGCCAGACCGTTCCTTCCACCATCTCGTGCAGGTGGCGAAGAGGCGTCACGAAGCGCCGCGCCCATAGCGGGGACGACTTGCTGATCGCATAGATGGTTTCGCTGGCGCTTTTGTACCATCTGTCGGGATTGCGCACCGACAACACCACCTTCGCATCGGGAAAGTGCGCCAGCAATTCAGCGTAATAAGTGCTCGAGGGAAAATCGACCGACGCCGCGAACCCGTCGAAGATGGAATCCCAGTCGGGGGGAAGTCCGACAGCAACGTCGTGCCATAGCCGCCGTTGCCGGGCGTCGGGCAGAACCTCTTCCATGTGATGCGTTTTGGAATAGCCCAGAGTTTCGAGGGCCGATTTTAGCGACATGGTGCCCGTTCGGCCAAATCCCGCCCCGATGACCTGCAGCCCCATAATCAATCCCTCGGCCATCAAGTGAATATGTCGCGACCATCGTTTCTAGGGCACCAACACCGTATCGACCGCCTGCGCCAGCATATCTGGATAATCGAGCGTATAGTGCAGCCCGCGGCTTTCCTTGCGGTGGAGCGCGCTCTTCACGATCAGTTCGGCGCATTGCAGCAGGTTGCGCAGTTCGATCAGGTCGGTGGTGACGCGGAAGTGCCCGTAATAATCCTCGACCTCGTGCGTCATCATGTCGATGCGGTGCCGCGCGCGCTCCAGCCTTTTGGTCGTCCGCACGATGCCGACATAATTCCACATGAAGCGGCGGATCTCGGTCCAGTTTTGCTTGATTACCACCTCTTCGTCGGAGTCGGTGACGCGGCTTTCGTCCCACGGACGGATCGCGGGGGGCGGTTCGAGCTGGTCCCAGCGCGCGATGATGTCCTTCGCCGCCGCCTCGCCGAACACGAAACATTCGAGCAGGCTGTTCGACGCCAGACGGTTCGCGCCGTGCAGCCCGCTCTCGGTGCATTCGCCCGCGGCATAAAGACCAGGCAGGTCGGTCCGCCCGGCAAGGTCGATCAGCACCCCGCCGCACGTATAATGCTGCGCTGGCACCACCGGGATCGGCTGCTTCGTCATGTCGATGCCCAGCGTCAGGAGCTTTTCATAGATGTTCGGGAAATGCCCCGCGACGAAATCGGGGTCCTTGTGGCTGATGTCGAGATGGACATAGTCGAGCCCCGAACGCTTGATCTGGTCGTCGTTCGCGCGCGCCACGACATCGCGCGGCGCGAGTTCGGCGCGGGCGTCATAATCGGGCATATAGCGGTGACCGGTGACGGGATGCTTCAATATTCCGCCCTCGCCGCGCACCGCCTCAGTGATCAGGAAGTTCTTGACGTCGAGATTGTAGAGGCAGGTTGGGTGGAACTGCATCATCTCCATGTTGGAGACGCGGCAACCGGCGCGCCACGCCATTGCGATGCCGTCCCCGGTCGCGCCGCGCGGTGCGGTCGAGAATTGATAGACCCGCCCCGCGCCGCCGCTCGCGAGGATCGTCGCGCGCCCGACATGCGCGTGGACCTTCCCGCTCTTTTCATCGAGCGCATAGACGCCCCAGACGCGTCCCGACCCCGAATAGCGTTCCTCATGCCGGCCGGTGATCAGATCGACGCACGCCTGCCCGGGCAGCAGGGTGATGTTGGGATGCGCCTCGGCGGTCTTGAGCAGCGCCGCCTGCACCGCCCAGCCGGTCGCGTCGTCGACATGGACGATGCGGCGGTGCGAATGCCCGCCCTCGCGGGTAAGGTGCAGCGCCTCGGCATCCTTGTTGAACGGCACCCCCATTTCGACGAGCCGCTCGATTGCATGCGGGGCATTTTCGATCACGAACTCGACCGTGTCGCGCCGGTTCAGTCCCGCGCCCGCGACCATCGTATCCTCGATATGATTGTCAAAGGTGTCGCCTGCATCGAGCACCGCGGCGATCCCGCCCTGCGCCCACGCGGTCGACCCACCGGTAAGCTCGCCCTTCGCGAGCACGAGCACCCGGCAATGATCGGCGAGCGCAATCGCGGCCGTGAGGCCCGCGGCGCCCGAGCCGATGATGATGACATCGTGGGGAATATTATCTGACATCAAAATTCCGTTCGCATCGAGCGAAGTCGAGATGCCCCTCGGCTCGGCTCTGTCCTGAGAGGTGTCTCGACTTCGCTCGATGCGAACGGGATAGGCGGGTCACCCATTCGCCGCGCGAGTCAAATTCAGGAATACATCTTCCAGATCGGCCTCGCGCGTCGACACGTCGACGATGCCGTGCCCCATCGCGTTCACCGCAGCGAGCACTTCGCCCGCGTTCATGCGATCCTTGTTGTAGCTGATTGCAAGGCCGCGCGTCCCCTCGCGCTCGATCTTGTCGAAGGCAGGATGCGTTGGCAGGTCGGTGATGTCCTGATCCAGCGTCACCACGACGATCTTCTCGCGCGCCATGTCGACCAGCTCGCGCGTTGGCTTGTTCGCGATCAGTCTCCCATGGTTGATGATCGCAATCCGGTCGCAGAGCTCCTCGGCCTCTTCGAGATAATGCGTCGTCAGCACCACTGTCACGCCGCGATCGTTGAGCGACTGGACATATTCCCAGAGCTGCTGGCGCAATTCGATATCGACCCCCGCGGTCGGCTCGTCGAGCACAATGATCGGCGGCGAATGGACCATCGCCTTGGCGACCAGCAATCGCCGTTTCATTCCCCCCGACAAGGTCCGTGCGTAAGCGTCGCGCTTGTCGGTGAGATGCACCGCTGCCAGCAAGTCGGCCGAAATGCGCTTCGCTTTCGGTACGCCATAGAGCCCGGCCTGATTCTCGAGCGTCTCATACGGCGTGAAAAAGGGATCGAAGACGATCTCCTGTGGCACGATACCGATCGAATATTTGGCGTTGCGTGGATCGGCGTCGATGTCGAAGCCCCAGATGCTCGCATGCCCGCTCGTCTTGTTGACGAGCCCTGCCAGGATGTTGATCAGCGTCGACTTGCCCGCACCGTTCGGCCCGAGCAGACCGAAAATCTGACCACGCGGCACGTCGAAACTGACATTGTCGAGCGCCTGCTTGCCGCCGGCATAGAGTTTGGAGACGGCGTCGATGCGGATGGCGGCTTCGGTCATGCCCCGTGCCATAGCCGCGCGCCTGCGCCTGTAAAAGCCTTCATGTGCGGCCACGCCTTTGCCCAGCGCCGCGTTAACGCAATGTTGGAAAATGCTCGCTAGGACCGGTGATGTGAGGACCAGACACACCCAGAACCCGCATCTTGCGTTGCGCGGCATCGCCGCCTGCGCGCTGATGATGGCCGCGGCCATCGCAGCGCCGGCCCATGCCCAGCAAACGGCGCAAGCGCAGAGCGAAGCCATCGTGCTTCGTCCGCTTTCCTTCTTCAAGGTCAACGACCTCAATTTCGGCAGCATCATCCCGTCGAACGCGGCAGGCACGGTGACGCTGGAACCCGACGGGTCGCGCGGCCGCACCGGCGGCGCAACACTGGCGGGCAACGTCGGTGAACCGGCACGATTTGCCGGCCTCGGGAGCTTTAATCGCCAGGTCAACATCTCGCTGGGGTCGAACACGATCTGGATCACCGGGCCGGGTGTTCGGATGCGGGTGCGCGATTTCGAAATCGGCAGCACCCCGACCGCGCTTCTGTCGACAACTCCAACGCGCTTTCGGATCACCTCGCCGCTCGGCAACTATAATTTCCCGGTCGGTGCGACGCTCGAGGTCGGCGCCAATCAGGCGCCCGGCGATTACAGCGGCACGTTCACGATCACGCTCAACTATCTTTAGGGCTTCTGTGGGGGAAGAACGGCACCGGATGACCACCTGCGTTCGCAAGAATGCTTGCCGGTGCCGTATGTCCCCACCCTAATCCTTCCTGTCGCGCAGCGAGGTGGAGGAGGATCGCCGCCGAAGACGGCGGTAGAGGGGCACGGTAGCGCCAAAGCCCATCCGTCAGCACTTCGCGCCGCCACCCCCATCGCTTAGCGACAGGGAGGATCAAGAGCACAGACCCCGATTGCTCCCGCCCCGCCCGCTTGCTATGGGCGCGGTCGATGACCCAGCCCGCCCCCGAAACCATCCGCACCCCCAATACCCGCATCGCCTGCGACGGCACCGGAGACGGACTGGCCAACGCCGCGCTCGGCCACCCGCGCGTGTGGCTCGAGATCGACCCCGATGCGGGCTTTGCCGATTGCGGCTATTGCGACCGGCGCTTCATCCTTATCGGCGGGATCGCCGACAAAGCTTAAGCGTCGGCGGGATCGCCGATCACGCCGGACCCGGTCAGACGTAAACGCTCTCTTTACCACGCCCGTGCATCATCGACTCATGTCCCGCTGGCATAAATGTGCCAGACAGGAGCAGAATCTGTGGGGATTCGAGGGACCATCCACCGTCGGGACGCAGCTCGCGCCCTGACCATCGCGGCGGCCGTAGCGGGCGCGCTGCTGTGTGCGCCGGTCCATGCGGCCGATACCAATGTCATCGTCAACGCCGCCGTCGTGCGCCCGAACACGCTGATCAAGACTGACGATCTCGATTTCGGGGCGCTGGTCAGCGGCGCGACCGGCGGCACCGTCACCATCAACCCCGTGACGAATGCGCGAACGTCGGGCGGCGGCGTCACTCTCGTCGGCACCAGTGCGCAGCGCGCGGTGTTCCAAGGCACCGGTGGTATCCTGCTCATCTTCGTGTCGGGCAGCACGTCGGTGACGCTGGCGCGCGCCGGCGGCGGCGCGCCGTCGATGACCGCCACGCTGGTTCGCGCCGCAAGCACCGGGGGCGGCGGCATCGCGTTGCTCGGCGGCACGCTGCTGCCCAGCGGCGTGCAGACCTATTATATCGGCGGTACCCTCACCGTCCCGGCGAACCAGCCCGCGGGCGATTACAGCGGGACCTTCACGCTGACGGTAAACTACCTCTAATTCCATCATTGGCGGTTTGCGCGGGCCGCGCGCCATGCCTATATCGGCGCCATGACCATTCCCACTGACCCCCGCCGCTTCCTCTATCGCGCCGACGCGCTCGACCCCGATCTGGCGCAGGCGCTGGCGCGCGAGGCGCTCGCCAAGGCCGACGACGGCGAGCTTTATCTGCAATATCGCGCGACCGAGAGCTTCGGGTTCGACGATGGCCGATTGAAGACCGCCGATTATTCGACCGACGCCGGTTTTGGCCTGCGCGCCGTGTCGGGCGAGATGACGGGCTTTGCGCACGCCAGTGACATCAGCGCCGGCGCGATCCGCCGCGCCGCCGAGACGCTCGCGCTCCTCGACCCGTCGAACCAGCCGCACGCCGCGCCGCCGCCGCGCACCAACCGCCATCTCTATGACGAAGCCAACCCGCTCGACCTTATCCCCTTTGCGAAGAAGGTCGCGCTCTGCCAGGAAATCGACGCCGCGGCGCGTGCGCGCGACCCGCGCATCGCGCAGGTGTCGGTGTCGCTCGCGGGCAGCTGGTCGGTGGTCGAAATCGTCCGCGCCGACGGTTTCCTCGCGACCGACATCCGCCCGCTCGTCCGGCTCAACGTCTCGATCGTCGTCGAAGAAAATGGCCGCCGCGAAACCGGCGTGTTCGGCCTCGGCGGGCGCTACATGTACGATCATCTGTTCGAGCCCGCACAGTGGAACCGCGCGATCGACGAGGCGCTGGCGCAGGCGCTGGTCAACCTCCGCGCGGTCGACGCCCCCGCGGGCGAGTTCACGGTGCTGCTCGGCCCTGGTTGGCCCGGCGTGCTGCTCCACGAAGCGGTCGGCCACGGCCTCGAAGGCGATTTCAACCGCAAGGGCACCAGCGCTTTCTCGGGCCGCATTGGTGAGCGCGTCGCCGCCCCCGGCGTGACGGTGGTCGACGATGGCGCGATGGACAGCCCGGTCGGCGGCGGTCGCCGCGGCTCGCTCAGTATCGACGACGAAGGCACCCCGACCGGCGAGACCGTGCTGATCGACGACGGCATCCTCAAGGGCTATATGCAGGACCGCCTCAACGCGCGGCTGATGGGGGTCGATCCGACCGGTAACGGGCGCCGAGAAAGCTTCGCCCATGCGCCGATGCCGCGGATGACCAACACCTTCATGAAGGGCGGCAACGACGACCCCGCCGAGCTGTTGTCGCGCGTCAAGAACGGCATTTTCGCCAAGAGCTTCGGCGGTGGGCAGGTCGATATCGTATCAGGCAAATTCGTCTTCAGCTGCACCGAGGCTTACAAGATCGAGAATGGCAAGCTGGGCGATTCGATCAAGGGCGCGACGCTGATCGGCGACGGGCCGAGCGTGCTGACCAAGGTCATGGGCATCGGCAACGACATGGCGATCGACGAGGGCATCGGCATCTGCGGCAAGGGCGGTCAGAGCGTCCCCGCCGGGGTCGGCCAGCCGACCCTGCTGGTCAGCGGGTTGACCGTGGGCGGGACGGCGTAACAACAAAAAGACCGTCGGTAGCCACCCAGCAATCTCCAGCTATCGGCCTCAGCTAAGGCCGATAGCTGGAGATTGCTTCGCTACGCTGGCAATGACGATAGTGTGTGATCACCCTCACTTGGCGGGCCGCCTTCCCGCGCCTATAGTCCTCCAAACAGAAAAGAAATCGGGCCGCATCATCCGCCGGGTCTTTCCCGGCAACAGGGAGGATATTCATGCGTTCGAGTCTGCGTTTCGTTTCCGTCGCCGCCATCGCCGCGATGCTCGCCGCCGTCCCCGGTTCGGCCCAGAAAAGCACCGGCCCCAAGGAACGCTATGAAATGGACGTCGCGACCGCGTCGGGTTTTGCCGCGATGGCGGCGGGCGGACGCGGAGTCGGCAATATGATGGGGATGATGTTCGGCGGCGGTCCCGACGGCAAGATCGCGCACACACTGGAACTGCGGCTGGGATCGAGCCAGACGCCGAGTGCGCCCCCCGTGAAGGCCGATCATTTCTTCCTGCCGCAGGCCAAGCTTGGCAAGTCGGTGCCGTTGTGGGGGCCCGAACCCGGCAAGCCGCAACCGCGCGAGGACGGCAATGAAATGCCGAAGGATTTCGAGCGTCCCAAGGGCCGCCTGCTGCTGTTCTGGGGCTGCGGCGCCAAGGCCGGGCCGGGACAGCCGGTGATCATTGATTTCGCCAAGCTCGCCGCGGGGCAGATGCCCCCGAACCTTTATACCACGACGGTGCCGCGCATCCGCGAAGTGATGGCGACCAACAGCAAATCCTATGCCGGTTGGCCGAACAGCAAATCGTCGAAACAACCGCCGTCGGGATCGTCGCTGCTCGGCGCGCACCGGATCGCGGGCAATGTCGGGCCAGAGATTAATTTCACCCTCGCCCAGGACTATATGCCTGGCCTCAACGCATCAACGACGATGCAGGGCGACGGGTCGGTGATGATCCGCTGGAACCAGCTGGTCCCGGCGACCGGCTATGTCGCCTGGGCGTTCGGCGGCATGGACCGCGGCAGCGCGGGTGGCGATATGGTGTGGTGGACGAGCAGCAACGCGCGCGAGTTCGGCGGCGGGCTGTGGGACTGGTTGCCGCCGTCGACCGTCGCAGGCCTCGTGACCAAGAAGGTCGTGATGCCGCCGGCGCAGACGAGCTGCGCGATTCCGGCCGAGGTCAAAAAGGCATCGGGCGAGATGATGTTCGGCAACCTCAACGCCTTTGGCCCAGAAGCCAATTTCTCGTATCCGCCGAAGCCCGCGGGCAATGTGGTTTGGAATATCGACTGGACCGCGAAGGTCCGTTTCCGGTCGCACACCAGTCTGCTGATCGGCGCCGATTTCGGCGGCATGGGCGGATCGAGCACGGGGAGCAGCACCCCGGAGGCTCCGGTGAAAAAGAAGAAATGCAAAGGCCCGCTGGGTATTCCCCTGCCCGACGGGGCGTGCTGACCGGCGCCAGTCAGGCTCTGTTCACGCACCCCGGTGCATTGCGGAGGCGGGTAGGGTATGATGAAGACAGGAGTCGAACCATGCGTCACCTTATTCCGGCGCTTTTTGCTGCCGCCGCACTCGCAGCTTCGCCCACCGCTTCGGCGCGCGAAAAGCTCGCACCCGAGGATCAGCTTGCCAAGCTGCTCGAAGGTCGCATCGCAGGCGAGCCGCAGGATTGCCTTCCCCTGACCAGCCTCCGCAGCTCGCAGATCATCGATAAGACCGCGATCATCTATCGGGTCGGCAGCACCCTGTGGGTCAATCGCCCCGATGGCGGTGCTTCGTCACTCGACGATGACGACATCCTTGTGTTGAAAACATCGGGCAGCCAGCTTTGCAGCATCGACTCGATCCAGCTCCACGACCGCTCAAGCCATATGTACAGCGGCTTCGTCTCGCTCGGCAAATTTGTGCCGTATCGGCGCGTCAAGGGTGAGTGAGCCTGTTTCCTTCGTCATTGCGAGGAGCCGAAAGTGACGCGGCAATCCAGAGCGTTCGTGAACCGCGCTGGATTGCTTCGCTGTGCTCGCAATGACGGACTCCCTTGAAACACCCCACACTCCGCCAGCCGACTGGCCGCAGCGACTCCTCGCCTTCTGGTTCGACGCGTATGGTATGGATGACTGGTACGGCGGCGATCCCGATTTCGATGCCGAGATCCGCGACCTTGCCAAAGGCTGGCATGCGGCGCTGCGGTCGCAGCCTGCCGAAACCTTCCTGACCGACCCCGATACCGCGCTCGCCGGGGCGATCCTGTTCGACCAGATCCCGCGCAACATCTTTCGCGGCCATGCCGACGCCTTTGCCACCGACAGCCTCGCCCGCGCCATTGCGCGCGGGATCGTCGCGCACGGCTGGGACCAGCATTGGCCCGACGAGCGGCGGCAATTCGCTTATCTGCCCTTCGAACACAGCGAAGACATCGCCGATCAGCGCGAATCGTTGCGGCTGATGAGCCAGCTGGCCGACTCGATCTTCCACGATTATGCGCAGCAGCATTTCGACATCATCGACCGCTTCGGCCGCTTTCCGCACCGCAACGCCGTGCTGGGCCGACCGACGCGCCCGGAAGAGGAAGCCGCTGTGGAGGAAGGCAAGAATTGGTGATAGGGCAGCCGCATTCCATCCGCGGAGCGCAGCCATGGCCGAATTCACCGACACGCTGACCGAAAAGCATATCGCCTTCATCGAAAAGCAGCCGGTCTATTTCATCGCGACCGCCGCCGCCGACGCGCGTATCAATCTGTCGCCCAAAGGCTATGCCGACAGCTTCCGTGTCCTATCCGCCACGCAGGTCGCCTATCTCGACCTCGCCGGGTCGGGCAATGAAACCCACGCGCATCTCGCCGCCGACGGGCGCATCACGATCATGTTCTGCGCCTTCGATCGCAGCGCGCTGATCCTCCGCATCTATGGCCGCGGACGCCCGGTGCTGCCGCAGGACGCCGAGTGGGACGCGCTCGCGGCAAACTTCACCCTGATCCCCGGCACCCGGCAGATTTTCGTGATCGACGTCGACAGCGTGCAAACCAGCTGCGGCTGGGGCGTGCCGATGATGGACTTGCAGCACGAGCGCGACACGCTGCAGAGATATCATCGCCAGTCGGACCCCGAACTGTGGGTCGAAAAACTCCAGGGCCGCACCAAAAGTATCGACGGCCTGTCGACGCGCCCCACCGACCGTTTCATCACCGGCGAGCCCGCCTGATGCCTCTGGTCGAACTGGTGCGCCTCCCGAACGGCGCCGAGGCCGAATTGCTGCGTGGCCGGATCGAAAGCGCGGGCGTGCACGCGGTATGTTTTGATGCGGGAATGAACATCGCCGAAAGCGTCGGACTATTGATCCCGGTGCGCATCATGGTGCTCGACGAGGATCTGGACGAAGCCCGCGCGTTGCTGGCGGAATTTGAGGATCCGGGGAACGGCTTGGCGGCTGGAGCGCTAGACCGCTGACACTATGATCAAAGTCGCCAGTTACAATATGCGCAAGGGCATCGGGCTCGACCGCCGCCGCGACCCCGGGCGGGTGCTGTCGGTGCTCGGCGAACTCGACGCCGACATCATCGCGCTGCAAGAGGCCGACCGGCGCTTCGGCACCCGCGCCAGCGCGATCCCGCCGCATATGTTCGACGAGCATAGCGATTATGTTCCCGTCGGGTTGACCGGGCGCCCGCACAGTATCGGCTGGCATGGCAACGCACTGCTGGTCCGCAAGGGCGCCGAGGTCGAGGAAAGCCACGCGCTGCATTTGCCGACGCTCGAACCGCGCGGCGCGGTCGCCGCGACGATCCGTATCGGTGACACCAGATTGCGCGTCGTCGGCATGCATCTCGACATTTCAGGCCTCCGCCGTCGCCAGCAGGCGCGCGCGATCCTCAGCCATATCGCCGAGGGTGAAGACTTGCCGACGATCCTGATGGGTGACTGCAACGAGTGGCGCAATCGCGGCGGCTGCCTGCATGATTTCGGTGAGCGCCACCGGCTGGTCGATACCGGCCACAGTTTTCACAGCCGCCGTCCGGTGGCGAAACTCGACCGCATCTTTGCCTCGCCCGATCTCGAAGCCGTCGACGCCGGCGTGCATCAGAGCGCGCTCGCGGCGCGCGCATCGGACCATCTGCCGATCTGGGCGCGGGTGCAGGCAGCCGTGTCGGAAACGCCCCCCGCGACGGCTGGGGCCGCTGGCGTCTTCGCTCATCGCGGCAGGATGAGGCCTCTCGCGACCGCCTTCAGAGGCACGTGACTCTGCAACGCCCCTCGCGCGGGCGATGCGCACCAACTTGCCCAAATTTTAGGCAACCCGCTGCCTATTCTGCCCAACAAACGACCGAATATTCGCCTGCGCGGCCCAAAACCGTCACAAAATGTTAACTTTTCCAGCCGCCGCGCAATCTGGCACGGCTGTTGCAGTGCAACATGGTGCTATTGGGCAAAAGGGGGCATCATGAAATTGATCCTGGCAATCATTAAACCGTTCAAGCTCGACGAGGTGCGCGAAGCGCTCACCGGCTTGGGTATCGCTGGCATGACCGTGACCGAGGTCAAAGGGTTCGGCCGGCAAAAAGGGCAGACCGAAATCTATCGCGGCGCCGAATACGCTACCAACATGGTACCGAAGGTGAAGATCGAGTTGGTCTGCGACGACGCGCTCGCACCGCGGGTGGTCGAAACGCTCCAGCAAAGTGCCGGGACCGGGTCGATCGGCGACGGCAAGATTTTCGTTCTCGACGTGGGTCAGGCCGTGCGCATCCGCACCGGCGAGACCGGCGAGGCGGCACTGTAATGACGAAGGGGGAAATTATGACGTTCGCAAATAAATTTGCGGCGGGCGCCGGGGCCGTCGGCCTGTCGCTGTTCGCCGCGCTGCCCGCCTGGGCGCAGGACGCCGCAACGGCGGTGGTCGCACCGGCGGCGCCGGCTGCCGAAGCCGTGGCTCCCGCCTCTTTCGTGCCAACCGCCGAGATGGTCAACAAAGGGGACGTGGCCTGGATGCTTGTCGCCTCGGCCTTGGTGCTGATGATGTCGGTGCCTGCGCTGGCGCTGTTTTATGGCGGCCTTGTCCGCGCCAAGAATATGCTTTCGGTGCTGATGCAGGTGCTGACCATCGTCTGCGTCGCTGCGCTGGTGTGGTTCAGCTGGGGCTATTCGATGGCCTTTACCTCCACCGGTACGCCATTCCCGACGATTGTCGGCGGTCTCGACAAGGCGTTCCTCGCCGGCGTCGATGTGACGACCTTTGCCGCTACCTTCTCGAACGGGGTCTACCTGCCCGAATATGTCTTCGTGATCTTCCAGATGACCTTTGCCTGCATCACGCCGGCGCTGATCGTCGGGGCTTTTGCTGAGCGCGTAAAGTTCACGCCGCTGATCATCTTCACGGTGCTCTGGCTGACGCTGGCCTATTTCCCGATCGCGCACATGGTGTGGTACTGGGCCGGGCCGGACTTCCTCCACGCCGCGCCGACTGACATGGGCCTGCTGTGGGGCTGGGGTGCGCTTGACTTTGCCGGCGGCACGGTCGTCCATATCAACGCTGGTATTGCCGGCTTGGTCGGCTGCCTCGTGATCGGCCCGCGCCTCGGATATAATACCGAACCGATGCCCCCGCACAACCTGGTCATGACGATGATCGGCGCTTCGTTGCTGTGGATCGGCTGGTTCGGCTTCAACGCCGGCTCGGGTCTTGAGGCCAACGCATTTGGCGCGCTCGCCTTCATCAACACCCTGGTCGCCACGGCAGCCGCGGGTGCGACCTGGGCAATCATCGAGCAGATCGTGCACAAGAAACCGTCGTTGCTGGGCGGTGTGTCCGGCGTGGTCGCCGGTCTGGTCGCCATTACCCCAGCAGCGGGCTTTGCCCATCCCGGCACCGCGATCCTCCTCGGCGCCGTCGCTTCGCTTGGCTGCTTCTTCTTCGTCACCACGGTGAAAAAGAAGTTCAAATATGACGACTCGCTCGACGTGTTTGGCATCCACGCCATCGGTGGCATCATCGGGGCGATCGGCACCGGCTTCGTCGCCAATCCGGCGTGGGGAGGTCAGGGCTGGATCGATTACACCGCGCCCGTCGCCAAGGCTGGCGAGTTCGACCTGACCGGCCAGGTGATGACGCAGATCTGGGCCGTCGGCACCACCGTCCTGTGGACCGGCGTGGTCAGTGCGGTGCTGTTCCTTGGACTCAAATACACCATCGGCCTGCGCCCGTCGAAGGACGTCGAGCAGGAAGGTCTCGACCTCGCCGAACATGGGGAGCGCGCTTACAATCTTTGACGAGACAGGATACCCGCCGCCGCACGCTTTCTCCTTTCAAACGGCGGCGGCGGGGTCCTCACCAGGTTCCTCCTGCGAACCACTGGCCGGGGTTTATCCCCGGCCATTTTTTTGCCCTGCGACACGCCATACTTGCATTCCGCCACTGTGGCCGGCGCGCAACAACTCTCGGTAATTTAGTTGCGTGGGATACGCGGACCATTGCGAATTGCCGCGGACAGGCGCACCTCTCACGGCGCGACGGGGCAGAATGGCTCCGCGCTTCACAGGGAGGATATTATGCTCGCACGTTCCACGATGCTGGCCGGTCTGTCGCTGCTCGCGATCGCCGTCAGCAATCCCGCCGCGGCCCAAGACGCCGGCGCCGCTGAAGACGACAGCAACATCATCATCGTCACCGCGACCAAGCGCGACGCCAATCTTCAGGATATTCCCTTTTCGATCAACGCCCAGACGGCCGAGGATATCCAGAAATCGGGCGCCGTAACGCTCGAGGATCTGTCGCGCAACGTCGCGGGCCTGTCGGTCCAGAACCTCGGACCGGGCCAAAGCCAGGTGTCGGTACGCGGCGTTTCCGCGGGACAAGTTGTGCGCGACCAGCCCGGCGTCAAGGAACAGGTCGGGGTCTATCTCGACGAAAGCGTCATCTCGCTGTCGCTATTCACTCCCGACATCGACCTCTACGACCTCAACCGTGTCGAAACACTGCGCGGGCCGCAGGGCACCCTGTTCGGTTCGGGGTCGGTCGGCGGCACCATCCGCTACATCACCAACCAACCGAAGATCGGGGTGACCGAAGGCAGCGTCGAGGCGAACCTCAACCTTGTCAACGGCGACGACATCGGCGGCCATCTGAAGGGCGCAGTCAACATCCCGATGGGCGACACGGCAGCGATCCGCGCGGTCGGCTATTACACCCGCTACGGCGGCTTCATCAACGCGGTCGGCCCGGCGGGCGGCGATGACGTCAACAGCGGCGAACGCTATGGCGGCCGCCTCGCGCTGACGTTCGAGCCCAGCGATAATTTATCGATCACCCCGCGCGTGGTCTATCAAAAGATCACCGCCGACGGCTTCAACCGCCAGGATATCTACAATCTCTATGGCAACCGCTTCACGACGACGCGGCCGCAGGTCACCTATGACGAGCGTGAGCAATATCTGCTGCTGCGCGAAGGCTTCGAAGACGAAACGCTGATCGCCGACCTCAATCTCAATGTCGGGCTTGGCGGCGCCAAGCTGACGTCGGTCACCAGCTATATCAACCGCGACATTTTGGTCAGCCGCGACGCCAGCGCGCTGACCGGATCGGTGTCGGTCGATCTTGGCTTCCCGACCGCCGGGGTGCTGTTGCCGTCGAACCTGATCGACACCACCGACTTGGAAACCTGGTCGCAGGAACTGCGCATCGCATCGGACAATGACAGCCCGTTCCAGTGGGTGCTCGGCGCCTTCTATTCCAAGGTTGATCGCGTCTATAGCCAGACGCTGCCGACCCCCGGTTACGACGCGTTCACCGATGCGACGCTCGGCGCCGGAACCTCGGCGGCGGTGGCCAACGGCTTTGCCGCCAATTCGCCCTACAACGCCTTCCTGCCATATGATATCAAGCAGTTCGCGCTGTTCGGCGAGGTCAGCTATGACCTCAGCGATGCGTTCACCGCGACCGCGGGCGGGCGTTATTACGACTTCAAGGAAACGCGCAGCTTCAGATCGGGCGGGCTGTTCGCCAACGGCGACAATCGTACCGACAGCACCAAGTCGAGCGGTTTCACCCCGCGCTTCCTGCTGTCCTACGAACTCAGCGATGCGGTGACGGTCAATGCGCAGGCATCGAAGGGCTTCCGCCTCGGTGGTGTCAACGATCCCCTCAACCTGCCGCTCTGCACCCCCGCCGACGCGGCGCTGTTCGGCGGTTTCCAGGATTATGACGACGAATCGCTGTGGAATTACGAGCTGGGGATCAAGTCGCAGGGCCGCGGCTTCACCTTCAACGCCGCGGGTTTCTACAACGACATCAGGAATCTCCAGGTCACGCTCGATGCCGGCAGCTGTTCGTCGCGCATCGTCTTCAACGTCGACAAGGCACATTCGATGGGGGTCGAATTCGAACTCGGGCTATCGCCCGCCGACGGGCTTGATTTCAACCTGTCGGGCAGCCTGATCGAGGCTGAATTCGACACCACCCTACCCGGGGTGCTCGCCACCGCGACGGGGATCCGTGACGGCAACCGGCTGCCGTCGGTGCCGAAATTTCAGCTGTCGGCGTCGGGCAGCTATGAATGGCCGGTCGGCGATGCCGCGAACATGTATGTCGCCGCATCGTTCCAGCATGTCGGCACCCGCTTCACCCAGCCGGCCGATCAGGAAAACAACCCACGGACCTTCGTCCACGGTCTGCCCTTCGGCGGCGCGCCGGCGAGTTCTTCGACGACGGTCGACCTGCAATTGCCGGACTATCAGCTGGTCAATCTCAGCGCCGGGGTCGATTTCGACAATGGTCTGTCCCTGATCGCTTACGTCAACAATCTGTTCGACGAAAATGCGCTGCTGTCGTTCGATCGCGAACGCGGCGGGCGGGCGCGCCTCGGTTACACGGTCGGGCAGCCGCGCACCTTTGGCATCACCGCGCGCCAGACGTTCTGATCGTCATTACGAGCCAAAAACGGGCCGGTTCGGCGACGGACCGGCCACGTTTTGCTGCACGCTGCACTGCACAATAATTAGGCAGGCTTGCCGCAAATTTAGGCCTTCCCAACATGACATTAATATGGCATTCATTGCGTCAACAGTTTCAGGAGGGGAGAGCCTGAAAGGCTGGGCCGGGACGCAAGTCCCGGCCCTCTTTTTTTGCGCGCATAACAGGCCGCCGCAGAAGGTGCCTGATTTCAGGGTGTTCGCTGAAAGCGCAGCGTCGCAAAGACGCGCCAGCTGCCGTCATCATTTAGCACCGAATCGGTGACGATCAGTCGATCGGGCGCCCTGAGCACATAGGTCGAGCGCCCGATTTCAACATCGGCAGTGCCCCAATGATTGTGCCATTCCGACGCCGCAATACGCCCGCCGATCGGCCGCGTGCGCCCCGTGTTGTCGCTCCAGCTGCCGCGCACCCCGCCGTTGGCATCGACGCGGTAAATCGCCTCGGCCGCATAGTCTATCGGCGGCGTACCCGGCGCCCCCAATCGATAGACGAGCGCCGTCGCGCTGCCATCGGGCGCCGCCTTGATCACCAGCGTCGCGGTTGCCGTTTTGCCGAACGCGGTCCCCGCGCCAGTCCACGTCCCATGCCAGGAGCGAGCGACGGCGCCGGGTTCTGAGCCGCAGCGGGGGCCGCAGCGCCGCGGCGCCCCACCGCACCGTCATGCCGCCGCCTCCGACCGCGAAAACATGAAGGCATTGCCGTCGGGATCGTAGAAGGTGATGAGCTTGACGAGCCCCGGGATATGCTGGATGTCGCCATCCTGCCGCACCCCCTCGGCATCGAGATGCGCCTTGGCCGCATCGATGTCGGCGACCTCGAACACATTGGTTGCACCGCCGCCCTGCGCCACCGTCTCGACCTGACTGAGCCCGATATTGACCCCTGCCATCGGAGTCGCGAGCTCGCACCAGCCGATCTCGTCGGCACGGTAGAGCAACTTGCACAGCATCACCCGTTCGTACCAGGCGATCGACGCGGTGATATCCTTGACCCCCATCGAACAGGTGAGTTCGGATCCGATCCGAAGCGCCATGCCATTTCTCCCTTGCCTGCAAAGCGACCGGCCGCGCGCAGAATCGCCCGTCCCATATCGCTTGTCTCTAAGGTCCGGTTTGTATAGTTAGTTGTAAATGCGGTCAACCACAGCCGACCCTTTGCTTGTCCAGCTCGGCAGCCACCGCTGGCTGGTGCCGCTGCTCGCCGATCTGGCGGCGCATCGCGGCGCGCGCTTCGTCGAACTGGTTCATCGGCTGGGGCTGCCGCGCGACAGCCTGACCCGTACCCTCGACGCGGCAGCGACGCTTGGGTGGGTGCGGCGCAACCCCGGCCATGGCCACCCGCTGCGCCCCGAATATATACTGACCGAAGCGGGAATGGTTGCCGCCGCGCGCGCCGCAATGATTGCCGAGGCACAAGCCGCGATCGGCCTGCGGCCGGGGGCCACAACACGCTGGAGCCTGGCGCTGGTCGCCGGGATCAGTGCCGGCCACGACCGATTCAACGCGCTTTCGCGACTGCTTGCACCCGCCACCCCGCGCGCCTTGTCGCAGGGGCTGTCAGCGCTGGGTGAGCGTGGATTGGTGCGGCGCGAGGTGATCGATATGCGGCCACCGACGAGCCGCTATGATCTGACCCAAAATGGGCGATTGCTGGCAGCGGCGTGCTTCACTTAAGCCCTCCCGAAGGCGCGGCAATTCTATACCAAAGCCGCCTTCACAAAATCCGCCGCGCGCTCGCCGATCATGATGCTCGGCGCGTTGGTGTTGCCCGACACCAGCCGCGGCATAACGCTCGCGTCCGCGACCCACAGCCCCGCGATCCCGTTCAGTTTCAGCGTCGGATCGACCACAGCATCGGCATCGCTCCCCATCCGGCACGTGCCGACGGGGTGATAGACGGTGTCGGCGCGGCTGCGGATCAGCGTGTCGAGCGCGCGGTCGTCGGCCAGATCCACCGGATGCCGGTCGGCCCCGGCATAGTCCGAGAGCGGTGGCGCCGCCGCGATGCGGTGCATCATCCGCACCCCGGCCCGCAGTGTCGCCAGGTCGCGATCGTCGGTCAGGAAGCCCGGATCGATCGCGGGGGCCGCCGCGGCATCGGCGGACGCCAGCCGTACCGTCCCCCGGCTTTCCGGGCGCAGCACGCACGCGTGGCACGAAAAACCGTGCCCCTTGACCTTGGCCCGCCCATGATCCTCGAGCATCGCGGGCACGAAATGATATTGGATGTCGGGCGCGGGCAGGTCGGGGCGCGATTTCCAGAAGCCTCCAGCCTCGGCAAAACAGGTGGTCATGATCCCGCTGCGCCGGGTGCGATGTTCGAAGATCGCCTTCACCATCCGCCAGGTGCCGCCAAGGCTGTCGCCGAACGGATCGGTCGAGCGCGTCTCCCAGCTCGACACATAGTCGATATGGTCCTGCAGATTGTCGCCCACTCCGGCGCGATCGGCCACCACGTCCAACCCCATATCCGTCAGATGCGCGCCCGGCCCGATACCCGACAGCATCAGGATTTGCGGGCTGCCGAAGGCACCCGCCGACAGCACCACTCCACCGCGCGCACGCAGCGCCTCGCGTTTCGACCCGCGGCGGATCACGACGCCGGTCGCGCGCCCGTCCTCGACCAATATCTTCTCGACCAGCGCGCCAGTGCGGATGTCAAGGTTCGCCCGCCCGCGTAGCGGCTCGACATAAGCGCGCGCCGCCGACCAGCGTTCGCCGCCCTTCTGCGTCACCTGATAAAGCCCGAACCCTTCGTTGTTCGGTCCATTGAAATCGCCCGTCCGCGGCAATTGCAGCGCAGCCGCGCTCTCGATGAAGCGCTTGCTCGTCACATTGGGCCAGCGCTGGTCGGTGACGTTGAGCGGCCCGTCGCCGCCATGAAATTCGTCGCCGCCACGCTCATTGCCTTCGCTGCGTTTGAAGTACGGCAGCACATCGGCATAGCTCCACCCCGTCGCACCGAGCGCTTCCCACTGTTCGTAATCGAACCGGTGGCCGCGGATGTAGACCATCGCATTGATCGCGCTCGATCCGCCCAGGCCGCGCCCGCGCGGCTGATATCCGGTGCGGCCGTTCAATCCTGGCTGAGGGAGCGTCTCATATCGATAGTTCGACGATTGGGGGATGAAGGGCATCAGGCCCGGCGTCTTGACCCGCACCATGTCGTTGGTCCCGCCCGCCTCGACCAGACACACGGTCCGCGTCCCATCCTCGGCAAGCCGTCCTGCCGCCGCGCTCCCCGCGCTGCCGCCGCCGATGACAATGATGTCGAACTGATCCATGTACCGCTCCCCTCGCCACCGGTTCGGTGGTCAATCGGGACTTACATGAATGTCATTAGACGGCGACGCAAGGGCTATGCGCGTCAGATACAGTCTCCGGTGAAGCAGACGGCCAGAAGAAACGCCGACGCCAGAATAGCGGGCAGCATCAAGACGACTGCGAACATCAGCATCACGCAGCCCCCGGCAATCAGCCGTCCGTCTCCGCGCCGCCACGCAAGAGTGGCGCTCAGCAAGTAAAGTGGCACGGCAGAGAGAAAGAACGGACCCGACAGCCCGCTCAATTCCTTGCCGCCATAATAAGCGACCAGAAGAAGGGCCGGGGGAATACTGCCCGCGACGAGAGCAACGACGTCCCAATATTTCCAACGCGCAAAGCGGCTTAGCGCCGACCGCAGGCTCACTCCGCCGCGTCTTCGCTCGTTCGCCCCGCTGCCCAGCGGTCCTTGATCATCGCGCTCGTCGCGCGGCTGCCATCGTGGCTCCAACCGGGCTCGCGCCAGATATAGCTCAGCTTATGCTTCCACGGGGCAGCCCACACATCCTTCGCGATCCCGACCCATTCATGGACCGCCGCCCACAATATGTTGAAACTTCCCAGCTGCTTGACAATGCCATAGCGCACCGGCTCGTCGTCGCGCTCGGAAACGAAACTGCCAAACATCTTGTCCCAGATGATGAAAACCCCGGCATAATTGGCGTCCAGATAGCGCGGGTTGACGCCGTGGTGGACTCGGTGGTGCGACGGGGTGTTCATCACCGCCTCGAACCAATGGGGCAACCGCCTGATCGCCTCGGTATGGATCCAGAACTGATAGATCAGGTTCAGTCCCGCACAGAAAAATACCATCGCGGGCGGAAAGCCGATCAGAAACAAGGGCAGGCGGAACAGGAAAGTCAGGCTGAAAAAGCCCGTCCACGTCTGCCGCAGCGCGGTCGAGAGATTATAATGCTGGCTCGAATGGTGGATGACATGGCTCGCCCAGAACCAGCGCACCCGGTGGGCGCTACGGTGGAAGGCGTAATAGGCCAGATCATCGAGGAAGAAGCAGAGCACCCACGCCCACCACCAGCTGGCGAATTCGATGCCGATGTCGAACAGCCGGAACTGATAGACCCACACCGACGCCGCGATCACCCCCGCGCCGACCAGCGCGCCCGCGACTTGGCTGCCAGTGCCGAGCATCAACGAGGTCAGCGTGTCGCGCGCCTCGTACCGGCTTTTGTCGGCGCGCAGCGAGATGATCATCTCGGCGATCAGCAGCAGGATGAAGGCGGGCACCGCATAGGTGACCGGATCGGGAAGTTCAGGCACGCCCGATCTCCCGCATTCGCGACGCCCACATCCCGGCGTCCTTGCCCAGATGCAGCGTCACGGCGCCGAACGTCTTTTCGGGCATCGTGAGGGTCAGGAAATCCTTGTCGAGCCGCCCCATCACATGGCTATCGATCGGCCGCGCCGCGAAATGATTGCCGTGCGCGCGCACCAGCAGTTGGCGTCCCTCGGCGTTGCGGACGATCGCCGCGAAGCCCGCGCGGTCGCGCGCCACCTCAATCCCGCGAAAGCCCGCCTCGGCCTCTTCGGCGAGGCGGATCGCGTGCGCATCGTCGTCGATCCGCGGATCGGCGCCCAGTCCCATCTTGCCCACCAGCCACACGACGAACAGCACCGCGACCACCGATCCGCCAAGCTGGGCCAGTTCGGCGAGGGTCACCGCTCGCCCGCCAGCGCATCGAGCATCGGACGCAGCCCCGACAGATCATAACCCGCATGACCCGCCGCCTCGCAAATCGCGTCGACATCGTCACCCGCGCGCGCGCGGTTCAACGCCCACAAATGGGTCGAGCGCGTCCCCGAGCGGCAATAGGCCAGCACCGGCCCCGCCGCCCCCGCCAGCACCGCGTCGAGCGCGTCGAGCTGCGGATGGCTGAACCCCGCATGCCCCACCGGGATCGCGGCATAGGCCAAGCCCTCGGCCGCCGCGGCCCCGGCGATGTCGTCGCCCTGCGGCGCTTCGGGTTCCTCGCCATCGGGTCGGTTGTTGACGATCATCGCAAAGCCCGCGGCCTTCGCCTCGGCCACATCCGCAAGGGATATCTGTGGGGCGACGCTATAGTCGGCGGACAGGGTACGAAAATCGCTCATCGCCGCGATGTATAGGACGCGCGGTTTGACTGACAAGCGCGAAAGCTACGCCGCCGCGGGCGCAGCGTCGCGATCCTGTCCCGCCGGGCGCGCGACGACCGCGTGAAAGCGCTCCGCATAATGCGGATGCTCGGTCCCCATCCATCGGTCCCACCAGGTAAAATAGAGTCCGTAATTGCGGTTGAAACCGCCGCTGTGGTGCAGGTCGTGATGCGTCGTGGTGTTGATCCAGCGCGTCAGCGGCGTCGACAGCCACCAGCGCGGGTGCAGCTCGAACCCCGCATGCCCCATCGCGTTGCGGACGATCTGGAACAGGATCCACGTCAGCATCACCCATCCCGGGGTCGCGACAAGGGCCAGCCAGATCGGCACGAAGGCGATCATCACAAAGGCTTCGGGGATGGCAAAGCTGTACGCCGCCCAGGGCGTCGGGGTGATCGAGCGATGATGCGCGCGGTGAAAGGTCTTGAACAGGCGCGGATGATGCATCGCGCGGTGGACCCAATAGAAATAGGCATCATGCGCGACGATGATCGCCGCGAGCAGCGCCAGATCGCCCGCCCAGCCATAGCTGCCCTCGAACCGGTGCAGCACCCCGATGTCGATGCCCCAGATGATGAACGCCGACACCAAAGTATAGACCCCCACCGTCTGGACCGACTGGGCGAATTCGCGGCGCTGGTCGGCCATCGTCGCCTCGCGCGTCTGAATCTTGCGCGTCCTCAGCGTGGTGCGTCGCAGCCCCCACACGATCACCGCGACGGCGGCCGCCGCGACCAGGTAGCGCCCGAAATCGAAGGCAAAGACGAACGGTCCCTTGGTCAGCAAGATGTGGAGCGGTGGAATGGCGTCGAACATCAAACAATCCTGTCGGTGGCGGATGCCCCGGTGGAACACACCCGCCGCATTCCCGCTCCGCAATGGTAGAAATCGGCTAGCCGATTTCGGAATCGCCCAGCCGCGCCGCTCCTGCCCGCGCTCGATAATCGGTCGGGGTCATCCCCTCGGCATCGCGAAAGGCGCGGTTGAACGGCCCGAGCGAACCGAAACCCGCATCGAGCGCGATGGTCAGGATCGGGACCTCGCGCTGCGCCGGGTCGGCGAGCGCCGCACGTATTTCGTCGAGACGAAAGCCGTTCAGAAAGGCGGTGAAATTGCGAAAGCCCATTTCGCCATTGATCGCGCGCCGCACCCGATATTCAGGTTCACCCAGCCTCGCCGCGAGCATCGCGATCGAAAAACCTTCGGCGCGGTACGCCCGCTCGTCGGCCATCACCGCGTGCAATCGTTGCGCGAGTAACGACGGCGCGGCGGACGGTTTGACACGTTTTGGCGCCATGCCCGGCGCCGCGAACAGCTCGGCCAAGCGAAAGCGATAAAGGCCGACCGACACGACAAAGGTGGCGATCACGATAGCGACCAACGTCAAAAATCGCCCAGGGTCAGGGTTCATGTCCCGGTTGTGAAACATCTCGATAAAGGTTGCGAGCAGGATGAAGCCGCCGATCGCGCCGACGAGCGCCGCGCGAAAGCCCCGCCGCGCTTCGATCAGGTCGTGGGCGCGCCCGCGCCACGCGATCCACATGCCTGCCACCGCAAAGGCGAACATGCCGATGCGCACCAGCACCCAGATTTCCAGACTGAACCAGTCCAACGCACCGATCAACGAAATCTGGATCAGCGGCAATATCGCGAAAACAGCAACGATCAGCCAGCTACGCCAGCCAATCCGCTGCTGGTCGTCAAACCACAGCCGCACGAAAAGCCAGAAAAAAGCCGGCACCATCACCGAAAGCGCATCGCAGATCGCATAGGGAAACCGCGCCGGACCCTCGGGCCGGAAGATAGGCACGAGCAGATAAGCGATGATCGCCAGGTTCATAGCGATGGCGACGCGCGCGGCCAGCACATCATGATAGTCGCGCGCCAGGATCGCGATCCACAGCAGGAACAGCGCAATGGCGCCGCCACGAATCATTGGATCGAGGATCAACAGCGCCGTCATCGCGCCCTGCTACTGCAAGCAATGCCGGGACGCCACCGTCGGCGACACGCCCGGCTTCGGGCGGCATGGCTCATTGCTCGGCGAGCTGCTGCAGCTGGCGGGAGCGCAGCTTTTTCAGCGCCAGCCCGCGCATCGTGTCGCGGCATTCGCGCGCCGCGCGGCGCGCCTGGATGGTCAGATGCTCGACATCGTTGCGGCATGCCACCTTCGCGGCGCGCGCGAGCCGGAGATGCGCTGTCTTCACGTCGGCGGGCGCGCCGAGGTCGAGTGCGCGGATGTCGACGCGGACGGTTGCGGGGGCGTCGGACGCCTGCGCGGTCATCGGAAACGCGGCAAGCCATGCGGCGACGAGCGCGCGAACGAAGGGAGAGCTCATGGTCGTAATCCTTTCATCGATCGGAACCACACAAGCGATGCGGCCCGATGAAAGGCGAAGTGGCGACGATGGCGGCGCTCTTCGCGCCGCGTTCCGAATTAGACTAGTCATTTGCGAAATCGACCAGCCGCGCGGCGGCTGATCGGGTCAGAAGTGGCGGATTACCGCCAGAAACGCATCGCCCCACGCCTCGAGCTTTTTGGCTCCGACCCCCGGGATCGTCCCCATCGCGTCCGCCGTCGCGGGCTTTTCGGTTGCCATCGCGCGCAGCACCGCGTCGTGAAAGATCACATAGGGCGGCACATTGGCTTCGGCGGCGAGCTCGCGCCGCGTCGCGCGGAGCGCGTCGAACAGCGGATCGCCGATCGGGTTGGCAGCCCCCGCCCCAGCGCCGCCGCGCGCTTCGCGTTTGGTGCGCTTGACCGGCGGCTCGGCAATCAGCACCGGTGCCACGCCCTTCATCATCGCGCGCGCGCTCGGGCCGAGCATCAGCCCTCCATGCTCGGTCGTCTCGAGCGCCTCGCGCGCCACCAGCGTGCGCACCAGCGACTTGATCAGCCGCGCCTCGTCGCCCGCGACGATCCCGAACACCGACAATTTGTCATGGCCCCGGCCGACGATCCGCTCGTCGCTGCGCCCGGTCAGCACCGCCTCGATATGCCCCGCGCCATAGCTTTGTCCGGTGCGATAAACCGCAGACAGCAGCTTTTGCGCGAGCACCGTCGCGTCGACCTGCGCCGCGGGGTCGAGGCAATTGTCGCAATTACCGCAGCGCGGCGGGGGATTTTCGCCGAAATGGCGCAGCAACTGCGCGCGGCGGCACTCGACCGTTTCGACCAGCGCCGCGAGCGCGTTCAACCGCACCCGCTCGCCCGGCACGCGCGCCTCGGGCAGCTCGCTGAGCCTCATTCTTGCTTTGGCGAAATCGTCGGCGCCCCACAGCATCATCGCCTCAGCGGGGTCGCCGTCGCGGCCGGCGCGGCCGGTTTCCTGATAGTAGCTTTCGATCGATTTGGGCAGCGCGGCGTGCGCGACAAAGCGCACGTCGGGCTTGTCGATCCCCATCCCGAAGGCGACCGTCGCAGTGACGATGCCGTCCTCCGACGCGACAAAATCATGCTGGACGCGCGCCCGCACCTCGGGATCAAGCCCGGCGTGATAGGCGGCGACCGGCCGCCCCATCGCCTTCGCCAATTGCTCCGCCAGCCGTTCGGTGCCGCTGCGCGTCGGGCAATAGACGATCCCCGGCCCCGGATTGGCGGCGATGAATTCGACCAGCTGGCGTGCGGGTGTCACCCGCGGCCGGATCGCGTAACGAATATTCGGCCGGTCGAAGCCCGCAAGGATCAGCCCCTCAGGCGGGATCCCCAGCTGGACCAAAATATCGTCGCGTGTATGCGCGTCGGCGGTCGCGGTCAGCGCGAGCCGCGGCACCGCCGGAAACGCATCGAGCAACGGGCGCAGCAGTCGGTAGTCGGGCCGGAAGTCATGTCCCCATTCACTGACGCAATGCGCCTCGTCGATTGCGAACAATGCTGGGGTCTTTGCCTCGAGCAGCGCGCGAAACCCCTCGCCCGTCGCGCGTTCGGGCGCCACATAGAGGAGGTCGAGTTCGCCGTCGCGATAGCGCTGCCGCGTTTCGGCGCCATCGGCGTCGACGCTGGTCAATGAGGCGGCGCGAATCCCGGCCGCGCGCGCCCCGCGTAGTTGGTCGTGCATCAGCGCGATCAGCGGCGACACGACGACGGCGCAGCCATCGAGTGCGACCGCGGGCAGCTGGTACGTCAACGACTTGCCCGCCCCGGTCGGCATCACCGCCAGCGTCCGCTGGCACGCCATCACGCGGTCGACAACATCACTTTGACGGCCACGGAAATGGTCGAAGCCGAAGGTGGATTTCAGGAGGGGGAGCAGCGCGTCGGCGGACATTGTGAGGCGGCGATAGGCAAGTTGCGGGAGTGGGGGAAGCCCCGTCTCATCCATTCCTACCCTTTTCCGGGGTTATACCAAAGTCAACATCGCCCGTTCCGCCATCCGTGCCGCGGTTTCGCGTTCGGCCATCACGACATGGTCGGCGCCGCGGCGCACCAGATCTGCGACCTCTTCGTCCGAATGCGCGCGCGCCACGATCACCAGCTTCGGATTGATCGCACGCGCCCGCCGCACGATTGCTCCTGCCTCGACGCCCTCGGGGATCGCGATCAGCAGGGTCGATGCGGTGTCGAGTCCCGCTTGCCGCAAAATGCTTTCCTTGGTCGCGTCGCCGACGATCACCGTTGCGCCGGTCGCTCGCGCGGCTGCCGCCATATCCTTCTGGTCCTCGATCACCGTCAGCCCCTCGCCGCGCCCGCAGATCAGCGTGCCGATATGGCTGCCCACCCGGCCAAAGCCGATCAGCACCACGCCGGCGTTGCACAGCGCGGCGGCTTCCTCGCTCGCCGTATCGACCGGTTCGGGCGCCGCGTCGGCGCGGATGCGCCGCACCGCCAGCGTGAACAGGATCGGGTTGACCAGGATCGACAGCAAGGCACCCGCCAAGATCAGATCGCGTCCCGTCTCGGGCAGCACCCCCAAGCCAACTCCCAGCCCCGCGAGGATGAACGAAAATTCGCCGATCTGCGCCAGGCTGACCGACACCGTCAGCGCGGTTTGTGACGTGTGACCGAACGCGCGGACCAGCGCAAAGGCGGCGAGCGATTTGCCGATGACGATGATCGCCACCGTCGCCAGCACCGGTCCCGGTTGCTCGACGAGCACATTGGGGTCAAACAACATGCCGACCGACACGAAAAACAGTACCGCAAAGGCATCGCGCAGCGGCAGCGTTTCTTCGGCGGCGCGGCGGCTAAGCTGCGTTTCGCCGAGAATCATGCCCGCGAAAAACGCCCCGAGCGCGAACGACACGTCGAAAATCACCGCCGCGCCGAACGCCACCCCCAACGCGATCGCCAGCACTGCAAGTCGGAACAGCTCGCGCGACCCGGTGTGCGCGGCCCAATGCAGCACCCACGGTAGGATGCGGCGCGCAACCACGAACATGAAGGCGACGAATCCGACGACCTTGAGCAGGACGATTGCCGCCGATTGGAGCAGTCCGGCGCTGCTTCCCTCATCGCCGCGATCGCCGAACATCGCCGGCAGCAGGACAAGCGCCAGCACCATGACCAGATCCTCGACGATCAGCCAGCCGACCGCGATCCGCCCCTTTTCGGTCTCGACCATGTCGCGCGCCTGCAAGGCACGCAGTAGGACAACCGTGCTCGCCACCGACAGCGCCAGCCCGAACACCGCGCTGCCCTCGATAGACCAGCCGAGCCACAGCCCGAGCATGATCCCGAGCGCCCACGCCACCGCAATTTGCGCAATCGCCCCCGGCACTGCGATCTTGCGCACCGACAGCAAGTCTTTCAGCGAAAAATGCAGCCCGACCCCGAACATCAGCAGGATGACGCCGATCTCGGCCAGCTGCATCGCCAACCCGGTGTCGGCGACGAACCCCGGCGTAAACGGCCCGACGAGCACTCCGGCGAGCAAATAGCCCGCAATCGGCGAAATCCGCAGCCGGTGCGCCAGCGCGCCCATCAGGAACGCGACGCCAAGCCCGGCCACGATGGTACCGATCAGGGTGGTGTCATGCGGCATGGTTCATGCCTAGGGGGCGGGCACGCGGGGGGTCAACCCAACCCAATGAATTTCGTGGTGAAAAGCCTCAGTTGTCGTGCGGCACGCTGTCCGGGAACCAGCGCCGCCCGAACCAGAAGGCCAGGTTGACGAGCAGGATCAGCACCGGCACCTCGACCAGCGGGCCGATCACTGCGGCAAAGGCCACCGGCGAAGCCAGCCCGAACGCCGCAATCGCGACCGCGATCGCCAGCTCGAAATTATTGCCCGCCGCGGTAAAGGCGACCGCGGTGGTGCGCGGATAATCGGCGGCAATCCATTTGCCCATCGCAAAACTGATCACAAATTGTAGGACGAAATAGATCGTCAGCGGCACCGCGATGCGCAGCGCGTCGAACGGCAGCGTCAGGATTTCGCCGCCCTTTAGGCTGAACATCGCGGCGATGGTGAACAGCAGCGCGACCAGGGTGATCGGCGCGATGCGCGGCAGGAAGCGGGTTTCGTACCATTGCTCGCCCTTCGCGCGCACCAGCAGCGTGCGGGTCAGGAACCCGGCGAGGAAGGGGATGCCGAGATAGATCAGCACCGCCTCGGCGATCATCCAGGTGTCGATGGCGATCAGCTGCCCCTCCAGCCCGAGCAACGGCGGCAGGAAGGTCAGGAAAAACCACGCATAGGCGCTGAAAAACAGAATCTGGAACAGCGAGTTGAACGCGACCAGCGCCGCGACATATTGATTGTCGCCCTTCGCCAGCTGGTTCCACACCAGCACCATCGCGATGCAGCGCGCGAGGCCGATCAGGATAACCCCGGTCATATAGGCGGGCTCGTCGCGCAGGAAGATCACCGCGAGGACGAACATCAGCACCGGGCCGATCAGCCAGTTCTGGACCAGCGACAGCATCAGCACCCGCCGATCCTCGAACACCTGCGGCAGCGCGGCATAGCGCACCCGCGCCAGCGGCGGGTACATCATCAGGATCAGGCCGATCGCGATCGGCAGGTTTGTCGTCCCGACGCTCATCGCGTCGATCCGCGCCGGCAGCGCCGGAAACAGCGTCCCCAGCGCGACGCCCAATGCCATCGCGAGGAAAATCCACAGCGTCAGATAACGGTCGAGAAAGCCGAGGCGGCGGCGTTGCATGTCAGGCGGCCCCTTCCATCGCGCCAATGGCGTTCAGCGCAGCGCGCCGCTCCGCCGGGGTCATGGTTTCGAGCGGCAGCGCCAGCATCGCACGGACGCGCATGTCGAGCAGGCGGTATGTTTCGGCAAAGGCGGCATCGACCGCCGCCTCGTCGCATGCGACATCGGCGGGATCGGGCAGCCCCCAATGCGCGCGCACCGGCGCGCCGGTGAACAGCGGGCACGCCTCGCCCGCCGCATTGGCACAAACGGTGATCGCGATGTCGATGCGCGGCGCGCCGGGCGCGGCAAATTCATCCCAGCTTTTCGAGCGGAAAGCCGCTATGTCATAGCCCTCGCGCGCCAGGAGCCGGAGCGCGCCGGGATGCGGCACGCCTTTCGGCTGGCTCCCTGCACTGTACGCGCGAACCCGGCCCGCGCCCTTTCGCGCGATGATGGCTTCGCCCAAAATACTGCGTGCCGAATTGCCCGTACACAGCACCAATATGTTCAGCCCCTCCCCCGCGGTCATGTCAGCAGCAGCCGACCTTGACCGGAGCCGCCTGCGGCATGGTGGGAACGCAGCACGCGCCCTCGGCGGCATTGTCCGATGCCAGCAGCGCAAAATCGGGGCTGTCGCCGTACACCGTCGCTTCGCCGTTGGTCAGGAAGGCTTCCCACACCACGCCATCGGGATCGGCGACCCAGCTCTTTTCGGATTTGGCGTAACAACAGGTCGTCGCGCCTTCCTCCAAAACCGGGGCTCCGGCATCTTTCAGTCGCCCATAGACCGCCGCCAGCTCCGCTTCATCCTCGACCTGCAAGCCGACATGCTCAATCCCGCGATGCGCGCCGTCGCGCACCGAGATCGCGAAATTGATTCGCGGATCGTCGAGCATCCATTTCGCATAATCGGGCTTGGTCACGCTTGGCGCGGTGCCGAACAGCCCCGAGTAAAAAGCGATCGACTTGTCGAGGTCGGCAACCCCGACATGCAAATGAAACCGGCTCATGCGGCAGTCCTTTCTGTCGTATCTTTGGTGTTACAGGGCGCGGCAGGCACGCAGACCGCGCCCCCGCAACAATTTTCCATCAGGAAGCCAAGCAGCGCGGTCATCGCGCCATAATCGGCCGAATAGATCAGCGACCGGCCGTCGCGCCGCTGCGCGATCAGCCCGGCGTTGTTCAACTGCGCGAGGTGAAAGCTGAGTGACGACGCGGGCACCCCCAGCGCCTCGGCAATCGCGCCCGCGGCAAGCCCTTCCGGCCCCGCCTGTACGAGCAGCCGGAACAGCGCCAACCGATGCTCCTGCGCGAGCGCGCTCAGCGCGCGAACAACCGTCTCCGACTCCATCGCCACCTCCGTGATTCGATAATTGTCGAAATATGGAAATCAGAGCGGGGCGTCAATGGATAATTCGATAATATTCGAAATGTTGTGAGAGAAGCGGACTAAACCGTCCCCTCCTCCTTCTCCGCCTGCTGCCGCGCCCACATATCGGCATAAAGCCCGCGCATCCGCAGCAGCTGGTCGTGCGTCCCCGTCTCCGCAACGCGGCCGTGGTCGAGCACGATGATGCGGTCAGCACCCGTCACCGTCGACAGCCGGTGTGCGATCACCAAGGTCGTGCGGCGTTCGGAAATCCGTTCAAGCGTGTCCTGGATCGCCGCCTCGGTGCGGCTGTCGAGCGCGCTCGTCGCTTCGTCGAGGATCAGCACCGGCGGGTTTTTGAGCAGGGTCCGCGCAATCGCGACGCGCTGTTTCTCGCCGCCCGACAGTTTCAACCCACGTTCGCCGACCTCGGTATCATAACCTTGCGGCAGGATCGCGATAAAGCCGTCGACCGCCGCGCCCTCGGCGGCCGCCGCGACCTCGTCGGCACCCGCCCCTTCGCGGCCATAAGCGATGTTATAGCCGATGCTGTCGTTGAACAGCACGGTGTCCTGCGGGACGATGCCGATCGCGCCGCGCAGGCTGGCCTGCGTCACCGCGGCAATATCCTGATCGTCGATCGTGATCCGCCCGCCCTGCGGATCATAGAAACGGAACAATAGCCGCGCGATCGTCGATTTGCCCGCGCCCGACGGCCCGACGATCGCCAGCGTTTCGCCGGCACCGACCGCAAAGCTCACCCCGTTAAGGATCGTGCGGTCGGGCTCGTAACCGAACACCACATTATCGAACGCCACCGCGCCGCCGTTCACCACCAACGGCCCCGCGCCCGGCGCGTCGCTGATTTCGGGCGGCGTGTCGATCAGGCGGAACATCGCCTCCATGTCGATCAGCCCCTGGCGGATGACGCGGTAGACCATGCCGAGCATGTCGAGCGGGCGAAACAGCTGCGCGAGCAGCGTGTTCACCAGCACCACGTCGCCGACCTTATATTCACCCGTCGACCAGCCCCACACGGTGTACGCCATGGCGCCCGCCAACGCGGCGTTGGTGACCAGGCTCTGGCCGATGTTGAGCCACGCCAGGCTGTTTTCACTTTTCACCGCGGCCTTGGCATAACGATCGGCAACGTCGCGGTAGCGCGCCGCTTCGCGCTCTTCGGCGCCGAAATATTTGACCGTCTCGTAGTTGAGCAGGCTGTCGACGCTGCGCCCGATGGTCAGCGTGTCGAGGTCGTTCATCTGGGTGCGCAGCGCGTTGCGCCAGTCGGTCACCTTGCGGGTGAAGATGATATAAACGATGACCATCAGCGCGGTCGCGCTGGCGAGGCCAAAGCTGAACTTGGTCCAGAAGATAATCAGCACGGCGAGCAATTCGATGATCGTCGGCGCGATGTTGAACAGCAGGAAATAGAGCATCGTGTCGATGCTCTTGGTCCCGCGCTCGATCACCTTGGTCACCTCGCCCGTCCGCCGCGCGAGATGGAAACGCAGGCTCAGCGCGTGCAGGTGGCTGAAGGTGGCGATCGCCAGCTCGCGCGTCGCATCCTGCCCGACGCGCTCGAACACGACGTTGCGCAGATTATCGAACAGCACCCCGGCAAAGCGCGCGCCGGCATAAGCGAGGACGAGCCCGATCGCTAGCGCGACGCCCTCTTCCATCCCCGGCACCATCTTGTCGATCGCGGCGCCATAGAGGAACCCCATCGACAGCTGGACGCCCTTCGACGCGAGCACGATCAGCCCCGCACCAACGATCCGCACCTTGTGCCCGGTATGGCCCACAGGCCATAAATAGGGCAGGAAACGCTTCAGCGTGTCGAGAACGGGCGGTTCTTTGGCCGCGTCGGCGGAAGTGAGCGTGTCGGGCGGCATGGGCGCCCATGTAGAGGCACGGCGGCGGAAGGCCAAGCGAACTGAACGGGGAAATGAAGCAACCGTGTCAATTCGTCATCGCGGCAACGGCCGGAATCTCAACGGCACGCCGAACCGCAGCGGAGAGATGCCGGCCTTCGCCGGGATGACGGCCATAAGGACGGCCGTGCTAGAATTTCTCGCGCGGTCCCACATGCCGCAGGATCCGGTCGATCAGGCGCCGTTCTTCGGACGTCGGGGCCGGGATGGTCGCCGCAGGCGGTTCGGTACGGCGGCCAAACAACGGGCGGCGCGGCGGAACAAGCGGGGAGAAGCGCATGGGGGCTTGCTTTCGAAACGCGGCGTCCCCCCGGCACCGCTATGGTTCTGGTCCCTGCGCCGATGGTGAAGGCGCATGGTTGCAGAAGCGTAAAAAGCGCTGGTTACTGCTTTCTTTCCGGTACCGTGAAGGTGCCAGTGACGCGCCCGCCCGTGCCGCCCGCGATCGGATTGCCATCGGGACCGCGCGCCGCGCCGCGCCCGTCGACCGTCGCGCGGCCGCTGTTGAGATCGATCACCATCCGCCCGCCGCGCAGATTATTGCCACGCTGACGCAACTCGACATTGCCGACCATCGTGATCAGACGGCGGTCGAGATCATAGATCGCGACATTGCCCGAAGCGCGCTCGTCACCCTTGGTCACCACGACGCCGCCGGTCGCGTCCAGCCGGTTGACGTCGGTGCCGCCTTGACGCGAATAAGCGACGGTCATCCGCGCCGCGGTCAAGGTCATCCCTGCCTGCGTCACGCGGACATTGCCCGAAATCACGACGCGGTCGGCGCGGTCCTGCACCTCGATGCTGTTCGCGGCGAAATCGACCGGGGCGTTGCTGTTGTGGTTCGCGAGTGCCTGCGCCTGCGCGGGGTCGCCGCCGGTACCCGCTGACAACAGAGCAAGGCTCGTCAGCGCAAAGCCCGCACCGGCCACCACCAGGCTCTTCATCGGCGAAAAGCGGTTCATTTGAGCACTCCCTGGTTGATCCGCAGCCGCGCATTGCCCTGCAGGCGCACGATCCGCTGGTCGAGATCGGCGGACAGCTGGTTGGCCGAAAAATTGCCGATGTTCAACGTCCCGTTGACGCCGCCCTGCCCGGTCAGGGTTCGGGTTTTGAGGTCGATCGACACATTGCTGGCATCGATCCTGTATCCGTCGGCGCTTTTGACCTGGACCAGTCCCGGCACCGCGACCTTTTCGGTTTCCATATTATAGGCGCTGTTCCGGGCGACGATCGTCGCCGGTCCGTCGGTCAGGCGGATCGCCCCCGACAGGTCGGTCATGCGCACGATCGGTTCGGCCGAGCTCTTCTGCACCGCGCTGCCCGCCAGCAGGGCAAAGGGCTGGCCCTTCGCATCCTGGCCGCGATATTCGGCGCGGGTCACCTTCATTCGCTCGGTCGCCATATCGACCTTGTCCTTGGCGAGCAGGAAGCTGATTTCCGAGCGCTGAGAGAAAGGTGAAAAAACCAGCACCGCGGCAACGACACCGATGACGAGCGGCAGGCCATAACGCAGGATGCGCACGACGCGGTCGTGACTTGACCCACTCGCCGCCCATAGGCGGCGCATCGTGCGGTCAAGATCGGCGCGTTCGGACATGCGAATCGCTCTTTAGGTGTGCGCGAAAATATCGACCTCGGGCCAACCGGCCAGGTCGAGCACGGCGCGCGTCGGCAGGAAATCGAAACAGGCCTGCGCCAATTGCGTGCGCCCCTCGCGCGCCAGCCGCACATCGAGGATCTCTTTCATGGCGTGCAGAAAGCGCACGTCGCTCGCCGCATAATCGCGCTGCGCGTCGCTGAGTTCGGCGGCGCCCCAGTCGCTCGACTGCTGCTGTTTCGACACCTCCTGGCCCAGCAATTCGCGCACCAATTCCTTCAGCCCGTGGCGGTCGGTGTAGGTGCGGATCAGTTTCGAGGCGATCTTGGTGCAATAGACGGGCGCGGTCACGACGCCGAGCGCCTGCTGCAGGGCCGCGATATCGAATCGCGCAAAATGGAATAATTTCAATCTTTTGGGGTCAGTCAATATCGCTTTGAGTACCGGTGCGTCATAAGCGCTGCCCGGTGCAAAGCGGACGAGGTGCTCGTCGCCCGACCCGTCGCTGATCTGCACCAGACACAGCCGGTCGCGCAGCGGGTTGAGGCCCATGGTTTCGGTGTCGATCGCGACGGCGCCGGGACCCAGCGTACCCGCGGGCAAATCTTCTTCGTGGAAATATACGGTCATCCGCCCGCCTTAGGCGAAGCCGCCTTGCCGCTCAATGACTGGTTTTCGCGGTCCCGAGCAGCCCGCCGCAACGATGGGATAAACTGTGCGACAGACCGCATCGCAGTTTTGAATTTTCCGTTCGCAGATGCCATCTGTTTAAGCTATATATTGCGTCGTTAGCGGCATGGGGCGAGTCTGTGCCCGTGGTGTAGTGCGTCCCCGTCCGGCGCAAGGCGCCGATCGAATGGGGTATGGACGAACCGAAAGCGACTATTAGACAATGAGTTTCAACAAGGATCGCCGCGGCCAGCGGGGGCGCGGCAAGCGCGATGATTTCGGCAATTTCGACAGCTTCGAACCTGCACCTTATGGCGGCGACAGCTATGGCGGCGGCAATCGCGGTGGCGGGTTTGGCGACCGCGGCGGCTTTGGCGGCGGTGACCGCCCCGGTGGCGGTTTCGGCGGCGGCGATCGTCCAGGCGGCGGCTTCGGTGGCGGTGATCGCGGCGGCGGCGGTGGCGGCTTCGGCGGCGGACGTGGCGGCGGCATGCCGGCACAGGTTGTCGGCGAAGGCAATGGCACCGTCAAATTCTTCAACGCGGCGAAAGGCTTCGGCTTTGTCGCGCGCGACGATGGCGGCGAGGACGTGTTCGTGCACATCAGCGCGGTCGAACAAGCGGGGCTTCAGGGGCTCGCTTCGGGCCAGCCGCTCGGCTTCACCCTCGTCGAGCGCAACGGCAAGGTGTCGGCGATCGATATCAAGATCGAAGGCGAGCCGATGCCGATCGAAGATAGCGGACCGCGCCGTGACGATCGCGGCCCCGGCGCAGCCCCGGGCGGCGCGCGCGGCCGTCGTCAGCTGACCGGCGAACGCACCTCGGGCACCGTCAAATTCTTCAACACGACGAAGGGCTTCGGCTTTATCGCGCGCGACGACGGACAGGCCGATGCCTTTGTCCACATCAGCGCGGTGCAGCGCGCCGGCATGGCGGGCCTCGACGAAGGCGACCGCGTCGCGTTCGACATCGAAGTCGATGACCGCGGCAAATTCGCCGCGGTGAACATTCAGCCGCATCAGGACTGATCGGTCGCACAGAAAAACGAAAAGGGCGGCTCGCGGGCCGCCCTTTTCATTGGGGGATCGACGCGCCCCATATTGGCGCGGCTGTACCAATGCTGACCGCATCGCTCCAGATCTCAGACATTACAGGTAGCAGCATGGCCCGCAAAAATTCAAAACACGACCCTTATGGGGACCTGCATCGCACCGAAGAGGCTCCGGCGACGGCTGTACCGCCGTGCTGGCTCTGTGGCCGGCCCACCGGCAAGACGATTGTCTGGCATCATCCCGTTCCCAAGAGCCGGGGCGGGCGAGAAGTGGTGCCGATGCACCCCATTTGCCAGCAAACGCTGATCGCCAATTTCACCAATTCGGAACTGCAGCGTCACGGAATGGATGTCGATGGCCTGCTGGCCGACCCCAATGTGCGCAAATTTGTCGATTGGGTGGCCAAAAAAGACCCCGATTTCACCGCGACCACGGCCAAGAAGCAGCGCTGATCAGATTGATTGCCCGCCTCGTTAGCAGCATCAAAATCTTCCCCCTTTCTGAGGGCAGTGGGGTGCGGTCTCGGCCTGACACCCTTGTGCAAAAACGCACCGCCACCCTACCAACTTCGCCTAGCCGCTACGAGGCAAGGCTTCTTATCCCTCCCTATCAAGGGGAACGGTGTTTCGCGATCAATAGCCCAGCGTCGCTTCAAGAAACCAGATCCGCTGCTGCGTCTCGTCGGCCCAAGTGTCGACCAAGCCGCTCGTCGCGATGTCGCCATCGGCTTCCGCCGCGGCCTTCACTTCTTTGAGCTGAGCGAGCAAAGTCTTGTTGTCGTCCGCCAGCGCCCGGATCATCGCTTCAGCGTCGGGACCCGCCGCGTCATCGTCGCGGATCGACGCACGGCGGCCGATGTCGCCGATCGACTGAAGCGTACGCACGCCATTCTTGCGGACCCGCTCGGCGATCAGGTCGGTGGTCGCAAAGATCTGCGCCGCCTGTTCGTCGAACAGCAGGTGTAGTTCGCGAAAACGCGGCCCCTGGACGTGCCAGTGATAATTCTTCGTCTTGAGATAGAGCGTAAAACTGTCGGCGAGTAACGCATTGAGCGCATCGGCGACGGCGGGCTGATTGTTCTGGGACATGGGAAATATCCTTTCTATCTGGCCACCATATAGCGCGCCGAGACAAGCTTTGCCCGCGAAAGCTGTCGGTCGCTGTCATCGACAAAAGCGATGACGATGCACAATGTCGACAGATTTATGCGATTAACCCGAAAGCCTCCATCGCGGTGAAAATGCCCCAGATCGTCAGGATCGCGGCGCTTCCCCAGCGCACGCCATGCGCTGCGCGCCGTTCGGCGAGCCCCGGACCAAACGCCAGAAAGGGCAGCATTGCCAGCGTCCAGCCGACCAATGCGCCCGCCGCGGCCCATTGCCCAGCGCCGCTGGTTGCCGCGAGCGCGCCGATCATGAAATGACTGCGGTCACCGAACTGCGCGAGCAGCATCCGTCCTGCCAGCATCGTCGGGGTCACCGCCAAAGCCTTGTCATCGAACAGCGACGGCCGCCCGCGCCATAGCAGCGCCCCGGCGGCAGATAGCATCGCCAGCGCTACGAGCAGCGCGGCCACGCCCTGCCCGATCATGCGATTCGCGATCGCTCCCGCCGTCGCCGCAATGACGGCATTGAGAAGGAAGGCGCCAAAGGCGATGCCCACGACGACGCGCCGGTCCGATCGCGCGCTCAGCAGCCGTGACAGGAATATCCCGCTGCGCCCGTCGGCGTTGGCGAGCAGTACCGCCACCAGCGCAAGCATGATTGCATCCATGAATTCGGGTTTGGATCGTCAGGTGAAGCGGGTCAATGCCCCAAGCGCATCGCGACCGATGCCAGCCACGCTTCGTGCGTGGCGGCGGGTAGCGGCCCGCGGGGCACGCGGACAGCGTCGCTCATCGCGTCAAGATAGGTCAGGATCGCGGCGCGATAGCCGCCCCCCGCGACCGCCGATTCGAGCCGACTCGCCAGCGTTTCGACCGCGGCAAAGCCATTATCGCGCGCCAGACAGCGAATGTCGTCGATGCCCTGGACGATCTGCGCCAGCGCGCAGTGCGGCAGCGCTTCGGCAAGTGCGCCGATCTGGCCGGTGATCCGATCCTGAATGTCATGATATGGGTCGGTTTGGGTACGCATATTCACCCCCTGTCCTGTCCCGACGATGCGCTCTTATGGTTAACAGGCGGTTAGCACCAATGTCAGCGGTGCCCGGGGGCCGAGCCCTGCCCCTGTTTGTTGCGATACATGTCGCGGTCGGCGGCGGCCAATATGTCCGATTCGGTCATCCCCGACTGGAGCATCGCGATACCGAAGCATGCCGACAGCGCGATCCGATGCCCGTCATACTCCGCCGGCGCCGCGGTCAGCACATCGCCAAGCCGCGCGATCTGGGCGCGCGCGCCCTCTTCGCTCGACTGGTCGAGGATCAGCCCGAATTCGTCACCGCCAATACGTGCTGCGACGTCGGTCGCGCGGATCGATTCGGCGAGCCGCTTGGCAATCTCCATCAACGCAAAGTCGCCCGCGGCATGGCCAAAGCTGTCGTTGATCAACTTCAGCTGGTTGACGTCGACAAAGACGACCGCCGCGCGCTCGGCATGACGTTCGAAGCGCGCCATCCGGTGATGGATCGCGGTCAGGAAATAGCGCCGGTTGAACAGCGGGGTTAGCGTGTCGCGTTCGGACACGCGCTCCAGTTCGGCAACCGCGATCTTCAATACGCGGTTTTCGCGACGCAGCGCGTCGCGTTCCCGGCGGATGTCCCGCAGCTGGTCCTCGATGGAGTCAACGGATAGTGCGCCGAACTGATCGACCGCGATCCGTGCCCCCCCTACGCTGTCCATTCAACGTCCCCGAAACCTACGCTTGCTCCCCGGCCCGATGCCGATGACTATTCGAGCCACAACCTAAACGCGACTTGATACCAATCGGTAAACGCTAAGGTAGTGAAGCTCAATTACCCGTTCGGGGTGCCAAAACGAGGTAGATGAGATCTGCGCCGATCGCTCCCGCTGGCGGTTTCTTTGGCAAAGCGTCGATACCGGGACCGGCCTGCTCGATCGGCGCGTTTTCTCACCATCCCTATGCCAGCACGGCCGGCTCCGACCGAGATCGATTCACAGCACTTTCGCATGACGGGTGCCGTTGCCCGCGCGCGGTGCAGTCGCTAGGGGAGATGCGGCGGCGATTCACCCGGTGAACCGCGGCCGCTTTGTGGAGGGTTGGGTGATGGGCGACAGCGCGCCGCAAGTCGCGGTTATCATGGGCAGTCAATCGGACTGGCCGACGATGGCACACGCGGTCCAGATCCTCGAACATTTTGGCATCGTGCACGAGGTGCAGATCGTCTCGGCGCACCGCACCCCTGACCGCCTCGTCGCATACGCCAAAAGCGCGGCGGACCGCGGCCTCAAAGCCATTATCGCCGGAGCAGGCGGCGCCGCGCACCTGCCCGGAATGGTGGCATCGATGACGCGGGTGCCGGTCCTCGGTGTCCCGATTCAGTCAGCGGCATTGAACGGCGTCGACAGCCTCTATTCGATCGTCCAGATGCCCGGCGGCGTCCCTGTGGCGACCTTCGCGATCGGCAAGCCAGGCGCGATCAACGCTGGCTTATTTGCCGCCGCGCTGCTCGCGAACAATGACACCGATCTGGCGCAAAAACTCGACGCATGGCGCGCCGAACAGACCGACAACGTCGCTCCCATCCCCGTTCGCGAGGGCTGATCGCTTGCTGGCACCGGGTTCGACGATCGGTATCCTGGGCGGCGGCCAGCTCGGCCGCATGCTCGCGGTCGCCGCGGCGCAGCTCGGCTATCAGGTGCACAGCTACGCCCCCGAGCGTGAGAGCGTCGCGGCGCAGGTTGCCGCGCACCATATCCACGCGGCGTGGGACGACGAACCGCGCCTCGCCGCCTTTGCCGCTGCGTGCGACGCGGTGACGATCGAGTTCGAGAATGTGCCGGTCGATACCGTGCGCTTCCTGTCGGGGCATGTGTCGGTGCGCCCCGGCGCGCAGGCGCTTGAAATCGCCCAGGACCGGCTGATCGAAAAACAGTTCGTCGCGGGGCTTGGCGGGCGCCCCGCCACTTTTGCATCGGTTCCCGACCGCGCCGCGCTCGACGCCGCGTTGGCCGGCATCGGCGCTCCCGCGATCCTGAAAACGCTGCGCATGGGCTATGACGGCAAGGGACAGGCCCGCCTCACCACCCCTGCCGATGCCGACACGGCATGGGAAACCATCGATCGCCATGCCGCAATCCTCGAAGGCTTTGTCACCTTTGCGCATGAATTTTCCGTGCTGCTGGTGCGCGGCATCGACGGCGAGACGCGCTTCTGGGACTGCAGCGTCAATGTGCACAAAGATGGCATCCTCGCGACCTCGACCCTGCCGCCGCCGCAAATCATCCTCGACCAGCAGGACGAAGCGCGCGCGCTGATGGCGCGCATCGCCGACGATCTCGACTATGTCGGTGTTCTTACCGGCGAATTCTTCGCCACCGACGATGGCCCGATCTTCAACGAGATGGCGCCGCGCGTGCACAACAGCGGCCACTGGACGATCGAGGGGGCGGTGACCAGCCAGTTCGAAAATCACATCCGCGCCGTCGCAGGGTTGCCGCTCGGCAGCACCGCGACCACCGCGCTGCCTGTCACGATGCGCAACCTCATCGGCACCGACATCGCCACCGTACCCGCGCTCCTCGCCGACGGCGCGTGCCACGTCCATCATTATGGCAAAACCGACGTACGCGCGGGCCGCAAGCTGGGCCACGCCACGTGGGTCGGAACCAACCCCGCATGAACCACCCCGAAATCACCCTGATCCTCGCGCGCGCCGCCAATGGCGTGATCGGCGCGAACGGCAAGATGCCCTGGCACCTGCCCGCCGATCTGCGCCGCTTCAAGCGGCTGACGATGGGGCGCCCGATGATCATGGGGCGCAAGACCTTCGACAGCCTGCCCGCGGTGCTCGAAGGACGCCGACACATCGTCCTCACCCGCGACCCCGACTGGCTCGACGAGGGCGCCGAGCCCGTCGCGAGCGTCGAAGAGGCGCTCAAACGCGCCAACGCCCCGCATGTGATGGTGATCGGCGGCGCCGAAATCTACGCTCTGTTTCTTCCGCTCGCCGACCGCATCGAGCTCACCGAAGTTGCACTCGAACCCCAAGGTGACGCGGTGATCGCATATCCGGACGCGGCATGGCGCGAAGTGGCGCGCGAAGATCATCCTGCCGACGATGCCGGACGCCCTGCCTACAGCTTCGTCACGCTGACAAGGATTTAGACTATGCGCCGCTGGCTGATCGGAATCCTGCTCGTCATCGCCGTCGCCGCGCTCGCCTTCTTCGCGCTCGCCCCCGGCATCATCGAGCGCGGCACCAATCAGATCGACGGCAAGCCGCTCGCGGCAGTCAGCGACCGCGCGAAAGCGCTGCACCAGACGCTGACGATCGTCGACTTGCACAGCGACACCTTGTTGTGGAAGCGGAACATTCTCGACCGCGCCGACCGCGGCCATATGGACCTGCCGCGGCTCGAAGACGGCAATGTCGCGCTGCAAATCCTCGCCAGCACGACGAAGTCGCCCAAGGGGCAGAATTATGACGCCAACAGCGGCGACACCGACAATATCACCAGCCTGGTGATCGCGCAGCTCCAGCCGGTGCGCACGTGGAACTCGCTGTTCGAACGCTCGCTGTGGCATGCCGAAAAACTGCACCGCGCGGTCGCCGCGTCGAACGGCAAGCTGCGCGCGGTCGCGACTGCCGCCGATCTCGATGGGCTGTTCGCGGCGCGCAGCGGCAAGCCGCTGACCACTGGCGCGCTGCTCAGCATCGAAGGCCTGCATCCGCTCGAAGGCAAGCTCGCCAATCTCGACAAGCTCTACGCCGCGGGCTTTCGCATGGCGGGGCTCACCCATTTCTTCGACAATGATCTCGCCGGCTCGATGCACGGGCTTAAGAAAGGCGGGCTCACTCCGCTCGGGCGGCAGGTTGTGACCGCGATGGAAGCGAAGGGCATGGTCGTCGACATCGCGCATTGCTCGAACGCTTGCGTCGCTGACATCCTAAAAATGGCGCGCCGCCCGGTCGTATCGAGCCACGGGGGGGTGCAGGCAACATGCAAGGTCAACCGCAACCTCAGCGACGAACAGATCCGCGGCGTCGCGGCGACCGGCGGCCTGGTCGGCATCGGATATTGGGACGCCGCGATCTGCGACACCTCGCCCGCCAGCATCGCCAAGGCAATGAAGCATGTCCGCGACCTTGTGGGTATAAATCATGTCGCGCTTGGCAGCGACTATGACGGTGCCACCACCGTGCGCTTCGACACGTCGAAGCTGGCGCAGGTGACGCAGGCCCTGATCGATGCCGGCTTCAGCGACGACGAAGTCCGCGCCGCAATGGGTGGCAACGCTGTCCGCGTGCTCAGGGCTGGGCTGGTCCCGCTGGCACCGCCCGCGCCATGATCCGCCTCGACGGCCACCAGCGTATCGAAGAAGCCTTGCGCGGCGGGGTGATTGCGCTCGGCAATTTCGATGGCTTCCACGCCGGCCATCAGGCGGTCGTCAGCCGCGCCGTCCGCCATGCGCAGGATGAGGGCCGCCCGGCGATCGTCGCGACCTTCGATCCGCATCCGGTGCGCTTTTTCAAGCCCGACATCCCGCCCTTCCGCCTCACGACGCTCGATCAAAGGCAGGAACTGTTCGCCGCGGCGGGCGCCGATGCGATGCTCGTCCTGCCCTTCGACGCCGCGCTCGCGGGAACGACGGCACAGGATTTCATCACCGACCTGCTGCTCGATCGCTTTGGCGCCGCCGGGGTCGTCACCGGCAGCGACTTCGTGTTCGGCAAAGGCCGCGGCGGCGATGTCGTGACGCTGGCCGAGCACGCGCGTACCCATGGCTTCTTCACCGAAATGGTCGCCCCGGTCGATGACGAGTCCGAAGTCATCTCGTCGAGCCGCATCCGCGAGGCGCTGCACGCGGGCGACTGCGCCACTGCCGCGCGCCTGCTCACCCGCCCCTTCACCGTGCGCGGGCGGGTCGAGCATGGTGACAAAAACGGGCGTTTGCTGGGGTTCCCGACCGCCAATGTCGATATGGGCAATTACCTCCGCCCGCGTTACGGCATTTATGCAGTCACCGGAAAGCTCCCCGACGGACGCATCCTGAAAGGCGCCGCAAACCTCGGCATCCGCCCCAGCTTCGATCCGCCGAAAGAATTGCTCGAACCGCATTTCTTCGACTTTGCTGAGGATATCTATGGGCAGGAAATCGACGTCGCCTTCCGCGCCTTCATCCGGCCTGAGGCGAAGTACGACAGCATGGACGCACTGATGGCGCAGATTGCGAGGGATTGCGACGCGGCCAAGTTGTTGTTGGCCGATCGATAACCCATCGTCACCCCGGACGGGATCCGGGGTCCCTGCAGCGCGGCGGGAATGGATCCCGGATCGCGTCCGGGGTGACGAGATTGGGGGGACGATGACGGACAATTCGGATTGGGCATTGGCGCTCGAAGACCCAAAGAAGAAGCCGATGAAGCGCCGCAACAGAATCGCGCTGTGGCTCTTCGCCGTCTTCATCGCCTGGCTGACCCTCGGCAACGCGAGCTGGCTCGCCCCTTCACCCGCGGGCAAACCCAAACTCATCGCGCATCGCGGCGTCTATCACCTCTACGACAAGCGCGCCGCCGTCGGCCGCGACACCTGCACCGCCGCTTTCGCCTACCCACCCGAGCATGAGGTGTTCGAAAACACCCCCGAATCGATGCGCTGGGCGGTCGGGCTCGGCGCCAATATGGTCGAGATCGACGTCGCGCCGACCAGGGACGGCAAGATGGTGCTGTTCCACGACTGGACCGTCGACTGCCGCACCGACGGCCAGGGCGACACCCGCGACCTGACGCTGGCCGAGCTCAAAACCCTCGACATCGGTTACGGTTACACCGCCGACGGCGGCAAAACCTTCCCCTTGCGCGGCAAGGGCGTCGGCAAGATGCCAACCGTCGAGGAGGGGCTCGCGGCGCTGCCCGTTCACCCGATCCTGTTCAACTTCAAATCGAAAAACCCCCGCGAGGCCGACCAGCTGTTCGCGATCCTGCAAGCCTCGGGCCGCGACAGCAAGAAACTCGGCGACGCCTTCTACGGCGCCGAACGTCCGGTCAAACGGATGCGCGAACTGCTCCCGGACAACTGGTCGTTCGACCTCAAGCGCGAGGCGCTGGCCTGCTCCAAGGACTATGTGATGTACGGCTGGACGGGCATCGTTCCCGAAAGCTGCCGGAACGGCGTGATCGCGATCCCGATCAACTATCAATGGGCGTTCTGGGGCTGGCCCGACCGCCTGATCGCCCGCATGGACCGCGTCGGCGCGCGCGTGATCGTGTTCGGCCCCTATGAACGCGGCAAATCGAACGAGGGCCTGACCACTCCCCAGCAACTCGCCAAAATCCCCGCCAGTTTCAACGGCTATATCTGGGTCGAAGATATCGGCGCAGTGGGGCCGGCGCTGCGGCCGCGGCAGAGGTAAATCCCTCTCCCCTTGTGGGAGAGGGTTGCGCAGCCTTGGCAGCTTGCTGCCCCCCGGGGAGGTTCCTCCTCCGACAGCACCCCCCTCACCCGCTGCGACTAAGGCAGCAAGCTGGCAAGTCTCGCTGCCCTCTCCCTTGAAGGGAGAGGGAGAGAGGTTTGCTCCCACGCAAATCTGCGCTAAGCGCCGCCCCCATGACCGAGAGCACGCCCGCCGCCGAGCAACGCGATTATCGCGACACCGTCTTCCTGCCCAAGACCGACTTCCCGATGAAGGCCGGCCTGCCGCAGAAGGAGCCGCTGATTCTGGCGAAATGGCTCGAGGGCAATCTGGAGGGGCAGATTCGCGCCGCGCGTGCCGGCCGCGACCAGTTCATCCTCCACGACGGCCCGCCCTATGCCAATGGCGACATGCACATCGGCCATGCGCTCAACCATATCCTGAAGGACATGGTCGTCCGCACCCAGACGCTGAAGGGCATGGACGCGCCTTACGTCCCCGGCTGGGACTGCCACGGCCTGCCGATCGAGTGGAAGGTCGAGGAGCAATATCGCAAGAAAAAGCTGAACAAGGACGAGGTGCCGGTCGAGGAATTCCGCGCCGAATGTCGCGCCTATGCGCAGCATTGGGTCGACACCCAGCGCGAGCAATTGAAGCGCCTTGGCATCGGCGGCGACTGGGACCACCCGTATCTGACGATGGATTATGAGGCCGAGGCCACCATCGTCCGCGAGCTGCTCAAATTCGCCGCGAACGACATGCTCTATCGCGGCGCCAAGCCGGTGATGTGGTCGCCGGTCGAAAAGACCGCGCTCGCCGAAGCCGAGATCGAATATGAGGATATCGTCTCGACCCAGATCGATGTCACTTTCGAGATCGTCGAGAGCCCGATCGCCGAACTGGTCGGCGCGCATGCGGTGATCTGGACGACGACGCCTTGGACGATCCCGGTCAACCAGGCTTTGGCCTATGGCCCGGAGATCGAGTATTATCTGGTCAAAGCAGATGATGGCCGAGATTATCTGGTAGCCTTCGATCTGGTTGAAAGCTTCTTGCAGCGGACTGGCTTGTCGTTTCGCGCAACAGGTGACGCCCCGGCACTCGACGACGCTGTGGCACAACTGAATTACGCCAGTAGCCTCAGCTTCAAAGGCTCCGACCTCGCCGGCACCATCGCTCGTCACCCGATGCACGCACTCGGCGGTTTCTTCGCCCGCCCGCGCCCCTTCCTCGCGGGCGATTTCGTCACCACCGACAGCGGCACGGGGCTCGTCCATATGTCGCCCGATCATGGCGAGGACGATTTCGACCTGTGCAAGGCGAACGGCATCGACCCCGTGTTCGCGGTCGAGGGCGATGGCAAATATCGCGAAGACTGGGGCTGGCTCGGCGGTCAGGGCTCTGTCATCAACCCGAAATTCAACGCACCCGACGGCCCGATCTGCACCGACCTGCGCGACGCCGGCGGCCTCCTCGCCGGCTCGGCCGATTACAAGCACAGCTATCCGCACAGCTGGCGCTCGAAGGCAAAGGTCATCTATCGCTGCACCCCGCAATGGTTCGTGCCGATGGACCGGGTGATGACGCATATCGAGCCCAAGGCGCCGCGCGAGCAGCGCTGGGAAAGCGAAGGCGGCGCGATCAACCCGGCCGAGGAGGATCTCTGCGCCGCGCCGACGCTGCGGCAGGCCGCAATGCACGCGATCGACCGCACGCGCTTCGTGCCCGAAAAAGGACGCAACCGCATCGGGTCGATGGTCAAGGACCGCCCCGACTGGGTGCTGAGCCGCCAGCGCGCGTGGGGCGTGCCGATCACCTTGTTCGTCGACCGCAAGACCGGCCAGTACCTCAACGACCCGCAAGTCAACGACCGCATCGTCGCGGCGGTGAAGGCGGCCGGCGTCGATGCGTGGAGCGACACGCGCGCGCAGGAGTATCTCGGCGACGCGTATGACGCTGCCGATTACGAACGCATCGTCGACATCCTCGACGTCTGGTTCGATTCGGGCTGCACCCACGCCTTCGTCCTCGAAAGCGGACGCTGGCCCGCGCTCGTCCGCCACGACGGCGGCACCCACAGTGCCGACCTATATCTCGAAGGCAGCGACCAGCATCGCGGCTGGTTCCAGTCGAGCCTGCTCGAAAGCTGCGGCACGCGCGGACAGGCGCCATACAAGGCGGTGCTGACCCACGGCTTCACGATGGACTCGAAGGGTCTCAAACAGTCGAAGTCGGTCGGCAACACGACCGATCCCGTCAAGGTGATGGAAACCAACGGCGCCGACATCATCCGCCTGTGGGCGCTGAGCGTCGATTTCACCGAGGATCACCGCATCGGCGACGAAATCCTGAAAGGTGTCGCCGACCAGTATCGCAAGCTGCGCAACACCTTCCGCTATCTGCTCGGCGCGCTCGACGGCTTCACCGAGGAGCAACGCATCTCCGACGTCTCGGCGATGCCCGAGCTCGAACGCTATATGCTCTCGCTGCTCGCCGACCTCGACGCGAAGATGCATCAGGCGGTCGATGACTTCGACTTCAACACTTACACGCGCCTGCTCGCCGATTTCTGCAACGAGGATCTGTCGGCCTTCTATTTCGACATCCGCAAGGATCGGCTGTACTGCGACGTCAATCTCGCGACTGGCAAGCAGACCGCAGAGCGCGCCGCCTATCGGACCGTCCTCGACACACTGTTTCACGCGCTGGTGCGCTATGCGGCGCCGGTACTGGTGTTCACCAGTGAAGAGGTGTGGCGGACGCGTTATCCCGAAGCCGGAAGCGTGCATCTGCTGGAGTGGCCGGAGCTTCCGGCATTCGAGCGCGACAAGGCACTTGTGATCCGCAACACGGAACTCCGCGCTCTGCGTGCGCAAGTGACGGAAGCGATTGAACCGCTGCGCCGGGAAAAGCAGGTTCGGTCAAGCCTTGAAGCCGAAATCACGATGAACGATCTCAACGCAATTCTTCAAGATTTGGACCGCAATCATCTTGCGGAGGCTTTCATTTCAGGGACCGTGCATCTGGTTCCTGGTCATGACGGTATCACGATCGCCCCGACCACCGACCACAAATGCGGCCGCTGCTGGCGCCACCTCCCCGAAGTGACCGAGGACGGCAGCTTGTGCAATCGCTGCGAGACGGTATTGGACGCGGCATGACAAGCTCTCGTTCGCCGTACCTGCGTTTCGGCCTGTTGATCGCGGCCTTCGCCTTCCTGTTCGATCAGGTCACCAAATGGGTCATCATCACCCCGCTGTCGCTGGAAGCGAAGCGCGTGATCGAGATCGTCGACATCTTCAACCTCACCTGGGCCGAAAATTGCGGCATTTCGCTGTCGATGTTCGCCAGCTGCACCGACACGACGCGCTGGACGCTCGTGGCGGTCACCGCACTCGTCGCGGGCGCGGTCGGCATCTGGATGACGCGCGAACAGGCAAAGGGCGACGTCATTGCGCTCGCGATGATCCTCGGCGGCGCGCTCGGCAATATCGTCGACCGGGTCCGCTATGGCTATGTGGTCGATTTCGCCGATCTGCATTTCGGCGATTTTCGCCCTTTCATGATCTTTAACGTCGCCGATGCGTGCATCTCGATCGGTGTGCTTTTGCTGGTTGCGCGCGCGCTGCTCTTCGGCGAAAAGGCGGCCAGCACGGACGGTAAGCCGTCAGCCAAATAAACGGGGGCGCCGATTAACGGGGCGCATAGGAGAATATTCAAGTGAACCGGACCACCGCCATCCTGGCCGCCTCGATTTTCGCGACCACCCTGTCGGCCTGCGGGTCGAACAGTCTGTTCAGCCGCGACCGTCCCGATGAATTTGCCGTGTCGCGTCAGGCGCCGCTCGTGGTGCCGCCCGACTTTTCGCTGACCCCGCCCGCCCCCGGCACCGCGCGCCCCGGCGGCGAATCGACAGCGGAACAGACTCTGCGCGCGCTGTTCGGCGGCCCCTCGGCCCGCAGTCCCAACGAAGCTGCGGTGATCAGCAGCGCCGACGGCGCCCGCGCCGACCCAGGCATCCGCAGCCAGGTCGGCAGCCCCGACACCCAGGTCGTTGACAAGGGTCTGGTCGTCCGCGACATCCTCGCCGCCCCCGAAGGTGACGGTCGCGACGCACAGGCGGCGATTCCTGGCGCCTGATCACTCTGCAAGTTCGACGAAAAACGGCTCGGGCTTTCCGGGCCGTTTTCTTGGGTGCGGTCAGCGGAAAATCTGTGACACCACCGTGAATAGCACCAGCGCCTCGACCATCGCGCGCGAGGCATGCCCCGCGGCGCGCCAGTATCCCGTCCGCAAATGGTGCGCGAACCACAAGATCTGCAACGTGCCGAACCACAACAGCGCAAATACGAGCAGCGCCAGCCCCGCCACCTCCCACTCGATGCGTCCCATCCGCATCAGGATCGACGCAGCGCTGATTATCATCGCGAACGGCGCGGTGACATAGCATTGGCTGTAAAAGGGCGGCTTGAGCGGTCCGCGGTCAAGCTTCACATGCCGCGCCCGCACCATCCGCGCCGCCATGATCAGCGGAAAAATGCTGAAAAAGGCAACGCGGATAAGGATCAGGCTGCTGTCGTCGCTGATGAACACGCTCAGCCCGGTTCGGTCGGTAACAAGCTGATCCTGACCGACCAGTGACAGTTCGACGGCATGCGTCAACGCGACGGTCAGCAACAGGAACAACGGCGGTGACAGCGTGTCGCTATATTGCTGCTCAGCCGGATCGCCGAGCTCGGCCTCCGAATAATCCATCATCTTGAGCGGCTTGGTGAGCGCGCGCCACAAGGTGACCGGATAAAAGACCAGCCACGACATGATCTCATAGAGCAGCTCGTCGAGCGACTGGATGAGTTTCAGGAAATCCATTGGCGCCCCCGCTGCCTGCGATCCCGACTAAGCCCGCGCGCCCGCTTCCTCGACCCCCGCGCTGTTGTGGCGCAGCGCTTTGAGCACGCAATCGACGATCTGCGGCGCGTTCAGTCCCGCGGCGTCATATTGCAGTTCGGGCTTGTCCTGATCCTGGAACACATCGGGCAGGCGGAGCGTGCGCAGCTTCAGCCCGGCGTCGATCAGCCCTTCGTCGCTGGCGAGCGTCAGCACATGCGCGCCGAGCCCGCCGACGCTGCCTTCCTCGACCGTCACGCACACTTCGTGGTTCGCGAGTGTCTTGCGGATCAGCTCTTCGTCGAGCGGCTTGGCGAAGCGCAGGTCGATGACACTCGTCGACAGCCCCCGCGCCTCCAGCGTGTCGGCAGCTTTCAGCGCCTCGGCAAGCCGCGTCCCGAGCGAGAAAATCGCGACCGTCTTGCCGCTGCGCACGACGCGCCCCTTGCCGATCTCCAGCTTCACCGGAACCTCGGGCAGCGCCACCCCAGTGCCGTTGCCGCGCGGATAGCGGAAGGCGATCGGCCCCGCGTCATATTCGGCGGCGGTATAGGTCATATGGACCAGCTCGGCCTCGTCGGCCGCCGCCATCACCACCATGTTGGGCAGCGTCGCCAGATAAGTGACGTCGAACGAGCCCGCATGCGTCGAGCCGTCGGCGCCCACCAGCCCCGCACGGTCGATTGCGAAGCGCACCGGCAGATTCTGGATCGCCACATCATGGACGACCTGGTCGTAAGCGCGCTGCAGGAAGGTCGAATAGATTGCGCAGAACGGCCGCATCCCCTGCGCCGCGAGCCCCGCTGCAAAGGTCACCGCATGCTGTTCGGCGATGCCGACGTCAAAGCTGCGCGTCGGATGCGCTTTCGCGAATTTGTCGACCCCGGTCCCCGACGGCATCGCCGCGGTAATCGCGACAATGAGCGGATCGGTATCGGCGAGCTTCGCCAGCGTCTCGCCGAACACATTCTGATACTGCGGCGGTCCCGGCGGCGCTTTCGCCTGCTCGCCGGTAATGACGTCGAATTTCTGGACGCCGTGATATTTGTCGGCGGCGGCCTCGGCGGGGGCGTAGCCCTTGCCCTTCATCGTCACCGCGTGGATCAACACCGGGCCATGGTCGCTGTCGCGGACATTCTCGAGGATCGGGATCAGATGGTCGAGATTATGCCCGTCGATCGGCCCGACATAATAAAAGCCGAGTTCTTCGAACAGCGTCCCGCCCATCGCCATGCCGCGCGCATATTCGTCCATCTTTTTCGCTGCCTTATGGAGCGGCTCGGGCAATTTGCGCGCAAAACGCCGGGCGATTTCGCGCAGTTCGAGGAACGGCCGCGACGACACCAGCTTGGCAAGATACGCCGACAGCCCGCCAACCGGCGGCGCGATCGACATGTCGTTGTCGTTGAGGATGACGATCAGCCGGCATCCCGCGCGCCGGCGTTGTTCATCGCCTCATAGGCCATGCCCGCCGACATCGACCCGTCGCCGATCACCGCGATCGCGCGGCCGGGCTGATCCTTCAGCTTGTTGGCGATGGCAAAGCCCAGCGCCGCGCTGATCGAGGTCGAGCTGTGCGCGGCGCCGAACGGATCATACTCGCTTTCGCTGCGCTTGGTGAAGCCCGACAGGCCGCCGCCGGTGCGCAGCGTCCGGATGCGGTCGCGACGCCCGGTGACGATCTTGTGCGGATAACATTGATGCCCGACGTCCCACACGATTTTGTCGCGCGGGGTGTCGAACACATAGTGGAGCGCGGTGGTCAGCTCGACAACGCCCAGCCCGGACCCCAAGTGGCCGCCGGTGGTGCCGACCGCCGAAATCATCTCGGCGCGCAGCTCGTCGGCGAACTGGCGGAGGTCTTCGGGCTTCAGCTTGCGGAGGTCGGCGGGGACATCCACCGTGTCGAGCAGCGGCGTTGACGGACGATCGGTCATCGCACGGTCATAATGGTAACCACCGATACTGTCGAACGAAAAGGGGCTAGCCCTCGTCGCCTTCGTCGCGTTTTGCGGCGCCGATCTGCGCATAGAGCCCGCGCACCATAAGGTCGGTGAACACTAGCATCACCCCGATCATCCCGACGAGCAGCGCGAGCGCAGCGACTGGAACCGGCCCGACGCTGTCGATCGCGCCGCGCCGCTGCGCCAGCGCGAGCGCCGCCGCAATCGCCATCAGCGCATAGCCGATCAAGCGCGGCATGCGGTTCATGCCGGCGACAGCATGGGTTGGACAAACAGGATAACGCTATGCCAGGAACCAACGGCAAAGCTGCGCGATAGGCAAGCGGCAAGGTGGCGGTGATGCATGAAAAGCACGATGCGGCCAAAACCAGCTTTGGGCAAGACGAAGCCTTTGCAATATCTGGACCTTCGCTTACAGCCTCGGCAAGAGGGGCAAGATATAGGACGATTATGCGCGCTTTGACCCCGCTCCTCCGCTCTGTTCGCCCGATGCGGCCAATCGCATGCGTCGCCATGCTCATCATGGTCGGTTTTGCGGTTCGGCCCGCAGCCGGCGAAGAGACGACGGCGCGCGCAGTACCGATCGAACAGGGGCAAATCGCACCGCCGCCAAGTGACGACCAGACGGCCGGCTATATCCAGGGACCCGGCGATATCGATGATGATATCATTCTCCCTGCAGCGCGCGATGACGATAGCGACAGCGATCGCAAATGGTCGCGCAACTATATTTCGGTGGCGGGTGGGATTTTGACCGCGCCCGATTACAGCGGCTCGGACGAGCGCCGACTACTGCCTGGTTTTTATGTTCGCGGCCGGTACGACGGCTATTCTTTCTCGACCCGCGGCACCAATCTTCAGGTCGATCTCATTCGGCAACGCCGCGGCCAGAAAACCGATTTCAAGTTCGGCCCGATCATCAGCCTGCGCGCCGACCGCACCGGCAGCGTCAAGGATCCGCAAGTCGAGGCACTCGGAAAACGTAAGCTGGCAGTCGAAGCGGGAATTTTCGCCGGCGTCACCCACAGCGGCGTGTTCACCAGTGAGTATGATCAGATCGGCTTTCGCGTCGTAGCGCTAAAAGACGTGTCGGGAGGCCACGGCAGCTGGGCGGCGTCGCCGACGATCGATTACGGCAGCCCGCTCTCGAAACGTGCCTTCATCGGCGTATCGGCGTCGGTCAATTTCTATGGCAAAGGCTTTGGCCGCTATTATTACGACATCGACCCCGTTGGCAGCGCCGCAAGCGGCCTGCCGGTCTACACCGGCGCAGGCACAAAGGCGGGCGCGGGTAAATATTCGATTGGCGTCGCGGGCGCATACGGCCTGTCGGGCGATCTTCGCAAAGGCTTTGTGCTGATCGGCGGCGCCCAATATGGTCGCCTCCTGCCGCGCTTCGCTGATTCACCGCTTGTGTCACAAGTAGGCAGTGCCGACCAATGGCTGCTCGGCGGCGGGCTGGCGTACCAGTTTTGAGCGGGTGCGGTCGGCGGCGCATCTAACCTGACCGTCACCCCTTTATATTTTCGTCATCCCAGCCCGGCCAGCCGCGCGCGCTGCTTCATCGCCTCGACAAACATCCGCACCGCGGGCAACCCCGCGCGCGCCGGTTCGAACAGAAGATGCACCGGCAGCGCGGGCGGCTGGTCGTCGGCGAGCAGGGAAATCAGCCGCCCCGCATCGACCGCTTCGACGACCTGATAACTCAGCAGATTGGCGATCCCCAGTCCCGCCTCGGCCGCCGCCAAAATGCCGTCCACCGTGTTGAGCACCAGCCGCGGCCGCGGCTCGATCCGCCAGCGGCCCGACGCGAACTGCCATTCGCTCGCCGCGCGCGGTCCCATCGCAGCAATCAGATCATGCCCCGCCAGGTCGCCTGCGCTCGCCGGCGCACCGCGCCGTGACAGATAGGCAGGGCTCGCGACCAGCATTTGGCGCACCCGGCCGATCCGGACCGCCTTGAGACTTGAATCGGCCAGCGGGCCGATCCGCACCGCGACGTCGATCCCTTCCTCGACGATCCGGACGTTGCGGTCGATCAGCATCATCCGCATGCTCAGCTCGCGGTACTGCGCCATCAGCTCGCCGACGACCGGCAGCACATGCAGCCGCCCGAACATCACGGGCGCGGTCAGATGCAACTGGCCGCGCGGTTCGGCCTCGGCGCCGCGCAGCTCGCGTTCGGCGCCCGCAAGGTCGGCCAGGATGCGCCGCGCCTGTTCCAGAAACGCCGCCCCCGCATCGGTGAGCGAGACCGCGCGCGTCGAACGGTGGAACAGACTCGTCCCCAGCCGCGCCTCAAGCGCCGCGATCCCGCGCGTTACCGCGGGCGGCGAGCTACCCAGCTTGCGCGCCGCCGCGGCGAAGCCGCCCTCGCTCGCGACCGCGACGAACATTTCCAGGGTGAGCAAGCGATCCATGATTATTCCGTTTGTAGGAATTAACTTGTTCGATCTTCTCTCATTATCACAAACTCAGCAACTATCTACATCCTGTCGGGCGAACGAAGGCCTGTCCCTCCTCCCGGTCTTCGCTCGCTTCCTATCGCAAAGGGGTCCCGAACGATGGCACAACATTATCGCCACACACTTTTCGACGACGCGGTCAAAGCGCTTCAGGAACAGCACGGGTCGCGTGCTTCCTATCTCAAACTCGACGCCGGCGCCGACGGCACCCCCGACTACCTGACCGCCAAGGAGCTCGCCTTTATCGCGCTCCGCGACAGCTTTTACATGGCGAGCGTCAACGGCGACGGCTGGCCCTATATGCAGCACCGCGGCGGCCCCGCGGGCTTCCTGCTTCATATCGAGGGCAACCGCATCGGCTTCGCCGACTTTCGCGGCAACAAGCAATATATCAGCACCGCGAACCTCGCGGGCAACGACCGCGTCTCGCTGTTCCTGATGGACTATCCGAACAAGGACCGACTGAAGCTTGTCGGCCACGCCCGCAGCATCGAGCTCGCCGACGATCCCGCGCTGGTGACGTCGCTAATGCCCGAAGGGTATCGCGCGGTCCCCGAACGCGCCTTCCTGATCGACGTGATCGGCTGGGAATGGAATTGTTCGCAGCACATCACGCCGCGCTTTACCGAGGCCGAAATTTCCGCCGCGATCCAGCCGATGGCGGCCGAGCTCAACCAGCTGCGCGCCGAAAACGCCGTGCTCCATGCCCAGCTTTCCGGAGACTGACGATGATTCAACTCTTCGCCACCCCGCTGTCGGGTAACGCCCACAAGGTCCGCATGGCGCTCGCCTTCCTCGACCTGTCCTGGGACGAACGGCCGACCGACGCAGCCGCGCGCCAATCCGACGCTTTCGCTGCGCTTACCCCGATGCGCCAGATCCCCGTCTATGTCGAAGGCGACCTCACGCTGCGCGACAGTCAGGCGATCCTGACCTATCTCGCCGCGCGCCACCGCCCCGGCGACTGGGGCGGCCGCACCCCCGAGGAACGCGGTGAGATCGCGCTCTGGCTGTCGCACGCCGCCAACGAAATCGCGAACGGCCCCGCCGCGCTCCGCCTCGCGCGCCAGTTTGGCGCGACGATCGCCCAGGATCAGGCGCAGGCCGTCGCCGCGCGCTTCCTGCCGGTGATCGAGGCGCATCTGGCGCAGCATCGCTGGCTCGTCGGCGACCGGCTGACCATCGCCGACCTCGCCGCAAGCCCCTATCTGGCGCTCGCGGGCGAGGCGGACATCGACCTTGCCCGCTGGCCGGCAATCGGCGAATGGACGGACCGGATCGCCGCGCTGCCGGGCTTTCCCGCGATGCCGGGCTGGCCCGCGCAGACCGCCAACTGAGGAGCCGACCGATGCCCTATGTGAACATCAAGATTACCCGCGAAGGCGCGACGCCCGAGCAAAAGGCCGAGCTGATCGGCGGCGTTACCGAATTGCTTCAGCGCATTCTCGGCAAGAATCCCGCGACCACGGTGGTGACGATCGACGAGGTCGATCTGGGCAATTGGGGCATCGGCGGGCTGCCCGTGCTCGACTATCGTGCCGCGCAATCCGCGAAAGAGCCGCCCCGATGACCGCCAACAACGCCCCCGCCTTTGCCGCGATCATGCTGCTGACCGGGGTCGGCATCCCGATTCTCGCGGCGCTCAACGGCGGTCTCGGTGCGCGCCTCGGCAGCCCGATGGCGGCCTCGATGATCCTGTTTGGGCTCGCCTTCCTCATCGCCGCCGGCGGCGCGCTGATCACCGGGTCGCTCGGCCAGATCCGTTTCACCGCCGACATCCCCGTCCAATTCTACTTTGGCGGGCTGTTCGTCGCCTTCTACGTTATCGCGGTGACCTTCATCGCGCCCAAATTCGGGGTCGGTAATGCGATCTTTTTCGTCCTCGTCGGCCAGCTGATCAGCGCCGCGGTGATCGACCATTTCGCGCTGTTCGGATCGCTGCGTTTTCCGGTCGATGCCAGGCGGTTCGCGGGTATAGCGCTGATGGTCGCAGGGGTGTGGCTGGCGCGCCGGACGGGCTGACCTGGGTCAGCGCGCCTATTCGGCCGCAGCGGGCAGATGGGCAACAATTGCGCGCAGCGCCGCAACATGGCGATCAAGCGCGCGGATCCCGGCCCGCGTCAACGACGCCCAGGTGCGCTGCCGCCCGCCTTCGGCGGCCTTGCGCAGCGCAACATAACCGGCGTCGGACAGCGCCGAGAGATGCTTTGACAGCACCGAGTCGCTGACCTTTAACAGCTCGCGCAGCTTGGCGAATTCCATCTCGGTCACCTTGGCGAGCAGAGCCGCGATCTGGAGCCGCGCCGGCGCATGGAGCAGCATGTCGATGCCGTCCATCGTCACGCCGCCCCGTCCTGCAATTCGCGGTCATAGATGCGCGTCCAGAGCAGGCTGGCGGCAAGCGCGACAACAAAGGCGCCAGCCGCAATCCCCCATTTCACCGCAAGCGATAGGTCGTTGACCCGCGCATGGATTTCGGCGCTCATGGCTCCAAGCACGAGCGCCACCAACGCCAATGTCACGCCCAGCGTCCGCCCCTTGCGATACCCGCTGACGAACACCCCGTAACGCTGTCGGTCGTCGACAACGAGCCAGGCAACCGCCGCCATGGCAAGAACGAACAACAGGATCTGAAGCGGCGGCCCGAACCCCTGGCTGAGCACGATAGCGCCGATTACGGCGGCAAAGGCGACATGCCGCCACAGTGGATATTTCGGGCCGCTCGCCGCGAATTCACGCTGAGCCGCGGCCATGCTGTCGAGCGCCGCCTGGGCTTCGATCGGGTCCATCACTTGTCTCCATGCTTTCCAATATGGAAAGTCATAGGTCGCGCTTTCCACTTTGGCAAGTGATAATTTTCCATCTTGGAAAGTCGGCGCGTCGCGTTCGTTGATGACGGCCATCAGCGGCGGTGAAAGGTCCAGCGCATCGGCTTTGACCCGTCGATCAGCGACACCGTCGCGGTCATCGCGTCGCCGTCGCGGACATAAATGATGCGCTGCGGGTAATCATGCGCGGCGTTTTCGAACGTCGCGCTCGTACCACCGCGCTGCACCAGCCGGAACGCTACCGCTGCGCCCCCGCCGGGTTGCGCGATATAGGCCGGGACGCCATCGGCACCCGCCGCGATCCGCAGAAACTCGAACTCGCGCAAGCTGTCGCCGCGCCCCGACCGGCTATGCCCCAACATCACCCCGCCGCGCGGCAGGGTCCAGCTTTCCTCGGTCCAGCGCTCAACCTCCTCGCGGCTCCATTGCCCCGCGAGCCAAGCCAGATCGTCGACGGTCGCCGCCGGACTCGCCGCCGCCAGCACCGCCGCAGCCGTCATCGCCAAAATTATTTTCATAACTGCCTCCTGTCGCCCCCGCCTGCCAGCATCGCGGCATGCTGGCTTGAACCGACACGACAATCATCGTCTAACCGCCGCAATGGATTATCGCGAGACCCCACTGCCACCGCCGCTCGCCGGGCTTGTCAAAGCGCGCTGGACGCTCGCAGCGGACGGCGCAGCCGACGAATGGCTGCCGCAACAGGCAACCCCCGATGGTTGCATCGAAGTCATCCGCCGCACCCGCGGCCGCTCGCGCTGGGGCTGCGCACAGTCCGCCAGCTTCGTCGTCGGGCTCGTCGACCGCCCGCAGCCGTTCGAAATTAGCGGCGACGCCGCATTCGAGGCGCTACGGCTGTGGCCATGGGCGTGGAAGCTGATCGGCGACATCCCGCTCGCCGCGCTCCACGGACGCTGGCAGGCGATCCCATCCCCCGATTTTGCCGGCATCCAAACACGGCTGGCGGCCACGCCCGAACTCGCCGCCATCGGCCGCGCGATCGTCGCTGCCACCAGCGTCGCCGCGATGGGCGAGGCGACCGGGATGAACCCGCGCGCGCAGCAACGCTGGTTCGCCAGCCACGTCGGCATGGCGCCGCGCCAGTACCTCCGCCTGCTGCGTTTTCAGGGCGCGTTCGCAACGCTGCCCGGCGAATCCACCCTTGCGGACCACGCCGCCGATCGCGGCTTTGCCGACCAGGCGCATATGGCGCGCGACTTCCGCACCCTCGCCGGCGTTTCCGCCAGCACCGCCCGCCGCCGTGCGCGCGGACCCTTTCTCGACTAGCGAGCGGCGCCTCCGTCGTCGCGCACACCGACGGGCATGGGCGCCTCGCCCGGACCGCCCGGCGACATTCCCAGCAGCTGCTCGCGGCCCGGGACCGTTGCAGACATATTTCTGCGCCTGCGCTGCTGACGGCCACAGCCAGCAGGCCAGCACGACTGCGAGCGATTGCCCCACCCGGCTCGCCAGTTCACGGATCGCATGATGCTTGGCTTTCGCATCTGACTGAAAAGGCGATCCTAATCGCTGATCCGCACAGAAATAATGTCCATGATCACACCGGTACACCGCGCCAGCGCCGCCAGGCCGCGGCGCTTACGATGGACAGCGACGCTACGGCCCGCTACACCTCTGCCATCCCCGGGGAGCCTGCCGCGCAAACGCAGGTTGAGAGCGGAATAGACCGCGACCCGTTGAACCTGATCCGGATAATACCGGCGGAGGGAGGGTCGGCGTTCCGCACCGGAAAACCGTCTTTCGCTCCGACATTTTGGAGCGACAACATATGGCCGACATCGATTCCCGCCTCGACAAAGCGCAAGCCCAGCCCATCGGTGTCACTACCGGCCCGATCCGCGGCAGCCGCAAGATCCATGTCGCGACCCAGACCGGCAGCGGCATCCGCGTCGCGATGCGCGAGATCATGCTCGAGCCCTCGTCGGGCGAGCCCCCCGTCCGCGTCTATGACACCAGCGGCCCCTACACCGACGCCAATGCCACCATCGACATCAACGCCGGCCTCCCCGAGATCCGCGCTGAGTGGATCCGCGGCCGCGGCGATGTCGAGGAAGTCGCCCAGCGCGAGGTGAAGCCCGAGGATAACGGCCAGCTCGGCCCGGATCGCTCGGGCGGCGTCCCCGCCTTCCCCAACGTCCGCCGCCAGGTGCTCCGCGCCAAGCCCGGGCAGAACGTCAGCCAGATGCACTATGCCCGCCGCGGCATTATCACGCCCGAGATGGAATATGTCGCCGAGCGCGAAAATCTAGGCCGCGCGCGCCTCGCCGAATATAAGCGCGACGGCGAAAGCTTCGGCGCCAGCATCCCCGATTATGTCACCCCGGAATTCGTCCGCGACGAGGTGGCGCGCGGCCGCGCGATCATCCCCAACAACATCAACCACCCCGAATCCGAGCCGATGGCGATCGGCCGCAACTTCCTCGTCAAGATCAACGCCAATATCGGCAACAGCGCGGTCGCCAGCGACGTCGCGGCCGAGGTCGACAAGATGGTCTGGTCGATCCGCTGGGGCGCCGACACCGTCATGGACTTGTCGACCGGGCGCAACATCCACGACACGCGCGAATGGATCATCCGCAACTCACCGGTACCGATCGGCACCGTCCCCATCTATCAGGCGCTCGAAAAGGTCGGCGGCGTCGCCGAGGATCTGACCTGGGAAATCTTCGCCGACACGCTGATCGAACAGGCCGAACAGGGCGTCGACTATTTCACCATCCACGCCGGCGTCCGCCTGCCCTACGTCCCCCTCGCCGCAAAGCGCATGACCGGCATCGTGTCGCGCGGCGGCAGCATCATGGCGAAATGGTGCCTCGCGCATCACAAGGAAAGCTTCCTCTACGAACGCTTCGACGAGATTACCGAGATCATGAAGGCCTATGACGTCGCCTATTCGCTGGGCGATGGCCTGCGCCCCGGCAGCATCTACGACGCGAACGATGAGGCGCAGTTTGCCGAGCTCTACACGCTGGGCGAACTTACCAAGCGCGCCTGGGCGCACGACGTACAGGTGATGATCGAGGGTCCGGGCCACGTCCCAATGCACAAGATCAAGGAGAATATGGAAAAGCAGCTGGAGGCGTGCGGCGAGGCGCCCTTCTACACGCTCGGGCCGCTCACCACCGACATCGCGCCGGGTTACGACCATATCACCAGCGGCATCGGCGCCGCGCAGATCGGCTGGTACGGCACCGCGATGCTTTGCTACGTCACGCCCAAGGAGCATCTCGGCCTGCCCGACCGCGACGATGTGAAGGTCGGCGTCATCACCTACAAACTGGCCGCCCACGCCGCCGACCTCGCCAAGGGCCACCCCGCTGCGCAGGTCCGCGACGACGCGCTATCGAAAGCGCGCTTCGAATTCCGCTGGCGCGACCAGTTCAACCTGTCGCTCGACCCCGACACGGCGGAGCAATATCACGACCAGACGTTGCCGGCGGAAGGCGCCAAGACCGCGCATTTCTGCAGCATGTGCGGCCCGAAATTCTGCTCGATGAAGATCAGCCAGGAAGTGCGGGAGTTCGCCCGCTTGCAAAATCAGGAAACCGAAGGTTTCATTGCGGTCGAAGAGGCGGAGAAGGGCATGGCGCAGATGAGCGAAGTCTATGAAGAATCGGGCCGCGAACTTTATCTGGGTTCCGGCGGGCGCGAACACGATTGAGCGCGATTCGGCGGATAACACTTATTTCCCCGGCAGGGTTAAATCGGCCCTGTGCTGCCATCATTTACCGCTACCCGGTTGACCCGTCGGGCCGATCGGCAGATGCTGAAATAAGCAGGGGGCCGCATGAGCGAAGACTTGCAAAGCGCTGAAGTCGTGGACTCCGGATCAAGCCCGGGGTGACGATAATGAAATCTCAGCTGAAGCGACGACGAAACCAGCCCCGCTTTTTGGGAACGACCGGCGACTGGCCGGAAATGCGAACCAGATAATTGCCCAGGATCGCCGCCTGCTGCTTGGTCATCAGGAACCGGAACAAGTCGGGGTCGTGATTCTTTGCCGCTTCCGAAGACTGCACGCTTTCGAGCCGGAGCATGATGCGATCACCCGCATCATGATGATCCCAGCCCACCAGTGCCCCGAAACACTCCATCATCTCGCCTTGCCCCCACGATTTTCGCGCGACCGATGCCGACGGCCCGATAGGGGCTTTTACCAGACCTGCGGCGGAATGTCGTCCAGTCGTCAAAGGAGCCAATGCTTGGAACCCGCCAAGGTGCGGACCATCGTGGCAGACAAAGCGTCGCTGCCGCATTGAAGCGGCAGATTATCCGACCCCGGGAGCCCGCCCCACCAGCTTGCGCACCATCGTCCGCACCTCGGCGGGCGTATCGCCGCTGACCACCTCGACATAGCCGATACCCGCGCGGCGCAGCGCCTCGCGTTTCACCGCGTCGCGCGCGGCGGTGTTGTTGCTCAGATGATGCCCCGTGCCCTGCATCTCGACCGCGTGAAGCGGGCGGCAGTCGGCGTCGACGATCAGCAAATCGACGCGCTTCGAATTGACCGCAAAGAAGGCCGCCTCGTTGGGGGTCGCCAAAATCTCGCCGAGCGACACCTGCCCCATCGCGCGCCAGCCCGGGCTTTCCTCGGCCAGCGCCTTGTCGAGCACGGTCAGCAAGCGCCGCTCGCCTTGATTGAACAAGGGCCGAGCGGTGAACGCCGCTTCCATCACGACGCGGAGCTGTTCGGCGGCGGTCGCGACCGGGCTGGCGGGCTTTGGCGGCGGTGCCACCGGCACGGCCTTGGCCTTGCCGACGCTCCATGGCCGCTTGCCGCCGCGCTTCTGCCACCGCTCACGCCGCTCGGCGCGCTTCCACCCCTCGACGATCCGCTCGGCCCCCACGCCAATTGCCGCACCGACCGCCAGCACAAGTGCCAGCAGCAACGGTTTGTCGATCAGGGCCAATATCTCACTCGGCATGGGCGGCATGATAAGCTGGCCTTGGTTATCATCGGGTAACCCGCCGCTACCCCACCACCATCAGTTGCGACGGAAACGGCATCGTCAGCATCCCCGCCGCGTCGGCTTCGCCGCCCCGCCATGTCGCATAATCCTCCTCGGCCAAGTTCGCTGGCATCGCCTTGGGGTGCAGCAGCTCGACCGGCGGGTAGGGGGCGCAGGTCAGGAATGCATGGGCATCGCCGACCGCGGTTCGGCGCCACAGCCCCGCGACCTCGCCGTCCGCGACGCGGAACCAATGCTCATCTTTTGCCTCCTTGCCGTCCGGCCCCGGCTGGGTTCGGCAAAGCGGCTGATCGGCACCAGCCACCGCTGCGCCGGGCGTTTCAGCATATTGGCCCAGAACGGGCTGGCCAGGTTGCCGACGTTGGTGACATATGTGGTCGCCGTCGTCTCCGGCCGCTTGCCCGGCCAGCGTGAGCCGCACTGCCCACCCCATCTCGCCTGCAACGCACGCCATCGACCGTGCGGGCGACATCGCCATCCGGCGCGGCCACACATCGATCCGCGTCTGAGAAAAGGGCGGCTCATAATCGTGCGGATCGATCCCAACATATTGCCGCCACGTCGGCGGCGCCTAGGGGGGATTCTGAAAGTGGTTGCACATGGTGGCGGCATCATGCCGCTCCCCGGCGACAAAGTTAAGCCGCCGCGACCGGTGGTGCGATCGCCTCCGCACCGCTCTGCGGACCTTCGGCCAATGGCGGATGGGACGGCCCGATCCTATTTCGCGCACCGCGGCCCCAAAAACCCTTTCCCACAATCTGCACATCTGCTTCAACGTATCGGACGCTGCGGCAGCACTGCCTCGGGCTTTCGCTCCGTCTCCGTTACCGCATCGTCATTGGGCTGAACTTGCCTGAACTTTGGCAGCCGACCGATAACAAGGGCCGCCCCCACGAAGGTATCACAATGTCGCACCCCTCGAAGATCGTCCACTGCACCGGCCCGCACGATCCGCACGCGCTCGACGGCATTTCGGTCCGCCACCGGACCGGCGATCTCGACGTGCGTTGCCCGGTCTGCAGCGGCCATGGGCAGTGGAACAGCCAGATCGACCTGGTCAGCCACCGCTCGATCCGCGTCCCCTGTCCCAAGTGCGACGGGCGCGGGTGGATCGAGACCGGCGAGGATATGGTCCCCAGCCACGACATCGCGCTGTCGCCGCCCTCCAGTACGGGGCAGCGCCACCCGATGTGGACCGTTCGGCTCGATCCCTCCGACGATGTCGAATAGCCGCTAGCCGCGGCAAATCAGCTCGCCAGCGCCATCCGGTCGCGGCCGCCGTCCTTCGCCGCATAAAGCGCGGCGTCGGCGCGCGACAACAGGCTGTCCAGCCCTTCGCCGGACTGCGCCGCGGCGACCCCGAAACTGCACGTCATCCGTTTCAGCCCCGGGGCCGCGAGCACCGGCATATGCGCCAGTTCGGCGGCGATCCGCTCCACCAGCGCGGCGGGGTCGGTGGCCGCGGGGACCAGCAGCGCGAATTCCTCGCCGCCGATCCGCGCGACGATGCTGCCCGCGGGCGCCGCCTTTGCCAGCACTCCGGCGGCATGGACCAGCGCCAGGTCGCCCGCGGCATGCCCCATGCTGTCGTTGATGCGTTTGAAATGGTCGATGTCGGCGATCAGCAACAGCACCCGCGCGCCTGCTGCCAATCGCGCGCGTGCCGCCTCGACAAAAGCGCGGCGGTTGTGCAGCCCGGTCAGCGCGTCGCGCCGCGCCAGCGTGTCGAGCGCAGCGTTCGCCTTGTGCAACCGCCAGCTCAGCAGCGCCACCCAGCCATAGGCGGTCGGCGCAACCAGCAACGGCACGATCGCCGCCGCCCACATCGCGCCTTCATATTTCAGGTCGCCAAACTCCACGAAACTCAGGTGGGTGAACAGCATCGACGCCGCGACCGAAACGCCGACGACCAGCACCCCGCCCACGATCAGGCGTTTCGCTGGGCTGTTGGGGACATCGGGCATCGCCGCGGTATAGCGGCGGATGGTAAATTTATCTTGAGCAAAAACGGCGCGACGCCGCCGTGCCGCTTAGCCATGATGGCCCAGTCAGGAAAAGGGACGATCCGCGGCATTTTCATTTTGGGTCAGCCTGACCGATGACGCATAAGGACGCCCCTTTGGCCGCACCGCCGCCCTTCAACCAAGCGAATGTCTCGTGACCGACGCCCCCTCACCCACCGGCCCCGATCGGGGCGCAACCTTCTACCATGGCACCCGCGCCGATTTGCAGGTGGGCGACCTGCTCGCCGCGGGCTGGACAAGCAATTATGGCACCGAAAAGCCGCTGTCGTGGATCTATTTCTCCGCCGCGCTGGAGTCCGCAATCTGGGGTTGCGAGCTGGCGGCGGTCGACGGCCGCGAGCGCATCTACATCGTCGAACCCACCGGCGACTGGTGCGACGATCCCAATTTGACCGACCAGAAATTCCCCGGCAACCCGACGCGCAGCTATCGCAGCCGCGCTCCGCTGCGCATCGTCGGCGAAGTCGCAAGCTGGGAGCCGCACCCGCCCGAAGTGCTCGCCGCGATGAAGGCCAATCTTGCCCGCTTGCAGGCGGAGGGCGCGCCGATCATCGACTGATCCTCCGCAACGCTCGCGCTACCGCGGAACCAAGCTCTCCACCGGGGGTCTATCAACCAGAGGGGTAAAACATACGACCCCGCGTGCCCCGCACGCGACCTCATTGGAGAGACCTCGATGAAAAAGATGATGATGATCCCCCTCGCCGCTGTGACCGCGCTCGCGGCTGGCTGCGCCTCGACCGGCGGTTATGGCGGTATCGGGGCTGGTGCCGCTTATGACGATGGCGGCTATGGCTATTATGACCGCGACACCTACAGCCAGTACGGCAATTATGATTATGACCGCCCCGACCCGCGCCATGGCGGCTATTATGCCGACAATTACTACCGCACCGACCGCCGCTACAAGGAACGCCGCCTGTCGTCGAACGACCGGGTGTATCGCGGCCGCGACAATAAATATTATTGCCGCCGCAACGACGGCTCGACCGGGCTGATCGTCGGCGGCATCGCCGGCGGCGTCGCCGGCAACGTCATTGCTCCGGGCGGGTCCGAAACGCTCGGCACCATCCTCGGCGCAATCGGCGGCGCGGTCGCCGGACGCGCGATCGAACGCAGCGGCAACAACAACGACGTGCGCTGCCGCTAAACCTCGGCCAGCTTAGGCGTGGCGGCGATATTGCGCCGCCACGCCGCTGCCGCTGATCTGTCGCAGGTCGATGGAGGGGCGCCGCACATTGCCAATGCGTCCGTCCTCTCGTCGGCGCCCGCCTGCCCTTGGTCGAAGCGCGCGCGACGCGGCGGCCCGGCTGGGCCATATGGAACGCTGTCGGAACCTGCGCGGCGGCCCGTCCCCGCGGCCGGGTTTCGGCATCGTCGCCGTCCAGTTTCGGGAGCCTGCCATGCGCTTTGTCCTGCTCACCGCCGCAATGCTCGCCGCGCCCGCCGCGGCGCAGAATGACGCGCCGATCGTCGTCATCGGCCAGCGCGATATCGAACAGCAGATCGAATCCTTCGTCGGCGCGCTCACGCCGGCGTCGCCGCGTGGCCAGATCGCGCGATTTGAAGCCGCCGTTTGCCCCGGCGCCTTTGGCATCCCCGATGCTCAGCGCGACACGGTCCGCGATCGCATCCGGGCGGTGGCAAAGGAGGTCGGACTCGATGTCGCGGCGCCCGGTTGCAAGCCCAATCTGCTTGTCGTGGTAACCGCTGACAAAACCTCGTTTATCAAAGCGCTGGGCAAGGATCATAGCTATATGTTCGGCGATCGGACCCCGACGCAGATCCGCAAGATCATCGCCGAGCCCGGCCCTTCTGCCGCGTGGCAGATCCAGACGATGGTCAACGCGGACGGCCGCCCAATCTCGAACGAGGCCGATATGCCGATCAACCGCTCAACGCGCACCCCGTCGCGGATAACAGCTGCGGCTCGTCCAGCGTTTATGGCCGCGGTCGTCGTTGTCGAAAACAAGGCGCTCGACGGGCTGACCACAACCCAACTCGCCGACTACGCCGCGATGCGCGCGCTCGCTCGCATTGAACCGGCGCGGATCGACGCCGCGGCCCCGGAGACAATCCTGCGCATCCTCGACGCCGCCGCCGACAGCGAAGTGCCGGTGACGCTGACCCAATGGGATTTCGGCTTTCTCAAGGGGCTTTATTCCAGCCCCAACAATCTCTACGCGCCATCGCAGCGCTCCGAAATCGGGCGCGTGATCGAACAGGAAATGGACCGCTCTGACGGCGGCGCTGCGCCCCGTCGCTGATCGGTCGCTTGGGTGAAGGGATGATGAGGGATCATGGCAGCCCGTGACGTGCTGGAAATCGGCGCGGCCAAACAGCGCTTAAGCTTGGCGCTGCGGCCGCGGGTCGTCTTGATCGGCCTGACCAGTTGCGCGATGCAGTTCCCCGGCGATGCCGAGGACCGCATTGCGGTGAGTGACCGCGTGTCGCACGCCGAGGCGGCAGGTCCGGATGCTGCGGCATGGAGCGCAAGCACCGTCTCCCGCGTCACTGCGCTCGACGCCGATCCCGACATTCGTGCGCTACGCCAACGGCTGTTTGACGCCGGTGTCGCGTCGGCGTTCGAGGGGGACCATGACGACGACGGGCTGTGGACCAGCCTGGTGCTGCGCTGCCCGCGCACGCAATTGGCGGCGGTCGAGACGCTTGCCGCCGACGACGCGGGGATCGACGCCGCCGACCGTCCCACCGCGACCGAGCGCTTCATCACCTATATGCTGCGCAACCACCATCGCGACTGGCAGGCGAACCGCGCCAGACTGCCCGATGTCGGCGAGAGCCCCTATACCCCGCACGCGGAATGGAACCTGCTCGTCGGCACCTGATGACCCATCGATAACCCCCGCCATTGTTATGATCGACGATTTCGCGGCCGACCCGCACGAACTGCGGCGGCAGTCGCTGGCGCTCGGCCATGAAACCGGGGACGAGAATGCCAATTATCCGGGCATCGTGTCGGCGCGCGCGCTGCCGGTCAAAGGGCTCGACGACGATGTCCCGCGCGTCGTCGGCACGCCCGTTATCGGAGCTGCGGGCACCCGCCACGGCCACTGCCGCCTGACACTGAAGGGCGATCGCGGGCGCAGCGGCGTTCACATCGATCCCGCAAATACTCGGGCATCCTCTACCTCAGACTGCCCGAACATTGCCGGGGCGGCACCGATTTCTATCGTCACTGCCGCAACGGACTCGACCACGTCCCGACCACGCGCGGCGGCATCGCCGCCGCGGGATATAACGACATCAACCCGCTGGTCGACGCGGTGGTCACGCGTGACAGTGCCGGCCCGGCGCGCTGGGAAAAAAGCTTCACCGCCGATGCGCTGCAATCGGCCGAACCTGTTCAGCCCGTGGATGTTCCACAACAGCGCGGCGGGTTTCGGCACGACCCTCGCCGATGGGCGGCTTGTCTATCTGATGTTCTTCGCCGCCGCCTAATTTTCAAGGCTATGCTCGAGCGAGATTTCGCAATCGAGCAGCTTCGACACCGGGCAGTTCATCTCGGCTTCCTTGGCGATGCGGGCAAATTCCTCGGCGCTGATCCCCGGCACCTTGCCGGTCAGAGTCAGCGCCGATTTGCTGATCTCGAAGCCACCTTCGACTTGGTCCAGCGTCACCGCGGCGCTCGTTTCCAGCGTGTCGCCCGCATAGCCCGCACGCGCCAGCCCGAACGACAGCGCCATCGTAAAGCATGCCGCATGCGCCGCCGCGATCAGCTCCTCGGGGTTGGTCCCCGGCAAACCCTCGAACCGCGTCCCGAACCCATAGGGCTGCTTGTCGAGCACCCCCGACTTGGTCGTGATCGATCCCTTGCCCTCTTTGCCGAAACCTTCGTAGCGGGCGGATGCGCGATTGACGGTCATGCGATATCTCCTTGGCTTGGAACATAGGGATTGGACGGGCTGCGCATCAGCGCTGCACCCCCGCCTTGCCGAGCTCGCCGCCGAGGCGCCCGGTCAGCCATAGCCCCCACATTTTGAAATCGGCCGCGAGACTCCACAGTGGGTAAGTAAAAGTCGCGGGCCGGTTCTTCTCGACCCCGAAATGCGCGGCCCAGGCAAAGGCATAGCCCGCGAGCGGCAACGCGATCAGCCACCCCCACCGCCCGCTCACCACCGCTCCGATCGCAATCAAGACGACCAGGCTGGTTCCGATATAGTGCAACGCCCGCGTCGACGCCTTGCTGTGCTCGCGCAGGTAAAACGGCCAGAAATCGGCGAAGCTGGTGTAGAGTCGCGGCATCGCGGGAGGATGCGGCGCGCAAGCTGGACGGTCAAGACCCGCGATGCCAGTCGGCCCCGCCGCGCGATTTCGGCTTCGATCGGCGGCACATCATGATAGACTGGCGTCCTTGGCAACAAGGGGATGGATCCATGAAAAAATCGACGCGCGCGCTGGTCGGGATGGTCGGGCTCGACCTGGTCGTAATCATCGGCGCCTGGTGGATGGTCGGACAGACGCGCAGCGGGGCGTGGAACGCGCCCGATCCCGCCGCTTCGATCAGCATGATCACCTCTACTGCCGGGGTGATCGTCGGAGTCGTCACCGCGGTGCTGCTATTCGCGTTCGCCATGCACCGCCGCGCTGGCAACTGACGAGGGATACACAAAACAACAACCCTCCCGCCGGGGTCGCTTCGGCGGAAGGGTTGGTGCCGGTCCGGCGTGGTGCGCCGGGCCAGAGGTGAATATTCCGGCCGTTTAGCGCGCCGCGGCTTCGCGGACCTTCTGCACCGCGGGCAGCAGCAGGCCGATCAGGATCTGCACCGGGTTGGTGACAATCGTCATGCTACCCTGCGCGGGCTGCGCCGACTGCGCCATTGCCGGGGTCGCCGACAGCGCGAGAGTCAGCGCGAACGCGGGGGCGAGAAGCATCTTCTTGGTCATCGTCTCTTCCTTTCGATTGCTGTGATCGGGTTTTGAATTTCGCTCGGGATGCTCCCGATGCACCGATTTATGGCGCGCGCCGCGGGGCGCCGCCGTGATCGCCGTCACTGGCCGCAAAGAAAATAATCAAAACATTGAAATAAAACGAAAGAAAAAGCTATCGGCGCTTCAGCCGCACCAGCGCACTGTCGAGCACCTGCAAGAATTGCGAGCGATCGGCCTTGGAAAAAGGCGGCGGGCCGCCGATCTGATCGCCGCCAGCGCGCAGATCAGCCATGATCGCGTGCGTCGCGATCGCAGGGCCGATCGACGCCATGGTGAAGGGTTTGCCATTGGGGCCAAGCACCGTCGCGCCCGCCTTCAACGCGCGGTCGGCAAGCAGGATGTCGGCGGTGACCACGATGCTCTGCGCATCCGCCGCATCGGCGATCCAGTCATCGGCGGCGTCGAAGCCGTCGGACACTACGATCCGCTCAATCAGAGGGTGGTTTGGCACGCGCAGGCGGCTGTTACTTACCACCTTCACCGCAACCTCGTGCCGCCAAGCGACACGGTAGATCTCGTCCTTCACGGGACAGGCGTCGGCATCGACCAATATCGTCGCTGTGGTCATGGCGGCGGCGCGGTTACTTCTTCATATTGTCGAGGCCTGCGACCACCCCGACCTTTGTCGACGGGTTGCTGGCGTTCGCCTTCTTCGGCTTTTCGGCCTTGGGCTTGCGGACTTCGCGGCTCGTCTTCTTTTGGCCTTTGGCCATGGTCAATACCTTGAAAGGGGGCGGACGCCTGTGCCCGTCGCTGCGCAGCCTACGCCTTTTGCCGCCACAAGTCGCCCCTTATCCCGCCAATCCGTCCCACATCAGCTTCGCACCGAGCAGCACCATCAACAGGTAAATCAGGACATAGAAGCGCGCGCCATCGATCCGTTTCAGCCACCGCACCGTCAGCAATGTTGACACGATCGCCAATGGCATCAGTAGCGCTGCTGCGACCAGCACCTCGTGCGGAAACGCGCCGAGCGCGATATAGGCGGGTACCTTCATCCAGTTGATCGCCGCAAACAGCACCGAACTGGTCCCGACGAACGCCAGATGCGGCAGGCGGCGCGGCGTCACCCACATCTGAAACGGCGGCCCGCCGGCATGCGCGATCTGGCTGGTGAAGCCGGTGGCGACCCCGAACAGGCTGCCGATCCAGCCGGGTGAACTCGACGCCGCGACGACGCGCCCACCACGCTCGACCCACAGGCGATAGACGCCGAACGCCAGCGTGATCGCGCCCAGCGCCGCCATCAGCTTAGCCTCATCAACCTGCTCGGCGAAAAAATAGCCCGCGGCGATCCCGACCGCAGCGCCGGGCAGCATCCAGCCGATGATCCACCCGTCCCATGTCCTGCGGAACGACCAGACGCTGACGACGTCCTGCACGATCAATATCGGCAGCAGCAGCGCCGCGGCGAGCGTCGGCGGCAATACGAGCGCGACGATCGGAGTCGCCAGCGCGCCGACCCCCGACAATCCGCCCTTGGCCAACCCGAGCAGGATCACCGAGATGGCGAGCACGAGCAGCGTGAGGGGATCGGATAACAGGCTCACGCAGGTGTCGCGCCTGACGTTTCCCGCGGTACGGCGGGCAACGCCCAGTCGATCGTCCCGCGCCCGTGCGCCGCCAGAAAATCATTCGCCTGGCTGAACGGCCGCGACCCGAAAAAGCCGTTGTGAGCCGACAATGGCGAGGGATGCGGCGCGCGCAGGATCAGATGCGGGCTGCCCGCGCCCAAATCCGCAACATCCGCCGCCTTCTTCTGCGCATGGCTGCCCCACAGGATGAAAACCTTCGGCGCCGGGTCGGCGGCGACCGCCGCGACGACGGCGTCGGTGAACTTCTCCCACCCCTTGCCCTGATGCGACGCCGCCTGTCCCGCCTCGACGGTCAGACAAGTGTTGAGCAGCAGCACGCCTTGTTCCGCCCAATGCCCCAAGTATCCGTGCGACGCGCGGGGAATGCCAATGTCACTCTGCATTTCCTTGTAGATGTTGACCAGGCTCGGCGGCACGCGCATCCCCGGCTGCACCGAAAAGCACAGCCCATGCGCCTGCCCCGGCCCGTGATACGGATCCTGCCCGAGGATGACGACGCGCGCATCCTGCGGCGGCGTCGCATCAAGCGCCGCAAACCAGTCTCGCAGCTGCGGATAGATGACTTTGCCCTTGTCGCGCTCGGCGCTGAGAAATGCCTTCAGCGCCGCCATATAGGGCTGCGCGAACTCGCCGCCGATCGCTGCGAGCCAGTCGGGATGCAGTTTGACCTCAGCCATGCTGCGCGCTTCACCAGAGGGGGGCGAGAATGTCCAGCCCTGCCGTACGGCCTTTCGATGCGTTTGATATTCTGCAGCTGCGAATGGCAACTAGCGACCACATGCGGTCACCCACAACCATGTCATCGCGGCGAAAGCCGGGATCTCGCCGGCGCGTTAATCCGAGAGGTTGAGATCCCGGCCTCCGCGGAGAGGGCGAAATGGGAAAGGCCGATTCCCACCCCAAAGGCGTCACCCGCATCACCGCCATTGCACAATGTGGATAACTCCGGGGATAAGCCTGTGAATCAGCTGTTCAAACTGCGCCGGATCGCTGCGATTTCCGCATCAAGTTCGCTGTCGGCGATGCGCAATGCCTCAACCGTGCGTACCGCGTGGATCACCGTCGAATGGTCGCGCCCGCCAAAGCGCCGTCCGATTTCGGGATAGGAGCGCGGAGTCAGTTCCTTCGCCAGGTACATTGCGACCTGGCGCGGGCGCGCGATCGCGCGGACGCGGCGCTTCGAGGCCATTTCGGACTTGTCGAGCCGGTAATGGGCGCAGACCGCGCGCTGAATCTCGTCGATCGTGATCCGGGGGCGCGCGGTGCGCACATTTTCGGCGAGCCGGTCTTCGGCCAGCCGAAGGTCGACCGTCGTGCCGGTCAGCGCGGCATAAGCGAGCAGTTTGTTGAGCGCGCCCTCAAGCTCGCGGATGTTGCGGGTGAAATGCTTGACCAGATAGGCGACGACATCGTCGGGGACATCGAGCATCGGCATCAGCGCCAGCCGCTGGCGGATGATGCGTTCGCGCAGATCATCCTCGGGCGCTTCGATGTCGGCAACCAATCCGCCCGACAGGCGCGACAGCAGCCGCGCCTCGACCCCGTCGAGCATCGACGGCGGACGGTCGGCGGTGACCACCAGACGCTTGCCCGCGGTCATCAGGTCGTCGATCGTGTGGAGCAGTTCTTCCTGCGTCGAATTTTTGCCGATGACGAATTGCAGATCGTCGAGCAGCAGCAGGTCGGCGGCACGCAGCCGTGCCTTGAACGCCATCATGTCGCCGCCGCGCATCGCGCCGACGAATTCGAGCATGAACTTTTCCGCCGACATCAGGATGATCGTCGCGGTCGGATGCGCCGAGGCGTAATCCTGCGCGATCGCCTGGAGCAGGTGCGTCTTGCCCTGCCCGGTGCCAGAGGCGAGGTAGAGCGGATTGAACTGCGGCGCTTCGACCATCGCCATGCGGCGCGCGGCGTTGGCGGCGAGGATGTTGCTCCGCGCGATCACGAAGCGGTCGAACGACAGGCGCGGATCGAAGGGTGACGGAACGGTGATCACCGCCGGAACGGGCGTGTCGAAGGTCGGCAGCGGCGGGTTCGCGAGGATCGCGGCGCGGTCGCTCGCGCCGGCGCCGCCACGCACGGTCACACCGCGCACGGTGGGCAGGTGCTGGCGCCAAGCCAGTTCGAGCCGGTCGCCGAAGCGTTCGTTGATCCAATTGGCCGAAAAGCGGCTGACGGTTTCGAGCGTCACCACGCCGGACATGGCGCAATAATCGCCAAAGCGCACGGGCTTCAGCCAATGGTCAAAGGTGCGCACGCCGAGGTCACGGCGCAAGCCTTCGGCGACGCGCGGCCAGAGCGTGGCGGCGTCACCGCTCATCGCTCCATCCCTTGCACCATCACCATGAAGTCTTCCGCTCTCTGTCACGCCGCACCGCCCCCGCTGATCCCCCGTCCTCGAAACCTTCGCGCAGCCACTCCACACGCCGAGTCGTCGCTTGCGCGCAAACGCAAGCATCCTTTCCGGGATCAAGCGCCCGAAGAAGTGCGAATCATGTCGATGTGGCGGCCACCGGCGAAGGCCGACGACGCATCTGTCTAGTCAGGACGAAGCGAGTCGAGCAAGGGGTGGTGGTGTAAAAATACTGAAATAAAAATCTTGACTCGGCAGGGGGGCCGGAATCGCGCGAAACCCGTATTTTCTCTAATATTTTCAATTGTTTAGATATTACGATCCGGTTACAGATCAACGAATCGCAGTAAATCCGCCACTTACCGCACCGCAACACAATTGCCATCGTCCGGTCACAATCGGAGGCGCAAAAAAAGACCCGCGGGCTCTACACCGGCGGGTCTTTTTTGTTCCCTTTCGGGACAGCGCCGATCAGGCGATCGTATTGACGCTCTTGGTCAGCCGCGAGAATTTGCGCGCGACGGTGTTCTTGTGCAGCACGCCCTTGGCAACGCCGCGTGCCATCTCAGGCTGCGCCGCCTTCAGCGCGGTCGCCGCAGCGTCCTTGTCACCGGCGATGATCGCGTTCTCGACCTTCTTCACCAGCGTGCGGATGCGCGAGACGCGATTCTTGTTCACGATGGTGCGCGCGGTGTTGCGACGGATGCGCTTTTTTGCCTGCGGCGTATTGGCCATAAATTCCTCGGTTTCCAAACGGTCTAAGTCAGTCGGAGCGCAGCGTCACCGGAGCAGCCGAATCGCGCAAACAGGCGAATCAATGTCCGGATACGGCCGGTTCCGGTAACCCGGACCCTGCTCGAAGGGTGCGCGCATAGCCAGCATGGCCCATTTGGTCAATGGCTTTTGCGGAAAAGCCCCCGCATCACCGCTGGCATTTAGGGCAATAGAAGGACGAGCGGCCGCTCTGGACGATCCGCGCGATCGCGCCGCCGCATTCGCACGCCTCGCCTTCGCGGCCATAGACGCGCCAGTCTTTCGCGAAATAGCCAAGTTCGCCATCGGGCTGCTTGTAATCGCGCAGGGTCGATCCGCCCGCCGCGATCGACGCCTCGAGCACCGCCTTGATCGCGGGGACGAGCACCGCGAGCTTTGCCCGCGACACATCGGCGGCAGGCTTCGTCGGGTGGATGCGCGCCATGTTAAGCGCCTCGCACACATAGATATTGCCGAGTCCAGCGACGATCGTCTGATAGAGCAGCATCGCCTTGATCGGCGCGCGGCGACCCGCGAGCACGCGGGCGAGGTAGGCGGCGTCGAAGGCTTCTGACAAAGGTTCGGGACCGAGAGTGATGAACGCCGGAAATTCCGTCAACGGATCGCCCGCGACCAGATCGACCGACCCGAATCGGCGCGGGTCGTGGAGCATGAGCCGCTGTCCCGCCGCGGTGTCGATGAGCAGATGATCGTGCTTGCCGGGCTCGCCGTTACCGATCCGCCAGCTGCCCGACATGCCGAGATGAAAGATCATATGGTCGCCGCGGTCGGTGGCGATGATGCCATATTTGGCGCGCCGCGACAGACCGGTGACGATCGATCCGGTGAGGCGCTGGGCAAGATCAACGGGAAAGGGACGGCGCAGGTCGGGGCGCAGCGTCGAGACGCGCACCAGCCGCTGGCCAGTCAGGTGCGGCGTCAAGCCGCGAACGGTGGTTTCGACTTCGGGCAGCTCGGGCATAAGATCATCCTGACCTGCTGCGGCTACGCGCCATTTGCTTGCGCTTCAACCCTTGGCTAAAGGCCGGTGCGACTTCGTTTCTCCCCGCGCAAAGGCGTACACGCAATGTCCACTCCCGACACCGTCAGCTTCGGCTATGAACAGGTTCCGGCAACCGAGAAGACCGCGAAGGTCGGCGAGGTGTTCAGCCGCGTCGCGCGCAAATACGACATTATGAACGACGCGATGTCGGGGGGTATGCACCGATTGTGGAAGGACCGCTTCGTGCGCCGCGTGAAGCCGCGCGAAGGCGAGGCGATCCTCGACATGGCGGGCGGCACCGGCGACATCGCTTTCCGCATGGAGCCCTCGGGCGCCAGCATCACTGTCGCTGACATCAACCCGGACATGCTGGGCGTAGGCATGGAGCGCGCCGCCGAGCGCGGGATCGATTCGCTCGTATGGAGCGAGCAGAATGCCGAGACCTTGTCGTTCCCCGACCAGTTTTTCGACGCCTACACGATCGCGTTCGGCATCCGCAACGTCACCGACATTCCCGCCGCGCTCAGGGAAGCGCACCGCGTGCTGCGTTATGGCGGGCGGTTCTTCTGCCTCGAATTTTCCACCAACGAATGGCCGGGGTTCGCGCAGGCCTATGACGCCTATTCGCATCATCTGGTGCCCAAACTCGGCAAGCTGATCGCGCAGGATGAGGATAGCTATCGCTATCTGATCGAATCGATCCGCCGTTTCCCGACGATGCCCGAATTTGCCAAAATGATCGGCGCTGCGGGTTTCACCGCCGTCAAGGTCGAGCCGATCATGGGCGGGTTGGTTGCCATTCATAGCGGGTGGAAGGCTTGACCCGTCCCGTCACCCATATCCTGCGCCTGCTGAAATGGGGTCGCATCCTCGCGCGCCACGGGGCGCTGCGCGGGATCGAAAGTGCGCCGACCACGCCGCTAGGGGTTAAACGCCTCTGCCGCATCGCGCGCTTCGGGACAATTCAGCCGAGAATCCCCGACTATGCCGCCGCGTTTCAGGCGATCGGTCCCGCGGCAGTCAAGCTTGGCCAGACCTTGGCTACGCGCCCCGATATCGTGGGCGAAGAAGCCGCGCGCAATCTGTTGACGCTTCAAGATGCCCTTGCTCCGGTTGCGTTCGACCGTATTCGGAAGGAAATCGAGGCGGCTTTCGAAGCTTCGCTGGAAAGTCTTTATGCCGAATTCGACCCCGAGCCCGTCGGCTCCGCGTCGATCGCGCAGGTCCACCGCGCGGTGACGACCGAGGGCCGCCAAGTGGCGGTCAAGATCCGCCGCCCCGGCATCGATAAGCAGTTTGCGCGCGACATCGACACCTATGAATGGGCCGCGGCGCATCTGGAGGCGCTGGGCGGCGAAGCGACGCGGCTGCGCCCGCGCGAGGTGATCGCCAATTTCCGCCGCTGGACGTTGCGCGAGCTTGACTTGCGGCGCGAGGCGGCTTCGGCATCCGAACTCAAGGACGCAATGGTCGGGGTGCCAACCTATGAGGTTCCCGCGATCGACTGGGACCGTACCACCAGCAAGGTGATGACGCTCGACTGGATCGACGGTATCAAGATTTCGCATCGCGACGACCTGATCGCCGCGGGGCATGACATGGAAAAGCTCGCGGGCAACCTCGTCCACGCTTTCCTGCGCCAGGCGATTGCTGAGGGTTTTTTCCACGCCGACATGCATCAGGGTAATTTGTTCGTGAAAGCCGACGGCACGATTGCCGCGGTCGATTTCGGCATCATGGGGCGGATCAACCGGCAGGCGCGCTACTGGCTCGCGGAAATCCTCTATGGCCTGACCACCGGCAATTACCGCCGCGTCGCCGAAATCCATTTCGAGGCGCAGTATGTGCCTGATTATCATAATGTCGAGGAATTCGCGACGGCGCTGCGCGCCGTGGGCGAGCCGATGCGCGGCAAACCGGTGAGCGAATTGTCGGTCGGCCAGATGCTCGACGGGCTGTTCGCGATCACGCGCGATTTCGACATGCAGACCCAGCCGCATTTGCTGCTGCTGCAAAAGACGATGGTGATGGTCGAGGGCGTCGCGACGATGCTCAATCCGAAGATCAATATGTGGGACGAGTCGGGTCCGTTTGTGAAGGAATGGATCCGCGACGAGCTTGGTCCCGAGGCTGCGCTCGCCGATGGGATCCGCGAACAGGGCAAGACGCTCGCGTTGATCCCCGATATCATCCGGCGGCTGGACGCGCAATTACCGCGCAAAGGCGCCGCCCCGCCCGCACCGCCGCTGCCCGCGATCCCGCTCATGTGGGAAAAGGGCGAGAAGCGGCGCTGGTGGCGTTATGCGCTCGCCGCGCTGGCGGGGGCAGTAGCGGGCGCGGCGGCGCTCAACTGGCTGGGTTGAATCCCAATCCAAATGTGCATATCTTATGCGCAAGGAGAATGGCGATGAACCGTCGGGCGCGATTTGACGAGGTCAAAAAAACCGCGCCCAAAAAGCCCACCAATGTATCGCTCAGCGTCGATCTGGTCGAAGAGGCCAAGCGACTTGGTATCAATGTCAGCGAAGCCTGCCAATCGGGTCTCGCCGCCGGAGTCAAAAAGGCGCGCGAAGCCGCATGGCAGGAAGAGAATCGCGCCGCGATCGAATGGTGGAATGATTATGTCCGCGAAAACGGCCTACCGCTTGCGAAATACCGGCAGTTTTGATGGCGCAGTTCGACGTCCATCGCAGTCCGCACGACGGTGCATTGTTGCTTGATTGCCAAGCCGACCTGTTCGGTCATTTCGGTACCCGTTTTGTCATTCCGCTCTTGCCGTCGGAAGGAAAACCAAAAATGGACCGACTGCATCCCGTTTTTGCGATTTCTGGTGAGCAGCATCTGCTCGCAACTCCGCTGGCATCCGCAATAGGAATAGACGATCTTGGACCAAAGATCGCGTCGCTCGCAGACCAGCGCTACGAAATCCTGAATGCCCTCGATATGCTTCTCACCGGTTATTGACACGATGCCCCAACCCCGCATCCTGCTCATCATCGGCGGCGGTATCGCCGCTTACAAGAGCATCGAGCTCGTTCGCCTGCTTCGAAAGGCGGGAATGACCGTCCGCTGTGTCATCACCCGCGCGGGCGAGCAGTTCGTGACCCCGCTGACATTCGCGGCGCTCAGCGAGAACAAGGTCTATACCAATTTGTTCGACCTGAAGGACGAGGTCGAGATGGGGCATATCCAGCTGTCGCGCGAGGCCGACCTGGTCGTTGTCGCCCCCGCCACGGCGGACCTGATGGCAAAGATGGCGGCGGGTATCGCCGACGATCTGGCCACCACTCTGCTGCTCGCCACCGACAAGCCGGTGCTCGCTGCGCCGGCGATGAATGTGCGCATGTGGCTGCACCCTGCGACGCAGCGCAATATCGCGACACTGCGCGGCGACGGGGTGACGGTGATGGCGCCCGACGAGGGCGAGATGGCGTGCGGTGAGTATGGCCCGGGGCGGTTGCCCGAACCGGCGGCGATCTTTGCGGCGATCGAGAGCCGCCTCTCAAAGCCGTTCGCGTCGAGTGCAGTCGAGAAGCCGCCCCTGCCTTCCCGCGTCTCGACTTCGCTCGACACCAACAAAAGCTTGGAAAGCCAACCCGACTTCGCGCCCGAGAACCACCGCCCGCTGTTCGGCCGCCGCATCTTGATCACCGCCGGTCCGACGCACGAGCCGATCGACCCGGTGCGCTACATCGCCAACCGGTCGAGCGGCAAACAGGGTTTTGCGATCGCCGCCGCCGCCGCCGAGGCGGGGGCCGAAGTGCTGCTGATCGCCGGCCCCGTCGAGCTGCCTACCCCGCCAGGCGTGATTCGCGTCGATGTCGAAACTGCAGTCGAAATGGCCGCCGAAGTGCAGCAAGGCCTGCCCGTCGATGCGGCAATCATGGTCGCTGCAGTCGCCGACTGGCGCGCCGCCGACCCCGCGCGGCAAAAGATCAAGAAGGACGGCAGCGGCGCCGTGCCGCCGCTCGCGCTCGCCGAGAATCCCGACATTCTTGCTGGTGTCGCCAAAAACCCGCATCGCCCGACGCTGCTGATCGGCTTTGCCGCCGAGACGAACGATGTCATCGCGCATGCGCAGGCGAAACTGGTGCGGAAGGGGTGCGACTGGATCGTTGCCAACGACGTCGCTGCCGACCCGATGGGCGGCGAAAGCAATCAGGTGCATATCGTTAGCAAAGACGGGATAGACAGCTGGGATCGACTGCCCAAAGCGGCCGTCGCCCGCAAATTGATGGAAAAGATAGCCGATGAGCTCGATGCGCGTAGCCGCCACCAGCCCGATTGAGATCAGGATCCTGCGCCTGCCCAATGGCGGCGGGTTGCCCCTGCCCGCCTATGCTAGCGATGGCGCGGCGGGGATGGACGTGGTCGCGGCCGAATCGCTGACGATCCGTCCTGGCACGCGTCACGCGGTCGCGACCGGCTTCGCGATGGCGATTCCGGCCGGTTATGAGGTGCAGGTGCGCCCGCGTTCAGGGCTCGCGCTCAAACATGGCATCACCTGTCTCAACACGCCCGGGACGATCGACAGCGACTATCGCGGCGAGGTGAAGGTGATCCTCGCCAATCTGGGCGACGATAATTTCGACATTAAGCGCGGCGACCGGATCGCCCAGCTGGTGCCCGCGCCGGTCCAGCGCGCGACCTTTGCCGAGGTCACGTCGCTCGACGAGACCGCGCGCGGCGGGGGTGGGTTCGGATCGACCGGCGTCGAGAGCGAACCCGTTGATGAAACCGCCGACGCCGAAGGGCTGGCGTCGCTGTCGGGCATCAAGACCCGGCGATCGAGCGAGTAGCTTGCTCAGCGACGCCGAACTCGACCGTTACGCCCGCCAGATCATCCTGCCGGCCTTTGGCGGCGCAGGACAGGCAAGACTGAAGAACGCACATGTCGCGGTGATCGGCGCGGGCGGCATCGGCTGTCCGGCGATCACCTATCTGGCGGCGGCGGGGGTCGGCAGCTTGACGATCATCGATGACGACGTCGTCGAATTGTCGAACCTGCAGCGCCAGCCGCTATTTACCGACGGCGACATCGGCGCGCGCAAGGCCGTCGTCGCCGCGGCGGCTGCGCGACAGATCAACCCGCATGTCAAGGCGATCGCGGCCGCCCAGCGGCTCGACGATCAAAATTCCACGCCGCTGTTGACGGGCGCCAGCCTGATCCTCGACGGCTGCGACAATTTCGGGACCCGACTCGCAGTCAACCGTGCCGCCGTTGCCTTGCAAATTCCCCTGCTCAGCGCGGCGATCGGCGCTTTCGAAGGGCAGGTGGCGCTGTACGAGGGTTGGCGCGCGGGCAGCCCCTGCTATGCCTGCCTTGTCGGCGACAATCCGAACCAGGAGGGGCTCAACTGCGCCGAGACCGGGGTGATGGGCGCGCTCGCGGGGATGATCGGGACGATGGCGGCACTGGAAGCGGTGCGCGCGCTGGCCGGCTGGGGCGCAGCCTTGACCGGGCGGCTGGCGATCGTCGATATGCTCGACCGGCGCTGGCGCGAGGTCGCAATTGCCGAGGATCCGGAGTGTCCGATATGCCGGGGCTGAGCATAATCGTCGCATCGGCCGATGGCGAACGCTTCTACGCCGCGCTAGAGACGGCGGCGGCGGCGGCGGCGCTCGGGCGGTCGGCGCGAATATTCCTGCAAGGACAAGCGGCCGCGCTGCTGCGCACGCCCGTCGCCTTTGCAGGCGACGCCGCGCGGCGCGCGGCGGGACAGCCCGACCTCGTGTCGCTGATCGCCGAGGCGATGGCGATGGACGTGCGGCTGACCGTCTGCCAGTCGGGCATGGCGCTGATCGGCATGACGGCGAGCGAACTGGTACCGCAGGTGCGCACCGGCGGGCTGGTGAGCTTCACGGCCGAGATCGGCGATGCGGATCGGTTGGTGGTTTTTTGAATATTGATCCTCCCTGTGCCGCAGGCATGGGGAGGTGGTACCGCTAAGCGCTGACGGGTGGGCGATGGCACTCCCGTCGCGGCCCCTCCACCCCTTCCTATCGCTGCACGACAGGGAGGAGCAAGCAATCAGGGGTTATCGCACATCGTAATCGCATCGGGTTCGGGCCGTTTCCCGCTCGGCACGAATCTCGCCAAATACCCCCCGGCGTGCTGCTTATCGTCGTAGGACACCAGCTTGTATCCCACGGCCTCGAATTCGCAGACGAGCAGGCGGAAGGGCGTGCCATGGTCGGCGATCGGCCGGTCGCCGTCGACGACGATCACCTGCCCGCCCGCACGCAGCGCGGGGCGCAACCGCCACAGGAAGGCGTAGGGCTCGCCGATTTCGTGATACATATGGACCATGAAAACGCGGTCGAAGCTTGCCGCGGGCAGGCGCGGATCATCGACTGCACCGAGCTTGAGCGAAACATTGTCGAGCCTTTCGCGCGCAACGCGGTCGGCGAGCCGTTCGATCACCCCGGGCATGATGTCCTGTGCCAGCACCCGCCCGCCTTCACCGACCCGCTGGGCGAGACGCACGGTGTAATAGCCGTCGCCAGCGCCGATGTCAGCGATGGTCATGCCGGGGCGGACATCGGCCGAGTCCATCACGTCGTCCGCTTCGTTGACACGGTCGCGCGCTTCTTCGGTCGACCATTTGGTCGAGACGGTTGGCGCGACGGGGCGGTCAGCGGGCGGAAATTCGCGCGCGGTTGCGGCGCGATTGCCGCTGTCACCCCATGGCGCATCGCAGCCGCTGAGCAGCGGCGCCAGCGCGAGCAGGGCGGCGGCGCATTTCATCAATCGATATCCTCGACCTCGACCTTTTCGCCCGTCACTTTTTGCGACAGCGCCGCAGCCATGAACGGGTCGAGCGCGCCGTCGAGAACGTCGCCGGGTGCCGTCGAGGTAACGCCGGTGCGCAGATCCTTGACCAGCTGGTACGGCTGAAGGACGTAGGAGCGGATCTGGTGTCCCCAGCCGATTTCGGTCTTCGCCTGATATTCGCCTGATGCCGCGGCTTCACGCTTTTGCAGCTCGGCTTCGTACATCCGCGCTTTCAGCATTCCCATCGCGGTGGCGCGGTTCTTGTGCTGCGAGCGGTCATTCTGGCTGGCGACGACGATGCCCGTCGGGATGTGCGTGATACGCACCGCCGAATCGGTCGTGTTGACGTGCTGGCCGCCCGCGCCCGAGGCACGGTAGGTATCGATCTTGAGATCGCCCTCGTTGATCTCGATGTCGATATTATCATCGATCACGGGATACACCCAGACGCTGGAAAAGCTGGTGTGGCGCCGCGCCGAACTGTCATAGGGCGAGATGCGGACCAGCCGATGCACACCGCTTTCGGTCTTGGCATAGCCATAGGCATTCTCGCCCTTGACCAGCATCGTCGCCGACTTGATCCCCGCCTGTTCGCCCGCCTGATACTCGACAAGCTCGACCTTGAACCCGCGTTTTTCGGCCCAACGGCTGTACATGCGCTGGAGCATTTCGGCCCAGTCCTGGCTTTCGGTGCCGCCCGCGCCGGCATGGACTTCGATATAGGCGTCATTGGCGTCGGCCTCGCCCGCGAGCAGCGCCCGGATCTTGTCTTCCTCGGCGCGCGCCGCGAGCGTTGCCAGCGAGGCCACCGCCTCGTCGACCATCGCCTCGTCGCCTTCCATTTCAGCGAGTTCGATCAGTTCGGCGGTGTCGGCGCATTCGGTTTCGATCGCGCGCGTCGCCGCGATCGCCGCATCCAGCCGCTGCCGCTCGCGCATCACTTCCTGCGCCGCCTTGGGGCTGTCCCATAGCGTCGGGTCCTCGACCTTGGCATTGAGCTCGTCGAGCCGCCGCACTGCGCGATCCCAGTCGAGGAACCGTCGCAGCAGCGCCAGCGCGGCGCCAATCTTGTCGATATGATCCTGCGCTTCGGCGCGCATGTCTTTGCTCCTGAATAAATTAAGCCCCGGCCATAGAGGCTCGGTCGTCAGAGACAAGCGGTCAGATGATGCCGCCGCGGTCGTCGAGGAAGTCGTTGTCGGTGCGTCCCGCCGGGCCTTGCCGCACCGGCGCATCCTGCCGCCGGGGGGTCTTCACCGGCTTGATCTCTTCTTCGCGGATCGTCCGGCGTGGCTCACTTTCGGGCTTGAAGGCTTCCCAGATGATCGACGCCTTGGGATCGGTCCCCGGCCAGCTGCCATAAACGCGGCGGCCCGACTGGCGATCGATGCGGACCATCCGCACTCCCTTGGGCGCCGCGAAGGGAATCGGTTGCCGGTCGGCGAGCGCGGCAAGCGCGAAATCCTTGAAGATCGGCGCCGCATAGCTGCCGCCCTGGGCATAGCCGCCCATGCTGCGCGGCTGGTCAAAACCGATATACATACCCGCGATCACGTCGGGGGTGCCGCCGACGAACCAGACGTCGTTCGGGCCCGTGGTGGTTCCCGTCTTGCCAAACAGCGGCACGTTCAGGTCGCGCAGCCGCACTGCGGTTCCGCGCTGGACGACGCCTTCGAGCATATGGACGACCTGATAGGCGGTCATCGGGTCCATCAGCTGCTTGCCCGACCTGGCAAAGCGCGGCATGGGATGGCCGTCCCAATCCTTTTTGTTGCAGCCGTCGCACGGTTTCCAGTTCGCCGGGAAAATCACCTTGCCGCGGCGGTCCTGCGCATAGTCGATCACCCGCGGCTTGAGCTCGCGGCCATGGTTGGCGAGCATCGCATAAGCGTTGGTGATTTTTTCGACCGTCGTCGATCCGGCGCCGAGCGCGGTCGACAGATAGGGTTCGTGCTTGCCGATCCCCATCGTTGCGATCGTTTCGACGATCGGCTCCATGCCGATCTGGCTCGCGGTCTTGACCGTCATCAGGTTGCGCGATTGTTCGAGCCCCCAGCGCATCGTATGCTCGCCGCTGCCGCCCGCGCCGCCAAAGTTGCGGAAGCATTTGTTGCCGAAGCGCGCGCCCTGATAGACGCAAAACGGTCCGTCGACGATCATCGTCGCAGGAGTCATGCCATTGTCGAGCGCCGCGGCGTAAACGAAGGGTTTGATCGTCGATCCGGGCTGGCGCTCGGCCTGCGTTGCGCGGTTGAACGGCGAAAGGCGGACGTCAAAGCCGCCCTGCATCGCATAGATGCGGCCCGAATGCGGGCTTTCGACGACCATGCCGCCCGACACTTCGGGAATGTTGCGCAAGGCATAGCTGCTGCCGCCGGTCGATTTGACGACGATAAGGTCGCCCGGGCGCATCGCCGAAAACGCATTGCCGCCGGTCTTGCGATAGCCCAGCGTCGCGGCACTGGCGGGCAGCGTCCCGGTGTCGCCATTGGCAAACCCGATCTGCACCGCGCCGGCCGATTTCGACAGGACCACGGCGACGCGCCAATTGTCATAGTCGATGCCGATGAAGCTCGACGCCAGACGGCTCTGCCACTGGTCGTCGGCCTCGATCGTCGCGATCGGTCCCGACCACCCCTTGCCGGCGTCGTAGCGCTGGAGCCCCTTGCGCAGCGCCATCGTCGCGCCCGTCTGCATCTTGCCATCATAGGGCGTGCGGACCCATAGCCCGCCGGCATAAACGCTGAGCGGGCCGTCATCGGCGGTCTCGCCGAACTGGGCGATCAGCTGACGCCGCACCTCTTCCATATAATAGCCGCCGACCTGCGCGATCGCGCGGTTGCCGCTATTGGTGAGGCCGAGCGGCATGGCGCGCGCCGCGTCGCGCTGCGCGGCGGTGATCCAACCGTTGCTTTCCATCGACCCGAGCACAAAATTGCGGCGCGCAAGCGCCTCCGCCTCGTTGCGCGCGCGGCCATATTTTTCGGGCGCCTTGGGCAGGATCGCGAGAAATGCCATTTCGTGAAGCTGGAGCTGATCGACATCCTTGTCGAAATAGGCGCGGCTAGCCGCCTGCACCCCGAAAGCGCGGCGGCCGAGCGGGATCTCGTTGAGATAGAGTTCGAGGATCTGTTCCTTGGTCAGCGCATCCTCGATGCGCATCGCCAGGATCGCTTCGCGCACCTTGCGGCGATAGCTGAGCTCGTTCGTGAGCAGCAGGTTCTTGGCAACCTGCTGGGTGATCGTCGAGGCGCCGACGGGACGGCCGCTGTTGGTAAGGTTGGTAATGATCGCCGATGCGATGCCCGGATAGTCGATGCCGCCGTGGCTGAAGAAAGTCTTGTCCTCGGCGGCCAGGAACGAGCGCACGAGCAGCTGCGGATATTCGCTATATTCCAGCTGGACGCGGCGTTCGCGAGCGTAGCTGTGCACCGGCTTGCCCTCGCCGTCGCGGACCATCGTCGGCAGCGGGGGTTCATAATCGCGCAGCTGATCGACCGAGGGCAGGTCGCGCGCGAAGATCGCCCAGATCAGGATCAGCGCCAGCACGCCCGAGAGCGCCAGATAGCCGAGCCAGCGGAACCAGCGTCGCGTCCACATGTCGCGCAGCCAGGCGATGACGGCATTGCTGTCGCGGCGCAGGCGCAGGCGGAAATCGGGCGGACTGTCGGCGACCATGACGCCTGCCTCTAAAGCGTGGATCGCCGAAAGGGAAGCATGGTTGCGGCGAGGTGGGTGACTAAGCGATTTCGCTCAGGTCGAGCAGCGATGCGCGCAACATTGCGGCAACCTCAGCCAGCAGCGCTGCCTGCGATACGCGGTCTTCCTCATACAGCATTTCGTCGGCCGCAAAGCCGAGTTCTACCGCCAGCCGGAGCCGCGACCACAGCACCTCGCGGTCCATCCCAACCCGATATGCCGCGCAGGCCTCTGCCAGCCGATCGGTCACATAGCGGTGCGATTCGAGCCGGACATGGACGAGCTGCGGCGACGCGTGGAGCGCGCGCAATATCCACACCGCGCCGGGTTCGGCGCGCGTCACTGCCGCGTTTTCGGCGAGCAAATCGCCGATATGATCGGCCATCGCGGCGATCCCACCGCGTGCGTGCCGGGCCAGCCAGTCCTCGAGTACGGCGTTCTGCCGTTCCATCAGCCGCCGCCCCAGCGCCTCCAGCACCGCATATTTGTCGCCGAAATAGCGGTAGAGCGCGGGCGGCGTCAGGCCAGCGCGCGCGGCGATCATATTGGTAGATATCCGCTCTATCCCGACTTCGGCCAGCAATTCGCCCGCGACATCCAGCAAGCGGCCGCGGGTCAGCTGCGCGCGGCCTTGTTGCGGCGGACGCTTGACGAGCGAGGCGCGCGAGGCCGCCATCACCGCGCGCGGCCACGCGCACTGACCGGCCAGATGTCGACCAGCGTATCGCCCGCGACGACATGATAGCTGTCATAGAGATTCACCGTCGGATCGCAGTGCGGCACAGTGAGGCTGACCGGGTCGCCGGGGTTAAGCTGCGTCCCGATACCGGGCGCAATCAGCGCCGCATGCTCGTCGCCCATGAAGGCGAAGAAAGTGGTCTCGGGCGCCCCGCGCTGCACCACCGCGACGCCGCCGTCGGTCGAGAGCGATTTATACCCGGCGTCGATCGTCACAAGGCCGTCATGATTTGCACTGACGACGCGGGCATCGACCAACAGCGAAACTTCGAACGGCGGCTCGCCGCCCTCGCCCGTCAGATCGCAGTCGAGATACTGCTTGTCCATGAAGACATAGCTGCCCGCCTGCAGTTCGGTAAAGATGCCCAGGTCGAGGTCGATGCGGTGCGTGCCGGTGCCCGAACCGGTAATAGTCTCCGGCGCAAAGCCCGCGTCGGACAGAGCCGCAATGACGCTTTGCAGATAGGCGGTGCGTTCGACGATCGCGGCGCGGCGTTCGACATAGCTCTCGATATGCTGCTGCGACCCGCAGTAGAATTGCACGCCATGGTAGGCGAGGTTGGGCGATGCGGCGATGACTCGGGCGAGGGTGACCGCGGCCTCTGCCGACGCGACGCCGGTGCGCGCAATGCCAGGGTCGATGTCGATGATCACGTCGAGATTTGCGTTCGCCGCCGCGAGTGCGGACTGAAGCTGCTCGGCGACGCCCGGATGGTCGACCACCGCTATCAGCCCTTCGGCAGTAGCCGCCAGCGCGGCGAGCCTTTCGATCGCACGTGGTGCCGCGACGGGTGAGGTGACAAGTATGCCGATTATGCCTCCGGCGGCTAACGCCTCGGCCTCGCCGATCTTGGCACAGCAAACTCCAACTGCACCCGCCCCGATCTGACGCTTGGCGATATCCACACTCTTGTGCGTCTTGGCGTGCGGACGCAGCGTGATGCCCTTTGCGGCAACCAGCGCCGCCATCGCCGCAATATTGCGGTCGAGTGCATCGGCATCGAGCACGAGCACCGGGGTGTTGAGGTCGGCGCGCGAGCCTTGCTGGCCGATCAGATGCGCGTGAAGGTCGCGGTCGGTGGTCATGCGAACAGGCTTTCCAGATGTGGATTAAGGAATTTGCCGTCGGGGTCGGCGGCACGGCGGACGGCGGTATAGCGCGCCGCCATCGGATAGAGCGCCGCAACGTCCTCGCGGGTGAGCGTATGGCGCTTGGCCCAGTGTGGCCGTCCACCATGGCCACGAAAAATCGTCTCGGCCTCGGCAAACAGGTTTCGCCACGGCATCCGGGCATATTGGTGCAGCGAAATCGCCGCGACCGGTCCCGCGTTCATCGGGCTCAACCAGATGTCGTCCGCGGCGACGGTGCGAAATTCGAACGGAAAGGTGACAGGCAGGCGTTTGCGGCGAATCCAGTCAACGACCTCGGTGAGGGTTTCGAGCCCGACGCTGCGCGGCATTTCATATTCCATCTCTTCGAAGCGGATCGTCCGGTCGGACGGAAAGACAAGGTGCGCTGGACCACGGCGGCGGCCGGAAATGCCGCTTCTCATCATCAGCCGCTGCAGGAAGGGGGTTAAAAACGGCAGGCGCGCGGAGATGTCCAGGATACGACGAAACGTCGCCTCCTCCATATCGGTCGTGGTCGGCGGCGGGTCGCATGGATCGCATAGGTCGAGCGATTTGAGGATGACATCGTCGCTGTGCGGAAAGAACCAGAATTCGACGTGGCGGTGCTGGCGGGTCAAATCATCATAGCTTTCGCGGATTTCGGCCCAGCGCCGCTTTTCGATCCGTTCGGCAAGATGAAAGGCGGGAACGACCGCGACGTCGATTTCGGTCGCAACTCCGAACAGGCCGAGTGACAGTCGCTGCGCCTGATAAAGATCGGGGTTGGTGATCGCATCGCACCAATGGGTCTCGCCATCGGCGCCGATCAGGCGGAAACCGCGCGCAAACGTGGCAAGTGAGCCGAGATCGGCACCGGTACCGTGCGTCCCCGTCGCCATCGCGCCAGCGAGCGACTGCGGATTGACGTCGCCCTGATTGGCGAGCGCCAGCCCCTCGTCCCATAGTGCCGCTGTAAGGCGGCGGATGCTCCAGCCGGCGGGGATGCGCGCGGTCTGGCGATCGACGGCAATGTGCATGTCACCGGCCAGATCGTCGAGGCTGACGATCAGTTCGTCCGATTCGCACAAAGGCATGAAGCTGTGCCCCGCACCGGCGACACGCAGATTGTGCGCGCTGCGGATCAGCGCAGCAAGCTCGTCCTCGCTGTGCGGGCGGGCGATTTGTGCGGGTGCGGTGACGCTGCCCGACCAGTTGCTCCAGCTCATGATCTTCTCCCGCAGCGAGCGCGATAAAACTGGCCGGAGAGAAAAAGTTAGTCAAGACTAGCTCATCAGCGCGCCGCGATCTGCCGTGCGAAATGGATCTGCACCGCGTCGCGCACCCCGCGTGCGACCTTTTTCTGCCCCGCAGTCGAGGCCAGGAATTCGGCGTCGCCCTTGTTCGAGATAAATCCGGTTTCGAACAGGATTGACGGGGTGTCGGGCGCTTTCAGCACCACAAATGAGGCGAAGCGATGGGCATTGGTGCGGAACTTGACCGCTTCGCCCGCTTCGCGCTGGAGCAGGCGAGCGAAGTCGGAGGCGACATTCATCGTTTCACGCTGCGTCAGGTGGAGCAGAATCGACGAGACATCACCGCTGTGCGCACCCAGATCGACGCCGTTGATGACATTCGCCTTGTTCTCGCGCGCCGCGAGCCGCGCGGCTTCGCGGTCGGAGGCAACTTCGGACAGGGTATAGATCGATGCGCCATTGGCGGTCTGGTTTTCGGCAGCATCGGCATGGACCGAGATGAACAGGTCTGCCTTGAGCCGCCGCGCGATGCCGAAACGCTCCTCGAGCACCAGATACCGGTCGTCGGCGCGGGTCAACGCGACGCGGACCCGGCCCGATCCGAGCAAATCGTCGCGAATCGCACGCGCGAGCGCGAGGGTGATGTCCTTTTCGCGTTTGCCGCTGTGCGGGCTGATCGCACCCGGATCATGCCCGCCATGGCCGGCGTCGATCACGACGAGCGGCAGGCGGCTGTCATTGGGCCCCTCGATGCGCGGCAGCGCCACGCTGGGCTTGGGCTTGCCGATCGGGACGCTGACGCTGTAGCGTTTTTCGGGCGGCTTGGCGCGAAAGCCTGTGGGCGGGGCCAATTCAATGCGCGGGCCGCGCGATACCCGCGCGAATTCGTCGGCGGAAACCGGGCGGAGCTGAAAGGTCAGACTGCGGCCGTCGGCGGCAAAGCGCGCGCCGGTAACGACGGCGGGCTGCGCGAGATCAAGCACGATACGCGCCGTGCCGGTATCCTTTTGCCCCTGGCGCACCGCACGGACCAGTCCGGCGCCTTGCGAAGAACGGCCGGGCTGCGCCCCCGCGATGTCGAGAGCGATCCGGTCGGGACCGGCGAGGAGGAAGGTCGACGCACCGCTGACAAGATCGTCGAAGCGCAGCGTGATGTCCGAATCGCCGATTTCGACCGCGCCGATTTGCCCCGCCAGCGCCGCTGCGGGGTTCATCAACATCGCGATCAGGACGATCAGCAGGCTCATGGAGCTTTTATGCCGCTGCCTGCGCGCGCTGGTCCAGTGCTTAATCGAAAACATGCGGCCCCCAGCGGCAGACAGTGGTGAACCCGGCATTATCCATGGCGCGTCAAACCACGGTCAACCGGCAAGGTTAACCAGCAATTCACCATGTTTGGCAGAGGCGTGGCACTTGCACAGCCCTGCGCACGCACCATCTTTCTGCGGTGGCGCTGTTGCCGTCGGCCCGTGCCGATGCTAGCACACCACCACTGACGGTGTCGTTCCCGGTGCCGTCCGGCCTTTTGAGGGGAAGGCCTGCTCCGCAAAAACTGCGGAACATGGCCGCCTTGGCGCCGGATATGCGGGGATCGGCAACCTGCCGTCAGTCCACCCGGTTGACCGGACAGTCGGGGCGATCGCCAGACGCCCGCCCTGCCCGCCCGCTCACCCCATGTAACAGGTTGATGCCGCATGAGGCTTGCCATGCCCTCTTTTCATCCCGACGCGGGCGCTTTCGCCGCTGCCGTCGCCGGATGCAAAGACCGCATGCGCGTCCAGCATCGGACGCAGGCTCCCCGCGGCAATAACGTCTTTTTTCGTTTCATCCGTACCCGCCGCGACCTTTCCTCAACGAAGATCGCGGGATTTTTTGATGGCGCGCTGCGGCGCGCTTGGAGTGTAACTAATGACCACGCGCATGTTGATCGACGCGCGGCACCGGGAAGAAACCCGGGTCGCCGTCACCCAGGGAAACCGCATCGAGGAGTTTGATTTCGAGTCCGCCGAGCACAAACAGCTCAAGGGCAATATCTATCTGGCCAAAGTAACCCGCGTCGAACCGTCGCTGCAGGCGGCGTTCATCGAATATGGCGGCAATCGCCACGGATTCCTCGCGTTCAGCGAAATCCATCCCGACTATTATCAGATTCCGAAGGAAGACCGCGAAGCGCTGCTGCGCGAAGAGGCCGAACATGCCGCCGCCGCCGCGCAGCGCGCCGAGGAAGACCTTGACGAGCTGGAAGGCGATGTCGCCGACGTCGAATATCACGACGAGGACGACAATGGCGACAGCCGCCGTGACCGCGACGACGATCGGGATGATCGCGACGAGCGCGACGATGGCGATGACGACGACCGCGACGACCGCGACGACCAGGGCGACGGCGAGAATGGCGACGGGGAAGAGGGCGGCGAAGCTTCCGAAAGCCGCAGCGATCGTGGCGACCGCAAGGGTCGTGGCCGTGGGCGCGGAAACGGCCGCAAGGGTGGTGGCCGCGGTCGCAGCAGCCGCCGCGACGAAGACGATAGCGAGAATCGCATGTCGCTGCGCCGCCGTTACAAGATTCAAGACGTCATCCGCCGCCGTCAGGTGATGCTGGTCCAGGTCGTCAAGGAAGAACGCGGCAACAAGGGCGCCGCGTTGACCACCTATCTTTCGCTCGCCGGCCGTTATTGCGTGTTGATGCCCAACACGATGCACGGCGGCGGCATCAGCCGCAAGATTTCGAACGGTGCCGATCGCCGCAAGCTGAAGGCGATGGTCGATGAACTCGCGCTGCCGCCGACAATGGGTTGCATCGTCCGCACCGCCGGGATGAGCCGCACCAAGGTCGAGATCAAGCGCGACTTCGATTATCTGGCGCGCCTGTGGGACGAGATTCGCGAAAAGACGCTAGAATCGAGCGCCCCGGCGCTGGTCCATTCGGATAGCGACCTGGTCAAGCGCGCGATCCGCGATATTTATCACAAGGATATCGAGGAAGTGCTCGTCGAAGGCGACGAGGGCTATAAGGCGGCTAAGCAATTCATGAAATTGCTGATGCCGAGCCACGCGCGCCGCGTGAAGCAATATGCCGATCCGGTGTCGCTCTATCAGCGCTACGGCGTCGAGGATCAGCTGGCCGGGATGCTCAATCCCGTCGTCCAGCTGAAATCGGGTGGCTATCTGGTGATCAATCCCACCGAGGCTTTGGTGTCGATCGACATCAACTCGGGCCGCTCGACGCGCGAACATAATATCGAGCAGACCGCGGTCAGCACCAATCTGGAAGCGGCCGCCGAAATCGCGCGCCAGCTGCGCCTGCGCGACATGGCCGGACTGGTCGTGATCGATTTCATCGACATGGATCATGGTTCGAACGTCCGCAAGGTCGAGCGCGCGATGAAGGACGCGCTGAAAAACGACCGCGCGCGCATCCAGGTCGGCCGCATTTCGGGCTTTGGCCTGATGGAAATGAGCCGCCAGCGCCTGCGCACCGGGGTGCTCGAAGCGTCGACGCGCCCCTGCCCGCATTGCGAAGGCACAGGGCTGGTCCGCACCGCATCGTCGGCGGGCCTCAGCGCGCTGCGCCTGATCGAAGAGGAAGCGGCGCGCGGCAAGGGCAGCCGCATCACCCTGCGTGCGAGCCAGGAGGCGACCTTCTACCTGCTCAATGAAAAGCGCCGCGAATTGCGCGACATCGAGGAGCTGTACGGCGTCACGGTCGAAATCCTGCCCGACGGCGAAACCGAGGGTGCGCGGATGGCGATCGAAGTCACGGGTCCGCCGCCGACGCAGCGCCGCAGCTTTGCCCCGATCGCACCGATCGAAGACGAAGATGACGACGATTATCCCGAAGACGACGATATGGAAGAAGCCGAAGAAGAAACCGAAGTCCGTCCCGCGCGCCAGCGCGAGCGCGCGCCCGAGGGCGGCGAGAGCGACGCCGATGGCGAAGGCCGCAAGCGCCGCCGCCGTCGTCGTCGCGGTCGCCGCGGTCGCCGCGACGAGGAAGGCAATGAAATCGTCGAAGGCAATGACGACGGCGATACCGAGCGCGATGGCGCTGCAGAAGGGGCCGAGGACGGCGACGCCGCACCAGCGGAAACTGCCAGCGATGTCGAGGGGGAAGCGGTTGATCCCGACGCCAAGCCGCGCCGCCGCCGTGGTGGTCGTGGCCGCAAGCCCAAGGTCGATGCCACCGAGGCCGCCGACGACACCGCAGCCGATGCCATCGAAGCACCAATAGCCGCGGACGTCGCGGAGCCGGTCGTCGAAGACGCGCCAGCTGCCGAGGAAAAGCCAAAGCGCAAGCGCGCGCCGCGCAAAACCAAGGCTGCAGCCGAAGCGGACGCCGCCGAAGCAGCGGCAGAAGCGGAGCCTGAAGCTCCCCCGGCGATGCCCAGTGCCGAAGACGAGCCTGAAGCCGAAGCCGAACCCACAAAACCCGCGCCCAAGAAGCGTGCCAGCCGCGCCAAAAAGGCCGTTGCGTCGGATGCCGCGCCCGAAGCGGCGACGACCGGCGATGCCGAAACCGATGCCGCCACAGGCGACGAGGACGGTGTCGGTCCCGACGGCGAACCGCGTCGCGGCTGGTGGCAGCGTACCTTCGGCTGATCCGGGCGTTACACGTCTCGTCATTGCGACCCCGGCAAAAACCGGGGGAGCAATCCAGGGTGGCACTCGCCACCCTGGATTGCCGCGTCGCCCCGGATCAAAAGCCGGGTTCCGCGCGATGACGGCTTTCCCATAAAGTCTCGTCTTGCCTCTACACGCGCTGACCTCCACAAAGTCGGCATGGCTTCAGTCGATGTTCAGATGCACAGCGCGAGGGTGGGCAAGATGATGCCACCCTCCCCCCAAGCGATGGTTCGGACGAGCGCATGGCGCCCGCTGCTCCGTATCGCACTGACCCTGCTCGCGATGCTGGCCATCGCGACGCGCCCGGCAATGGCGCAATCGATCCTGCGCGATGCCGAAACCGAAGCGCTGTTTCAGGACATGATGGACCCGCTGCTGATCGCCGCCGGACTGCAACCGGGGCAGGTGCGCGTCCATCTGCTCGGTGATCGCAGCATCAACGCGTTCGTCGCCGGCAGTCAGGACATCTATGTCTTTGCCGGGCTGATCGAAGCCGCCGACACCGCCGAAGAGGTGCAGGGCGTGCTCGCGCACGAGCTGGGCCATGTCATCGGCGGCCACGCGATTCGCGTCAACGAAGGCGCCAAGGCAGCGACGGGTATCTCGCTGCTCAGCCTGCTGCTCGGTGCCGCGGCGATCGCGGCGGGCGGCGGCGAGGCGGGCATGGGGATCATGATGGCGGGCCAGCAAGCTGCGCTCGGCAAATTTCTGGCGTTCAGCCGCGTCCAGGAATCGACTGCCGATGCTGCAGGCGCGCAATATCTGTCGAAAGCTGGGATCAGCGGCCGCGGCAGCCTGGCGTTCTTCAAAAAATTGCAGAATCTGGAATTCCGTTACGCGGTCAAACAGGACGATGATCAGGCCTATGGCCGCACCCATCCGATGTCGGGCGATCGCATCCAGACCTTACGCGAGGTCTATGTCATCGATCCGGCGTGGACCAAGCCCGGCGACCCGGCCATTGAGAAACGCTTTCAGCGGATCAAGGCGAAGCTGTCGGGTTTTATGACCGATCCCGACCGCACGCTGCGCAAATTCCCGGAAACCAACACGAGCATTCCGGCGCGTTATGCGCGCGCCTATGCCTGGCACCGCAGCGCCTATCCCCAAAAGGCGCTGGCCGAGGTCGAAGCGTTGCTCGCCACCGATCGGAACGACCCTTATTTTCTTGAACTCGAAGGGCAGGTGCTGCTCGAATCGGGGCGCCCCAAAGAAGCGATCCCGGCGCTGCGCAAGGCGGTGACGATATCGCGGTCGCAGCCGTTGATCAGCGCAACGCTGGGCCACGCGCTCATCGCGACCGAAGATCCGGCGAATTTCGCCGAGGCGGAAGAGGTGCTGAAAACGGCGGTCGCGCTCGACAACCAGAACCCCTTTGCCTGGTACCAGCTCGGCATCGTCTATGCGAACAAAGGCGATCAGGCGCGCGCCGCGCTCGCCTCGGCGGAACGCTACAGCCTGGAGGGTGGACAGGCGTCGCTCGCGCTGCGTAATGCCGAAACGGCGATGCAGGGCCTGTCCGAAGGCGCGCCCGACTGGATCCGTGCACAGGATATTGCGCTGGTGGCGCGCGCCGAGGTGGAACGCGAGCGCAAACGGCGCTAGATTCGGGCAATCAAGGGGCAAAGCATCGCCGTAAACGATGCACAAGGGCAATAAGTGACCGAAAATAAAGACGATTATTACCAGCCATGGCTGCGCGATCCTGCGCCGACGCCGGACGCAGCCCCGCGGCCGCCCGCGTCGCCCGCCGAGGGATTGGCGAAACCGCGCGATGTTCCGCCAGTCGGGATCGATGTGTCGCGCTATGCCGCCGAAGATAAGCCAGCGCGCAAACCGGTCGTCACGTCGGACCAGATGAAGGCCGGCGCCGCCGGGCTGTGGCAAGTGCTGCGCGATGGCGCCGACGCCTTTGCCGACTGGACGATCAGGGTCGGCGACCGCGCCGATATTCCCGCCCGCATCGAGGCGATGGAAATCCCGCGCCGCGCGGGCGAACTCGCCGCCAAAACCGGAGCGCTGACCGCGCAGGCCGCGCGCGCGATCGGGCGCGGCACCGCGCAGGCGGGCCGCGCTGCCGCGCGGACCAGTGGCGCGGCATGGGACAAAATGGCGCTCGGCGACAAGGCCCGGAAGCTGTCGAGCGACGCGGGCCGCGGGCTCGGCGAGGTTGCCGACCGGACCAAGGCCGGGGTTGGCCAAATCGCCAGGGCAGGCAGTGAAAGCATTCGCGGCAGCATCGGCGAAGCTGCGACGAAGCTGCGCCCGAGCGCGCGCGAAGAGCTGGCGCCGCCGCCCTCGGGGCTCGAACAATTGCTCGCGCGCGAAGAATCCGCCGCGCGCGCCAAGGATCCGTCAGCGCCCGACCTGCCGCTGTTTGCGAGCGATGCAGGACGAGCCACAGCACCGGCCGCGGTCGTCGCCGAAGGTGATGACCGCTCGCCGCTGGTCGTGCCGCCCGCAAAAAAGCCGGCACCCGCCAAGACCATGGCTGCACCGCGCTTGCCGCAAATCAAGGGGATGGGGATGGACGGCGGATCGACGCGCGTTTGGGGCATGGCGCTGGGCGGACTGTTGTTGCTCGCTGCGGTGTTCTGGCTCGGCGGCCGCATGGGCGGGGGGATGAGCAAAAGCGAGGTCGAAACCATCGTCGCCGACTATATCAAGGCGAACCCGCAGATCATTCCCGAGGCGCTCGAAGCGCAGCGCAACGGCGAAATCGCCAAAGCGATCAATGCGATCCGCCCGGCGCTCGAAAAACCCTATGCCGGCGCGTGGGCGGGGAATGCCGATGGCGACGTCACATTGGTGGTGTTCACAGACTATGCCTGCGGCTTTTGCCGCGCCAGCGTGCCCGATGTTGATCGGTTGATCCGCGAGGACAAAAGGCTGAAAGTCATATTCCGCGAACTACCGATCATCGCCCCGCAAAGCCGCGACGCGGCGGTGATGGCGCTCGCTGCGGCGCGGCAGGGCAAATATGACGCCTTCCACCACGCGATGTTTGCCGCCAGTTCGCTCGACAAGGCGGCGATTGCCGCCGCCGCCGCCAAGGTTGGGGTCGTCACCGACGGCACCGCCGATGCGACCGCGAATGAAGCGCTGTTCCAGCGCGAACTCGACAGCAATCTGGCGATCGCCACACAGCTCCAGCTGAATGCGACCCCGACATGGATCGTCGGCGACCAGCTGTTCCAGGGCCAGGTCGGCTATGAGGGGTTGAAGCAGGCGGTCGCCAAAGCGCGGGCCAAGAGTTGATGATCGGGGCAACGACGACGCAGCAAGCGATTGACGCAGCGCTGCGTAACCCGACGATGCTTTCCGCCGCTGCCGCGCTCGCCGAAAACCGGCTTCACGACGCCGAACCGCTGCTAAAGGCACGCCTTCGGAAGAACCCGTTCGACGTCGTCGCGATGCGGATGCTGGCCGAGCTTGCGGGCCGGATCGGCCGCTATCCAGACGCCGAGAATCTGCTGCGCCGGGCGGTCGAACTCGCGCCCGATTTCCTGACCGCCAAATCCAATCTCGCGATGGTGCTCCATAAGCAAGCCCGGTCCGGCGAAGCCATCGCGATCCTCGACGAGATCGCCCTCGCCGACCCTGACAGCATGGCGAACGCCAATCTGCGCGCCGCGGCGCTTGGCCGGATCGGCGAATATGACGAAGCACTCGAGATCTATGCCGCAGTCCTGGAGCAACGGTCCGACCATCCCAAAATCTGGATGTCCTATGGTCATATGCTCAAGACGGTGGGGCGGCAGCAGGATTGCATCGCCGCCTATCGTCGGGCGCTGGCGCTGCAGCCCGGGCTCGGCGAAGTGTGGTGGAGCCTTGCGAACCTGAAAACGGTTCGTTTCGACGAAAGCGATGTCGAGGCGATGACCGCCGCGCTGGGCGGTCCTGCGCTGTCGGACGAGGATCGCTTCCACCTTCATTTCGCGCTAGGCAAGGCCCTTGACGACGCCGACGATCCGGCCGCAGCCTTTGTCCATTATGCCGAGGGTAACCGCCTCCGCCGACCATTGATAGACTATGATCCCGAAGAGACGCGCGCGCAGGTTGACCGGGCGATTGGCCTGTTCACGCCCGAGTTTCTGTCCACGCGGGACAGCATAGGTGCGCTCGCCCCCGATCCGATTTTCATACTCGGGATGCCGCGCGCCGGATCGACGCTGATTGAGCAGATTTTGGCCAGCCATCCGGCGATCGAGGGCACGATGGAACTGCCCGATATTCCGATAATCGCCGCACGCGCGAAGGCCCATCACGGTGGGATTGCGGCCATGGATGCAGCGACGCTCGCCGCCTTGGGTACCGAATATCTCGAGCGCACCCGCGTCCACCGTAAATCGGACAAACCGCTTTTCATCGACAAGCTGCCGAACAACTGGTTTCACATCGGCTTCATCCACCTGATCTTGCCCAATTCCAAGATCATCGACGCACGCCGCAACCCACTCGATTGCTGCTTTTCCAATTTTCGGCAGCATTTCGCACGCGGACAGGGCTTTTCCTATTCGCTCGACGAGCTCGGTCGCTATTACGCTGACTATGCCCGGTTGATTGGGCATTTCGACAGCGTTCTTCCAGGCCGCGTCCACCGCGTGATCCACGAACGGCTGCTTGACGATCCGGAGGCAGAAGTGCGCGCGCTGCTGGGGCATATCGGGGTCGATTTCGACCCGGCTTGCCTACGCTTTTACGAGAATGATCGCGCGGTGCAGACCGCGAGTTCCGAACAGGTGCGCCGCCCAATTAACCGCGACGGTGTCGACGTTTGGAAGCGGTACGAAGCGTCGCTGGACCCGCTCAAAGCAGCGCTAGGTCCCTTGGTCGAGGACTATCCGGCCTGATCGTCACCGGACCGACCCGAAATTGTTGCCATTTGGCAACAATCGCCGACTTTTCGCACCGCACCATGAGCCGCTAATCGAACAATCCTTGCGTTCGCGAGCGACCGCGCGGCTAATGTTGGCATTGGGGTCATGCGAGGGGTTTGACATGCGATCGGCAAATAAATTTGTGAATAAGGTCGGCGGAATCCTGCTGTCGACGACCATGCTTTGTACATCGGCGACCGCGATGGCGCAGGAAGCTGGCAGCGAGGACAGCAATGAAATCGTCGTCACTGCAAACAAGCGCGAACAGAATTTGCAGGATGTGCCGATTAGCATCACGGCGTTGACGTCGGACACGCTCGAGCAAAACCAGGTTTCGCGATTTGACGACTATGTGAAGTTGCTTCCGAGCGTGAGCTATCAGTCATTTGGCCCTGGCCAATCGCAGCTCTATTTTCGCGGCATCGCAACCGGCGGTGACGGTCTGGCTTCGGGACCGCTTCCCGGCAGCGGTCTATATATCGATGAAATTCCGGTTACGACGATCTTCAGTTCGGTGGATATCCACGCATATGACATGGCGCGGGTTGAAGCGCTCGCGGGTCCGCAAGGCACGCTCTATGGGGCCAGCTCGCTGTCCGGTACGTTGCGCCTCATTACCAACAAGCCCGACCCAAGCGGTTTTTCGGGCTCGGCCGACGTCGAGGTCAATAAATATGGCAAGGGCGATTTCGGGGAAGCGTCGAAAGCTATGTGAACTTACCACTCAGCGACCGGATGGCGTTGCGCGTGATGGGCTTTTACGAGCGCGAGGGCGGTTATATCGATAATACCCCTGCCACCCGCACCTATCTGCGGCCCAACACGACGACGGGCGGCGATGCGCCCCTCACCGTCTCCAATGCCGACTTGGTCGAAAACGACTATAACGACGTCGAAACCTACGGCGGACGCGCGGCTTTGGGGATCGAGCTCGACGACGATTGGACCATTACGCCGGCGGCTATCTATCAACATCAAAAGACCAATGGGCAGTTTCTGTTCGATCCGCGCGCCGGCGATTTGGAAAACCACGACTTCGTGCCAAGCCGGACGCTCGACAAATGGTATTTGGCGTCGCTGACGATCCAGGGCAAGTTGAGCGACTGGGACGTGACCTATTCCGGATCTTACTTTAACCGGAAATTCGACAGTTTCGCCGACTATTCTTACTTCAACGTCGCCTATGACAGCTATGTTGACTATAATTATCTGGTCGACAGTCTCGGGAACGATATCGACCCGACCCAAACGGTCCGCGGCTTCGACAAATATGAAAAAATGGCGCATGAGCTGCGCGTAAGCTCTCCGGCCACGGATCGTTTCCGGATGACGGCCGGAATTTTCATGCAGCATCAGACCGACGATCGCATTGCCGAATATATCGTGACGGGCTTGAGCGACGCGGTTGCCCCGTTCAGCCCGCCGGTCCCGGGTGCTGGACCGGGCGACGTTTTTTACACCGACATCCACCGGGTCGACCGCGATTATGCGATGTTCGGCGAGGCGTCCTTCGATATTCTGCCAAACCTGACTTTGCTTGGCGGCATCCGCGGCTTCATCGCGCACAACACGCTCGAAGGATTTTCGGGGGGAGCGGGCGTCGTGGACCGGCAAATCACCGTCTTTGGATGCACAGGGACGACGGCTCAGCAATGTCCCAACATCGACAAGAAATATGTTGAGAGTGGTGAGACACACAAGGTCAACCTGACGTGGAAGGTTGACGACGACAGGCTGCTATATGCGACCTATTCCACCGGATTCCGACCCGGTGGCAACAATCGCGACGCCTTCGCGCTGGGACGTCTGCAGAGCATTCCGCCTTACAAGGCCGACACGCTGACCAACTATGAAATCGGTTGGAAAACACAATTTTTCGACCGGACATTGCGCATCAATGGCGCTATTTTCTGGGAAGAGTGGAAGGATGTGCAATACAGCCTTCCCGGCCTTCTAGGGATTTTCTACACGGTCAATGCAGGCGCGGCCCGATCCCGTGGCATCGAAGCGGATATCAACTGGCGAATCGGCGACCTGACGCTGGCGGGGTCCGGAACCTATGTCGACGCGAAACTGACGAAGCCTTTTTGCGACGTCATCAATGGGTGCGATCCGGCGGCGGGCGGCTCAGTCATCGCAGCGGCGGGAGCACGCTTGCCGGTCACGCCAAAGGTGAAGCTTAACGGCAGTGCGCGCTATGCTGTTCGCTTTGGTGAGAACGAGGCCTATGTCCAAGCCGGGGTCAATTATCAAAGTGGGACGATCTCGTCCCTCGTCCCCGCGGACGCGGCATCCATCGGACCGACAAAAGGCTTTTTGACCGCCGATTTCTCGCTTGGCTATGAATGGAGCAATTTCACGATTGGCGCTTATGTTCAGAACCTCTTCGACAAGCGGGGAATACTCAGCAAGAACGTAACCTGCGCGCCGAGCCTGTGCGGTGATTTCGCTAGACTCTATCCGACGAAACCGAGAATTTTCGGATTGAAGGCTGGCGCCAAGTTCTGATCGAAATGCAAACCAGAGAACAGATCGAAAGGCCGAGCCAAAAGCTCGGCCTTTTGATGTGTGTCGCGCTCGGCATGGGCAATATGATCGGGTCGGGGGTATTTTTGCTCCCGCGCGATCTGGCGCCGCTCGGCTGGAATGCGGTGATTGGCTGGGGGGTGTCGATTGCTGGCACCTTGTGCCTTGCCGTCGCCTTTGCGCGGCTGGCGAAAAAACTGCCCGGCGGCAGCGCGACCTATACTTATGCTGCCGCGGCCTTCGGCCCCGGCACCGGCTTCATCGTCGCATGGAGCTATTGGATCAGTTGCTGGACCGTCGTCGCGACGCTCGCGGTCGCGGCGCTCAGCAATTTGTCGATCCTGATGCCCTCGCTCGATAACGCAGGAGCTGGCACGGCAGTGATCGCGATCGGTTTCATCTGGCTCTTCACGCTGGTCAATCTGATGGGGGTGCGGCGTGCGGGCGGGGCGCAATTGCTGACGCTCGGGCTCAAGCTGATCCCCGTCGTCGGCGCGGTGATTGTCGCGATCTGGCTGCTCGGCACCGGCGACGCGCCGACCCCGACGATGGTCGGCACAAGGCCGGTCAGCCTCGATAATATCGGCACCGCCGCGACGCTGACCCTGTTCGCGCTGCTCGGTTTTGAAAGCAGCTGCGTCGTCGGCGACCGGGTGCGCGACCCCGAACGGACCGTCCCGCGCGCAACACTGATCGCCGCCGCGGCGACCGGGATGCTCTATCTGCTGTCGTGTACGACGGTGACCCTGCTGCTGCCGCTCGCGACGCTCGAGGCGTCGAACGCCGCCTATGCGACCTTCTTTGGGACGCTGGTCAGCCCGTCGGCGGGGCAAGCGGTCGCGCTGTTCGCCGCGATCGCCGCGCTCGGCGCGCTCAACGGCTTTGTCCTGCTGCAGGGCGAAATCCCGCGTGACCTGGCGCATCGCGGTCTGCTGCCTGCCGCCTTTGCGAAAGACAACCGCTTCGCCGTCCCGTGGGTGACGCAGATCGTGTCGAGTGCGCTCGCAAGCATCGTCGTTTATGCCAATTATTCGCGCGGCCTGGCCGAGCTGTTCAAATTTATGGTGCTGGTGACGACGTCGACCGCGATCATCTTTTACATCGTCGGGGCGCTCGCGGCACTCAAGCTTGAGCGTGAAGGCGCGATCAAGGCGTCGCCGGCCTTTGTTACTCTGACCATCCTCGGCTTCCTGTACAGCTGCTGGGCATTTTACGGGGCCGGGTTGGACGCGAGCCTGTGGAGCATCGGCCTGACCGCCGCCGGGCTGCCGATTTACCTCGCGATGCGGCGATCAGGCCCAACGGGGCGCGAACCAGCCCCGATCGCGTAGGATGACCTTCGCCGCATTGTGTCCGGGCGCGCCGGTGACGCCGCCGCCGGGATGCGTGCCCGCACCGCACATATAAAGCCCCTTCAGCGGCCCACGATACGCGCCATTGCCGAGCACCGGGCGCGCCGACCATAGCTGGTCGAGGCTCATATTGCCGTGCATGATATCGCCGCCGACAAGGCCGAACTTGCGCTCAAGCCCCTTGGGGCTGAGGATCTGGCGACCGACGATCGAGGCGCGAAAGCCGGGAGCGTGGGCTTCGACGGTGTCGATGATACAGTCGGCCGCTGCGCCTTCCTCGGCATCCCAGTCGCGACCGTCAGGCAGCTCGGGCGCGAATTGCTGGCAGAACAGGCTGGCGACATGCTGGCCCGGCGGCGCGAGGCTGTCGTCGATCGTCGATGGGATAAGCATTTCGACGATCGGCTGTTTCGACCAGCCATATTGCTTCGCATCGAGGAACGCGCGGTCCATATAGTCGAGCGTCGGGGCGAGGATGATGCCCGACTGATGATGCTCTCCTGGTTCGGGCAGGCAGGTGAATTTGGGCAGTTCGCTGAGTGCGACATTCATGCGGAAGGTGCCGCTACCCGCCTTGAACGCCTTGATGCGGCGGCGGAACTCGGGCGCGATATCGGCTTCGTCGAACATGCGTTCGTAGAGCAGTTTCGGCCCGACATTGGCGATCACGCGGGCGGCGGCGATTTCTTCGCCGCTGACAAGTTTGACCCCGACCGCATTGCCGGCGTCAACGAGCACGCGCGAAACGGGCGCTTCAAGACTGATCTCGACGCCCAACTGGGTGCAGACCTTGGCCATCATCTGGGTGATCGCGCCCATACCGCCGATGCTATGGCCCCACGCGCCCTTCTTGCCATTCACTTCGCCAAAGACGTGGTGGAGGAGCACATAGGCGCTGCCCGGGGTGTCGGGGCTGGCATAGTTACCGACAACCGCGTCGAACCCAAAGGCGGCCTTGACCGCCTCACTTTCGAACCAGCTGTCGAGGAAAGTGCGTGCGGATTTGGTGAAGAGTTCGAGCACGTCGCGCTGCTGCGACAGGCTGAGCCTGGTCAACCCGCGCCCCTGCCGCGCCGCGTCAAGCAACGTCTTGAAGCCATCGCCGACATTCGGCGGCGATTTGAGCGCGAGGTCGCGCAGCACGTCGGCGACGCCTTCGAGCATGTCATAATATGCGGGGAGGCGCGCGGCGTCATGCACCGAAAAGCGGGCAAATTCCTTTTGCGTGCGTTCGAGCCCGCCGCCAAGCTTGAGATAACCCCCGTCCGCTTGCGGAAGGAAGTTGCTGATTGGGCGCTCGATGACGCGATAGCCATGATCGGCGAGTTTCATGTCGGCGATGACCTTGGGCTGGAGCAGGCTGACGGTATAGCTTGCGACCGAATTGCGGAAACCGGGATGGAACTCCTCGGTCACCGCAGCGCCGCCGACGACGTCGCGCGCCTCGACGATACGGACCTTCAGCCCCGCCTTGGCGAGATAGAAAGCGCAGACAAGGCCGTTGTGGCCGGCGCCGATGATCAGGGCGTCATAGGCTTTGGTCATTGAAATTCCTTGGCGAGCGGCGATTGGACATGCTGGCGGCCGAAACCGAGGCCGATGATCCGGCCCGGAATTTGTCGCAGCATCGGGATGCGGTTGAGCAAACGAACGGCGAGCGGGACGTGGTCGATTTGCCCAAGCAGCATCGGTTCGATGACCCGTAGATGTGCGAAACGCTGGAGCGACTGCATCCGTGTCGTCGGTTTCCAGCGACGCTCCTGCACCTTGGCGAGCAGCGGGTCAGGATCGGCCCCAGAGGCAAGCGGCGCGGCAAGGATATTGGCGGTCGCAACGGCATCCTGCACCGCCAGATTGATGCCGACACCGCCGACGGGCGACATCGCGTGCGCGGCATCGCCGATCGCCAGCAAGCCGGGGCGTGACCAGCGCGTCAGCCTATCGAGGGCGACCGAAAGCAGTTTTACATCTTCAAAGGTCGTGATCGCACCGATTCCGACCGCAATGCCGGGAACGAGCGCGACGACGTCGGCGCGAAAGGCGTCGATCCCGCGCGCTTCAATCGCAGGAAAGCCGCCCTTCGGAATGATCCGGGCGCATTGCCAATAATCGCCGCGCGGGATGGCGACGACCATGCCGCGCTTGTCGATGGTTCCAAGCGGCACGTCGGTCGATGCGTCGGCGGGCATGGGCACGCGGAACCACAACACGTCCATCGGCGCGCCGAGGTCTTCGAGGGGCAGAGTCGCGGCGTCGCGAAGCACCGAGCGGCGGCCATCGGCAGCGATGACGAGGCGCGCGGGTAATGTTTCACCGGTCGCGAGCGTCACCCCGCTCGCCCGGTCCGCCGCGTCGAAGGTCAGCCCGGTCGCTTCGGTCGATTGGCGCAGCGTGAAGGTCGGATAGCATGCGCCTTGCCTGGCGACGAAGTCGAGCAGATCCCATTGCGGCATCATCGCGATATAGGGAGCGGCGACAGGCAGATTCTTGAGCGAGGCGATCGTGTAGCGACCGCCGAGCAGGTCGAGCGTCGCGGTATCGACTTTCGCGTGCGGCAGTTTCAGCAGCTCGTCGAGCAGACCGATTTCGTGGAAGAGTTGCAGCGTCGAGGGATGTACCGTGTCGCCGCGGAAATCGCGGAGAAAATCGGCGTGCTTTTCGAGCACGGTGACGGGAACCCCGGCGCGTGCAAGCAGCAGGCCGGCGACCATGCCGGCGGGACCGCCGCCGACGATGATGACAGGGTGATCGCGCATTCCACTCCCCTCCCACTTGCGGGAGGCGCCCCGGGGAAGGGCCTGTCCCGCTGACAAAACTGACTGGGAGGGCAACAGTCCTCCCCTAACCCCTCCCGCAAGCGAGAGGGGGACTTACTTGCTCCACCCCGATTGCGGCGCTTTCTCCAGCCGCGCCTCGGGAATGATGTCGCGCATCCGCGAACAGAATTGCTTGAGGCAGACTTCCTTGTCGCTGAGCGGTCCCACGGTGAAGCTTTTCGACTGCATCCCCTGCTGGACGCGGGTGATCAGTTCGGTGTCCTCGGCATTGACCTGACGGTTGATCCGCCAGTTGAGATAACGCGCGGCGCGCATCTCGCGGCGCTCATCGGGGAGCACATAAGAAATTTCGCGGATCAGGCAGCTGGTCGGTCCGGTGGGCAACCATTGCATGAAATCAACCTGGTCGGGATAGATGTCGAACGCGACATTGGGCCACAGCTTGAAATAGAGCCAGTGGCGCTGGTTCGCTTCGGGCAAATGCGGCACAGGGGGCAGCAGCCGCTGATACATCCGCTCGGACCAGTTCACCGAGGTGCGATCGATCAAATCCCCCCACATCCGGTCGACATGATCGGTCGCTTCGACGCCATAGCTTTTGCCGAACAGGCGGGTGAGGCCGGGGTGCGCGACGGGGATGTGGAGGCCGTCGGAATAATTGTCGCCGACATTCTTCCAGTTCACGTCGCGCGGGCGTAGCGTGACGCGACCGAGCGCGCCGAGTTCCTCGAAACGGTACGGCGCAACCTGCGCTTCATAGGGCGCCATCATGCGCGCGACCGACGGGCCGCCATCGTCCACGAGCCGCACGAACCAGAAGCCGCGCCATTGTTCGAGGCCCACGGGGACGAGCCCCGCTTTGCCCTTGTCGAGCGTCGGATAGCTGGCACTGTCGGGAACGCCGGTCAGGCGGCCGTCGAGGTCGTAGGTCCAGGCGTGATAGGGGCAGACGAGTTTTTTCGCGCAGCCCGCGGCGCCGTCGACCAGCCGCGAACCGCGGTGGCGGCAGACGTTGGTGAAGGCACGCACCACGCGGTCGGTGCCGCGGACGACGATGACGCTCTCGCCGCAATAATCAATGCTATGCCAATCGCCAGGGTTCGGAATGTCTGAAGCATGACAGACGACCTGCCAGCTGGGGCGGAAAATCCGCTCCATTTCGACGGCGTAGAAATCGGGGTCGCTATAAGTCCACGCGGAGAGCGACCAGCCGTCTTGCGGGTCGATGTTATCGAAAGTGTCGCGCAGCGTTGCCATGAGTCGATCCTTGTTGTACAAACGTATAACAATATGCAGCCCGTTCGCCAAGCCTTTACGCGCGAAAGCGCCGATGCCCGACGGGCGGACCTGATCGAGGCGACCGCTGCAGTGCTCGCCGAACATGGCCTTGTCGGCAGCAATGTTCGCGCGATCTGCGCGAAGGCGGGAGTGTCGCCGGGGCTGCTGCGCCATTATTTTGCCGGCATCGACGATCTGGTCGCCGCCACTTACGAGGCGACCAGCGACCGGATGGATGCGATTTTTGCCGAGGCGGTCGCAGGCGCCGCCCCCGAGCCGCGCGCACAATTGCTGGCGTATCTGACCGCCAGCTTTCGATCGCCGGTGACCGATCCCGAGCTGCTCGGGGCGTGGACGGCGTTCTGGGCGCTGGCGCGGAGCGATACGCGGATGGCGGCCATTCACATGGATAGTTACGCGGGGTACCGCGCGCGGCTGGGCGAGTTGCTGGTCGCGTGCGGCGCGGAGGATGCCGAGCGGCTGGCGATCATGCTGACCGCGATGGTCGACGGGCTGTGGCTCGAGCTATCGCTCGATGCAGGCAGCTTCGGCGCCGAAGCGGCGGTGGCGATGATCGAGCGCGCGGTGGGGGCGCTGGTATAGCCGCCAGCTGCGCGCAGACGGGGCGATGATCTCCTACTTCGACAAATCGCGCAGCAAACTGTCCCAATGCGCCAGCGCGGGGGCGATCGCATCGACCGGGACGCGCTCGTTGAGCCCGTGCGCGAAGCTGTCGCTCGCTTTCGAGAACAGCCCCGCGACGCCATAGCTCGGCACCCCGACCTTGCGGAAATGATAGCTGTCGGTCGCCCCGCCGCTCATCGACGGCACGATCGGCAAGCCCGGCGCGCGCGCATGCACCGCCTTGGTCACCGCACCCACGACGTCGGGACGCAGCGGCGAGGCGTCGCTCGCGCTGGCGTCGGGATCGGTGTTCACCTTGACCGCGGGATCGGCGATCAGCTTTTCCAGTTCGGCGCGCACCGTTTCCACGGCGATCCCGGGAAAGATGCGGCAGTTGATGTTGGCGGTGGCGCGCTGGGGCAGCGCGTTTTCGGCGTGACCGCCCTTGACGAGCGTCGGCACGCAAGTTGTGCCGATCTGGCCGACATATTCGGGGTCGGCGCGAATCGTCGCGATCGCCTTGGCGTCGGCAGGATTGGCGGCAAAGGCCTTGAGCGCGGCGCCGATAGCGCCGCCGACCTGATCGGCGACGATCGGCATGCCGATTTTCGTCAGCTCATTCTGCTGCGGCGTGAAGCGATAGGCGCCGACCTTGGCCAGCGCGGTTGACAGCTGGACGATGGCATTGGTGTCCGCGGGCCGCGAGCTGTGGCCGCCGGGGTTGGTGACTTCGAGGACGAAGTCGGCATAGGTTTTTTCGCCCGCCTGCAGCCCGTAATATTGCGGCTTGCCATCCTCACCGATCAGCCCGCCGCCGCCGTCGCCGTTGAGCGCAAATTCGGCGCCCTTATACTGCGCCGCGAGCGCGCGCGTCGTGGTCATCGAGGTTTCCTCATCGCCCGAGAGCAGCAGGATGATCGAACGTTTCGGCTTGAAGCCCTCTTTCTTGAGCTGCGCCATCGCCGCGACCATCATCGACACGTCGAACTTGTTGTCTTCCGACCCGCGCCCGAAAATATAGCCATTCTCCTCGACCGGGACGAAGGGATCGCGCGTCCAGTCCTTCGCATCGGCCTCGACCACGTCCATATGGCCAAGCAGGACGATCGGCTTTTGCTTCGTCGTCCCGGCGAGCGTGGCGGCGAAGGTTGCGGTTTCACCCATCGGGGTGATTTCAATGTCGCTGTCGGCATAACCCGCGGCTTTGAGCACACTGGCGTAATAGGCCGCGAGTTCGGGTACCTTGCCGCGCCCCTCGACCGTCGGGATCGCGATGCTGTCCTTGAGAATCTGCTTCGCCGCGCCAGCGTCGGCGGGTTTGGCGTGGACGGGCGCGGCGGCGAGCAGGGCGGCGGCGAGGGCGAGCGTGGCGGTAAGGTTGCGCATGACCACGGACTATGGCGGGACGTAGGCAGACGGCAAGCGTCAATTGCCGGCACAGCACTAAGACCGCATGCCGGGAAACGACCGACTTGCGAACATCTCTTCACTCGTCACCCTGAACATATTCCAGGGGCCATGGCCTGCCGTCTCCTTTGGCACTGCACGGAATTAACGCTCAGGCTATGGATGCTGCAACAGGTTCAGCATGACGAAATTCGATAACAGTCCGCTCCAAATCCGCCATACTCCGCCTTTACATCCGCCCCCGCACACGCAAGAAAACCCGCCGTCCCAGATAATCATATTGCGTCCCGAACGCCGGCGCCTGCCCGATCACCGGCGGCGTTGCGGTCACCACCGTCGATACACGTGGCGGCGGGGTGTCGAACAGGTTCGCGACCCCCAGCGTGATCCGGAACCGATCGGCAACCTCGCGGCTCAGCGACAGCGAGTGATAGAAGGTCGCCGGCACGCTGACGTCGGGGCAGAAACGCCCGCCGGGGCGGAAGCTCGAGGTGCGGCACGGATCGCCGCCCTGCGCGCGCAGCAGGTCATCCATATTCGACGCGGCGCCGGTCACGTCGAGTCCGTAGAACAAGGTCCAGCCGCCCTTTATCCAGCCCAGGTTAAAATCGCCGACCCATTTCGGATTGCCGATCGTGCCATTGTCGTCGATTGTCGCGCCGGGAAACAGCGCGACCTTGTCCTCGACCTGCCAGGTCATCTGCGCGCGAAAGGTCAACGCGCCGAGGGTGCCGAGATCCTGATCGATCGCCAGCGACAGGTCGACGCCGCGGTTGCGCTGGCGGCTGATATTGACATAGCGGTCGGTCACCGCCGCGACGCTTAGCGCGTCGGGACCCGCCGTTGTCGATCGGGTGAACAGGCTGCAGAGCGGTTCGTCGGCGACCTCGGAATCATAACAGCCGCGCAGGATATTGCCCGCGCCGAGAAGGGTGATCTCGTCCTTCACCTTGATGTCGAAATAATCGACCGCCAGGCTGGCGCGCAGTCCGCCCCACAGCGCCCCCGACAGATCTGGGGTCAGGATCACCGAGACCGTCTTTGCGGTCGAGGTTTCGGGTTTGAGCTGACCGATCCCGCCGCCCGACGCGATCGTCGCGGGGCCGACCCCGCCAGCAAAATTCGGACCGATGCCGTCGGCGGCGCAATTGTCGAATACGCGCTGGCTAATTGCCCCCGCCGCGAGCCGCGCCGCGGTCTGGATGCACGGATCGATGTCCTGCTGGCCCAGAAAGCCCGTCTGATTCTCGAGGAACAGTTCGAACAGGGCCGGGGCGCGAAACGATGTCCCCCAGGTGCCGCGAAAGCGCAGCCAGTCGGTTACCGCCCAGTCGGCGCCGACCTTCCACGTCGTGTCGCTGAAATCGTCCTCCACCCCGTCGCGGCGCGTCGCTTCGACATGCGTATAGCGCGCCGCGCCCGACAAGGTCAGCCGTTCGATCATCGGCACGCCTGCGAGCAGCGGCACCTCGACTTCGCCGAACAATTCCTTGGACACGGTGCGGCCCGCAGTGATGCCCGAGGTCGTGAAATTCGCGACATTGCCGGCCAGCGTCGCGTCGCCCGGCGTGTCGTTGATCTCGTCGCGCCGAATATTCGTGCCGAAAGCCGCGCCGACCGACCCTGCGGGCAGCGTGAACAACTTGCCGGTCAATAGCGCTTCGGCCGACGTCTGCTTGAACAGCGTGTGCCCGGTTTCGCGGCCGGTCAGGAAAGCGCGCTCGGCCGGGGTAAGATCGCCGCGCAGCACCCGCGGGTCGGTGAAGTCGATGTCGATGCACGGCACCCCGCGGATCGCGGTCACCGTTCCCACGCACGAGCGCGTCCGCAGCGTCTGCGACGCGAGCGCGTCCTGATAGAGAACGTCCTGGGTGTAACTGGCGTCCGAGCGGCTGTGCTGGCCGTGGACGTCCCATTTCCAGCCGCCACCCAATTCGCCGCGTAGCCCGAGCACGCCGCGATAATAATCGATGTCGGCTTGGCTTTCCGTCTTCACCAGCACCCGCGGGCGCAGGATGATGTTGCCGCCGAACTCCCCGTTGAACGGGTCGCCCATGTCGAACGGGTCGCAATTGTTCGCTGCCGGATTGCACAGGAAAAAGGGCAGCATCGACGCGCCGGTGAACTGTTCGAGCGTCATCACCTGAAAGCCGTTGTTGTGCGACTTGCGGTTGCTGAACAGCGCTTCGCTGTAGAGGGTGATTCTATCGGTGACGTCATAGGCAGCATCGGCGAAAGCGCTGATCCGACTGACCCCCGAAAACACGTCCGAATTCTGCTCGACCGGTTCGAATTTGTTAAGCGCGCCGGTCGACGGGCCGTCGAAATTGAGCCCGAAGAAATTGGCCGGACCGAACACTCCGATCGGGTTATAGGCGTTCAGCGATATGCCGACCCCGGCAAATTCGGCGCCATATTGTCCGGCAAAAATCGCCTGTCCGTTCGACGCGATCAGCCCGGGGCCAAAAGTCGGAAAGCCGTCCTGATCGACCCCCGAAAAGTCGCTGAAGACGATCGCATTGCCCAAGGCGCTACTGCACGCAGGCCTTCCGGTGCGGAAATCGACGATGTCGGCGCGGCTTCCATCGGCTTCGCGCTTCAGATATTCTTCCGAGCAGAACAGGAAGCCGCGATCGCGGCGCGTGAGGTTCTGCTGGCGGAAATAGTCAACCGTCGCGAAAAAATGGCCGCGGTCGAACGTCTTGCCGAAACTCGCGTCGGCGCCATAGCTTTCGCCGCCGCCATGTTCGGTTACCGACGAAAAGCCGCCGCCCTCGAACCCGTTCAGGTCGTCGCGGGTCAGGATGTTGACCACGCCTGCGACGGCGTCAGACCCATAAATCGACGAGGCGCCGGTCTTGAGGATCTCGACCTGGCGCACCACCGACAGCGGCAGGACGTTGAGGTCGAACGGCGCAACCGCGCCGCGGATCCCCGCCGGTCCCGCGCGGCGCCCGTTGATCAGCACCAGCGTCCGCTCGGCGCCGAGGCCGCGGAGCGACACGCTCTGCACATCATTGCCGCCATTGGCGATGACCCGGTTCGACAGCGCCGAATTGATCTGGATCGATCCCTGCGCCGCCGGGGTCGACTGCAAGATGTCGGCGAGCTGAACCTGCCCCTGCAATTTGGCGCTGTCGGGGTCGATGACCTGGATCGGATCGGCGCTGGTGAATTCGCTTTTCGCGATCCGCGATCCGGTGACGATGATGTCGTCATCCCCGCTCTGCGCCGCAACGGGGGTCGCGATCAAGGCGATTACCGAGGCCGTTGCGGCCAGAAACACCTGGGGGCGGGTGCCTGATTTCATGATATATTTTCCGAACGTAAAAGTTGAACTCGCCCCCCGGCCCGGAAAAAATACGGCAAACCGCGTTTCGATATGGTTACCGCGCGATAAAAATTTGCGCCTGCGACCTTCGCGCCACACCCCGCAGCGGCTTGTCGCCGCGTCCGCCCGCCGCTAGTTACGCTCGCAAAGGGAGCGCGCGGATGAGCAAGGCAATGGGTGAAGCGCTGGGGCGGCTCGAAGCGGTCATCCACGACCGGCTGGCCGGGGGCGAGGCCGAAGCCTCTTACGTCGCCAGCCTCGCCGCCAAAGGTCGCGGCAAGATCGCGCAGAAGCTGGGCGAGGAAGCCGTCGAAGCGGTGATTGCCGCGGTCAGCGAGGATGATCCGGCGCTGATCGGCGAAGCGAGCGACCTCGTCTTCCACCTCTCGATCCTGCTCGCCGAGCGCGGTCTGACATGGGACATGATCGCCGCCGAACTCGGCCGCCGCCACGGCACCTCGGGCCACGCCGAAAAAGCCAGCCGCCAGTAAGGACACCCGTATGCCGATTGACGCCACCCAGCCCTACGATGACAACAATATCTTCGCGCGCATCCTGCGCGGCGAGCTGCCGTCGAAAACCGTGTTTGAGGACGAATTTGCGCTCGCCTTCCACGACATCAACCCGCAGGCGCCGCTGCACATCCTCGTGATCCCCAAGGGCGCCTATGTCAGCTGGGACGATTTTTCGGCGCGCGCCAGCGACGCCGAAATCGCGGGCTTCATCCGCGCCGTCGGCATTGTCGCGCGCGATCAGGGCCTCGTCGCCCCCGGTTACCGCCTGCTCGCCAACACCGGGCTGGACAGCCACCAGGAAGTCCCGCACCTCCACGTCCATGTCTTTGCAGGGCGAAAGCTCGGCCCGCTTCTCGCACCCTGACGATTTGCCTTTGGCTATGACCGCCATCACGGCCTTTTCCTGAACCGCGGCTAAGCGTTCCCGGTACGCGGCGACGGGTGGACAGCCGCCCCTGTTTCCAGCAGGATAAAGGCGCAGGTCAATGCGGGGAGACAGTGCGATGAATATCGGATGGCGCGGGCTGGCGGCACGCTTTGCCGGCAAGGCGAAACTGGCGCTGATCCTTCCCCTTTCGCTCGCGATGGCGGCGACCGCGACCGCTGATACAGTCCCCCAGGTCACCCTCGCCACCCCGGGCAGTGCGGGGACCGGCGACGGCACGATCACCCGCTTCACACTGCGCTTCTCCGAAGACATGGTCCCGCTCGGCGATCCCCGCGCCGCCGCGCCCGCGACCAACGACTGCAAACTCCCGTCGACCGGCCGCTGGGTCGACACCCGCACCTGGGTGCTGGAATTCGACAAGCCGCTCCCCGGCGGACTACGCTGCCATGTCGAACTGCGGGGTGGCCTCAAGACCGCGCGCGGCATCACCGTCGCCGGCAACGACCGCTTCGCGCTCGACACCGGCGGCCCCTCGGCGCGCGCGATCCTCGCGGGCGGCATCTACGACGGGATCGAGGAGGAGCAGATTTTCCTCGTCGCCACCAACGTCGCCGCTGACCGCGCCTCGGTCGGCCGCTTTGGCTATTGCGCGGTTGATGGCATCGGCGAGAAGATCCCACTCGACGTCCTGCCGCGCGCCACCGCGACCGAAATCCTGACCGGACTCGGCGAGAACAACTGGTCGCGCCAGTCGTTTACCTCCGACGCCGGGCTGCCGCAGCGCTTACCCGCCGCGGGCGCCGACCGCGAAGCCACACTCGACCGCATCGTTCCCGTCAAATGCCGCCGCCCGCTGCCCCCCGGCCGCGAGATGGCGGTCGTCTGGGATGCGCGCATCGCGCAGGCCGGGGTGCCCGGCCGCACCGCCGGGCGCGACCAGCGCTTCGATTTCGACGTCCGCCCCGCGTTCACCGCCAAAATGTCGTGCAGCCGCATCAACCCGCAGGCGGGCTGCAACCCGATCAAGGATGTGACGCTGAGCTTTGCCTCCCCGGTGTCGCGCGAAACGATCCTCGCCGCGACGCTCAACACCGCCGACGGCAAGAAGCTGACGCCAAAGGTCGACGATGAGGACAAGAATGACTCGTATCTCACCAGCGTCCGCTTCGCCGGCCCGCTGCCGCAGAATGTCGACGCAACGCTGATCCTGCCCGCCGATGTCACCGACCAGAGCGGCCGCAAGCTGCAGAACCAGTCAAACTTCCCGCTGAAATTCCACATTGACCGCGCCCCACCACTGGTCAAATTCGCCGCCGAATTCGGCATCCTCGAAGCCGGGGAGGGCGGCGTGCTGCCCGTCACGGTGCGCGGCGTCGAAGGGACGTTGGTCCAGGCGGGTCTCAAGATGCCCGCCACCGCGCTCAAGATCGGCGACGACGATGCCGCGATCGCGCGCTGGCTCAAACGCGTCGATGACGCCGACGACACCGATTATCGCGAAGAGAAGGACCGCACGGGCAAGGAGATAAGGGTCAATTACACCGGCACCAAGTCGGTGTTCGCCGGTGCCCCCGCGGGCGGCGAGCGCCGCGAACTGCAACTGACCCCGCCCGGCGGCGGCAAGGAGTTCGAGGTCGTCGGCATCCCGCTCACCGAAAAGGGCTTCCACGTCGTCGAAATCGCCAGCCCCGAACTCGGCGCCGCGCTGCTCGGGCGCAAGGCGACGCGCTATGTCGCGACCGCCGCGCTCGTTACCAACATGGCGGTGCATTTCAAATGGGGCCGCGAAGGCTCGCTCGCGTGGGTGACGTCGCTCAACACCGGGCTACCCGTCGCGGGCGCCGAAATCCGCGTCTCGGACAGCTGCACCGGTCGCCTGCTGGCGCGCGGCACAGCCGACAAAGCGGGGCGCCTCGCCTTTGCGGGCGGGCTACCGCAGCCCGAAACCTATTCGAGCTGCGAGGAAACCCCTGACCCGACCAAGAGCGAGGGCCATGCGCTGATGGTCTCGGCGCGGTCGGGCGACGATTTCAGCTTTACCCTCACCGATTGGGGCAGCGGCATCCGCCCCTATGATTTCGACCTTCCCTATGGCTGGTCGGAGCGCGAGGATATTCTCCACACCGTCTTCGACCGTTCGCTGGTAAAGGCGGGCGAGACCGTCCACATGAAGCATATCCTGCGCCGCCCGGTCGGCACCGGCTTCATGACGCCGCAACCGCTCGCGGGCAAATTGCGCCTCGTCCACCGCGGCTCCGACACCGAGTTCGAAATGCCCTTCGCCATCGCCACCACCGGCAGCGGCGACAGCGTGTGGAACGTCCCCGCTGCGGCGCCGATGGGCGATTATGAACTGGTGTTCGTCACCAAGGACAAGGATGGCGAGGACAAGACGATCTGGTCGGGCCAGTCGGTCAAGGTTGACGAATATCGCCTGCCGACGATGAAGGCGACCGTCACCGGGCCAAAGACATCACCGGTACGCCCGACCGCCGTCCCGCTGTCACTGTTTGTCGGCTATTTGTCGGGCGGCCCCGCCCCCGGCATCCCCGTCGAGCTGCGCACCAATTTCCGTTCCAGCTGGTCGCCGCCTCAAGATTATAAGGATTGGGATTTCGACGGCCAGCCGGTCAAGGAAGGCGTGATCCAGCTCGACGACAGTGGCGACGAACCCGCCGCCGACCTGCCGCTCGCGCGTTCGGTGCCGCTCAAACTCGACGCCAATGGCAGCGCGACGACCAGCGTCGCGGTCGATCAGCCGATCACCGAACCGACGGTGATGGCGGCCGAAATGGATTATGAGGACGCCAATGGCGAAACGCTGACCTCCAGCCGCCGCATCACGCTTTACCCCTCCGCCGTCCGACTCGGGCTCAAGACCGACGGCTGGCTGATGCGCGACAACGACCTCAAGCTCAATTTCATCGCGCTCGATCTCGACGGCAAACCGATTTCGGGCCAGCGCGTCTCGGTCGCGCTCTACAACCGCGAGATCATTACCGCGCGGCGCCGCCTGATTGGCGGCTTCTATGCCTATGACAACCAGATGCGCACGACGAAGCTGACCGCCAGCTGCACCGCAACGACCGACAAGCTCGGCCGCGCTCGCTGCGCGATGGCGCCCGGCGTTTCGGGCGAAGTCACTGTCGTTGCAACAACGCTCGACGCCGACGGCAATGAAGCCCGCGCCGTCCGCTCGGTCTGGCTCGCCGGCGACAATGAATGGTGGTTCGGCGGCGACAATGGCGACCGCATGGACGTGATCGCCGAAAAGCCGCGCTACGCTGCAGGCGACACCGCGAGCTTCCAGGTCCGCATGCCGTTCCGCGAAGCGACCGCACTGGTCACCGTCGAACGCGAGGGGGTGCTCTCCAGCTTTGTCGTCCCGCTCAAGGGCACCAACCCGGTCGTCAAGGTCAAGCTTCCCGCGACCTACGCCCCCGACGTCTATGTCTCGGTGATGGCGGTGCGCGGCCGCGTCACCGGCGAGGAAAGCTGGTTCCGCAAGATGAAGCGCGCGGTCGGTTTCAAGATCGAGAATAGCGAAGGCGCCCCGCCGACCGCTTTGGTCGACCTCGCCAAGCCGAGCTACCGCATGGGCATTGCGCGGATCAAGGTCGGCTGGGAAGGCCATCAGCTCGGGGTCAAGGTCAAGGCCGACAAGGCGAAATATGCGGTCCGCGAAACCGCCAAGGTCAGCATCGAGGTCAAGACTCCGGGCGGCAAGGCGCCGAAAAATGCCGACGTCGCTTTCGCCGCGGTCGACGAGGCTTTGCTCCAGCTCGCCCCCAACGAAAGCTGGGAATTGATCGAGGCGATGATGGGCGAACGCACGCTCGACGTGCTCACCTCGACCGCGCAGATGCAGGTCGTCGGCAAGCGGCATTATGGCCGCAAGGCGCTCGAACCCGGCGGCGGCGGCGGCGGCGATCTTTCGGGCCTGACCCGCGAGGATTTTCGTCCTGTCCTGCTGTGGAAGGGCAATGTGCCGCTCGACGCCAAGGGCCGCGCGACGGTCGACGTACCGCTCAGCGACAATCTCTCGGGCTTCCGCCTCGTCGCGATCGCGACCGACGGATCGCAATATTTCGGCACCGGCGAAACCAGCGTCCGCACCGTGCAGGATCTCGGCATCTTCGCCGGCATGCCCGAACTGGTGCGCACCGGCGACACCTATGATGCGCGTTTTACGCTGCGTAATGGCACCGATCAGGCGATGGAGGTCACCGCGACTCCGACTTTGTCGCCCGCGCTCGCGACCGCGCCGCCGCTGACCGTCACCATTCCGGCGGGGGGTGCGGTGCCGATCAGCTGGTCGATGACCGCCCCCGAACAAACCGGCCCGATCGAATGGACGGTCGAGGCGGTGGCGAAGGGCGGCAAGCAGCGCGACCGACTGGTTTTCGAGCAGCAGGTGGAAGCCGCGGTGCCGGTCGAGACCTGGGCGGCGAGCCTGTTCCGCATCGGCCCGAACACCACGCTGCCGATCGGCATTCCGGCGGGCGCCTTGCCCGGCGGCTATGTCGATGTCGCGCTCGCGGGGACGCTCGCACCGCCCTTGTCGGGGGTGCGCGATTATATGAGCGCCTATCCGTATAATTGTTTCGAACAATCGACCTCGCGCGCGATCGCGCTCGGCGATCTCGCCCGCTGGCAGGCGCTTGCAGGCGCGATGCCGACCTATCTCGATGATGACGGCCTGCTGCGCTATTGGCCCAACGAGCGCCTCGAAGGGTCGATCGAGCTCACCGCCTATGTGCTCAGCATTACCGCGGCGAATGGCTTCGCGATCCCCGAGGCGCCCAAGGCAAAGATGGTCAAGGCGTTGCAGGCGGTGGTCGAAGGACGGCTGACACGCAAAGGGTACGGTCCCTATGACATCCGCCCGGTCCGCATCGCGGCGCTAGCGGCGCTCGCGCGCAACAATGCGTCGAGCGCGCAGCTGGTGGCGGCGAACGACGTCGCCCCGATCGATATGGCGACCGGCACGCTCGCCGACTGGCTCGTCGCGATCGAACGCACGCCCAGCGTCCGCAATGCGGCCGCGCTGCGCACCGCGGCGGAGGCCGAACTGCGCAAGCGCCTCGTTTACGAAGGCACACGCCTCGATCTCGTCGACGATGCCCGCGCGCCTTGGTGGATGATGACCAGCGGCGACGAAATGGCGATCAAGGCGCTCGAAGCCGTGCTCGGCCGCAAGGGCTGGGAGGATGACGCGGGCAAGCTGATGGTCGGCGTCGCACAGCGTCAGCGCAAGGGTCATTGGGACACCACCCCCGCCAACGCGTGGGGCGCGGTCACCGTCCGCCGTTTCGCCGAACTCTATCCGGCAAGCGCGATCACCGGCGTCACCAACATCGGTCTGTCGGGCGGCACCGCATCGCAAAGCTGGCCGCTGCCTGCCGAGCCCGTCTCGCCGCTCCGCGTCGCGCTGAACGCGGCGACGATGAGCCTGAAGCATGACGGCACCGGCGCGCCATGGGCGACGGTCAGCGTCAAGGCCGCGGTGCCTTTGAAGGAACCGCTCAACGCCGGTTACCGGATCAAGCGCTCGGTCAGCATCGTCAAGGCGGCGAACAAGGACCGACTGACGCGCGGCGACGTGATCAAGGTGCGGATCGAGGTCGTCGCGGCCGCGGGCCGGACCTGGGTCGTCATCAACGATCCGATCGCGCCGGGCGCGACGATCGTCGGCAACCTCGGCGGTCAGTCTGAAATGCTCGCCGATCAGGCGGGCGGATCGGGCGCACAGCCGAGCTATGTTGAACGCGGCAAGGACAGCTGGCGCGGCTATTTCGGCTGGATGCCCGCGGGCACCCATGCGGTCGAATATGTCGTCCGCCTCAACGGCTCGGGGCGCTTCTCGTTGCCCCCGACGCGGGTCGAGGCGATGTACTCGCCCGCGATTCGCGGCCAGTGGCCGAATGGCACGCTGACCGTGGCCAGCGTCGGGCAGTGAGGTTGTTGTGGAGCGACGCGCGCTAGATCAGCAAAGCCACTTTAAAACCGTTCGTGCTGAGCCAATCGAAGGGCGAACGGGAATTGGGGGATGCCGGCAAAATCCAAACCTCGTCACAAGTTCAGCATGACGAAGATAGGAGGAGACGGGGCTAGCGTTCCCCGCAAACGCCGCTGGCCCCACATCCTCGCCTGGCTCGCCCTCAGCGCGCTCATCCTCAGCACCGCCGTCCACCTCGCCACCAAGCCGCCACCGATGCCCGCCTACGCTGCCGTCCGAGGCGACTGGCAGCCCAGCGAAGCCTGGCTTTACGACCGTGACGGCCAATTGCTCGACAGCGAGCGCATCAATTTCGAACGCCGCCGCCTCGCCTGGGTGCCGCTGAACGCCATCAGCCCCGCCGTCCGCACCGCCGTCGTGCAAAGCGAGGATCGGCGCTTCTGGTCGCACGGCGGTGTCGACTGGCTCGCGACCGCCAGCGCGATCCGCGCGCGCTGGACGGGCGACCGCTCGCGCGGCGCCTCGACCCTCGCGATGCAACTCGCCGCGTTCCTCGACCCCAGTCTTGCGCAACCCGGCAGGCGCGACTGGCGAACCAAGCTGCGCCAGATGCGCGCAGCGCAAGCGCTCGCGGCCCGATGGTCGCATCCTCAAATGCTCGAGGCGTACTTCAACCTCGTTCCCCTTCGCGGCGAAGCGCAGGGGATCGGTGCGGGCGCGCGCGCGCTGTTCGGCAAGCGCCCTGCCGACATGACCCGCACCGACGCGGCCTTGTTCGCCGGCCTGCTCCCCAATCCCACCGCGGGCGCCGAGGCGCTTGGTCGCCGCGCCTGCCGCGTCGCCCAAACCCGCGACTGCACCGCGATCCGCGCCGCCGCCGCAACCCTCGTCTCGGGCGAGCGCGCCGCGCAGCTCGACCCTGCGCTCGCGCCGCATCTTGCCGTCCGCTTGCTCGACAAACCCGGCAAGCGCGTCACCACCACGATCGACCGCCGCATCCAGACGGCCGCGATCGTCGCGCTGCGCCGCCAACTCGCCGGGCTCGGCTCCGACCGCGTGCGCGACGGCGCCGTCGTGGTGCTCGACAATGCCAGCGGCGAGGTACTCGCCTATGTCGGCGGCGTCGGGCTCAAATCGACCGCCGCGTCGGTCGATGGTGCCAATGCGCGGCGGCAGGCCGGATCGACGCTCAAACCGCATCTTTACGCGCAGGTGATCGAACATGGCTGGCTCACCGCCGCCTCGATCCTCGACGACAGCCCGGTCCAGCTCGACACCGCCTCGGGGCTCTATGTCCCCAAAAACTACGATCACAGCTTCAAAGGCCCGGTCAGCGTCCGCCACGCGCTCGCCAGCTCGCTCAACGTCCCCGCGGTCCGCGCCCTCGTCATCGACGACGTCCAGCAATTTCGCGACCGCCTCTGGGCGCTCGGCTATCATGGCCTCGTCGAGGACGGCGAATACTACGGCTTCAGTCTGGCGCTCGGATCGGCCGAAGTTTCACTCGTCGAACAAGCCAATGCCTTCAGAACCTTTGCCAATATGGGAAAGTGGTCACCCGTCACATTCGACGCCGCGCTGCACCTTCGTGAACTTCCGCCGCGCCAGATCGTGGGACCTGCCGCCGCCTTCATCGTCGGCGACATCCTCGCCGACGCCTCCGCCCGCACCGACGCCTTCGGCGCCGACAGCGCACTCCGCCTCCCTTTCTGGGCGGCCGCCAAAACCGGCACCTCGAAAGGCATGCGCGACAACTGGTGCATCGGCTGGTCCGACCGCTTCACCGTCGCCGTCTGGGTTGGCAACCTTGAGGGCGATTCGATGCGCGCCGTCTCGGGCACCTCGGGCGCCGCCCCCATCTGGCGCGACGTGATGCTTGCGCTGCATGCGGGCAGCCCAGGCAAATCGCCGAAGATGCCGGGCGGCGTCGAGGCGCGCCAGATTGCCCTCCCCGGCACCCGCGAACCGCCGCGCCGCGAATATTTCCTCCGCGGCACCGCGCAGACCGAAATGGCGGCGGCACCGCAGGCCGCGCGCCGCCCGCGCATCACCAGCCCGGTCAGCGGCAGCGTCTACGCGCTCGACCCCGACATCCCGATCGATCGCCAGCGGCTGGCGGTGACCGTCAGCGGTTCGGTCGCTGGCTACCGGCTGCTCCTCGACAAAAAACCCCTCGGCGACGCCGACGCCGGACAGCAGATTTTGCCGCGCCCGGGCGGGCATATGCTAGCACTGGTCGACCCCGGCGGGCGGATGATCGACAGGGTGCGCTTTACGGTGCGATAAACCGCCTGCCTTGGCCCTGAAATTAAGTTGCGCTGACGCGCGGAGCGGCTAGTCTGCGCAGCCTGGAGACGGACGGCATCAGCCGCCACAAGGGGACAATATATGCTACTTGACCGGGTAAAACCGTTAGATGCCATTTTGGCGACAGCGAAGAAGAAATCGCTCCACAGAACTTTGGGCGCCTTCCAGCTGACGCTGTTCGGTATCGGTTGTGTGATCGGGACCGGCATCTTCGTGCTGACCGCCGCCGGCGCACAAAAGGCCGGGCCTGGCCTGATGCTCGCATTTGCGATCGCAGGCCTGATCTGTATCGTCGCGGCGCTGTGCTACGCCGAAATCGCCGCGATGATCCCGGTCGCCGGCTCTGCTTATACCTATACCTACGCGACGATGGGCGAAGTGCTTGCCTGGACCGTCGGCTGGGCGCTTGTCCTCGAATATGCGGTGGCCGCCTCCGCTGTTTCGGTCGGGTGGTCCGGCTATTTCACCGGCACGATATTGAATGAGTTTCTGGGCGTACAATTGCCCGCTTTCTTGTCGGGTGCGCCACTCGCGCTGGGCGGCGTCGAAGGCGGCTTCATTAACTTGCCCGCTGTTTTCATCGCAATGCTCATGACTTGGCTGCTGATGATCGGCACCACCGAAAGCGCCCGCGTCAACGCCGTGCTGGTTTTGATCAAGGTCACTGCGCTCACCGCGTTCATCGTCCTGACCCTGCCCAGCGACCAGTTTTCGAGTGACAAGTTCAACCCCTTCCTGCCTGCCGGGGTCTTCGGCGGTTTTGGTTCGGGCTTGGGCGCAGTCGGCGCCGCGGCAACGATCTTCTTCGCTTATGTCGGCTTCGACGCGGTCTCGACCGCGGCCGAGGAAACCAAGAATCCGCAGCGCAACGTGCCGATCGGGCTGATCGGCTCACTGCTCTTCTGCACTGTCTTCTATATCCTCGTCGCGGCCGGTGCTGTCGGCACCGTTGGCGGTCAACCGATCATGGGTCCGAATGGTATTCCGTTTCCGGCCGGGTCTGAAGAACTGGCGCGTCAGTGCGCAACCTATGCCGCGGACACCCTACCCCTTGTCTGCTCGAACGAAGCGCTGGCCCATGTGCTGCGCCAGATCGGTTGGTCGGGGGTCGGCAACATGCTCGGCATTGCCGCCTTCGTGGCGCTGCCGTCGGTCATCCTTATCCTACTGTTTGGCCAGACCCGGGTCGCTTTTGTGATGAGCCGCGACGGTCTGCTACCCGAATCTTGGAGCAAGGTGCATCCCAAGTGGAAGACCCCGCATGTGATCACCGCGATCACGGGTGTGGCCGTCGCTTTTGCAGCTGCGTTCCTGCCGGTCGGCAAGCTCGCCGACATCGCCAATGCCGGCACGCTCTATGCGTTTATGATGGTCGCCATTGCAGTGATGATCCTGCGCAAAACGGCGCCCAACACGCCGCGCGCGTTCAAGACACCGGCGTTGTGGCTGATCGGTCCGCTCACGATCGCGGGCACTGTGTTCCTGTTCCTGAATTTGCCATTCGAGGCCATGATCGTGCTCCCCGTCTGGGGCGCTGTCGGGCTGGCAATCTACTTCCTCTACAGCCGCAGTCGCAGCCATCTGGGCCGCGGCATCGTCGAAGTGCATGAGGATGATCTGGAGCCGCACGCCCCGATCAACTGACGCAGAGTGTCACGAACTTAAGGGCCGTCCCGGCAATTCGTCGGGGCGGCCTTTTCGTTTGTCAGAACGGCGTTTTGGGCGCGGTCCCGGGCCGGGTGAACAGCTTGCCGCGCTCGGCCCAGAACACCAACGCCAGGCCGACCACTGCGCTGATCAGAAACGCGCAGGCGAGCGGTAGTGTCGAGCCATCATATTGCTGGCCGATCAGCGCGCCGACGACCGCTGCCAGCAAGGTCTTGGCAAAGCTCTGGTAGGAAGAGGCGACCCCGGCCATATGGCCGAAATCCTCCATCGCGATCGAGCCGAAATTGCTGCCGATAAAACCGATCAGGCCGACATTGACCATCATCAACGCGGTGAACATCCACAGGGTCTCGGCGCCGCTCAACGCCGCGACAATCTGCGCGATCGAACTCGCCATGAACGCAAAGACTGCGGTCTGCGACACCCGCCGCGCGCCGAAACGCTCGACGATAGCGGCGTTCGAGAAATTGGCGATCGCGATCCCGACCGCGACGCAGGCGAAGATGAGCGGGAACCAGCTCTGCGCCCCAAACACTTCGTCGATGATCTGCTCGCTGCTGTTGAGATAGCCATAGAGCGCGCCCTGCATCATCCCCGACGCGATCATGTAACCCGCTGCGCGCCGATGGCGCGTCACCGTCGCCCAGCCGCTCACCATCGTCCGCCAGTCGAGCGGTCGAACATCGCCGGGGACGAGCGTTTCGGGCAGGCGGCGGAGCCAGCCGATCATGACGAGCCCCATCACCGCGAGCACGATGAAGATCGAACGCCAGCCCGCGACAGCCGCGACCCCGGCGCCAATCGTCGGCGCAATGATCGGCACGATCATGAACACGAGGAAGATCAGCGACAACCGCTTCGCCATCGCATCGCCTGCGAACAGGTCGCGGATCACTGCGACGACGATCACGCCAAGCGCGGCGCTGACCAGACCGTGACCAAAGCGCAGCGCGAGCAGCATCGAAAAGCTGGTCGCCAGTCCGCAGCCAATCGAAAAGGCGACATAGGCGAAAAGCGCCGGGACGAGCACGCCCTTGCGTCCGAAACGGTCGGCGAGCGGGCCGTAAATCAACGAGCCGAAGCCGATACCAAGCAGATAGAGTGAAATGACATATTGCCGGTCGTTGGCGACAAGAACGCCAAGACCTTTGCCAATCGCAGGCAGCGCGGGCAGCATCGCGTCGATGGCGAGCGCGTTGAGCGCCATCACCATCGCCATCATGACCACCATTTCGCGTTCACCCGGCAGGGTCCGCTTGGGGGGTGGGGCCGGGTTGTGCATCGCAGCAGCCTATGCCCTCAAGCCGCCGTTTTGAACACCCCCAAGGCAAAAAGCATTGCTATGCAACGCAAAAGGGCCGTCCCTCGCGGAACGGCCCTACACGGTTTTCTGACGAAAGGGTCAGCCCTGACGGGTGCCCGTCATCGCCATCGATCCGAACGCACCGGCCTTGATCGTGCCGGTAAGCGCGTCGCCGTCGATCGTCGCTTCGCATTCGAGCGTCATCGGCATCGGCACCTTCATGTTCATCGTCCAGGTCAGCTTGTTGCCATCGACCTTGCCGTTCTCGACATCGAGCGCGCCCATGGCGCCGGCATTCTGACCGCTGAAGCTGTCGCCGTCGCTCGTGACGGTGAACACCGATTTCTGATCGCCCATCGGCGACTTGGTAATGCAATCATAGCTGCCATCTACGGACATCGAAGCTCTCCTTACTGAAATCAATGTTAATTAATTGGAGTCGCTGTTTCAACCGTCAAACCCAATCCGTCAAGCTGCGGTTTGACGACCGCCGCGTCGCCGACCACGACATAGACCAGATCGTCGGTGCTCAGTGCCTTGCGCGCCGCAGCATCGATTTCAGCGGCAGTCATCGCTTCATAGGTGGCGGGCAGCGTTTCGTAATAATTGTCTGGGCGCGAGAATTTGACGATATTGCGCAGCCCGGCCAGCACATCGGCCGAGGTTTCGAAACTGCCCGGCAATTCGCGGACGCTGCCGTTGATGGTGCGCTCGAGCTCCTCCTTCGTCACGCCCTTGTCGGCGAGAAAGCCCTTCAGGTCCTTCTGCAATTCCTTGATCGAATCGCCGGTTCGATCGGCCTGCACCGGCGCCACCGCGACCCAGCTCAGCCGGTCGGTTTCCCCCGAAATGCGGCTGCGCACGCCATAGGACCAGCCCTTCGTCTCGCGCAAATTGGTGTTGAAGCGCGACAGAAAGTTGCCGCCGAAAATGTCGTTGGCCGAGCGCAGCACTTCGAGCTCGTCGCCGCCCTTGGCTTCGAGCACCTTGCCCGCGAGGATCACCGATTGCGGCGATTTGGGGCGATCGAAGAACAGAATGCGCGGCTTGGGTGCCGGGATCGCGATGTCGAAATTCTTGACCGGTTTCGCCGTCTTCGGCACCTTCCACTGGCCCAGCGTCGCATCGAGCTGTTTCTTCACCTCGGCCAGCGTCGTGTCGCCGACGACGAAGACCCGGGCATTGTCGGGACGGATCCACGCAGCGTGGAAGGCCGCCAGCTGGTCGCGCGTCGCCGCGGTCACAGCCTTGGCATCGCCCAGCCCCGACGGCGGAATACCGTAGGGATGGTCGGCGCCATAGAGCATCGGCGCCATCAGGCGCGACGCGATGGCGTTCGGATTGTTGAGTTCGGCCTTCAGCCGGTTGAGCTGCTGCGCGCGAACGCGTTCGAGTTCCTTGGCATCGAACGCCGGGTTGCGGATATAGTCGGCGAGCAGCGACAGCGAGGCGCCAAGATTGGGCTTGAGCGCGAACAGGCTGAACACCGTTTCGTCGGCATTGGCGGTCGCATCGATCTGCGCACCGAGACGTTCCTTCGCTTCGGCAAAGGCGATCGAATTGAGGCTCGTGGTGCCTTCGTCCATCAGGCTGAGCATGAGCGACTGAGTGCCGAGTGCACTGTGCGGATCGGCGGCATAGCCCGCATCGAAGCTGACCGCGACATTGACCGTCGGCACCGTCGTGCGGCGGGCGAACACCACTTCGACGCCATTTTTGAGCTTGGTGCGCTCGATCGCGGGGAAATCGAGCGCGGTGAGGTCGGCAACCGCGGGCAATTGCGAGCGATCGGCAATCGATGCGGCGCTGCCGATGCCCGTGTCGGGACCGAAGTCGCCGAGCGCCGGGTTCCAGTAACGGTCGGGCACAACCGCTTCGGTCGTCTTGCCCGCCGTCACCGCACCCCCGCGGTTCTCGCCGCCTTCGGTGCGTTCACCGGGGGTATAGGTCAGCGAGAAGGCCGGGCGCGACATCCATTTGCGCGCGACTGCGGTGACCTGCGCGGGGGTCGATTTCGCCATCCGGTCTAGCTCGACCTTGTAATAAGCGGGATCGTTCGAATAGAGCGCGCCCTCGGCCAGCGTCACCGCCTTCCCGCCAAAGCCGCCGACCGATTCGAGCCCGGCGATGGTGCCGCCCAGATAGCTCGCTGCGGCGCGTTGCAGTTCGTCAGCGGTCGGCCCGGTCTCCAGGAATTTGGCGATTTCTTCGTCGAGCTTCTTGCCGACCGCTGCAACGTCGGTGCCCGGCTTCACATCAGCCTGAATGATCAGAATGCCGGCATCTTCAAAGGTCTGGGCAAAGGCGGCAACGCTCACCGCGACGGGGTCGGTGCGAACCATCGCATTGTCCAGCCGCGACGACGACAGTCCGCCGAGGACCGCGGTCGCCATCTGCAGCGGCACGCCGTCGGCATCGTTTAGCCCGGGGATCGCCCACATGCGATAGATGCGCGGGGTCGGGATCAGATCCTTGACCTCTTTCGCCAGCGGCGCGGGCAAGGTCGGGACGGTGGTTTGGGGCGCGGTGATGGCGGGGCCGCGCGGGATGTCGCCGAACCACGCCTGCACCTTGGCCTTGGCGGTCGCAACGTCGACGTCGCCCGCCAGTACCAGCACCGCATTGTTCGGGCCGTAATTGTCACTGAACCACTTCTTGACGTCATCGAGGCTCGCCGAATTGAGGTCGGCCATCGAACCGATGGTGCTGTGGTGATAGGCGTGCCCGGTCGGGAAGAGATTTTCGAAGATTTCGTAACGCAGCAGCCCATACGGGTTGTTGTCGCCCTGACGCTTTTCGTTCTGGACGACGCCGCGCTGGTTATCGAGCTTTTCCTGCGTCACCGCGCCGAGCAGATGCCCCATGCGGTCGCTTTCGAGGAACAGCGCGCGGTCGAGCGCGCCGGTCGGCACGGTCTCGAAATAATTGGTACGGTCAACATTCGTCGTGCCGTTGCTGTCGGTCGCGCCGACCTGTTGCAGCGGCTCGAAGAAATCGCCGGGTGAGTTTTCCGACCCGTTGAACATCAGATGTTCGAACAGATGGGCAAAGCCCGTCTTGCCTTTCGGCTCATGCTTCGACCCGACGCGGTACCACACCGACACCGCGACGACCGGCGCCTTGCGATCCTCGTGCACGATCACGCGCAACCCGTTGTCGAGCGTGAAGGCTTCGTAGGGAATATCGATTGCCTTCACCAGATCGGCGATCGGGGCGGGATTGAAGGCTTTGGCTTTGGCGAGCGCAGGACCGGCGGCGACTAGCGACGTGGTCACCGCCAGAGCGAGGGCGAAACGATGGAAACGGGGCATGGACATCCTCTTGGACAGAGTGGCAGACGCGAGCGGGCCTGCATGAAATCGGGTGCCGGACGGCACTGTATCAACGGTTTAGGACAGGCATTGACGGCTTTCAAGGCCGATAGAAGCGCGCCCCGCTTGCTTTCAGCGCCGCCGGGTCGAACAGTACCGGTTTCAGCTGGTGGCGCACGAACAACGGCGCCTGATCGTTGTAATGCGGACTTTCGGGACGCGTCGTGGCCGAACCGAACGGCTGGATCGATTCCGATCGCACCGCGCCCTGCTTGTCCCAAGTGACGAACATGATGAAGCTGTCGCCGTGGCGCACCTTCAACCGCCCATCGGGTTCGGCATCCCACAGGGTCGACGCGCGCACCGTATCGTTGCCGCCGTCGAGCGGCAGGTCGATCCGATAAGCGCCTTCGCCATGGCGCAGCCGCAGCACCGTACCAAGTTTCGGGTCCAGTCCGCCAAAATGGTCTTGCAGATGCGCCGCTGCCTCGGCCAGCACGGTGCGCGGGTCGGGTCCGGCTCGCCGCTGGTAATGGCTGCCGTTCGCTGGGCGCAGCACCATCAGCGCCAGCGCATCGCCCTTGCCCTTGCCGTCGAGGTTCCAGTCCCAGCGACGGAGCAAATTCTGCGCCTCGACCAGCGCCGGATCATCCTTGAGGTTCAGCGACAGCAAGCGATCGATCCAGGCCTTGGCGTAACCTGTTTTCGCATAGGCGGTGTCATATTTGATCGCCTTCAACCGCGCCTCGTCGATCTGGCTCGATGCTTCGAACAGATCGATCAGCCGCGTCGCGCGGTTGGTCATGTCGTCCTCGACCCCCAGCAGCGGTGAGAAAGCCGCTGCGTCGAGCTCGTCACCCGGGCCGGCCGCGACCCACGGCGTGTTGTTCGCGTTCATCACATAGCCCGAGCGCGGATTGACCAGCGCTGGCGCACGATCGAACGGTAGCGTCTGGGTCCATAGCGCGGCCGAATTATCGCCCGGCAGCACGCCGCGCCAGTTGAAGCCATCGGGCCGGTCGGGGAACATCGCATTGTAGAACAGGCCAATATTGCCCTTCGCATCGGCGTAGATAAAATTGGTCGCGGGCACCCCCTGTCCCGCCATCGCGGCACGCCATTCGGCGAAATCCTTCGCCTTGTTCAGCCGGTAATATTGCGTGACCATCGCCGACTGATCGATCCCCGCGTAACGGATCGCGAAGGCGCCCTTGGCATTCTTCACCACCGGGCCATGGACCGATCGATAGATGGTGCGCGGGACGGGCAGCACGAACGGGCCGAACTTTACCTTCAACCAGACGCGCTTTTCCTCGAGCGGGCGCCACGCGCCATCGTAGCGATATTTCTCGCCGCTCTCGTCAAGCACCAGCTTGTACACGTCGATCAGGTCCGGCCGGTTTACCGTGTTGGTCCAGCCGAGATATTTGTTGTGACCGAGGAAGGGATAGGGCGAGCCGGGGAAATTGGCGCCCGCAAAATCCCAGCCCTCTTCGCTATGGACGACGAGTTCGTACCAGGCGACGCCGCCGGTCCACGGCTGGTGTGAGTTTGACACGAGCCGGGTCGCGCCATCGGTCGAGCGCGCCGGCGCGACCGCCATGCCATTCGACCCGTTGGCGGCCGGATCGCTGCCCACCGGGGTGTCGGCGCGCGGGACGATCTTGCCCGACGCGTCGAGCGCTGGGCCGCCCTCGCGGTTCAGTGGCTTGCCCTCGACCAGCGATCCGAGCACCGAATCGAGCCCAAAGAAAAAGGGTGAGCGCAGCACGAAACCCGCGACAACATCCTCGCCGGTCACCGGGAACAAGCCCGACAGTCGCACCTCGCTGGGATGCTTGTCGGCATAATGGTTGAGCCCCGCCGCATAGGCGGTGAACAGCGCCCTCACATCGGCGGGCAGCCGCGGCCAGTCGCGCGCCGTCGTCGTGCGCACATCAAGCAGCGCCGCGGCATAATCAATCTTCGCGCCATCCTCGCCCAACATTGCGCCGGCGCGACCGCGCGTCATCGCCAGCACTTCCTGCAAGGTCGCAAAATCATCCTCGGCATGGGCGTAGGCGACGCCATAAGCGACATCGGCGTCGGTCTTGCCAAAGATATGCGGCACCCCGAACTTGTCGCGCGCGATGCGAACGTCGGTCGGCTTGAAAACCGTCGCTTCGGGCGCTTCGGCCGTCAGCGGCTCCCACAGCGCCAGCGACGCGGCGGTGACGACGAGCAACAGCAGAAATCCCAGCAAAATCCGTCGCAGCATCTCTGGTCCTCTTCGTGCGCCCGATTCGCGCCTGTCTGACCGCCATGTCGTCCGATGGCAAGCGACTGTCGTTCGTCGAGCCGAATTTGCGATCGGCCGCAGCGCGGCTATGCTTGGTGTCATTGTTCAAACGGGGAATTTTCCATGTATCGCAAAAGCCTGCTTCTTGCCGCCTGCCTGTCGTTCGCCTTCGTGCCGCCCGCGTTTGCGCAGACGGTGACCGGGTCGGGCGTCATCCCGACGGCCGCCACCAACAGCGCCGAGCGCGCGATCGGCTTTGCCACCAGCGCCGCCGTGAATGGTGCGCTCGTTATCGTGCTGACCGACGCGACGCTGCCGCCGCTCGATGGCGTCGCGCTCGGCGCCGCCGAGCGTCAGGCGATAACCGCGGCGATTGCCGCGGCGACCTTCGATGGCAAAGCCGGATCGACGCTGTCACTGCGCGGAATCGGCGCCCATTCGCGCATCCTGCTCGTCGGCACCGGCCCGATGCCGACCTCCCTCGCGCTCGCCGAAGCGGGCGGCAAGGCGGCGCAGGAGCTGAAGAGCGAGGCGCAGCCGGTGACGATCGCCGGGGCGTTCGGCGATGCATCGGCCGCCGACGTCGCTTATGGTTTCGCGCTCGGCCAATATCGCTTCGACCGTTACAAGACTTCCGACAAAAAGACGCCCCCGACCGGCGCCGTCACCGTCGTTGGCGCGAATCCTGCGGTCGCCGAAGCCGCATTCACGTCGCGCTGGAAACCGCTTGCCGAGGGTGTCCGCCTGTCGCGCGATCTCGCCAACGAACCCGCGAACGTCATCTATCCCGAAAGCTTCGTCGCCCGGGTGCGCGAAGCGTTCGCCGGAACCGCCGGGGTCAGCATCGAAGTGCTCGACGAGGCCGCGATGCGCAAATTGAACATGGGGACGCTCGTCGGCGTCGGTCAGGGCAGCCCGCGCGGATCGCGGCTGATGCTCGTGCGCTATCGCGGCGCGAACGCCCCCGCGGCACCGATGGCTTTTGTTGGCAAGGGCATCACCTTCGATTCGGGCGGAATTTCGCTCAAACCCGGCGCGGGCATGTGGGACATGAAGGGCGATATGTCGGGCGCCGCCTCGGTCATGGGGGCGGTGCTGTCGCTCGCCAGGTCGCGCGCATCAGCGCATGTCGTCGGGGTCGCGGCGCTCGCCGAAAATATGCCCGACGGTAACGCTCAGCGCCCCGGCGATGTCACCCGAACGATGTCGGGCAAGACGATCGAGATGCTCAACAGCGACGCCGAGGGGCGCCTCGTCCTTGCCGACGCCAATGAATATGTCGCGCAGGCGTACAAGCCCCGCGCGATCGTAAATATCGCGACGCTCACCGGTGCCATCGTCGGCGCGCTCGACGATCAATATGCCGGGCTGTTCGCCCGCGATGAGACGCTGGCCGCCAACCTGCTTGCCGCCGGGAAGGTCAGCGGTGAGGAATTGTGGCGGATGCCGCTGCACAAAAACTACGCCGAAAAGATCAAGTCGGACATCGCCGACATCCGCAACATCGCACCCAGCCAGGGACCGGGCGCCAGCATCGGCGCGCATGTTATCGGCTATTTCGTCGACGAAGCGACGCCATGGGCGCATCTCGATATCGCCGGGGTGAACCAGGCGGACAAGGCGACATCGCTGGTTCCCAAAGGGATGACGGGCTTTGGTGTGCGGCTGCTCGATCAACTGGCGCGCAGCGGGGAGTAGCGATCTCGAATCCCGTTCGTGTCGAGCCAAGTCGAGACGCCCAACACCGACGCCTGTACGACGGGCGCCTCGACGTTGCTTGATGCGAACGGAGAACTGCCCACACCCCCTTGTGTTGCCAAATAGCAACACTATCTTGCAAGTCGAGAAAGGGGATTTCCACGATGAACCTCGAAAAATTCACCGACCGCGCGAAGGGCTTCCTGCAAGCCGCGCAGACGATCGCGATCCGCATGAACCATCAGCGGATTTCGCCCGAGCATATTGCCAAGGCATTGCTCGAAGACAGCGAAGGCATGGCGGCGGGGCTTATCGCCAAGAGCGGCGGCGACGCGCCGCGCGCGGTCGCGGGCATCGACGCGCTGCTCGCCAAGGTGCCCGCGGTGTCGGGATCGGGCGCGCAGGCCACCCCCGGCCTCGACAATGACGCGGTGCGGCTGCTCGACCAAGCCGAACAGGTCGCAACCAAGGCAGGCGACGGCTATGTCACCGTCGAACGGCTGCTCTTGGCGATGGTGCTGTCGAGCGCGACGCCGGTCGGCAAGGCGTTCGCCGACGCCGGGCTCAAGGCCGACGCGCTCAACGCTGCGATCAACGACCTGCGCGGCGGCCGCGCCGCCGACACCGCGAGCAGCGAAGACCGCTACGAAGCGCTTAAGAAATTCGCCCGCGACCTCACCGAAGTCGCGCGCGAAGGCAAACTTGACCCCGTTATCGGCCGCGACGAGGAAATCCGCCGTACCATCCAGATCCTTGCGCGCCGGACCAAGAACAATCCCGTCCTGATCGGCGAACCCGGGGTCGGCAAGACCGCGATTGCCGAGGGGCTGGCGCTGCGCATCGTCAATGGCGACGTCCCCGACAGCCTTAAGGACCGCCGCCTGCTCTCGCTCGACATGGGCTCGCTGATTGCGGGCGCCAAATATCGCGGCGAATTCGAGGAGCGGCTCAAGGGTGTGCTCGATGATGTGAAGGCCGCCGAAGGCGAGATCATCCTGTTCATCGACGAAATGCACACGCTGGTCGGCGCGGGCAAGGGCGAGGGCGCGATGGATGCGTCGAACCTGCTCAAACCCGCACTGGCGCGCGGCGAGCTCCATTGCATCGGCGCGACGACGCTCGACGAATATCGCAAGCATGTCGAGAAGGACCCGGCACTCCAGCGGCGCTTCCAGCCGGTGTTTGTCGGCGAGCCGACGGTTGAGGATTCGATCTCGATCCTGCGCGGGCTCAAGGAAAAATACGAGTTGCATCACGGCGTTCGGATCACGGACGGTGCAATCGTCGCCGCTGCGACCTTATCGAACCGCTATATCTCCGACCGATTTTTGCCCGACAAGGCGATCGACCTGATGGACGAGGCCGCGAGCCGCATCCGGATGGAGGTCGAATCGAAGCCCGAAGAGATCGAGACGCTCGACCGGCGGATCATCCAGATGAAGATCGAGGAGTCCGCGCTGTCGAAAGAAACCGACGCCGCGTCGAAAGACCGGCTGGCGACCTTGCGCGCCGAACTCGCGAACCTCGAACAGCAGTCGGCCGAAGTGACGCAGAAATGGCAGGCGGAAAAGGACAAGATCCACGCCGAGGCGAAGATCAAGGAAGAGCTCGACGCCGCGCGTTCAGCGCTCGACCAGGCGCAGCGCGCCGGCGATCTCGCCAAAGCGGGTGAGCTTTCCTACGGCACTATACCCGGCCTCGAAAAGCAGCTCGCAGACGCCGAGGCCGCCGCGGGCAATGCGATGCTGCGCGAAGAAGTCACCGCCGACGACATCGCCGCGGTCGTCAGCAAATGGACCGGCATCCCCGTCGACCGGATGCTGGCGGGCGAACGCGAGAAGCTGCTTGCGATGGAAAGCACGATCGCAAAGCAGGTGATCGGCCAGGATCACGCCGTCCATGCCGTCTCGACCGCCGTGCGTCGCTCGCGCGCGGGTCTGCAGGACCCGAACCGTCCGCTCGGCAGTTTCCTTTTCCTCGGCCCGACCGGGGTCGGAAAAACCGAACTGACCAAGGCGCTTGCGCGCTTTCTGTTCGACGACGACAATGCGATGGTCCGCATCGACATGTCCGAATTTATGGAAAAGCACAGCGTCGCGCGCCTCGTCGGCGCCCCCCCGGGCTATGTCGGCTATGAGGAAGGGGGCACGCTCACCGAAGCAGTGCGCCGCCGCCCCTATCAGGTCGTGCTGTTCGACGAGGTCGAAAAGGCGCACCCTGACGTGTTCAACCTGCTGCTGCAGGTGCTCGACGACGGGCGCCTGACCGACGGACAAGGCCGCACCGTCGATTTCACCAACACGCTGATCATCCTGACGTCAAATCTCGGCAGCCAGGCGATCGCCGCGCTGCCCGATGACGCGCCGGTCGAACAGGCTGAGCCTGCGGTGATGGAGATCGTGCGCGCGCATTTCCGCCCCGAGTTCCTCAACCGCCTCGACGAAATCGTGCTCTTCAACCGCCTCGCGCAGCAGCATATGGGCGGCATCGTCGATATCCAGGTCGCACGCGTGCAGAAACTGCTGACCGACCGCAAGGTCACGCTCGACCTGACCGACGCCGCCCGCGCGTGGCTGGGCCGGGTTGGCTATGATCCCGTCTATGGCGCAAGGCCGCTGAAGCGCGCGGTGCAGAAATATCTGCAGGATCCGCTTGCCGACCTGATCCTGAAAGGCGAAGTGAAGGACGGATCGACGATCAGGGTCGATGAGGGTGACGGCGCGTTGAAACTCGCGGCCGTATAATTGGAAAGGGCGGCCATCGTGCCGCCCTTATAGCTCAGGCAAGCTGCTGCGCCGCCAGCGCCGCCAGCCATTCAGGCTCCGGCTGTGCCGCGTCGTAATATTCGAAGATCAGATGGATGCGCGGGGTATCGCCGCGATTTTCCACCGCATGGACGCCCATGTTATTGACCTCGGCCGCCTCGCCTTCGGCAATATGATAGCTGTGGCCGTCAATGTGAAACTGCACCTGATCATTGGTCTGCAGCGGCACATGAATTTTATGGGGCCATTTGGCAGCGGGGTTGGCATCGCGGTGCGGCTGGATCACCCCGCCAACCGGCATTCGCGCCAGCATCACGCGCGGAAAAACCCCGTTCGTATAGCCGTAGTCCGCGGTCGCTGCGGTCAACACCGGTGCAAGCAGATCCTGCCACGCATGCCACAACGGACGGGCATAACCGCTCCGCCAATCGCGCATGTTGGCGACAAAACGGAAAACGATATGTGCCGTCGCGTCGAGCGCCTCGAAGCGGTTGGGCTTGTCGGCGTTTTCAGCCTGCCATAAGCTCTCGGGGATCGCGAGCACGGCCGCCTTCAACGCAGCGATATCGACCGAACCAAGCCGCCGGATGCTCGTTGTTTTGCGGGGATTGGGATACATGCTTGCTGCCTCGACTGATAAGGTCAGTAATCATAGCCGAAAAGTTCGAGATCGCGGGCATAGATTTTGGCGACGCCATCGATCAGTTCCTGATCATAATAGTCACGATAATCGCCCCGACGCGAACGATTGGCGTGATCGAGCGGCGACGTCGCAACGCCAATTTGCGCGCAGATTGCGTCATAATCTGACTGCATCGTCTCCACCTTGCCCAGCCGGTCGGCGAGCAGCCGGCCGTCCGTATCGGTCAGAAACAGATGTTGCGGCCGAAAAATGATATGCTGGAGCGGCGGCGCCGCGAACAGGAAATGGCGCATAACCCGTTTTGGATCGCGCGCGAAACTACCCTCGCGGCTCGTCGCAAAGGCGCAATAGGAAACGAAGCGGTCAAATGGATTGCGGACGAAGGCAAATTTGAAATAGTCCCCGAAAACGTCTTCGCCGAGGAAGGGGCGGATTTCTGCGAAGCTGATGTGCCCGTGACCCATCCGTGCGATTTCGGGGATCGGAAACTGCTTTTCGACGAAAAGCCGTGCCTGCTCCATGTCGCCCTCACCCAGATGATCGCGCAGGCCCTGGCGCACCGAATGCGTCCCAGTCTTGGGAATCGCGACAAAAATGAAACGGTGTTGATGCGATACGATCATGGTGTTCAGGCCGTGGCGGCGACGGGTGCGTTGCCGGGGGCGGCAATCATGAAAATCAGTTCGGCGAGCGCGCGATCGAGCGGCACGTCGTTGCCTGCCAAGAGGATGCGCTGCGCCTCCAGCCGCTGCAAATCACGCTGGACCTGCTCAATCAGGTGGCGGTAGGCGGCCAGCCCTGTGATATTGGTGCCATATTGCGCCCACAGCGCCCCCCATGCGTTTGCGAATTGCTCCAGCCGCGCGGCGATCGCCTCGCGCGCGGGCGCCGCGGCGCATTGCTGCAACAGAAAATCGATGTGGCAGCGAATTTCCCATACCGACATTATCGTCGGCAAATTGACCTGTTCATAAGCAAGTGCGGCCGTCCCGACCGACCCCGGCGCCACGCTTACCGGCGGCTGGCCGTCGCGGCCGAAACGCTTCGCATCGGCGATCATCGCCCACAATTTTTCGCCGCCGACCGTATCGAGCACCAGATGCACGCGCTTGGCGTCGCCATCGTTACGCACATTATGCATACAGAAGCTGTCGAACAGCCAGCATTCACCCGGCGCCATATGCACCGTTTCCTTGTCGCAACTGAAAGCGACCTTCGGGTTGGTAACGATGGGGATATGAATGCGGATATGGGTGCGCCAGTAATAGCCCACATCGACATGCTCGGGCACGATCGCACCCGGCGCGAGACCCATCAACCGGCTGCGCCCCCACACCGCGCCGAGATCGGCGAGAATTTCCATGATATAGGGGCATTGGCGCAGCGCGTCGGTCGGTGCCATCGGCCCCGCAAACCCGTTTGAAACCTGCCCCGCCGGGGTGATCAGCGGCACCGCGTCATTGCCCGGGATACGCCCCGGATGCGGCAGCCACGCCGATTGCGGGAGAGCCGCTGCCTCTTTTTCCAGGGTTGCAGAACAGTATCGCCGCGGCAGCTTAATGAGCGGCGCACCCAATTTCATGAAATCATTCCCGCCGAATTTCGACCTGGGGTCGGTTGACCGTTTCCGCCATGTCGCGCTTATGCTGCTCCGCCAGAGCATCCCACTGCGCGACGGTCTTGCAAATCTTGCTATAGAAACGCGTGCCGGTGCGCTGCGTGCGCTTGCAGATCATCTTGTCATTTGCTTCAACTGCAGGCGCGTCGGTGTCCGGCGAGCTTGCGTATCCCGGAGCGACAGGGATTGCAGACCCAGCAATCGCAATCGCCACCAATCGAATTCCGCGCATGACAGTTTTCCTCCGAACTCTTATCGCTTGGCCTGAACATATTCGCTTGCCTTGGTTCCGTCAAACGGGCTTGGCGGCTTAAGGCATTGCGGCGCAGTCAGTGGAATAATCGGATGCAACGGGATTATTGTCTGTCGGATCGTATCGATTGGGATGCGTTGAAGACCAAATTTGCATGCCGTCAGCGCGTCGAAATCGTGGATTTCCTGGCCGACGAACAAGCCAAGGCGCTACGCGCCGACCTGATGGCCCGGCACGACTGGCGGTTGGTGTTGAATGCCGGCGACAAGGTTTATGAGTTCACACGCGACGCATTCGCAGAGCTGGACGCGAAGCAACGCGACGACCTCAACCGCCTCGTCCTCAAGGCCGGTCGCCACGGCTTTCAATATCGGTACGAAGCGATCCGCGCGCCCGATGGCGGCGACGCTGACGGGCTCGATCCGTTGCACCGCTTCATCGCCCTCCTATCCGCCCCCGAAACACTCGAACGGCTAAACTATGTTCTCGGTACGACAACCGTGGCTTTCGCCGACGGGCAGGCAACCCGTTATGATGACGGCCATTTCCTGACCTGCCATGACGACGACGTCGCCGGGAAGAATCGGCACGCTGCCTATGTCTATTCGCTTGCACCCGCGTGGCGGGCCGAGTGGGGCGGCTTGCTCATGTTCCATGGCGCGGACGGCAACATAGAGGAAGCCTTCGTGCCAAGCATGGGGGCGCTTCGGCTTTTCGCGGTGCCGCAGCGCCATAGCGTCAGTTACGTCACGCCTTTTGCACGCGAACCGCGGCTGTCGATCACCGGCTGGCTTCGCGCTGGCGAGCCGGATCAATCGAAGCTGTAGCCATAACGCTCGACCCACGGCGCGAGGATTGGCAGTACTTCGCGCATCTGGGCTTCATAGCGTTTCCACCGGCCGCTGGCTGACGAATAGATGGGCTCCATTACCTGAGCGTAGCTGGGTGTGCGGATGAATCCGCGCGCCGCGGCGGTTTTTTGATGATCGAGCACCGCATCCTGCCATTCCAGACCCAAGAAGTCGAACAGGGGAAGCGTTGCCTTGCCGGGATCAGAAACCATCGCCTCATAGCGCAACATATGGATATCGATCGGAAACACGTCGCGACACGTCTCCCAATATTGAAAGATGCGGTCATAGGTGCGGCTGGCGTTGGCGAGGTCAAGAAAGCTCGCCATCGCTTCGGTCGGTTTAAAGTTCTGAATATAGCAGCTCAGGACCACATCGCATGGATGCCGCATCGCGAGGATGATCTTCGCATCGGGAAAAAGGCGGTGGATCAGCGGTACCCGGATCATCGACAGCGGGTTTTTGTCGATTACCAGGCTGCCCGGCGGCGGCGGCGATCTTTTATCGAGTTCGGTGAAATATTGCTGTCGCAGATTGGCGACCGCCGCGGCATCGAGCGTTCGGATCGCGTCCATATCGCCAAGTGATTTGGCGAGATTCTCGATGATGGGCAGTTCTTCAAGCACATGGGTGTCGCTGTGCCCCATCAGGATCGTATCGAGCAGCGTCGTGCCCGAGCGGGGAAAACCCACGAGGAAGGCCGGCGACGGGCGATCGGCAGGCGGCGGTGACGCCTGCCAGTCGGCAAACCATGCCGCTGTCGTCTGCGCATTGAGCGCCGCGATCGCCCGTTGATAGGCGCTGCGATCGACTCCCATGCCCATGGGGCTTTGCGCCTGCGCCGCGTTCATGTCCTCATAGAAGCGGATCGCATCGTCGGCGCGGCCCAGCCGGTCGGCGAGCTGGCCCGCGAACTGTGCCTTGATCGATGGATTGATCGCGGACGACTGGAGATCGCGCACCAGATCGAGCGCCGCCGCGCGGTCACCGTCGCGGCTGAGCAGAAGCGCGCGGAGATAGTCGAGCTCATCACCGGCCAGCCCAGCGCCAGTGGCGGCAGCGATCAGCGACCGCAGCTCGTCGGTGCGATTGGCCTTTTCGAGCAGGATGCCAAGGTTGAGATATCCGGGAATAAAGCGCGGATCCGCCTTGATTGCGAAGCGAAGCGCATTTTCGGCCTGCGCATTATTCTCGATATCCATCAGCGCGACCGCGATCGCGAGGAAGATTTTGGGATCGGACGAATCGAGGCGCGCCGCTTCGCCGAGCGCGCGCAACCCCGCCTCGACATGGTTGATGCTGGTCAATGTCCGACCGAGTTCGAGGAGCAGAGCCGGATCCTTTGGGGAGAGCAGAACCGCTTTTTCTAAAAGGAGGCATGCCTCCTCATAGCGATCCTTCGAGATCATGACGCGGCCCATATTCGTGTGCACCAGCGACGATTTCGGGTCGATCAGGCGCGCGTGCTGAAAGGCTTGGAGCGCGCCTTCAAGGTCGCCCGCTTCGTGCCGGGCATTGCCCAGATTGTTCCACGCGCTGAAATCCCGGGGATTGTCCGAAACGAGCTTCTCATAGGCCCAGCTCGCCTCGGTCGTTCGTCCCTGCGCCTTCAATATCTGCGCCTGCATGGCTTGAAGTTCGCTCGATCCGGCAAGGTCGCCCTCGGCACAGATGCGCGCGGCTTCGTCGGTATCGCCGAGGTCGAGCAGTGCGCGGGCAAGGTTGATCCGGTTGTCGCTGGTGTCCCCGCCGTTCGCGAGCGCGCGGCGCAGATAATCCGCGCCCTGGCGCAGGGCCCCGGTCTGGCAGGAAACGACGCCGAGCAGCTGGAGGACGGCGGGATTGGAGGGCTGAGCGCCGAGCGCTGCTTCACCCTGCACTTTCGCGGTGGCAAAATCGCCCTTGGCATAAGCCGCATAAGCGGCGCGCAGTCGGTCGGTTATGGTCATCGGCGCTGTCTATAAAAAAAGAGGGCGGGACACCAGTCCCGCCCTCCCTTGTTCAAGCTGGCTTGCGATCAGAAGCGGAGGCGTGCCGACACATAAGCGCGGCGACCGATGACGTCGTACAGCGACGGGTCGGTACCCGACTGAACGTTCGGCGAGTAGGTTTCCGGCTTGCGGTTGAACGCGTTGTTCAAACCGATGCGGAAGGTCAGTGCTTCGACTTCGGCCTGCATCGCAAAGTCGAAGTAGAAGACGCTGCCCGGACCCGTGAAGGTTTCGCCGATATACTGGCGAGCCGCACGGTTTTCCATCGCATCGATGAAGCGGATGCGGCTGTCGAAGCTCAGTTCACGCGTGATGTTGAACTTGGTGTTGAGCGTCGCCTTCCAGCGCGGGAAGCTCGTGCCGAGACCCGCACCGAAGTAGGAAGCCGTACCAGCATAATCCGTCTTCAGACCGCCGAGGCCGACGTTCTTGAAGTCGATCAGATAGTTGACGGCAAGGTTGAAGTTCAGCGCGCTGTCCTCGTTGATGAACTCGGTGGGCAGACGGTAGCCCAGCTGAACATCGACGCCCGACGTCTTGACCGACCCGGTGTTGACGAACTGGAAATAACCGTTCGCGTCACCGCCCAGCGATGCCGGGAGGTAGATACCCGTCATCGCGTCGCCCGAACGACCAATCGCGTCGCAATAGGGGCTGGCCCCGCTCAGCGACGGATTGATGTCATTGTAACCATAGCAGGAGGCGATGATTTCGTTGACGTCGGGGTTGAGGATCGTGTCCTCGATCTTGATGTTGTAATAATCGATCGAGCCCGTGAAGCCACCGGCCTGGAACACAGCACCAACGGTGAAGGTGTCCGATTTTTCCGGCTTAAGGTTGGGGTTGCCGGTCGTCGTGATGAACGCCTGGGCACCCGGTGACGGAACGAACGAGTTGACCGTACCCGCACCGACGCCGGTCGCGACGCAGAGCGCGGTTGCCTGCGCCCCGCCGCTCTGGCGGAAGTTCGAGTTGATCGAGCAGGGGTCGAAAATCTGCGGGAAGCTGCCGCCACCCGAGAAGAGTTCGCCGAAGTTCGGCGCACGGACCGAGTGCTGATAGCTTGCACGCAGGCGAACCTCGTCGATCGGGCTCCAGGTGACGGTGCCACCATAGGTCCAGTCGTTCGACGGCGCGCCGTTCACGCCATTCTGGATGTCGTTGAAATCGCTCTTCGAGTGACGAGCGGTCAGCGACAGTTCCAGCGTGTCCATGATCGGTGCACGAAGTTCGCCGAAGAAGTCGAGGAACGTGTTGGTGCCAAGGTCAGGCGTCGCGGTGTTGAAACCGGCGATCGGACCGAACAGCGAGCCCGGGTCGAAGGTGTATTTGAACTTGCGCTGTTCGACACCCAGGACGACGCCGAGCGGGCCGCCCGGCAGGTCGGTCAGCTCACCCGAGACATAAGCCTGGGCGACCTTCTGGGTGAAGACCGTCTTGGTCACGCCCACTTCGTCGACATAATCGACGCAGTCAGCCGAGAAGGGCTGGATGCCGAACGGATTGAAGCCACCGTCGCAGAGGCTCAGGCCGCCATCAGGCGCTTCGAGCAGTTCCTGGACGCGCTGGACGTTGACGTTGCCCGTCGCAGCCTGGTCGATCGTGGTTTCACCCCAGCTATAATAGGCTTCGTAGCGCCAGCCGGGCGCGAACTCGCCGCGCAGGCCAGCGAGACCCTGGATCACGCGGTTGTCGAGCTTCTGCTCGCGCAGGCCGGTGCCGAGGAAGCGGTAGCCGATACGGACGGCTTCGGCAGCGCCAGCACCTGCCACGTTCGCGTCGTCACCGGTACGCGTTGCGAGCAGCGCGGCCAGATCGGGCGAGATGAACGGGTTGGTAACCGGAACGATGAAGCCGGTAACGCGACCGCCAACCGAAACGAGCGGCGAGCGGGCATTGAGGCCCGAGGCAGCGGTGTTCGCCGGGTTGACGATGCCGGTGCTGACCGGCGTCGGTGCCAGCGCGGTCGACGAGCTGTAGTCGGTGTAACCACCCTGAACGAAGAAATCGAACGCCGGATTGATCTCGTAATTCGCCGTCAGGAACGCCGATTTGCGCTCGAGCGGGAGGACGAGAATGTTCACGATGTCGAAGTTGTAGCTGTAGAAGTCCGGGAAGAAGTTCAGGTTCGGGTTCGCCGGCGAATCGAGACCGTAACGGAAGTTCGCCACGTCGAGCGGATTGTTGAACGAGCCGCGGCCGAACAGCGAGCCGTCCGAGTTGAACGCCAGCTGGCTGACGCTCGGGGTCTGCGCCGCCGAGACGCCATAGCCGGCGAACAGCGCGTTGACCGATGCCTGGCTGATCGAGTTGGCGCCGCTATTGACGAACGAACCCGTCGGGAACGAACCGGTGGTCGAGGTCGCCTGCGATGCGAAATCGCGCTGCGCCTTGATCAGGCCCTGACGCTTCGAATATTCGGCCGAGAAGGCGATGTTGCCCTTGCCGTCGGCGAAGTTGCCGCCGATGATGCCGCTGAACTGATACTCGCGTGCATCGGTCCTGGGAAGCGAGTTGGAATAGGATGCGCGAAGATCGATGCCTTCGAAATTGTCCTTGAGGATCAGGTTGACCACGCCGGCGATGGCGTCGGCACCATAAGCCGCGCCGGCGCCGCCGGTGACGATTTCGATGCGCTCGATCAGGCCCTGCGGAATGGTGTTCAAATCGACCGTCTGGTTCGACGCCGACACCATCGGGCGGCGGCCGTTGATCAGGACAAGGTTGCGGTTTGCACCAAGTCCACGAAGATCGATGTTCGACTGGCCGCCGTTGCCGGGGTTGTTCGAGGTGGTCGTGCCGGCCGGATTGACCTGCGGCAGCGTGTTCAGGAAGGTGTCGAGCGTGACGTCGGCGTTTTCGACTGTCTGCTCACCGCTGACCACGGCCACCGGGCTGTTCGAATCAAGGTTCGGACGCGCGATGCGCGAACCGGTCACGATGATCGTCGCTTCACCGTCGTCGGCGGCGCCGGCTTCCTGCGCATAGGCAGGAGCCGAAGCCAGGGCGACGCTCAATACGAGCGGCGCAGCGCTTAGCTTCAGCTTGGAATATTGGGTTTTCTTCACAGTGCAGTCCCTTGCTACTGATGGATTGAATTACCCGAGCCCCTGACGCAGCAGCACACAGCCGACGCGCAAACACCCTGATAGCGTGCGGAATGATCCTTCCCTCGGGTCGAGTAAAGGACATTTGCCGTTTATTCCGACGTTTCACAAAGCATTGTGACGTATTTGCAACAACCGTGACATTTGGAGAAATACTATATGCCGCGATCCAGCATCTGCGACATATTGTTTCATCGGCAACCAGTTATTGCGGAGCTGTACGAGGACCTAGCCGCCGATCGGACCCGCGAGCTTGGCGGGATCGAGGCGTGCATCACGCCATTTCAGGCCCCAGTGCATATGCGGCCCCGTTGCGCGCCCGGTTCGCCCGACGGTTCCCAACGCCTGCCCCTGCATGACCCGGTCGCCAACCTTTACGTCGAGCCGCTGGCAATGGAGAAAGGCGCTGGTCAGCCCCATCCCATGATCGACGATCAACAAATGGCCCTCCAGCGTGAACGGCGATGTCGCCGCGAGCACGACGATGCCGTCCGCCGGCGCCACGAAAGGTGTTCCCGCCGGCACTGCGATGTCGGTGCCGCTGTGATAGGTTCCAGGCTTACCCTGATAGATGCGCTGCGACCCGAAAAAGCCCGACAGACGTCCGGTCACCGGCCATCGAAAGCTTTGTTTCCAGCCGTTGGCATCAATCTGCATGGCCCGCGCCGCATCGATCTGCGCGAGTTCGGCGGGGCGGCGGCGTTCGAAATCGGCGTCGCTCGCTGCGCTGCCGCGATACGGTGCGTTGACATGCTCCAGCCGCCAACTGCCCGGTGCCACCACCACCATGCGCTCGACCAGTCGCCCGTCCGCAAAGGTCGCAACGAGCCGGGCGCTCGGCCCCGCATCGCGGTCAAAGGCGATGAGGAAATCACCGTCGGCGGTCATCGGGATCGCCGCGCCATCGAGCGACAGCGCCTGCGTCCCGCCCGGCGCCTGCCCGATCATGACGCCGCCTTGCTCGGCAACACCGCGCAGGACGAAGTCGCGACGCAAAGGTCGTGACGGCCCGAACACCAATGGCGGCGACGGTGCGATCTCAGTGGAGGGCGCTGCGGTTGGGCGGGGCCGGGCGGGCGCCTCCGCCGCCGGTACACAGCTCGCCGCGACGATCAGAAGCGGCAGCGAGGCCGTATAGCGGAACCCGACACGCCCGAACCTCATGCCCCGCGCGCGGCGTCCAGTTCGGCCTGCACCGAAATGGCGGCGGTGGCATAGGGCTCCTGCCGCGCGACCGACCAGTAACGCAGCTCGTCGAGTCCGATCGGCGCGCTCGTCACCGCGCAAAGGACATGGTCGCCGGCCGCCAGGACGCGAAAGCCATTGGGTCCATATTGCAGGCGGGCGAGGCGATTGCGGCTGGCGATCAGCATGATTCGGTTGTCCGTTCAAGGGTCGGTGGTTGCGGCCACTATAACAGCCGAGCGCGGCGGGGCCACCCCCGGCGATGTCAGAACAGCTCGCCCTGCCCTCTTTTGGGCGGCGGCGCTGACGGCTTGCGGGCGGGACGGGGGGCGTCCGGCGCCAGCGGCGGGTCGCTGCCAGCGATCGCCACCGGAACCTCGCCATCGGCAAATTGCAACCGCAGATGCCCGGCGTCTTGCGCGCGGGCGGCGGTGGTGACGATCGCCCCGCGCGCATCGCGCACCATCGCATAGCCGCGCGACAGCAAAGCGCGCGGATCAAGACTATCGAGCAGCCGCCCCAGCCCTTCGAGCCGCGCGCGGTCGCGATCCCAGCGCCGCGCGAGCAATGACGGGCGCAGCGCCGCGCCGCGCGTTGCCAACCGCTCCGAGACGACGACCAGCCGCTGGCGCTGGCTGCGGTCGAGCCGATCGCCGCTATCGTCGAGCCGCTGGCGCTGCGGCGCATAAAGCGCCTCGCGCCGCGGCAAATGACGGGCCAGCGCGATCAGCCTTTCGCCCGCCAGCGCCTGATGCCGGTTCGCGGCGCCAATCATCCGCCCGCGCCAGGTCGCCAGCTGCACCTGCAGTTCGGCGCGCACCGGCACCGCCATTTCGGCCGCCGCGGTCGGCGTCGGCGCGCGCACGTCGGCGGCGTGATCGGCGAGTGTCACATCGGTCTCGTGCCCGACCGCGCTGATCGTCGGGATGCGGCACTCGGCGATCGCGCGCACGACCACCTCTTCATTGAATGCCCACAGATCCTCGATCGAGCCGCCGCCGCGCGCGATGATGACCAGATCGGGGCGTTGCACCGGCCCGCCGGGTGCAATGGCATCGAAGCCGCGCACCGCATTCGCGACCTGCGCCGCCGCGCCGTCGCCCTGCACCAGCACCGGCCAGACGATGACCTGCGTCGGACAACGATCGGCCAGCCGGTGCAGGATGTCGCGGATCACTGCGCCGGTCGGTGAGGTGATCACCCCGATGACGCGCGGCAACACGGGCAGTGCCTGTTTCCGCTCTCGGTCGAACAGTCCTTCCGCGCCAAGCCGCGCCTTCAGTTTTTCGAACAGCAGCATGAGCGCGCCCTCGCCCGCGACCTCGAGCGTATCGACGACGAGCTGATATTTGGAGCGCCCCGGATAGGTGGTGAGCTTGCCGGTCGCGATCACCTCGATGCCGTCCTCGGGCCGGAACGCCAGCCGCGCCGCCTGCCCCTTCCACATCACCATGTCGATCAGCGCATTATCGTCCTTCAGCGCCGCGTAGAAATGCCCCGATGCCGCGCGCTTGGCGCCCGACAATTCTCCCCGTACCCGCACGCGGGCAAAACCGTCCTCGACCGTCCGCTTGATCGCTGCGGACAATTGGCTGACCGACAGCGGCGGGACATTGTCGCCGGGCGCCGCCTCGGCTAACAGCCGCGCCGCGGGGTCGGTTTCGGACGCCGGATCGGAAAAAGGGACTGCCATGAATATCCTGCTGGTCGGATCGGGGGGCCGCGAGCATGCGCTCAGCTGGCAGTTGGCACAATCGCCAAGCTGCGCCAAGCTCTATGCCGCCCCCGGCAACCCGGGGATCGAGACGCACGCCGAATGTATCGCGATCGCCGCCGACGATCTGGATGGCCTGATCGCGTTTTGCACCGGACGCGGCATCGATTTTGTCGTCGTCGGCCCAGAGGCGCCGCTCGTCGCCGGGCTCGCCGACCGACTGCGCGCGCTGGGCATTGCAACCTTCGGCCCCGGCGCTGCGGCGGCGCAGCTCGAAGGGTCGAAGGGTTTTACCAAGGATCTGTGCGCCCGCGCCGGCATCCCCACCGCCGCCTATGTCCGCTGCACCTCGGCCGACGAAGCGCTTGCCGTCCTCGACGGCTTTAGCATTCCGGTTGTCATCAAGGCCGACGGCCTTGCCGCGGGCAAGGGCGTCGTCATCGCCGAAACGCGCGAAGACGCCGCGGCCGCAGTCGCCGACATGTTCGACGGCGCCTTCGGCAGCGCGGGCGCCGAAGTGGTGATCGAGGAATTTATGACCGGCGAGGAAGCGAGCTTCTTCGCGCTCTCCGACGGCACCGACGTGATGGCGTTCGGTAGCGCGCAGGACCATAAGCGCGTCGGCGACGGCGATGTAGGACCGAACACCGGCGGCATGGGCGCCTACAGCCCCGCCCCCGTTCTGACGCCCGCGCTCGAAGCGCAGGTGATGGACCGTATCATCCGCCCGACCGTGGCGACGCTCGCCGCCGAAGGCACCCCCTATATCGGCGTGTTGTTCGCGGGGCTGATGCTGACGGACGCGGGGCCGAAGCTGATCGAATATAATGCCCGTTTTGGCGACCCTGAATGCCAAGTGCTGATGATGCGCTACATCGGCGATCTCGCTGCGTTGCTCTATGCCGCCTCGACAGGCGCGCTGACGACGGCAGCCGCGCCCGCTTTCGCCAGCGACTACGCGCTCACCGTCGTCATGGCCGCTAACGGCTATCCCGCCGCGCCGACCAAGGGAGGTGCGATCCATGGCATTGCCGATGCCGAAACGGGCGGCGTTCGGGTTTTCCATGCTGGCACCGCGCGCGAGGGCGACCAGATCGTCGCCGCCGGCGGGCGCGTGCTCAACGTCACCGCAACGGGGCGCACGGTCACCGAGGCGCAGGCGTGCGCCTATGCCGCGGTCGACAAACTCGATTTTGCGAGCGGTTTCTGCCGCCGCGACATCGGCTGGAGGGAAGTCGCGCGCGAAGCACGCCACGGGGCTGCCGCGCGGTAGCCCGCGAGCCGAGTGAGAGCGACTGGACGCGGCGCGGCGCGGCGCATAGGCTGAACGAAAAGCAGGAGCGGAGGCAATCATGACGTGGCTTCAGGAGAATTGGATCATCGCGGTCGTCGGCCTGGTGGTCGCGGTCATATTGCTCTGGTGGCTGTTCGGACGGTCAAAAGCCGACGATCTGGCGCCACCTGTCATCGAACCGGCGAAGCCCGCCAAGCCGCTCGAACCCGTGAAGCCCGAGATTGTCGCCGCCGAACCCGCGCGCTTCAAACCGATCGTACCGGCGCCGGTACCGGCGGCAAAGGCGCCCCCCGCGCCAACCGCCCCCGTGGCGGCCGCCGAACCCGGACGCCCGGCGCCGGCGCCGGAACCCGCGGCGACCCCTGCACCGATCGCGGCCGAGCCTGCCGCGCCGGCCGCGGCGCCCGAACCTCTACCCGAGCCTGCTCCAGCGCCTGCGCCAACCCCCACGCTGCCCCCCGAAGCCGCCGCACCCAAAACCGACAATCTGCAATTGCTGAAGGGCGTCGGACCAAAGATGGTCGCGCTGCTGGGCGGCCTTGGCGTCACCAGCTATCAGCAGATCGCCAATTGGACCGACGCCGACATCGCCGCCATCGACCCCCAGCTCGGCGCCTTCCAGGGCCGCATCGCGCGCGACAATATCGTCGATCAAGCGGGCTATCTGGCGCGCGGTGACAAGGCGGGCTTCGAGGCAAAATATGGGGCGCTTGGCGGCGATCTCTGAGCGGCAGCTCTCGACCGGCTGCGAACATCCCTTCACGCGTCACCCTAAACCTATTTCAGGGTCGATGGCCTGCCGTTTCCTTCGGCGCTGCCCGGGATGGAGGCTTGGGCCATGGCTGCTGAAACACGTTCAGCATGACGAATTTGGACAATAGTGATCCATCCCTTGCCGACGTCCGCCAGCCACGCGGCGAAAGTGCCACGCCAGGCTAGTCCTCGTCGGCGCTCTTGGGCTTTGAAAGCTCGGTAACGAGCAGCTTGTCGATCTTGCGTCCGTCCATATCGACGATCTCGAACCGCCAGCCCTTGTCGATGAATTTCTCACCCTCCTTGGGCAGATGCTTCAGGATCGCCAGTGCGTGACCCGCCGCGGTCGCATAATCGCGGTCGTCGTCGAGCTCGATCCCCAGCCGTTCGGCCATCTGGTCGGCGGGCATCGATCCCGCGATCAGCAGGCTGCCGTCGTCGCGTTCGACCACGAATGGCTCGCTGCCGATATCCTGATCCGACGCAAATTCCCCGGCGATCGCGGCCAGCAGATCGGCGGGGGTCACCAGCCCTTCGAAATGGCCATATTCGTCGTGGACGAAGAGCATTGGCACGTCGGCGACGCGCAGTGCTTCGAGCGCGTCCATCGCATCGATCTGGTCGTGAATGACCTTCGCCGACCGGGTGAGCCGGTCGACGTCGAGCGCTTCGCCGCGGAACAGCGCCGCGGCAATGTCGCGCGCCTGCACCACGCCGACAATATCATCAACCGAGCCGCGCGCGACCGGGAGGCGCGTGTGGGGGCTCTGGAGCAGTTTGGCGCGCACCGCATCGGCATCGGCGGCGATATCGACCCAGTCGACATCCTTGCGCGGCGTCATCACCTCACGCACCGGACGATCGGCGAGGCGCACGACGCCCGAGATGATCGCGCGCTCGCTTTCCTCGATCAGCCCCGATTTCGACGCCTCGGCAACGATCAAATGCAGCTCTTCCGCCGTCACCCGGTCTTCGGATTCGCGATTGAGGCCCAGGATGCGAAAGACCAGCGCCGAACTGCGGTCGAGCAGCCACACCAACGGCGCGCCGATTTTTGACAGCCACAACATCGGGAGCGCAATGAAGATCGCAATCGGCTCAGGCGCGCGCAACGCGAACTGCTTGGGTACCAGCTCACCGACGATCAGCGAAAAATAGGTCGTCACCGCGATAACCACCGCAAAACCGACGGTCAGCGCGGTTTCGTCGTCGAGACCCAGCAGCGCCTGCAACCGCTCACCCACCGGGCCGCCGAGGCTGGCTCCCGAATATGCACCGGCCAGGATGCTGATGAGCGTGATGCCGACCTGCACCGTTGACAGGAACCGCCCCGGATCGGCGGTCAATTGGCGCGCCACCGCGGCGCCGCGGCTACCGCGCTTTTCCGCCGCCTGCAGGCGCGGTGCGCGTGCCGACACGATCGCCAGTTCGGACATCGCAAAAACGCCATTGAGCAGGATCAGGACGGCGATGATCGCCACGTCGGACCATGGGAAAGGGGTCATTGGGCGGTAATCTGGCGCTTCGGCGCCCGGCCCCTGTCAGCGTCGGTCATGGGGAGCTTATAGGGCAAAGCCGCGCCATTGCACAATGGCGCCTTAACATGCGTCTCAGCAAGTGTTCAGGCGGATTCGGGAACTAGATCGCCAGCCATATGTTATCGGCACGAATGGCGGGCGCAATTGATCCATGCGGCCGCCAAAAAAGAGGGAACGACCAATGAATATCAAGACCATCAAACTTGCGACGCTGGCCACCATCAGCGCGGTAGCGCTGACCGGCTGCGTCACCGACCCCAACACCGGCGAAAAGCGCATCTCGAATGCCGCGATCGGCGGTCTCGGCGGCGCGCTCGGCGGCTATCTGCTTGGCGATCTGATCGGCGGCAAGAACAGCCGCACCGAAGAAATCGTCGGTGCAGGCATCGGCGCGGTCGCCGGCGCGGGCGTGGGCTATTATATGGACGAGCAGGAAAAAAAGCTGCGCCAGCGCACCGCGGGCACCGGCATCGACGTCGAACGGCAGGGTGACCAGCTGGTGCTCAATATGCCCGGCGACGTGACCTTCGATTACAACAGCGCGCTGGTCAAATCGCAGTTCCGCAGCGCCCTCGATAACGTCGCCTCGACGCTGGCCGAATATCCCAGCACCTATATCGACGTCTATGGCCACACCGATTCGACCGGCAGCGACAGCTATAATCAGGGTTTGTCCGAACGCCGTGCTTCCTCGGTCGCCGATTATCTAGGCGGCCGCGGCATCCAGCGCGCGCGCATGGCGACGATGGGTTACGGCGAAACGCAGTTGAAATGTTCGCCCGAGCGCGGCGAGGCCGATTATCAGTGCAACCGCCGCGTCGAAATCCGCATTGCGCCGGTGACGCAAGCGGACGTCAACGCCGCGCGCTAAAATTCCATTCCCGTGGAATGTCGAAAGGGCGTCGCCTGCGGGCGGCGCCCTTTTCTATGTGAGGCTAGGAAAGCTCGCCTTGAGCCCGTCGATGACGAATTGCGCGGCGAGCGCGGCGAGCAACACGCCGAGCAGCCGGGTGATCACCGCCTCGCCCTTGTTGCCGATGAAGCGCATCAGCGGCCCCGCCGCGAGCAGCGCGCCGAGCGTCAGCAGCAGCACGAGCAGCAGCGCACCAAATATCACGAACGCGCGATCGAGCCCGTTGTTCTGCGCCACCAGCAGCATCACCGAGGCGATCGACCCTGGCCCGGCGAGCATCGGCATCGCCATCGGGAACACCGACACATCTTCGATTTCAGGCGTCGCAATTACTTTCTCGGCGCGCTGTTCGCGGCGTTCGGTGCGCTTTTCGAACACCATGTCGATCGCGATGATGAACAGCATGATACCGCCCGCGATGCGGAAGCTGTCGAGATCGATGTGGAGGAAGCTGAGCAACGCTTCGCCGAACATCGCAAAAAAGACGAGGATGCACCCGGCAATCACCGTCGCGCGGATCGCCATCGACCGGCGCTGCTGCGCGCTCGCGCCGGTGGTCAGACTGGCATAGATCGGCGCACAGCCCGGCGGGTCGATGACCACGAACAGCGTGACAAAAGCCGAGATGAACAGGTCGATCATGGCTGTTTGGGCGCCGCGACCTGATCGTCGATCACCGTTGCCATCGTCTTGCCATCCCACAGCCGGATCGTCACGCGGCGCGACTGGTCGGAGCGCACCGTCGAGGTCCAGCTTAAAGTCTGGTCGGGCGACAGGCCGACGGCCATATCGTCACCCTCAGCGCCCGCCTCGATCGGAACGGCGGGGCGCGATCCGCACACCGCTTGCTTCGACGCGATGAATTCGGGCGCCTCGCGGGGGCTGGTCAATCCGTCGCCATGATCGAGAATCCAGTCGATCTTGCCGCTCTTGGGATCGCGCATCCACACGGTGCTGAAAAAGCCGTGCGCTGGGCCCTTCTGCCACGCGCCCGTTGTGACGCCGCTGTTGCCGTCGCAGCTGACATAGACCGCGTGCGGCTGCCATTTGACCGCTTCGGCGGGGTCTTTCTGGGTCTTGAGCCAGTCGCGCGCCTTCACCCGCTGCGGCACAAACATGACCGCATCTGGATGCGATGTTTCGCGAAACGCCGTCCACTGGCCCTTTTCCTGCGCCAGCCGCGCGAAGCCGATCTCCGCGGCGACAAAGGCGCTCGGGTTTGGTCCCAACGGGCGGTTGCGGATGTCGTTGGGATCGCCGGCGCAACCTGCGAGCAACGACAGGGCAAGGGCGGGAAGCAGCAGAGTGCGCATCAGAGGCCTTCCGGATCGGCGAGCCCCGCGCGGCGGTGCGCGGCGACGAGGGTATTGCGGAGCAGGCAGGCGATGGTCATCGGCCCGACCCCGCCGGGTACCGGGGTGATCGCATCGGCGACCGCTGCAGCTTCGGCATAGTCGACATCGCCGACCAGCCGGCCCCTTGCCGCGCCTGCGACGGGCGGCAAGCGGTTGATCCCGACATCGATGACCACCGCGCCGGGCTTGATCCAGTCGCCCTTGACCATCTCGGCGCGCCCGACCGCCGCAACCACAATGTCAGCGCGGCGGACGAGAGCGGGCAGATCTTTGGTCCGGCTGTGCGCCATGGTCACAGTGGCGTTGGCGCCAAGCAGCAATTGCCCCATCGGCTTGCCGACGAGGATCGAGCGCCCGACGACGATCGCATCCTTCCCCGACAGGTCGCCGAGCCGGTCCTGGAGCAGCAGCAGGCAACCATAGGGGGTGCACGGCACCATCCCGGCAATGCCAAGTGCGAGGCGTCCGGCGCTGACCGGGGTCAGCCCGTCGACATCCTTGTCAGGGTCGATCGTCGCCACCGCCGCCTGTTCGTCGAGGTGGCTGGGAAGTGGCAATTGCAGCAGGATGCCATCAACCGATTCGTCGGCATTGAGCGCTGTCAGCAGTGCTTCGACTTGGTCCTGCGTCGCGGAGGCGGGCAGGCGGTGCTCGTAACTCACCATGCCAGCGGCGATTGTCGCCTTGCCTTTCGACCCGACATAAACCGCGCTCGCCGGATCGTCGCCGACCAGCACGACCGCAAGCCCTGGCGCGCGTCCGGTCGCCGCGACAAATGCGGGGACGGCATCGGCAATCCGGCCGCGCAGACCAGCGGCAAACGCCTTGCCGTCGATCACCTGCGCGGCGGTCTCAACTGTCATCACGCCATGCCGTTCGCATAGGCGAGGCGGCCGAGATAGTTGAGCACCGGACCGTCGAGAATGATGATGATGATCAGCACCAGCATTGGGGTCAGGTCGAGTCCGCCAAAGTCAGGCATGATACGGCGGAAGGGCCGGTACAGCGGCTCGGTAATCCGGTCGAGCACCGTCCACAGCTGATTGACGAAATCATTGTGCGTGTTGATCACGTTGAACGCGATCAACCACGACATCACCGCCTGCGCGATGATGAACCACCACAGGACCGTCAGGATGATGTGGACGATCTGGAGGAGCATGAGAACCAAGGCGATTTCTCCGAAATAGGGTCTTGCCGCGTCTCTTAGCGGTGAATGAGCGTGCCTGCACCCCTTGCGGTGAAAATTTCCAGCAGCATCGCGTGCGGCACCCGCCCGTCAAGAATGACCGCGGCCTCGACCCCGGCATCGACCGCCGCAATGCAGGTTTCGACCTTGGGGATCATCCCGCCGGTAATCGTTCCGTCGGCCTTCAGTGCGTCGATCGCCGTCCGGTCGAGATCAGTGAGCAGCGCCCCCGCCTTGTCGAGCACTCCGGCGACGTCGGTGAGCAGGAAAAAGCGTTTGGCGCCGAGCGCCCCGGCGATCGCACCCGCCATCGTGTCGGCATTGATGTTGTAGGTGGCGCCATCGGCGCCGAGCGCGACCGGCGCGACGATGGGGATGAAATTATCCTTGGTCAGATTGATCAGGATCGTCGGATCGACCGCGACGGGTTCACCCACAAAGCCGAGGTCGACATGGCGCTCGATCCCCGAATTGGGGTCGGGCTGGGTCCGGCGGACCTTTTCGGCGAGCACCAGGTTCGCGTCCTTGCCCGAAATGCCGACCGCACGCCCGCCGAGCGCCGCGAGCCAGCCGACAATTTCCTTGTTGATCTTGCCCGCCAGCACCATCTCGGCGACCTCGGCGGTTGCCGCATCGGTGACGCGCAGCCCGCCGACAAAAGACGATTCGATCCCGAGCTTCTTCAGCATCGCGCCGATCTGCGGCCCACCGCCGTGGACAACGACCGGGTTGATCCCGACGGCTTTGAGCAGCACGATGTCTTCGGCGAAATCGCGCTGCGCCTCGGCATCGCCCATCGCGTGACCGCCATATTTGATCACAAAAGTTTCGCCGGCATAGCGCTGCAAATAGGGCAGCGCCTCGACGAGCGTTTCAGCCTTGGCGAGCAGGTCGGGCATTTTCGACGGGTCAGACATCGCCATCATCCCCCGTTCTTGGCGTCGAGATTACGGCCCAGCGCGACCAGCCCGGTGATCACGAACGGAATGACCAGCACCGACAGCGCGACCTTGGCCAGCATCTGTCCGCCCATCAGATTGGCGATCGGGAACACGCCGTAAAAGGCGATAGTGACGAACAGCAAGGTGTCGACGACTTGGCTGAGCGCGCTGGCGATCGCGCCGCGGATCGCCAGCCAGCCGGTCCCGGCGCCTTCGCGGCCGCGCAATTTGCTGAAGATCGTGACGTTCAGGAATTGCGAGGTGCCGTAGGCGACGATCCCCGCCGCCATCAGGCGCGGTGTCTGGCCGAGGATCATTTCAAACGATGCCAGTCGTGCCGGGTCCATCTCTGGCGCGGCCGGCAGGAAATAGACCAGCGACGTCAGCATGATCGACAGGACCAACGGAATAAAACCCCACAGCACCAGTTTGTTCGCGGTCGATTGGCCCTGCAATTCAGACACCGTGCTCGACAGCGCGACGAGGATCAGGAACGGGAAGATCCCGGCTTCCACGGCCAGCCCGCCAAAGAGCGCCACCTGCTTGTTCCCCAGCACCCCGGCGAGCACGACCATGCCGCCATAAATGATGGTGAAAAGGAACAGGGAGGGCGAGAGCGTGCGCGGCAGCGCCGTCGATGTGGTGTCGGTCATGCCGCCCGATAGTCGGTTTTGTCGGCGCTGGAAAGATGGGCGTGGCGCCAACACTTGCCCCACCGCCAAAGCCCGCTAGACAAGGCGCAACAATTTGCGGGGGACGCACGAATTTATGGAACGCCTGATTGGTCTGGTCGGTATCGTGGCACTGCTCGCGATTGCCGTTTTGTTTTCTTCGAACCACCGCTGGATCCGCCTGCGCATCGTCATTCCCGCCTTCCTGCTCCAGGCCGGTTTCGCGTTGCTGGTGATCGGCACGCCGTGGGGCCGCAATATCATTCAGGCAATGTCGAACGGTGTGTCGAACCTGCTCGGCTATGCCAAGGCGGGCACCGATTTCATCTTTGGCCCGCTCGCCTCACCCGAAATCGGCGCGAACAGCTTTGCCATCGCGGCGCTGCCCGTCATCGTCTTTTTCGCCTCGCTGATCTCAATTCTCTATTACCTCGGCATCATGCAGCTGGTGATCAAATGGGTCGGCGGCGGAATCCAGAAAATCACCGGCATCACCAAGGTCGAAAGCCTGGGTGCGGCAGCGAACATCTTTGTCGGCCAGTCCGAATCGCCGCTCGTCATCCGCCCCTATCTCGCGGGCCTCACCCCGCCGCAGCTGTTCACGATTATGACCGTCGGCATGGCGGGGGTCGCGGGGACGATCCTCGGCGCCTATGCCAGCATGATCGGCGAGCAATTGTTGCCCTATCTACTGGCGGCAAGCTTCATGTCGGCGCCGGGCGGCATTTTGATGGCGAAAATCATGATGCCCGACGATCCCAAAGATCTGGGCATCGAACCGGTCGTCATGCCCGAGGCAAGCCACGATGATGAAAAGCCCGCCAATATCATCATGGCGGCGGCACAGGGCGCGCAGACCGGGGTGAAACTCGCGGTCGCGGTCGGCGCAATGGTGCTCGCCTTTGTCGCGCTCGTCGCGCTCGCCAACGGTCTGCTCGGCGGCATCGGCGGCTGGCTGGGCTATCCCGACCTCTCGTTCCAGGCGATCATCGGCACCCTGTTCCGCCCGGTGATGTGGCTGATGGGGGTGCCGTGGGACGAAAGCGCCGTCGTCGGCGGTCTGTTCGGCAGCAAGATCGTGCTCAACGAATTTGTCGCCTTTATCGATCTGGGCAAGGTGCAGGGCGACATGTCGCTCGCCGCGGTCGCCATCGCCACTTTTGCCCTTTGCGGTTTCGCCAATTTCAGCTCGATCGCGATCCAGATGGCCGTGACCGGTGGACTCGCCCCCAACCAGCGTCCGATGATCGCCAAGCTGGGGCTGAAGGCGTTGTTGGCGGGCAGCCTGTCGAATTTGATGTCCGCTGCGCTCGCGGGTCTGATGCTTGGCATTGCGCCGCCGGTTGGGGCGCCGCCCGCAGCCCCGGCAGTCGAGGCTGTCGCAGTACCGCAAAACGCACCGTTATCCGAGCCGGACGCCGGGGCAGCAACCCCCTCCAAAACCCCCTGACTTGCCCGAGCCAACCCCTGGCAAGATTTGCAAGCCACGCCCCAATGGCGTAAACTCGGCAACGATAACGAATCCCGGGTCGCATTTGCCAACAGGGAGGTTGCCATGAAAACCGCATATCGTTTGTCGATCCTCGCCGCTGCAGCAGCGTCGATAGCGGCGGGGGTTCTCGCCACCACCAGCGCCCAGACCCCCGATGAACGCATGTACCGGCCGCCAGAGGCGACGATCTATCGCGACGCGGCCTATCGAGGCCCCGCGGTGTTCATCGGCGAGGCGAAACCGAACCTTGGCCTGGCATGGCCGGTCAATTCGGTGCGTGTCGCCAGCGGACGCTGGGAGCTATGCGAAAAGACGCGGTTTCGCGGCACCTGCCGCACGGTTGAACGCGACACGCCGATGCTGAACAACGTTCTGCGCGGCCTGACCATCCAGTCGATCCGTCCTGTCGGCAGCGGCGGCGGCTGGGATCCGGCACCCCCCGCGAACGATCAGGTTGCGCGCGGCAATTTTGCCGAATTCCACACCCAGCCCGCGCAAGGCAACCGCCGCGTCCTCGCTTGCCAGTCCGGATCGGCAACAGCGAACTGCGCGGCGCAGGCCGCCGACAATTATTGCCGCTCGATCGGCTGGAACGGGTCGGCGCGCGAGCATATGGAAACGGTCAGCAACCGCGTCTATCTGGCCGACGTCCTGTGCGTCCGCTCGGGCTATTGAGGGGAGACGTGCGATGAACAAGACGATCGCGACCCTTCTCGCCGCCACCGCCGCGGTGGCAGTGTCCGGCTGCGCGTCGGTCCCCGCCAACACGGGTACCAGCTATGACTGCAGCGGCGGGACGCGGCTGAAGGTCGATTATGTCGGCGACGGCGCGATCGTCCGCGTCAACGGCGGTCGGACGATGGTGCTGAAATCGACCCCGGCCAACAGCGGCCAGATTTACGAGAATCTTACTGGCGCGCGGCTGGCACGCAACGGCAATGACGTGACGTGGAACACTGCGCTGCGCTCGGCGCCAGAAAGCTGCCGTGTCGTTTATACGCCGATGTGAAACCCGCAGGCCGCCGGCAGCGCCGGCGGCCAGTTGCTAAAGGGCCATCTTCGCCAGCGCGGCGCGAACCTCGCTGACGAACAGTGCGGGCTGCTCCCACGCGGCAAAATGGCCGCCGCGGGGCAGTTCGTTCCAGTGGACGATGTTTTTGTAGCGCCGTTCGGCCCAGCGCCGCGACAGCCGCATGATCTCGTTCGGAAACAGGCTGCACCCCGTCGGGACCAAAATCTCGCCCGCCGCGAAATTGCGGAAGCTGTGCCAGTAGAGCCGCGCCGACGAGGCTGCGCTCGCGGTCAACCAGTACAGGCTGATCGTGTCGAGCATCGCATCCTTCGTCAGCGCCCTTTCGGGATGGCCGCCGATCGACTGGCCGCCCGGCTGATGCCCGCAATCGGTCCAGCCGTGGAATTTTTCGGCGATCCACGCCATCTGGCCGACGGGCGAATCGGTCAGCGCATAACCGATCGTCTGCGGCCGCGTCGCGTGCTGGGTCGAATAGCCGCTGTCCTTGGCCTGATACCAGCCAAAGCGCGCCAGATAGAGCTGCTCGGCATCGCTGAGATCGGTCATCAGGTCGGGCGGCGGGGCACCGACGACCATATTGACGTGGATCCCGGCGCAATGATCGGCGTGGTTCATCCCGATCGCGCAGGTCACCGCGCTGCCCCAGTCGCCGCCTTGCGCGAAATAGCGATCGTAGCCGAGCGCGCGCATCAGCGCGTCCCACGCCGCGCCGATGTGCTCGACGCTCCATTTGGCCTCCGCCGGTTTGCCCGAAAAGCCGTAGCCGGGCAGCGAAGGGATCACGAGGTGATAGTCGGCCGATAGCGGCTCGATGACGTCGAGAAACTCGAGCACTGACCCTGGCCAGCCGTGGGTCAGGATCAGCGGGCGCGCGGCGGGATTGGCCGAGCGGATATGAAGGACATGAATGTCGAGCCCGTCGATCGTCACCAGATAATTGGGCAGTGCATTCAACCGCGCTTCGATCCGGCGCCAATCGTAATGGTCGCGCCAATAGGCCGCGAGTTCCTGCGCGTAAGCGAGTGGTATCCCCTGATCCCAGCCGTCCACAGTCTCCTTCTCGGGCCAGCGCGTGCGCACCAGCCGCTCGTCAAGGTCATCGAGCGATGCTTGCGGCACTTCGACCGTGAAGGCGCGGATATTATCGACGTCCATCAAAACTCCCCCCGGCTGGCTATCAGGCTATCAGGGCCGCGCGGGCGCCTTGCAGCCGCGTTGCAGCCCGACACCTTTCAAGAACCCGCGCCGCACCGTCCCGGCATAGACTGCTGCCGCATAGCGCCGCCGTTCGGCGTTTGCGCCGGTGACTTCGCCGATCAGGCCGCGAAACGGGATGATCGACCCGACGACGCTGCCCGCGACCCGCCCTGCTGTTTCTTCGCGTTTCTTGGCTCGATCCTTGTCCACGATTTCGTTGACGTCGGGGCCCAGAACTTCGTTCAGTTCGGTCACCTCGCGAATGATCGCCGAACATTTGCTAAGGCCCGCCAGCGAATAGGGCGCGCCCTCGATCGCCAGCAGCTTTTCGGGCGCTTCCTTGCCATCGAACGGTTCCGCCACCTGATTGGCGGTGTCCTTAATCGTCGGATTTTCGGGCGCGCCTTGCTGAGCATAAGATGATGCAGAGCCGACCAAGGCGGCGACTGACAATCCGGCGAGAATTTTCCTGTGCATATGACGCCTCCTTCGCTGCCCCCTGACAGCGCTCTGAGCTAACGCGTGGGGACCGGTTCGGCTCCCGTCCAGTCGTAAAAGCCGCGGCCTGATTTTTTGCCGACCCAGCCCGCGTCGACATATTGCACGAGCAGCGGCGCGGGGCGGAATTTGGGATCGCCCGTGCCGCGGTGCAGCACGCGGATGATTTCGAGGCAAGTGTCGAGCCCGATAAAGTCGGCGAGCGTTATCGGCCCCATCGGATGATTGAGCCCCAGGCGGCAGCCGGCATCGATGTCCTGCATCGTCGCGACGCCTTCGCCCAGCGCGAACACCGCCTCGTTGATCAGCGGCATCAAAACGCGGTTGACGATGAAGCCCGGCGCATCATTGGCGTGGACAATCTCTTTGCCGAGACCGCGACCGAAAGCCTCCACTGCGGCGAGCGTATCGTCGCTGGTGGCGAGGCCGCGGATCAGCTCGATCAGCCCCATAACAGGCACCGGGTTGAAGAAATGCACGCCGATGAAGCGCGCCGGGTCGGGCGACGCCTGCGCTAGGCGGGTGATCGGAATCGAGCTGGTGTTGCTGGCAAGGATCGCGGTCGCCGACAGGTGCGGACCGACGCTGGCGAAGATCGCGCGCTTGATGTCCTCACGCTCGGTCGCTGCCTCGATGACGAGATCGGCGGGTGTGAAGGCGCTGTGGTCGGTGACCGGGGTGATCCGGGCGAGGAGCGCGTCAGCGTCACCTTGCGTCATCTTGTCCTTGGCGACGAGACGGCCGAGCGCCTTGCCGATCCCCGCTTTGCCGGCTTCGGCGCGCGCCAGGTCGATGTCCGACAGCAGCACGGTATGACCGGCACCTGCCGATACCTGCGCAATCCCCGCGCCCATCTGTCCTGCCCCGATTACGCCGACGATCATGCCTTAGTCCTTTCGCTGGATCCTGTGCCGCTGCCTAGGCTTCGGGCGCGGTGCGTCAAGGGTTGAGCATCAGGGGGCGGAGCGGAAGGCGGTCGCTTTGGCGAGAATGAGGGCGAAAGCGGGGTCCGTGTCGTCCCAGCTCGCAACCGGGGTCCAGCCGCTCGCACGAAGTAGGAGGTTCGCGTCGCGCGCGCCATATTTATGGCTATTCTCGCTGTGGATCGTCTCCCCCGCCGTCATCTCGTAGCGCCGTCCATCGACCACAAAGTCCATGTCGCACGCCGCGACCAGATGCATTTCGATACGGGCGAAAACGTCATTCCAGATCGCCCGATGGGTGAAGTTTTCGACCGGAATGTCACCGCCGAGTTCGCGGTTGATCCGCTCCAACAGGTTGAGGTTAAACGCCGCCGTGACCCCCGCCGGGTCATCATAGGCCAGCTCCAGCACGCGCTCATCCTTGATCCGGTCGATGCCGATCAGAAGCAGCGATCCCTCGCCAAGCGCTTCGCGCCAGTTGCGCAGCAAATCGACCGCGGTGCGCGCGACCATGTTGCCGATCGTGCTGCCCGGAAAAAAGCCGAGTTTGGGCAGGTCGGCGATCTCGCGCGGCATGTCGACGCGCTGGGTGAAGTCGGCTTCGACCGGATAGACCGGAAGCCCCGCAAAGCGCGCGGCCAGCGCGCGCGCGCTGTCGCGCAGGAACTCGCCCGAAATATCGACCGGGACATAAGCGGCGGGCGCGATCGCATCGAGCAGCAGCGGCGTCTTCGTCGAACTTCCAGAGCCGAGCTCGACGACCGCGCGTCCCGCACCGATTGCCGCCGCGAGGTCGCGCGCATGGCGGGTGAGCAAATCGGTTTCGCTGCGCGTCGGATAATATTCAGGGAGCGCGGTAATATCCTCGAACAGCGCCGATCCGGTCGTATCGTAGAACCAGCGCGCCGGGATCGCCTTGGGCGTCTGGCCGAAACCGGCATGGACATCGGCGCGAAAGGCGACATCGACCCCAGCGGCATCGGCGTCGACCTGCCGAAGATTGCGAACAACGCCCATGTCAGAGATCCTTGGCTAAACGCACGCCGGTGAATTGCCAGCGCTGGTGGGGATAGAAGAAATTGCGGTACGAGGCGCGCAAATGGCCGCGCGGGGTGGCGCAGCTGCCACCGCGCAGGACGAACTGGCCGCTCATGAACTTGCCATTATATTCGCCGACGGCGCCGGGGGCGGCGCGGAAGCCGGGATAGGGGCGAAAGGCGCTGCCGGTCCATTCCCACACACTGCCGAACATCTGTTGCAGCCCGATGTCATGGGCGGGCGCCACGGGCTGCACCGGCCCGGCGGCGTCGAGCTGCTGCCCCGATGCCGGATCGCGCACAGCCGCCGCGGCTTCCCATTCAAACTCGGTCGGCAGCCGCGCGCCGGCCCAGCTGGCGAAAGCGTCGGCTTCGAAAAAGCTGATGTGGGTGACGGGGGCGGCGGGGTCGATATCGCGCCAGCCCGATAGAGTGAACTGGCGGTCGCCATCCCAATAGGCGGGAGCGTCGATGCCCTCGGCCTGCACCCACGCCCAGCCATCGCTGAGCCAGAGCGACGGAGTGTGATAGCCGCCGTCGGCGATAAATTGCTGCCATTCGCCATTGCTCACCGGGCGGCTGGCGAGCGCATGCGGCGTCAGCAGCGCGTCGTGGCGCGGACCTTCGCAATCGAAAGCAAAGCCGTCGTCACCATGACCAATCGCGGCGATGCCCGCTGCGCCGTCAATCCATTTCATCGCGGAGAACTGTGCAACTTCACTCGCGATTGCCGTTTCGGCATTCCACACCGCCGGGCCGAGCGGGTTCTGCGCGAAGAGATGCTTGAGGTCGGTGAGCAGCAATTCTTGATGCTGCTGTTCGTGCTGGATGCCGAGTTCGACCAACGTGTGCGCCAAGGGCGGCAGGTCGGGCAGTGCATTCTGCAGCGCGGTATCGACATGCGCGCGCCAGATGCAGATGTCGCTGAGCGACGGGCGGGTCAGCAGCCCGCGCTGCGGCCGTGCGTGGCGTGGCCCTTCGGCCTCATAATAGCTGTTGAAAAGAAATGAATAGCGGTCATCGAACAGGCTGTAGCCCGCGACATGATCGCGCAGGATGAAGGTTTCGAAAAACCAGGTGGTGTGCGCAAGGTGCCATTTGGCGGGGGAGGCATCGGGCATCGATTGTGCGCTGGCGTCGGCGTCGGACAGCGTCGCGACGAGGTCAAGCGACAGGCGGCGCGTCGCGCCGAAACGCTGCGCGAGCAGGTGCGGCGTTTCGGCGGATTGCGCAAAAAGTGAAGCGTCGGTTCGGCTGGCCATGGTGAGACAATCCCCCGAAGTGCGATTCGGTTTCGCACGAAGATCGAATATGGTTACGGCGTAGCGGAATGTCTAGAACATTTGGGGAACAATCTCGGTCTTCCTGTCGCGCAGCGATAGGGAGGACCATCAGGCTAGCGCGTGGCGCCGGGCTTCCACAAAATGTCACCGCCCGCTGCAGCGTTCAGGTGCCGGGTGAGCACAAACAGATGATCGGACAGCCGGTTGAGATAGGTGAGCGCCAGCGGGTTGAGGTCGCGGTCGCCACCCGCGGCAACCGCCGCCCGTTCGGCGCGTCGCGTTACCGCGCGTGCGAGGTGGAGCCGCGCGGCGGCGTCGGTGCCGCCGGGCAGGATGAAGCTGCGCAGCGCTTCAAGATCGTCGTTCATGCGGTCGATCTCGTCCTCCAGCCGCGCAATCTGGCTGGGAACGATGCGGAGCGCCATGTCGTGCGGGCCGAAACCGAACTGGATGTCCGCCGGAGTCGCCAAGTCGGCGCCCAGATCGAACATCTCGTTCTGGATGCGCACCAACATCGCAGTGGCATCGCTGTTCGGATAGAGCGCCGCGACCGCCATGCCGATCGCGCTGTTCGCTTCATCGACATCGCCGATCGCCGCCATCAGCGGCGCCGATTTGGCGATCCGCGATCCGTCGACCAGCCCGGTGGTGCCGTCGTCGCCGGTGCGGGTGTAGATTTTGTTGAGTTTGACCATTTATCGGGGCTGGCGCAGCGGCAGGATCAGCCGCCCGCGGCGAGCAAGCCGATCAGCACGATCAGAATGATGGTGATCGCCTGCCATTTGACGCGCGACATCATCATCTTGTTCTGCATCATCTGATTTTCTTCGACTTTGCCGTCGATCACGGCCTGGTGGCCCTGCGAAAAATAGAAGAGCCCCCGCGCGAGCGAGAAGAGGACGAAGCCGGCCGCCACGACGACGCCGATGATCAGCAGAATGTTCATGGTCCCTATTTAGGGCATTTGCAGCGAATAACCAGTGGGAAGGCGCCCGGCGACAAGATCGGCCGCGAGCGCGCGGCCATCCACGCCGGCGGCGCGCATCGCGGCGAGCGACGCTGCGGCGTCGCGCTTCGCCAGCCGCCTGCCATCGGGGCCGCAAACCAGTGGATGGTGGCGGTAAAGGGGGGTCGGCAGATCGAGCAGCGCCTGGAGCAGTCGGTGGACATCGGTCGCGGCAATCAGGTCGGCGCCGCGGATGACCTGCGTTACGCCCATATCGGCATCATCGAGGGTGCTGGCGAGATGATAGCTGGCGGGGGCATCCTTGCGCGCGAGGACGATGTCGCCGTGCGCCAGCGGGTCGGCGATGCGCGGCCCCTGCCGTTGCTCCTCCCAGGTCAAAGCACCGACGTTCACCACGGCAGCGGCAGTATCGAGACGCCAGCAATGCGGCTCGGTCGCCATGCGCCGCTCGCGCTCGGCTTCGGGCAGATTTCGGCAGATGCCGGGATAGACCGCCCCCGATGGGCCGTGCGGCGCCGAGAGGCTCGCGGCGATATCAGCGCGGGTGCAGAAGCAGGGATAGACGAGGTCGCGGTCGCGCAGCGTATCGAGTGCCGCCGCATAATCGCCAATCCGCGCCGACTGGTGCAGCGGTTCGCCATCCCAGTTGAGCCCGAGCCACGCGAGATCGGCGAGCGACGCGCCGACATAAGCCTCGCGCGAGCGGCTGCCGTCGATGTCGTCGATGCGGATCAGATATTGCCCGCCCGCCGCGCGCGCGGCAGCGTGCGCAAGCGCCGCGCTATAGGCGTGGCCGAGGTGGAGGTCGCCGGTCGGGCTGGGCGCGAAACGGGTCAGCATCGACGTGGTAAAGACTCCATATACTGTGCCGCGATCATCGGAATCCTTCCATATCTTGCGGCACATGCCCCCTTGACGTCAGATTCTGATGCGGCATGTAATAGGCTTGTCACTTGAGGAAGGCAGTGGCGCGCCATCCGCTCAGCAACGGGGGCAATGTCCAAAAGCCATGTTCCATCCCGATCTCGCCCGGCATCCCGACAGCTGTCCCGCGCTTGTCCTGAATGCCGATTATACGCCGCTCAGCTACTATCCCTTGAGCCTGTGGCCATGGCAGACCGCGGTCAAGGCGGTTTTCCTCGACCGCGTCACCATCGTCGAAAATTATGAGCGCGAGATTCATTCGCCAACGCGGACGATGCCGATCCCCAGCGTGATCGCGCTGCGCCAATATGTGAAGCCATCGCAGCACCCGGCGTTCACCCGCTTCAACCTGTTCCTGCGCGACCGCTTCTCGTGCCAATATTGCGGGTCGGGCAAGGATCTGACCTTTGACCATGTCGTGCCGCGGCGCCTTGGCGGGCGCACCACGTGGGAAAATGTCACCACCGCCTGCGCGCCCTGCAACCTCAAGAAAGGCGGGCGGACGCCGCAGCAGGCGCGGATGCCGATCTATCGCCAGCCGTGGCGCCCGACGAGCTGGCAGCTCCAGGACAATGGGCGGGCCTTCCCGCCGGGCTATCTGCATACGAGCTGGATCGACTGGCTCTATTGGGATGTCGAGCTGGAGGGCTGACCGGCGGGCAACGCGCCGGACAGACAGGGTTCATGGCAGCGGCCTTAACGGGCCGCCAGCCATATCAGGAGAACAACCATGGTCCGTACCGTCCGCGCGCTTGCACTCAGCCTCGCCGCCCTGCCACTCGCGGCGTGCGCGACGCTGGGGTCGTCCGAACAGCCGGTGTCGGTGACCGGTCAGATTACGTACCGCGAACGCGTGGCGCTGCCGCCGACGGCGCAGATCGAAATCCAGCTGAGCGATGTCAGCCTGATGGATGCGCCGTCGCGCACCATCGCGCAGCAGAGCTTCACCGCCGACGGACGGCAAGTGCCCTTCGCCTTTTCGCTGACCGTCGATCAGCGTCCGCTCGACCCGCGGCACAGCTATGCCGTGTCGGCGCGGATCAGCGACGCGTCGGGGCGGCTGATGTTCATCACCGACACGCGCAACAGCGTGGTATTCGATGGCCGAAGCCGGATCGACATGGGGATGCTCAATCTGGTGAAGACGCGCTGATCCGCGCCTCAGCAATTGACGTCGGTCGGAACGCCCATTTCCTTCAGCATCTGTTCCACACCCTCAAATTCGAATTGCCATTCCTCTTCAGGGCGAAGCCATTTGATAGCCGGTGAAAACTCAATTCCGCCACAACAGTAGCAAACTGCCATTTCACCGATTTGGCGACCTTTCTTATCATAATACCGGAAGAAATGATGGGGAATGAAGCAGCCGACGACAGCGTTGTTTTCATATTCTTTGGGCGTCATCCGATAGAGATGTACGGCCTTGTCCAGCACAGCCCGCTGAGATTTGGTCAGCACGATGCCATCGGGTTTCGACATATTTTTCCCGGTGCGCTCGAATTCATCGAACGGAATGTCTTCAACAAACACCCGAACCTCTGCGGCTTCGGGCCAGGGATGTATCGCCGTCTTCACGCCGGCGCCTTCGGCTGCGATTTCCGTTCCAGCCACACCGGGCCTATTCGTCCCCAATGTAAGGGAAAGGGTCACGGCAAGAGCGACAAAAAGCGCCATCCAAATAGCGAAGGCCGCACTGCGTTGTTTCAAATTGCTTACTCCGGTCTTGCGACGGTGAACGATAAAGCAATTGGCTGACTAAAAGATTCATACCGAGTCGGATCATTAGTGATCCCAGCATAGCTATGCGCCGCTTGACGCTGCGCCTTCGCAGGTGCAGCAATCACGCCATGGGCCCGCCGATCCAGATCTCGCAAAATCCCGACATCCGCTATCTGGGGCGGATCCTCGGCGACGTCATTCGCGCCTATGGCGGCGACAAATTGTTTCGCCAGACCGAATATATCCGCTCGTCGAGCGTCGATCGGCATCGCGGGATCGCGGGCGCCGAGGCGATCGATCCGGGGCTCGATGCGCTGAGCCTGGACGATACGGTCGCGTTTGTCCGCGGCTTCATGCTGTTTTCGATGCTCGCCAATCTGGCCGAGGACCGGCAGGGGGTGGCGGCGGAGCCCGAGGCGACGGTTGCCGCCGCGATCGAGAAGTTGAAGGCCGACGGGATCGATAGCGACGCGATCGCGGCGCTACTGAGCGCATCGCTCGTCGCGCCGGTGCTGACCGCGCACCCGACCGAGGTGCGACGCAAATCGATGCTCGACCACAAGAACCGCATCGCCGAGTTGATGCTACTGCGCGACAGCGGCGCCGACGAGACGCCCGAGGGCGATGTCGTCGAGGATGCGATCAGGCGCCAGATCGTGCTGCTGTGGCAGACGCGGCCGCTGCGGACCGAGAAATTGTTCGTCGCCGACGAAATTGACAACGCGCTGACCTATTTGCGCGACGTGTTTCTGCCCGTCGTTCCGAAGCTTTATGCGCGCTGGGAAGCCGAGCTGGGGCAGCGGGCGGCGAGCTTCCTGCGGGTCGGCAGCTGGATCGGCGGCGACCGCGACGGCAACCCGTTCGTCACCGCCGAGACGATGGTGATGGCAACGGCACGCAACGCGGCCGCGGTGCTGGGGCATTATATCGACGCGGTGCATGGGCTGGGTGCCGAGCTGTCGGTGTCGGCGAGCCTCGCTGCGGTCCCCGAGGCAGTCGAAGCGCTGGCCGAAGCGAGCGGCGACAGCGCGCCGAGCCGCCGCGACGAACCGTACCGCCGGGCGCTGTCGGGCATTTATGCGCGGCTTTGCGCGACCCATACGCAGATCGTCGGCAAGGCGCCGCCGCGGCCGTCGGCGCTGAAGGGTGAAGCTTACGCGACCCCCGCCGATTTCCGCCGCGACCTCGTTACGATTGCCAATGGCCTGTCTGCGAACAGCCAGGGCCAGTTCGGCGGCATCGGCGCATTGGGGCGGCTGATCCGCGCGGTCGAGGTATTCGGATTTCACCTCGCGACGCTCGACATGCGGCAGAACAGCGCGGTGCACGAGCGGGTGCTCGCCGAACTGCTCAGGGTGTCGGGCGTGTGCGCCGACTATCTGGCGCTGGACGAAACGGCGCGCGTCGCGCTGCTGACCACCGAATTGCAAAGCGATCGTCCGCTCGCGGCGCCGTGGCACCAGTGGAGCGACGAGACCGCGGGCGAGCTGGCGATCGTCCACGCCGCCGCCGATGTCCGCGCGCGGCTGGGCGGGCAAGCGATCTGTCAGTGGATCATCAGCATGGCGCAGACCTTGTCCGACTTGCTCGAAGTTCACGTCCTCGCGCGCGAAGCCGGATTGTGGCGGAGCGGCGAAGCGGCGGGTCAGAGCAACCTGATGGTCGTGCCGCTCTTCGAGACGATCGCCGATCTCGACCAGGCGCCGGGCATCATGGCGCGTTATTTCGCGATGCCCGAAATCGGTCCGCAGATCGGGCAGCGCGGGCATCAGGAAGTGATGATCGGCTATTCGGATTCGAACAAGGACGGCGGTTATATGACGTCGACCTGGGGGCTGCATCAGGCTTCGCAGGCGCTGACCCCGGTGTTCGACCACGCCGACACCGCGATGCAATTGTTCCACGGCCGCGGCGGCGCGGTTGGGCGCGGCGGCGGCAGCGCCTTTGCCGCGATCCGCGCGCAGCCCGCGGGCACCGTGCAGGGGCGCATCCGGATCACCGAACAGGGCGAAGTGATCGCGGCGAAATATGGCACCGCGGCGAGCGCGGCGACAAATCTTGAGGCGATGGTGTCGGCCAGCTTGCTCGCGAGCCTCGAGCCCGAAGCGCTCAGCGATCCCGACGCGGCGCGCTTTACCGCGGCGATGGACCAGCTGTCGGACGGCGCCTTCGCTGCCTATCGCGGGCTGGTGTACGACACCCCGACGTTCAAGGATTTCTTTCGCGCGATGACCCCGATCGCCGAGATCGCGACGCTGAAGATCGGGTCGCGGCCGTCGAGTCGCACCAAGTCGAGCGCGATTGAGGATCTGCGCGCGATCCCGTGGGTGTTCAGCTGGGCACAGGCGCGTGCGATGCTGCCGGGCTGGTACGGCACCGGCGAGGGTTTCGCGGCGTTCGAGGACAAGGGGCTGCTCGCCGACATGGCGGCAGGCTGGCCGTTCTTTGCGGCGCTGCTCGGCAATATGGAGATGGTGCTCGCGAAATCGGATATGGGGATCGCGGCACGCTATGCCGAATTGGCCGCAGGCATCGACGGGCATGATGCGATCTTTGGCCGGATCAAGGACGGATGGAACCGCGCGCATGACGGGTTGCTGGAGATCACCGGGCAGACGCGCCTGCTCGACAAAAATCCGGCGCTCGAGGCGTCGATCCGGCTGCGCCTGCCCTATATCGAGCCGCTGAACCTGCTCCAGATCGAGCTGATGAAGCGCCACCGCGCGGGCGAGACCGACCCGCGCATCGCCGAGGGCATCCAGCTGACGATCAACGCAATTGCGACCGCGCTGCGCAATAGCGGATAGAAAGCTTCCCATTCCGTCATTGCGAGCGAAGCGAAGCAATCGCCAGCGATCAATGCCGCGCAAGGCCGATAGCAGAAGATGGCTTCGTCGCTACGCGCAATGACGCGGAAGGCGGCGGTCAGCTCTTGACGATCACCACCTCGCCCTTGGCGTTCGCGCCGTCGGGGGCGAAGTTGATCCGGAAATCGGCGCCGTCCTTGTCCTTGCCCGCGAGCGTATCGCCGCTGCGCGTGATCTTGACGCCCTTTTTGGCGAACTCGCCGGCCATCCAGTCGGCGGCTTTCGTCGGCGCGGCGGGTGAGGTGAAGCCGAGTTTGACGGTCGCCTTGTCGGCGCCATTCTTGTCGTTCGCGTCGACGTTGACGGTGGTCACCTTGCTGCCCGGATAAAGCTTGACGCCGTCGATGTCGAAATCGCTTTCGATATCGAGATCGACGAAATCGGGAATGTCGATGTCGATCGCGGCACCGTCGCCGCCGATCTTGATATTGCCGCCGTCCTTGCCGGTCCTGATCTGGACCCCGCCATGCTCGTCGCCGGCGTTGATCGAGACTTCGGTGGCGTCCTCGGCTTTCTTTTCCTCTGCCCCACAGGCGGTGAGGAGCATCATCGGGGGGATCAGGAACGCGAGGCGCATGGGACATCTCCTTGGTGCATTAGCTGTATAATACACCTTGGCCGCGACCGAGTCAATCGGCCGCTATCGTCATGCCCGACCCCTCGACAGGCTCAGGACAGGCTTGATCGACGATGTCGGCGTTACGCGTCGATGCTCGTCTTCACGTCGCCATGCACCAGCCCGCCGTCGACGGTGATCGTGTCGCCGACGACATAGTCGCCCGCCTTCGACGCGAGGAAGATCGCAGCGCCCGCCATGTCCTCGGGCGCGCCGATGCGCTTTACCGGAATGCTTTTCGCCACCGCGTCGCCATGATCGCGCGCTGCCTTGTTCATGTCCGACTGGAAGGCGCCGGGCGCGATTGCGGTGACGAGGATGTGGTCGCTCACCAGCCGCGCGGCGAGGCGCTTGGTGAGATAGAGGATCGCAGCTTTCGATGCATGATAGCTGTAGGTTTCCCAGGGGTTGAGGCGCATGCCGTCGATCGAACCAATGTTGATGACCTTCGATGGCCGTTCATGCGTCCCGCCCGCCTTGAGCAGTCCGTGCAGCGCCTGCGTCAGGAAGAAGGGCGATTTAACATTGATGTCCATCACCTTGTCCCATCCCGCTTCGGGGAAACCCTCGAACGGTTCGCCCCACGCAGCACCGGCATTGTTGACGAGGATGTCGAGGCGTTCTTCGCGCGCTTCAAGTTCCTTGGCGAGCGCGCGGCAGCCCTCGACGGTCGCGAGATCGACGGGCAGACCGATGACCTTGCCCGGATAGCGGGTGTCGAAATCGGCGACGGCTTCCTCGATCTGCTGCGTCTTGCGCGCCGAGATGTACACGCGCGCGCAGCCTGCGGCGAGATAGCCCTCGACGATCATCTTGCCGATGCCGCGCGAGCCGCCGGTAACGAGCGCGATGCGGCCGTCGAGGCCGAACATATCCTGGAGGTTCATTGTCTCATCCTTTGCTCCCTCCCCTGCGGGGGAGGGTTGGGGTGGGGCATGTGGGCGCAATGCCCTCCCCGCTGCGACTGGCGAGCAAGCTCGCCAGCCTCGCTGCCCCTCCCGCAAGCGGGAGGGGATGAAGTTTAGTACCCATTCATCCGGGCAACCAGATCGATATGATAATGCACGTCGCCCATATATTCCGCCAAGGCGCGGTCGCGTTTCATGTAGAGGCCGATGTCATATTCGTCGGTCATGCCGATGCCGCCGTGCATCTGCACGCCTTCGCGCACCGCGAGGTTGGCGGCGCGTCCGGCCTTCGCTTTCGCGACCGAGACCATCAGCTTCGCACCCTCATTGCCCTCATCGAGCAATTGCTGCGCCTTCATCACCGTGGCGCGCGCAACTTCCATTTCGCCATAGAGATGCGCGGCGCGGTGCTGGAGGCCCTGAAACTCGCCGATCAGCTTGCCGAACTGCTTGCGTTCCTTGAGATAAGTGACGGTCATGTCCATCGCGCCCTGCCCGACGCCGACCATCTCGGCGGCGGCACCGGTGCGGGTGGCGGCGAGCAATGCGTCGAGGATGTCGCCGCCGGCATCGACTTCGCCGATTACGGCGTCGGCATCGACCTCGACGCCGTCGAGGGTGACGTGGCTCGCGAGGCTTGAATCGACGAGCCGCCGCGGGTCGGCGGTGACGCCTTTCGCATCCTTCGGCACCGCGAACAGGGTGATACCGCCGTCGGTCTTCGCCGCGACGATACTCATGTCGGCGACATGGCCATGGAGGACGAAGCTTTTCTTGCCGTCAAGGCGGAAGCCGTTGCCGGCGCGCGTCGCGGTGGTCGCGATGCGGTCGGGGCGATGCTTCGCGCCCTCGTCGATCGCGAGCGCGATGATCGCCTCGCCCGATGCAATCGCGGGGAGCCAGCGGCCCGCCTGCGTGCCGCCCGCCTTCGCCAGCGCGGCGACCGCGCCGACGCCGGTCGACAGGAAGGGCGACAAGGTCAGGTTGCGACCGATTTCCTCGAGCACGATGCCCGCCTCCATATGCCCCATGCCGAGCCCGCCATGCGCCTCAGGAACGAGCATGCCGGGCAGGCCCATTTCGGTGAACTGCGCCCACAGGTCGCGCGAGAAGCCGGTGGCGTCGGCGCTGTCGCGCAGTTTGCGCAAGTGCGAAACCGGCGCCTGTTCGGCAACGAAGGGCGCGACGCTGTCCTTGAGCATCGCCTGGTCGTCATTGTGATACAAGGGCATGGGTCAGGCTCCGGGCAGGTCGAGGATACGCTTGGCGATGACATTGAGCATGACTTCGCTCGTCCCGCCTTCAATCGAATTGGCCTTGGTGCGCAGCCAGCCGCGGGCGCGGGCGCCGCCCTTGGTCTCTTCGCTGTCCCATTCGAGCGCTTCGCTGCCACCGCCCGACATGACGAGTTCGTGGCGGCGCTTGTTGAGTTCGGTGCCGACATATTTCATCATGTTCGACGACGCCGGATGCGCACGGCCGGTCTTCCACATGTCCATGAAACGCTCGCCCATCGCCCGATAGGCGAAGACATCGACGTCGAACGCGGCCATTTCGGCGCGCAGGATCGGGTCGTCGAGTTCGCCCGCGGCATTCTTGCCGAACGCCTTGGCAAAGGCGCCGCCGATGCTGACCATGTCGCCGCCCGCGCCGCCGCCCGAGATCATCTCGCGTTCGTGGCCGAGCAGATATTTGGCGACGTCCCAGCCGCGGTTGACCTCGCCGATGAACTGCGTCTTCGGCACTTCGACATCATCGAAGAAAGTTTCGCAGAAGGGCGAGTTGCCGCTAATCAGCAGGATCGGCTTGGTGGTGACCCCCTTGCTCGCCATGTCGAAGAGCATGAAGGTGATGCCCTGATATTTATTCGTCTTGTCGGTGCGGACGAGACAGAAGATCCAGTCGGCTTGATCGGCGTAGCTGGTCCAGATCTTCGAGCCGTTGACGACCCAATGGTCGCCCTTGTCCTCGCCGAAGGTCTGCAAGGACACGAGGTCGCTGCCCGAGCCCGGTTCCGAATAGCCCTGGCACCAGCGGATTTCGCCGCGCGCGATCGGGTTCAGATATTCGACCTTCTGCTCCTCGGTGCCGAATTGCAGCAGCGCGGGGCCGAGCATCCAGATGCCGAAGCTGTCGAGCGGCGAACGCGCGTGGATGCGCTTCATTTCCTGTTTGAAGATCTTGGTCTGTTCGGGGGTGAGTCCCGCGCCGCCATAGGGTTTGGGCCAGTCGGGGACGGTGTAACCCTTTGCGGCGCACGCCTCGAGCCATTGCTTCTGGGCGTCATTCTTGAACACCCAGTTGCGTCCGCCCCAGCAGACATCGCCTTCCTCGCGGACAGGTTCGCGCATTTCGGCGGGGCAGTTGGCCTCCAGCCAGCCGCGCACTTCGGCGCGAAAAGCGTCCAGATCGCTCATGTTTCAGGCTCCTCTTCCTGCCGCAAACCTAGGAGCAGTCGCCTGCTTTACGCAAGCGTCAACTTGAACGCGCGCCCCTGCCGTTACGGCGCCGTAGCGTCCGTCAGGCCAGCGTTGACGCATCCCCTTTGGCGCCTAAGCTAAGTGGCAAAAGAAAACGGGAGAATGGGTATGCGATTCGCAGGCAAGATTGCCGTCGTCACCGGAGCAGCATCGGGAATCGGCAAAGCCACGGTTTTGAAACTGGCAAGCGAAGGCGCGCATGTCTTTGCCGCCGACATCGACGAAACGGGCGGCCGCGCGCTGGCCGAACACTCGAACGGCAAGATCGATTTTGTCCGCTGCGATGTGACCCGGCCGTCGGATATCGAGGCGTTGATGAACGAAGCCGCTGCGAAGGGCGGCGGCATCGACATCGTCTTCAACAACGCCGCCGCGGGCGGTGACCGCGCCCCGATCGACGAGATCACACCCGAGGGCTGGGACCGAACGATGGACCTGGTTCTGAAATCGGTAGCGATGGGGATCCGCTATGCGGCGCCGCACATGAAGGGGCGCAAGGGCGCGTCGATCATCAACACCGCGAGCGTCGCGGCGCTCGGTGCAGGCTATTCGCCCACCGCCTATGCCGTGGCCAAGGTCGGGGTGCTGCATCTCTCGAAGGTCGCAGCGACTGACCTCGCCCGCTATGGCATCCGCGTCAACGCGATCTGCCCCGGCTTCATCAATACCAATATCTTCACCGCTTCGCTCGACGTTCCCGAAGCGATGAAGGAGCAGGCCAATGCGGTCATCGCCGGGATGAGCGCGCAAGCGCAGCCGGTGGCGCGCGGCGGCCAGCCCGACGACATCGCCAATGCCGTCGCGTTCCTCGCCAGCGACGAATCGTCGTTCATGACCGGCACCCATTTGCTGGTCGACGGCGGGCTGACGATCGGCCAGCGCCACGCATGGGATCCCGAATCGCCGGGGATGTTCGACGCACTCGTGGCGATGGAGGAGGCCGCCAAGGCGGGAGCGCCGGCGTGACCATAACGGCGGCGACCGCAGCGGTGCCGCGCCCCGAAAAACTCCCCATGTGGTTGAAGGCGACGCATGGCCTCGGCAGCATTGCCTATGGCGTCAAGGACAACGGCTTTTCGACGTTCCTGCTGCTCTTCTACAATCAGGTCATCGGGCTCGATGCGGGGATCGTCGGTGCGGCGATCATGGTCGCGCTGATCGCCGATGCGTTCGTCGACCCGGTGATCGGCGAACTCACCGACCGCACGCGCAGTCGCTGGGGACGCCGTTTGCCCTGGCTTTATGGCGCCCCGATTCCACTCGCGGTCGCATGGATGCTGCTATGGTCGCCGCCCGCAATGAGCGACACGATGACCGTCGCGTGGCTGATCGGCTTTGCGATCATCGTGCGGTCGCTGGTGTCGATGTGCGAGGTGCCGTCGGTAGCGATCGTGCCCGAACTGACGGGCGATTATGACGAGCGCACCGCGGTGATGCGCTATCGCTTTTTGTTCGGCTGGGGCGGCGGGCTGCTGATCCTGCTGCTCGCTTACGGGGTGTTTTTTGGCGGCACTAAGGGGCTCGTCGATCCCGACGGATATTTCCCCTATGCCCTTGCCGGGGCGCTGATGATGACGGGCGCGGTACTGGTTTCGGCCGCCGGGCAACATCAGCGAATTGCGGTCTCGAACCTGTCTGATGTGAAGCCGGTGATGACGCTGCGGCAGATTTTGGGTGAGATGCGCGACACATTGTCGAACCGCGCCTTTCTGTGGCTGATTTTCGCGGCGCTGTTCGGCTTCGTCAATCAGGGCATCACCTTTTCGATGAACAATTATCTGCTCGGCTTTTTCTGGCAGTTCACGCAGGGCGAAATGGTCGCCTATGTATTCCTGCTGTTCGCCTCGATGATCGCTGCTTTCCTGATCGTCGCGCCCTTGTCGGCAAAGCTTGGCAAGCGCGACGGCGCGATCGTCGCGGGCGCCATCGCGCTGCTGGTCAACAGTGGCATCTATTTCGCGTGGATCCAGGGCGTGTTCCCCGGTTTGCCGGGCAAACCCAGCGTCGCGACGATGTTTGCGCTGGTTTTCATCTCCAACAGCTTTTCGATCGTCCTGATGATCCTGTCGTCGTCGATGATGGCTGATGTCGTCGAAGCGTCGCAGAGCGAGACCGGGCGCCGGTCCGAAGGCCTGTTCTTTGCCGGCTATTTCTTCATGCAGAAATGCGCCACCGGGGTCGGCATCTTCCTCGCCGGGTTGATCCTGTCCTTTGCAGCTTTTCCCGAGAATGCCAAACCGGGCGACGTCGGCGATGCCGTGCTCGGCAATCTGGCGCTCGGCTATGCACTTTCGATCCTTGTCATCGGCATCCTCGGTCTGATCGTGATGCGGCGTTTTCCCATTTCGCGCGCCGATCATGAAGCACGGGTGGCGATTCTGGGCGATGCTGCGCGCGCCGATCCCGACGCCAGCGGCGCGCATCCGTAACGGAAAATGTCGGTCCGCGACGGAATGGGGTAATTATCAGCCCGCAGGGGTTGGCAAAGCGGGACGAATCGGTCCAAAGGCTTACGTGAACGTAAAGGGAAGGATGCGAATATGGATTTCGATCTCACCGACCGGCAGGTCTATTGGCGCGATCGCGTGCGCGATTTCATCGAACGCAAGGTTCGTCCCGCCGTGCCGACCTATGAAAAGCAGGACAAGGCCGGCGATCGCTGGAAAGTCATCCAGGTCGTCGAGGATCTGAAAGCCGAGGCGAAAGAGGCCGGCATCTGGAACCTGTTCATGCCGCCCAAATCGGCGGCGCATCATCATGTCGACGAGACGTTCGAATTCGAGGGGCCCGGCCTCACCAACCTTGAATATGCGCTGTGCGCGGAGGAAATGGGCCGCGTCGGATTTGCCAGCGAGGTCTTCAACTGCTCGGCGCCCGACACCGGCAATATGGAAGTGTTCCACCGTTATGGGACTCGCGCGCAGAAGGAAAAATATCTTGGCCGCCTGATGAACGGGCAAATCCGTTCGGCCTTTTTGATGACCGAACCTGCGGTCGCCTCATCCGACGCGACCAACATCGAAACGCGGATCGAGCGCGACGGCGACGACTATGTCATCAACGGCACCAAATGGTGGTCGTCGGGCGCGGGCGATCCGCGCTGCGAGGTTGCGATCGTCATGGGCAAGACCGATTTCGCGGCGAAGCGCCACGCGCAGCAGTCGATGGTGCTGATGCCGCTGAACGCGCCGGGGGTGAATATCCTGCGCCACCTGCCTGTGTTCGGTTATGACGACGCGCCGCACGGCCATATGGAAATCGAGCTCAAAGACGTGCGCGTCAACGCCGAGGAAGCGATGCTGCTCGGCGAGGGCCGCGGCTTCGAGATCGCGCAGGGGCGCCTCGGCCCGGGCCGCATCCATCACTGCATGCGCACCATCGGCGTCGCCGAGGAAGCGATCAGCAAGATGGCCAAGCGGCTGCAGTCGCGCGTCGCCTTTGGCAAGAAGGTCGCCGAATACAGCATCTGGGAGCATCGCCTGGCGCGCGCGCGCATCGACATCGAGATGACGCGTCTGCTGTGTCTCAAGGCCGCCGACATGATGGACAAGGTCGGCAACAAGTCGGCCGCGGCCGAGATCGCGATGATCAAGGTGCAGGCGCCGAACATGGCGCTGAAAATCATCGACGATGCGATCCAGGCGCATGGCGGCGCCGGCGTGTCCGAAGATTTCGGGCTGGCCAAGGCCTATGCGCACCAGCGCACGTTGCGGCTCGCCGACGGTCCCGACGAAGTCCACGAACGCGCGATCGCCCGCATCGAGTTCGCCAAGCACAGCGAAGCGAGCGACCCGGGCTTCTCGTCGGGCGACATCGGGGTTTCGCGGTAAACACACTCCCCTCCCGCTTGCGGGAGGGGATAATATGGAGATGGGAATGACCAAAGCCGCGATCCTGATCGAACCCGGCAAGCCGCTGTCGATCGAGACGGTGCAGATCGCCGATTGCGGCCCGCACGAGGTGCGTATCCGCACCGCCGCCTGCGGGCTGTGCCATTCAGACCTCCATTTCATCGACGGCGCCTATCCGCACCCCCTGCCCGCGATTCCGGGGCATGAAGCCGCGGGCATCGTCGAGGCGATCGGCAGCGAAGTGCGCACGGTCAAGGTCGGCGACGCCGTTGTGACGTGTTTGTCGGCGTTCTGCGGTCATTGCGAATTTTGCGTCAGCGGGCGCATGTCGCTGTGCATGGGCGGCGACACCCGGCGTGCTGCCGGGTCGGCGCCGCGGATTACGCGGCCCGATGGAAGTCTGGTCAACCAGATGCTCAACCTCAGCGCCTTTGCCGAAACGATGCTGGTCCACGAACATGCCTGTGTCGCGATCGACCCCGCCATGCCGCTCGACCGCGCTGCGGTGATCGGCTGCGCGGTGACGACGGGCGCGGGGACGATCTTCAACGCGTGCAAGGTGACCCCCGGCGAGACTGTCGCGGTCGTCGGCTGCGGCGGGGTCGGGCTGGCGACGATCAACGCCGCAAAGATTGCGGGCGCGGGGCGCATCATCGCCGCCGACCCGGTACCGGAAAAGCGCGCGCTGGCGATGAAGCTGGGCGCGACCGATGTTGTCGACGCGATGGACGGTGATGCTGCAAAACAGATCCTCGAGCTCAGCAAGGGCGGGGTCGACCATGCAATCGAAGCCGTCGGGCGTCCCGCTTCGGCGGCGCTTGCCGTCGCGTCGCTGCGCCGCGGCGGCACCGCGACGATTCTGGGCATGATGCCGCTCTCGGAAAAAGTCGGCCTTAGCGCGATGGACCTGCTGTCGGGCAAGAAATTGCAGGGCGCGATCATGGGCGGCAACCGCTTCCCGGTCGACATTCCGCGGCTCGTCGATTTTTATCTCCGCGGGCTGCTCGACCTCGACAGCATCGTCGCCGAGACGATCCCGCTCGAGCGGATCAACGAAGGGTTCGACAAGATGAAGAAGGGCGACGCCGCGCGGTCGGTGATCGTTTTCGATCAATGAGCACGCCGCCGCTCGACGCGCAAACGGCCTTTAGCGGTACTGCGGCGCCGGAGGGTGCCGATATCCTCGACGAGGCGAAGCTGACGGCGTGGATGGAAGCGAATGTCGAGGGCTTCGAAGGGCCACTGACCCAGCATAAATTCGCCGGCGGCCAGTCGAACCCGACCTACAAGATTTCGGCACCGTCGGGCAATTACGTCCTCCGCCGCAAACCCTATGGCCCGTTGCTGCCCTCCGCGCACGCGGTCGATCGCGAGTATAAGGTCCAGTCGGGGCTGCATAAGATGGGCTTCCCGGTCGCGCGCCAATATGGCCTGTGCACCGACGACAGCGTTACCGGCAGCTGGTTCTATGTGATGGCGATGGTTGATGGGCATACGATCTGGGACGGCGCGATGCCGGGATCGACCCCCGAGAACCGCCGCGCGACCTATGAAACGATGATCGATACGCTCGCTGCGCTGCACAAGGTCGATGTCGAGGCGGCGGGGCTGTCCGATTATGGCAAGCCCGGCAATTATTTCGGCCGGCAGGTCGACCGCTGGACCAAGCAGTACCGCCTCGCCGAGACCGAGACGATGGACGAGATGGAACAGCTGATCGCGTTCCTGCCCGCGAGCCTGCCCGAGCAGACGCGCACCAGCGTGGTCCACGGCGATTACCGTATCGACAATATGATCTTCGCCAAGGATCGGCCCGAGGTGCTCGCGGTGCTCGACTGGGAGCTGTCGACGCTCGGCGATCCGCTCGCCGACTTCACCTATGTCGCGATGGCGTGGGTGACCGAAAATGGTGGGCGTTCGGGCGTCATGGACCTCGACCGGCAGGCGCTGGGCATTCCCGAATTGAACGAGATGGTCGAACGCTATTGCGCCGCCACCGATCGCACCGGGGTGCCCGACATGAACTGGTATTTCGCCTATAATTTCTTCCGCCTCGCAGGGATTATTCAGGGGATCAAGAAGCGCGTGATCGAAGGCACCGCCTCGTCGCAGCACGCCAAGGATATGTCCGAACGCGTCCGTCCGCTCGCCGAACGGGCGTGGGATTTTGCACGAAAGGCCGGCGCATGAGCCTGTTCGATATGACGGGGCAAGTCGCGCTGATCACCGGATCGTCGCGCGGGATCGGCAAGGCCACCGCCGAGGCGATGGCCGAACAGGGCGCCAAGGTCGTGATTTCGAGCCGCAAGCAGGATGCGTGCGATGCCACCGCGGCGGAGATCAACGCGAAGTTCGGCGGCGGCACCGCGATTGCGGTCGCCGCGAACATCTCATCGAAGGACGACCTGCAGAAGCTCGTCATCGAGACGCGCGCCGCTCTCGGCAAGATCACCGCGCTCGTGTGCAACGCCGCGTCGAACCCCTATTATGGCCCCGGCCTGGGGATCAGCGACGAACAGTTCCGCAAGATCATGGACAATAATATCCTGTCCAATCACTGGCTGATTTCGATGGTCGCGCCCGAAATGCTCGAACGCGGCGAAGGGTCGATCACCATCATCAGCTCGGTCGGCGGGCTGAAAGGGTCGCCAGTCATCGGTGCTTACGGGATTTCGAAAGCCGCCGACATGCAAGTCGCGCGCAATTTTGCAGTCGAATTCGGCGCGCAAGGGGTCCGCGTCAACTGTATCGCCCCCGGGCTGGTCCGCACCGACATGGCACGCGCGCTGTGGGAAAATCCCGAGACGTTGAAACGCGCGACCGCCATGGCGTGTCTGCGCCGGATCGGCGAACCGCCGGAAATCGCCGGTGCCGCCGTCTTCCTTGCCAGCAAGGCGGGAGCATTCACCACCGGCCAGACCATCGTGTGCGATGGCGGTGCCACGATTTCAGGAGGCGCATAATGGGCGCATTGGACAGCAAGATCGCGATTATCACGGGTGCCGGTTCGGGTATCGGCCGCGCGAGCGCGCTGCGCTTTGCCGCCGAGGGCGCAAAACTGGTGCTCGGCGACAAGACGGCGGCAGTGCATGAGACGGCGCAGCTGGTGAAGGACGCGGGCGGGGAAGCCATCGCGCTCGAAATTGACGCCGGCGTCGAAGCCGACGTCGCCAAGCTCGTGGCGACCGCGAAGGACAGTTATGGCGCGCTCGACATCGCCTTCGCCAACGCCGGGATCATTGGCGATATGGGCGGCATATTCGATTTCGACCCCCTCGCCTGGGCCGAGACGTTGCGCGTCAATCTGATCGGTCCGGCGCTGATGGTGAAGCACGCCGGCAAAGCGATGGTCGATCAGGGGCGCGGCGGCGCGATCGTGCTGACCGCGAGCGTCGCGGGACTGAATTCGGGCGCGGGTCCGGGGGCGTATTCGGCGTCGAAGGCGGGGGTCATCAACCTCGCCAAGACCGCCGCGCAGCAGCTGACCACCAGCGGCGTGCGCGTCAATGCGATCTGCCCCGGGCTGACCGAGACGGGCATGACCAAGCCGACCTTCGATTATGCGAAAGCCAAGGACGTCACCCACAAGCTCGGCCAGCTCAATCCACTGAAGCGCGCCGCGCAGCCCGAGGAGCTCGCCAATGTCGCGCTTTTCCTCGCCAGCGATCAGGCGAGTTATGTCAACGGGCAGGCGATCGCGGTTGACGGCGGGCTCACCAGTTCGCATCCGGTGACACGCCAGCTGCTTGGCCAGACTTCGCATTGATAGGATAGATATGGGCCACGGTTTCGATACGGCGCGGCTGGACCGCATTCCCGCCTTTCTCGAGGCCAAATATGTCGGCACCGGCCGCCTGCCGCACGCCGCCACCCTGGTGTCGCGGCACGGCGAGATCGCGCATTTGTCGTGCGTCGGCGAGGCGCGGCCCGGCGCCGCGCTGAAAGACGACGCGATTTTCCGCATCGCCAGCATGACAAAGCCGATCACCAGCATCGCGTTCATGATGCTGGTCGAGGAAGGCAAGGTCGCGCTGTCCGACCCGCTGGTGAAATATTGCCCCGAGTTCAAGGATACCGGCGTCTTCGTCGCGGGCGGCGGCAATGTGCCGTTCCTGACCCGCGCGCCGACGCACCCGATCCGCATGGTCGACCTGCTCCGCCACACATCGGGGCTGACCTATGGGTTTCAGGAGCGCACCCCGGTCGACGCCGCCTATCGCAAGGCGCGGATCGACGATTTCGACGCCGATTACACGATGGACAGCTTCATCACCGGCTTGGCGAAAATTCCGCTGCAGTTCGATCCCGGCGCGCACTGGAATTATTCGATGGCGACCGATGTGCTCGGCGCGGTGGTCGAGCGGATCGAGGGCAAGCCCTTTGCGCACGTTTTGCAGGAGCGTATCTTTGGCCCGCTCGGCATGGGCGATACCGGGTTCAAGGTGCCCGCCGATCAGCAGCACCGGCTGACCGACTGCTATATGTTCGATCCGGTCGAAACGATGAAACCCTTCGACAGCGGCGACAAGAGCCGCTGGGCGAAGGACCGCAGCTTTCATTCGGGCGGCGGCGGGTTGGTGTCGACGCTTGCGGACTATCACCGCTTCTGCCTGATGCTGCTCGGCGGCGGCGCGCTCGATGGCACGCGCATCATCAGCCGTAAGACGCTGGCGCTGATGACCGCAAACCATCTTGTCGGCGGCGGCGACCTTGTCCAGCACAGCGTCGGCATTTTTTCGGAGGCTGAAAATGCCGGGGTCGGCTTTGGCCTCGGCTTTGCGGTGAACGAAAGCCCGGCGCAGACGATGACCCCCGGGTCGGTCGGCGACTATTATTGGGGCGGCATGTTTTCGACCGGCTTCTTTGTCGATCCGGTCGAGGCAATCTGCATGGTGTTCATGACCCAGCTGATGCCTTCCTCCACCTATCCCGTGCGGCGCGAGGTCAAGACATTGGTCCACGCCGCGATCAACGATTGAACCAACAGGAGCCTGAAATGTCCGAAGACACCCCCGTTTCCGTCACGATGGAAAAAGACGGCGACGTCGCCGTCATCATCGTCAACAATCCGCCGGTCAACGCGCTCAGCTGGCACGTCCGTCAGGGGCTGGAGGATAATTTCGCCGCTGCGCTTGGCGACGACAGCGTAAAGGCGATCGTGCTGCGCTGCGCCGGGGCGACCTTTATCGCCGGCGCCGACATCAGCGAATTCGGCAAGCCGCCGCGCGGGCCCGATTTCAACGCCGTGCTCAACAGCATCGAAGCGGCGTCGAAGCCGGTGATCGCCGCGATCCACGGCACCGCGCTCGGCGGCGGTCTGGAAACCGCGCTTGTGTGTCATTATCGCATCGCGGTTCCGTCGGCGAAGCTCGGCGTGCCCGAGGTCAAGCTCGGCCTGCTTCCCGGTGCGGGCGGCACCCAGCGCCTGCCGCGCGTCGTCGGGGTCGAAGCCGCGGCGACGATGACCTCGACCGGCGATCCGCTGCCTGCTGCGAAAGCCAAGGAACTCGGCCTCGTCGATGAACTCGCGGGCGAAGAGAGCCTCGCCGCCGACGCGATCGCCTTTGCGCGTGCGAAGATCGCCGACGGCCCGCGCCCGACGCGCGAGCGCCGGGTGTTCGGCGACGTTGCGGTGATCGAGCAGCTCAAGACCGCCAACGCCAAGCGCTGGCGCGGGTTCGAGGCGCCCTATGCCAACCTCGCGTGCGTCGAGGCGGCGACACGCCTGCCGTTCGATGAAGGACTCGCCTTCGAGCGCGAGCAGTTCATGAAGCTGATGTTCGGCAGCCAGTCGGCAGCGCAGCGCCACATCTTCTTCGCCGAACGTCAGGCGGCGAAGATCGACGGTCTGCCCAAGGACACCCAGCTGCGCGACGTCAAGAAGGTCGGCGTCATCGGCGCGGGTACGATGGGCGGCGGGATTTCGATGAACTTCCTGCAGAAGGGTATCCCCGTCACGATCGTCGAAATGCAGCAGGATGCACTCGACCGCGGCGTCGGGGTCATCCGCAAGAATTACGATGCGTCGGCTGCCAAGGGGCGTTTCAAGCCCGAACAGGTCGATCAGATGATGGGCATCCTGACCCCGACGCTCAGCCTCGATGATCTCGCCGACTGCGACCTGATCATCGAAGCAGTGTATGAAAATATGGACGTCAAAAAGGACATATTCGGCAAGCTCGACAAGATCGCCAAGCCCGGCGCGATCCTGGCGTCGAACACCAGCTATCTGGATATCGACGAGATCGCGACCGCGACGAGCCGTCCCGGCGACGTGCTCGGCATGCACTTCTTCTCGCCCGCCAATGTCATGAAGCTGCTTGAGGTTGTGCGCGGCGAAAAGACCGCGCCCGACGCGCTGGCGACAGCGATGGCGATCGGCAAGAAGATCGGCAAGGTCGCGGTGGTCGCGGGCGTCTGCGACGGCTTTATCGGCAACCGCATGCTCAAGCCGCGCCAGATCGAGGCGATGAACCTGCTGATGGAAGGCGCCACCCCGGCGCAGGTCGACAAGGTCCATGTCGAATTCGGCATGCCGATGGGGCCGTTCCAGATGAGCGATCTCGCCGGGGTCGACATTGGCTGGCACCGCGATCCCAACCGCATCGAAAGCATCCGCGACGCGCTTTGCGCCGAGGGCCGCTGGGGCCAGAAGAAGCAGGCGGGGTTTTCTGACTACGACCACAAGCGCCAGCCGTCAGAAAGCGCCCGCGTCGCTGAGTTGATCGAAGAATATCGCACCAAGGCCGGGACGCAAAAGCGCGAGATCAGCGATCAGGAGATCATCGAACGCACCCTCTATCCGATGGTCAACGAAGGCGCTCTGATCCTGGCCGAAGGCAAGGCGCAGCGTGCAAGCGACATCGATGTCGTGTGGATTTATGGCTATGGCTGGCCGGTCTATCGCGGCGGCCCGATGTTCTGGGCCGGACTGGAAGGCACCGACAAGATCGTCGCGGCGCTCGAAAAGCACGGCTTCGAGATCGCGCCCCTGCTCAAGGAAAAGGCCGACGCGAAGAGCGGCTTCTAATCCCGCTTGCGATCACGAATAGCAGGCCGCCTGTCCCAGCGCGGGGCAGGCGGCCTTTGCTTTGGCGTGCCGCCGCCGCAGGTACGATCACATAATTGCGATTCAGGGTTAAAGCGCTGGTCACACCTGCCGTTACGGCAGAGCATGATCGCCATGTCGTTCCTCGCCCTGTTGCTGCTCACCGGCAGCGTCCCGGTCACCGCTCCGGTGGCGACACCGCCCGCGAGTGCGGTCGGCGTGGCGCGGGCGCGGATATTGGCGCCTGCCGAGGTGCGGCGGGTCGATGGACGGATCGAAGTGCGGACGGGCGACCGCCGCGCCCCGACTCAAGTGCATCGGGGCGAGCGGCGCGACGGGGGCGCGACGGCGGATTTTTATTGATCAGTCCTGCAACGTCTGGATAATCGCCGAAAAGTCGCGGCCGTCCTCGTCCGCCGCAACAAACACCTCATACAGTTCGCGCGCCTTCGCGCCCATCGGCACATCGGCGTCAACGCTCGCCGCAGCTTCCATCGCGAGACGCAGATCCTTGAGCATCAGCGCGGCGGCGAAGCCGCCATTGTAATCATTGTCGGCGGGCGTGGTCGGACCGACGCCGGGGAGCGGCGCATAGCTGGTCAGCGACCAGCATTGCCCCGACGACACGCTGGCAATGTCGAAGAATTTCTGTGGATCGAGCCCCAGCTTGAGCGCGAGCGCGAGCGTTTCGCACGTCGCGACCATCGAGGCGCCGAGGAGCATGTTGTTGCAGATCTTCGCCGCCTGTCCCGCGCCCGCGTCGCCCACGTGGATCACCGCCTTGCCCATCTGCGCCAGGATCGGCTGTGCGCGCGAAAAACCTTCGTCGGTGCCGCCGACCATGAAGGTCAGCGTCCCGGCATTGGCCGCTGCGATGCCGCCCGAGACGGGCGCATCGACCGCGACGAGACCCGCATGGGCGGCGGCTTCGATATTGCTCCGCGCCGTTGCGACGTCGATGGTCGAGCAATCGAGCAACAGGGTGCCGCCGGCGGCATACGGAAAAACGGCGTCCTGATATACCGCCGCGACATGCTTGCCTGCGGGGAGCATCGTCACCACCGCTTCGGCGCCGGTTACCGCCTCGGCGGCAGAAGCGGCCCGAGCACAGCCCGCCTCGACCGCGCGCGCGAGCGCCTCTTCGCTGAGGTCGAAGGCGCGCACCTCATGCCCTGCCTTCGCCAGATTCGCGGCCATCCCGCCGCCCATGTTGCCGAGTCCGATAAATGCGATTTTCATGTCAGCGCCCCTTCCACACGCCGTCGCGCTTCTCGATGAAGGCGGCCATGCCTTCGGCCTTGTCCTCGGTCGCAGCGAGGATCTGGAACAGGCGGCGTTCGTAGATCAGTCCTTGATCGAGAGTGGTTTCGAACGCGGCGTTGACCATGTCCTTGTTCACCATTGCGGCCATCGGCGCCATTGCGGCGATCGCCGTCGCGGTCTTCACCGCTTCGTCGATCAGTGTGCCGTGCTCGACGACGCGCGCGACAAGGCCCGAACGTTCGGCTTCGGCGGCGTCCATCATGCGGCCGGTGAGGCACATGTCCATCGCCTTTGCCTTGCCGATTGCGCGGGTCAGCCGCTGCGACCCGCCCATGCCCGGCGCGACGCCGAGCTTGATTTCGGGCTGGCCGAATTTCGCCTTTTCGCTGGCGATGATGAAGTCAGCCATCATCGCGAGTTCGCAGCCCCCGCCGAGCGCGAAGCCGTTGACTGCCGCGATCCACGGCTTGCGGATCTTCTTCACGAAATCGCTCGTCCATTTCGAGAAGAAATCCTCGAGGTAGAAATCGGACGCGGGCTTGTCGGCCATTTCCTTGATATCGGCGCCCGCGGCGAACGCCTTGTCGCCCGAGCCGGTGAGAACGGCGCAGCGCTGGCCGGGATCGGCCTCGAAGGCCGCGAAAGCTGCGATCAGGTCGTCGAGCACGCCTGAATTGAGCGCATTCAGTGCCTGCGGACGATTGAGCGTCACCAGCGTGACGGCACCGCGCGTTTCGACGAGGAGGGTATCGTAGGTCATGCTTATCATCTCCAGATTTTCGTCATGCCGAACTTGCTGCGGTATCCATTCCGGCGGCGCCTCCATGGATCCCGGTTCAAGTCCGGGGTGACGAAGTTAAGTGAGCGGGGTCCACTTTTCCTCATCGGGCAACGGCGCAAAGATCGCGTCGATCCAGTCGTCGGTGACGGCTTCGGGGGTCGGCGGATCCCATTTCGGACTGTTGTCCTTGTCGACGATCAGCGCGCGCACGCCTTCGAGGAAGTCGTGCATCTGAACGACGCGGCTGCCAATCGCATATTCCTGGCGCATTTGCTCGGCGAAGTCGTGCATTGCGCCGCCTTCCTTCAGCTGTCGGAGCGCGACCTTGCACGTCTGCGGCGATTTGCTGTGCAGCGCTGCAAGTTCCTTTTCGGCCCATTCGCCGCCGTCGGATTCGAGCGCTGCGAGGATATCCTCATAGGTGTCGCTGGCGAACAGCCGGTTGATCTTGTCGATCTGATGCGTGATCGCGGCGGGCGGTGCAGTGACCGACAATTCGCCCAATATCCCGCCGATTCGATCGGGGTGCGCGGCGATGCGCATCTTGGCTTCATCGAGCTTTTCGGATGGCAGATAGTGGGTCGCCAGCCCGAGCGCCAAACACTCAGCCCCGTCGAGCCGCGCGCCGGTGAGCGCGAGGAAGACGCCGACGCGGCCTTCGAGACGCGGGAGGTACCAGCCGCCGCCGACATCGGGAAACAGACCGATACCGGTTTCGGGCATGGCAAAGCGCGTATGCTCGGTCGCGACGCGAAATCTCGCCGGCTGCGAAATCCCGACCCCGCCGCCCATGGTAATGCCGTTCATGAACGCGACGACCGGCTTGGCATAAGTGAAGAGCAGATGGTTGAGGCGATATTCGGTGTGGAAGAAGGTGCGGGCTTCCTTGCCATCCTTGGCGCCGCTGTCCGCCAGCATGCGGATATCGCCACCGGCGCAAAAGCCGCGGCCTTCGCTATGGTCGATGATCACCGCCGCGACCGCGTCGTCATCGCGCCATTTCAGCAGCGCATCAATGATCGCCTTGCACATCGCGAGGTTGAGCGCGTGAATCGCCTTGGGACGGTTGAGCGAGATCCGGCCGATGCGGCCGTCGGTCGCGATGATGACATCTTCGGTCATTGGCGCAGCAAGTCCCTTCCAACGATCATCCGCATCACCTGGTTGGTGCCCTCGAGAATCGAATGAACGCGCAGGTCACGCCAGAAACGCTCGATCGGATAGTCACGCAAATACCCATATCCGCCGAACAGCTGAAGCGCGTCGTTGACGATCTTGCTGCCATTGTCGGTCGCGAGACGCTTCGCCATCGCCGAGAAGCGTGACTTGTCGGGGGCGTTCGCGGTGACCTTGGCCGCCGCCATGTAGAGCAGCGCGCGCGCGGCCTCGAGGTCGGTCGCCATGTCGGCGAGCATGAACTGCGTGTTCTGGAAATCGGCGATCGGCTGCCCGAACTGCTGACGGTCCTTGGTATAGGCGACCGCTTCGTCGAGGCAGCGCTGCGCGCCGCCCAACGAGCAGGCGCCGATATTGAGGCGGCCGCCGTCGAGCCCCGCCATTGCGAAGCGGAAGCCGTCGCCCTCGGCGCCGACCAGATTTTGGGCTGGCACGCGGCAATCCTCGAAGATCACTTGCGCGGTTGGCGAGGCGTTCCAGCCGAGCTTTTTCTCGGGCGCGCCAAAGCTGAGCCCCGGCGTGTCCTTTTCGACGACGAGGCAGCTGATCCCCTTCGACTTTTCCTCGCTGGTGCGGACCATGCAAACGTAAATGTCATTATAGCCGGCGCCCGAGATGAACTGCTTGGTGCCGTTGAGCACATAATGGTCGCCATCGCGCTTCGCCGTCGCCTTGAGCGCCGCGGCGTCGGACCCCGAGCTGGGCTCGGTCAGGCAATAGCTGGCGATCTTTTCCATGCTGACGAGATCGGGCAGGAAGCGCGCCTTGATCTCTGCCCCGCCGAAGCGGTCGATCATCCAGGTCGCCATATTATGGATCGAGATATAGGCGCTGGTCGCGGGGCAGCCATAGGCCATCGCCTCCATGATCAGCGCCGCTTCCATCCGGCCCAGCCCAATGCCGCCCGATTCCTCCGCCACGTAAATGGCGCCGAAACCCAGTTCGCCCGCGGCTTTCCAGACATCGACGGGATAATGATGTTTTTCGTCCCATTCGGCCGCGAAGGGCGTGATGCGGTCGGCGGTGAATTTGCGCGCCATATCCTGAATGGCAAGTTGGTCGTCGGTAAGCTGGAACTGGTCGGTCATGGTCATTTCTCGATGATGGCTTCGGCTTCGATTTCGACTTTCCATTCGGGCCGGATCAGCGCCGGCACAACCAGCATCGTCGATGCCGGACGGATGTTTTTGAATGCCGATCCGTGCGCAAGGCCGACAAGGTCGGCGTCGGCGGCGTCGGTGATGTACATGCGGGTGCGCACGACATCGGCGAAGCTGCCGCCGAGCGCCTCGAGCGCCTCGCCGATGATCGCGATGCAGCGCGCCGCCTGTGCCCCTGCGTCACCGGGGGTCGAGGTGCCGTCGGGCTCGATCGGCGCGCAGCCGGCAACGTCGATCCGGCTGCCGACCCGAACCGCGCGGCTGTAACCGTAGAGCGGTTCGAAGGGCGACGCCGAGCTATGGTTGCGGCGTGTCGAATCAGCCACAGCTGATACGTTCGATGTTGAGCGCATCGTCGTAGGAGACAGTCAGCCGGTCGGGGCGGAAATCCATGGTGACCGCGGTGCGCGGCGGAACCCAGCGCAGCGTGCGTGCGCCGCTGCCCTTGAGCAGTTGGGCGCCGACATCGGCGGTTGCGGTCTGGCCGACGAGCGATTGCACCGCGTCGGCGTTGCATGCGGCCTCGGCGGGCGGGGTTGGGGTCGATTCGACGGGCGGCCGCTCTTGCGTGCAAGCGGCAAGCGGCAGCACGGCGGCAATGGCTAACAAGCGAAGGTCCATCATGAGTCTCCCTTTCAAAACCATCAGGTGCAGCGCGTATAGCGCATCGGACCCGCCGCGGCACCCTCGCCCTCGTCGCGGCGCACCAGCGTCTTGCCGCCATCGGCAAGGCCCAGTTGCATCCGGCGATCCCATTCGATGCCTTCGCCGCTGAACTTGTAATCGGCAACGATGCGGCCGGCGTCGCTCTCGCGCACCCGCGCGAGTTCGCCGTGCGATTCGTGAAAGCGCAGGTTCGCCGCGTCGATCACCAGCGCAGTCAGATCGGTCCCCGGGCGCTTGGGGCAGTCGCTCGCGTCAAGCGCCCAGCGGCCCCGGATGGCGGTCGGGATCGTGTTGCCGTCGGCCGCCGTTTCGGCGCCAGGCTTGGCAGGCGGCGCGTCGGCCGCTTGGGCCATGTCCGCATCGACGGTCGTGTCGGCGGATGCCGGGCGCTCAGCCGTTCGCGGCGGCGCAATCGCTGCCTTGTCTTCGGATTCGCGGCTGTCGTCACCGCCGCTGCACGCGGCGAGCAGCAGCAATGTCGCGGGAAGCATCAGACGGGTCATCGACAATCTCCTTCGACAGGAGAAATGCCCGGTGCGGCGAGTGGGTTTCATTCGGCGTCGCTTTCACCGAGCACCTTGTCGCGAAACACCGCGGTCGCAAGGTCGGTCTGGTTATAACGATACCAGCGCGGCGCGGGCACCCCGGCTTGCCAAGCCAGAGCCTCGGTGAGGGTGCCGTTGGCCGAAGGGGTGTCAGGCATCGCGTTGCCGATGGGGTCGGCGTAAGCAGTGTCGGCGCTGACGACCGTCCAGCCGGCCTTGCGCAGCGCACGCACCAGATCGCCGATATAAAGCGCCGCGAGGTCGGTTTCGTGGAGCAGCATCGTTTGTACCGGCTGACGCCCGGTGACGCGCTGCAGCATCGCATCGGCGAAGTCGGCCGCCTCGACATGCCAGGTGACATACAGATCGCCGAGCGCCTTGCGGTCGATCGGCTTGCCGGTCTTCGCCGCCTCGCGGGTCAGTGCTTCGAGGTGCCAATCCGACGATTCCGCGGTGACATAGCCGTTGCGAAGCCCGCGTGCGACGAGGCCGGTGCGAAGCGCATCGCGCTTTACCTTGTCTTTCCCGCCCTCGTCCAGAAAGGGAAAGCGGAACCACGGGCGATAGCCGGGGCGATCCTTGAGCCACGCAGCTGCTGCGTCGATGTCGGCGAGATAGGCCGCGGTATCGGTCGTGCTGAGGCGCGGATGGCTGTTGCTGTGGTTCGCGATGACGTGACCCGCGGCGACATAGGCGGCGATACGTTCCGCTCCGCCAACGCCGTCGCCATGGCCGATCGCGCCCGGATTGACGAAAAAGACCGCCTGTGGGGCGTTTGCCTCCTTCAGTTCGACGACGATGCGCTGCGTGCGCTCATCAGGCGTGAAGAAAGCCCCGCGTGCGCGCGGGACGTCATCAAACGACAGCGCGATCATTTTCTGCGCTGCCGCCGGGACCGGCAGCAGCAGCAGAATCAACAGAGGCAGAAGCAGCCGCCGCAGCAAAGCGGCGTCAGCCCATTGTCGGAATGACGAACGCGTTGGCGGCGTCGCCAGCCCCACCCACCCCATCGGGCCAGCGCTGGGTGATCGTCTTGACCTTGGTCCAGAATTTCACACCCTCCATGCCGTGCTGGTTGGTGTCGCCGAACGCCGAACGCTTCCAGCCGCCGAAGCTGTGATAGGCGACGGGCACCGGGATCGGCACGTTGATGCCGACCATGCCGACGTTGACGCGCGCGGCGAATTCGCGCGCGGCGTGGCCGTTGCGGGTGAAGATCGCGACGCCATTGCCGTACTGGTGCTTCGATGGCAGCGCGAGGGCTTCCTCGAAATTGGCGGCGCGGACGATCTGCAGCACCGGGCCGAAGATCTCTTCCTTGTAGCTTTCCATGTCGGTGGTGACATGGTCGAACAGCGTCGGGCCGATGAAGAAGCCCTTTTCATGGCCCTGGAGCGAAAAGCCGCGGCCGTCGACGACGAGTTCGGCGCCTTCGTCGGCGCATTTCTGGATCCAGCCTTCGACCTTTTCCTTGTGCGCCTGCGTCACGACGGGGCCGTAATGCGCCTCGGCATCGGTCGACACCCCGACGCGCAGCGCCGCGATCGCGGGGATCAGCTTTTCGCGCAGGCGCTCGGCGGTGTCGTCGCCGACGGGGACAACGACTGGCAGCGCCATGCAGCGTTCGCCCGCCGACCCGAAGGCGGCGCCGGTGAGGTCATTGACGACCTGATCGAGATCGGCGTCGGGCATGACAATGCCGTGATTCTTGGCCCCGCCCATCGCCTGGACGCGCTTGCCGTTGGCGACGCCGCGATTGTAGACATAATGCGCGATGTCCGACGAGCCGACGAAGCTGACCGCGCCGATGTCGGGATGATCAAGGATCGCGTCGACCATTTCCTTGTCGCCGTGGACGACCTGGCAGATGCCCTCGGGAAGGCCGGCTTCGCGGAACAGTTCGGCGAGGCGCACAGGGACCGACGGGTCGCGCTCGCTCGGCTTGATGATGAAGGCGTTGCCCGTCGCGATCGCAACGCCCGACATCCACAGCGGGATCATCGCGGGGAAGTTGAACGGCGTGATGCCCGCGCCGATGCCGATCGGCTGGCGCATCGAATAGACGTCGATGCCGGGCCCTGCGCCCTGCGTATATTCGCCCTTCAGCACATGCGGGATGCCGCAGCAAAATTCGATGACTTCAAGGCCGCGCTGGATGTCGCCCTTTGAATCGGCGATCACCTTGCCATGCTCGCTCGACAGCATGTGCGCGAGCGCGTCCATATTCGCTTCGACGAGGCGCTTGAATTCGAACATTACACGCGCGCGGCGCTGCGGGTTGGTCGCCGCCCAGCCGGGCTGCGCCGCCCTCGCCGCGGCGACGACGCGATCGAGCAGGGCCGCATCGCCGAGCGCGACCTGCGCCTGCACGCTGCCATTATTGGGGTCGAACACGTCGCCCTGACGGGCGCTGCCAGCGGCTGAGCCGACGATATGGTGATCAATCTGTCGCATGTTCGAGTCTCCCGTTTCTGGTTGCCGTTGCAACAGACGATGTGCGCGTCATTTGCAAGGGATAGACTTGCAGCAACAACCTGCATATTTGCAGGGCATGGATTGGGATAACCTGCAAATATTCCTGACAGTCGCCAGGCAAGGCACCCTCGCGCGTGCCGCTCAGGCGCTTCAGATCGATGCCACGACAGTCAGCCGCAGGGTGAGCGCACTGGAAAGCGCGTTGCAACAGACATTGTTCGAACGCGCGCCAAGCGGTTTCATTCCAACGGCCGCTGGCCGCGCGCTGGTCCCGCATGCGGAGGCGATGGCGGCGGCCGCAGCGCGGATCCATCTGGCCGAGAGCGGCGCGGGACTGTCGGGACAGTTGCGGGTCAGCGTCTCGGAGGGTTTCGGGGGCAGCTTCATCGCGCCGCGACTGGCACGTTTCACGAGCGCCCACCCCGAAATCGAGCTCGATCTGGTCGCATCATCGGGCTTTTTGAATCCGTCGCGGCGCGAGGCCGATATGGCGGTGCTGCTCGCGCGGCCCCGCAAAGGCCCGCTGATCACGCGCAAGCTGTCCGACTATAGTCTTGGTCTCTATGCCCCTGCCGACCGCGGCGACTGGCGGGATGCCGCAACGGCCATGCCGCTGTCACGCGCCGGAATTCCGGTGATCGGCTATATGCCCGACATCCTTTATGCGCCCGAACTCGACTATCTGGGTGAGATCGAACCGGGACTGCGTGCCAATGTGCGCTCCTCGTCGATCCTGGCTCAGCTGCGGATGATCGCGGGGGGCGCGGGGGTCGGCGTTCTCCCCTGCTTCCTTGCGGCGGGCGATCAAGGGCTGGTGCGGGTGCGCTCCGATCAGACCATTGGCCGCAGCTTCTGGCTCGCACTCCACCGCGACGTCGCGCCGCAGCCGCGCATCAGGGCGTTCATCGACTGGTTGGACACCGAGGTCAGGGAAAGTCGGGGGTTATTGGTTCCGGGCTGAGTCCCGCCGTCATTGCGAGCAAAGCGAAACGATCCCGCGCCACTTACGCAACTCTGGATTCCGGCCTCGCCTTCGGCCCCTCGCAATGACGACGCTTAGCCAGCGGTTTCCGGTCGCCATTCGGAGGCGATCAGTCCGCTTTCGCCGAACAATTTTGCCATTGCATCCGGACCCGCCGCCGCTTCGCGCAGCTTCTCGCCAAGCGGATCGTCGATCGGGTGATCGCTGCGCAGAAAGTTGATCCAAGCCGTGATCGCGGCGTCGAGCGACGGGCAGCGTGCCCCGCGCGCCTGATGCCACGCCAGCGTTTCCAGCCAGCGCTGCGGAACCTTCTGGCTGCCGTCCATCGCGATCTGGATCAGCCGGTGGTTCAGCGCGGGATTGGCAAATCGGTCGAGCAGCGCGTCAGCATAAGCGGCAAGGTCCTGCCCCGGCGCGGCGTCGATCGTGGGCGCAGCCTCGTTGCGCATCAGCCGCTCGATGACCGGGCGAATTTCGGGATCGGCGACCGCCTGATGGACAAAGTGATGACCCCGCCCCAGACCGATATAAGCGAGCGCCGAATGCGCACCGTTGAGCATCCTGAGCTTGACGGTTTCATAGGGCGCGATGTCGGCGACGAGCTCGACGCCGACGGCCTCCCAGCGCGGGCGAGGGCCGGCGAAATCATCTTCGATCACCCATTGGCTGAAACCCTCGGTGACCACCGCGCCTTCATCGCGGACGCCGATTTCGGTTGCGATTGCCGCAAGGTCGGCGTCGGTGGTCGCCGGGACGATGCGGTCGATCATCGTTGCCGCGCAGCGGCATTCGGTATTGAACCAGTCGACCAGGTCGGGGTGCGCGGCGGCGAGATATTGCCGCATAAGCGCCCGCAGCACCGCGCCATTGCCCGCGAGATTGTCGCAGCTGAGCAAGGTCAGGCCGGGCAACCCGGACGCGTGGCGCGCGGCGAGGCCAGCGCCAACGAAGCGATAAAGGCTCGACGGCCCCCTGGCGGCCGCCTGATCGAGCGCGCCGCAGGGACCCCGCAAATAGCCCTTTTCGGTCACGGTGAAGCTGACGACATGCGTCGTCGGAGCGGCGATGGCGTCGATCACGGCTTGCGGATCGTCAGCCGCGACCAGCACCCGCTGCACGGCGCCGATGAGACGCAGATCGGTTCCCGCCGTGCTGCGGGTGCTGACTGTATAGAGCCCGTCTTGCGGGTTGAGCTGCGCCGCGACGTTGCCCGAGCGCAGCGACACGCCGATGATGCCCCAGTCGCGGTCACCCGCGTTCATCACGTCGTCGGTGTACACCGCCTGATGCCCGCGGTGGAAGGCGCCAATACCGATATGAACGATGCCCGCCGCTTGCGCGGCGCGATCATAAGCCGGCACCTGCACCGACGCAGGGAGCGGCGTGTCGGGGCCAAGTCTCACAGCTTGTAGGCCGACTTCGCGAGATTATAGCTCAGGTCAGCTGCAAGTTCGGCCGCCTCCCATTCTTCCATCCGGTGCTCGGCAACGAGCTGCGCCAGAAAGCCGCAGTCGAGGCGCCGTGCGACATCGTGACGCGCGGGAATCGAAAGGAAAGCGCGGGTGTCGTCGTTAAAACCGACCGTATTGTAAAAGCCCGCGGTCTCGGTCATCTGGTTCCGGAACCGGCGCATGCCTTCGGGACTGTCGTGGAACCACCAGGCGGGGCCGAGTTTCAGCGCCGGATAATGGCCCGCAAGCGGCGCGAGTTCGCGCGCATAGCTCGTCTCGTCGAGGGTGAAGAGGATGATCGTCAGCGCCGCTTCATTGCCATAACGGCCGAGCAACGGGCGGAGCGCATGGACATAGTCCGTTGCGGTGGGAATATCGGCGCCCTTGTCGCGGCCGTAGTGGTCGAACAGCCAGCGGTTGTGGTTGCGGAAGGCGCCAGGATGGATCTGCATGACCAGCCCGTCGTCGAGGCTCATCCCCGCCATCACCGTCAGCATATGGGCGCGGAACTGTTCGGCATCGGCGGGGCTGACTTCGGCGCGCGTGACGCGCGCGAACAACGCCTCGGCTTCGAACTTCGACAGATCCGCCGTCGCGGCGGTCGGATGGCCGTGATCGGTAGACGTGGCCCCCATGCTGGCGAAGAACGCTCGGCGGTCACGATGCGCGGCGAGATAGCCCGCGTAGCTATACGCATCCTCGCCCGACAGGTCGGAGAAACGCGCGAGACTGACGTAGAAATCCCCGAACTCGGGATCGACGACCGGGTCGGGGCGATAGGCGGTGATGACGCGCCCAGCCCATTCGCCGCTGACGTTCGCAGCGCGGATCACGGCGTGATGATCGAGCGTATCAAGCGGACTTTCGGTCGTCGCGATCACCTCGATCCCGAAGCGATCGAACAAAGCGCGCGGGCGAAAAGCATCGGTCGCCAGCGCCTCGGTGATGCGGTCGTAATAGAGGTCCGACGTCGCCGCCTCGAACTGCACGTCGATTCCGAATGCTTCGGCAAATACCCAGTCCATCCACATCCGCGACGGGGTGCCGCGGAAGAGATGGTAATTTTGGGCAAAGAGCCGCCAACTCTCGCGCGGGTCGGCATCCGGATTGCCGATGCCGAGTGCGTCGAGCGATATTCCCTGCGAATAAAGCATCCGGAACACATAATGATCGGGGTGGAGCAGCAGCTCGGCGGCGTTGCCGAACGGCATATTATCCGCAAACCATGCCGGATCGGTGTGGCCGTGCGGGCTGATGATCGGCAGGTGCGCGACCGCGACATAAAGCCGCCGCGCGATGGCGCGCTGCGCCGGGTCGGACGAGAACAGCCGGTCGGGATCCAGGGTCAGCGGGCGCGTCATGCGGGGGTGGCCGCACTTTCGATCCGTACCGGCGACAGCTTCGGGCTGAGCAGGTGAACCGCGAGCACTGCGAGGAAATAGACCGTTGTGCAGGCGGCAAAGATCAGCGTGTAGTTTCCGTCCGTCGCGTCGAGCACCAGCCCGGTCGATTTCGCCATGATCATACCGCCGATCCCGCCCATGAAGCCGCCGAGCCCGATCACCGATCCAACCGCACGTTTGGGGAACATGTCTGGCGGAATCGACAGGATCGTCGACGAGAAGGCCTGATGCCCGGCGAGCGCGATGCCGATCAGCACCACCGCGAGCCACATATTTTCGAGCCCCGTCACGAACAAAAGCGGCAAGACGCACAGCCCCGCCCCGATCATCGTGATCTTGCGCGCGAAATTGACGCTGTGGCCGTTTTGAATCAGCTTTGACGAGGTCCAGCCGCCGACGATGCTGCCGACATCGGAGAGCAGGTACATGATGATCATCGGCAGCAGCACGATCTTGAGGTCGACGTCATAGGTCGAGGCGAAATATTTGGGCAGCCAGAACAGCATCAGGAACCACACCGGGTCGGTCAGGAATTTGGCGATCGCAAACGCCCAGGCTTCGCGCTTGGTGACGATTTTCGACCACCCGAGGCGTTCGACCTGTTCGGGCGGGTCATGTTCGATCCACGCGAGCTCGGCCTCGCTGACCTTCCCGCTTTCGCGCGGGTTGCTGTAGAGCCAGAGCCACAGGACCAGCAGGACGATCCCGAAGGCGCCGCTGTAGATGAAGGTTTGGCGCCAGTCGAAGCCCATCCAGATCATGAACAGCCAGATTGTCGGCGCAGTCAGGATCACCCCGACCGTTGTCGCACTGTTGACCCAGCCGATTGCGTAGGACCGCTCCTTTTGCGGAAACCATTCGCTGCTGGCGCGAACGACCGAAGGGAAATGCCCCGCCTCGCCCACCCCCAGTACGATGCGCGCCGCCATGAACGAGACGACCGACCCTGCAAAGCCATGCGCAACATGGCCGATCGTCCAGATGGTAATTGCAATGGAGTAGCCGATCTTGGGACCGAAGCGGTCGATCAGCCAGCCCATAAGCAGAAAGCCGAGCGCGTAGGCGGCCTGGAACGCGGTGACAATGTTGCCATAATCATTCTCGCTCCATCCCAGCTCGTTGCCGAGCACGGGAGCGAGCAGGCCGAGCATCGTGCGGTCGACATAGTTGACCGTCGTCGCGGCAAAGAGCAGCGCTATGATCAGCCAGCGGTAACGCCCCTCCCGCGGCACGGGCAGCCCCGCACCTCCGTTCGCGATTGCCTGTGCCATCCAGTCTCTCCCATTATGGTTTTAGTAGCCGGTAATCGCGCAGCCGACGCGAACTTTTCCGTCGAACAGCGCTTCGGCACGTTGGCCCACCGAGATTTCATGCACCCCGGTAACCGCGCCCGCCGACACCCATGTGCCGGGAGCGATGGCGATGCCGCGCGCGCGCAGGGAGCGGATCAGGAAGAGCGCCGACCCGAATGGGCCGTCGAGCATCGTCTCCATCGTCGCCTGCCCCACCACTGCGCCGTCGATTGTCATTTCGACCGGCATGGTGATCAGCTCGCGGTCGCGCCAGTCCGGGATTTGCGGGCCGAGAACCAGCCCCTTGTTGTTGCCATAGTCCGACGCGGTGACTGCGGGGCCGTGGCGATTGATGTCGGGAAAGGGCGAACTCGCGATCTCGATCCCGGTGCGCACCTCGGTAATGCAGTCGCGAACCGATCGAATGTCATGGTCGCAGGCGCCGACGTCGCCCAGGCACAGAAGCACTTCCGCTTCGGCCGCGGCAAAGCCGTCCGCATAAACCGGCATGACCGCTCCGTCGGCCGCAATCTCGTCGGCAAAAATCGGTCCGGCGATGCGATCGATGCCGTAGCGTGCAACCAGTTCGGGTGCGACCCGCCCGACCTTCCAGCCGCCGACACGGCGACCGTCCAAACCGATGGCCGCGCTCTGGATCGCATAGGCATCGGCCAAGGTCGCGGGCATCGCACCGGGATACAAGGTAAGCGGTGTCTTTTCGGCGCGCGCGGCCAGAAAGGCGCGGGCGATCATTTCTTGTTCGGGGGTTGCCAGCATCTTTATGATTTCCCTCTTCCGCGAAACCGTCTAAGAGACACCGGTGTCAAAAGCAAGCGAATAGCTGTTAGCAGTCACAGTTTGGCGGCTTTGGCGGCGACACGGTTCATCTGGCTCGCCCCGGCAAAAGCGAGGAAGGCGGGGGCAATATGGGGCGACGAACGACAGTGCAAAACGGCAGATGACCGATGCGATCCGAATCCACGCGGCCGACAATGTCGCCACCGCGCTGGCCGACCTGTCAGCGGACCGCCCGCTGGCCGTCGGCTCGCAGCGCCTGACCACCACCGAAGCGATTGCGCGCGGCCACAAGCTGGCGCTGGTCCCGATCGCGCGGGGCGCCAGCGTGATCAAATATGGCTTTGCGATCGGCACCGCGACTGCCGACATCGCCGCAGGCGCGCACGTCCATAGCCACAATCTGGGCACCGCGTTGACCGGCTGCGACGACTATATCTATGCGCCGACGAGCGCTGCCGCCCCATCGGCTCTCCCCCCGCACAGCTTCATGGGTTATGCCCGTGCCGACGGGCGCGTCGGCACGCGCAACGAAATCTGGATCCTGCCGACGGTCGGCTGCGTCGGAAATCTGGCGGCGCGCGTCGCGCGCGTCGCGGGGACGCGCGCCGCCGGGCGCGTCGATGGCATCCATGCCTTCAAGCACCCCTTCGGCTGCTCGCAACTCGGCGACGATCTGGGCCACACACGCGCATTGCTCGCGGCTCTGGCGCAGCATCCCAACGCGGGTGGGGTGCTGATCGTCGGGCTGGGCTGCGAGAGCAACCAGCTGACCACATTGCTCGATACCATTCCCGCGGGCCGCCGCGGCCATATCCGCACCCTGTCGGCGCAGACGGTCGAAGACGACGAAGCGGCATGCCTGACTTTAGTCGAGGAATTGGTCGATGGCTGCGCCGATACGCCGCGCACCCCCGCGCCGCTGTCGGCGCTCACACTTGGAGTCAAATGCGGCGGGTCGGACGGGCTGTCGGGCTTGACCGCCAACCCGTTGGTTGGGCGGATGGCCGATGCCGTCGCGGCGGCGGATGGAAAGGTGATCCTCACCGAAATCCCCGAAATCTTCGGCGCCGAACGGCTGCTGATGGACCGCGCGGTGTCGCCTGACGTCTTCGACCAGGCAGCGCGCCTGGTGCAGGATTTCAAGGCCTATTTCACCCGCAACGGCGAGCCAGTGAGCGAGAACCCCTCGCCCGGCAATATTGCTGGCGGGATCACGACGCTCGAAGAAAAATCGCTCGGCGCGGTGCAGAAGGGCGGGCAAGCGCCGCTGGTCGATGTCCAGCGTTACGGCGGCGAGGCGACATTGCCCGGACTGACGCTGTTGGAGGCCCCCGGCAACGACGCGGTCTCGTCGACCGCGCTCACGGCGGCGGGCGCGACGATTATCCTGTTCACCACCGGCCGCGGCACCCCGCTAGGCTTTCCCGCGCCAACGCTCAAGATCGCCTCAAACCGCGAACTGGCCGCGCGCAAACCGGGGTGGATCGATTTCGATGCCGGGGTGGTGATCGGCGACGGCTTCGACGCGGCGTCGGACGCGCTTTTCGACCTGATCGTCGCCACCGCTTCGGGCCAGCCGACCCGCGCCGAGGCAAATGAGGAACGCGACATCGCGATCTGGAAAACGGGCGTCACGCTTTAGTCGACAGCACGGAAGGCAAAATTGCGGAATCGCGCCTCACCCGCCCCCGCCGAATAGAGGCCAGGGCGGAGCATCAGAAAACCGCCGCGGACATTGTGGTGATAGCCCGAAACCTCCATGCCGCGATCAAACCTTGTCCACGTCTTCCCGCTGTCGCCGCTGGTATCATAGGTGACGACATGGCGGTCGTTGGTTACCCGCATCCTCAGGCGTCTGCCATGCGGGTTGGCGGGGCGCGCGCGTTCGATGCCATATTGGTGGGTGACGAAGCGATCGCTGTCGAAGCCGAGCCCGCAATAGAGCCGATCGTCGTAGAAGAGGATCAGCCCCGCAGTGCCGCCAGGCGCAATCTCGATATCGCATTCGAACTGGTACGCCTGATCGCCCGCGATCAGCAGCAAGGGCGACGAATCAAAGGGCGCCTTGCCGCGCGCGGTCAGCACCAGCGCGCCATTCTCGACCCGCGCGCGGCTGCGCTCGTCGGTTGCCGGCTTGAAGAAATTCCATTTCGCACCGAGCGCCAGTGCTGCGAAATCGTCCGAAAGCGCCATCCCATGCGGCCCCGCGACGCCCTCTTTCGGCTTGGCGATCGGCCGCGACAGGTCGCCCCCGGTCATCCGGAACCAGCCGTCGTCGGTCCATTCGATCGGATCGAGCAACGCCTGACGGCCCAATGTCCAGTAGCCATTTTCGAACCCGTGATAAACGCTCCACCAGTCGCCCGCTGGTCCCTCTACCAAAGTCGCATGACCGCGCGACCACCATTTTTCAGCCGCCGAAGTGGTCCGAACGAGCGGATTCGCAGGGCAGTTTTCCCATGGCCCGTGGATCGATCTCGACCGCGCCGCGATGACCATATGGCCTGTCGGCGGACCTGCGGTGCCGCCGACGGCGGTGAGCATGTAGTAAAAGCCATTGCGCCGCGTGATCTTCGGCCCCTCGGGCGCGAAACCCTCGACGACCCAATCGACGGGATAGCGCCACGGATCATAGACATGTTCGGGATCGCCGATGCGGCTGAGGCCGTCGTCGGACAGCCGCACCCGGTCGCCGCCCGACAGGAACAGCCAGCGCGACCCGTCTTCGCCGACCGCATGGCCGGGATCGATGTGGTTGGGGAGATGCAGGTCGACGGGATCGCTCCACGGCCCCGCGATCCGGTCGGCCCAGATGACCCAGCTTGTGTTCGGACCCTTGGTCGGGATGTAGAGGAAGTAGCGCCCGCCATGCTTGCATAATTCGGGCGCCCACACCGATCCGATATTCCGCGTCAGCGCGGGGCCGATCGGGCGCCAGTTTACCAGATCGCGCGAATGCCAGATGACCAGCCCCGGATAGGATTCAAAGGTCGAAAAGGTCATATAATAGTCGGCGCCGTCCTTCAGGATCGACGGGTCAGGATGGTCGCCGGCCATGATCGGATTGAGGAAACGCCCGTCGCCGAGGTCCGCCTTGCGCTGGCCGTCGAATCCCTTTGCCCAGGGCGGGACTGTCGGCGTCAGTGCCGCGGAAGCCAGAGCCGAAGCTCCAGTCAGTCCAGACAGGCCAGTTGCCACAAAGCCGGTCCCGGCGAGTTTGAGCATATCACGGCGATCGGTCATTTTGGTCTCCTCGAAACAGAAAGGCCCGGCCCCCGCAAGCGAAGACCGGGCCTCACCGGGACGACTCCTTGCGCGTCAAATCTTGACGCGCGCACCGAACAGGAAGGTGCGACCGAAGTGGTTGTTCTCGTAATTGCGGTCGGCATCGATGTCGGTGAAACGATAGCGATATTCGTCGGTCAGGTTGATACCCTCGATCGACAATTCGATATTATCGGTGATTGCATAGCGCATCGAAGCATCGACGTTGATCGTCGAACCATAGCCTTCGAACACATTGCCGGTACCACTGTTGGCGTCGGCATAACGGCTGCGATAGCTGATCGAGGCGCGAGCACTGAACTTGCCGTCATCATAATAGAGCGTGCCGTTGTAAGCGCGCTTCGACAGGTTGAACAGCGTGCCGTTGCGGATCGCGCCAACATTGGCGCCGCCAGGGACGATCGAGGGACCTGCGACCGAATAATCGGCGTCGGAGTCGACAAAAGTCGCGTTGGCAATTCCGCCGAAGTTCGACAGAAAGCCCGGCAGGAACGTGAAAGGTGCCTGTAGCGACACTTCAACGCCCTTCAGGCTGGCGCCCTCGCCGTTGCCGATCGAGTTGATCGTCCACAGCTGGCCTTCTGGATTGATCGCGGCCGGGCTGCTCGGCGGGATAATCGACGTCGGCAGGCCGGTCGAGGCAAAGGTGCCGCTGGTCGTCGTCGACACCGGGAAGCTCGCAATATCCTTTTTGAACAAGGCGACCGAAAAGATCGATTGCGGCGCGAAATACCATTCAAAGGCAAGATCGTAAGAGGTTGCACGGAACGGATCGAGGAATGGATTGCCATAGTTGATGCGGTAGTTGAACCCGTCGACCGACCCACCGGGGGTCAGGTTGCCGAGCGTCGGACGTGTCATCACATCGGCGACTGCGGCGCGAATGATGACGTCATCGTGCGGAAACAGCGCGAGGTTCATCGACGGCAGCCAGTCTTCATAGCTGCGCTCGACCGTCACCGCCGCTCCGCTGCTCAGCCCGCTAGACGTCTGGTCGGTGTGGACATAGCGCAGCCCGGCGTTGAGCGCGTAGCGCAGGCCGCCGAGCTCGCCCTTGGCATCGAACTGCAGATAGCCGCCCTTGACCTCTTCGCGTACGCTGCGGTTGTTGCCGGCGTCGAGCGCGGGGGTACGGTTATAAAGGCCGGTAAAGGCCGTCCCCGCTTCGAGGTTGGGGACGAGCCATTCGGTCGTGGTGCCCGCGGGCTGCCCCGCCTTGCCAAGCGTGAACATCTCAGCGAGCGACGCGGTGACAGGGAAACCGTAGACGGCGGCCGGGCCGAACGCCGAAGATGGCGAACAGGCGAGCGTGCCGAGGACGCGGTCGACCCCGCCATTGCCGCATACCACGGTGTCGCGGGTGAAGGCGATGCTGGTAAAGTCGAACCGGCGATAGACCGCGCCCGCCTTGACCGTGAAGCCATCGGCGACATCCCATTCAGTGCGCAACTGCGCGGTGCGGAACTTGTTCTCGACCTCTGATGGGCGATCCCGGATTTCGGCGAGCTGAAAGTTCGCCGGATCGGTCACGCTGGTGCCAAAAGTCAGCACCGGACGCGCCATATTGCTATAGTCGTAGCGATAATCCTGCGCGTCGCGGTCGTCGAAGACGAGCGTGGTCTCAAGCGGAATCGACGCGGTCGATTTCGACAGGCCCCCAAGCAGGGTGAAGCGGAAATTGTCGCTGACATCTTGATCCCAACTGCCGCCGAACTGGTAGAACTCCGTCTTCGCCTGGCGCAGATAATGCTCGGTGCGCACCCACGCATCGTCGAGCGTTGCCGAGATCAGATTATTGTCACCGTCAATCTCGTAGTCGCTGACATTGATCGAGCGTTCGTTGCTGCGCAGCAGCACCTCGCCCCAGCGCTCGCGGCGCTGGTGCTTGAAGCTGGAATAAAGGCCGTCGAGCGAAATCTTGGTCGCGTCGGTCGGCGCGAACTGGATCGATCCGGTGATCCCAAGGCGTTTTTTGTCGTGCGCAATTTCACCATAGCGCGGGATGCGCGGATGGAATGCGAGCGAGACTTCATTGCAAGCCGCGCTCGGCACATAGGTGCCGCCGGCATTGTTGGTCGTCCAGCAGGGCGTGCCATCAACCGAGTCGAATCGCGCCTGCGCCCAGCGCACCGAGTTGTTTCCGAGTTCGAGCGTCTTCTGGTCCGAATAGGCCGCCGATACGGCAAATCCCAGCGTGCCCGCATCGTTGACCCAGCTGAGCAAACCCGCGACCCGTGGACCGGCCTTTTCGGACAGGTCGTTATAGCTCGCCTGCGCCGACAGCGCGGCGGTGAAGCCGCTCTTGCCCGCCAACGGATTGCCGGTGTTGAGGTCGACGACCGCGCCGAGCGACCCTTCGTCGAGTTCGGCCGACGCGGTCTTGTGGACGACGATCGAACTGAACAGTTCGGAGGCAAAGACGTTGAAGTCGAAAGCGCGGTCACGGTTTGCCGAGGCGCCGTCCGTTGAGGTCGCGACGGTTTCGAGCCCGTTGACGCGGACGCGGGTGAATTGCGAGCCCAAGCCGCGCACCGTGATGCCGCGTCCTTCGCCGCCGTCGCGCTGAATGGTGATACCGGGAATACGCTGCAGCGATTCAGCAAGGTTCTGGTCGGGGAATTTGGCGATATCTTCAGCGACGATCGCATCGACCGCGGCGACCGACTCGCGCTTCACATCGAGCGCCTTGTCGAGCGAGGCGCGGAAGCCGGTGACGACGATTTCGTCTTCGGTCGCGACCGTATCGTTCGCGTCGGACGCCGCATCCTGCGCGTGGGCCGGCGAGACCGCGAGCGCCGCAAGCGAAGCGCCGCACGCCAACTTCGTCAAAGCGCGAAGGCTCCGCGTTGCATGAATAGCCATTATCATCCTCCCTTGATCGGCCGAAATTCCTGCTGAAGCAAGAAATGACACCGGTTACTTTGCGAGACCAGACAAATCGGCGCGATCGCCTGGCCAGAAATTTTTTGAGAGTGATGATGGCGCCGTCGCCTGTTGCGACTGGCTGCCCAATCCCCTCTCCCTCGAAATAATTTATCGTTGACCGATTGGGGTAACCGGTGTCAGGAAGATAGGGGGATTGGAACGGCCGTGTCAATACCCCAATGAAATGGAGAGACGGGATGCCCAAAAAACCTTGGCTGGCTGCGCTTTTTTTGGCGCTGGCACTATCTGCGAGCCCGGCATCCGCTGCCGCAACCGCGCCGCTGGCGTTCCCCGGCGCGGTCGGTCCTGCCGCCCACACCGTCGGCGGACGCGGCGGCCAGATCCTGCGCGTCACGACGCTTGCGCCCGATGGCCCGGGATCACTGAAGGCGGCGATCGAAGCCCCGGGGCCGCGGATCATCGTGTTCGAGGTTGGCGGCGTGATCGACATGGGGCGCACGACGATCAGCGTGACCCATCCGTTTCTGACGATCGCCGGCCAGACCGCGCCCGGACCGGGGATCACCCTGATTCGCACTGGCATCGACGTGAAGACGCATGACGTCGTGATCCGCCACCTGCGCATCTATACCGGGGTCGACGGCCAGCCGAAACGCAGCGGGTGGGAAGCCGACACCTTTTCGACCGTCGCGGCGCATAATGTCATCGTCGATCATTGCACTTTAATGTGGGGGATCGACGAAAATATGTCGGCGTCCGGCCCGCGCTTCACGGGCAAGACGGTGGCCGAATGGCGCGCCGGGACCAGCCGTAACATCACCTTTTCGAACAATCTCGCCGCCGAGGGCCTGGCCGATGCAAGCCATCCCAAAGGCGAACATAGCAAGGGATCACTGATCCACGACAATGCGACCGGGATCGTCTTTTACCGCAATGTCTGGGCGCATAATGTCGAGCGCAATCCGCTGATCAAGGGCGGCGCGCAGGCGCTGATGGTCAACAACCTGATCTATAATCCGCAGCACCGCGCGGTGCATTACAACCTGATGAATCTCGAATGGGTCGGCCAGCCCTATGCGACCGGAGAGATTACCGCGGTGGGCAATGTGATGCGCGGTGGCAACGATACCGACGAAGGTCTGCCCTTCTTGATGCTCGGCGGCGACGGCGATCTCGCCTATTATGGCAAGGACAATCTGCTCGTTGATCGCCACGGCCAGCCGCTGCCCGAATTCGGCCGCTATGGCGAAACGCGCGCGCAATTGATTCGCGCCAAGACGCCGCTCGCGCCGCTGACGGGCTACAAGATCCTGCCGGTGCGCGATGTCGAAACGTCGGTGCTGGCGAGCGCGGGGGCGCGGCCGTGGGCGCGCGACGCTGAAGAGATTCGCGTGCTGTTTTTCGTTGCTGAAGGGCGCGGCGAGGTGATCGACGACGAGAAGGAAGTGAGCGCCTATCCCAAGGTTGCCCCGCCGGTGCGCACGACCTTTGTTGCTGCCGACTGGGATCTGACGACCATGGAACCGCGCTCGGGGCTCTATCCCGGCCAAACCGCGCCGATGCCGCAGGAACTCTTGTCGCCACGCGACCGCGCTTCGCGGGCAGCTCAGTGATGATGCGGCTCGCCGCGCTGCTCCTCACCGGAGCCGGGGCGCCCGCGATGATCGTGATCGACGAAGCAGCCACGGTGCGCGAAGAACCACCGCCGCACGGCGCGATCGGTATGTCCACCGCGTACCGGATCAGCGACAGTATCCCAGCGCCGCGCAGTTTTGAATTCCGCAAACGTGCGCTGCACGTTGGTGCCGCGATCGGCTTGCATCCGATCGATCACGACGAAATCTATTATGTCCTCTCAGGGACCGGCGTCGTCCATTCGGATGGCACGGAGAAAGAGTTGAAAGCGGGAATGGCGGCGTGGCTCTACAGCGGGGCAACGGTTGGCATCCGCCAGACCGGCGCCGACCCGCTGGTGCTGATCATCGCCTATCCGAATAAAGCGTCCCACTAAGATGATGTTTGAGCGCCGCGCGCTGCTGACCGCGAGCCTGGCGCTGCCGTTCGCGAATGCGGCGGTTCAGGCGGCCTGGACTCGCCCCGCGAGCCTCGCTCCCGACGTGTCTGTCCCACTCTGGCCCGACGGCCACATCAAACCGCCGTTCGGCCTCGTCGAACATGTTGTCCAACGCAGCGACGATCCGCGTGCCAGCGATCGGATGCTGCAAGGCATCAGCCTCGCGCGGCTCGACATCTTCCGCCCCGCCCAGCCCAATGGCGCGGCGGTCATCCTCGCGCCGGGCGGCGGCTTTCGCTATGTCGTGATCGACAAGGAGGGCTATGAACTGGCGCGCTGGCTGAAGGAGCGCGGCGTTACCGTCTATGTTCTTTTCTATCGCCTGCCCGGCGACGGTTGGACGAACGGGTCTGACGTCCCGCTCGCCGATGCGCAGCGCGCGATCCGGCTGGTGCGCCGCCGCGCGAAGATGGACAGAATCGATCCCGCCCGCGTCACATTCGGCGGTTTTTCAGCCGGCGGGCAGGTTGCCACAAGCCTGCTCACGCGCTTCGATGCCCGGGTCTATGCGTCCGTTGATCCTGCCGACAGTCTTTCCGCAAGACCGGACGCGGTGGTCGCCATCTACCCGGTGGTGTCAATGGACCCCGCGATCACCCATGCGGCGAGCCGCGAGAAACTGATCGGCGGCAACCCCGATGCAGCACGCGAGGCGCTCTATTCTCCCGAACGCAATGTCCGCACCGACCAGCCACCGCTGTGGCTGCTCCACGCCGAGGACGACGATGTCGTCAAGGTCGACAACAGCGTCCGGCTGCGCGAGGCGACGCGCGGTATCGGGGCGGGGTGCGAGGCGCATTTCTTCGAACGCGGCGGGCATGGCTTCGGACTGATGAAGACCGCCGGGTTGCCTGTCGCAATCTGGCCCGAACTGCTGTGGAACTGGCTGGGATCGCGCAAGCTCGTGTAGACGTTCGTCATTGCAAGCGAAGCGAAGCAATCCAGCGCGGTTTACGAGCCTGGTGACTGCCGCGTCGCCTCGGGCTTCTCGCAATGCCGGCAGCTTATGTTCCGGGCTGGAGATAGGGCACCGGCGCGAACAGCTCGCGCTCCCATTGGCGCGGATCGTTCACGACCCGGCTGTCGGTATCGAAAACCATCGTTTGGCGCCGCGTCAGATCATAGGCAGGCCATCCCGGATCGCCGGTCCGCGCGAAGCGGACGAACGCGTCCATCATCTGGTCGCTCATTGCCTGCTGCGCCGGCGTCGGATGCGGGGTCGTACCAAAGCTCAGTCCGATATCGTCGGTGTGCTTCGCAGCCTCGAAATCGAGCTGGTACACGAAGGCAGGGATGGCCGCTCGCGCGCGCGCCTCGGCTTCCTCGACCTGCCCACGCCAACTGCGCGCTGCGGTCACGATGCGGTGGAACAGGTCGAGCGGTCCTGCCTCGGGATAGCGCGCCCGGAACTGATCCACGACCCATTCGGGATGCGCGTCGATCCGCATTTCGGGCGTGATCCGCTCGGCAAGATTATCGTAGTCAAGCCCTGCGAGCTGCTTACCATCGGGGGCGTAGAAGGCGCGCGTCTCCATCACGGTGTTGCCGAGCATCATCGGGATGTCTTTTGATTGCGGCGCGGCGTCAGGCCAGAAGGGGTGGCGCGCCAGATGGTTCATGTCGAGCACCGGCCCCATATAGACACTGCCACCAAGGATCGGATCGGTTGCCGCGAGCGCCGCGACGAGCTGCTCCACCGGCGCCGTCGCGGGATCGATACCATCGCCCAGCTTCGCGAGAAACGCCTCAGCGCGCTTGGTCGCGTTGAGCGGGCCCGAAACGGTAACCTGCTGCCCGCTCATTGTGATCGCCTTGTGGAACAGTCCTTTGGCCGCGGGCATCGCCATCAAGGTCGCGATCTTGGCGCCGCCGCCCGACTGGCCGAACACGGTGACATTAGCGGGATCGCCGCCGAACGCTGCGATATTGCGCTGGATCCATTGGAGCGCGGCAACGAGATCGAGTTGGCCGGCATTACCGCTGTCGGGTGCGCGTGTATCGAGCCGCGCGAGATAGAGATAGCCGAGCGCGTTCAGCCGGTGATTGACCGTTACCACTACGACATCACCGCGCGCCGCGAGGGTGGCGCCATCGTTGATCGGGTCGGTAACCGAACCGGTCGAGTAAGCGCCGCCGTGGAAATAGACCATGACCGGGCGGCTGTGCTTATCGGTCGTGTTGGGCGTCCAGACATTGAGGAACAGGCAGTCCTCGCTTTGCGGCTGGTAACGGTCGCCCGCCTGCGGACAGGCGGGGCCGAAGCCGCCTTGCGCGGTGCGATTATCGAGCAGTGCGACGGGCGCCGCAAATCGCTTGGCCGAGGCGTAGCGAATGCCCTTGAACGCGCGAACATAGCGCCCGGTTCGCGCAAACAAAGGCGACGCCAGCGCAAACAGCCCCCCCGCCGCCAAGACCCCGCGCCGGGTCAGTTCAGCGACGGACATCGAGCCCGCCGCCGTGAAAGGCGTCGATGTCGGCCTGCCCAAAACGGCTCGCATCGCCCGGCAGCGAGTGTTTGAGCGCGGTGAGCGCCAGACCGCTTTCGGCCATCGCTCGCGCATCGCCGCCCGCCAACTGCGCGTGGAGAACCCCGGCGGCGAAGGCATCGCCCGCGCCGATGCGGTCGACGATTCCGGTGACGTCGATCTGGTCGGTCTGATGGCCGCCGCCCCGCAGATCGACGCGCGCCGCGATGCGGTGGTGGTCAGCGGTGACGGTGTGGCGCGCGGTCGAGGCGATCAGTTGGAGGCGCGGGAAGGCGGCAAAGCCCGCCTCGGCCGCCTCGCGGCGGCGATCTTCGCCATCGCCGCTGAATTCCTGGCCCAGCACCAGCGACAGGTCGCGGTGGTTGCCAAACAGGATGTCGGTCAGGCCGATCAGTTCGGACAGGATCGCGCGCGGATCGCTATCCCATGCCTCCCAAAGCATCGCGCGGTAATTGCCGTCGAAACTGACCGGAACTCCGAGCCGCTTCGCCGTCCGCGCAGCGGCCAGCGCCGCGTCAGCCGAGCGTGGGCCGAGCGCGGGAGTGATCCCCGACAGGTGGAGCAGGCGCGCACCGGCCAGCAGGTCGTCCCAGTCATAATCCGCCGCGCCGGTCGCTGCAAAGCTTGACCCCGCACGGTCATAGACGATCTCGGACGACCGCAGGCCCGCGCCAACGCTGAGAAAATATAAGCCCATGCGCCCCGGGCCGTTCGTGACGGCGGTGCAATCGACGCCTGCGCCGCGCACCCCCGCCACTGCTCCGCGACCCAGAGCATTTGAAGGAACTGTGCTGACAATCGCGCAATCATGGCCGAGATGCGCGAGCCCGATCGCTACATTTGCCTCAGCGCCCCCGACGTGGAGCGCCAGCGATGGGGACTGCATCAGCAGTTCGTTGCCCGGCGCGGTCAGGCGGATCAGCAGTTCGCCGAAAAAGACTAGCTTGCCTTGCGCCATCCCTACTCCTTTCGCCCTGCGCCTGTCGAAGGGCTGTTCTTTTCTTCAGCGTCAAAGGAAGGGCGGTGCTTCAACAAGCTCAGCGCGAACGGCCATTTGGCGATGTCATTACCGCGCCAGCCAGCCGCCGTCGACGGCGAGGATATGGCCCTGGACATAATTCGACGCGCTCGACGCCAGGAACACCGCAGCACCGCCGAGGTCACTGGGATCGCCCCAGCGTCCCGCCGGAATGCGCTCCATAATCTGGCGGTTGCGCATCTCGTCGCCTTGCAGCGCCGCGGTATTGTTCGTCTCGATATAACCCGGGGCAATCGCGTTGACCTGAATCCCTTTCGCCGCCCATTCGTTGGCGAGCAGCTTGGTCAGTCCGCCGACGCCGGATTTCGATGCGGTGTAGCTCGGCACGCGGATGCCCCCCTGAAAGGTCAGCATCGAGGCGATGTTGATGATCTTGCCCGAGCCGCGCGCGATCATGTGCCGCCCGACACTCTGACACAGAAAGAACAGGGTCTTGAGATTGGTGTCCATCACCGCGTCCCAATCCTCTTCGGTGAAATCGACCGCGTCGGCGCGGCGGATGATCCCGGCATTGTTGACGAGGATGTCGATGCGCCCGAATTCGCCGAGCACCGAATCGACGAGCGGCTGCACCGCGCCGACGCTCGACAGGTCGGCAGCAAAATTCTCACTCTTGCGGCCCAGCACACGCACCTTGCCGACGGTCGCATCCGCCGCCGAACGCCCCGCGGCTGCAATGTCGGCGCCCGCTTCGGCCAGCGCGAGCGCAATACCCTGCCCGATGCCGGTGTTGGCGCCCGTGACCAGCGCAACCTTGCCCGAAAGATCAAACAGCCCCGCCATCTCAGGCGAGCGCCCGCTCCGCCGACAGGCTCTTCAGATAGTCGCTGATCGCGTCATCCTGCGAATTGGCATAGAAATAGTCGGCGAATTTCTCGCCCGCGATCGCCGCGCGCAACAGATCCTGATCAACATTCTTGAGCACGGTCAGCATGTCATGGCACGACGCGGCCTTGAGGTCCTTCAATATGCCGCGGTTCGTTCGCATGATTTCGGCGCGCTCCTTGGGGTAACCCAGACCACGTTCGCCATCGAACAGCTTGCGATAGACATCCTGCAGATTGAGCTCGGCAGCCCAGCCGAAGCCCTTGGCATAGGGCATCGAGATGGCGTTCCCATCATTGATCTGGCCGAACAGGAACGCATCGGTCGGATCGATCACCAGACCACAGAAAACGCCGGGCATCGCATTGCAGGCCAGCATCGAGCCCATGCCCGTGCCGCAGCCGGTCACCACAAAATCCGCGGCCTTCGCGTTGAGAAGGATGCCTGCCAGCAGGCCGTTCATGATGTAAGTCAACGACGCCTTGTCGTCGGCCGAATACATGCCGTAATTGAACACTTCATGGCCCAGCGGCGCGGCGACCGTGGTCAGCGCTTCGTGGATGATGCTGTTCTTGGCCGCCTGGCTGTTCTCGGTAATCAGCGCGATCTTCATGATCCGTTTCCTTTGCTCGTTATGCCACAAGCTAGCCATTTTGGTAACCGGTGTCAATATCAGCGCTCACCGGATGGACGGTTGGCCTAGACACCGGTATCAAATTTCGGCAGATGGCGGTTGTCGCGGTTGATTTCGCCACGCTGAGCGCCCATCACACGGGACGAACGGCGGGACAGCAGCCCGAACCCGCGGAGGATAAAGCGCATATGGCGGCACAGACCAAGGGGTCGGGGGGTAAGCAGCCGACGATTAACGACGTAGCCGCGCTCGCCGGGGTATCGAAAAAGACCGTCAGCCGGGTGATCAACCGCTCCGAATTCCTGACCGAAAAAACCCGCAAGGCCGTTGAACAGGCGATCGTGACGTTGGGCTTTGTTCCCAACCCACAGGCGCGCGCGCTGGCGTTCCGGCGCAACTTCCTGATCGCGCTGCTCCACGACAACCCCAATGCCCAGACGGTTCTCAATTTTCAGCAAGGCGTGCTCGATGCGATCAAGGACAGCGATCTCGCGCTGCTCGTCCGCCCGGTCGATCGCGGATCGGACCATATGCTCGACGATGTCCGCACCTTCCTTGAAAAACAGCGGCCGATCGGCGCGCTGCTGTTGCCGCCGATCTCGGAAAACGACGATCTCGCAGCACTCTGCGAAGATCTGGGTGTACGCTATGTGCGCGTTGGATCGGCACCGCTCGATGATGCCAAGCATTGCGTGTCATCGAACGACCGCGAGGTTGTTGGCGAGGCGGTGCGCGCCCTGATCGCGCTCGGGCATCGCCGCATCGGTTTTGTGCGCGGCCCGCGGGGTTTCCGCTCGGCCGCCGAGCGCGAGAAAGGATTTTTGGAAGCTTTGGCCGAAGCGGGACTCGAACTGCCGAGCGCCTATAACGCGCCGGGCAACTACCGCTACACCGCCGGGATCGAGGCCGGCGAAGCCTTGCTGTCGCTGGCCGAGCCACCGACCGCGATCTTCTGTTCGAACGATGAAATGGCCGCGGGGGTAATGAGCGTCGCGCACGACAAGCGCATAGACGTGCCCGGCGCGCTGTCGATCATCGGTTTTGACGACAGCCCGACCGCGACGCACATCTGGCCGGCGCTCAGCACCGTGCGCTGGCCCATCCGCGAAATGGGGGTGCGCGCCGCCAGAACGCTCGTACCAGACTTCCTTCCGCTCGCCAGCAAGGTCGATGAGAGTGAAGCGGCGGTGCTGGGGTCGACTTTCATCCAACGACAGTCGGTCGCCGCTCCAAAACGATAAGAAATGTGGGTGCCCGCCGGGTTCAGAAAATTGTCGTAATTTGTCGCAAATCCCGCATTGCGCTTGCCAGCGACAAGTCAATCGGTTGAATAGGCCCGATTCCTCCCCCCTTCCGCCCTGCGGCGCGCCAATACGAGAACAACCCTATGCCGGAGAAAAGGTCACTGTTGCTGGCCGGAGCCCTATGGGCCGCGACCCTGTCGCTCGGCGCCTGCTCGGATCAGGCGGACGAAAGCAAGACCGGGCGCGGCGCCCCGCAGGTCGGCTTTGTCGTCGCAAAGGTCGAGGCCGTACCGGTCACCACCTCGCTCGGCGGGCGCACCGTTGCGTTCGAGACCAGCGAAGTCCGGCCGCAGGTCAATGGCCTGATCCGCCGCCGCCTGTTCACCGAGGGCGGTTTCGTGCGCGCCGGCCAGCCGCTCTATCAGATCGATGCCAGCCTCTATCAGGCCGCGGTCGACCAGGCGGCCGCCAACCTCGCCAGCGCGCGCGCCAGCGCGCAGGCGGCCGAAGAGCGCGTCCGCCGCTTTGCCCCGCTTGCCAAGATGCAGGCGATCGCCGAGCAGGATTATACCGACGCGCTTGCCGAAGCGCGCGTCGCGCGTGCCGCGGTCGCGCAGAACAATGCTGCGCTGGAAACGGCGCGTATCACGTTGCGCTACGCGACAATTACCGCGCCGATCAGCGGACGGATCGGCCGCAGCCTCGCAACCCCCGGCGCGCTCGTCAGCGCCAGCCAGGCGACCCCGCTGGCGGTGATCCAGCAGACCGACCCGATCTATGTCGACATGCAGCAATCGAGCGCCGAACTCACCACGCTGCGTCAGGCGCTCGAAAGCGGCGGTGTCGCCGCGGGCAGCACATCGGTGCGGCTGCGGCTCGAAGACGGCAGCGCGTATGGCTTTGCCGGCACGGTTCAGTTTTCGGATATTACGGTCAGCGAAGCGACGGGCACGGTCACGCTGCGCGCCCGCTTTCCCAATCCAAAGGGGGTGCTGCTGCCCGGCATGTTCGTGACGGCGCTATTCGATCAGGCGATCAATCCCCGCGCGATCCTGGTGCCGCAAGCTGCACTCCAGCGCGATTTCGACGGATCGGCGTTCGTCTATCTCGCGGGAACCGACAACAAGGCGATCCGCCGCAAGGTGACCGCCGATCGCACGGTCGGCGCCAATTGGGTCGTCACCGACGGGCTGAAAGCGGGCGAGCGTGTCATCACGCAGGGGGTCGGCAATCTCAAACAGGGGGCGCCGATTACGGCGGTTCCTGCCAACAGCGTGCAGCGGGTGGGGGCGCCCGCGGCCAAGACAGCAGAAAAGAGTCAATAGCCCCTCATGTCCCGTCTGTTCATCAACCGCCCCATCTTTGCCTGGGTGCTGGCGATCATCGTGATGCTCGGCGGAGTCGGCGCGCTGTTCGCGCTGCCGATCGAGCAATATCCCGACATCGCCCCGGCGCAGGTCAATATTCGCGCCAGCTATCCCGGCGCCTCGGCCGAAGCGATCGAGAACAGCGTCACCCAGGTGCTCGAACAGCAACTGACCGGGATTGACGGACTGCTCTATTTCAGCTCGCAATCGAGCTCGCGCGGCCAGGCGAGCATCACCGCCATCTTTGCCAAGGGCACCGATCCCGACATTGCGCAGGTGCAGGTTCAGAACAAGATTCAGTCGGCGATCTCGCGCCTGCCGCAACAGGTTCAGCAACAGGGGGTGCGCGTCACCAAGTCCAATTCGGACTCGCTGCTGCTCGTCGGCGTCTATGACGAGACCGACACGCGCGCCAACGCCGACGTGTCCGATTATATGACATCCAATATTCAGGATCCGCTGTCGCGGGTCGAAGGGGTCGGCGACGTCAATGTCTTTGGCGCCCCGCACGCAATGCGTATCTGGCTCAATCCGCAGCGGCTCGCTGCGGTAGCGCTGATGCCGAGCGACGTGATTGCGGCGATCACCGCGCAGAACAGCGAGGTCGCTGCGGGCGAAGTCGGCGGTCTGCCGTCACCCGAGGGGCAGATGCTCAACGCCACCGTTACCGCCCAGTCGCGCCTGCAAACGGTCGAACAGTTCGAAAACATCATCCTTAAAACCCAGCCCGACGGATCGAGCGTGCGGATCAAGGACATCGCACGGGTCGAGATCGGCGCCGAAAATTACGGTGTCGTCAGCCGCATCAACGGCCACCCCGGCGCGGGCATGTCGATCTCGCTGTCGCCAGGATCCGACGCGCTCGAAACCGCCGACCGCGTCAAGGCACGCATGGAGGAACTGTCCGCGGACTTCCCCGACGGGCTCGCCTATAGCTACGCCAATGATTCGACCGCCTTCATCAAATTGTCGGTCAGCGAAGTGCAGAAGTCGCTGATCGAGGCGATCATCCTCGTCATCATCGTCATGTTCGTGTTCCTGCAAAGCTGGCGCGCGGTGCTGATCCCGGCGATCGCGGTACCGGTGGTGCTGCTCGGCACCTTTGCCATTTTTTACATCGCCGGATTCAGCATCAACACGCTGACGCTGTTCGGGCTGACGCTGGCGATCGGCCTGCTCGTCGACGATGCGATCGTCGTGGTCGAGAATGTCGAGCGGTTGATGGAAGAAAATCCTGCGATGACGGCGCGCGAGGCGACGATCCAGTCGATGAAGGAATTGCAGGTTGCGCTGATCGCGATCGCAATGGTGCTCTCGGCGGTGTTCCTGCCGATGGCGTTTTTCGGCGGTTCAACCGGCGTGATCTATCGTCAGTTCTCGGTCACGATTATTTCCGCAATGATGCTGTCGGTGCTCGTCGCGCTGATCCTCAGTCCCGCGCTGACCTCCACCCTGCTCAAGCAGAAGTCGCATGGCGACAGCTCGTCCGGCGGTCGTTTTCCGCGCGCCCGCGCGCTGCTCGAACGCGCGAAGACCGGCTTCAACACCCGCTTCGACCACACGGTCGAACGCTATGTCGGCAGCGTCACCAGGGTCGTCGATCGCAAATGGCTGTTCCTTGGGATTTACGCGATCATTCTAATTGTGCTCGCCATCCTGTTTCTGCGCCTGCCCAGCGGCTTCCTGCCCGGCGAGGATCAGGGGCGCGTCCAGGTCCAGTTCCGCCTGCCCGCCGGTGCGACGCAGGCCCGTACGCTCGAAGTGCGCGATGCGGTCGAAAAATATATGCTGACCCAGGAAAAGGCCAACGTCGGGACGTTGTTCCTCGTCGCTGGCGGCGGGGGCGGCGGCGCGGTCGGCCAGAACACCGGCCAAGGCTTCGTCAACCTGACGCATTGGGACGATCGTGACGGCAAGGAGAATACCGCCGACGCAATCGCCGAACGCGCGCGCAAGGCGCTTGGCGGGCTGCGCGATGCCCAGGTGTTCGCGCTGGTCCCGGGCGCGGTGCGCGGCCTCGGCGACAGTTCGGGGTTTACCATGCAGTTGCAAAATCGCGGCGGGATGAGCCGCGAGGATTTTGTCGCAGCGCGCGACCGGCTGCTCGCTATGGCCAATACCAATCCCAAGCTTACCGCGGTGCGCCTCAGCGACTTGCCCGATGTCGCGACGCTCAAGATCGACGTCGATACGCAGCGACTGACCGCCTATGGCATCAACAATAATGATGTAAACGCCACCCTCGCGACCGCGTGGGGTGGCCGCTACGTCAACGATTTCATCGACGAAGGCCGCGTCAAGCGCGTCTATGTTCAGGGCGACGCCCCCTATCGCGCCAAGCCCGAAGACCTCAGCCAATGGTATGTGCGCTCGGCCGACGGCGAAATGTCGCCCTTCTCGGCCTTTGCCCGCACTGGCTGGGCGACGACGCCCAGCAGCACTTCGCGCTTTCAGGGGGTGTCGGCATTCGAAATCTCGGGTCAGCCTGCTCCCGGCACCAGCTCGGGCGAAGCGATGGACGAGATCGAGGCGCTCGCCGGACAGATTCCGGGGACCAGCGTCGCCTGGTCAGGCTCGTCGTTCCAGGAACGGCTGTCGTCCGGGCAGGCGCCCCTGCTCTATGCCATCTCGCTGCTCGTCGTCTTCCTATGCCTTGCGGCGCTTTACGAAAGTTGGACGATCCCGCTCGCGGTGATCCTGATCATCCCGCTCGGGCTGATCGGCGCGGTGGTGGCGGTGTCGCTGCGCGGGCTGGAAAACGACGTCTATCTCCAGATCGGCCTGCTCACGACTATGGGCCTTGCGTCGAAGAACGCGATCCTGATGATCGAGTTCGCCGAGCAGGAAGAGCGCAAAGGCAAGCGCGTCATCGAGGCGGCGATCGCGGCGGCGCGTATCCGTCTGCGTCCGATCCTGATGACCAGTTTCGCCTTCATCTTTGGCGTGTTGCCGCTGGCGATTGCGACGGGCGCGGGCGCGAACAGCCGCGTCGCGATCGGCACCTCGGTGATCGGCGGCATGCTGACCGCCGCTTTCCTCGCAATCTTCTTCATCCCGCTGTTCTTCGTCCTGGTGCGCCGCGGCGTGCGTGACGGGGTGGCCGCGCTGCGCAGCCGCTTCGCCAAGAACAAGGGTGAAGGGCCCGCGGAAGTGCCGGCATGATCGGGACCCGCGCGCTGCTGCTTGCGAGCACCCTGGCCCTCGCCAGCTGCTCGCTGGCGCCCAAGACAGTGCTGCCGAGCCCGCCGGTTCCGCAAAGCTGGCCGGTTGGCGACGCCTATCTGCTACAAAGCGAGGCGGCGCTGCCCATCCTTTCCTACCAAAGCGTCTTCACCGACCCGCGCCTCCAATCGCTGGCCGAGCAGGCGCTGACCAACAATCGCGACCTGCGCGTCGCCTACGCCAATGTTGCCGCAGCACGCGCACAAGCGCGTGTCACCCGCGCCGGACAATTCCCCGCCATCGGGATCAGCGGCGGCGCGGGCTATTCGGACGGCAACGGCAACGGCAACGGCAACGGCACGAGTGGTGGGGGCGGCGGCGGCGATTTCTCGCTGCGCGGCGGCATCACTGCCTTCGAGCTCGACCTGTTTGGCAAGCTCGCCAATGCCACCGAGGCCGACCGCAACCGCGCGCTGGCGACCGAGGCCGCGTCGCGCACGGTGCGGCTCGCGCTGATCGCCAATCTGGCCGATGCCTGGGCGATCTATGGCGCCGACCGCGACCTGCTTGCGATTGCACAGGACACCGCTGCGAATGCGCGCGAGAATGTCCGGCTGACCCGCGCCCGCCTCGACGGCGGCGTCGCGCCGCGCACCGACCTGCGCCAGGCCGAACAGATTTTGGCAACCGCCGAGGATGCGATCGCGGCGCAAACGAGCGCGCTGGCGCAGGACGAGAATCTCATCCGCCTGCTCGTCGGCGGTGATGTCGACCGCGCGCTGCTGCCCAACGGGCTGGCCGACGTTACGCCCGCTATCGCTTCCCTTCCGGCGGGGGTGAACTCGCAAATCCTGCTCCGCCGCCCCGATGTGATCGAGGCCGAATATGGCCTGCGCGCGGCCAACGCCGACATCGGCGTCGCGCGCGCGCAGCTGTTCCCGTCGATCTCGCTCACCGGATTGCTCGGCTTTGCCAGCAACGCGCTGTCCAGCCTGTTCGACAGCGGATCGTTCAGCTGGTCGGCGGGCGGCGACGTCACCGCGCCGATTTTCGACGCGGGCGGCCGCCGCGCCGGGGTGGCGGTCAGCGAGGCACAGCGCGACGCCGCGCTGGCGGGCTACGAGGGCGCGATCCAGACCGCGTTTCGCGAAGTCGCCGACGCGCTCGCGGTACAGGGTACAATCGCCGAGCGGGTCCGCGCCGCCGCGGCGAACACCGCCGCCGCCGCCGACACCGCGACGCTGACCGATGCGCGCTACAAGGGCGGGGTCGACAGCTTCCTCGCCAGCCTTGATGCCCAGCGCAGCCTGTATTCGGCACGGCGCAGCGAAATCGCGACCCAGCTGCTACTCGTCCAGACCCGCATCGCGCTGTTTCGCGCGCTTGGAGGCGATAGCGGCGCGGGGGCCACAACGCCCTAATCTTTGTCGTGCCGGACCTGATCCGGCATCCACCGCAACGTCGGCATGATGGACCCCGGATCAAGTCGGGGTAATGAAGAAGGCATGGCGGACTCACCTTGACATTCCCCCTCGCTCGCGCGCTAATAGAACAAATCAGGAACATATATGCGCGAGTCGTCTCAACCTCTCGCCGGGCTGCGTCAGCGTATCGCCCGGCTGGCTGCCACTGGTGGCCCCGAAAGCCGCCCGGCCGAAGGCTGGCTGGCGACGGGGCATGGCGCGTTCGACGCGGCGTTTGGCGGCGGATTGATGGTCGGGCGATGCCATGAATTTTTCGCCGCCGACGCGCTCGACGGCGCCAGCGCTGCGGCCTTTGCAGCACTGCTCGCGCTGCGCACCCCGGGCCAGACGCCGCTGCTGTGGCTGCGTACCGTCGATGCCGGACGCCGCACCGGCCATATCTATGCCCCCGGCATCGCCGAACTCGGCGGCGATCCGGGCCGCTTGCTGCTGATCGAGACCGCCGATCCCAAGATGTTGCTCGCCTGCGCCAATGATGCCGTGCGCTGCGCCGGTTCGGCGGCGGTGATCGTCGAAAGCTGGGGCAAATTCCCCCTGCTCGACCTGACCGCGGGCCGCCGCCTGACGCTCGGCGCGCGCGATGCGGGGACGACATTGCTGATGCTGCGGCTGAATGCCGCGCCGACGCCGAGCGTCGCCGAAACGCGCTGGAACATCGTCGCGGCGCCGTCGCACGCGCTGGCGGCCGACGCACCGGGCGCCCCCGCCTTCGACCTCGAGCTGCTGCGCTGGCGCGGCGGCCCTGCCGGAACGCACTGGCGACTCGATTGGGATAAAGATGAGCAAGCTTTCCGGGACACGGCGCTATCTGGCGCTGTTCTTCCCCTGGCTGCCCGCCGAGCGATTCACCCGCTCGGCGCCGAAGCCGCCTGACCTCCCGCTCGTCTTTGCCGAGAAGCAGCGCGGCGCGCTGCGCCTTGCGAGCGTCGACGCGCGCGCGCAGGCGCTCGGGCTTAGCGTCGGCATGCCGCTCGCCGACGCGCGGGCGCGGGTGCCCGAGCTCGTCATTGTGCCGTTCGACCCCGTCCTCGATCAGGCCTGGCTCGACCGGCTCGCACAGGGCTGTACGCGCTATACCCCGCTCGTCGCGCTCGATGCCCCCGACGGGCTGATCCTCGACATCACCGGCTGCACCCATTTGTTCGATGGCGAAGCGGGGTTGATCGACGACATCGACAGCCGGCTGACCCGGCTCGGCATGACATTGCGCCATGCGCTTGGCCCCACCGCCGACGCCGCGCGCGCGCTTGCGCGCTACCAGATGTTACCCGCTCCCGACGAAGCAAGCGCGATCCGCCGCCTGCCCGTCGCCGCGCTCGAACTCGAAGCCGAGGCGGCAACCGCGCTCGTCCGCGCCGGGCTCAAGACGATCGGCGATCTGGCCGCGCGGCCGACGGCGAACATCGCCGCGCGCTTCGGCGCCGACGCCGCGACCGCGCTGCGCCGCCTGCTCGGCGACGCCCCGAGCCCGCTCGATCCGCGCACCACCCCGCCGCCGGTGGTCGCCGAGCGCCGCTTCGCCGAACCGGTCGCCAGCATGCCGCACGCCACCCAAATTCTCACCGAACTGGTCGGCGAAGCGATCGCGGACCTTGGCGAACGCGGCAAGGGCGGGCGCCATTTCCGCGCCACCTTCTTTCGCAGCGACGGCCTGGCGCGCAGCATCGCGGTCGAGACCGGCCATCCGACGCGCGACAACGGGCTCGTCATGCGCCTGTTCGCCGAGCGGATGGATGCTTTGCGCGATCCGCTCGACCCCGGCTTCGGTTTCGACATGATGCGGCTCGCGGTGCCGCGGCTCGAGCCCCTCGCCGCTACCCAGCTCAAGCTCGAAGGCGGCGCGGTGCGCGCTGCGACCGAGGGGGCAGCGATGGCCGAACTGGTCGACCGGCTGGCGACGCGGATCGGCCGCGGCGGGGTGCGCAAATTCGCCGCCGCCGACACCCATATCCCCGAACAGGCGCAGCTCGCCTTGCCCGCGATCGACGCACCGCCGCCCACGCCCTGGCCCGTCCCCGAACCCGGCGAGCCGCCGCTGCGCCCCTTCTATCTCTTCGACCCGCCGCAGGTGATCGAGGTGATCGCCGAGGTTCCCGACGGCCCGCCGCACCGTTTCCGCTGGCGCCGTGCGACGCATGCGATCCGCCGTTACGAGGGACCGGAGCGGATCGCGAGCGAATGGTGGCGCCGCAAGGACAATGCCGGACTGACCCGCGACTATTACCGTGTCGAGGACGACCGCGGTCGCCGCTACTGGCTGTTTCGCCACGGGCTGTACGACGAAAAACCAGACCCGCGCTGGTATATCCACGGGCTGTTCGCATGAGTGACGCGTCCGCCCCCGAACCCACCTTCGCCGAACTGGTCGCCGCGACCAATTACAGCTTCCTGCGCGGCGCCTCGCACCCCGCCGAAATGGTCGCCGAAGCGATTGCGCTGGGCATGCGGGGGATCGGCATCGCCGACCGCAACAGTGTGGCGGGGGTGGTGCGGGCGTGGGGGTTCCTGAAAGAGCTGCAGGTCAAGCACCCTGAAATTGTCGCCAATTTCCGCCTGGTCGTCGGCGCGCGCCTCGCTTTCGCCGACGGCACCCCCGACATCGTCGCCTATCCGACGACGCGCCACGGCTGGGGGCGGCTGACCCGGCTGCTCTCGACCGGCAACCTGCGCGCGCAAAAGGGCGATTGCATTCTCTATCTGGAGGATTTGCTGCAGCATTGCGACGACCTGCTGCTGATCGCGATGGACGGCGATGAAGCGCTGCTCCGCATCCTCAAACGCGCGCGACCAAAATCGGTCTGGCTCGCCGCAACGATGCCGCGCGCGGGCGCCGATGCACGAAAGATCACCGCACGCGAACGCCTGTCGGCCGCCACCCGCGTCCCGCTGCTCGCGACCAACGACGCGCTCTATGCGAGCATCGCGCAGCGCCCGCTGCACGACATCATCACCTGCATCCGCGAGGGGGTGAATATCCACAAGGCGGGCAAGCTGCTGCGCGCCAATGGCGAACGCCATCTGAAGGCCCCCGCCGAGATGATGCGGCTGTTCCAGCATCACCCCCAGGCGATCGAACAAAGCGCCGCGCTGCTCGCGCGCATCCACTTCCAGCTCGATGACCTGCGCTATGAATATCCGCACGAGCCGGTGCCGGACGGATGGAAACCGTTCAACTATCTCCATCATCTGGTGAAGACGGCAGCAGAGAAACGCTACGGCGCGCCCCTGAAATCCAAGGTTCGCAAGCTCATCGGCAACGAATTGCGGCTGATCCGCAAGCGCGACTATGTCTATTATTTCCTCACCGTTTACGACCTTGTCCGCTTCGCTCGCGCGCAGGATCCGCCGATCCTCTGCCAGGGTCGGGGGTCCGCCGCCAATTCGGTCGTCTGTTTTTTGCTCGGTGTCACCTCGGTCGACCCGGTCGAGCATAAGCTGCTATTCTCGCGCTTTGTCTCCGCCGAACGTGATGAGCCACCCGACATCGATGTCGATTTTGAGCATGAGCGGCGTGAGGAGGTCATTCAATATATCTATGATCGCTATGGGCGCGACCGCGCCGCGATCGCTGCGACCGTCATTCATTATCGACCGCGCAGCACGATCCGCGAGGTCGGCAAGGCGCTGGGCTTCAGCGAGGATGTCACCGCGCGGCTCGCGGACACGAGCTGGGGAAGCTGGGGCGACGAGTTGCCGGTCGAACGGCTGGTCGAGGCCGGGCTCGACCCGCACAATGGCGAGATCGAACGGCTGCACCGCTTCGTCGGCGAGTTGCTGAAAGCGCCGCGCCATCTGTCGCAGCATGTTGGCGGCTTCGTGCTTACCGAGGGGCGGCTCGACGAACTGGTCCCGATCCACAATGCCGCGATGGAGGACCGCACTTTCATCGAATGGGACAAGGACGATATCGACGCGCTCGGGCTGATGAAGGTCGACGTCCTCGCGCTCGGCATGCTGACCTGCATCCGCAAATGTTACGACCTGATGCGCGAACATGGTCTGGGCGATCACACGCTGGAACTCGACATCGATTCCAAGGATCCGGCGGTTTACGACATGCTGTGCAAGGGCGACAGCATCGGCGTCTTTCAGGTCGAAAGCCGTGCGCAGATCAACATGCTGCCGCGGCTGCGCCCGCGAAAGCTCTACGATCTGGTCGTGCAGGTCGCGATCGTCCGTCCCGGACCGATCGAAGGCGACATGGTGCACCCCTATCTGCGGCGGCGGAATGGAGAGGAAGAGGTCGAATATCCGTCGCCTGACCCGCCTCATGACCCCAATGAATTGCGCGAAGTTCTGGGTCACACCTTCGGGGTGCCGCTCTTTCAGGAACAGGCGATGAATCTGGCGATCACCGCCGCCGGATTTACGCCAGAGGAGGCCAACGGCCTGCGCCGCGCGATGGCGACCTTTCGCAACGTCGGCACGATCGATAATTTTCGGGAAAAGATGGTCGGCGGCATGGTCGCGCGCGGGTACAAGCAGGATTTCGCCGAACGCTGTTTCAAGCAGATCGAGGGGTTCGGCAGCTACGGCTTTCCCGAAAGCCATGCGCAGTCGTTCGCGCGGCTCGTCTATGTTTCGTCATGGATCAAATATTATCACCCCGCGGTGTTCACCTGCGGCCTGCTCAACTCGCAGCCGATGGGCTTCTACGCCCCCGCGCAGCTGGTGCGCGATGCGCAGGAGCATCGGGTCGAGGTGCGCGAGGTCGATGTGAATGCGAGCGCTTGGGACAGCAGCCTCGAACCGCGCGCCGACGGCAGCCTCGCGCTGCGGCTTGGGCTGCGCCAGATCGACGGGTTTCGCGAGGCGTGGGCGACGCAGATCGCGGCGGCGCGCACCACCCCCTTCACAACCGTCGAGGAACTGGCGCGCCGCGCCGACCTGCCGTCGCGCGCGCTGCGTCTGCTGGCCGAAGCCGACGCGTGCCGGTCGATGGGGCTCGACCGGCGACCCGCGCTGTGGGACGCGCGCCGCGTCCGGCAAGGGGTGCTGCCACTGTTCGGCGCCGCCGCGGCCGACGAACTTGGCGCCGAGCAGGACGCTGCGCTGCCCCCCACTCCGCTCGTTGAAAATGTGCTGACCGATTACCAGACGACGCGGCTGTCGCTCAAAGGCCATCCGATGGCGTTTCTGCGCCGCGATTTCGAACGCGAGGGGGTGCTGAGCGCCGCGCAGGTGATGGCGGCGAAGAATGGCTCGATCGTCCGCACCGCGGGGGTCGTGCTGATCCGTCAGCGCCCGGGCAAGGGCAATGCGATCTTCATCACGCTCGAGGATGAGGGCGGCGTCGTCAATATCCTGCTGTGGGCGCGCCATTTCGAACGCTATCGCCGCGCCGTCATGGCGTCGCGGCTGATGCTGGCCGAGGGCGAGGTGCAGCGGAGCAAGGAGGGGGTCATCCACCTGATGGCGACGCGCATCGTCGATCGCACCGCGATGCTCGATCAACTGGGTGACGGGCGCGAAATACGCCCCGACCTGTGCCGCGCGGACGAGGTCGCGCATCCGCAGCTCCCGCGCAGCTATGCGGCCAAGCACGGTCATCCGCGCGACGTGCGCATCCTGCCCAAGTCGCGCGATTTTCATTGAGGCGGTGAGCCGTTCCCCTCAGCTCGTCATGCTGTCCGAGTTTGAGCATCCAGGGCCTGAGCTCTCGCCCGACGCCGCGCCGAACGAAACGGCAGGCCACGGACCCTGAACCAAGTTCAGGATGACGAGACAGAAGCTGGCAACTTCGGATCAAAATTAGCCGGAGCACACGCCAACGCCGATTGCAGAAAAGATGATGCCCCGGCTGTGGGGGCCGGGGCATCGGATCAGGCTATCTAAGGGACCAACCAAATATAGCCTGAAAATCGTTTGCGGACGTTTAGCCGCGGAGCAGGTTCATCACGCCCTGCTGGCTCTGGTTCGCCTGAGCGAGCATCGCGGTCGATGCCTGCGACAGGATCCCGGCAGCTGCCAGTTTCGTCGATTCAGACGAGAAATCGGCGTCTTCGATGCGCGATTTCGCGTCTGCCAGATTCGTGACAGTCGATGTCAAAGTATCGACAGCCGCTTCCAGGCGGTTCTGCTGCGCACCCAGGTTGGCACGCTGCGTGGCAACCGTCTGGATGCCCGTGTCGAGCAGACCCAGGGCGGTTGCGGCGCCGGCAGCCGTCGACAGATCGACTGTGCCGACGGCAAGACCGGTGGCAGTGAGATCGCCAATTGCGATGTTGACCGTCTGGCCCGACGCCGTACCGGTCTGAATGTCGATGCTCGCGCCGCCCGACAGCAGGTTGGTGCCGTTAAACGTCGTGCGGGTCGCGATATCGCCGATCTGGGCGATCAGCGCGGTGACTTCGGTCTGGATCGCGCCACGATCGGTGGTGCTGTTGGTGCCGTTGGCCGACTGCACCGCCAGTTCACGCATACGAACGAGGATGTTCGAGATGCCGCCCATCGCGCCTTCGGCGGTCTGCGCCAGCGAGATGCCGTCGTTGGCGTTACGCACGGCCTGGTTCAGACCGCGGACGCTGGCGTCCATACGCGTTGCAATGGCGAGACCCGCCGCGTCGTCTTTCGCGCTGTTGATGCGCTTGCCGCTCGACAGACGTTCCATCGCCTGCGACTGCATGCGACCCGCAACCCGCGAGTTGTTCTGGGCGCGAAGCGCGCTCACATTGGTGTTGATGACAGTCATTTGTTGTTCCTTTCCGGCCTCGATGGCCATTCCCGTGATGTGAGGGCTCGAGGAGCGGTCACGGAAAGCAGTAACGGCGGGCGGCAGCGGCGCTTAAGCCCACCCCGTCAAAAAAATGCCGAAAGCCGGTCGAGGCCGCATGCCGCCGAGATCAAACTACTGAAAATCTGTCATTAAATCTTTTGGCATGGCCTTTGCATTGTTCTTTGCGTGCGGCGCACCGCTGCGCACAGGACGGATGGAAAGCAATGAGCACGATTGACCCGAGCCGGCTGCTGCAAATGCGCAGTTCGATCCTCAATCAGAACCAGGCGCTGCAACGCGCCGCGGGTCGCGGCGGCATTGGCGGCACCGAGGGCGGCGTCGAAGGCGCCGGGGGAACCCCCGATTTCGGCGCCGCGATCAACAATGCGCTGCAACAGGTCAACGCCCAGCAGACGAAGGCGAGCGAGATCACCGAAGCCTACGAGCGCGGCGACACCCACGACATCGTCAGCGTGATGATCGAACGGCAGAAAGCCTCGCTGGGCTTCGAAACCACCCTGCAGGTCCGCAACAAGCTGCTGTCGGCGTATCGCGACATCATGAACATGCCGGTTTAACCCATGGCCGACACCCAGATCCTCACCCCCATCGACGACGCACGCCTCCCCGCTCCGGCGTTCGGCAACCGCCTCGCCCCGCTCACCGGCTTCGTCCGCCAGCCCGCGGTACAGCGTGCGCTGCCGGCGATCGCCATGACCTCGGCGATCGGCATCGCCGCGCTCGCCTGGTTTACGATGCAGTCGGCGCCGCAGGCGCAGCTGTTCGCCGGCCTCGACGACAGCGACAAGTCGGCGGTCGCCGAAGCGCTGCAGACGCAGGGGATCGCGCACAGCATCGATGCGAGCACGGGCGCGCTGACCGTTGACGCCGACAAATTGCACCAGGCGCGCATCGCGCTCGCCGGCCAGGGTCTGCCCAAGGCGGCGCCGAGCGGCGACAGCCTGATTGCCGCACTGCCGATGGGATCGAGCCGCGCGATCGAAGGCGAAGCGCTGCGCTCGGCGCGTGAGGCCGACCTGTCGCGCACGATCGAAACGATCGACGCAGTCAAGAGCGCGCGCGTCCATATCGCCGCCGCCGAACCCAGCCTGTTCGTTCGCGACGACAAACCCTCGACCGCATCGGTGATGCTGACGCTGCAGAACGGCCGATCGCTCAGCGACGGTCAGGTACAGGCGATCCGTTTCCTCGTCGCATCGTCGGTTCCCGGGATGAACGCCGATCAAGTGTCGGTCATCGACCAGCGCGGCGCGCTATTGTCCGACACCGCATCGGGCAGCGACATGAAGGCCTTCCAGTTGCAGGTCCAGGTTGAGGACCGCTTCCGCCGTGCGCTCGACACGCTGCTTGGCCCGATGCTCGGCGCTGGCAATTACAGCGTCGAGGTTCACGCCGACGTCGACATGTCCGAAAGCCAGGCGACGCGCGAAAGCTTCCCAAAAGATGATCGCGCGATGACCAGCGAACAGGTCACGCGCACCGTCAGCGGCGCTGGCACCCCGTCTGCTGTCGGCATCCCCGGCGCGCTGTCGAACCAACCGCCGCAGGCGACCACGGTCACCGCCAACGCGCCAACCCCGACTCCGACCCCGACCGCGACGCCGGGAACCGAGAGCAATGAAAATGCTGCACGCGCCTTTGAAGTCGGCCGCGAGATTTCGGTCACCCACCAGCCGCAAGGCCAGCTCCGCCGCCTCTCGGTCGCCGTTGCGCTCAATCAGGGCAAGAAAGCGCTGACCCAGGCCGACATGACCAAGATCGACAGCCTGGTCAAAGGCGCGATCGGTTTCGACGCGACCCGCGGCGATCAGGTCGCAATCAGCCAGCGACCATTCGTCCAGATCGCAGCCGAGGAACCCGCCTTTTACGACCAGGGCTGGTTCCTGCCGCTGGTCAAGCAGGTCGGCGCGATCTTCGCCGCGCTGCTTGCCTTCCTGTTCATCGGCCGCCCGCTGATCCGTGCCGCGAAGGCTCGCGCCGCAGCGCGCGCCGAACGTGACAGCGCGCTCGAAGAAACACTGCTCGCCGCCACCGACGGGCGCCCAGCGCTCGCTGGCCCCGCCGCGGGACGCGAAATCACCCTCGAAATGATCGAACAGGCGCCCAGCTATGAAACGCGCGCCAATCTCGTCCGCGCCTTTGTCCGCCAGGATTCGGCGCGCGCCGCGCTCGTCGTCCGCCAGCTGATGCAGGAGGGCGCCCGTGGCTGACGCCGCCGAAACCATGTCCCCGCCCGCCAATCAGGCCATCGAAGGGTCGGCCGCCGCCGCCATCCTGCTGATGCTGCTCGACGAAAACGAAGCCGCGACGATCCTGAAACATCTTGATCCCGAAGAGGTACGTCAGCTCGCGAAGGCGATGTTCGACACCGCCAACGCCAGCGAAAAGCAGATCGGACAAGCGCTCGACCGTTTCGTCGTGCGCAGCCGCGACGTCAGTGCGCTGGCGATCGGTGCCGACACGCGCATTCGCACCGTCATCAATCAGGCGGTCGGCAACGTCCGCGCCGACAATATCCTCGCTGCCGTTGCGCCGCAGCGCAGCGCCGCGTCGCTCGAAATCCTCCGCTGGATGGATGTCGAGGCGATCAGCGGCCTCCTCGCCCAGGAACATCCGCAAGTCGGCGCGCTGATCCTGTCGGTGCTCGTCCCCGACGTCGCGGCGCGCGCGATCGAAACGCTCGACGAAATCCTGCAGGCCGATCTGGTGCTGCGTGCCGCGATGCTGACCTCGGTCCCCGCCGCGGCGATCGAAGACCTCGAATCGGTGCTCGCAAGCGCCAACGTCGACGGCCAGCGCGTCGCCAAACAGACGATCGGCGGCCCCAGCGACGTCGCCAAAATCATGAAGAAGATGCCGAAATCACTGAGCGAACGCACGATTCGCGCGCTCAAAAAGACCGACAAAGCACTTGCCCAGGCGATCGAGGAAGAAATGTTCATCTTCGAGAACCTCCGCGACCTCGACAAGAAGAGCCTCGGCGCCGTGCTGCGCTCGGTCGACGCGGCGCAGCTCGCGGTCGCACTCAAGGGCACCGACGACGAGATGGTCGATCTGTGCCTCGCCACCATGTCGCAGCGCGCGTCGGAAACGATCCGCGACGAAATGACCGAAATGACGATGGTCAAGCGCGCCGATGTCGATGATGCCCAAAAGAGCATCATGACGATCGTCCGCCAGATGGCGGCGTCGGGCGAGATCATGATCGCGGGCGGGGGTGACGACTATGTCTGATCGCACCGCCGAAACCGGCTTTGTTCCCGTCACCCTGGCGGAAGCGATGGCGCGCAGCAGCGGCTTTCGTCCGATGGCCTTTGCTGGCGGCGCGCACGCGCCGCAAACCGCCAGCGGCAACGCCGCCGAGATCGATCTCGACGACCCCTTTGCCCGCGGCCTCGCCGAAGGTCAGCGCGTCGCCGAAGCAGCCTATGTCGCCGAGCGCCACCAATTGCTCGCCTTGCTCGCCAATGCCGAGGCGTTGCAGGACGAACCGAGCGAAGAACTCGCGCAGCTGATCGCCCGCACCGTCGAACGGCTGGTGCACCAGATCGTCGCTGACGCACCGATCGACGCCGCCTGGCTCCAGGCGCAGGCCGAAACCGCCGCGGCGCTGGTCGCCGACGCCGACAAGGCGCGCACCCTGTGGGTTCACCCCGAAGATGCTGCGCTGCTGATCGACTGCGCATTGCCGCTGGCGATCGCGAGTGACGCAGCAATGATGCGCGGCACCGTGCGCATCGAAACCTCGACCGGCTGGATCGAACATGGCCGCGCCGTCTATCTCGACGAACTGCGCGTCGCGCTTGGTGAAGGCGCGGCCGCATGACGCGCCGCCTCGCCCTCTCCGCGCAGCAGCTGCTCGACCCGATCGACCTGACCAACGCCAGCCCGCGCCGTATCGGCACGCTCGTCTCGCACGAGGGCATCATGCTCGAAGTGTCGGGTTTTCCCCAGCCGCTGGGCAGCAACGTGCGCATCAAATCGGCGAACAACGACTATGTCTATGGCGAGGTCGTCGGCTTTCGCGGCCAGAGCAGCCTGGTCCTCCCCTTCGACACCAACATGCCGCTCGTCACCGGCGCGCCGGTCGAACCGCATGGCGCCAGCAGCATGGTTGCGTGTGGCAAGGCGCTGCTTGGGCGGATCATCGACGCGCAGGGTAATCCGCTCGACGGCCGCCCGCCGGTCAAATCGCAATTTCAGTGGCCGCTCGCCGGCCGCAAGGTCAATCCGCTGCGCCGTGGCCGCGTTACCCGCCCGCTCAACATGGGCGTTCGCGCGATCAACGCGCTGCTCACTGTCGGCGAAGGCCAGCGCGTCGCGATCATCGCGGGTTCGGGTGTCGGTAAATCGGTGCTGATGGGTCAGATGATCGCCGGCACCGAATGCGACGTCATCGTCGTCGGGCTGATCGGCGAGCGCAGCCGCGAGGTCAGCGATTTCGTCGAAACCAAGCTGCCCCCCGAGGTCCGCAAAAAGGCGGTTGTCGTTGCGGTCCCCGCCGACCATCCGCCGCTGCTCCGCCTGCGCGCCGCGATGCGCGCCACGGCGATCGCCGAGGCGTTTCGTGCCGACGGCAAGAAAGTCCTGCTGCTGATAGACAGCCTGACCCGCGTCGCGCATGCGCAGCGCGAGATCGGGCTGACGCTGGGCGAGCCGCCGACGATGAAGGGCTATCCGCCCTCGGTCTTCGCTCTCATTCCTTCGCTGTGCGAGCGCGCCGGGATCGACCGCGAAACCGGCGGGTCCATCACCGCACTCTACACCGTGCTCGCCGACGGCGGCGATATCGACGACCCCGTCGTCGACAGCGCTCGGGCGATTGTCGACGGCCATATCATCCTGTCGCGCCAGCTCGCCGAGCAGGGCGTCTATCCCGCGATCGACGTCGCCCGCTCGCTATCGCGCACGATGGTCGATTCGGTCGATCCCGAACATGCCGCCGCCGCCGCGCGCTTTCGTCAGCTGTGGTCGGCCTATGAAGAGAATCGCGATCTGATGCTGATGGGCGCCTATGTCGCCGGCGGCGATCCGGTGCTCGACACCGCCATAGCCTGCCACGCCGACCAGCTCGCCTTCGTGACCCAGCCCGCCAAGGCGCAGGTCGATTTCGACATTTCCCGCCAGACCCTGATTGAAGGATATTCCGCATGACCGCCCGTACCGCACGCCGCAAACGTATCATCCGCGTGCGCACCGTCGAACATCAGATGGCAGAGGCCAATCTGGCGCGGGCGAATGGCGAACTCGCCAGCCTGGTCGAACTCGCCAAACGCCTCGAAACGCTGCGCGTCGACCTGGCGATGGCGAAGGGCGCGGTCGCCGGCGGCGCGCTCAACACGATCGGCGAGCTCGCAATGCGGCTCGACATCGCGCAGGAAAATCTGACCGCGCCGCTGGTCAATGCCAGCGCGCGCCGCGACCAGGCCGGGGTGCTGGCGCAAAGCGCCATGGCCAAGGAAGAGTCGGCGGTCCGCCTCTACGAACGCAGCCGCAAGTCGGCCGAAGCCGAAGCCGAGCGCCGCCGCGACGCCAACCGCCCGCACCGCGCGCGCGGCGGCATGCGCCTGCGCCTGATCGAAGGTGGCGCGGCATGATGGGTGCGACCTCCCTACCCAATCCGCAGGCATCGACGCCCGCGGGGTTCGCGGCTTTCCTCAGCACGATCGGCCAGACGCCGACCGGCGGCGGCGAAGACGGTGGTTTCGAGCAACTGCTGGCGGCCATTCCCGCGATGGAAGTTGCCGCGCCCAAAGCCGCGCCGGTGACGCCCGTCGCCGTCGTGACGTCGACCGCAACGCGGCCCACGGCCGCTGCGGCCGAAGTCGTCGCCACGGACATCTCCATCGAAGCGCCGATTGCGAACGCCGCAGACGGCGAGCCCAAAACCGACCCCGACACGGTCGCCGCGTCGGCCGCAAAATTGCTGATCGCAGTGAACGGCAACGCCGCCAAGCCCGACCCGAAGCCGATCAAAGCGATCGAAACCGAGGTCAAAGCCGACGGCACAATGCCAATCGAAAACAGCTCCAGCCCCGCCAAACCCGCCGAAACGGTCGCGGCGCCCGATGCGCCCGCCAGCCCGGCAAACCCGCTCCCCGCATCCGCGCAGGCCATCGCCGCATTGCCGATCACCGCGTCGGTGGTTGCCGCGGTCGTTGGCAAGCCGGTCAAGGCGAACGACAGCGCCGCGCGCGCCACCCCGGACGCCGCGCCGACCGCCGAGGTCGCAGCCGCCGCGCCGATCGCCGCCAAACCGCGCCTCGCCGAAGCAAAAGCCGCTGCCCCGGACATCGAAACGGCCATCGCACCGCCTGCAGCCAGCAAACTTCGCGCCGCGACGCCGCCGAGTGTTGTTTTCTCGGGTGCCGAACCGGTAGCGAGCAAGCCCGCCGAAGCAGCGCCGGCAATGACGATCCAATTCGCCCAGCCCATGGCGACGGGCGCCGCGATGCTGGCCAACACCGCCGCCCCGGTGACCTTCGCCGAACGCGTGCTCGATCTTGCCAGCGATGGCGCGTGGATCGACCAGCTCGCGCATGACATCGCCGCAACCAAATCGGACAGCGGCGACATCAGCTTTCGCCTGATGCCGCGCCACCTTGGCCGTCTCGACGTCGCGATGGTGATGGGCGACGAAGGCGTCTCGCTGAAACTGGACACCCAGCATGAAACGACCGCGACGATTGTCACCGCCGCACAGGGCCGCCTCGTCGAAGACCTCCGCCAGCAAGGGGTGCGCGTCAGCGGCAGCGAAGTCACCTGCACCCCCGGCGACACCAGCCGCCAGTCACAAGGTCAGGGCCGCGCTGCCGCGCAGGACGTCAGCCATCTGATCGAAACCGTTACCGAGCGCGTCAAGGCGCGCGACGCCGAAGAGGCCGCCGACCGACGCGGCCGCTTTGCCTGACCATAAGGGATATGACGATGACCAAGGATAAAGCCGAAACCGCGCCCAAGCCCAAGGGCAAGCTCAAGAAGCTGCTGTTCATCGGCGTCGGCGCGCTCGTCCTGATCGGTGCGGGCGCCGGGGCCGGCATTTATTTCGGTGCCCTGTCGACCCATGAGTCCAAGCCCGCGGATCATTATCCCAAGCTGGTGGTGCGCAGCGACGGCGACGAAGAGCCTGCCGCCGCCGAAGGCGAGGAGGGCGAAGTCGCACCCAAGGTCGGCACCGTGTCGGTACCCAACGACAAGTTCAAAGTCGACCCGCGCAAATATGAAGTCACCTATTTCCAGATCCCCGACGCCTTCACGACCAACCTCGCCGACGGCTCGGGTTTTTTGCAGGCGGGTATCAGCCTTTCGACCTTCTATGACGGCAAGGTTATCAATAATATCAAACGCCAGGCGGTGCCGATCCGCTCGGTCGTCCTTATGGTGCTTTCCGAACAGGATCCGGCGCTGCTCTCGACATCGCAGGGGAAACAACGGCTGCAACGGCAATTGACCGCTGCAATCAACGATGTGCTGCGCGAGAAAGAAGGTTTTGGTGGTATCGACAATGTCTATTTCACGAGCCTGGTGATCCAGTGAGCGTTCGCGAAAAATCCGTCAAAGCCGTCAAGCCGCCCGCCGCCCCGACCAGCGAGGCGGTTGACGCCAAGGCGTCATTGCTGCTGCGCAAGGCCGAGGGCAGCTATGCCTACCCGGCGCTTGACGGCGTCGCGGTCCAGTTCGGCCGCAGCTTGCGCGATCTGATCCGCGCGCTCGGCGTACCCGCGATCCAGGTCGAGCGCGCCGACGCCGAAACCGTCAGCTTTGCCGACTGGACCGCGGCGACCGCTCCGGCGATCTTCTGGCGCTACCACGCGCCGCCGCTCAAAGGCCCCGTGCTGCTTGCCGCGCCGCGGCCGTTGCTGCTCCAGCTCGTCGATATCTTCTATGGCGGCAAAGGCGCCCTCAGCGCCGAGCGCGAAGAGCTGACCGATGCCGAAGACCGCTTCGCCGCGCGGCTCGGCCGCGACATGGGGCTGCAACTTGCCGCCGCGTGGGGCGACAAGCTGAGCCTGGAACCCGAACTCGACTGCGTCACCTGTGATCCCGCCAAGCTCGCCGCGGTGCGCGCCGACGACGAGCTGTTCGTGCAGCGCTTCGTCCTGCGCGGCGCCCCGTTCGAGGGGCGGACGATCGCCTGTGCCTATCCGCTCGCCGCGCTGCGCGGTGTCGCCGGGGCCGAGCCTGCTCCCGAATTGCCCGGCGCCGCCAACCCGGTATGGGCTGGCGCGCTCAACAAGGCGCTGCGCGAAGTCAGACTGCCCGTCCGCTCGGTGCTGGCGCGACCCGAAATCAGCCTCGTCAGGCTGCTCGCGCTTGAGGTCGGCGACATCATTCCGCTCGGCATGCCGCGCCATGTGCCGGTGACCGTCGCGGGCCGCAGCTTTGCGGTCGGCAGCATCGGCGAAGCCAATGGCAACGCCGCCATCATGATCGAACAAATCGAAAAAGGACCGAACCATGACTGATCTCAGCGACGCGCCGACCCGCGCCGACCGCCGCGATAACAAGAATATCGCTGCGGCGCCCAATTTCGACCTGCTCGCGGGCGTCTCGCTGCGCGTGTCGGTCGAGGTCGGATCGACCTCGATGACGCTCGCCGAACTGCTCGCGATCGACGAAGGCAGCGTGATCGAACTCGACCGCGCCGCGACAGATCTGCTCGACATTTATGCCAACGGCACCCTCATTGCGAAGGGCGAGATCGTCAGCGTTGATGGCCGTTACGGGATCCAGGTCGCCGAAGTCGTCGCGCCAGCGCGCGGCCTCGAAGGCTTCGAGCGGAGAGGCTGATGTTCGAATATATCCTTCGCCTGCTCATCCTGCTGCCGCTCGTCGGCGGCATGGCATGGGGCAGCCTGTGGTTGTGGAAGCGCGTGCAGATGGGCGTTCCACTCGTCGGCGGTGGTACCAAGACACGCGCGGTCGAGATGGTCGATGTGCTGCCGCTCGGACCGGGATCGAAACTCGCGGTGGTCGAATTCGCCGGACAGCGGATCCTCGTCGCGGTGTCGCGCAATGGCATTACCCGCATCGCCGACGATAGTCAGGGCGACTTCCATGCGGATTGATCGCAAGACCGGCCTGCGTGCCGCGGCCCTGATTGGCGGCTTCGCGCTGCTTTGCGCCGCCCCCGCCGCTTTTGCGCAGACCGCCGACGGGCTCAGCCGCGCGGTGAACGACATCGGCGGCGATGGCCGTCCGCTCAGCCTGTCGCTGCAAATTCTTGTCCTCATGAGCCTGTTGACGGTGCTGCCGTCGCTGCTGCTCATGATGACCAGCTTCACCCGCATCATCATCGTGCTGTCGATCCTGCGCCACGCGCTCGGGCTGCAACAGACGCCGCCGAACCAGGTGCTCGTCGGCCTCAGCCTGTTCCTGTCACTGTTCGTGATGCAGCCGGTGATCAGCGAAGTGAACCGCGTCGCGATCGAACCCTATGGTCAGGAACAGATCGATATCGGCGAAGCGGTGTCGCGCTCGGGCGTGGCGCTCCATGGTTTCATGATGACGCAGACGCGCAAATCCGACCTGATGATGTTCGCCAAGATCGCCAAGGCGCCGACCTATGCCAGCCCGAAGGACGTGCCCTTCTCGATCCTGCTCCCCGCCTTTGTCACCAGCGAACTCAAGACCGCTTTTCAGATCGGCTTCCTGATCTTCCTGCCCTTCCTCGTCATCGACCTGATCGTCGCCTCGGCGCTGATGTCGCTCGGCATGATGATGTTGTCGCCAACAATCATCTCGATGCCGTTCAAGCTCCTGCTCTTCGTGCTTGTCGACGGATGGGCGCTGACGATGGGCTCGCTCGCCGCCTCGTTCGGGACATAGCGACGTGGAAACCGATTATTTCGTCGGCATGGCGCAGCAGTCTTTGTGGATCCTCGCGCTCGCCTCGGCGCCGCTGCTCCTCCCGGTGCTCGTCATCGGGGTGCTGCTCGGCATGGTGCAGGCGGCGACGTCGATCAACGAACAGACGCTGACCTTTGTCCCCAAGCTGATCGTTGCGGCGATCTGTCTCGCGATCTTTGGCGGCAGCATCCTCGTGCTGCTGACCGATTTCACCCGCGACATTTTCGCGCAGATCCCGAACCTCGTCCGCTAATTCGGCGATGAACCCCGCCGACATCCCGAATATCGAGGCGATGCTCCAGCTATGGATGCTGGGCATGATCCGTCCCGGCGCCGCGTTCATCGCCGCGCCGGTGTTCGGCGCGACCAGCGTGCCTGTCCAGCTGCGGTTGGTGATCGCGCTCGCGGTCGGCGTCCCCGCGGTCGCCGCTTCGGGTATGGCGCTGCCGCCCGAGGGTATCGTCTCGGTTCCCGGGCTGTTGCTCGTCATCGGCGAGGTCGTGATCGGACTCGGCATTGGTTTCATCCTGCAGATGGGGCTCGCCGCCGCGCTGCTTGCGGGCGAGGCGATAAGCAACGCGATGGGGCTGGGCTTCGCCTCGATGGTCGATCCGATGAGCGGTGCATCGAGTTCGGCGATCGGCCAGTTCCTGTCGATGCTGGCGACCGCCTTGTTCCTCGCCGCCGACGGCCATCTCGTGCTGATCAATATCATCGTCGACAGCTATGTTGCGCTCCCTCCCGGCAACGCCTTTCCCTCGTTCGACGCAATCGGCAGCGTCATCCGGTTCGGCAGCCTGATGTTCGCCGCCGCGCTGACCATCGCGATGCCGGTCGGCTTCGTCCTCATCCTCGTCCAGATCATCATGGGCGTGATCGGCCGCTCGGCGCCCGCGCTCAACCTGTTCGCGGTCGGCATTCCCGCCACTCTGCTCGCCGGGATTATCCTGCTCGGCGTCGCGACCCCGGCGATGGCCGAAGCGATCGTCCGCATCCTGTCCGACGCGCTCGACGCCGCGCGGATGTTCGCGGGGCTCTGATCCGATGGCGAGCAAACCCGAACAGGACCAGAAAACCGAACAGCCGACCGCCAAGAAGCTGGCGGATTCGGCGCGCGAAGGCGATGTGCTGATGTCGCGCGAACTCGCCACCGCGCTGATGATGCTCGCCGCGGCGGGCTGGATCGTCGCAGCGGGCGGCTGGTTCGTGCAGTCGGCGGGCGACCTGCTCCGCCGCGGGCTGACGCTTACCGCCACCGACGTCGCCGATTTCGCCCCTGCCGAAGCGCTGATGCGCAACGGGGTCGAAATCCTGCTGCCGCTCGCCAGCCTGTTCGCGCTGGCGCTCGGCGCCGCCGTTGCCGGTCCGGCACTGCTCGGCTCGTTCGGCTGGCGCGGCAAGGCGCTGGCGTTCAAGGGCAACCGCATGAACCCGATGAGCGGGCTCAAACGCATGTTCGGGCTGCAAGGCGCGACCGAACTCGGCAAAGCCCTCGCCAAAGTGCTGTTGCTTGGCACCATCGGTTACTGGCTGGTCGACGGCAGCCTGCCCGCGATCATGACGATGGCATCGACCGACCTGCTCGCCGCAATCGGACTGGCCGGACAGGCGATCGGCCATGCCATGCTGGTGCTCGCCGGCGGACTGGTGGTCATCGCACTGATCGACGTCCCGGTGCAATGGCTCCAGCGCAACAAGCGGCTGATGATGAGCAAGCAGGAGGTGAAGGAGGAAATGCGCCAGTCCGACGGTGCCCCCGAACTCAAGCAGGCGCAGCGCCAGCGCGCACATGACATCCTCAGCGGGTCGGCGCGCAAAGCGGTATCCGACGCGACCGTCGTGCTCACCAACCCGACCCATTTCTCGGTCGCACTGCGCTATCGCCCCGGCATCGACGCCGCGCCCGTCGTCGTCGCACGCGGCCGCGGCGATGTCGCACTGTCGATTCGCGAGCTGGCGCGCGGCGCCAATGTCCCGCTGCTCGAATATCCGCAGCTGACCCGCGCCATCTATTTCACCGCGCGCGCCGGTCGCGTGATCCCCGAGGAACTGTTCGTCGCGGTCGCCACCGTACTCGCCTTTGTCTTCCAGCTCGAACGCATGGTAGCCGAGGGAGCACCGCCGCCGGTCGTCGATGTGCCGCCGACGCACCATTTCGATCCCGAGGGGCGTCGCCAGGCTTAAAATCGTCCGTGCGCCGCCGTTAAGGGATGCGAAGGATATTCTGCCATGGTCAGTTCAATCGCCAACAGCCTGGGCTTTGGGTCGGGTATCGACACCAAACAGCTGGTCACCGACCTGTCCGCCGCGTCACGCGAGCCGAAGGTCGCGCGCATCAACACGCTGACGCAGGCGAACCAGACCCGGATCAGCGCATTGTCGCAGGCGCGATCGGACCTCGAAGGCTTTGCCGATTCGCTGGGCCAGATGGTCAGCGACGGCACGCTGCGCAGCACCCCCACCGTGTCCGACGACAGCGTGCTCGGCGCGACCGCGCGCGCCGGCCTTTATGCCGACAGCTTTGCTGCCACCGTTGTTGTCAACCAGCTCGCGCGCGCGCAGAGCAGCTATTCGGGGATCGTCGCCGACCGCACCGCGGCGATCGGGACCGGCACGATGACATTGACCGTCGGTACCGTCGCCACGACGATCACCATCGACAGCACCAACAACAGCCTCGACGGACTTGCCAATGCGATCAACAATAGCGGCGGCGGGGTGACGGCATCGATCATCGCCGACGAGGGCGGCCACCGCCTGATCCTGAAAGGTCCGGCGGGCGCCACCAACGCCTTTACCTTTGCGGTCGACGCCGGGGCCGACCCCGCGCTGTCGGCCTTTGCCTATGGTGCGGGCGGCGGCATGACCTTGGGGCAAAGCGCCGCCAACGCCGAATTCACCATCGACGGGGTGGCGTTCAGCCGCGTGTCGAACATCATCGACGATGTCGTCCCGGGTATGTCGCTGACGCTCAAAAAGGCCGCTCCGGGCCAGCCGGTCGATATCGGAGCCAGCCGCCCGCTCGACATCATTAAACAGACCGTCGGCGATTTTGTCTCGGTGTATAACCAGCTCAAGAAAAGCCTGTCGTCGGCTGCCGGACTGTCGGGATCGACGTCTTCGCTTCGCGAACTCGAACGCGAACTTTCGGGACTGATCGGGCAAGTGGTGTCGAGCCACGGCAGCATCAACAAGCTGACCGATATCGGCGTTTCGACGACCAAGGACGGCCTGCTCGCGGTCGATGAAGCCAAGCTGGCGCAAGTGCTTGCGTCCGACGCCGGCGCGGTCGAGGCGCTGTTCAATCCACGCCGAGACGGCGGGCGGACCGCAGCGAGCGACCCCGGCATCGCCTTTACGCTCGACGCGATCCGCGACAAGGCGATCGCTACCGACGGGGTGATCGACCGCGTCACCAAATCGCTCGACAGCCGCAAAGCAACGCTCCTCGAACAGCTCGAAAATGTCGAGACGCGCGAGGACGCCTATCGCGCCCGGCTCGAGAAACAATATAGCTCGCTCGACGCGCGGCTCGCGGCGTTCAAGGCGACGCAAACCTATCTCGAACAACAGATCAAGCTCTGGACCAATCAGGGCAACGATTAAGGGCCGCCACTGTGACCGCAACCGCCTCGACCGTCCGCGCGACCGGGCTTTATCGCCGCTTGCAGCACGAAAGCCGTGCCGCTGCTGCCGATCCGATCGAGCTGGTGACGATGCTCTATGACGAGCTCGAAACCGCGATCGGCGTGCTTGGGTCGATGGTCCGCCAGGGCCAGCGCATTTCGGCGACCGAGCCCGCGCACCGCGCGCGCGCGATCCTGATCGGCCTCGACGCCGGGCTCGACCGCGACAAGGGTGGTGACGTCGCGACGGCGCTGTCGCGCGTCTACCGCAGCATGCGCCGCAAGCTCGACGAAGCCGTGGCGCAAAATGATGCCGAAGCGCTGTCTGAACTGCTCGACGGGGTGTTGACGATCAGCAGCGCCTGGCGACAGCTGCGCTGACTGCGTCTTTACCCCCAACACAGGATCGGCCCGCGCCCCGGGAAGGGTGCGGGCCGATGCCGTTTCACTCATTCCCGCTAGGTACCCGGCCGCCCTGGGTGGGGACGGGCGGCCGGGTGGTCAGGGGCGGACCAGAGCCCCCTTTTTTCAGCGGGTGCTGAAACTCGTGTTGCGGGCGCCGGTCAGGCGGCCTGCTGCTGAACCCCGTATTTGCGCATCTTTTCGATCAAGGTCGTGCGCTTCAGTGTCAGCAGGCGCGCGGCTTCGGAAATGATGCCATCGGCCAGATCAAGCGCGACGTGGATCTGTTCGAGTTCGATCGTCTCGATTTCGCGCTTGAGGTCTATCGGACGGCCCGGCGCCGGCGCCTTGGTGTGCGGAGCGGCGGGGACGCCGCAATCGTCCGCGCTGGCCCGCACCGCGGCAAAGCTGCTGGGAACGGCGTGCCGCGGTGCAAGCGCTGCGGTCGGGTTCAAAAGGATGACGACGTCATCGGCGCCGAGCGTTTCGCCGCCGTGCAACACGCTGGCGCGTTCGACAAAATTCCTGAGTTCGCGGACGTTGCCCGGCCAGCGATGCTGCATCAGCAGCGCCATCGCCTCGCCGTCGAAGCGGCACTTGGCCTCGCCCGGCATCTTGCGCTGAAAATGACGAATAAGCGCGGGAATATCCTCGACGCGGCTGGCGAGGCTGGGGACCTGCAGCACAACCACGCCGAGCCGGAAGAACAGGTCTTCGCGGAATTTACCATCGGCGATTGCGGCGCCGAGATCCTGGTGGGTGGCCGAAATGACGCGGACGTCAATAGCCTTCACATCGCTGCTGCCGACGCGCACGATCGTCCGTTCTTCCAGCACGCGGAGCAGTTTGACCTGCATGTCGAAACGCATGTCGCCGATTTCGTCGAGGAACAGCGTGCCGCCCTCGCTCGCTTCGAAATGGCCGATGCGGCGGGCGTGGGCGCCGGTAAAGCTGCCCTTTTCATGCCCGAACAATTCAGATTCGATCAGGTCGCCGGGGATCGCGCCGCAGTTGATCGCCGAAAAGGCTTTGCCGGCGCGGGCGCCTTCGTCGTGGATCGCCCGGGCGACAAGTTCCTTGCCCGAGCCCGACGGGCCACAGAGCATGACCGAAGCATTGGACCGCGCCACCCGGCGGATCATGTCGCGCAGCTGCGCGGCGGCCGCGCTGCTGCCGATGATCAGCGTCTCAAGCGCTGCGTTGTTGTTCTGCCCCACGGTCATTTTGGTCTCCACCGCGCCCCCCAATTCGGCGCCTTTTCGATGGATCCACAGATTGACGAAAATGGTAAACAAGAGATTAGCCGTCTGACGATAACCCATTCAAAACAAAGCATTATCGCCAGATTGGATGTATTGGAGACGCAATTGCGTTATTCACTCTCCGACATGCTGCCAAACTGGCACTAATTGCTGGAGGCGGTTCGCCAGCCGAGCGTGATCGAGATGCGGCGGTTGCGCGGATCGAATCGGTCGGAGGGAACATAGGGCTCGCGATCGGCGACCCCTTCGATGCGCGCGAAGCGGGTCTTGTCGATGCCGCGATACTCCAGAAAGTTGCGGGTGACCTCGGCGCGGTCGACCGACAGGCGCCAATTGTTGGTCCCCGCCTTGGCCGACCAGGGGGCTGAATCGGTATGCCCGCGCACCATGACCTGGTTGGGAACCGATGCGATCGGTTCGGCGATCGAAGCGAACAGCCGCGCACCACTGGCAGTGAGCTCGCTGGTGCCGATCGCGAACATCGAAAAATCGGCGTCGTCGATGACGTCGATGCGCAGCCCCTCAGTGGTTTCGGTAAAGCGCAGGTTGCGCGCCAGACGTTTGAGGTCGCCCTGTTTCTGCACCCGCTCCATAAGCGACTTGGCGACCTGCTGGAACTTCATCTTCTCGCTCTCGCGCCCCGAGGCTTCCTTCGGTCCCCCGACCGCGTCCTTGGGGATAGTGATCGAGCGCGTCCCGGTCTGCCCCGCAGCGTGCGGGTAATCGTCGGCCGACACGATCGAATCACCGCCAAACAGGCCGTTCGACCCGGCGCTGCCCTGCTTGGTCTCGACGATCGTTGGCGCAAAATAGTCGGCGAGCGCCTTGCGCTGCTTTTCGGTCGTGGCGCCGAGCAGCCACATCAGCAGGAAGAACGCCATCATCGCGGTCACGAAATCGGCATAGGCGACCTTCCACGCCCCGCCATGATGGCCAGCGTGCGGCGCCTCGATGATCTTCTTGACGATGATCGGGCGCGGCATGTTCGGACGCGCGGCCATCAGCGGCCGCGCATTCCGTCAAAGACCTCGGCAAAGCTCGGCTGGTTCGAATGTTCGACCCCCGAACGCGCCGCCTCGATCACCAGCGGCTGTGGATGGCCGTGGAGCGACGCGATGATCAGCTGTTTCACCGTATGATACATGGCGCCGTCGCTTTCGATCACGGTGCGCGCGCGCGTCGCGAACGGACCAACCAGCCCATAGGCGAGGAGCACGCCAAGAAAGGTACCGACGAGCGCCGATCCGATCATCCCGCCCAGAATCTCCGGCGGCTTGTCGATCGACCCCATCGTCTTCACGACGCCCAGCACTGCGGCGACGATGCCAAGCGCGGGCAAGGCGTCGGCCAGGTTCTGTAATCCGTCGGCAGGTTTGATCGCGTGATGGTGATGATTTTTCAGCGCGGCGTCCATGACGTCTTCGACCGCATGCGGGTCGAGCGTCCCCGACGACACGACGACCAGGCGCAACGTGTCGCAGATCAGGTGGATCAGCGTCTGGTCCTTGAGCAATTTGGGATATTGCTGAAACAGCGTCGAATTGGCCGGATCCTCGATATGCGGTTCGACCGCCACCGGGCCTTCGGTCCGCATCATCTTCATCAGCGTCGAGACAAGCAGGATGCAGTCGAGATAGTCCGACTTCTGATACTTCGGGCCTTTGAACACTTTGGCGAGCCCGCCGCCCAGCGCCTTCAGGTCGGCGCCCGAATTGCCGATGATCAGCGATCCGACCGCGGCGCCGCCGATGATGAGCATCTCGTGCGGCAAGGCGTGCATGACGGGGCCAAGGTTGCCGCCGGTCAGCGCAAAGCCCCCGAACACCAGCAGCAGCAGGACGACGATGCCGATTACGGGAAACATGCGGGGTCAACTCCATCCGGGCCGAAAGCCCCAAATTCAAAATGCGTCTTTATGCTTAACGGCAGCAGCGCCGCGAGATTGAGCGCGATCAGTTCAAAATATCGAACAAGGTCTGGCGGTTGATCTTGGCAAAGGCCGCCTGCGCGGCGCCGAGCGTCAGATCCTGCGCGTTGAGCTCGGCGATCGCGACCGACAGGTCGGTGTCCTCGACCGATGAGCGTTCGTCCTTCAGCGTGATTTCGCGCGCCGCCAGCCCGTCCCCGATACGCTCGAGCCGCCCAGCCGACAGGCCGATGGCGGCATGACGGTCGGCAACGTGGCCGATCGCGGTATTGAGCGCGGTCAACGCGGTTCCCATCGCAGGCTTGTTACCCGCCGCGACCGCAATCGCGGCATCGCGGATCCCGGTCGACAAGCTGTTACCCGCGATGACAAAAACATCGGCGGCGGCCGGAACCGGCGCAAAGCTGATGTCGCCATCGAACCGCATCACGCGCGCAGTGCTGCTCGCGAAAACCGGCTCGCCGTTCGAATCGCGCGTTGCCGCCAGGCTGTCGATCTCGTCGGCGATCGTGCCGAGTTCGGCGGCGATCGTCGCGCGGTCGGCGGCGCTTGTCGTATCGTTCGCCGCGGCAACCGTCAGTTCGCGCGCGCGGGTCATCAGATTGCTCACCGATTTCAGCGCCGCGTCGGCCTGTGACACCAGCGCCGTGGCGGTATTGATATTGGTGTTCCACGCGGTGATGCTCGCCTGCGTCGTGCCGATCGTCGCGATCCGCCGCGCCGACACCGGGTCGTCGGACATGCGCTGGAGCCGTTTGCCGCTCGAAATCTGGATCTGCGTCCGTTCGATCTGGTCGGCGAGTTTCTGCTGGCGCGCGATCTCGCGCGTCATGCGATTGCCCACGGCGTTAATCATCGTCGTCGCCTTCCTAGATCGAGCTTAAAAGCGTTTGCATGGTTTCGCGCGCGACCTGGATCGTGCGCGCCGCGGCCTGATAGGCTTGCTGAAAGCGCAGCAACTCGGCCGCTTCCTTGTCGAGATCGACCTCGCTCACCCCGTCACGCGCCGCGGCAGCCGCGTCGGCGCGGGTTCCCGCCGCAGCATCCTGAGCACGCGCCGATGCCGTCGTCTGCGCCTGCGTCGCCAGATGCCCCGACCAGCGCGCTTCGGGATCGCCCGCGCCGCGCAGCGCGCCAAGCGCGAGCATATTGCCGTTGCTGCCTGACGCATTGGCGGCAGCGACCTGTTCGGGCGTCAGCGCGCTTAAGGTCAGCGTCGCGGCGCTGGTGCCGGTGAACAGCGGCGCGCCCGGATTGCCATTGGCATCGGTGCCCGCCTGATGCGCAGCGTTGAGCTGGGCTGCAAACGATGTTGCCATCACATCGAGCCCGGCGCGCTGATCGGCGACATGATTGGCCGCCTCCGCCTGCCCGGCCAGCGAGCCCGTGGTCACCGTCAGCGGCGAACCGCCAACGCTGTACGACAGGCGGCCGTCGGGCGCCGCGGTCACCGTGATCGGGTTGACCGCGCCGCCGCCGACGAGCAGGTCGCCGGACCCGGCGGCGCGCAGCGTCACCGATCCGTTATTTTCAAAGGTCGCGCTGACCCCGGCCTGCGACGACAATTTGTCGAGCAGCCGGTCGCGTTCGTCGAGCAGGCTCGCCGCGTTGGTCGACCCTGGCCGCGCCTTGCGCAGTCCGATGTTGATCTGTTCGAGCGCGTTCAGATTCGCGTTGAAATCCTCGACGGTGCTCGCCGCCGCGCCTTCGATGCCGTCACCCATCTTGTCGAGCTCGCCCGCAGCAGTGCGAAAGCCCGACGCTATGTCGTCGGCCGACTGCAGGAACTGGCTGCGCAGTGTTTTGTTCGCCGGATCGGCGGTCAATTGGTCGGCGGTGGTGAACAGCTTGGTGAGCCCGGTCTTGATGCCATTGCTCTCGTCGCTCAGCGCGCCTTCGACCTTGCCCAGCCAGCCAAGCTTGGTTGCTGAGCGTTCGGAATCGCCCGAAGAGATCCGCGAATCTTCGATCAGCCAGGCATCGACCGAGCGACTGACACCGCGGATCTCGACCCCACTGGGGTTGATGTTACCGCGATAAAAAACCGAATCGCTACCGCTGACCGGCTCCATCATGTCGAGCCGCCGCCGCGCATAACCGGGAGTCTGCGCGTTGGCGATATTGTCGCCGATCGTCGACAGCGCGCGCGAATAGGCTTTGAGCCCGCTATAGCCGATGCCAAGAAGATCGCTCATTGCACCCCTCCAGCCGCATTGCCGAGCCGCCCGCGAAACTGTCGCTCGACCATGTCGGCGATGCCGAACTGGCGCATCGCGGCGATCGAGTCGGCGGTGCGCGCGTCGGCCATTTCGCGAAAATTGTCGGTCGCGCTCGATCCCATCATGTCGTCGCCAAGCTTTGCCTGGCGCATCGACGCCAGCAGCTGGCGCAGGATCACCGCCTCGAACTGTTCGGCCGCCTTGCGCAGCCCGCCGTCGCCACCACCACCCGCGAGGGTCGGGGTGGCCGAAGCCGGCACGAACGGCCGCGCTGCGGGGGTCGAAGAAATGGGCGTCGTCATATGATCACCAATTCTGCTGTGAGGGCACCCGCCTGGCTGAGCGCCTCGAGGATCGCGACCAGATCGCCGGGGGAAACGCCCAGACGGTTGATCGCATCGACGAGTTCGGACAGCGAGGCATTGGGTTTCATCAAGAAGGCGGGGCGATAGTCTTCGGCGACCTCGATTTCGCTCGACGGTTCGATCGCGGTTTCGCCGCGGCTGAACGGCGCCGGCTGAACCACCGTCGGCGATTCCTTGATCGACACGGTGAGCTTGCCGTGGCTGACCGCGGCGGTGCCGACGCGAACCGCGCCGTTGATCACCACGGTGCCGGTGCGCGCGTTGACGATCACTTTCGCCGACGGTTCGGAGCGCTGGACGCCGAGATTTTCGATTTGCGACATCAGCCGCATCCGGTCGTCGCCGTTGCCGACGGCGCGGATCGCGATGCTGGCGCCGTCGATCATCGATGCGCTGCCAGGGATGGCGGCATTGATCGCGTCGGCGACGCGCTTGGCATTCGTGGCGTCGAACTGGTGGAGGTTAAAGGTCAGCCCGGTGCTCGCGGCAAAGCCGGTATCGACCGCACGCTCGACCGTCGCGCCGCTGGCGATGCGGCCACTCGACGGGACGTTGACTGTCACTTTCGACCCGTCGGCGGCATCGACGCCAAGCCCACCGATGACGAGGTTGCCCTGCACCATCGCGTAAATCTGCCCGTCGGCGCCATAGAGCGGCGCCAGCACGAGGGTGCCGCCGCGCAAGCTTTTCGCCTTGCCGATCGCCGACACCGTCACGTCGAGCCGCTGGCCAGGCTTGGCAAAAGGCGGCAGTTCGGCGGTGATCATCACCGCCGCCGCATTCTTCAGCGCCGGGTTGACCCCCGGCGGCAAGGTCAGGCCAAAGCGCGAAATCGCACCCTTCATGCCCAGCGTCGAATAGTCGAGGCTGTCGTCGCCCGTCCCCGCGAGGCCAACCACGATGCCATAGCCCGTCAGTTGGTTGGCGCGCAGCCCCTGGAACTGGCCCATGTCCTTGATGCGCTGCGCCTGCGCCGGCGCCGCAAAGGTCAGGCTGGCGAGCAGGAGCGCGATCAGGGCGAACAGGGTAGGACGCTGGGACACTTTATGATCCTTTTCAGAACGGGCTGATGATCGAGAAGAAACGCTGCAACCAGCCTTGCTTGCTGGCGCGCGCGATCTCGCCCTTGCCGACGTAACGGATGTTCGCGTCGGCGACGCGGGTCGACAGGATACGGTTGTCGGGGCTGATATCCATCGCGCGGACGATCCCCGAAATCTGGACGCGTTCGTCGCCGCGATTGAGCGTCAGCAGCTTTTCGCCGCGCACCAGCATCGTGCCGTTCGGATAGACCGCGGCGATGGTCACGCTGACCTCACCCGACAAGGCGTTCGATTGCGACGCATCGCCCTTGCCCTTGAATTGCTGGCCGCCGCCCATCGCGATATCGCTGGGGTTGAACAGCGACAGCGGCCCGGTCGCCGGCGGCGTTATACTGATATTGCCGTCGCGCTGCGTCCCCGCGGCGTTGCTTTTGGTCGCGGCGGTGCGCTCGACGAGCTGGATGGTCAGAATGTCGCCGACCTGCCCGGCGCGACCGCCCGAGGTCAGCGGCACATAGCTGCCCTGAAAGATCGAGCCATTGCCGGGCAACGGTGCCGGGGGAACCGGCGTCGCCGCAGCAAAGGTGTCGGGCGGCGATTTGTCCTTCGCCGCCGCGCCAACCGGCACGAGCGCGAGGGCAAACGCCACACCAACCAACAGCTTAGAGCGTCTGCGCAGCATTTTTCATCATCTCGTCGGTGGCCTGGATCATCTTCGAATTGACCTCGTAGGCGCGCTGCGTCTCGATCATGTCGACGAGTTCCTCGACGACATTGACGTTCGATCCCTCGAGCATCCCGCCGCGCAAGCTGCCGCGGCCTTCCAGCCCCGCGGCGCCGACCTGCGGCGCTCCCGAAGCGGCGGTCTCGACGAGCATATTGTCGCCGATCGCCTGGAGGCCCGCCGGGTTGGCAAAGCGCGCGAGTTCGATGCGGCCGAGTTCGGTCAGCGTCCCGTCGGCGCCGGTCGCCGACACGGTGCCGTCGGCGCCGATCGACACATTGGTGCTATCCTCGGGAATCTGGATCGCGGGGGTGAGCGGCTTGCCGTCCGACGTCACGATCGTGCCGTCGGGCGAGCGGCCGAAATTGCCGGCGCGGGTATAGCCGGTGCGCCCGTCGGGCATTTCGACCTGGAAATAGCCAGCGCCGTCGATCGCCATGTCGAGTGCGTTGCCGGTGGTCGCGAACGTCCCCTGCGTATCGATGCGCGACGTGCCGCCGAGCGACACCCCGCTGCCAAGGTTGAGCCCGGTCGCGTATCGGTTTTCGGCCGACGACGGCGCCCCCGGCGCGGTCATCATCTGATAGCTCAGCGTTTCAAAGCTGGCGCGGTCGCGCTTGAAACCCGTCGTGTTCACGTTGGCGAGGTTGTTGGCGATCACCTGCATCCGGAAGCCCTGGGCATCCAGACCGGTTCGCGCGACGTGCAAGGCACCGAAGCTCATTTCATTATCTCCTTAACGGGGAAGCTGCATCAGATTGGCGGTCGCGCTGTCCATGTCGCGTGCGTCGCTGACCAGCTTGAGCTGGGTGTCCCAGCTCCGGCTCGCCTCGATCATGTCGACCAGCGCGGTGGTGGCGGCGACGTTCGAACCTTCGATCGAGCGGGTGATCAGCCGCGCTTCGGGATCGTCGGGCAGAATGCCCTCGCCCTTGACGCGGAACAGGCCGTCGAGCCCCTTGGCGATGTCCGAACCCGTCGGGGTCGCGAGCCGGATCCGGTCGACCTCCTGCGGATTTTCGGCATCGCCGCCCGCGGGCACGATCCAAACCCGGCCCTCGACGTCGATCGTCACCGCGTCGGCGGGCGGAATCGTAACCGGCCCCTGACCGCCCTGAACGGGGTGGCCATCGCCGGTGGTCAAAAGTCCGCTCGGCGAAATCTGCAAGTCGCCGCGCCGCGTATAGGCTTCGGCGCCGTCGGGTGCCTGCACCACGAGCAACGCATCGCCCTGGATTGCGATATCGAGGTCGCGTCCCGTCGCGGTGACCGTGCCGGCACGCATGTCGGCGCCGAGCACTTCTTCCGACGACATCGCGCGCGCGTCGAGCCCGCTGCCGTTCAGCCACAACGCCTGCGCCTCGGCCATGTCGGCGCGAAACCCGGGCGTCTGTGCATTCGCCAGATTGTTGGCGATCGCCGTCTGCCGGGCCTGACTGCCCCGCATCGCGGTAAGGCTGGTGTAGATGAGTTTGTCCATCTGAAGGCTCCCGGCAGCGGCTGATTACGCTCGATCAACGCATGTTGATGATGGTTTGCGACAGCTGCGAAGCGCCCTCGATCGCCTTGGCGTTCGCCTGGAAATTGCGCTGCGCGCCGATCAGCATCACCAGTTCTTCGGTGATATCGACGTTCGATCGTTCGAGCGCGCCCGACCGGATCGCGCCCATCGGACCATTGGTCGCGGCGTCGATCGTCGGCGGGCCGCTTTCGCCCGACGACTGCCAATGGGCATCGCCGACGGGGCGCAGTCCCTCCATCGCGGGGAACGTCGCCATCGCGACCTTGCCGAGCGTCTGCGCCTCGCCATTGGCAAAGGTCGCCGAAACCAGGCCGTCGAGCCCGACCGACACATTGACCAGCTGCGCGGTGGGATCGCTCGGCGCGCCGGAGGGCAGCACGAAGTCAAACGCTCCGGCCAGGGTATTGTCGGTGACGTTGCCGTTCGCATCGACGGGCAGAAGTTGCAGCTTCTGTCCCGTCGAATCGATCACATTGCGGTCGGGGGTCGCGGTGAACGCGCCGTTGCGGGTGTAGGTCACCTGTTCGCGCGGCGGATCGCCCTTTACGACGAACATGCCTTCGCCAACGATAGCCATATCGAGCGTCTTTTCGCTCGATTCATACGACCCTTGGGTGAACTGCTGGCTTATGCCGTTCAGTCGCTGGCCCTGGCCCGCGATCATCTTGGTCGACTGGGTCGGCGACGAAGCGAAAATATCGCCGAACTGCGCCTTGCTGCGCTTAAACCCGATCGAGCCGGCGTTCGCGATGTTATTCGAAATGACCGACATTTCGGTCTGGGCGCCCTTGAGGCCCGAAAGCGAGGTGTAGAATGACATGGCTTTTCCTTCCTTAGATGGTGGGTGCGGGCGCCGGGGTGGCGGCCTTGATGTCTTTGAGCAACTGGGTCTGCGCCGCGAGCTGCTCGGAAATCTGCTGCAGCGTCGTGTTGGTTTCGCTGATCCCGGCGAGGCTGGAGAATTGCGCCATCTGGGCAACCATCTGCTGGTTATCGACCGGGTTGAACGGATCCTGCTGCGACAGCTGCGCGGTCATCAGGCGCAGGAAATCGCTCTGTCCCATCTGCTGCCCGCTGCCCTTGGGCTGGAGCACGACATTACTGGCGTTGGTGACGTTGTTGACGGCCATTTTATTGTCCCATCCTGAGAGTTTCGTTGATCAGACCCTTGGCGGTTTCGAGGACCTGGACATTGTTCTGATACTGCCGCGCGGTCTCGACCATCTCGACCAGCTCGGCGGCGCTATCGACCGCGGCTTCCCAGACGTTGCCGTCCTTGTCGGCGAGCGGGTTCGACGGATCGTGGCGTTTCGACGGCGCCATTTTCGACGTCGTGATCTGGTCGACCTGCACCGTCGCGCGGCCCTGGCCGTCCATAACGGTGCGAAACACGGGTTTCAGCGAGCGAAAGGCTTCGGCTTCGCTGCCCGCGATCGTTCCGGCGTTGGCCAGGTTCGATGCGGTGGTGTTGAGACGGACGAGCTGCGCCGACATCGCGCGGCCGCTGATGTCGAAGACCGAGAAATTTCCGTTCATCGTCATTCGCCCTTGATCGCGCGGGTCAGCGTGTTGACGCGGCCGCTGAGGAACGAAAGGCTGGAGCGATAGGCGAGCGCGTTCTCAGCGAACGCCGTCTGTTCGGTCGCCATTTCGACGGTGTTACCATCGAGCGAAGCCTGCACCGGGACGCGATAGGCAACCGCGCCCTCCACGGCATTGGCGGTCGAGCCGCCCTGCTGCGCGAGGTCGAGCGCTTTCGCGAAATCGAGGTCGCGCGCCTTGTACCCCGGCGTCGCGGCATTGGCGATGTTCGACGCGAGCATCATCATGCGCTGGCTGCGCAGCTGGAGCGCCGTCGCGTGCAGGCCAAAGAGTTTTTCGGATGCCATCATCAAATTCCTTCTTTCGCCGCTCGCCCGGTCCGGTCACTGCCGGCGCCGACGCGCGGAAAACACAAAGAACGATGCAATCGCCGTGCCAAACTTGATTTTTGTTGGTTTTTCAGATGTTTAAATATTCTACGCGGTGCGACAAAATTGCGCTCGTCAAAAAACCGACGGCGCCGCGCCGGATCGCCGCCAATCGCGCTGCAAACCGCGACTGGCACGCTTCGTGCAAAATGGCGGGTACCCATTTTGGACCCAAGGAGATGGATCTTGTCTCATGCCATTACCGCGCGGCTGGCCGCCGGGCTTGTCGCCTGCGCCGCCACCGCGATCCCTGCCCACGCCGATCAAGCCACCGAAGACTGGCAGACGATCGACGTGCTGACTGCGATGGTCGCCAGCGCGCTGGGGCGCACCGCGACTCCGGTCGATCGGCGCATCAAGCTGGCGCGTTGCCCCGAACAGGCTTCGGTCACCGCAATCGACGCCAATGCGCTCGCGGTACGCTGCGCCTCGCTCGGCTGGCGGCTTCGGGTCCCGATGACCGGACCGACGACTGCGACTTCGACTGCGTCAGCCTCTCCGCGTACCGCCTCCAGCGCTCCGGTCATCCGCCGCGGCGACAATGTCCGCGTCACGATCGAAGCCGAAAGCTTTTCGGTCAGCTATGCCGCGGTCGCCGCCGAGGATGGCCGCGTCGGCGAAACAATCGCGCTGCGCGGCAACGACGCCAAATCGTCATTGAGCGCGAGGGTCATCGGCCCCGGTCGTGCCCGCCTCGACGATTAGCTCCATCGTCTCCCTACCCTGCCCACAGGCCCGGTCACTGTCGGCTTTCCGACGCCACCGGGCCTTTCTTTTGTTTTTTTGCGGCGAACCGCCTTAATCGCCCTGTTCCGCGTCCGTTAAAGCCTTCGTGAACCGCGCCGTCACTTTTCTGACGGCACCGGATGGAGGCCTTTATGTCGGGTGAAAGCAGCAAGATCGGACCCGTCGGCGGCATTGCCCGCACGACCCCGCTGCGCAGCGTCGCCAGCGAGACTGCCGCCCAACCCGCGCGCGCGCCGGAACAGCTGCGCACCGCGCCGGACAGCCTGCCCGCCGCGCGACTGATCCGCCTCACGAGCAGTCTTGCCACCCAGGCGCCGCCGGTCGATGTCGCGCGCGTCGCAGCGCTGCGGACCGCGATCGCCAACGGCAGTTATGGCGTTCACCCAGCGATCATCGCCAGCGCGATGATCGATTTCCACACCGGCGGGGCTTGAACGATGCTCGACGACGTACAATCGCGGCTCGATACGCTCGTCGGCGCGCTCGACGGCCACGACGCGGGCGCAATCATCGCCGCGACCGAAGAGCTGGCGACTGCGGTGATCCTGTTTCGCGGCGCGGGTATCCCAAGAGGCAGTGAACAGCGCGCCCAGCAGATGATCGGCAAGACGCTGCGGCAGCTCGAAGCCGCGGCGATCCGCGTCAATGTCCTCAAGGACTGGACGCGTCAGCGGATTGACAGGAACCACGACATTCGCGGCACCCACCAGCGCGGTGCTGCTTTAACTTACTGATTACCCTATAGGTTTCTGCCGTTAACCGTAAATGGCACGATGATTGCTTTTGGTTTGCTGAGACAGCCCTGCTGAACCAGCGGAAACCGATGTATGAACGCAATCAACAATCCCCAGCCCGCCCGCCGCGTCACCGCACCCGTCATGGATGCGGTGCAATCGGCGTCGGCGCGCACGGGCGTTGATTTCGACTATCTGGTCGACGTCGCCCGCGTCGAAAGCGGCTATAATCCGACCGCCAAAGCGTCGACCTCGTCGGCGCGCGGACTGTATCAGTTTACCAAGCAGACCTGGCTTGCCACACTCGACCGCCACGGCGCCAATCATGGCCTCGCTTGGGCGGCCAACGCGATCGGCCGCGATGGATCGGGGCGGCTCACCGTCACCGACCCGACGCTTCGCCAACAGATTTTCGACCTGCGCGACGACCCCGCCGCCGCGTCGACGATGGCTGCGGCGCTGACCGGCGACAATCGCGAATATCTGGAAAGCCGGATCGGCCGCAGCGCCGAGCCCGTCGACCTTTATCTCGCGCATTTCCTTGGGTCAGGCGGCGCCGCCAAATTTCTGACCGCGCTCGACGCCAATCCCGACCAGCCCGGTGCGCCGATGATGCCCGAGGCGGCGGCCGCCAACCGCTCGGTCTTTTACGCCCCCGACGGCAGCATGCGCAGCCTCGCCGAGATCCGCGACCGCTTTCGCGCCAAGCTCGAGAACGGCGGCAAGATCGAAAATATGAAACCCTTCGCCCCCGCCGGCTGGCACGCTTCGGCGAGCAGCTCGAGCGGCATGGCGGGCGGCGGGGGACGTCCCCCGCTGCAGATGATGGAAATCCAGCCGATGCCGCGCAAACTTTCGATGGGCTTTGCTGCCGATGCCTATCGGCGGCTTGCTTCCATGTCGGGCGGCGCAGCATGATCGGGGGTTTCAACCTCGGCAAAATCGGCCGGATCGCCGGCGCTTCGGCGCTGCCCGTCGGGATGCTCATCCTTGTCGGCCTGATGGTGGTCCCGGTAACACCGCTGATCCTCGACATCAGTTTCGTCGCCAACATCATGATCAGCCTCGCGATCCTGATGGTCGCGCTGTCGGCCGCCAAGCCGCTCGATTTTTCGTCCTTCCCGACCGTGTTGCTGCTTGCCACGCTGTTCCGCCTTGCGCTGAACGTCGCCTCGACGCGCGTCGTGCTCGTCCACGGTCACGAGGGCACCGCCGCGGCGGGCCATGTTATCGAGGCTTTTGGCGAGGTGATGATCGGCGGCGATTATGTCGTCGGACTGTTCGTCTTTTTCGTGCTGATGATCATCAACATGGTCGTTATTACCAAGGGCGCGGGGCGCGTGTCCGAAGTGTCGGCGCGCTTCACGCTCGACGCGCTGCCGGGCAAGCAGATGGCGATCGACGCCGATCTCAACGCCGGGCTGCTCACCCCCGAAGAAGCCAAGGCGCGCCGCGTCGAAGTCGCCACCGAAGCCGATTTCTATGGCTCGATGGACGGTGCATCGAAGTTCGTGAAAGGCGATGCGATCGCCGGCCTGCTGATCCTGTTCGTCAACATCGTCGGCGGCCTGATCCTCGGCATTTTCAGCCACGGCCTCAGCTTTTCCGAAGCCGGCAGCACCTATGTCACGCTGGCCATCGGCGACGCGCTGGTCGCGCAGATCCCCGCGCTGCTGCTGTCGATCGCCGCTGCCGCCATTGTCACGCGCGTCGCGTCGCCGTTCAACCTCAGCGGTCAGATCAGCAGCCAGTTTGCGGCGCCATCGGTGTGGATCGCGGTCGGGAGCATCTTGTTCATTCTTGGCATGGTCCCGGCGATGCCGCAGCTGCTGGTTCTGCCCGCCGCTGCGCTGTCCTTTGCCGTCGGCTGGCAGTTGCGCCGCACCGCCACCGCAATCGCCGACGCCCCCGAACCCGCCGCTGCCGCGCCCGACCCCTCGCTGATCGAATGGGCCGACGTCAGCGATGCCAGCGCCTGCCAGCTCGAAATCGGCTATGCGCTGGTCAGTCTGGTCGACGACCGCAAGGGCGCGCCGCTGATGACCCGGATCACCGGGATCCGCCGCCAATTGTCGAAAGAACTCGGCTTCGTCGTGCCGCCGGTGAAGGTCAGCGACGACCTGTCGCTGCCCGGCAACGTCTATCGCATTTCGGTCGCGGGGGTGATCGTCGGCGAGGACGAGGTGTTTCCCAACGAAATGCTCGCGCTCGATTCGGGCGACCTCGTCACCAAAGTCGTCGGGCGGCCGTGCAAGGATCCGACCTTCGGCCTCGACGCGCTCTGGATTCCCAAGGCGACGCAGAACGACGCAATTGCGGCGGGCTATACCGTCGTCGACCCCGCGACCGTCGTCGCCACCCACCTCAACAACAGCATCGTCGGCGCCGCCGCCGAGCTGTTCGGGATCGACGACGCACAGGCATTGATCGATAATCTCAAGGTCCATTATCCACAGCTCGCACAGAATCTCAGCCCACAGGGCTATCCGCTGCCGCGAATCGCCAGCCTGTGCAAATCGCTGCTGATCGAACGGGTGCCGCTGCGCGATTTCCGCAAGATTGCCGAGGCGATGGTATCGCTGTCGGCACAGCAACTCACCGAAATCGACCTGGTCGAAGCGGTGCGTCAGCGCATCGGCGCGCTGATCGTCCAGACGATCGTGCCCAGCCGGATGCCGCTGCCCGTCGTGACCTTCAGTCCCGAGATCGAAGTGCTGCTGAACCAGTCGGTGCGTGCCAATCCGGGTGCCGAATGGCCGTTCGAACATGGCATGGCGATGAAGATCATCGATCAGGTCGGACAGGCGGTCGAACCGCTGCTGCTCCAGACGCGCAGCTTTGCACTCGTCGCCTCGCCGATTTGCCGATCGGCGCTGTCGCGGCTGATTCGCGCCACTTTCCCCGACGTCGCCGTGATCTCGTACCTCGAGATCCCGGCCAGCAAACAGACCGAAATTGTCGCGACGATCGGCGCCGAAGTGCCGCGCCTCGCGGTCGGGCCCGACGCCCATATGGAGGACCAAGTGCATGAGAATTGAGCCCGCCGAGCAGTTCGCCGCGCCGACGACCCGCGCTCCGCGCGTGCGCGGTTACGGCGAAAGCGTCGAGGCGCTGATCGAGGAATATGCGCCGCTGGTCCGCAAGATCGCGTGGCAGGTGTTTTCGCGCGTGTCGCGGACGAGCGAGCTCGACGATCTGATCCAGACCGGGCTGATCGGGCTGATCGAGGCGAGCCAGAATTATGAAGAGCGCGGCTTTGCCTTTGCCACCTATGCGACGACGCGGATCCGCGGCGCCATGATCGACCAGCTGCGCCGCGAAGCCGATGTCGGCCGCTCGGCGATGGGCGCCGCCAAGCGTATCCAGGCAACGCGCGCGGCATTGGAACAGCAATTGATGCGCGCCCCTGTCGCCACCGAAATGGCTGCGGCGCTTGGTCTGTCGGCAGAGGATTATTTCGCGCTCGAACGCAGTGCGACGCATGGCCGGTCGACCTCGCTCGACGAATTGACCGACACCGGCGCCTTCCTGTTGCCCGACGACGGCGTTGGCGCGGGCGAACAATGCGAGCAGGCCGATTTGATGGGTGCACTGCGCCAGTGCATCAGCTGCCTGTCGGACCGCGAACAGATGGTTTTGCAACTCTATTTCTTTGAGGAGCTCAACCTGCACGAGATCGGCCTGACCCTCGACGTCAGCGCGGCGCGGATCTGCCAGATCAAGCGCGAAGCGATGGCCAAGGTCGATCGCATGATGCGCCAGATGACCGAATAGCGCGAACGCCGAAGGGGTGACCGGGTGCGGCGTGTGCGACCCGCTCGGCCATCGCACCCGGTCGGGGACGCTCAGGCCGCGAGCATCTGGTTGTTCTGCAAGGCGACGCCGACTTTTCCGAAATAGCTGGCCATGCGTTCGATGCCGTTGGCCGTCAGCCGGACGATCGTCCGCCGCCGGTCGCGCTCGTCGATCGAACGCTGCGCCAGTGCAAGCCGCTCGAGCGTGCTGATCATCCGCAGCCCCGAAGACAGCGGAACTCCGGCGCCGGTTGCCAGATCGCTGGCGCTGAGCGCGCGATCATGGTTTTCGGCCAGCATCAGGTCGAGCATCATGTCCCAGATCGGCCCCGCCAGTTCCGCGCTGCCGAAATGGTTGCGCCGGATACGCCGCATCTGGATGCTGAGCGAGAGCTGGTTCAGCAAGACCGCTTGCGGCGAGACGTCACCGCCGCCGCTGCGATATGTCGAGGGCGTCGACAATTCGCCACCGCGGCCCGCCAGCAGCTCGTGTATCTCGTCGATACGCGACTTTAATTCTGCAACTTCTTGGTTCGAAAATTGCTGCATGCGCGGAAACCCCATGGGGTGCCACAATGTCAGGCTGGAACGTCGCGCTGCCGGCTGGACGAACCTGATGCATAGATGATCAGCAACAGGATCGGATACGATATATAGACTGAAAGGAGCGAATAAGGTCGCGCCAATATCTCTGCGAACATGAACTTCTGGATATGGCCGAAGATGGCGATCAATTGCCAGCCGGTGATCCAGTAAGGCCAGAAACTCTGCGTCTTCAAGGCGATGAACCAGAAGCTGAGCAGAACCAGCACGTCGATCACAAAGATATTCAGTTCAATATGAGCCCAGGTCGGAAACGGCGTCAAAACACTGGTGAGAACCGAGGCGATCAGGGCGGTGTAGGCCGCCCACCGCTCGAACGGGCCGCCGCGTCTTATCGCGACGGCAACCGTTGTGAGCAGTACCAAATAGTAAATCGCCACGGACCACATTGTGGCTGTTAACCCTTCCTGATGATCAAACGGCCTTCGCGAACGGTACGGCAGCGACTTCGGCAGCGGCTCGATCATTGCTGCCCTGATCGACCAGCTTCGCTTCGGCGGGCTTGACCCCGGCGCCGAACATGCGGGTACCCAGACCCACTTCCTTTTGCGTCACTGTCAGTGCCAGATGCGCGTCGGTCAAGAGCTGGCGGACTTCGCCGGCGGCAGCGAGCGCATTCGCGACCTTGGACATGGCAGCCTGGCCAACGATCGCCGACATATTGGTGTCGCGCCGCGCGGTGGGCAGGGTCGCGGCGAGCTGGGCGATGCGGATCATCGCTTCGTCGATCGCGTCTTCGGCTTGATGCAGGTCGGCAGCGATTTTTTTGGCCGCCGAAACTCGTTCATTCAGCATGTTCTTTTTCCTTGAAAAAGAATGCTACCGGTTTCCCCCCCGCAGCATTCGTCTCGAACGTCAGGTCATCACCCGACCAAGTCCGACAAGGATTGAATAGAGTGCGGAGAAAGCCAAAATCGTCGCGAAGGCGATCAATATTGGCCAGATAATCCTTTCCATCAACCCATGCCGGTTGGCCGGCTGGGACGCGGTCGGAAATGGCGAACCGATGTCGAAAAGTCGCCGAAACGAACTGCGCCCCCGCTCGGCATCGGGGGCCGCCGGGGCGGCGCCTAGGTCGATCAATTGATATGTCAAAGGCTGATAAGGGGTAACATTGTCGAAGACACCGTTAACTGCCAAGATACGAGCCGCCTCTATCCTGTTGGCAGCATTGAGCTTTTTTAACGATCGCCGAACTCTTTCATCCACCGTGTGCGGAGAAACATTCATCAGACGCGCAATTTGTTTGGAATTTTTGTGCTCATAAACGTGCCGCAGTGTTTCAATCTGCGCGACAGACAGCAGGCTGATGTAATTGTCGGGATCGCCGTGCACGGGATTTGAATAAAGCATCACGAGTCGAAATCAAGTTTGGTCGCAGCGCCGCGTGGGCTCGTGCGGCGCGACCGAAACAGAATTCATCCCCCAAAAACGCTCGCTTCGCGGCGATTGATGCGCTTGGCATTAACCCCGTTATGAGGCAAATTATTTTTTGGGCGCGATAAAAACTCAGCTTCGCGCCTATTCGCGATCAGTTGCGCCGGTCAATCAGCCCGCGCGCGATCACCTGCGCCTGGATTTCAGCTGCGCCTTCGAAAATATTCAGGATGCGTGCGTCGCACAGCACCCGGCTGATTTCATATTCGAGCGCATAGCCGTTGCCGCCGTGGATCTGCAGGCCGGCGTCGGCGTTCGACCAGGCCGTTCGCGCGGCGAGCAGTTTCGCCATCCCCGCCTCGATGTCGCAGCGCTTGCCGCTGTCCTTGGCCCGCGCCGCGGCATAGCTGAGTTCGCGCGCGGTGACGAAATCGACCACACTCATCGCCAGCTTGTCGGCGACGCGCGGGAAGTGGATGATCGCCTTGCCGAATTGTTTGCGCGCCAACGCATAATCCAGCCCGAGTTCGAGCGCGCGCCGCGCCACCCCGACGGCGCGCGCGGCGGTCTGGATGCGCGCGCCCTCGAAGGTGCGCATCAGCTGCTTGAATCCCTGCCCCTCTTCGGCGCCGAGCAGAGCATCAGCGGGTGCGATCATCGCGTCGAATTGCAGCGCATATTCGCGCATCCCGCGATAGCCGAGCACATCGATCTCGCTGCCGCTCATCCCCTCGGCCGGAAAAGCCTCGCTTGCGGTTCCGCGCGGCTTGGGGACGAGCAGCATCGAGAGCCCGGCATAGCCTTTCGCATCGGGCAAGGTGCGCGCGAGCAGCGTCATCAGGTCCGACCGTGCGGCGTGAGTGATCCAGTTCTTCGCACCGTCGATCACCCAATGATCGCCCTCGCGCTTCGCCTTGGTTTGCAGCGAACCAAGGTCCGATCCGACATCGGGTTCGGTGAACACTGCGGTCGGCAACACCTCGCCGCTGGCGATCCGCGGCAGCCACTGCGCCTTCTGCGCGTCGGTGCCGCCCATCGCGATCAGCTCGCCGGCAATTTCCGACCGCGTGCCGAGTGATCCCGCCCCGATCCAGCCGCGCGACAATTCTTCGGTGACGATACACATCACCAGCTTCGACAGGCCCAGTCCGCCGAAGGCCTCGGGGATGCAGACGCCGAAGGTGCCGAGGTCGGCCATCGCGCGCACTGTGGCGTCGGGGATCAGGTCGTTGGCGAGGTGCCAGCGGTGCGCGTGCGGGAGGATCTCGGCATCGGTGAAGCGGCGAAACTGGTCGCGGATCGCATCGAGGTCGGCATCGCGGAGCGTTTCGCTCGGCCAGTGGCCGCCCGCCAGCGTCGCCGCGATTTCGGCCCGCGTCGCCGCATGGTCGGCAGCGAGCAGGTCGCCGCACGCGTCGGCGAGCGTCCGCGCCGCCGCGCCGATGCCGAGGTCTGCGGGCCGGAACATCTCATTCTGACCCATCGGCAAGCCGCCGACGAGCTGGCCGACCCCCTCGGCAAAGGCGAGGGTCGCGATTTTCGCGTCCAGTGCGTTCGCGTCATGTCCGGCCTCGCACCACTCCAGCACCGCGCCCAGCGCCGCGACGGTGGTTGCTACCCATGCGAAACCATGCGCCGCGCGCTGCTCGCGGTCGATCGAGCGCCGCGTCAATCGGTCGGCGAGCGCCGTCTCGGCCGCCGCGCCATAAGCCGTTGCTGCCCGGAGCGCAGAGCGAAGATCGGCCATGCTCAGGCGGCGCGCTCGAAGATCGCCGCGATGCCCTGCCCGCCGCCGATGCACATCGTCTCGAGCCCGTAGCGCCCGTCGCGGCGCACCAGCTCGCGCGTCAGGTTGGCGAGGATGCGCCCGCCGGTCGCGCCGATCGGATGGCCGAGCGAAATGCCCGAGCCGTTGACGTTGAGAATATCGAGGCGGCTGTCGTCCTCGGCCCAGCCCCAGACTTTCAGGCAGGCCAGCACTTGCGGCGCGAACGCTTCGTTCAATTCGACCAGATCGATATCCCCCCAGCCTAGCCCGGTGCGCGCGAACAGCCGCTCGACCGCAGGAACCGGACCGATGCCCATCCGGCTGGGGTCGCAGCCTGCCGCCGCCCAGCTGTGGAACCAGGCAATCGGTTCGAGCCCGAGTTCGTCGAGCTTGTCTTCGGCGACGACCAGGCAGGCGGCGGCGGCATCATTCTGCTGACTGGCGTTGCCCGCCGTCACCACTGCGCCCGGGATCGTCTTCGCCTCGATCGCACGCAGGGCGCCGAGCGATTCGAGCGTCGCATCGGCGCGGTACCCCTCGTCATGGGCAAAGATCACCGGATCGCCCTTGCGCTGCGGCACCGCGACCGGGACCAGCTCGTCGTCGAACAATCCCTTCGCCCACGCCGCCTCGGCACGCTGATGGCTGCCCACCGCATAGGCGTCGGCGGCCTCGCGCGTGATACCATAATCCTTCGCCAGATTTTCGGCGGTCTCGATCATCCCGCTGATCACGCCAAAGCGTTCGACCGGCTGCGACATCAACCGCCCGCGCGTCAGCCGGTCGTGCAGCGTCAGATTGCCAGAGCGCACCCCCTTGCGGACATCGATGCTGTAATGTTCGACGTTCGACATCGATTCGACCCCGCCCGCGACGACGACATCGGACATCCCGGTCTGGACCATCATCGCGGCGTTGGCGATCGCCTGCAGCCCCGAACCGCAACGGCGGTCGAGCTGATACCCCGGCACTTCGAGCGGCAGCCCCGCGGCGAGCCACGACCAATGGCCGATGCTCGGCGCCTCGCCATTGCCATAGCCTTGCGAAAAGACGACATCGTCAACGCGCGCCGGATCGATCGCGGTGCGCGCGATCAACGCTTCGAGCACCACCGCACCGAGCTGCCCCGCGTCGAGGCTGGCGAGGGCGCCGCCGAACTTGCCGACAGCGGTACGGATCGGGGCAACGATGGCGGCGCGGCGCAGGGTCATCTTATTCTCCAGGGTTCAGGCAATACCGACGATACCGGCATCGATCAGCCGGGCAATCTCGCCCGACGGCAGCGACAGGCGGTCCGCGAGTATTTCTTCGCTATGCGCGCCGTTGCGCGGCGCGGGGCGCGGCGGCTGGCGCTCGTCCTGCGGCAATGTCGCAAAGGCACCCGCGGCGGGATAGGCAAAACCGCTCGGGTTGTCGGCCTGCCCGAAAATCGGGTTGTCGGCGACGAGCGCCCGATCCTGCACCGCGTCCAGACATGGTGCGATAGAGGGAGTGGACGATGCCGCCTGCATTGAAGGCGGCCGTGAGATCTTTCAGCGACCGCGCGGCGACCGCGCGCTCAAACATGGGATAGAGCGCGTCGCGATGCGCAAAGCGCAGGCCGTCATCGGTCGCAAAGGTCACCCCTCGCGATGCCTCTAATGCCGCGATCGCCTCGCCCAGGCCAAGCGCCGCCACCAGATTGGCCCATTGCCGCGGGGTGACGACAACGATCATTGTACGCTCGCCGTCGGCAGTGACGAAATCACGCCCGAACAGGCCATAGACCGCATTGCCCAGCCGCGGTCGGTTGACGCCGGTATAAAGCACTTCGGCGACGCCGCCGAGATTGGCAACGGTACCGATCGCGACGTCAGACAGCGGGATCCGCACCTCGCCCCCCACCGCCGTCGCCGACCGGCGCTGGATCGCCGCGAGCAGGGCAAAGGCAGCATAGGCGCCGGTCAGCAGGTCCCACGCGGGCAGCACATGGTTCACCGGCTCGGGTCCGGCGCCGGTGAGCATCGGATAGCCAACGCTGTTGTTGACCGTATAGTCGAGCGCCGGCGCGCCGTCCGCCCAGCCCATCACGCGCACCGTGATCAGGTCGGGTCGCCCTTCGGCGAGCGTCGGGTGCGACAAGAAGCCGTCTACGGGGAAGTTGGTGATGAACTGCCCGGTCGCGCGCACCAATGCCTGCAGCAACTCGCGTCCCTCGGGTCGGCCGAGGTCGAGCGCGACCGATTTTTTGGCGCGGTTGAGGTTTTCCCAGTAGAGCGAATCATTGGCCTTGGTCACCGGCCAGCGGCGAAAATCGGGGCCACCGCCAACCTGGTCGACGCGGATCACCTCGGCGCCCATTTGCGCGCAATAGAGCCCTGCGGTGGGCGAGGCGACGAAGGACGAGGCCTCGATCACCGACAGGCCGGTCAGCAGGTCGTACATCGCTCCTGTTCCCCCCCTCCAACGCTTGGCCCAGACTGCCGTGCCGCGGCATCTGGCGCACCCCGCGGCGCGAGTCAAACGGGCGCGACGCCCCGCTCAGAGGATCGGCAATTCGTTCGTCGACTTGATCTCGGACAGGGCCACCGTCGAGTTGATCTCTTGCACCCCCGGCAGCTTGCTCAGCTTGTCGAAGAAGAACGCCTCATAGGCGTCGATATCCTTCGCCACGATCCGCAGCATGAAATCCATATTGCCCATCAGCACATAGGCGCCGAGGACTTCGGGAAAGGCCGCGATCGCCTTGCTGAACTCGTCGAGGTTGGCGCGGCCATGCGCGTTGAGCTTGACCTGCGCAAAGATATGCGCGTGCAGACCGACCTTGCGGCGGTCGATCACCGCGACCCGCCCCTTGATATAGCCCTCGCGCTCGAGCCGGTCGATGCGCCGCCAGCATGGTGACGGTGACAGCCCGACCCGCTCGGCGAGTTCGGCGGTGGTCAGTCCAGCATCGCGCTGCAGCTCGCGAATGATATTCTTCTCGAACGGATCAAGATCGGTCATTTTCATCCCATAATTTGGCAAATCGAGACAATTTGACCTGAATAGCGCCGAAATCACCAAAAATCGAGCAAGTTTGACCGCCGCCGGTCTGCGATAAGCGGGCGGTGAAGGAGACCGTCATGGTTGTTCAATTTTCGGGCCGTTTGCCTGCCCTCGAAACCGTCCGCCTGGAAGACAAGAGCGCCGGCCTTGACGGGGTTATTGTCGTTCATTCGACGACGCTGGGGCCCGGTGCCGGCGGCTGCCGTCTCTGGCACTACCCCGACCTCGGCCAGGCATTCACCGACGCCTTCCGGCTGGCCGAGGGCATGAGCTACAAGAATGCGTTGGCGGGCCTGCCCTTTGGCGGCGCCAAGGCGGTGCTGCGCCGTCCTGAGGCGCCGTTTGACCGCGCCGCGCTGTTTCGCGCTTTCGGCCGCGCCGTCGCGGCGCTCGATGGCCGCTATGTCACCGCAGAAGACGTCGGGACGAGCGTCGCTGACATGCACGAGGTCGCGGGACAGACCCGCCATGTGGCGGGACTGGCCGCAGTCGGCGCGGCCGCCGGGGGCGATCCCTCGCCATGGACCGCGCAGGGCGTATATGGAGCAATCGAGGCAGGGGCTGCCTTCGCGCTCGGCTCGGATCTCAAGGGCCTCACCGTCGCCGTCCAGGGGATTGGCAATGTCGGCGCCGAGCTGTGCCGGCGCCTTGCCGACGCCGGCGCGCGGCTGGTGATTGCCGACGTCGCGCCGGGGCGCCGCGACCGCGTCGCCAAGATTCTTGATGCACGGGTGGTCGGTTCCGACGCCATCGCGTCGATCGACGCCGACATTTTCGTGCCCTGCGCGCTCGGCGGCGTTCTCGATGAACCCACCGTTGCCGCGATGAATGCCAAGCTCGTCTGCGGCGGGGCGAACAACCAGCTCGCGACCCCGGAAATTGCAGCCATGCTGCGCGCGCGCGGTATCACCTACGTGCCCGATTATGTGGCGAATGCTGGCGGCATCATCAGCGTCTCGGCAGAATATCTCGGCGAGAGCGCGGCAAGCGTGGAGCAACGCGTCGCGCAGATCGGGCCGCGGGTCACCGCGGTGCTCGAAGAAGCTTCGCGGCGCGGCATCTCGCCCGCCGTGGTCGCCGATGAAACCGCCGAGCGTCTGATCGCATCGGCAGGGCGACTTGCGGCGTGAGGCATGCGTTCCGGATCGTCGCGATAGCGGACCCCCAGGCGTTGCCGCGCATCACCGGAATCTTTGCGCAGCGGTCGCTGGTGCCGATCCGGATGTCCGCCGACTGCCGCGGCGGCAAGCTCCACGTCGAAGCCGTGCTGGACGACCTGAACTCTTCAACCGCTGCCGTCCTTGCCGCCAAACTGGCCGAAGCGGTTCTGGTCGCCAGCGCGCGCTGCGCCCGCGTCAAGCAATCGCGCGATCCCAAACGCAAGACGGCGCCGTGTGCGTTGGCGGCCGCGTGAAGCGGCGCAGCGGGTGGCCGCACGAAAACATCCGAACGTGCCCAGCGGCCACAGCCCTTTCGAGCGGAGATCGCGCGGGCACGCGGCGCATGATGCGAGGAAAGAAACAGGAGCTGGGGCGCCGAAAGCCATGACTGCGTGAGGCTGACCAACTGGGATGCTGCCCGGCCCAAATTGTCAGGCCAGGAACACGGTCCATTTTTCAGGACTGAGTATCGCGAGAGGGCGAGAACGGCTGCGCGGTCGCGGGTGCATTTTTCTACAGCGCGCAGGCGCGAAGCTCCGCGGGCAGAGCCTCGCTGGTGCCGGCGATGGCCGCGATCGTTTTGCAAGCGCGGTAGGCGAGCGGTTTTCGCGGCCGCCCGCCTACCGCGGGATATTCTGGATCGATCGGCGGTCCTGCGCGCGGCCGCGCATTTCTCGACCGCGCCGATTGCCGCCGATCCGCCAAACTTGAGCGGGGCTCCGAGCATGGCCTCTGCCTGCTCGGCTTCGCCGCAAGAATCCAGGTCGAAGGCCTCGTCGCCGCCATGGTGGCCAACCACAAAAAGGGGCCGGGGCGAACAGTGTCGCCCCGGCCCGGCTGCGTATGTCGCTTTCGATCGGGTCGCGTGATCAAAAAGCGATGCGCGCAGTCACTCGTGCACCATGGGCGCTGCGATCCGACGCCAAGGTGCCGCTGTAAGCGGCGCCCAATCGGACCGGCCCCGTAGTGAATTCGAACCCCGCTTCGACCTCGGCGGAATTTTTAGGAAGCGCGGTGCCCGCGACGCCGAAGCCAGGCCCACCGCTCAGAAAGCGCGAGGCGACCACCGCGCTGCGGTTATCAAACGCCCGGTTCCAAGCCACAGACGCATAGGGCTGGAAACCAGGCGCGCCGGGGTTGAGCTGGACCCGCCCGCCGACGCTGAGGAAGGTGACCTTCTGATTGGCCTTGCCGACCACCAGCGCGGCCGTGCCGCCCGTTTCAGTAAAAGCCTCGCTGCTGGTATCGACATGCGCCAGGCGGGCAAACGGTGTGATGGCGGTGCTGCCCGTTACGATCGCATAGCCAAGCTCGCCGAAGATCTGCAGCGTTTCGGCATCGCGCTTGGAGTTCAGCGTCTGCGCCAGCGGCGCCGCGCTGATCGCACGCGAGGTGTCAATGTCATGCCAGGCGTAGCTAACTCCGACACTGCCGCGCAGACCGCCTTCAGCCCCATAGGTCGCATGCGCCGCGAGATATTTGCTGTCAATTTGGGCGCGGTCGCTGCGACCGTCAAACTGGAAGTCCGAACTGCCGATCCCGGCCGACAGGGCGGCCGCAAAGCCGTTGCCGCCGACACCGACGCCGGCCACCAGACCCTTGTGATCGGTGTTCATCGCCGCATTGCTGCGCTTGGCGTCAAAATCGCCCCAGCCGCCAAAGGCCGAACCCCAGACAAAGGTGCCGCCGTCTTGGGGTGCCTGCATGCCGATCAAGGCATTGCGCAGATGACGGCTATCGTCGGTCAGCCCGCTGATGGAACTGGCTAGAATTTCGCCCGACAAATCGTTGAAGCTTGCCTGCGCCGTTGCCGCATTCTGGAGCAGCACCGCTTCGAACAGCGGATTGTCGATGCCAAGCGCCTGGACCGCGCCCGCTACCCCGACCTGGTTGAAGCCAACCGCGATATCGGCAAAATCAATGTCGTTGCGGTACAGCGACAAGGTGACCGCATTCGGGCCGTAGCGGAGCAACGGGTTGAGGAAGGCAAGGTCGCTCGTCACCGAACCGAAAGATCCGCTGACCCCCGCTGCACCCGTCAGGATCACATAATCAGTGCGCGGGTTATAATTGCCATTTTCGGCCAGCACTGCGACGCTTGCCGAGTTGGCAATCGTCACCGCGCCGGTGGCGTCGATGCGGTCAGCGGCGCCCGCGGCATTGACTTCGACCTCATAGATCGCGGCTGCTGCGAAGGCGAGATCGCCGTTCACGGTGAGCTGACCGATCGAATTGCCCGGCGCGATCGTGCCCCCGCCCGCGACGATCGTCGATCCGACACTGCCGTTGCCGCCCAGCGTGCCGCCGGCGTTGACGGTGACCGGCGAGGCGATCGAGCCGTTGACCGCCAGCGTGCCGCCATTGACCGACGTCGGGCCGGTATAGCTGCTGTTGCCGGTCAGGTTGAGCGTCCCATCGCCTTCCTTGACCAGGCTGCCGTCACCCGTGATGTCGCCGCCGAAAGCGGTGTTCCCGGCCTGGTTGACGGTGAGCTCGCTGCCGCCGATGACGACCGCCGCTCCTTCGTCTCCCTCAAGGCCCGCAATGGTCTGGTTCTTGCCGCTGATGTCGAGCGTCCCGCCTTCGCCGAGATCGAATTCGGTGGTGGGGTCGATCGTCCCGCCAATCCGCACCGCGCCGCCAAGGATGTTCGTGACCCCCTCGAAGGCATAATCGCCCATGAAGGTGAGCGTCCCGTCACCTAGCTTGTCGAGAATACCGCGGCCCGAGAAGCCGCCGAGGAATTCATAGTTGTCGGACCGGTTGAAGATAAACCGGCCATCATTGACGATGCTGCCCGCGAAGCTTCCCTCGGCACCCCCGGCGCCGAGCTCGAAGAAGCCGTTGCCCTCGGTCCGTACGTCGCCCTGGAGCAGACCGGTGAGTTTCAGACCGCCATTCGAGATGATTGTCCCGCCGCTGTGCGCCACATTGGCGGTATCGACGGTAAACACCGCGTCGCCAATCAGCTGCAGCTGTCCGACCCCCTCGATCATCAGTTCGTCGAGGTCGGACACGGTTTCATCCGTGCCGAAGTTCAGCACGAGCAGGCCATTGGTCCGCACCACCGATGTTTCGATCGGCGAGGTCCCACCCGTTTCACCCGGGTTGACCTCGTTGACCTGCAGCGCGCTGCCTTCCGCGATCGTGACGCTGTCGAAGCTGCCGACGATCCCCGACGTCGACCAGTATCCCGCAGCGACGTCGAGCATTTCGAACCCGTCTGCGGCAGTGAGCTGCTGCGCCTCGGTCAGTTCGAGGATATCGCCATCGAGTGTCAGCGCATCTTCGCCCTCGCCCGCATCGACCGAGCCGGTGATCGCACTGCCGGTGCGCAAGATGACGCTGTCGTCAAAGCTGCTGAGCGTTACAGCAACGCCCGCGCCGCCCGAGAGAGTTCCGGCATTGTCGAGGCTGGTCTGGGTAAGTGCCGTGAAGGCCGCGCCCGCCGTCCCGACGATACTGCCGCTGTTTACCAGTGTTACGGCGCCGCTCGCTTCGCTCATCACCCCGGTCTGACCGCCGCTGATGCTGCCGCTGTTGATCAGCGTCATCGCGCCGTCCGTGCCATGCGCAACGCCGACGGTCGCACCGCTGATCGAACCGCTGTTATCGACAACCACGGTTTCCAGTCCCGCACTTAACTGCGCCGCCGCGCCATTGGCGCTGGCGATGGTGCCCTCGTTGACCAGCGTGCCGGTCAGGCCCGCGTCTTCACCGTTGAACTGGCTCTGGATGACGACGCCGCCGAGATCGCCCGCGATCGAACCCGCATTTTCTACCGCGCCGCCCCCTGACAGGATGACGCCGAACCGGTCCCCGGCGATGGGGGCGCCGCCGGCATTGGCAACGGTCGCGGCATAGTCTTCAGCCGCCTGCCCATCGGCACGGAACATCGATATGCCATCGGCACCGAACGCGCCGCGGCCCGAAATCTCGCCGCTGTTGGTGACGCTGCCGCCGCCGATCAGCCGGACCCCGTCGTTGCTTTCGCCTGCGATCGTGCCGCTGTTGGTGACCGCGGTCGCGTCTGCGAGGAAGACGAGCTGGTTCGTTGCATTGTCGAAAAGATAGGCCGTCGTGATGCCCGCCCCGGCGCCGCTGATCGTACCGCTGTTGGTTACGCTCGAACTGGCAGTGCCAATCGTGACCCCCGCATCGGGAACCGCATCGAAGCCGTCATAGGTCCCTTCGCCGCGGATTGTCCCGGCATTGTTGATGGCCAGTGTGCCGCCAGCCGAACCATAGATGCCCGAGGTGGCCCCGGTGATCACGCCGCCCTCGCGGTTGGTGATGGACAGGTCGGCCAAAGACCCATGCAGAACGCCCACCGACTGCTCGCTGGCAATCGTCCCGCTGTTGTCGAGCGTGGCGGCTGACATGTCGCTGCCAAAGCCGAGACCATAGCCATTGCCGCTGCTACCGAGCGACTGCTGCGGTCCGGTGCCGGTGATCGTGCCGGTATTGACGACGCTCGCGGTCAGGCCGCTGCGGTCTTCGCCGGGATCGGTGTTGATCGCGGTCCCCTGGATGAAGACGCCGCCGACAACGCCCGCAATCTCGCCCGCGTTGTCGAGGTCGCCGCCGCCCGAGAGGATAATGCCGAAACGCGTCCCGCTGATTTCCCCGCCGTCGGCGTTGCTGACCGACGCGCCATAATCCTCCTTCGCTTGCGCGGTGTAGGCAAACATCGAGATGCCATCGGTGAAATCGCCCGCCAGTCCGCGGATCTCGCCGCTGTTCTCGACGCTGCCGCCGCCGATCAGGCGCACGCCATCGTCATTCTCGCCGATTATGGTGCCCGAGTTCACGACCGACGTGTCGACGGCGAGGCCTTCGAGCTGGCCGGTTGCGGCGTTGAAGACATTGGCGGTGGTGATCCCGAAGCGGAGCCCGGAGATCGTGCCGCTGTTGGTGATCGAATTGCCCGCCCCCGAGATGGTGACGCCTGCGTCCGGCGCTGCGTTGGTGCCAGGGTTGCCGCCGTTCCCCCGGATTGTCCCGACATTGTCGAGTGCGAGGCCGCCCAGATCGACATGCACGCCCGATTGCGAGCCGGTGATCGTGCCGTCGGCGCCATTGGTGATCGTCGTCACCGCATCGCCCGCCGCCGACGAAAATACCCCATCGCCGCCATTACCGGCAATCGTTCCGCTGTTGGCGAGCGTCGCGGCCGCGAGGCCGTTAAACGCAACGCCCATGCTGGCGTTACCGACAATCAAACCACGGTTGGTCAGCACGCCGTCGATATTGGCAGCGCCAGTGCCGTTCTGAATTACGACGCCGCCGTTATTCCCGCTGATCGTCCCACCATTGTCGACATCGCCGCCCGTCGACAAGACAACGCCGAAGCGGTTGCCGATGATCTGTCCGCCTTCGAGGTTCTCGACCTGCGCGACAAACCCCTCGAGGCTTTGTGTCGAGGCCGCAAAAATTGACACCCCGTCGGTGCCTGCCGGGTTGGGATTGACCCCTTGAATCAAACCGCTGTTGACGACGGTGCCGCCGCCTTGCAGCCGGATGCCGTCGTTGTTGACGCCCGTAATCGAGCCGCTGTTGGTGACCGTGGTATTGACCGACCGGTCCTCGAAAACCCCGGGGCTGACCTGGAACGAGTTGGTGGTGATCCCAAAAGCGCCGCCCTGGATTACACCGTTGTTGACGATCACCGCATCGGCGGTGGTGATGTTGATCGCGGCCTGGCCATTGCTGCGGATCAGGCCCTGATTGTCGACACTGAGTGTGCCGGCGTTTGATGTAATGGCGGGGCCATTGGCGGTGATCTGGCCCCCCACTTCATTGTTGATCACCAGATCGCCGCTATTGAGGCCGATGATCGCCGTCTGCTGCCCGGTGATGATGCCGCTATTGTTGATCGTCGCCGTTGCGAGCTGCTGGTTGGCAAGCATGCCGAACAGAAGGCCCGAAATCGTGCCGCTGTTATTGACCGTCGCGGCGCGGCCGGGCTGATTGGCCGTCGCGGTCAGGATGACACCGAACGGCGACACATTTGGCGTCGCCGGATTGAAGTTTCCGGTGCTGCGGATCGTCCCTTCATTGTCGATGGTACCGCCGCCCGACAGCAGCGCGCCGAACAGCTGTCCCTCGACCACCCCGGCAGCGCGGTTGGTCAGCGATCCAATGCCGGCGACGCCTTGCGCAACCGCTTCGGGGAACTCGGCGATGATGACGCCGATGCCTTGCGCGCCGTTGCCGATATTGCCGTTGAAGCCCTGGATCAGGCCGCTGTTGTCGACATCGCCGCCCCCGATCAGAGCGACTCCGCTGCCCGCTTCGCCGCGGATCAGCCCCGAATTCGTGACCGTCGTATTCGCGGCCAGCGCCTCGGGGGGCAGGTTTTCGCCTTCTTCGTCTTCGCTGAAGAAATAGGAGGTCGCAATGCCGTTGGCGGCGCCGGTGAGCTGACCACTGTTCGTGACCGTCGAGCCGGGCTGCGCGATGACCACCCCGCCGCTCGGGCGATCGTCGATGCTGCCGTAACTTGGGCCGTTGCCGCGAATGCTCCCGGCGTTGTCGATCGTTACCGGACCATTGTCGGCATAAATGCCGATATCGTCGCCTTCGACCGTTTCGCCCGCAGCGACCTCGATCTCGAGTAGCGCCGGGGTGTCGTTGTGAATGCCGAACGCCTGCTGTGCATTTGCAGGCGATGCCGGATTGGCGATTGACAGGCCGACGATGGCGCTGGTGGCCAATAAACGAGATTTCGACATACGTGACATGGAAGGCACTCCCCAAGGCGTTGCAGGTACAGCGAGACCGTTCGCCGAAGTGCATCAAGGCACCCCAGCGTTCTCGCTTGCTCCGAAAATTTGCGACCCCCCGCCGAATGGGTAACTGACACGTTCGGCTTTGTGGCCGCTGCCTAGGTGCTGGCGCGCATGGCCGTCTACCCAATGTTTTTTAGGGCAAATTTGCGACGGATCGTTGGCGGAGCCCTTGCGCGGTGGCGCTGGCCCGTTAGATCGAATCGATCGCCGGGGGGCGGATAGACGGCGAACCGGGGGGCAGATGTAGCCCCCGCCGGCCATGCGCCAGCATGTGCAAGTCCCTCATCGGAGGACGAGGGTTGCTGATGAGATTATTGCTAGCGTTACTGACTATCGCGCTGATGACAGCGTTCGGACCGCAGGTCGCCGCCGACGAGCTTCCCCTTTTAGAACTGCAAGCCGGAAAAGACGGCGCGGCGTTGGCACCCTTTGTCCGCTTCACTCGGCAATCGCGCGGCACCGACGCGCCGCAGCTCGAACAGATCCTGCGCGGGCCGCTGCAACGCATCGAAGGATCGACGATCCATTTCGGGCCGCCGGGCATCAAGACCCTCGTGTTGCTGCGCGTGCGCAACAGCCATGCCGAGCAGGGAAGCTGGATTTTCACCACCGGCCGCGGCTCGCTCAAGCATTTTCGCCTGTTCGAGGCAGAAAAGGGGCGGTTCGAACTTTTGGTCGATGGTACCGATTCGCAGCAAGCTCGCCAGAATCTCGGCACCTACCAGGCGTTCAGCGCCGAGCTTGTGCTCGACCCCTGGCAGGAAAAACTGATCCTGATCGAGTTCTTGTCGGAAAATTCGACCTATATGCCGCTCAAGATCGCGACCTACGGCACCTTCTTCAAGGAGCGGCGCGCGAACATATCAATGGTCTCGGCGGTGGTCGTCGGCGCGCTGACGCTGCTGCTGCTCAATTTTCTTTTCTTTTCGATCACCGGCTTCAAGGAGTTTCTGTGGCTGGCGGTCGCCGAGCTCTTCTTTGCGCTGAACACGATCCACTCCGAAGGCTATATCACGATCTTCTTTCTTTACGACAAGCCCCTCACCGGGGTCGCGGTCGAGGATTTTATCAAATGCGGCTTCGCCGCCGCGATGGCGCAGTTCGGCCGAAGCTTTGTGAGCACAGCAACCCTTTTTCCGCGGCGCGACCTCGCCTTGCGCATCCTCATCGCGTCGGCCCTCGTCATTATGGCGCTGCAACCGGGCCTCTCGCTCTACCCGCCCGAATTTCGCTTCTTCCTGCATCTCGCAAGCTGGATCGTCGCGGTGATCGTCGCGCTGTTCCTGCCCTTTGTCGGCTATGCCGCGATGAAGCAGCTCGGGTTTCAGCTCTGGCCGCTGTTCGTCGGCTGGGCCAGCCTCGCGCTCTTCATCATCTACGCCGCGATCGCCTCAATGGGGATCTTCAGCTGGCTACCGGTCAACTGGCACCTGGCGGGACCCGTGGGTTTGTTCGAATCAGTGATGGTCACGCTCGCGCTCGGCCTGAACCTGAAGAAGATCCAGCATGACAAACTGGCCGCAGACGCGAATTATGCGCGCTCGCTCGCCGAGCAGCTGGCAACGAGCGAGAGCGCCAAGCGCCTCGCCGAGGAAAAGGCGTTCGCGCTCGAAACCGTCCACAGTCAGAATGCCCTGCTCCATGCCTCGGGCCATGACAGCCGACAGGTTATTCTGGCGCTGAACAGCGCGGTCGCGGTGCTGAAACGCAACGATCGCGAGGACGCCGACGAGGCCTTGGTTGAAATGCTGCAAAGCTCCGCTGACTATCTCAGCGAGATTATTTCCACGACGATCTCGGGCGCCAATATCGCGGCGAGCGATGCCGATTTTGTGGCGCTCAGCAGCTTCCAGGCGCACGCGCTTCTCGAGCCATTGTTGATGATGTTCAAGACGCTGTTCGCGAACAAAAAACTTGCGCTAGAGGTCGATATCGATGGGCCAGTCACGCTCATCTCCGATAAGCCGCTCCTCATGCGCGCATTGGCCAATCTGCTCAGCAACAGCTGTAAATATACCGACACCGGCGGTGCTACCATTCGCGTCAGGCTGGGCGGCCCTGGCGCAATCATCACGATCTTTGACAGCGGCAGGGGCATGCCGCCCGAGGTCGTCGCCGCGCTGAATGACGGCACCGCCACGCGGATCCGCGCCGACGACAAGCGCTCGGGCACCGGGTCGGGGTTTGGCTCGGCCAAACGCATTGTCGAATCGCTGCGCGGAACGCTCGAAATCCTCTCTTCAAACCCGGCGGGCTCCGAGATCCGTATCGTCTTGCCCGTCGCGGCGCAGTCTGTGGTGCCAATCGGGACCGAGGAACTGGAGGCAGCACTGGACAACTGGCTGATCCTCGATTTCGATCAGCGTGCGGCGTTCGAAACCGGGCTGCGTGCCGAGGGTGCCGCAGGCAACCGGATCATTGCGTTGACCTATGATGACACAACGGTGACGCGCGGCCGTCTCAGCAGCCTTGTCGCGATGGTGATTATCAAGCCCGCGTGCCGCGAACTGCTGCAGCACCCCTGTTGGCTGCGCCATCAGAGCAGGTTTAGCTCATTCGCCCGTTCAACGATCTTGCGATTGTGCGCCACGTCGAGCTTGCGGCGCAATTCGGCGATATGAAAAGACACCGTCGGCGGCGCGATCGCGAGCCGATAGGCGATTTCCTTGTTGGTTTCGCCCTGGGCCAGATAATGCAGAATCGCCATCTGCCGCGAGGTGAGCGCGACAGGCGGCTGCTGATACTTGCCGAGCGCCTCGCTGATATGCGGCGAGAGATAGACTTCGCCCGCCAGCGCGGCATCGCACGCGGCCACAATATGATCGGGTGGGTCGGCCTTGGCCACGATCGCCCGTGCGCCGAGCTTCAAGGCCGAGTGGACTTCGGCAATATTGGTTTCACCGGTCAGGACGATCACGGTCATATCGCGCGAGCCGACGATCTCGGCGAGCACATTGACCCCGCGCACATCGGGCAGGTTGAGGTCGAGGATGACCAGATCGACGGGCTGCGACTGGACATACGCATTGACGGTCGCGCCGCGATCGAGGGTGCCGACGACATTGTACCGATCGAGCGAGGCGAACAGGTAGAGCAGTCCGCTCTGGGTGATCCGGTGATCGTCAACGATCAGGACATTGTGCTTCGTCATCATGCCGCATCCCCACGCCGCCTCAACACCATCTCGGCCATATCTTCCCGTCTCCGCAACCCGAATTAATATGGGGTGATTTCGGCAAAGCCCGCTGCGGCAGCATTGCCTTTCCCGCGTCGACTTTCGTGAGCTGCGGCCGTCCGAATCGGCTGCGGGGCCAAGATGGGCCGAGCCGGCTGCGGCAGGACCTTTCCGGTCGCAAGCCCGCATTTGCAAGCGCAAGACTGATCCTCCGGCCTGTGCGGGCAGCGGTGTAAAGACTAGCATTGCCAACCTAGCGGACGCGCAGCGTATGGCCACCGGCGGGCAGCCTGCGACGCCGGTAGCGGTGCGCGGTCGTACCCTTTAAGGAACCCAAACAGCACCGTGGCGGCGAATCGGCGGCGTGGAAAGGGGAGGTATTTCAAAAAAGCAGGGCGGACTAAAACCTGCAGCCTTGATCGGACGCAAGGCGCACCAGATCGCAAGCGGTGCTGGCCTATGCGTGCGAACGGCGAGCCATTTTCACAGCAGCGCCGCCCTTCTGAGCGGGTGAGGTGACGGGGAAATGGCGGACCAGTGTTTGGAGGTGGCGAAAATGGCGCCTTGGCTATATAGTTGCGCCCGCTGGCGATGTTGCAGAGGCACAGCTTTGTTGGCCGCTGACCCCCGATGTCGCCAGTAATCAGCTGCGCTTTACATTCGCGGCTTTGCCCGGCCAATGTCGCGGTTGCCGAATTAATCCTCGACCCGGCATCCTTGCCTGTGAAATGAAGATCGATCGCAGCCATTGCTCGCTCACGCTGCGAGGTCGGTCATTCGCAACCAGCTAGACAAGCGGCAATCTTGTTAATGCAAAATCACTCAGCGCAGCTTTGGCCGAAGGGCAAAGCTCGGATCGCAAGATCCGAGCTTTCTCCAGGGGCGGTGAACCGGGGGACCGCGATCAGGCGTAGTGGAGGCCCGGCTTCTTCCTGCGGCGCGCGCGCAGCGCTGCGCCCATGGCACCGAGCCCGAGCAGCATCATCGCCCAGGTTCCCGGCTCAGGCACGGCGGCCGCCGTATCAAGCGCGATATTGGCGGTGGAATTTCGGCCCCATATCGTGCCGGCAAAGTTGAGCTGCAGAACGCCGCCCGTGATCGACACGTCGGACTGGTTAAAGCCAACGATCGACGAATTGAGAAGATTTGCGCTGCTAAAGGCCTTGGACAGATCCGAAAGCGAGACGACGGTCAGCGCCAGAACCAGCGGTCCGCCCGAGAGGTTGGAAATCCGCAGGCCGCCGCCGTTGAAATTGAGCCCGATCGCCGGGTTGGGCGCCGCGCCGACGACAAATTCCACGCCCCCGCTCACGACCGCGGTGTTGGTGAAGCACGAATAGCTCGATCCCGCCCCGACCTGTGAACAGGTCACCGTGTCCCCGATCAAGGTTGCCGCCTGCGCGGGCGAAGCCGACGCCAATGCGGCAAGCGAACAAGCGATCCAAAGTTTCTTCATAACACCCCCGATAACATTTCATTACATTTGGAAAAATTCTCGAGATGAGTCCACGCCCCTCGCGGCATGTTTTCGCACATGTTCCGTTTCGGCACAGTCACTTGGGCTGGTAAGTCGGGAGGATCCACCCGTTAAGAATGGCGAAAATTCCGCCGTTGGCGGGAAAATCGGCACGCGCCAGACCGCTGGCGCTGCGCTCCGTAGCGCGGGCGCAAACATGAAAAACCGCCGCACGGCGTCTGACCGGCGGCGGTTTCCAAACTTGGAAATCTATTAACCGAAGGAAACGGCGGTCCGTTGCCGACGACGTGAGCGAAGGCTCCCGCCGACGAAACCCAGTCCCAGCAGCATCATCGCCCAGGTTGCGGGCTCGGGTACGGCGCTTGTGACACCCAGCTGGACGTTGTCGATCAGATAGGAATCACTCGACAGATTGTTGATGCGGATGGCATCGAAATTGCTCCCGGTGAATCCATAAAAATTGCTCGCCGAGCTCGATCCCACTGCCGATTGAAAACTCTCGATCACAACGCCGCCAAGCAGGGCCTGGAAGCTGTAGGCGGAACCGTTCGAGACCATGTTGAAACCTGCCGCGGTCAAAGATGAGGCAAATTTCAGCGTCACCGGGCCTGAAACTGAAGGACTGAAATTGCCCAGCGTGTTCCCGGTGATATTGGGAAAACCAGTTTGCGGCGTGTAGCTCAAGCTGGGGTCGATCGTCAGGCCGAACGAGGCGAACTGATTGGTCACCGACGTTCCGGACGCCAACGCGACTTCATCGAAGTTGATGGTAGTTTGTGGGTTGGTCAGTCCGGTTGAACTGGCGACGATCGTCGCTGCGGTCGCAGACGGGGCCGAGATAACGGCGGCGGTTGCCGCGAGCAGCGTAAAAACCATTTTCATAAATCAAGTCCCCGAATAATCGCGACAGCCGAGTCAGCGTGGGGAAAGCGCTTAGCTGCCTGTTAAGTTTTAGCAACGCAATTAACAGCTTGGCACGATGGGTATGTCCCTTTCCGGGAAAGGCAATCCTTGAGATCGATCCGGCCAATTTCGACAAGGGGTCTGACGCCTGAACGATAATGGCGGTTTAAACCGGGCGTGTCGCCGCCGTCAGTTTTGAACCGCTCGAGATGGCCGCCTTTAGCTGGACCGGGCAGCGGCACGCGATGGCGGGAGAGCAAGTCATGACGGGCGACGCGCCAAGCTTGCCTGTCGGAGAAACTGTGGCAGACCCACGCCGTGGGCGGCCACAGCTTCCGATGGTCCGGTGCAATCGCTTGAGCAATGCTGCGGCAACGCCATAGCGAGCTGCCTTTACAGGCATGCTTTTGGGATGCGGTCCCTCGATGGGTGTCCGCATCCCGCAGCAAATGGTTGAATGCTAGGCGACGACGAGTTTCGCCGAGCGCCGACGCGTGCGTAGCGACGATCCGATCAAGCCGAAGCCGAGCAGCATCATGGCCCAGGTTGCAGGTTCCGGCACCGCGCTGGCGGCGGCAAGCGAGATATTGTCAAGTTCGAAGCCGCCGCCACCCCCGACGCCATCAAACACGATTCGATCGACATTCAAGAATCCGCTCGGCGAGACGGTCTGGTAACCGCCGAGATTTGCGACGGTGAAGGAACCGGTTAACAGCCCATTGAAGAAGCCGGAAATCGTCAGCGACGAGGCAGGGCCATTGTTCAACGCGGTGGCGACGTCCACCGACGACAGCGAAAACGCCGAACCATCCAGCGCGCGGAGGAAGATGCTTGTATTTCGGTCATTCAACAGGGCGCTGGTACCATTGCTGGGCAACCCATATTGCGCGCTGTCGATCAGATGGAAATGCTGCTCATCGCCGGCAATATTACCGAGCTGAAATCCAGATTGCACAATCGGCGCACCGAAAATTGTATTGGAATGACCATTGAAGTCCAGCACGGTGGTCGCTGCGAGGGCCGGAGACGATACAGCGGCGGCGGCGGCGGCGAGCAGCGTAAAACCCATTTTCATAAATTAGATCCCGGAAAATAACGATAACCAACTTGGCAGGCGTGGAGCGATTAACCGCGCGTTAAGTTTTGGCAACAGAATTAATCGGTTCGGCGAAACGACTGTCCCGTTCCGGGAATCTCGGCCCGAATATCCGCGGTGGACACGCGAATATAGAAAACGGCCGATCAGTCCGCTTCCTGCCAACACCAACATGGCGTTAAGCGCAACCGCGCTGTTGAGTGCCCCCCATGTGAAGAGCGAATGATACAGGATTGCGACCGGCGACGGCGAGCAAGGCAATTTCACGATAACGACATCGCGCGGAAAATACCAAGCCAGGACAATATTGCTGGCGATCGGGCGCCGTGGAACGCCACGAGTGCTTCAGGTTCCTGGCGAGGATTTACCAAAAGTCGTTTACCGGCTGATCGACCCCGAGCAATATCGCGGGCAGCATGTGCTTGTCGTCGGTGGTGGTGACAGTGCGTTGGAAGCAGCAAGTTCAATCGCCGATGTGCACGGAACCACTGTTACGCTTTCCTACCGTGCTGACGTCTTCGGTCGGGCCAGAGCCAAGAACCGCGACCGCGTTGCCGCGGCTGCGGAAGCGGGGCGGCTGAATGTTCTGTTGAGCTCAACGGTCGTCCAGATCGATGCAACGCAAGTCACGCTGATGACGCATGGAGGTTACCGCACGATCCAGAATAATGCCGTGATCGTCTGCGCCGGCGGCATTCTACCAACGAAGTTTCTACAAGATATCGGAATCGACGTGGAGACGAAGTTCGGGACAGCTTGATCCTGATCGATGGCTTGTGACCTATGTGCGCGTTACTCTGGAAGCGCTGGTCGGGCGAACGGGCAAGCCAGCTGCCAGCATCGCAAAAATCTTTCACGATCTTATTTCCCAAGCTGCCTCGCTCAAGAGGAGCGATCCCGAACACCTCTTTCTCGCAGATCCCACTTTGTTGGCGCACGCGATGAAAGATCGGCCAAGAGTTCACATTATCGCGGCTGGGGCTTGTCGAATTCCTGCCGACAATCTGACGTGGTCTTTTCGGGCAAGCAAAGTTGGTCAGACGCTTGAGAAAAGACGGCCGCCTATCTGGACGATGATCTCGCAAGGGTCCTGAGATCGATGCTCCCGAACGCGACTCTGCGATCGGATGTTAAGTGGAAATGACAAGAGTGGAGTACGAGACTGACCTGATCGCAGCCATAGATCGTGTCCTGCTTATCAGTAAAGCAAAGACAAGCGCGCAGCCCACGCCGCGTAGAGCGTCCGCTTTCGTGTGACAGCGACAAAGTGTCTGAACGGCCGACATGGGGCGCAAAAGCTGTCGCCACCCGAGCATAAGAAACTAACAGCAATCTGTGAGCAGGGATGGCGGCGGTAGGCCCGTGCGGACGCATTTACAATGAAGGCAGGTGCCGGTCTTCGACAGCATCCTTGATATTTCTAAAGCTTTGGAAAAACGTCGTTTTGCTTACTTCGATTCGGAAGGCAGGGAGCCGAAGGTGAGCATGTCAGCTTCGCAACGCCATCGAGGTGCTTACGCAACGAAATCCGGGCTCCTAAGCCCCTCGTCGCTATCCCATCAAATCGTTGAAATTCAACGAGAAATGGCGCACCCGAAGGGATTCGAACCCCTGGCCTCTGCCTTCGGAGGGCAGCGCTCTATCCAGCTGAGCTACGGGTGCCAATAGAGCGCGGCCTCTAGCAAGAGCGCGCCCGCGCAGCAATGGTCTATCGACCGCAACGCGGCGATGTGCGAAGCGGCGCCATGGGAATGGGGAACGCTGCGTGAACGCACCATCCGAACGAAGTTGGCCGATGGCCGCCGACCTGTATGGCGAGATGCAGCTTGAGGCGCATCCGCCCGCCAAGCGCCGCTGGCGCGACTATCTGCCCGGGGTGCTCGTCTCTGCAATCGCGGCGCTCGCCGCCGCCTGGCTCGCCGACCATTATGCCGCGCCGCTGGTGCTGATGGGGCTGCTCATCGGCCTCGCGATGAGTTTCCTGTCGCAAGATCGGCGCACCCACGCCGGGCTCGACCTGATGTCGCAGACAGCGCTACGGATCGGGATCGTCCTCGTTGGCGCACGGATCACCGCCGAACAATTAGCCGAACTGGGGCCGCTGCCCTTCGCGCTACTCGTACTGATCATGCTTACCGTGATCATTGTCACCGTCGCGACGGCGCGAGCGTTTGCGCAGGATCGTCACGCCGCGCTACTCGCCGGGGGCGCGACCGCGATCTGCGGTGCGTCGGCTGCGCTCGCGCTCTATTCGCTGATCGGCGACAAGCGCGTCGATCAGGCGCGTTTCACGCTGACTTTGGTCGGCATCACTGTCGCCAGCGCCTTTGCCATGACACTTTATCCGGTACTCGCTGCCGAACTGCAGCTGACCGATGCGCAGGCGGGGTTCCTGATCGGCGCGTCGATCCATGACGTCGCGCAGGCGATCGGCGGCGGCTTTTCTTTCTCGCCGCAGGCAGGAGAGGTGGCGACGATCGTCAAGCTGACGCGCGTCGCGCTGCTCGCGCCGATGCTGATGCTCGTCGCGCTGTGGCTCGGTCGCCGCGGCGAAAGCGAGAGCACGCGCAAGATCCCGCTTCGCCTCCCCTGGTTCATCATCGGTTTTCTCGGCATCGCCGCGCTCAACTCGCTTATTGCTATCCCCAAGCCCCTCCAGGATAGCGCCGCGACGGGCGCGCAGGCATTGCTGCTGCTCGCGATCGTCGCGACCGCGATGAAGGCGCGGCTGCATTTGCTGCTCGATCAGGGCTGGCGCAGCTTCGCGCCGATCATCGTCGCGACGATGACCAGCTTCCTGTTATCGTTGGTCGCCGCACTGAGCCTGTGACGCCGCGGCGTCATGCCATGATATTGTAAGATTTAGCTTTTAGGCAAAGCCCAGCTGACGGTCAGCTGGGTCGCACGGCGCGGGATGTCGAGCTTGGCTTCGCTGAAATTGACCTTCTCGTTGGGCGGCAGCATCCGCACCGGCGGCTTGATCGTCCAGCTGTAAACGATCGTCCCCTGCGCATCGCGCAGTTCGGCGAGGATCGGCGGCACCCGCTGCTCGCGGTCGGTCGGGTTGATGATCACCCCCGATGCGGCGAAATAGATCGTCCCGTCGGCAAGTTCGCGGTGATCCTGATTGGGCGGCAGTTCGATCACCAGATCGGGTTCGGCGGCCATCCCGGGCAGGCCGAGCCCCTGCGCCCAGCTGGGCAGGCCGAAATAATAGAGCCCCGCGGTCCCGGCGACCATCAGCGCCGCGGCGCTCGCGGCGATCAGCGTCCAGCGCTTCGCCGGATTGCGGCGCGGGCGGCGGAACGGCAGCGGCGCTTCGTCAACGACCGTCGGCGCCGGCCGCGGCGCCGGGTCGGCAGCAAAGGCCTCGGGCGGCGGCGGGGCGCGTTCGGCCACCGGCGCAGGGTTTTCAGCGGCCGATGGCGCGGGTTGGGTCGTCGGCGCCGCGACCGGTTCGATGCGCGCCGCAGGCGCCGCCGGATCAACCGCCGCAGGCTCCTGGAACCAGCTGTGGCGGCAGCTCGCGCACCGCACGGTGCGCCCGGTCGGTCCGATTGCCGTATCGGGTACGACATAACGTGTGCGGCAGGACGGACAGGCGAGGATCATGGGTCCCCTCTAAACACGCTGATTCGCAGCGTTGCAAGCGCCGCGTCACATGCGCGTGGCTACTCCCCGCTTTACCTCGCACAGCAGCCGTGTAACAGGCGGAGCATGAGCGCCGCCGCGCCCCTGTTTTGTGCCACCTCGCCCGCGCAAGCCAGCGCGCGCGTGACGCCATGACGGATGTGCCGAGCCCGCGTCCCGGCGGCGCGATGGTCGAATTTGACGGGGTTGGTCTGCGCTACGGCCCCGATGCCGAGGTGCTCTGCGATATCAGCTTCAACCTGCAACCGGGCAGCTTCTATTTTCTCACCGGTCCCTCGGGCGCGGGCAAGACATCATTGCTCAAGATGCTCTACCTCGCGCAGCGGCCGAGCCGCGGCATCGTCCGCCTGTTCGGCGAGGACCTCGTCAATATGCCGCGCCCGCGCCTGCCAGGCTTTCGCCGCCGCATCGGCGTCGTTTTCCAGGACTTCCGCCTGATTCCGCATCTATCGGCGCGCGACAATATCGCGCTGCCGCTGCGCATCGCGGGGGTGAGCGAAGAGGATCTGTCGGGGCCGGTCGGCGAAATGCTCAGCTGGATCGGGCTCGGCGACCGCGCCGACGCGCGCCCCGCGACGCTGTCGGGCGGCGAACAGCAGCGCGTCGCGATCGCGCGCGCGGTGATCGCGCGCCCGCAGCTGCTCGTCGCCGACGAACCGACGGGGAACGTCGATCCCGAAATGGCGATGCGCCTCTTGGGATTGTTCGAGGCGCTCAACCGCCTTGGCACCACCGTCGTCGTCGCCACCCACGATGTCCACCTGATCAGCCGCATCGAAAATGCCCAGATGATGCGGCTGGAAAAGGGTCGGCTTGCCGATCCCACCGGCGCCTTGCGCTATCCCCCGGCGAACCGCGCATGATCATCCCGCGCGTCCCCGTCCAGCACCGCCGCCTGCTGCCCGACCGCCGCCTGTCGGGTCCGACGCCGTGGGTGATTGCGATTTTGATGATGCTGACCCTGCTCGCCGCCGCCGCCGGGGTCGGGCTTTCGCGCTCGGCCAATGCAATCGGCAGCGCGATCGCGGGACGCGTCACGGTGCAGATCGTCACCGCCAATCCGGTGACGCGCGCCGAACAGGCCGCGGCGCTGCGCCGCGCCGCCGCCGCGCAGCCTTTTGTCCTGTCGGCGCGCGCCGTCGACCGCGAGGAGCTGCAGGCTACGATGGGTCAGTGGTTCGGCAGCGCCGACGGCGACGATCCGGTGCTGCACTCGCTTCCCCTCCCCGCGTTGGTCGATATCGATTTCGTCGGTGAAGACCGCAGCGGTCATATGGAGCAATTGCGCGCGCTGGTCGCTGCCGAAGCCCCCGGCGCGCGGATCATCCCGCACGCCGAATGGCTGGGGCCGGTCGCGCGGCTGATCGGCTCGCTGGCATGGATCGCCGGCGGGCTCGTGCTGCTGATGACGCTCGCCAGCGCCGCGGTGGTGATCATGACCGCGCGTGCCGCGCTCGGCACCCATTTTGCGACGATCGAGATGCTCCACCTGATCGGCGCGACCGACCGCCAGATCACCCGGCTGTTCCAGCGCCGGATCGCGATCGACACCGCCTATGGCATTGCGCTCGGCAGCGTCGTCGCCGCTGCGATCCTGCTGCTCATCGGCTGGCAATGGGCAGGGATCACCTCGGGGCTCGCCGCGACCGCGTCGCTGGGGCCGACCGGCTGGGCGCTCTTGCTGGCACTGCCGCTATTGGCTATCGCGCTGGCAGCCCTGACGGCGCGCCAGACGTTGCTCGCCGCGCTCAAGAAGATTTTATGATCAAGCGCCTGATTTCTCTTCTCTTCCTGGCCTGGATCCTTGGCTTTGCGTGGTTCGCGCTGCTGCCGCCGCTGCCCGCGGCGGCGCAGAAAACCGATGCCATCGTCGTGCTCACCGGCGGGCCGGGACGCATCGACCGCGCGCTCGAACGGCTGGAGGCGGGCGATGCCAAGCGCCTGCTGATCAGCGGCGTCGCGCGCGAGGTCAAACCGCGCGAGCTCGCCGCCGAATATAAACGCCCGCTGCGCCTGTTCGATTGCTGCATCGCGCTGGGGTTCGAAGCCGAGGATACGCGCTCGAACGCGACCGAAGTCGCGACCTGGGTTGCGCGGCGCAACTATAAGACGGTGCGGCTGGTCACCACCGACTGGCACATGCGCCGCGCCGAATATGAAATCGGCCGCGCAATCGGCGACAAGGTGACGATCCTGCCCGACGCGGTGCGCAGCGAGCCCAATTTCGCCACGCTGTTTCGCGAATATCACAAATATCTCGCGGGACTGGCGGGCGGGCTGCTCGGCCTGTAAGCGCAACGCCGATGCGCTACACCATCGCCCTGATCCGTTCGATCCTGTTCTGGATCGCCTTTTTCGTGATGAGCAGCATCTCGTCGATCGGCGGGGTGATCGCGCTGCCGGTCTCGCACCGCGGCACGATCTTTTTCGTCCGCATCTGGGCGAAGGCGCATCGGCTGTTTTGCCGCTTCCTGCTCGGCCAGACGATCGTCGTCGACGGCGAGATGCCCGATATCCCGGTGCTCTATGTGTTCAAGCATGAATCGGCGTTCGAAACGGTCGAACAGCCGGGGCTGTTCAAACACCCTGCGGTGTTCGCCAAAGAAGAGCTGTTTTCGATTCCGGTCTGGGGACAGGCGGCGCGTTTCTATGGCCTGATCCCGGTCGACCGCGACGGCGGCGGCAAGGCGATGCGCGCGATGCTCAGCGCGGCAAAGGCGGCGCTCGCTGCGGGGCGCCCACTGGTGCTGTTTGCCGAGGGGACGCGCGTGCCGCATGGCGAAGCGCCACCCCTGCGTCCTGGCTTTGCGGGCATGTACCGGCTGCTCGGGGTCGATGTGATCCCCGTCGCGGTGAACAGCGGTCTCGCCTTTCCGCCGCGCCGCTGGGTGAAATGGCCCGGCACGATCACCTACAAGATCGGCGCGACGATCCCCGCGGGGCTACCGCGCGAAGAGGCCGAGGAACGCGTGCGAGTGGCAATCAATGCGCTGAACCCGCCGGAGGCGTTGCTGGCGAGCGAGCCCACCACCTAATCCCGTTCGCATCGAGCGAAGGTGCGATGCCCCTCATTCGTGCGCGCCTGCCGGGTGTCTCGACTTTACTCCGCGCGCGCGGAATTTGATGGCTGCGCTCGGCTCAATGCTTGCGCCCGAAATCGGGCGCCGCATCATCCTGCCCCTCGGCGATAATCGACCGCCGGATCGCGCGCGTACGGGTGAACCAGTCTTCCAGCTTGTCGGCATCGCCGCGGCGGATCGCCTGCTGCAGCACGGTCAGATCCTCGTTGAAGCGCTGCAAGGTCGCGAGCACCGCGTCCTTGTTGGCCAAAAACACGTCGCGCCACATCACCGGGTCGCTCGCTGCGATGCGGGTGAAATCGCGAAAGCCGCCCGCCGAATATTTGATCACCTCGCTCTCGGTGACCTCTTCCAACTCGCTGGCGGTTCCGACGATCGTATAGGCGATCAGATGCGGCAAATGGCTGGTTACCGCGAGCACCATATCGTGATGCGCGGCGTCCATGACGTCGACCTTGGCGCCGAGCGCCTCCCAGAAGCTGGTCAGCGCCGCAACCGCATCGGCGGGCGCCGCAGTATCGGGGGTGACGATGCACCAGCGCCCGTCGAACAGGCTGGCAAAGCCCGCGGCGGGGCCGCTGTTCTCGGTCCCGGCCACCGGATGCGCGGGGATGATGATATGGCCAGGCAGCGCCTTGGCCAGCGCCTCGGCGACGCTCGCCTTCGACGACCCGACGTCGGAGATGATCGTATCCTTGCCCAGCCCCGGCGCCATCGCTGCCGCCGCGGCGGCCATGCCGCCGACCGGCACCGCCAAAATCACCAGATCGGCATCGGCGACGGCGGCCTGGGCCGCGTCGATCACGGCGTCACACAGCCCCAGCGTCCGAGCGATATCACGCACCTCGGCGCTGGCGTCGTGGCCGGTGACCATCACATCGGGCAGCCGTTCCTTGACCGCGCGCGCGATCGACGATCCGATCAGGCCAAGCCCGATGATCGCCAGCCGTTCAATGCGCCGCGGCATCGATCAGCCGTTCAGCGCGGCACGGATCGCCGCCGCGAGCCCGCGGGTCTCGTCCTCGGTGCCGATCGTCATCCGCAGCGCGCCCGGCAATCCCTGCCCGGGCAGCCAGCGGACGATATAACCCGCCTCCATCAGCCGATTGTAAACGGTCTCGGCGCTCACATCGCCCTCGAACAAGACGAGCAGGAAATTGCACGCCGACGGCACGACCCGCAGGCCATGATTGCCCAGGCTCTCGATCTCCTGCACCAGCCAGCCACGCCATTTGGCGTTATGCTCACGGCTGAGACGCACAAACTCCTCATCACCGATCGCTGCGATCGCCGCCGCCTGCCCCGCGCGCGTGACGTTGAACGGCAAACGAATACGGTGCAGCGCCGATATCACCTCGGCGCAGGCATAGCCCCAGCCGATGCGTTCGGCGGCAAGCCCGTGGATCTTCGAAAATGTGCGCGTGATGAATACGTTCGGCTGGGTTTTGGCGAGATCGAGCCCGCCGTCATCCTCGGCATCCGACAGATATTCAGAATAGGCCTGGTCGATGACGAACAGCACATCCTTCGGTAGCCCCGCGTACAGTCGCGCGACTTCGTCCTTCGACGCCAGCGTCCCCGTCGGGTTGTTCGGATTGGCGAGATAGACGACGCGCGTCTTGTCGGTCACCGCGGCGAGCAACGCATCGACGTCGGTTGCATAATCCTTGTCGTCGGCCTCGACCGGCACCGCGCCGACGCGGCGCGCCGCGATCTCGTACACCGCAAAGCCGTAGCGCACGTATAATATCTCGTCGCCGACACCGGCATAGGTGCCCGCCGCGAGGTGGAGCAGTTCATCCGACCCGTTGCCGCAGATGATCCGCGCCGGATCGAGCCCGAATTTCGCGGCGATCGTTTCACGCAGTTCGAGCGAGCCGGGATCGGGATAGCGCGACAAGGCATCGGGCGCAGCCTGCGCCGCGGCGAACGCGGCACGCGCCTTTTCGCCGGTGCCGAGCGGATTTTCGTTCGCGCTCAATTTGATCAGCGGGCGGCCGTCGGCGCCCGCCGACTTGCCCGGAACATAAGGAGCGATGCCGCTGATCCACGGCTTCGGGCTGAGCGTTTGCATCGTGTCGGTCATGCCGCGCCGTTTAGCGGTTGTGCGCCCCGAGTCCAGCGTCTCGTCCAGCACGTTGACAGGCTTCGCGCGCCCGCTTAGCCCCGCGCGAATAATGGCCAGTCTGCTTCACCAGATCCAGCATCACAGCGTGACGATCGCAGCATCGCTGCCGCTCGACAGCGGGCAAAGCCTGCCCGCGGTGACGATCGCTTATCAAAGCTATGGCGCGCTCAATGCCGCCAAGTCGAACGCGGTGCTGATCTGCCACGCGCTGACCGGGGATCAATATGTCGCGAGCGACCATCCGGCGACAGGCAAGCCCGGCTGGTGGGCGCGCATGGTCGGCCCAGGCAAGCCGATCGACACCGATCGTTTTCACGTCATCTGCGCCAATGTCCTCGGCAGCTGCATGGGGTCGAGCGGTCCCGCGACCCCCGATGCCGCGACCGGCACGCCGCTCGGCATGGCGTTTCCGGTGATCACGATCGCCGACATGGTGCGCGCGCAGGCGATGCTGCTCGATCATCTCGGCATCGCGCGACTTCATGCCGTCGTCGGCGGGTCGATGGGCGGGATGCAGGCGCTCGCCTGGGCCACATCCTATCCCAAACGCCTCGCCTCGGCAGTCGTCATCGCCAGCGCAGCGCGCCATTCGGCGCAGAATATCGCATTCCACGAGGTCGGGCGGCAGGCGATCATGGCCGATCCCGACTGGCAGGACGGCCAATATTATGGCAGCGCACGCGCCCCCACCAAGGGCCTGGCGGTCGCGCGCATGGCGGCGCACATCACCTATTTGTCCGAGGAAGGGCTGACCGAGAAATTCGGCCGCCGCCTGCAGGCGCGCGACATCAAGAGCTTTGGTTTCGATGCCGATTTCCAGGTCGAATCCTATTTGCGCCATCAGGGGCTGGCCTTCACCGACCGCTTCGATGCCAACGCCTATCTCTATATAACCCGTGCCATGGACTATTTCGACCTCGCCGACCCGCACGACGGGCGCCTGTCGGGGGCGTTCACCGCGGCAAAGGACGTCCGCTTCACCCTCGTGAGCTTCGACACCGACTGGCTCTATCCGACGGCCGAATCGCGCCGCGTCGTGCAAGCGCTGCAAAGCGTCGGCGCGTCGGCGAGTTTTGTCGAACTGTCGGCGCCATTTGGCCATGACTCGTTCCTGCTCGACGTCCCCGCACTCGACCGCATCGTCGCGGGCGCGCTCGGCGGCGGTTTCTGACCATGGCGCTGCGCCCTGACCTCGCGATCATCGCCGGTGCGGTGCCAGCGGGCGCCCGCGTGCTCGATGTCGGCTGCGGTGACGGCGAGTTGATGGCAGCGCTGAAAGATCAGGGCGTCGATGCGCGCGGACTGGAAATCGACCCTGCCAACGTCACCGCGGCGATCGCGCGCGGCCAGTCGGTGGTCCAGGGCGACGCCAACCGCGACCTTGCCGACTATCCCGGCGACGCCTTCGACTATGCGATCCTGTCGCAGACGCTGCAAACGACCGAGCGTCCCGACCGGGTCGTCGATGAACTGTTGCGGATAGCGCCGCGCGCGTTCGTCAGCTTTCCCAATTTCGCGCACTGGCGCATCCGGCTGGCGCTTTTATGGGGCGGGCGGATGCCGGTGACGCGGCTGCTGCCCGTCGCCTGGTACGAAACCCCCAACATCCACCATGTCACGGTCAGCGATTTTCGCGACCTGCTGCGCGCCAAGGGGGTCGGCGTCGAAGCGGCCTGGTATCTGTCGGGCGACAAACCGACGAGCGACGCCGCGGCCACGTGGCGCGCCGAACATGCGATTTTTTTGATTTCGCGACGCTAATCCTCGCTGCCGCGCAGCGGTAGCAGGGGGACTGCCCGCAAGGCGAGTGGTGGAGAGACGGCGACGGCGGCGCTATGGCCCATCCGTCAGCGCGTCGCGCTGCCGCCTTCCCATGGCTTCGCCACAGGGAGGATCGATTGACTTAATCCCGCTTCACCAGCCCATTCGCGACAAAATCATTCGCGATCCGGGCAATTTCCGAAATATCGGCATCTTCGTCCCACAAGCCATAGCGCATGCCGAGAAAGACGTTCATTCCGCCGATCGCCCAGGCGTGGATTTCGCTGACGTCGGCGCGAATCTCGCCGCGCGCCGCCCCCGCCTCCAGTCGCTGGCGCACGCGCGCCACCGTCGTTTCATAGTGGCGGCGATAGCTGGCATAATCGACGAACTCGGCCTCATCGATGATCCGGTAGATTTCCTTATGCTCGCGCACAAAGCCGAGGAAGGATTCAAGTCCGATACGTTCCGCGCTGATTTCGTCGGGCGCTGCCGAGACCAACGGCGTGACATGGTCGCGCAATTGCTCGCTCATATAGCGGACAAGCGCCTGAAAAATCTCATCCTTCGAATCGAAATAGGTGTAAAAACTGCCCAACGCAGTCCCGGCGCGGCGGGTGATGCCGCTGATCGACGCCTCATGAAAACCGCGCTCGCCGAACTCGATCGCCGCCGCGTCAAGCAACTTGCGCAGAGTGCGGCGCCCGCGTTCGGTGCGCGGCGTCTTGTCGCGCGCTTCGCCCGCGGTGGCTGGTGCTGCGTCTAGCGGCTGATCCATGGCTGTCTTCCGTCTCCCCTTCGGCCACCCCTCACTGCATCGTGGCTTTTTCGCACCACTGGCAAGCAAAAAATACCGAGGCCATATTCCAAGTTGAAACTTGGTTCAGGTTTCATTATTGGGTGCGTCGCGGCTTGGCAAGCACCGAGCCCAAGAAAAACGAATAGGGCGGTTTCGGCCGCCCCTCACATGGGAGAGTCCTACATGCGTCCTTTCGCTCGTCCGCTACGCCGCGCCATTCTCGCTTCGAGCGCATTGTCCATGCTCGCCTTTGCCCCCGCCGCATTCGCGCAAGATGAAGACGCCAACGCCAATGCGAGCGATGACGAAATCATCGTCACCGCACGCCGCCGCGACGAACGTCTGATCGACGTCCCCGTCGCGATCACCGCTTACTCGGGCGAAGCGCTCGCCAAGGCCGGCGCGATCGACATCACCGACATTGGCCAGACCACCCCGAACACCACGCTCGAAGTGTCGCGCGGCACCAACTCGACGCTCAGCGCCTTCATCCGCGGCGTCGGCCAGCAGGATCCGGTTTCGGGCTTCGAGCAGGGGGTCGGCCTCTATCTCGACGATGTTTATCTCAACCGCCCGCAGGCCGCTGTGCTTGACATCTATGACGTCGAGCGCATCGAAATCCTTCGCGGGCCGCAGGGCACGCTCTATGGTCGCAACACCATCGGCGGAGCGGTCAAATATGTGACCAAGCAGCTGCCTGAGGAATTCTCGCTCAAGATCAAGGGCACGCTCGGCACCTATAAGCAGGCCGATCTGGTCGTCACCGCGAGCGCGCCGATCGGCGACCTGCTGCGCGTCGGCGGATCGGTGGCGCGCCTTTCGCGCGGCGGCTTTGGCGACAACCTCACCACCGGGCTGGAAAATTACAACAAGGATGTCTGGGCCGGCCGCGGCACCGTCGAGCTCGGCGGCTATGGCGAACCGGTGCTGATCCGCATTTCGGGCGACTACACCAAGGACAAGAGCGCGCCGCGCGGCGGCCACCGCCTGATCCCGTCGCTCCGCACCAACGCGCCGGTCCTCGATAATGTGTTCGACAGCCGCGGCGGCCTCGTCGATCCGAAACAGGAAATCGAATCCTACGGCCTCGCGATGAACGTCACCGCCGAGCTGACCGACACGCTGACGCTGCGGTCGATCAGCGCCTGGCGCAAGGACACGTCGGCGACCCCGATCGATTTCGACGCGTTACCCGCGGTCGATGTCGACGTCCCCGGATTCTACTTCAACGAACAGATCAGCCAGGAATTCCAGCTGCTCTATGAAGGCGACCGCCTGAAAGGCCTGCTCGGCTTCTATTATCTCGATGCGACCGCCGACACCCTGTTCGACGTCCGCATCTTCAACACCCTCGCCGGACTCACCGCATTTACCGAGGCCGATGTCGACACCAGGACCTTTGCGGTGTTCGGCGACGCGACCTTCGATTTCACCGACCAGCTCAGCCTGTCGGTCGGTGGCCGCTACACCTGGGACACGCGCGAGGCATCGATCCTGCGCCAGAACTATCTCGGCGGCGGCTCGCCGGTGTTCGGCGGCGCGGGGGTCGCATTCGGCGCGCCCGGGACCAATTTCGACGGCAAGCGCAGCTTCAACAAATTTACCCCGCGCGCCTCGCTGTCGTTCAAGCCGACCCCCGACCACACGCTCTACGCCAGCTATTCGCAGGGCTTTAAGGGCGGCGGCTTCGATCCCCGCGGCGTCGGCGTCAACGCTCCCGACACCGATGGCAACGGCACCCGCAGCGATGACGAAATCGCCGCGTTCCTGAGCTTTCGTCCCGAGCAGGTCGAAAGCTATGAAGTGGGCTACAAGGGCAGCCTGATGGACGGCGCGGTCAATGTCGCGATTGCCGGCTTCTACGCCGATTACACCGACGTCCAGATCCCGGGTTCGGTCGCCTGTACCGTCAGCGGGCTGCCGAGCTTCTGCGGCGTCGTGTCGAACGCCGGCAAGGCGACCTTCAAGGGCGTCGAGTTCGAAGGCCGCGTGCGGCTCGGCGAAGATCTTGCCGCGGCGGGCGACCGGCTGACGCTGTCGACCGCGCTCGGTTATATCGATGCCGACTATAAGGAATATGTCTCCAACATCGGCGGTGTGCCCACCGATGTCGCCGATTTCCGCCAGGTCCAGAACACCCCGAAATGGACCGCCAGCGGCACGATCGCCTATGCCACCCCGATCGGCGACGGCGACCTGAGCTTCGGCACGACCCTGTCGTACCGCAGCAAGACCTATCAGTTCGAAATCCCGAACCCCTATATCGACCAGAAAGGGTTCGCGATGCTCGACGCGAGCATCGTCTACACCGCCCCCGACGATCGCTGGAGCATCGGCCTGTTCGGCAAGAATCTGACCGACAAGGAGTATAAGACCTCGGGCTATACCTTCATCAACGTCAACCCGACGACCGGCGTGCCGGTGATTGGGGCCAACGGCCTGCCGACCTCGGCGCTCGGCACCGAAGGCACGCTGACCGCCTTCTACGGCAACCCGCGCCAGGTGTTTGTGACGGGCACGGTGAAGTTCTGAGCCGCCGAGGATCTGAAAAAAGGGGGAGAGGGGCGCCGGCGACGGCGCCCCTTTTTTCTAGCCCGCGAGCGGCGGCGCGCCGCCCGCAGCCACCATCCGCTCGCCATCGATCACGATCGGGCTCGCCAGCCCATCAACCGAAGCCCCCTCAGGGCGAAACCGCATTCCGCGCGCCGCCACCTGCGGGTCGGCAAACACCGCCGCAATATCGTTGATCGGCCCTGCGGGCACGCCCTCAGCCTCCAGCGCCAGCGCCAGCGGCTGCGCGTCCCAGCCCGCGATCTTTGCGGCGAGCAGCGGAATCAGCGCGGTGCGATTGGCCAGCCGCACCGCATTGGTGACAAACCGCGCGTCGTCGGCCCAGTTCGGCTCGCCCAGGATCATACATAATTTACGAAACTGCCCGTCATTGCCGACCGCGATCACCAGCTGGCCATCGGCGGTCGCGAACGCCTGATAGGGGACGACATTGGCGTGACCATTGCCCATTCGCCGCGGCGCGACGCCGCTCGCCAGATAATTGGCCGCCTGGTTGGCGAGCACCCCGACCTGACAATCGAGCAGCGCCATGTCGATATGCGCGCCCTGTCCGGTGGCGTCACGGCGCCGCAACGCCGCAAGAATCGCGACGGTCGAATACATCCCCGTAAAGATGTCGGCGTAAGCGATACCGGCCTTTTGCGGCGCCCCGTCGGGCTCGCCGGTCAACGACATCGCGCCGCCCATCGCCTGGATGATGAAATCATAGCCGGGGCGATGCGCATAAGGGCCGGTCTGGCCAAAGCCGGTGATCGAACAGACAATCAGCTGCGGGAAATCAGCGAGCAGCGTCGCGGGATCGAGGCGATATTTCGCCAGCCCGCCAACCTTGTAATTCTCGATCACGACATCCGCATCGGCAATTAGCGCACGGACCTCCGCCTGCCCCTCGGCGGTCGCAACATCGATCGCCACACCGCTCTTGCCGCGATTGGTGCTGTGATAATAGGCCGCACCCAGGTTCTCGCCGCCGTCGCCGTTAATGAACGGCGGCCCCCAGCTGCGCGTGTCGTCACCGATGCCCGGCCGCTCGACCTTGACCACCTCGGCGCCGAGATCGGCGAGCAATTGCCCGCACCATGGCCCCGCGAGCACCCGCGCCAGTTCGACGACGCGGATGCCGGCGAGGGGTTTCGCCGTGCTATCCGCCAAAAGCCGAGATGCCGGTGATCGCGCGGCCCAGGATCAGCGCATGGACGTCGTGCGTGCCCTCATAGGTGTTCACCGTTTCGAGGTTCACCGCGTGGCGGATGACATGATAATCGGCCGAAATGCCGTTGCCGCCATGCATGTCGCGCGCGACGCGGGCGATATCGAGCGCCTTGCCGCAATTGTTGCGCTTGAGCAGGCTGATCGCATCGGGAATCAGCCGCCCCTCGTCGATCAGCCGCCCGACGCGCAGCGCCGTCTGCAGGCCGAGCGCGATTTCGGTGAGCATATTGGCGAGCTTCAGCTGGACGATCTGGTTCGCCGCGAGCGGCCGTCCGAACTGCTTGCGCTCGCCGGTATAGTTGCGCGCCGCCTCATAGCAGAATTCGGCCGCGCCCATCGCGCCCCAGCCGATGCCGTAGCGCGCGCGGTTGAGGCAACCGAACGGGCCTTTCAGCCCCGCTACATGCGGCAGCAGCGCATCCTCGCCGACTTCCACCGAATCCATGACGATTTCACCGGTGACCGACGCACGCAAGCTCACCTTGCCCTCGATCTTCGGCGCCGTCAGGCCCTTCATGCCCTTTTCAAGCACAAAGCCGCGGATCGCACCGTCATGCGCCTCCGACTTCGCCCACACGACGAACACGTCGGCGATCGGCGAATTGGTGATCCACATCTTCGCGCCCTTGAGGCGGTATCCGCCCTCGATCTTCTCGGCGCGCGTGCGCATCCCGCCGGGATCGCTGCCAGCGTCGGGCTCGGTCAGCCCGAAACAGCCGACGAGTTCGCCCGAGGTCAGCCCGGGCAGGAACTTGCGCTTCTGCTCCTCGCTGCCATAGGCGTTGATCGGGTGGATCACGAGCGAGCTCTGCACCGAGCACGCCGAGCGATAACCCGAATCGACCCGCTCGACTTCGCGCGCGATCAGACCGTAGCTGACATAATTCAGCCCGGCGCCGCCATATTCGGGGTCGATCGTCGCGCCAAGCAGCCCCAACGCGCCCATTTCGGACATGATCTCACGGTCGAAGCGCTCGTCGAGAAATGCCGAGGTCACGCGCGGCAGCAAGGCATCGGTCGCATAGGACCGCGCCGTGTCGCGGACCATCCGTTCCTCTTCGCTCAGCTCGGCGTCGAGCTGGAGGGGATCGAGCGGGTCGAGCGCTTCGATGCGCTGCGGATCGGCGAGGGCCATGCAAGGGGGCTTTCTCTAACGGCGAGCGGCCCTTTCGGGACGCGCGCTAGGGGGTCGGTGCCGCGGTGCCGCGGGCCATCGCGGCAGCCGGACTGTCGCGCGGCTCCAATATCGCCGCGGTCTCGATCAGGTCAAGCGCCCGCCGCGCCTCGTGATAGCGCCGCGCATCGATCAGCCAGTCGTTGGCGGTCGCCGCACCCGGCATCGCCTCGACCTCGGCAATCGCGAGGTCGGCCTGCCCGGCGCCCAGATAGCGCCGCGCGCGTTCAAGCCGCTCCGCCGCCCGCGGCGATTGCGTTCCCGCCGCGCGCACGACGAACAGCTCGCCCAGTTCGCGGCGCAGGCCCGTCCACAGGCTGCCACTTCCATCGCCGCCGCGACCAACGAGCTGCGGCGCCAGCGTATCGAGTTCGGCGCGCAATTGTTCGAGCGTCACCGGTTCGCGCGACGTTTCGATGATCGTTTTCACGGCATTGGGCTGGTCGTCGCCAAAGCGCAGTCGCAGCTGGGCATCGAGATAACCGAGCGACAACCCGCGATCGAGCGCGCGGCGGACCGCAAAGGCGACCAGCAGCCCCTCGGCGCGCGAGGCGTTGCCCGACGCCGATTCGGCCTCAAGGGTAATCCGCAACAGCCGTTGCTCGAGTTCGGCGACCCGCGCCGCCAGCGCATTGGCGCCATCGACCGGCGCGACGACCAACGGCGGCGCCGCCGCGCCTTTCGGCGCGGCGGCGGCGAGCAGCGCCGGGTCGGTAATATCGCCAACCCCCTGCGCGCCGGTCACCTTGACCGCGGGTGCGGTGTCATCGCCGTTCAGCCAGCGGTTCACCGCCCAGCCGCCACCAATAATACCGATCAGCAGCAGGAGCAGGGCAGCGATGGCGAGCAGGCGAAACGATGGTCCCCTCGCCGGGACCGCCTCGGCCATGGGCGAGGGGGTATCGGAGCTGTCGATTGCCATATGTCTCTTTCGAACGACCCTATTTTCCGCCCTTGTGGCACAAACTATACGCCAGTGCCAACATTCCGGCGTCGGTGGGCTGCGCAACCGCGGCCAGTTCGCCCCAGCCCTCGCCCGCCGCCGCGGCGACCGCGGGGCTGATCGCGACCAGCGCCAGATGGGCACGGTCGCGACCGACGAGGTCGCAAATCCGCCGCGCGGCGCGAACCGAATGGGCGAGGAGCACCGCCGGTGCGGCGGTCAGCTGCGTCCACGCCCGCGGCGGATCGACCGGTTCGACCGCGTAGCAGGCCAGCGGCTCAAGCGCCGCGCCGCGCGGGTCGAGCGCGGACCGATCACGACCGCAAAGCCATAAAATCCGGGCCATTTTCGCCGATGTCATGGCGTCAAGAAGGCATTGGGCACCCGCCGCGCCGGTCTGGGCGACCGTCAGCCGGGCCTCATGCGCGGCGTCCGCGGTGGCGGTGCCCACTGCATAGACCGGCAGCGCTGCGAGGAGCGCAAGCTGCGGACCAGCAAGCCGCACCGCCTGCGCGCTGGTCAGCAGCAGCGCGTCGAAATCTGCCTGCGGCGGCGCGGTCCATGCGATCGCCTGCGCCGCAAACAGCGGCATCGCCTGGGCATCAAGTCCCAGCACCGCCGCGCGCGCGATGGTGGCGCTATTGCCCGGTTCGGGGCGGGTGACGATCAGCGGCAAGCCGCTGCTCATGCCGCGAACAGCCGCCGCACCGTATCGGGGGCATCGCCGAGCAACCGCCGCGCCAGCGCGGCTGCGGCATCGTCATGGTCGATCAGCGCATGGCCGACAGCATGGTCGGCGCCGTCTTCGGAAAAAATCTCGGCATCGAGGCGCAGCATGCCGTCATCGCACCAATGCGCATGCGCCGCGACCGGCGAACGGCAATCGCCCCCCAGCGCCGCCAGAAAGGCACGCTCGGCCGCCACCGAGCGATGGGTCGGCGCATGATCGATCGCGCGCAGCAGCGCAAGCGTGCCGCCATCATCGGCGCGGCACTCGATGCCGATCGCGCCCTGCGATGCTGCGGGCAGCAGGACCGCCGCGTCCTGCGCCGTGCCGACGGCGTGCATCCCCAGCCGGTCGAGCCCCGCCGCCGCCAGCAAGGTCGCATCAGCCTCGCCCGCCGCCAGCTTCGCCAGTCGCGTCGCGACATTGCCGCGCAGCAGCACCGGCTCCAGATCGGCGCGGATCCGCCGGATCTGCGCGGCACGGCGCGGACTGCTCGTCCCCAGCCGCGCGCCGTGCGGCAGGTCGGCGACGCTCGTCGCCGCAATGCCCTCGCGCACCACGAGCCGGTCGCGCGGATCGGCGCGTTCGAGCATTGCGCCCAGCGCAAAACGCGCATCGCGCAGCGTCTCGACGTCCTTGAGCGAATGAACGGCAATATCGATCACCGCGGCATCGAGCGCCGCATCGAGCTCGCGCGTCCACAATTCCTTGCCGCCCACCTCGGCAAGCGCGCGGTCCTGGATGCGGTCGCCCGTCGCAGTCATTGGCACGATCTCAAGCGCTTCAGGCGCGAGGCCATGCGCCGCGATCAGCGCCGCCACCGTCATATGTGCCTGCGCCATCGCCAGCGGCGACGCGCGGGTGCCGATACGCAGCGGCTGTTTGATTGTTGGCAAGTCGGTCATCGCGATGCTGCTAGCGCGGCTTGCCCTGCCGATAAAGGGGCGGGTAAGGGATGCGCACGATTATGTCTCTCATCCTTGGCCTTGAATCGAGCTGCGACGAAACCGCAGCGGCGCTCGTCACTGGCGATCGGCGCATCTTGGCGCACCGCGTCGCCGGGCAAGAGGCCGAGCACAGTCCGTTCGGTGGGGTCGTTCCCGAAATCGCGGCGCGCGCGCATGTCGACCGGCTGGCACCGATCGTCGCCGGCGTGCTCGCCGATGCCGGCGTGTCGCTCGCCGAAGTCGATGCCGTTGCAGCGACCGCCGGGCCCGGCCTGATCGGCGGAGTGATGGTCGGACTGGTGACCGGCAAGGCGCTCGCGCACGCCGCGAACAAGCCGCTGATCGCGGTCAACCATCTCGAAGGCCATGGGCTGTCGCCGCGACTCGTCGATCCCGACCTCGCCTTCCCCTATCTGCTGCTGCTGGTCTCGGGCGGCCATTGCCAATTGCTGCTGGTCAGCGGCGTCGGCGCCTATCGCCGCCTTGCCACCACGATCGACGACGCCGCGGGCGAAGCGTTCGACAAGACCGCCAAGCTGCTCGGACTCGGCTATCCCGGCGGCCCCGCGGTCGAGCGCGCCGCGCAGGACGGCAACCCTCACGCGGTGCCGCTGCCGCGCCCGCTCGTCGGCAGTGCCGAACCGCATTTCTCTTTCGCCGGGCTCAAGAGCGCGGTGGCGCGCGCCGCCGCGAGCGGCGCGCACAGCGTCCCCGACCTCGCCGCCTCGTTCCAGCAGGCGGTCGTCGACTGTCTCGTCGATCGCAGCCGCATTGCGCTCGCCGTCTGTCCCGAGGCGACCGCGTTCGTCGTCGCCGGCGGGGTCGCCGCCAACGGCGCGATCCGGACCGCGCTGACCGATCTCGCCGCCCGCTTCGACCGCCCCTTTGTCGCGCCGCCGCTGTGGCTGTGCACCGACAATGGCGCGATGATCGCCTGGGCGGGGGCCGAACGCTTTGCCGCGGGGCTTTTCGACGATCTCTCGGTCGCTGCGCGCCCGCGCTGGCCGCTCGATCCCGATGCTGAAACCGTGCGCGGCGCCGGAGTGAAAGCATGACGTCATATCGAAATTTCGGGATTATTGGCGGCGGCGCGTGGGGTACTGCGCTGGCGCAGATGCTCGCCGCCGACGGCGCCCCCGTCCGCCTGTGGGCGCGCGAAGACGATGTGGTCGCCGCGATCAACGCCGAGCATCGCAATCCGGTCTTTCTGCCCGGCGCGGCTTTGTCGACATCGCTCACGGCGACCGGCGCGCTTGCCGACATGGCCGAATGTGACGCGCTGCTCATCGTCGTTCCGGTGCCTTTCCTGCGCGCTGTGCTGGCTGATCTGTCCGCGGGCGATGCACCGTTGATCTTCTGCAGCAAGGGCATGGAGGCGGGCAGCTTCGCTTTCCCGATCGACATGGCACGCGAACTTGCACCGCAGCGGCCGCATGCAGTGCTGTCGGGACCGACCTTCGCGCACGAAGTCGCCGCCGGTCTGCCGACCGCAATCACCCTCGCCGCCGCCGATCCCGACCTTGCCGCCGCCATCGCCGGCGCCATCGCCCGGCCGCATTTCCGCCCCTATGTCTCGACCGACGTGATCGGCGCCGAGATTGGCGGCGCGATCAAGAATATTCTCGCCATCGCCTGCGGCATCGTCGACGGCGCCGGGCTCGGGCTCAACGCCCGCGCCGCGCTGATCAGCCGCGGCTTTGCCGAAATGACCCGCTTCGGGCTCGCGCGCGGGGCACAGGCGGAGACGCTCGCGGGACTCGCCGGTCTCGGCGATCTCGTCCTCACCTGCACGTCATCAAATTCGCGCAATTTTGCGCTCGGGCAAGGGCTGGGCCGCGGCGAAGATGCCAGGGCGCTGATGGCCGACCGCCGCACCGTCGCCGAAGGTGCCTTTAGCGCCCCGGTCGTCGCCGCCGCAGCGCGCGCCGACGGCATCGACATGCCGATCTGCGATACGGTGGCACGGCTGGTGGCGGGCGAAACGCGCGTCGCCGATGCCATTCATGCCCTGCTCAGCCGCCCGCTGCGATCCGAGGGTCGGTGAGCTTACGCAGAGAATTGCCTGCACCCCTGCATCGCGCTAGACTGCGCGCCGGGGACCAGCAGAAGGGGCGGCGGGCTTGAGCCAGACGGACAGCGCAGCCGCGCCCCTATCATCAGGCGCTCCCTCGGGCGACGCCGACACGGCCGCGCTGGCCAAGGGCGGACGTACCAATTTCTTCGGCTTCATCCTGCGCCTCGTTGCGCGCCTGCCCTTTCTCTATGTCGCGGGCCGCTGGTACGGCCCCGAAGCGGTCGGGCGTTTCGCCTTTGCCGTCCTTGTCATCGAACTCGTAGCGCAGCTCGCGACGCTCGGGCTGAAACGCGGGCTTGCCGAACAGTTGAGCGCGCCGGGCGCCGACCATCGCATCGTCGTATGGGACGGCATGTTCGTCGCCTTGCTCGCCTCGGCGGCGGGATCGGCGCTGCTCTTCGCCTTTCCGCAGCTCATGTATCCCGCCGGCGACGTCGGCGGTGCCGATCGCTGGATGGCGCTGCTCGTCTTTGCGATCGCTGGTACCGACATCGCGCTGGCCGCGTGCGCCTATCGTTTTGATGTCGGAGCGACGGTGCGCGCGCGCGCGATCGTCGAACCGTGGGTGATCAGCGCCGCGGCGGCGGGTTTCTGGTTCGTGTCGGTGCGCGACGGGCTGATGCTGTCCTACGCCGCTGCGATGATCGGCGCCTTCCTGACCGCGCTGATTCCGATGCTGGGCCACTATGGCAGCCCTCGCGGCTGGCAGCCGCATCCGGCGCATCTGATCGCAGTTGCGCGGCGCAACGCGCCGCTCGCGGCCGCCGACGCGATCGAATGGGGCACGCGCCGTCTCGACCTGTTCATCCTCGGCCAGTTCACCTCGCCGACGATCTATGGCATTTATTATATGGCGCAGCAGGTCGCCTCGCTGCCGCAAAAGCTCAAGACCAGCTTCGAGCCGATCCTCGGCCCGGTCATCACCCGCAATCTTGCCGAAAACAAGCTTGCCGCCGTGGCGGCACAGGTCAGCCAGGTCGGCTTCTGGATCATCGCCGCGCAGGCCGGCGTCGCGCTGGCGCTCGGCATCCCGGGCGAGGCGGTGATGGGCCTCGTCGGCCCCGAATTCGTCAGCGGTACCGCCGCGCTCGCCTTCCTGCTCGCCGCCGAAGTCGTCGCGGCGACCGCGGTCGTCAGCGAGGCAGCACTCGTCTATGTTGCACGCCACCGTAACCTTTTGATCAGCATGGCGACGTTGGCATTGCAGGCGATTTTGAGCGTCGCGTTGATCCTGATCGCCAAGTCGATGGGGCTACCGCCGATCTATTACGCCGCCGCGGTCGCGCTCGCCCTGATGCTCGCTTTGGGTTTCGCGTCGGTGGTGAAAGCCCGGCTGCTCGCGCATCTCCTTGGCGCGCCGGTCAACAGCCTGCGCTGGGCGCTCGTCTGGGCGACCGCGGGCGCCGCGGTGCTCGGCTGGGGCGCGACGCAGCTGCCCGAATGGGCCGAACTGCTGATCGGCGTCCCCATTATCCTCGGTATCTATGCGTGGCTGATCTGGACCCGCGGTTTCGGGCCCGCCGACCGCGCCTTGTTTAAGAAACATCCCGAAACGGCAACCGGCGAACCGGCCGCCGTCTAGTGTCAGGCGCGAACTACTTCACCGCGTCCTGCGCTGCGTCGCCGACATTCTGCGCCGCGTCGCCAACCTTTTGCGCCGCTTCGGTGATCGCGCCGGTCTCGGCGCTGTCGTTGGCGAGGAACTGAAACGCAAAAAAGCCCGCTACGGCCAGCACGACAAGCAGGATGAGGCCCATGCCCAATCCGCCGCCGCGCCGCGGTTCGCGATCGATGATCGTCGTGGTGTGCGTCGTCCCGTCGGGCGCGCGCGTTTTGTGAATCTCGTCCGCCATATCATCCTCCTGTCCATTTGGCTGTCGTGCCATCTGGCGCATAGGACGCGTTGGGTGGCTGAAAGTTCCTAGCCCAGCCGTTCGGCGACCTTGGCGCGAAGGTCGGTTTGTGCCCGCGGCCCGACCTGCGCGATGATTTCGCGCGCGCATACGGCGCCCATTGTCAGGCAGTCGGCAATCGGACGTCCTTCGGCCAGTCCGGCAAGAAAACCCGCCGCAAACAGGTCGCCCGCCCCTGTCGTGTCGACGACATCGTCGATCGGCTCGGCGGCGACCTCGGTGCGTTCGCCGCCCGTCATCGCAACCGCGCCCTTTTCGCCGCGCGTCGCGACGAGCAACGGCACATCGGCGGCGACACGCGCGAGCGCGGTTTCGAAGTCATCCACCTGTGCCAGTTCGAGCAGTTCGGCCTCGTTGGCGAACAATATGTCGATCTCGCGCGCTGCGGTCATGCGGTGGAAATCGTCACGGTGCCCCGCAACGACAAAGGTGTCCGACAAGGTGAAGGCGACGCGCCGCCCCGCCGATCGCGCCATGCCGATCGCTTCGGCCATCGCCGCGCGGGACGCGTCGGCATTCCACAAATAGCCTTCGAGATAGAGGATGTCGGCGTCGGCGATCAGCGCCGCGTCGAGCGATTCGCGGCCCAGATTCTGCGACGCGCCCAGGAAGGTGTTCATCGTCCGCTGACCGTCGGGTGTAACGAGGATCAGGCAGCGCGCGGTCGGCGCGCCATCGGATTGGGCCGGCGCGTCGAATGCGACCCCAAGCGCGGTAAGGTCGTGGGTGAATACATGACCCAGCTGATCATCGGCCACCTGGCCGATAAAGCCGCAGCGGCGCCCGAGCGCCGCCATGCCCGCGAGCGTGTTCGCGGCCGAGCCGCCCGACATTTCGATCGCCGGTCCCATCGCCGCGTACAACCGCTCGGCCTCCTCGGCGTCGATCAGCCGCATCGATCCCTTGCTCAGCCCTTCGGCGGTGATCAGCGCGTCGTCAGCGCGGGCGATGACATCGACGATCGCATTGCCGATGGCGACGACGTCGAAACGGGCGGTGGAGGCCATGAAATATCCTGTGCTGTGTGGAAAAAAGCTGCCGCGCTTTAGGGATGGCGGCGCGGCAAGGCAAGCGCGACGCTTGACGCGCGCGCTGCCCCCTCGCATCCCCCAAGAATGACCCGCGCCGTCCACGCCTTTCTGCTCGCGCTCAAGGATCTGCCGAACCCGCGCGTGCTGCGCATCCTGCTGCAAAGCCTTGCCCTTACGCTGCTGCTGTTGCTCGTCGCGGGCGCCGCAATCTATTTCGCGGCGCGCTGGGCGCTCGAGCATTGGCAATGGCTCGGGGCGACCGAGCGCGACATGGCGGGCCTGCTCGTCATCCTGGCGATCATCGCGGGCAGCTGGCTGCTGTTTCGTGCCGTGGCGATCGTCGTCGTCGGGCTGTTCGCCGATGCGATCGTCGCCGATGTCGAGGGGCGCCACTATCCCGCTGCCGCCGCCCGCGCCGTCGATGTCGGCTGGCGCCAGAATATCCGTCTTGCGCTCGCGTCGGTGGTTCGGCTGATCGGCGGCAACCTGGTCGCGTTGCCGATCTATATCCTGCTGCTCGTCACCGGCATCGGGACGCCGATCTTCGCGCTGTTCGTCAACGGCCTGCTGCTCGGTCGCGATCTCGAAGCGATGGTGCTGGCGCGCCACCCCGACCGCCCGCGGCTGGACCGACCCGCGCGCTGGTCGCTCGGACTGCTGTCCGCCGCAAGCTTTGTGGTACCCGTCGCCAATCTGTTGGCGCCGATTGTCAGTGCCGCTATGGCCGTCCACATGCTCCATTTGCGGAGCGGGGACCGCAATACATGATCAACAACAACCGCTTGGCCCTATTCGCCAGCCTCACCCTGCTGCTCGGCGGCTGCGCTGGCAACGCGATTCCGCGCGCCACCCCGCCCAAGGCGCCCTCGTCGGCGGGTCCGATCACCGCGCCGCGCCCGACGCAGAACAACAGCCTGATCGGCCGCTCCGCCAATTCGGCGCTCAGCCTGTTCGGCAAGCCGCGCCTCGATGTCGCCGAGGGCGCAGGGCGCAAATTGCAGTTCGGCGGCACCGCCTGCATCCTCGATATCTATTATTATGCGCCGAAACAGGGCGCCGACCCGCTCGCCACTCCACGTCGATGCGCGTACCCCCGACGGCCGCGATGCCAATGTGCCCAGCTGTATCGAGGCGCTGCGGCGCTAGATTGACGTCACGGCGTCAATTCGTCCAGCGCCCAGCTTGCCGCGTCCGCCACCATCGGCGTCTCGTCCTTGCTCAGCCGCTCCAGCATCGGCCGAAACCCGACATCTCCGCTGTTCCCCGCGGCAATTGCGGCGTTGCGGACCATCCGCCCGCGCCCGATGCGCTTGATCGGCGACCCCGCAAACACCTGCCGAAACCCGGCATCGTCGAGCGCGAGCAGGTCGGTGAGCGACGGCGCCACCAGCTCGGCACGCGGCAGGAATGCGCGGTGCGCGTGCGCCGTCTCGGCGAACTTGTTCCACGGACAGACCGCAAGACAATCGTCGCAACCATAGACGCGGTTGCCGATCCCACGGCGCAGCTCATGCGGGATCGGCCCGTCATGCTCGATCGTGAGGTACGAGATACAGCGCCGCGCATCGAGCCGATACGGCGCCGGAAATGCCTGCGTCGGGCAAGCGACCTGACACGCCGAGCAACTGCCGCACCGATCGCGCCCCGGTGCGCTCGTCGCCAGATCCAGCGTCGTGTAGATCGCACCCAAAAAAAGCCAGCTGCCATGGTCACGGCTGACCAGATTGCTGTGCTTGCCCTGCCAGCCGAGCCCTGCCGCCTCGGCCAGCGGCTTTTCCATCACCGGCGCGGTATCGACGAAGACCTTGACCTCGGCCCCGGTGCTTCGGTGACCAGCCAGCGCGCGACCGCCTTGAGCGCCTTCTTGACGACGTCATGATAGTCACCCCCCTGCGCATAGACCGAGATCCGCCCGCGGTCGGGGTGATCGGCCAGCGCCAGCGGGTCGTGCGACGGGGCATAGCTCATCCCCAGCGCGATCACCGAACGGACCTCGGGCCATAGTCCCCTGGGTGAACCGCGCTGCGCGGCGCGGCTTTCCATCCAGATCATGTCGCCGTGCTGCCCTTCGGCGAGCCACTGGTTCAATCGCTCAGCGGTTTGGGGCGCCGCGCCCGCATCGGCGATCCCGAACGCGACAAAGCCATGCGCGCGCGCCACCGTCTCCAGACGGTCTTCGATGGAAAGCAAGGCTTCGGCAACCATTGCCGCTCTATACGCGAGCCGTCCGTCCGTGCCATAGCTTGCGGACAATCAGATCAGGGACCGAAGCTTGAACGATTTCAGCGTCGAGGCGAGAGGCCTCACCAAATATTTCGGCGATTTCAAGGCGGTCGACGATGTCAGCCTCGCCGTGCCAACCGGCAGCATCTATGGCGTGCTCGGCCCCAATGGCGCGGGCAAAACCACCAGCCTGCGGATGACATTGGGCATTATCGACCCCGACGCAGGCTCCAGCCGCGTCTTTGGCGAACGCCCGCAGGCGGTGCGCCACCGCATCGGCTATCTGCCCGAGGAACGCGGGCTCTATCCCGGAATGAAGGCGCGCGAGGCGATCGCCTTCATGGGAGCGCTGCGCGGGCTCGACTGGTCGGAGGGACGCCGACGCGCCGCGACCTTCATGACCGAGCTCGGGCTCGAACGCGTGATCGACGAAAAAATCCGTAAAATGTCCAAGGGCATGGCGCAGATGATCCAGCTGATCGGATCGATCGTCCACGCTCCCGACCTCATCGTTCTCGACGAACCTTTCTCCGGCCTCGACCCGGTCAACCAGGAACGCCTCGAAACGCTCGTCCGCCGTGAGCGCGATCGCGGCGCGACGATCCTGTTTTCGACTCACGTCATGGCGCACGCCGAGCGCCTCTGCGACCGACTCGCGATCATCGCGCGCTCGCAGCGGCGCTTCGAGGGGACGGTCGACGACGCTCGCGGGCTGCTGCCGATGCAGGTGCGCTACACGCCGCGCGCCGACGCTGACGCCTCCGCCATCGCCGCGCTGCTCCCAGCGGGCGCCGAATTGCGCGGTGACAGCTGGTTTTTTCCGATCGATGATGCCGACGTCGAACCGATGCTGACGCGGATCACCGCCAGCGGCCTTGGCGTCGCGGGCCTGTCGATTACCCGTCCCGCACTCCATGACGCGTTTGTCCATATCGTCCGCCAGGTCGATGCGAGTTTCGACGCCAATGCCGGAACCGACGCGGTCGAGGAGGCGCTGGCATGACCCCCTTCCTCAAAAACATGTTCGTCATCGCGCGCCGCGACTTTCTCGCGATCGTCGCGACCCCGACCTTCCTGCTGTTCCTGCTCGCGCCGCTGTTCATGGTCGGCATGGGGCTCGCCGGCGGCATGGGCGCCTCGCAGCTTGCCGACAGCGCGCGCGGCGCCGGCCGCATCGTCGCGGTCGCCGATGCCTCCGATGTCCCAGCGCTGCGCGCCGCCGATGTGCGCCTGCGCGGCGGCCTGACCCGTCAGGTACCGGCGCTGGTGATACGTATCGCCGGCCCTGCCAACGCCGACCCGGTTGCGATTGCGCGCGAAAAGGGCAGCGACACCTACGCCGTCCTCAGCGGTCCGCTCGCCACCCCGCGCATCGTCGAGCGTGAGCCGGACAGCAACGCGGGGCGCTATCTGGCGCTGCTCGCTGACGATGTTCTTCGCTCAAAAGCCGCCGGACCTCTGCCCCCGGTGGCACCGCGATTCGAATCCTTGTCGAGCGGCGGTACCAGCATCGCACTCCAGCAGTCTTTGGGCTTCGGCGCGGTCTTCATCATCTTCCTGCTCACCCTTCTCCTCGCGGGTCAGACGGTCAGCTCGCTCGCCGAGGAGAAGGGCAACAAGGTCATCGAGATCCTCGCTGCCGCGGTCCCGCTCGAAAGCGTCTTCCTCGGCAAGCTGCTCGGTTTTCTCGGCGTCGCGGTGCTGTTTATCGCCTTCTGGCTTGTGATGGCGCTTGCGGGCGGGCTGATCGCCGCGCTGCAGATCGATCCGGCCGCGCTCGCGTCCGTGCAAAGCGCCAGCAAGGCGGCCGCGGCCCTCGCCGCGGCGCCCGCGACCGGCTGGCCGTTTTTCCTCGGCATCGGTTTCGTCTATTTCATCCTCTCCTTCCTGCTGCTCGGCGCGGTGTTCCTCGGCGTCGGCGCGCAGGCCGCGACGGTGCGCGAAATCCAGATGCTCAGCCTCCCGATCACCATCTTCCAGGTCGGCATGTTCAGCCTGTCGACCGCCGCCGCCAGCGCCCCGGGCAGTCGCCTGTCAACGATCGCGCAAATTTTCCCCTTCTCGTCACCGCTGGCGATGGCGGCGCGCGCCGCAACCGACGACAGCAAGGCGGTCCACCTGCTCGCGCTCAGCTGGCAGGCGATCTGGGTGGCGCTTGTGGTCTTTCTCTCGGTCCGCCTCTTCCGCGCCGGGGTACTGAGCGGCGGCAGCAGCTGGAAGTTCTGGCGGCGCGGCGGACGGGCGGTGGCGCGCGCCGCCACCGCTGCTGCCGCCACAACTGCGCAGCCCGCCGACCCTCATTGACAAAGCTGTAAATAGTGGCATTCTGCAACTGATCAGGCCGCGCCAGACGGCCCTTCAGAGGAGCAGCCCCATGGCCACCCAGATTCGCACCGCCCCCGAAATCGCCAATCCGCTCGATGTCAGCCGCGCCGAATTGTGGAGCGAGGACCGCTGGCAGGAGCCGATGCGCCAGCTCCGCGCCGAATCGCCGATCTATCGCTGCGAAGATTCGAAGTTCGGCCCCTATTGGTCGGTGACCACCTACAAACCGATCCAGCATATCGAGGCGTTGCCCAAGATTTTCTCCTCGTCGTGGGAATATGGCGGGATCACCGTCGCCGGTGACGGCGTCGAACATCTGAAAGAAGGCGAAATTCCGCTGCCGATGTTCATCGCGATGGACCCGCCGCAGCATACCGCGCAGCGTCGTACGGTGGCCCCCGCCTTTGGCCCCTCCGAAATCGAGCGCATGCGCGCCGACACGCAAAAGCGCACCAGCGACCTGATCGACACCCTGCCGATCGGCGAAGCCTTCGACTGGGTCGAAAAACTGTCGATCGAACTCACCACCGACATGCTCGCGATCCTGTTCGATTTTCCGTGGGCGGAACGCCACCGGCTGACCGCCTGGTCCGACGCGCTCGGCGATATCGAATCCTTCGACACCACTGAACAGCGCCAGGCGCGCACCGCCAAGGCGTTTGAAATGGGCGCGGCGTTCAAGGAATTGTGGGACCGCAAGGCGCTGAACCCCGGCCAGCACGACCTCATCTCGATCATGCTCCAGTCCGACGCGATGAAGCATATGAGCGAGCATGAATTCATGGGCAATCTGATCCTGCTCATCGTCGGCGGCAACGACACGACGCGCAACTCGATGTCGGCCTATGCCTATGGCCTGCACAGTTTTCCGGAGGAACGCGCCAAGCTCGAGACGAACCATGATCCCGAACTCGCGGTCAACGCGATGCACGAGATCATCCGCTGGCAGACCCCGCTCGCGCACATGCGCCGCACCGCGATGGAGGATACCGAGCTGTTCGGCCATCAGATCAAAAAGCGCGACAAGATCGCGCTCTGGTACGCCTCGGCCAACCGCGACGAGAGCGTTTTTCCCGACGGCGACCGGATCATCGTCGACCGCGAAAATGCGCGCCGTCACCTCGCCTTTGGCTATGGCATTCATCGCTGCGTCGGGGCACGCGTCGCCGAACTGCAGCTCACCACTTTGATCTCCGAAATGCAGAAGCGCCGCCTGCGGGTCAACGTGCTCGCCGAACCCGAGCGCGTGAACGCCAGCTTCGTCCACGGCTACCGCCATATGCAGGTCGAGCTGGAGAAATATTGACGCGGCGTGAAACCTGGCGCCACAAGACAGCGTATCTAGCGTGAAGGCCCGGCCAACGGGTCAGGAGTCCGCCATGATCGACCGCCGTTACCTGCTCGCTGGACTCGCCCTTGGCGGCGGCGTCATCGCCGCCCCGATGCTTTTCGCCAAATCGTCGCGTCCGCAGGCGGCACCCGGCTGGCGCCTCTCCGAAGCCGAATGGAAAAAGCGCCTGACCGCGCCGCAATTTTATGTGCTGCGCGAAGCGGGGACCGAACGCCCATTCAGCCATCCGCTCGACAAGGAAAAGCGCGCGGGCACCTTCGTCTGCGCGGGCTGCGCGCTGCCGCTCTATTCGAGCAAGACCAAATATGACAGCAAGACCGGCTGGCCGAGCTTCTGGGCCCCGCTCAAGGGCGGGATCGCGACGTCGACCGACTATGATCTCGGCTATGCGCGCGTCGAAGTGCATTGCAAACGCTGCGGCGGCCATCTCGGCCATGTTTTCAACGACGGGCCGAAGCCGACCGGCAAGCGCTATTGCATGAACGGCGCGGCGCTGACCTTCCGCGCCGCCTGACGCCGCGGCCTCACCTTGCCGCGGGCTTCACCCGCCACACCGACAGCCCGGCACGCGATGCTATCGGCACCGCTGCGAGCCACGCCGGCGGTTTGCCGGCGTAAAGCTGCGCCGCCAGCGCGTCCGGGCGCGCGCGGCGATATTTGGTGAGGTCGTTGGCCGTCCGGCAAAACACGATCAGCGTCGCGCCATGTTTGCGGACGAGTGCCTCGGCCTGCGCGGGATCACCCGCAAAGACGCGGATGCTGTCCGCCATCGCATCCTTGTTGCGGTGGTGCGGCGTCGCGACCAGATCATGCTTGCTCCAGAATATCACCGGGGCCCCCAGGTCGATCGGGGTGAGGATCGTCGTCACCGGCAGGTGATCGAGCGCCGCGATTGCGGCGGGGTCGAGGCACGTTTTTTGATAGCGACTTTCCGTCGCCATCTCCGCCGCAACCCGGGCTTCCTCGGCTTGCAGCGACGGCACAATCGCGGTGAGCACCGCCGCAAACGCTGTACTGCCGATCAACGGCAGCGTGAGCGCGGCGGCGGCCGAACCGATGATGCGCGGGACAACTGACGAAATCGTCCGCGCCCACGTCCACAGCCGCAGCCCAAGCCACGCGCAGCCGGGCAGCGCGAACAGGTGCGCGGTGGCCGTGCTGCGCAGCACGAGCAGCGATAGCGCCGCCGCGCCGAGCAGCGCAGCGATCACCGTCGCCCAATTGCGGCGATCGACGGCGGCGCTGGATCCCCGCCACGCCAGAACCGATCCGGCGAGCCCGATCAGCGACGGCACCAGGACGTGGATGGCGTCCTGCCACTTCGATGCCCACAAGGGCTGGCCTTCGAGCACATGCCGATACCAAAATTCGACCACAATCGGGTCGAGCGATGCGAAAGGCCCCTTGGCGCATGCCGGCTCGGTCCACACCAGCGCGCCCGCCGCCGCTAAACCGGCCGCGCCCAGCAGGCCAAACCGCGCCCAAGCCGCCGCCGGGTTCGCCCGCGCCGCGCCAAAGGTCAGCGCCGCGGCAGCGACGAACGCCGCCATATAGGGCGCCGACAACGAATCGCACCATGTGCCCACCAGCCCGACCGGACCGCGCGTGGCGAACTGAAGCAGGATCGCCCCGCCCGCGAGCGCGCCCATCAAGCCGCAAAGACGGTCGCGATCAGCGGCGCGGCCGTGCAAGGCCCAGCGCAGCGCCGCCAGTCCCGCGAACAGCGCGACGATTGGCAGTCCTTCGATCGACACCGCCAGCAAGCCAGCCGCGAAAAACCCGCCCCATAACCCCGCGCGCCATGTCGCGGGCCGCAGCGCCTGCGCCATGATCAGCATCGCCAGCAGGATCTGCCAGCCATGATGATCGACACGCAGCGGGCGGAACTGGATCACGATGAAACCCGCCATGATCAGGAACAGCGGCGCGACATAGGCGATCCGCCAGTCGGACAGGTTGCGATAGCCCAGCGCGCAGGCAGCGCTCAGCGCCGCGCCCAGCATTGGCGGCCACAACATCATCACGATCCGTTCGGCCAGCGCTTGCCCGAACAGCGGTTCGAGGATGAGGATGCCGAGCGCCAGCGGCGCATCGACGATCCGCGACCAGTGCATCAGCACCCCGCCACCCGCCGGATTGACCCGATATTGCTTGAGATCCCACCAGCTTTGCCCGGCCAGCAGATCGCGCACCTGCGCCATCCGCATCGCATCGTCGGTGTCTGACAGATCCAGCGCGCCGATGGCCTGCCAGTTCACGATAATCGCGACCAGGCTCATCGCCGCCCACAACATCAGCGCAATCCGTACCGGCGTCAGCCAGCGGTTGAGCGGGGCGCCATCCGAAATTGGCGCTGACGGCTGCGCCAGCGCGCCGCCCACAACAGGCGCGGTGACGTCGGTCACGCCGCGGCGGCCCGGAAAACGATATGGCGGCGGAGCAGATAGGTGGTCTGGAAACTGACGACGATCGCCGCCAGTTTGGCAAGGCGTGGATCGAGCCCAAGCGCGCTGCCGGTACCAACGATCGCCGTCGTGACGGCAAGGCCGATCAGCGCCGACCCGACAAACAGCATTTTCTGGCGATGCCGTTCACCCGTGCCGCGCGTCGCGACACCGTCGGCAAAGACGAGGCGGCTCGACACCAGCCAATGGACCAATATTCCCGAGCAATAACCGACCGCCGATGCCGCCATCGGCGACAGTCCCGCATCGAGCAGCAGCAGGAAGAGTCCGGCGTCGCTGCCCAGCGCAAGCCCGCTCGCGAGCAGATAGTTCAGCCAGCGCATCTCGCCGCGGCGGATCGATCCGATCAATTTGGTGACGGGCAGCATGGCAAGAACGCCCCTGGCCAAGGCCTCAGGCGGCCTTCGTCACGCGTGCGGGAACCTCGCGGACCGACGCAAGCGCGGCCTGCTCTCCCTCGGTCCCGCTCTCGTGATATTCGGCGTCCTCGTTGACCCCCCAAATGTCATAGACACGCTCGCCTGCGGCGATGTTGCGCACCGTCAGCATTGCGGTCATCATCGCGTGATCCTGGTTGTTATAGCGGTGCATGCCGTTGCGCCCGACCATGTGCAGCGTCGGATAGCGCGCCTCAAGCTCGCTGCGCATCGCCTCGACGTGCGCGGCATAGTCGTCGTCATAGACCGGATAAGCCTTTTCCTGGCGCACCACCGCGCCGCCAACGACATCCGCGGGATCGCAGAGGCCAAGGATCGCCATTTCCTTCGTCGCCAGCGCAATCAGATCCTCGTCGCTCGACGCCCACAATCCGTCGCCCTCGAAACAGAAATATTCAAGGCCGACGCACGCGAGGTCGGGATCGGGCACCATTTCGGGCGACCAGCTGCGGAAATTCTGCACCCGGCCGACCTGCACCTTGCTGTCGTGGATATAGATCCAGTTGTCGGGGAACAGATCCTCCGACCGGATTTTCAGCGCAACGGTCAAGAAGTCGCGATATTTCAGCTTCGGCGCCGCATTCAGCGCGCAGGCGGGCAGCGGATGGATACGCGCCGCCAACTCGCGCATCGGCGCCGAGCTGATCACATGCGCCGCATCGATCACGACGTCGCCGTCGGGACCGTTCGCGGTCAACCGCCAGCGGCCGCTCACCTGATCCTGCGTCAGCTGCTTGAAGCTGTGCGCCATCAACACATGGTTGCCGCCCGCAATCACCTTGTCGCGCGCCGCATCCCACATCATGCCGGGGCCAAGCCGCGGATAGCGAAAGGTTTCGAGCAGGGTCTTGGTCGCCATGCCGTCATTCGGGCGCTTGTTCAGCCCGAGGCTGCGCTTCAGCCCGTCGATCACCGCGCCGCCGAGCGAAAGCCCCTTGATGCGCTGCGCCGCCCAGTCAGCCGACATTTCGTCGCACGGCATGCCCCACACCTTTTCGGTATAGGTCTTGAAGAAGATTGAATAGAGCTTCCGCCCGAACTGGTTGATCGTCCAGTCCTCAAAGCTGCGCACGGTCTTGTTCGGCAGCAGTTTCGCCTTGGCATAGCTCACCATGCACAGCGTCGAACGCATGACACCCAGGTTCCACAGCGCTTCGAACGCACGCAGCGGATAGGAATAGAATTTACCCTCATAATAGATGCGACTCATCCGCGGCCGCTCGATGAAATCGTCGGGCAGAATCTCGTTCCACAGATCGACGACTTCGCGACTCTTCGAAAAGAAGCGGTGGCCGCCGATGTCAAAGCGAAAACCCTCATGCTCGACGGTGCGGCTGATCCCGCCGACATAGACCGGATCCTTTTCGATCACCGTCACGCGGTAACCCTGCTGGGTCAGCTGATAGGCCGCGGTCAGCCCTGCCGGGCCGGCGCCGACGATGGCAACATCGACGCTCGTCGGGCGGTTTTTCAGCGAACCGGATAGATCGGACATTGACTGGCTTCCCCACAGGCAAATTCATGCTCCCCTCCGCTGTGGCTAATCATGGATAAAAAGTGGTTAATTTGGCGTCGGGATTTATGCCAGGCAGCGACTTCGCGCCTTGGGAAGCGACCCGTAATGCGTTAAAATGCTCCCAGCCAAGGAGGCGCACGGCATGGCAGGCGGGCTGGCAATCGTTTTGAGTGGCGGCGGCGCCAAGGGCGCCTTTCAGGTCGGCGTCGTCCACGAACTGGTGGTGAACCGGGGCGTTCGCCTCGATATTGTCGCGGGCGTATCGACCGGCGCGATCCAGGCGCTCGGCGTCGCGCAGGACGATGTGCCGGGGCTGCTCGACGCCTGGCTCGGTATTCGCGGCAACAGCTCGATCTACAAGTCGCGCCCGCTCGGCGTCGTCGGGGGATTGCTTGGCGAGGATGCGATCTACGACACCGCACCGCTCAAGCGCCTGCTCAAAAATTTTGCCGATGACGCTAAGCTACGCGCAAGCGGGCGAAAATTATTGCTCGGCGTCGTCAATCTCGGCACGGGAACCTATCGCAGCATCGACGAGAATGTGCCCGGCATCCACAATTGGGTCTATGCCAGCTGCGCAATGCCCCTGTTCTTCGACCCGCTCAAGACGCGCGCGAGCAACGGGACCGAGGAACAATGGGTCGATGGCGGGGTGCGCGACGTGACTCCGCTCAGCGCGGCGCTCGAATTGAACCCGCGCGGCGTCATCGCGGTGCGCGCGTCACCCGCGCCCCAGCCCGGCCCGATCCGCACCTTCCCCAACCTCATCAAGATCGGGCTGCGCGCGGTCGACATTCTGCAATCCGAAGTTTCGGCCAACGACCTGGCAGGCGCCGCGCTGATCAACGACCTGATCGCCGCGCGCGAGGCCCAGCTGCGCGCGCTGCAAAGCGAAGGCATCGGCGGCGCGCAGGCGGCGCGCATCCTCCGCCCGCTGGATGTCCAGATATCGCGCTACCGCTTCGCGCCGATCCGCATCATCGAACCCGAAGAAGACGTTGCCGAAACGCTTGAGTTCGATCCGGCGAAAATCCGCGCCGCGATCGACGCCGGCCGCCGCGCAGTCGATCGCGAATGGGACGCGCTCGAACCGCTGCTGAGCTGAAGCCCGGCGGAGCGTCCGCTATCTGTTTACCGATCGGCGCGCTTGTCGGGCTTCATCGCAAAATTCGCCGCGTTTGGCGCACGCCGCCTCCAATGCTTGGATCGAATTTTCCCATTGGTCGGCGACATAAGGATCATTAGCGATGATCGGCGAATAGACCTGTCTGGTTTGCGCTGCCTGCGGATTGCGGCCGATCGGCGGCGGCCTGCTGCTTTCATCGCGCGGCGATGGCACGGCGGTTATCAGCACCGCAAGCAGGCCTACGGCCGCGAACATGAGAGCCAGCGTTCCAACAATCCAAGCCGCCTTTTTCACACCATGCCTTCCACGGACCGATATTTCCGCGCTAATCGCCGCGATGCTTCACCTGTTTCGCCGCGCGCTGCGACACATATAGTGTCGGCTTTGCGGAGGGGGCTACAATCCCCCACTGCCCTCGCCCGGCGGCCCCCGCGCGCTATTTCCGTCCGGCGGGGCTGCTTCGTGCAACGCGACGTTGCGACCCAACGGCTTTAGCAGCAACGTGCCCAGACACACCCGCGGTGTTGCCTTGCCCGGCACCGCACCTATCGCAAAACCGCTATCGAGGCGTAGCGCCGCCGCCGACGCCTTGCCCAGCCGCACCGTGTAGCGCCCATAAGCCACGCTTTCGAACAGGAAATAGCCGTCGAACTCGGTCAGCGTTGTCGCACGCACGCGTCCTTCGGCATCAACCAGCTCGAGGCTCAGCCCCTCGATCGGATTACCGCCGTCACGGCGCAGCGTCCCCTCGATTTCGCCCGCCGCAACCATCGGCAGCGCAACCCGCGTCGCGACGCCGGGCCGCGGCGTGACCACCACGCCCGGCAGCGCCGGCTGGACATAGGGATCGGGCAGGCTGCCAGCGTCGATGCCGATCAGCACCGGGCGGAAGGGTTCGAGACCATCGATCGTGCCCTGACCATCTGTGCTGGTCGCTTGCTCGATATAGGCATGGCCCGCGGTCAGCGGCACCCCCGCCAGCGCTGCCTCGCCCGACTGGCGAACGCCATCCCCATTGTCGTCCATCCACACGTCGGCGATCACCTGGCCGCGGCTGGCAAGCTTTTCGCTCGACACGCGCCAGCCGCCGTTCGGCTTTGGCCCCAGGCTGAAGGCAAGCGACAACGACGCCGCGAGCGAGCCGTCGCTCGCCACCTCGCCGAACCCGCTCAGCTGCAACCGATTGAAACGGCGTGTATATCCGGCACCGACCCGCGCCCGCCCGAGCCCGCGGTCATAACCGAGTTCGGCGCGCCATTCGGCATCGCCCTTCCCCGCCCATTCGCCGATCAGCGCCACGCGCGTGTCGCTGCTGTCCCCGGACAGCGCAAAGCGCGCCTCGCCGCGCAGGCGGACGCGCCCGATCCGGGCATTGGCGAGCAGGCTGGCGGTCAGATTATCGGGCGGATCGGGCCCGACCGGGGCTTTGGTACGGCTCCAGTCGAGCTGACCGGTAAAGGTAAGCGCCCGGAAACTCGCCGACGCGCGCGCGCTGGCCTCGATGCTGTCGATGCCCGATCGCCGTTCGATGTGACGAACGTCAAAATGCAGCGGCAGCACGGTCTGCCCCAGCTTGAGCGACTGATCGACCGAGATCGAATAGAGGCCGTTGATATTGCTGATAAGGCGGTCCGACACAAAGCCGTTCCAACCTCGCATCGCATCGGCACGGACATAGGTTTCACCAAATGCCGCCAACCAGCTCGCGCGCACCGCGCCGCCACCGTCGTCGGCTTGCGCGGCACCAACCTCGAGCAGGGTCGGCCCGAGCGAGCGGCGCAGCGCCACCTCGGCGTAATTGCGCCGAACATCCTCGATCATCAGGCTATGCGCATAAGCGGCGACCGACGTCCGCGTGTCGAGCCCGCGCTCGATCCCCAGCGTCCCGCGCCAGCCGCGCCGGAACGGACCGCGCCGCCGCCCGCCGAATTCGATCAGGTCGGCGTTTTCCTGCGCAAACCCCGCCCAATACCAGGTCTGCTGCGGCGGGATCGAATCCATCCCGACCTGCACCTGCTTGATTTCGCGCCTGATTTGCCCCTGCGGGCCATAAAGGACGATCTCGAAGCGGTTCGATCCATATTGCAGCGGGACGTCGAGAAATTCGTAGCGGCCATCGCGATTCGGGCTGGTAAACGCCAGCAACTGCCCGTTTCGGTAGAGTTCGGCGTCCCAGCCAGCCGGCAGATCGCCGCGAAAGGTCGTTTTGTCGAAGCTGTCGGGGCGCTCGATCGGGCGGTTGGTGACCACCGCGCCGCGCCCCGGCGCCGACGACGCCACCGCGCCGGTCGACAACAGGCTGACATCGCCCACCGCATAATGCGTCGCTTTCAGCGGCCCGAGCAGCCGGCCTTCGGGATCGGTGCGATACAGCCGCATGCGCAGGCTGTCGGGGACGCCTTCATTGTCCGATGACAGCCGCGCGTCGAAACTCTGCCCCAGCACCTCGCCCGCGGCAAAAATCTCGTAGCGCCCCTGGACATAGGAACCGCCGCGCTTGTCCGACACGAACCCCGCCGAGGCAACGACATCGACCGACGGCATCGCCCACGCCTGATAGGGCCGCGACGCCTGCGGCAGGCTGGCGAGGTCGAATTGTGCCGTCGGGCGGATCCCCGCCGCGCGCGCGCGCCGCTCGGCGGCGAGCTGGAAGGGGAGCTTGTCCTTCGATTCGATCCGCAGCACCGCGTTCGACAGATCGGCAGCAATCGGTACCCCTAGCCAGGCGTTGAGGCTGTCGAGATCGACGCACCAGCCCGCGGGCGTGTCGCGGATCATCGTCGCCGAAAGCCGGTAGCTCTGGCTCCCAGCGCGCACTTCGCCGACCTCGCGGTCGATCACCAGGCTGCGCCGTTCGTCGAACACCCAGCCGGTTGCGCGGCGCAACTTCTTGTCGACACGCACCGCGAGGTCGAGCGCGAGCACGACATCGGCGAGGTCGACGCAGATCCCCTGCGGCGTCTGGTACCCGCGCACTCCGTCGCCCAGCCGATACTGCCCCGACCGCATATCGAACAGCCAGCTGTCGTCCTCGTTCGGCGCCCAGCTGTCGGTCGCCAGCGAAACCGGCGCTGTATCCACGGCTCCGGCGCCAGCAGGGACAAGCCCCACCAGCGCCAGCCCGGCAAGGATCGCCGGTTTCCATCGGGTCAGCGCCGCGCGAATCACGGCTTTGGCTTTCGCCGCGTCCCTACGCCGTCACTTCACCACTCGGTCGGCCTGATCGATCGTGCCGCCACCGATTTCGCGGTCTTCGGTATAACGGATGCGCACCGGCCCCTTGAGCTTTGCGGCAAGTTCCGGCGGGACGCGCAGCGAAACCTCGCGCGCGCTCACTTCGGGATAGACCGCGATGCCGCGCGCGACGAGCAAGGGTTCGCTGATCCCCGGCCGCGTTACCTCGATGTCGCCGTAAACCGACCGATTGCCCGTCCGCGTCAGCCCAAAGTTGAACGCCGGACCGTCGGCGGTGTCGGCGACCCATGCGTCGCCGATCACCGCCTCGGCGCCGAGATCGCCAACGCGCACGATCACCGGAATGGTGATGCCGTAAATCGGGGTCAGCGCGATTGACACGCCGGTGCTCGCCGGCTTGGCCGCATCGGCAGCAACCGCCGGCGCGGCGTCGGGCACGGCGCGAAACAACATATGCGCGCGATACTCACCCGGCGGCGTGCCTTCGGGAATACGCACCCCGACCCGGATCACTTGCGGCTGGTTCGGCGGCAGCGTGACACGGCGCGGGCTGAACGCGATCATGTCGAGCGCCGTGCGTTCGTTGGGACTGGCGTTTTCCTCGGCAATCTCGTCGAGTCCGCCGACGGCGGTCATCCGCTTGATTTCCAGGCTGATGCGATAGGTTGCCGGTTCGGCGCCGATGTTGTTGAGCACCACCTCGGTCCCACGCGAACCGTCGAGCACGACGCGGGTCGGCGCGACGAGCAGGTCGCCCGCCGCCTGTGCCGGTACCGCCACGGCCCCGAGCAAAAAGAAGGAGAACAGGCCGAAGCCTTTGAAAAAGCGCAACATGGATACGATCCCCACAATCGTTGGTCCGGAATGGCTGGCGCCGCTCCGCTGGTCACACCCTGCCTGCGCCAACATGGTTGATATTTCGCTAACCATGTCCGCGACTTGCGTGCCGCGCACAAAAAAGGGGCCGCCAGACCTGCGCCGGGCGACCCCTGATTGGCTGACGGGCCGTCGGCCCGCCAGTTCCCCCACCTTATTGGTAGTTTGCGGTGACGTTGAACGTCCCGGTATAATCGCCCGCCGTCTGGTTGGCGCCGACGCTCAGCGTACCGCCGACCTGAAAGCTGCCGCCCGTGGCACCCAGCGTGATGTTCGCCGCCGAATAGCTAAGCGTCGAGGCCATCGTGCCGCCCAGCGAACCGTTGAGCGTGACGCTCGCATCGCCGCCGACGAGCACGACTGCACCATTGGTGCCCTGAACGTCGAAGTTCGCCGCCGTCGTCGTGCCGGTGCAGGTCAGGCCCGCGCCGCACGTCGCCGCGCCGCTGGTCGAAACCGCCACGGTCGAGGCCGTCGCACCGCTGATGATCGTGGCATATTGCAGAGCGCTGGTGTTAGTCAGCGTGATCTGACGCAGGATCTTGGCCGTGGCCGTACCATTTGCCGAAGCCGCATGCGCCGCCGGGGCGTTCAGGGCGAGAGCAGCAATCGCGGCGCCGACGATGGCGCGCTTCATTCCAAATTTGCGCATATGTTTGGTCCCTTGAATCCGAAAACTGATTGTCGAAATGCGAATGGATATCCCACCCCATTCGTCGACCTCTTTAGCGGGCGACAGGTTCAGCTTTTGCCAGCAAGCTTGGTTAACAGCGCAGTAGGAATTGGCCCGCTCTACCCATGGTCAGCGAGATAAATCAGGACTTTAGCCTGATGATGGCGCGGTCGTGGAGACCGCCCGTCCTTCTTTAACGGCCCGGACTGGCACAAATTAAGCGCGCCGGCAGGAAGGAATTGAGTTGCCCGCAGAAAGCGGAGCCTGAACGATTCGCATCCTATGTCCGGGATGAGGAGCCGGAGGGCTCAGATCGCCTCGCCGCTCAGTCGCTGACAAATCATATCAAGCTGGTCGAGCGAAGCGAACTTCAGCGTCAAATTGCCCTTGCCGCCCCCGGCATATTGAATCGCGACGCCAATGCCGAGCAGCTCGGACAAATGGCGCTCGACCGCGATGATGTCGGGATCGCGCCCGCCACCACCGTCCATGCTCTTATATTCCAGTGGCGTCTGCCGCCCGCCGCCCTTGGCACCGCGCACCAGCGCCTCGACCGCACGCACCGACAGACCTTCCTTGACCACCCGCCGCGCGATCGCCTCGGCGTCGGCGGCGCCGATCAGCGCGCGCGCATGTCCCATCGCGAGCGATCCATCGCCGACCAGGGCCTGCACCGGCGCGGGCAGGTCGAGCAACCGCATCAGATTCGCGACATGGCTGCGCGATTTGCCGACGAGCTTCGCCAAGGCGTCCTGATTATGCCCGAAATCGTCGATCAGGCGGCGATAGGCGCCCGCTTCTTCGATCGCGTTGAGGTCTTGCCGCTGAATATTCTCGACCAGCGCGATTTCATAGGTTGCGGCATCGTCGAGTTCGCGCACCAGCGCCGGAATCTGATGCAGTCCGGCGCGCTGCGCCGCGCGCCAGCGCCGTTCGCCGGCAACGAGCTGATAGCCGTCGCCATCGGGCGCACGGCGGACGATGATCGGCTGCAACAGCCCGCGTAGCCCGATCGAATCGGCAAGTTCGGATATGGCGTTGTCGTCGAAATGGCGCCGCGGCTGACCGGGCAAGGGCCGAATCGACCCCAGCGGCACATGCTGCACCGAATCGCTCGACCCCGTCGGGGCGGTTTTTGCGGCGCTTCCGGGCGTTGCCAGCACGGGCGCCTCCGCAGCAACGTCGCCGAACAGCGCGTTCAGCCCGCGCCCGAGCCCAGAGGGCCGCTTGCGCGCCGGTGTCGGTCCACTTTCGTCTTTAGTGTCAGTCATTTAGGCAGCCTTGCGGACGTTGGGCAGGCGATCGATCAACTCGCGCGCCAGCGCGATATACGCCGCCGACCCGGCGCAGCGATGATCGTAAATCAACGCCGGCAGGCCGTGACTCGGCGCTTCGGACAAACGGACGTTGCGCGGGATCACCGTTTCGAACACCACCGGGCCGAGCACGTCGCGAACATCGTCGGACACCTGGTCGGTCAACCGGTTGCGGCGGTCGAACATCGTCAGCGCGACGCCCAGGATCGACAATTTCTGGTTGAAACGCTCACGTACGCGCTCGACCGTGGTGAGCAGCTGGCTGAGCCCTTCGAGTGCGAAGAACTCACATTGCAGCGGCACGATGAGCGATTCGGCGGCGATCAGCGCGTTCAACGTCAGCATCCCCAGCGACGGCGGGCAATCGATCAGGCAAATGTCCCACTGCGCCGCGTCAGGCCCCGACAGCGCCTGTTGCATGCGGTGCAGACGGTCCTGAAACTCGATCAGCTCGATCTCGGCCCCCGACAGGTCGACCGTCGCCGGCACGATGTCGAGCCGCGGCACCGCAGTGGCAATCGCGCATTCGCGCAGCGTCGCGTCGCCGCGCAGCAGCTCGTAACTCGAAAATTCGCGCTGAGCCTGCTTGATCCCCAGCCCTGTCGACGCATTGCCCTGCGGATCGAGGTCGATGATCAGCGTCCGCCAGCCGGTTGCCGCGAGTGCGGTCGCCAGGTTGATCGCGGTCGTCGTTTTGCCAACCCCGCCCTTCTGGTTCGCCACGCAAATGCGGATCATGCTTTTCCTCGTTTCTTACCCGTGACTTGCCCCGTTCCGACCAGAATCTGGCTGTCGGCGTCGGTGAGGCTTTGTTCCACGTGAAACAGATTCTGCCACGGCTGCGACAACAACGCCAGTTCCTTAACCGCATTTCGGCCCTTTGGCAGCAGCCAGCGCGTCGATTCGGTGGAAAAACGGGCGGATAAGTCGATCAACCTGTCGAGCGGTGCAAAGGCGCGCGCACTGATCGTCGCCGCGGCGCGCGTTTCGATGCGTTCAAGCGGTGCTTCGATCACCTCGACGTGCGAAAGCGCCAGTTCGGCAACCACGGCACGAAGAAAATCGCACCGCCGTCGGCGCGATTCGACCAGCACCATCGGCCGCCCGCTCAGCATCGCGATGACGAGCCCCGGCAACCCCGGCCCGCTCCCGAGGTCGAGCCACATCCCGCCGCGATCACGATCAAGCGCCAGCAATTGCGCGCTGTCGGCGATATGCCGAACCCACAGGATCGGGATCGTCGACGCCGCGATCAGATTCTGCTGCGCACTCTCGGCCACCAGCATCGCCGCAAACCGCTCAAGCTGCGCCCATCGAACGGCCGACGGAGCAAAGGTCGCGCAGATCCATCCGCGAGCCGCTTCTTCGCTGCCCAGTATCGCTTGACCGCTATCCATCAACTCACAACCCCAATTTCGTCATTCCCGCGAAAGCGGAATCCCGCCTATTCTTCTTCGTGCCTTTGCGCCCTTGTGAGAGCCAATAGACATACCACGCCAAGCCGCGGCGAAATGGCGCATCACACGGACCAGGACAAATCTCACACAACGACACAAAGATCTTGCTGCACCCTCGATCACTCGGCGACAAACCCTGACGCGGTCATCTCATCTGAACAGGCCTCACGGTATTCCCGCCGACTACCGCGGCGAGCCCAATCGCCATCTTTGTGTCTTTGGGTGCGTTTCCATAAAGCCGCTCGAGCAGGTCAAGCCGCCCGCCGCCGACTATGCACCATTATCGCAGTCAGCGCCGCCGGCGTAACGCCATCGATCCGCGCCGCCTGCCCCAGCGTTTCCGGGCGCGCCTTGCCGAGGCGTTCGACCATCTCGCGCGACAGTCCGCCGATCGCCGCATAGTCGAGCGCCGCGTCAAGGCTGATTGCCTCGTTCGCCGCGAGCGAGCGCAACTCGGCATCCTGCCGCGCGATATAGGGGGCATAATGCGCGTCCTCGACCAGCTCGGCCATGATCGTCGGATCGATAGCGTCAAGCTCGGGCGCCAGCCGTGCCAGCGTCGCAATCGTCACATCGGGAAAGCGCAGCAGCTCGATGCGCGTCCGCGCAATTCCGTCGCCGGGGATCGTCATCCCGATCACGCCATAATCAGCGCTCGTCACCGGGACCGCCAGCAAGGCTTCGGCCTCGGCGCGCGCTGCCTGCCGCGCCGCGAACAGCTCGGCCGTCGCCGGACGCACCAGCCCCAGTTCGATCCCGATCGGCGTGAGTCGCGTCGCGGCATTGTCGGCACGGAGCCTCAGGCGATATTCGGCGCGCGCGGTGAGCATCCGGTATGGCTCGGTCACCCCCTGCAACACCAGATCGTCGATCATCACCCCGATATAGGATTCGGATCGATCGAGGATCAGCGGCGCACGGCCGCGCCCCGCCAGTGCGGCATTGGCGCCGGCAATCAGCCCCTGTGCCGCGGCTTCTTCATATCCGGTCGTACCGTTGATCTGTCCCGCGCAATAGAGGCCGGGCATCGCGCGCACCTGCAACGTGCGGTCGAGCGCACGCGGATCGATATGGTCATATTCGACCGCATAGCCCGGCACGACCATCTCGACCGCCTCCAGCCCTTCCATCGTACGCAGCATCGCCAGCTGGACATCGGCGGGCAGCGACGTCGAAATGCCATTGGGATAGACCAGATGCGTGTCGAGCCCCTCGGGCTCCAGAAACACCTGATGTCCGTCGCGATCGGCAAAGCGATGAATCTTGTCCTCGATCGAAGGGCAATAGCGCGGCCCCGCCGCGCCAATCGCCCCCGTGAACAACGGTGAACGGTGCAGATTGTCGGCGATGATCGTGTGCGACGCGGTGTTGGTGCGCGTAATCGCGCAGAAAATCTGCGGAACCGTGCGCGCGTTGTTCCACGTGGAACAGGTCCATGTTGCCCCATCCGACGGCTGTGCCTCCAGCCGAGCCCAATCGATCGTTCGCCCATCGAGTCGCGGCGGTGTGCCGGTCTTGAGCCGCGCCATCGGCAGATCGGCGGCGCGCAGCTGCTCGGCAAGCCGATGCGCGCCATCCTCACCGATGCGCCCCCCAACCATCCGCTCCTCGCCGCGAAACATCCGTCCGCCCAGGAAGGTGCCGGTTGCGAGTATGACGGCGGGCGCGGTCAACGCAGCCCCGTCGCCAAGAACCAGCCCCTCGACGATCCCGCCGTCGTTCGACAGTCGCAGTGCCGCCGCTTCACCGGCGATCACCGTGATGTCATCCTCAGCCGCCAGCAGACTTTGGATCGCATCGCGATAACGCGTCCGGTCAGCCTGAATGCGCGGCCCGTGCACCGCGGCGCCCTTCGACGCATTGAGCATCCGGTAATGGATCGCTGCGCTGTCGGCGGCGCGCGCCATCCACCCATCGAGCGCGTCGACCTCGCGCATCAGATGTCCTTTGCCCAGCCCCCCGATGGCCGGGTTGCACGACATCGTCCCGATCAGCGCCGGATCGAAACTGACCAGCGCCACCCGCGCGCCAAGCCGCGCCGCCGCCGCCGCGGCTTCAGTTCCGGCGTGGCCACCGCCAACGACGATGACATCATAGGATATGCTGCTGTGCATGATTGCGGCGCCCTTAGCCCAAATCTGGCACCAAATCCACTGTCGTGCGACCACCGCGATGTTTCACGTGGAACATCATTTCCCGATGCAAAAACGTCCGAACAAGGTGTCGAGCATATCTTCTACGCCCGCGCGCCCGGTGATCCGGTCGAGCGCGCCGCTCGCGAGCCGCAGTCGCTCGGCAATCAGGACCAGGTCGGAAGCCTCGCGCGAGCCCGCTGCAATCTGCAGCCAGTCGCGCGCGTCGTCGAGCGCCGCACGCTGGCGCTGGCGCAGCGCCGCCTCGCCCTCGCGCGGCAACAACGTCCGCGCCAGCGCGACGATCATGCGATGGAGCCTGTCCATTCCCTCACCCGTCGCCGCCGATAGGGTGAGATCGCACCGCGCCGCCTCGGCTTCGGTCGCCGCATCGCCGCGCCACCGGTCAGCCTGCGCGGCGATCAGAATCGCGCGCGGATGGTCCGGCGCATCGCGCGGCGGCCCCAGCCACAACAGGATATCCGCCGCCACGACCGCCGCCTTGGCCCGATCGATCCCGATCATCTCGATAGCGTCGGAACTTTCCGCGCGCAGTCCCGCCGTATCCGAAAAGCGCAACGCGATCCCGTCGAGCGCCAGCGCCGTCTCGATCACATCGCGGGTGGTCCCCGCCACCGGCGACACAATCGCCAGTTCGCGTTGAGCCAAAGCATTGATTAACGTGGATTTTCCTGCGTTGGGCGGCCCCGCAATGACGACCGACAAGCCCTCGGAAATCACTTCCGCCGCCGGCCGCAACAGCCACTCCCCCAGCTCGCCCGCCAGCGTTGCCATTCCCAAAATCAACCGCTGCGCGACGCCTTCGCCAACTTCGACATCATCCTCATCGGCAAAATTCAGCTCTGCCTCGGCCCCCGCCATCAGCGTCAGCAATCGATCCTGCCACGCCGCGACCGCGCGCGACACATGTCCGCTCGCCATGCCCAGCGCCTGCGCCCGCTGGCTCTCGGTCTCTGCCGCGAGCAGATCGGCCAACCCTTCGGCCTCGGCCAGATCGATCCGCCCGTTGAGGAACGCACGCCGGGTAAACTCCCCCGCCGCGGCGCGCCGCAGCCCCGGGATCGCCGCCAGTGCCGCCTCGACCGCCGCAACCACCGCACGGCCGCCGTGCAGCTGCAGTTCCGCCAGATCCTCGCCCGTCGCTGTCAGCGGTCCGGGGAACCACAGGATCAACGCGCGGTCGAGCGGCGCTCCGCCGCGATCGCGCAGCTCTGCCAAGGATGCGTGTCGCGGTTCGGGCAGTCGCCCCGCGAGCGCCCGCAGCGCCTCACCTGCCCGCGCCCCGCTGATCCGCACCACCGCGATCGCCGCCGGCGGCATCCCGCTCGACAGCGCAAAGATCGTGTCGTTTAAACTTTCTTGATTCAGCTCTTGCGCCCTCGCGCCGGCTTGTCGTCGTCCGTCGCGGACGCTTTGCTCGCTCCGCCCATCAACCCGCCGCCAAACTGGCCGAGCAGCGACTGAACCAACCCCAGCCCGCTCTCGCCCATCGGCACCCAGGTCTTGACCATCGCCTGCACCATGTCGGGGGTAATCCCCTTCGCCATCAATTCCTTGACGCGGTCGAGATAGACATCGTGCAGCGGCTCAAGATCGGGCAGGCCGAACAGCTGACGCGCCTCCTGCGGGGTGCAATCGATCTCGATATTGAACTTCATCGCCTGTCTCCGCCCCGAAAAATGCCGGTTAGCCGCTTGAGCCGCGCCCATCGCCCCGCTAGCTTCGCGCTTTCAACGCCATTTAGCAAGAGTCAGGAACCCCCCCATGTCCGCGACGAACATCACAATCCCCGCGCTCGACGCGACCAGCGAAATTCCAGCCTATGTGGCGCGCCCCGATGCCGATTCGTCGCGCGCGATCATCGTCATTCCCGAAATATTCGGGGTGAACGCCGGGATTCGCGAGAAGTGCGACGACTGGGCGGCGCAAGGCTATCTGGCGATTGCCCCCGACCTGTTCTGGCGTTTCGCCCCCGGGGTCGAACTCGACCCCGATGTGGAAGCCGAACTGCAGGAAGCCTTCGGCTATTTCGGCCGCTATGACGCCGACGACGGGGTCAAGGATATCGAGGCCGCGATCCGCTGGCTCCACGCGCAGGGCGCCACCAAGGTTGGCTGCGTCGGCTTCTGCCTTGGCGGGCGGCTGGCCTATATGGCCGCGGCACGCACCGACGTGAACGCGTCGGTTGGCTATTATGGCGTGATGATTGATCAGATGCTGAATGAAAGCCACGCGATCGCGCACCCATTGATGCTGCATATTCCAACGGCGGATCATCTGGTCGGATCGGAAGCGCAGGCCAAGATGCACGAAGGCCTTGATCCGCATCCGAAGGTTACGCTCCACGATTATGAGGGTCTCGACCACGGCTTTGCCGCAACTGGCGGCAATCGCCGCGACGACGCGGGCGCTCAGCTTGCCGATGGCCGCACAAAAGCCTTTTTCGCCGAGCATCTGGCATGACGGCGGTGGCAGGCGTTGCCGCTTGGCACGCTTATATGGACGGCGGCGGCGATCCGCAGGCGCTCCGCAACATGCTGGCCAAGGATGCCGTCTTCCACTCGCCCGTCGTCCATTCGCCGCAGGCTGGCCGCGACAAGGTCTTCGCCTATCTCCATGCCGCGAGCCATGTGCTCGGCGGCGACGATTTCCGTTACGAGCGCGAGATCATCGACGGCGACCAGGCGATGCTCGAATTCGCGACGACGCTTGATGGGATCCACATCAACGGTGTCGATATCATCCGCTGGAACGAAGACGGAAAAATCATAGATTTCAAGGTGATGGTCCGCCCGCTCAAAGCGATTAACAAGGTCTGGGAGAAGATGGGCGAGATGCTGGCCGCGCAAGGATAGCTTACAGGTGTGCGCTAGATCAGCATCAGCGCCGCAAGCTCGCGGTACAGGTGCGGCGGCAGATCGGCGATGCCGTCGTGCACGGCCATAGCCTTGGGCGCATCGTCATCGGCCAGATAGCGCCACCCCTGATGCGCGCGCTTTGACAGCGGCGGCAGGATCTCAAGATCTTGCGAACAGACGATATCGACGCGCCCATCCTTGCGGTCGTCGAAGCGCAAAATCTGCTGCCGCGCGACGATGCGGTGCTTGATGATCCAGTGCAGATAGCCGCCGACGAGCTCGTCCATCCGCTTTGGCCGCATCCGCGTCGGCACGCGCAACTCGCCATCGCGTACGCGCGTCGCCACCCGCCGCGCGAACGTCTCGACATGCGCGCAGCCGACCGCGACCTTGGTGAGATGGAGAGGGGGCATAAATCCTAAGTGGGCAGCCTGACCCAAATGCCAAGAAGCAAATGTTAGTCAGAACCAGTGGTTGCGAGATAATAGTCGCCGCGCCCTTGCACGTTGACCGGAATGCCGAGCATAAAGGTTGGCGCAAGCAGGACGGCCAGCATCGCCTTGAAACCGAGCGCCATGACATAGGGCAAGCTCAGCACCGTGACGCTGGCGGTTATCGCCGTCACCAAACGGCCAATCGCGCGGCGAGACTGCATGGAGACTGCCGGCGCTGGCTCGCTCAGCATCGCGGCAATCACCGCCGAAGCGTCGCCTTGCTGCCAGACGGGAACCGTCAGTCGAAAACCGCCGATCGCCACGACCTCGGCCGAGACGCTGGCATAATATTCGCCGCCAACATGGACGATGATACCAGCGGCATCAAGCATGGCAGCAACGGTCAGCGCCTCACCGCGCCCAAGCAGGATAGCAATCGGAACCATCGCATCGTCGGACATTCACCGACGATGCGATTATCCCTCAGCGCTGTCTAGCCCAGCAACGTCCCCAGGCCGACCGACGGATCGACCCAGCCGTCGTAGATCATCTTGACCGCGACATAGACGATGACCGCAAGCCCGATGTAGGCAATCCAGCGATAACGCTCGATATATTTGGCGATGATGTTCGCCGCGAGACCCATGAGCGCGACCGCGACGATCAGGCCGACGATCATGATCCCCGGGTGATCGCGCGCCGCACCCGCGACGGCGAGGACATTGTCGAGGCTCATACTGACGTCGGCGATTGCGACCGCCCAGGCGGCGCCGGCAAAGCTCTTGGCGGGCTTCAGCCCCGAATGTTCGTCACCTTCAACTTCGGGTGATCCGGCCGAGTGTGCACCTTCACGCAGTTCGCGCCACATCTTCCACGCGACCCAGGCGAGCAGCAGCCCACCGACGAAGATCAGTCCAACAATCTGGAGCAGCTGGGTGACGACGAGCGCAAAGGCGATACGCAGCACCAGCGCCGCGAGGACGCCGATCAGGATCACCTTGCGGCGCTGTTCGGGCGGCAGACCCGCAGCCAGCGCGCCGACGACAATCGCATTGTCCCCCGCAAGCACAAGATCGATCAGCAATACTTGCAAAAACGCCGCCATTGCGGCGGGTTCGGTGATGTTCGAAAAATCGCTGACAATATGGCCCCAGATTTCTGACGGGCCACCCAGTCCCTGCGCAGCCGTGGTGGCGGCGGTCAACAAAAGGTCAATCACACAGGCTCTCCGAAATAATGCACGACAGGCATGGGGTCATAGAAAGGATGCAACAGCACCCGCCACTGCTCATATCGATCCGAGCGGCGGAAACCATCGCGATGGTCTTCCATGCGATCCCAATGCACGATCAGCAAGTAGGTTTCCACCGCTTCGCATCCGCGCCGCACTTCCATGCCCAGAGATCCGGGCGAGGCGGCGATCAGCGGGCGGGCTTTGGCCAGGGCACGTTCGAACGCGGCGCCTTCGCCGGCACGAACCTGCAACAGCGCGTGCTCGACGATCATCCCGCGCCGATCCGCCCTATTGGTTCATCGAATCGAAGAAATCCTCGTTGGTCTTGGAATCCTTGATCTTGTCGAGCAGGAACTCCATCGCATCGATGGTGCCCATCGGCATCAGGATGCGGCGCAGCACCCACATCTTCGACAGCACGCCCTTGTCGAGCAGCAGCTCTTCCTTGCGCGTGCCCGACTTGCCGACATCGAGCGCCGGGAAGATGCGCTTGTCGGAAACCTTGCGGTCGAGGACGATTTCGGAGTTACCCGTGCCCTTGAACTCTTCGAAGATCACTTCGTCCATGCGGCTGCCGGTATCGATCAGCGCGGTGGCGATGATCGACAGCGATCCGCCTTCCTCGATGTTGCGCGCGGCGCCGAAAAAGCGCTTCGGGCGCTGCAGCGCATTGGCATCGACGCCGCCGGTCAGCACCTTGCCCGATGATGGGACCACGGTGTTGTAGGCGCGGCCAAGGCGCGTGATCGAGTCGAGCAGGATGACGACGTCCTTTTTGTGCTCAACAAGGCGCTTGGCCTTTTCGATCACCATTTCGGCGACCTGGACGTGGCGCGTCGCGGGTTCGTCGAAGGTCGAGGAGACGACTTCGCCCTTCACGCTGCGCTGCATGTCGGTGACTTCCTCGGGGCGTTCATCGACCAGCAGGACGATCAGATAGACCTCGGGATGATTGTCGGTGATCGCCTTGGCGATATTCTGCAGCAGCACGGTTTTACCCGTGCGCGGCGGCGCGACGATCAATGCGCGCTGACCCTTGCCCTGCGGGCTGATCAGGTCGATCACGCGCGCCGACTTGTCCTTGACGGTCGGATCGACGGTGTCGAGCGACAGTTTCTGGTTCGGGTAGAGCGGGGTCAGGTTATCGAAATTGACGCGGTGGCGGACAACGTCGGGATCGTCGAAGTTGACGCTGATCAGCTTGGTCAGCGCAAAATAGCGTTCGCCATCGCGCGGGGCGCGGATTTCGCCCTCGACGGTGTCGCCGGTGCGCAGGCCATGTTTGCGGACCTGGTTCGGCGAGACATAGATGTCGTCGGGGCCGGCGAGATAATTGGCTTCGGACGAGCGCAGGAAACCGAATGAGTCGGGCAGCACTTCGATCGTGCCCGAGCCGATGATTTCTTCGTCCTCGGCGACTTCCTTGAGGATCGAGAACATCAGATCCTGCTTGCGCAGCGTCGAGGCGCCCTCGACCCCCAGCTCTTCAGCCATTTCGACCAGCTGGGCGGGCGATTTCGTTTTGAGTTCTTTAAGATGCATGGATGGATTCCAAGGTGAATTTCAGGAAAAATGGCAGTCGATTTTCATTGCACCGCAGGTGCCTATCCGGCCGTGGGACGACCGTTTGCGATAGCTTCGGCGCTGGGAAGCACCGCCCGGCTGGCGGGATTGACACGGCCCCTATAACCGCCACGGCAGCAAGTCAATCGGACCTGCGCCAGGAACACCGGATATCAGGGCCGAACGACCGCCAGAATGACGATGATCGCCGCAGCAACGCCGGGGACTTCGTTGAGCAGCCGGATCTGCTTTTCGGTGAGCGGCCGCAATCCTTGCTGGAGCTTCTTGAAATAGCCGATCATCCAGCCGTGGTAGCCCGACAGCGCAACAACGAGAGCAAATTTGGCGATAAACCAGGTCTCGGCCCAATAATTGCCATTGAACGCCAGCAGCAGCCCGAGAAGCCAGACGATCGTCAAGGACGGGTTCAGGATGATGCGGCGCAAGCGGTCTTCGCGCTCAATCCACTTTTTGTCCTCGTCCGATCCGACCGGACATTGATGATGATAGACAAAAAAGCGCGGCATCATGAACAGACCGGCCATCAGGAAGATCACAAAAATAATATGCGCCGCTTTGACCCAAAGCATCGTCGCCCCCAAAAATCCTGCCCAGTCTGCCATATTACCCGCCGCGAACGCGTCTGATCAGATGTTCGACATGGGCGATCGGCGTGTCGGGAACGATGCCATGGCCGAGATTGAAGATATGGGGACGCGCCGGGAACGCGGCAAGGATGCGGTCGATCGCGGTATCAAGCGCGGTGCCGCCCGCCACCAGCGCCAGCGGATCGAGATTGCCTTGCACCGGCAAATGCTGCGGCAGAACCCGGTCGGCCCAGTCGGGATCGACCGTCTCGTCGAGGCCAATCGCATCGATCCCGGTTTCGTCGGCATAGGCGCGCAGCTTGCCGCCCGCTCCCTTGGGAAAGCCAATGATCGGAGTGTCAGGATGGATAGCCTTCAGACGGCGAATGATCTCGGCGTTTGGCGCGATGACCCAGCGTTCGAATTGCGCCGGACTCAGGCTGCCGGCCCAGCTGTCGAACAACTGCACCGCCTCGACGCCATGCTCGATCTGCCCCGACAGGTAAATTACCGTAACATCGATGATCGCATCGATGATCGCCTGGAACGCCGCGGGGTCGCCGAACGCCAGCCGGCGCGCGGCCGCCTGATCCTTCGACCCCTGCCCCGCCACCATATAGGTCGCGACCGTCCAGGGGCTACCGGCAAAGCCCAGAAAGGTCGTGTCGGCGGGGAGCGAGGCCGCGACGCGTGCCACGGTCGCGTAAATGGGGTCGAGGCGCTCTGGCGCTGCTTCGAGCGCCGTAAGCGCGCTGTCGACCAGCGGCGGGGCCAGCCGCGGCCCCTCGCCTGCCTCGAACCATAATTTCTGCCCCAGCGCGTGAGGGACGATCAAAATGTCCGAAAACAGGATCGAACCGTCGAACCCGAACCGCCGGATCGGCTGCAAGGTCACCTCGGCGGCAGCTTCGGGATCATAGCACAGCTCGAGGAAACCGCCCTTGGTCTCACGCAGCGCGCGATATTCGGGAAGATAGCGTCCCGCCTGGCGCATCAGCCACAACGGCGGGCGCGTTTGCCGCACCCCGCGCAGCACGGCCAGCAAGCTCTTCGGTGACGCCTTCACGCGGGCCCTCTTTCTCTCTTCAATATATAGATTAGATAATATTGTGGTGGTTTGTTGGTCGGCGGACAACGCGGCTTTAGGCGGGAGCGTCGTTTTTGCCAACAGCTTGACTCTCACCACGCCACCGCTCGCCGCAGAGTCGCGACCGGCTGTGCGCCTAATTCACAGCCTGTGGATAGTTTTCATCTCCTGGGGACAAGTGATCGAGCGAAATCGGCAGCGTCGGGGACGAATCCCCCGTCCCCATTTACTCCCCGCGCTTGTCCAAAACTTATCCACAGGCCGCTTTTCGACGCCACAGGCCTGATCCGGGATTGCCTTTTTCCGCGGCTTCCCGCCATGGTGCTGCGATGGGCCGGCTCCACCTTCATCTCATATCCGACTCCACGGGCGAGACACTCGAAAATATCGCCAAGGCGGCGATTGCGCAGTTCGACGATGTCGAGGTGGTGCGGCATTTCTGGCCAATGGTGCGCTCCGAGTCCCATCTCGATCGCATTATGGCCGAAGTACAGGCCAGTCCGGGCATGATCTTGTTCACGCTGGTCAATGGCGACCTGCGCGTCAGCCTCGAACGCCGCGCCGGAGCGCTTAATCTGCCGTTGGTTCCGGCGCTCGACGCCGTAACCGATGCGCTATCGCGCATGCTCGGCCAAGAAGCCAAGGCGCGCCCGGGTCGCCAGCATCAGCTCGATGCTGCTTATTTTGCGCGGGTCGACGCGATCCAGTTCACCGTTGCCCACGACGACGGCATCGGCTGGGAAAATTGGGAACAGGCCGATATCGTCCTCGCCGGTGTATCGCGCACGTCAAAGACGCCGACGAGCATCTATCTTGCCAATCGCGGCTTCAAGACCGCGAACATTCCGATTGTCCCCGAATCACCGCCGCCCGATGCCTTGTACCGCCTGAAACGTCCGATGGTCGTCGGGCTGACCACCGGGCTCGACCGGCTGGTACAAGTGCGCCGCAACCGCCTCCTGTCGCTCAACCAGGCGCCCGAGACCGCCTATGTCGACGACGAGCGGGTCAAGGCCGAGCTGGCTTATGCGCGGCGGATGTTCGCTGACAATGGCTGGCCAGTGATCGATGTCACCCGCCGCTCGATCGAGGAAACCGCCGCGGCGGTGATCAAGCTGGTCGAAGACCGCGGTGCCGCATGACGCTGCTGCTCGCCTCGCAAAGCAGTGGCCGCGCGGCGATGTTTCGCGCCGCCGGACTCGAATTCGAGACGACTGCCGCGCATGTCGATGAGGAGGCATTGACCGCATCGCTCCTCGCCGCGGGCCAGACCCCGCGCAACATCGCCGATGCGCTGGCCGAGGCGAAGGCGATCAAGATCTCGTCGCGCATGCCCGGGATCACCGTCATCGGGGCCGACTCGACGCTCGCGCTCGACGACGGCGCGATGCTCTCGAAGCCTGAAACTCCTGCTGAGGCCGCCGATCATCTTCGCCGCATGGCGGGCGCGCGCCACCGCCTGTTCAGCGCCGCGGTCGCGGCGCGCGATGGCGCACCGGTCTGGCGCGCCATCGGCGAAGCGAAACTGTGGATGCGGCCCTTGTCCGAGGCCTTCATCGCCGCCTATGTCGCGCAGCATTGGGACAGCATCCGCTGGTCGGTGGGCTGTTATGAAATCGAGGGGGCGGGCGTGCAGTTGTTCGAACGGGTCGAAGGCGACCCCTGGACCATCATCGGCATGCCGATGCTGCCCTTGCTCGCATGGCTGCGCACCACCGGGCTGGCCCAAGAATGAGAGAAACGTCATGAGCGGCGTCCCCTATGCCGAGGTGATCGGCGATCCGATCGCGCAATCGAAATCGCCGCTGATCCACAAATTCTGGCTTGATGCGTTGGGCATGGCGGGTGACTATCGCCGCGCCCAGATCAAGCCCGAGGATCTCGCCGCCCACCTCACCGAGCGCCGCACTGATCCCGACTGGCGCGGTTGCAACGTCACGATCCCGCACAAGGTCGCGGTGATGGATCTGGTCGACGACCCCGGCAATGTCCGCGGGACGATTGGGGCAATGAACACGATTGTTCGGCAACCCGATGGATCGGTGATCGGTACCAATACCGATGCCGCGGGATTCTACGCGCCGCTTGCCGAAACCGACCTCACAGGCGCGCCCGTCGTCGTCATCGGCGCGGGCGGCGCGGCGCGAGCGGTGCTGTTCGCACTCGCGCGCGCCGGTGTGGGGCATGTGACGATCCTGAACCGCAGCCCTTTGAAAGCGATGGGGTTGCTTGCGACCTTCGGTCTGAAGGGTGAGGTCCTTGGTCTTGATGCGCAGCTGCCGCCCGCCGCGCTGCTCGTCAATTCGAGCAGCCTCGGCATGACGGGCCAGCCGCCGCTCGACCTCGACCTGTCGCCGCTGCCCGGCGACGCGATCGTCTATGACCTGGTTTATGCGCCGCTTCAAACCGGGCTTCTCAAAGCTGCCGAGGCGCGCGGGCTCGGTTCGGTTGACGGGCTCGACATGTTGATCGGCCAGGCCGCGCTTGCCTTCGAACTGTTCTTTGGCGCCGCGCCGCCCGAGGGCCGCGACGAGGAACTGCGCGCGCGGCTGGTGGCATGAGGCATCGGCCGCGCCCGGGCTCGCGGCTGCGGCGGCCGTTCATCCTCGGCCTCACTGGCTCGATCGGAATGGGCAAATCGACTGCGGCTGCGATGTTCGAGCGCGAAGGGGTGCCGGTGTTCGACGCCGATGCCGAAGTCCACCGGTTGCAAGGCCCGGGCGGCGCGCTCGTCGCGGCGATCGCGGCGCGCTTTCCGGGTACGACCGGACCCGGCGGCGTGGATCGGCAAAAGCTCGGCGCGCTGGTCCTCGGCAATCGCCACGAACTCGCCGCGCTCGAAGCGATCGTCCACCCTGCCGTGTTTCTGGCGCAGAAACGGTTTCTGGCGCGGCACCGCGCGCGGTCGGTCGTCGTCCTCGATATCCCGCTTCTGTTCGAGAAGGGCGGCTGGCGGCGCGTCGGGGCGATTGCCGTGGTGTCGGCGCCGACGTGGATGCAGACCAAGCGCGTGATGCGCCGCCCAGGCATGACCTACGGCCGGTTGAAGGCGATCCGCCGCCTGCAGGTTCCCGACCGCGTCAAGCGCGCGCGCGCCGATTTCATTATCGAAACGGGTGGACCTAAAAGCGAGACGCATCGGCAGATTCGCGCCATCGCCTCTTGTTTCCGCGCCCGATAGGGTCCAGATTGATCGCTCAATGCGAGAGATCATCTTCGATACGGAAACCACGGGATTCGATCCCAAGACCGGAGACAGGCTGGTCGAAATCGGGTGCATCGAACTGGTCGATCGCCGCGAGACCGGCGTCACCTTCCACGGCTATTTCAATCCCGAACGCGACATGCCCGCCGCTGCCGAAGCGGTGCACGGTCTGTCGATCCAGTTTTTGTCGGACAAGCCGCTGTTCGCGACGCGCGTCGATGAGCTGATGGAATTTCTCGGCGATGCGCCGCTGATTGCGCATAATGCCGTCTTCGACTTTGGCTTCGTCAACGCCGAATTGGCGCGCGCAGGGCGCCCCGCGCTCGACATGGGCCGGATGTGCTGCACGGTGCAGATGGCCCGCAAACTTCATCCAGGCGCCAAGCACAGCCTCGACGCGCTCTGCACCCGTTATGGCATCGACCGCAGCCACCGCATCAAGCATGGCGCGCTGCTCGACGCCGAATTGCTCGCGCATCTTTATATCGAAATGACCGGCGGACGGCAGATCGGCCTGGGGCTGGCATCGTCGGCCGCGGGCAGCGCCTCCTTGGCTCGGGCCACCTCCGCTGCGCCGCGCGGTCACGACCGTCCGTTTCGCGAACCCCGACCCCATATGGCATCGGCCGCCGATCTGGCGCGCCATGCCGAATTTGTCGCAGGGCTGAACCAGCCGCTGTGGCTCGATACGGTGTGATGACTCTCCCTTGATGTCATCGCATCGGACATAGCAGGAGAAGAACAATGGAAATCCGCGTCTCTGGCCACCAGATTGAAACCGGCGAAGCGCTGCAGGCGCATGTGTCGGACCGGATGAACGCGATTGCCGACAAATATTTCTCCCGGGCGATCGGCGCGCACGCGACCTTTGGCAAAGGGCCGCACGACAGCTTCCAGTGCGACATTGTTGCGCATGTGATGCAGGGACTCGTGCTCAAGGGGCATGGTCAGGCGCAGGACGCGCATGTCGCCTTCGAAGGTGCCGCCGAACGCATCGAAAAGCAGCTGCGCCGTTACATGCGACGCCTGAAGGACCGCAACAGCGGCCCGGCAGAGCCGTCACCGACGGTTGATGAGATCGAGGATAACGCGAGCTACATCGTCTTCGACGGCGGCAATGATGAAGATGCCGGGGATGCGCCCGCAATCATCGCCGAAACGCGCGTCGATATTCCTAGCAGCAGCGTGTCCGACGCGGTGATGATGCTCGACCTGCGCAACACCAATGCGCTGCTGTTCGTCAACAGCAAGACCGGCGCGCACAATATGGTCTATCGCCGCGACGACGGGACGATCGGCTGGGTCGAACCACGATAAGGCTGGATTTTCTCCGCCAACCGGCATAAGGGCCGCGCCCAACACGTCCCCATACACGTCCTCTGCTGGAATGGCGGGGCGCCGGTACGACCGCTCCGCAAAGGATTGCCGAGCAACGGCCGGCCTCTTTGTTCGACGGCTACACAGATTTGACCAGACCCATGATCCTTTCTTCCCTCCTCTATCCCGCCACCGTGCGCGCGCATGTGCAACTCGATTCGAAAAAGGCGCTCTTCCCCTTTGTCGGGGATCTCGCCAGCCGTTCGCTTGGCCTCGACGCTGGCGAAGTCAGCGAGGCCTTGCTCGAGCGCGAGCGGCTCGGCTCGACCGGCTTCGGCCGCGGCATCGCGCTGCCGCACGCCAAGTTGGCCGATCTCACCGGGGTGCGCGGCCTGTTCCTGCAGCTGTCGCGGCCGATCGACTTCAACGCGGTCGATGGTCTGCCCGTCGACCTGCTGTTCGTACTGCTGTCGCCGCTCGATGCCGGCGCTGATCATCTCAAAGCGCTGGCGGGTGTGTCGCGCATGCTGCGCAATGAGACGATCGCCGAACGGCTGCGCGGCGCAAAGAGCGACGAAGCGTTGTACGCGCTGCTCGCCGACACCGAAACACGTGACGCGGCGTAACACCGCGGCGCAAGTTTTCCCATGACGCGGCTGACCAGCCGCTTTCTGGTCGACCTGCTGCTGCGCCGGACCGAGTCGGCCGGCGGGTTCGCGACAGTGCTCGCCAAAGGCGACGAACATTCAGGGACGATATTGGTCCAGTGCAGCGAGCGCGGCGTGCCTGGCCCGCTGCTCGAACGGCGTTTTGCGCCCGCCGGCCACTATATCTGGGAGGCCGTTGGCCCCGAAGATCCCAAAGATGGTGAATCGCGCGCCAACTACCAGGAGCGGCGGCAAAAGGCGGATCCCGATCTGTGGATCGTTGAACTGGATATCGCAGATGCGACACAACTCGTCGCGGAGTGGGCCGCGTTAACTTGACTCTGTTGCAGCGCACAATAAGTGGCGCGCATTCGATAACGCGTAGGTCGTATCGTGGGTTGCATCGTCTTGGCGACGCCCCGGGAAAACGGTTTGGACACGCAGTCGGACGATGACCGCAGGCGATACTTGGACCATAGTCCCCCGCCTGTTTTGAGAGGTTCGGTTCATCGGCCGCACTTTTGACGGACACTATGAGTCGTATTTTGAACGTGGCCAGCGTGGCTGCCGTCGGCATGACTGCCGCCACCATGCTGCTTTTGGCGGAACCGGGCTTTGCAAGTGACCTTGCTGCCGACGCCAATCTTCCCGCCTTGATCGCCCCCGGTGCCGATGCGCCGGTGGTGGCCGAACAGGCGGATCTGTCGATCAAGGCCGATGCGCCGGTCGAAAGCATTACCGAAAAAACCGACGAAATGCCGGCTCCCGAATCGAAGCCGGCACCGGTTACCGCCGAATCGCTCGCTGCACTGGTCGCCGCGACCCCTCGTCCCGCCGATCTCGACCCCGAATTGCGCTGCCTTGCCGGCACCGTCTATTTCGAGTCGCGCGGCGAATCGCTCGTCGGTCAGCTCGCGGTCGCGCATGTCGTGCTCAATCGCGCCCAGTCGGGTCGCTTCCCCAAAAGCCTGTGCGGTGTCGTCCATCAGCGCAGCCAGTTCAGTTTTGTGCGCGGCGGCAAAATGCCCGCGATCCGCGAAGGCGCGCAGTGGAACAACGCGATCGCGATCGCACAGATCGCCCGCGACGGCCGCTGGAAGAATCACGCACCGGGCGCGCTCTTCTTCCACGCCCGCTATGTCTCACCGGGCTGGCGCAAGACGCGCATCGCGCAGATCGACAATCACATCTTTTATCGCTGAATCTGTTCCCTCCTGTGGCGAAGCGATCGGGAGGTGGCAGCGGCGTCGCTACTGAGAGGGGTCATGACGCACCGTTGACGCCCTCCACCACCGCTGCGCGGTGATCCCCCGGCCTATGGCTTCGCTGCAGGGAAGATCGCGCGACATCCCATTCATTGCCAAGCCATATTTGGTGGCGCATGATGCCCAGATGACGCGTCAAATTTCTGTCGCCCTGCTGTGTGCAGCGGCGCTTTCGTTCGGCGGCTGTGCCACCGCGGTGCCGCCGGTCGAGGTCACCCGCTTTCATAATGCCGCGCCCAGCTGGGCGCCGGGGACGCGCTACGCCATCGCGACCGCGCCGCTCGATGGGCCGGGCGCGGGGATGCCGTCGCTCGAATGGAACAGCTACCGCGCCGCGGTGGATCAGCAGTTACAACGTCTGGGCCTGGTCGCCGCGGGTGCCAACGAACGCGCACCCTTGCTGGTCCGGATTGCCTTCGACCGCAGTGAACAGCGCGCCGCAGCGCGCCGTTCGCCGGTTACCGTCGGCGTCGGCGGATCGACCGGCAGTTATGGTTCAGGGGTTGGCGTCGGCCTGGGCATCAACCTTGGCGGCGGACCGAAGGCAATGGCCGATATGCAACTCTCGGTCCGTATCGACGATGCCGCGAGCGGACAGGCGTTGTGGGAAGGCCGTGCACTCACCGCAATCCCGGTTAAGGCGCCGGCAGCGCAACCATCGCTTGCCGCGGCAAAATTGGCGGAAGCTTTATTCAAGGACTTCCCCGGCGAATCGGGACGCACTATCAGCATCCCATGAGCATCACCATCAACGCCGCTTTCGACAGCGGCAATATCGTCGTGGATTCGATCGACGGCACTGCGGCGCGCCTGTCGATCCGCAAGGACCGCGAATCCGATTTCTTTCAGTGGTTCCACTTCCGCGTGTCGTGTTCGGTCGGCGATGCGCTCGAACTGGCGATTACCGGGCTCGATACGTCGGCCTATCCCGACGGCTGGCCGGGTTATGCAGCCTGCGCGAGCTATGACCGCGACTGTTGGTTCCGCCTCGACACCAGTTACGATCCCGGCACGCTGACGATTCGCCACACCGCCGAAAGCCCGATCCTCTACCTCGCCTATTTCGCGCCCTATTCGATGGAGCGTCACCACGACCTCGTCGCCAGCGTCGCCGAGTGTGAAGGCGTGACCTATCGTTGCCTTGGCACCAGCCTCGAAGGCCAGCCGATCGACTGCCTCGAAATGGGCAGCGGCGACACGCAGGTGTGGCTCTATGCGCGCCAGCATCCGGGCGAGAGCATGGCCGAATGGTGGGTCGAGGGCGCGCTCGAAAAGCTCACCGATCCTGCCGATCCGCACGCGCGCTCGCTGCTCAAGAAATGCCGCTTCCACATAGTGCCGAACATGAACCCCGACGGCTCGCGCTGCGGCCACTTGCGCACCAATTTCGCTGGCGTGAACCTCAATCGCGAATGGCACACGCCGACCGCCGAGCGCAGTCCCGAAGTGCTGTGCGTGCGGGGGGCGATGGACGAAAGCGGCGTCGACTGGGCGATGGACGTCCATGGTGACGAGGCGATCCCGGCGGTGTTCCTTGCCGGCTTTGAAGGCATTCCGTCGCTGAAACCCGGGCAGTTGGAAAAATACAAGGCGTTTCAGACCGCACTCGCCGCGAACACCCCCGATTTCCAGGTCGCCCTCGGCTACAGCGAGTCGGCGCCCGGCAAGGCGAATCTGTCGATGTCGACGACCCAGCTCGCCGAACGCTTCGGCGCGGTGTCGATGACGATCGAAATGCCATTCAAGGACAATGACGACTTGCCCGACCCGGTCGCCGGCTGGTCGCCGGAACGCTCGAAGCTGCTGGCGCACGCGTGTCTCGCGACACTCGATCAGATGCTGTGATGGGCGACTGGCGGATCGTCGAAGACGATCTGTCAGGCGCCGCGATCCGCGCCCTGCTCGAACAGCATTTCGCGGGCATGCTGGCGAACTCGCCCACAGGCAGCTGCCACTTCCTCGACTTCGCCGGTCTGAACGCCGCCGATGTGACCTTCTGGTCGATCCATGAAGGCGACGTGCTGGCGGGGTGCGGGGCGCTCAGGATGCTCGAAGCCGCGCACGGCGAGATCAAGTCGATGCGTACCGCCGACGCGTTCCTGCGCCGCGGCGTCGCGGCACGCATGCTCGACCATATCATGGCTGAGGCGCACAACCGCGGCCTCAAACGGCTGAGTCTCGAAACCGGGTCGGGCGCCGCGTTCGCACCGGCGATCGCGCTCTATCGCCGCTATGGCTTCGCCGATTGCGAACCCTTTGCCGACTATAAGCCCGACCCGTTCAGCCGCTTCATGACGCGCGCAATCTAGATACGAAAACGGGGTCCGGAAGGGACTCCGGACCCCGCTAAGATGCCGCGCGGGCATGGGTTTGCAGGCGCTTACGCCGCCTGCTGATCCTCGACGAGCGTCGGGGTCGCATTGCCGCCGATCGCGATCTTGTGCGGTTTCATCGCCTCGGGCACTTCGCGTACGAGGTCGATGATCAGCAGCCCGTCGGCGAGGTCGGCGGCGCTGACCCGCACGAAATCGGCGAGCTGGAAGCGGCGCTCGAAGGCGCGCGTCGCGATGCCGCTGTACAGCAGCTGGCGACCTTCGCCTTCGGCAGCCGGCGCCTTGCGGCCGCTGACGGTCAGCATATTCTGCTGCGCGACGATGTCGATTTCGTCGCTCTTGAACCCGGCGACCGCGACGGTGATGCGGAAATGGTCGTCGGCGATCTTTTCGATGTCGAACGGCGGATAATTTTCCGCGCCCGACGCGCCGGTTTCGAGGAAATCGAACAGGCGGTCGAAACCGACGGTCGAACGGCGATAGGGGGTCCAGTCAAAACTGTTACGCATGGTCTTTCTTCCTTTTTCAAAAGCGAAGTCAGGGACCGCGGCGGCGCGCCGCGATCGCCATCCGGCCCCGTATCGGCGACCGGATGCTGCAAATCTGGGTGCGCTTGAAACCATTTCAAGAGGGCGATTGGCGTTCATGGGAAAGCCACGCTAAGGGGCAGCGAAACCCACCAGCGCAAGGACCCGAAATGCCCCAGCTCATCCTCATCCGTCACGGCCAGTCGCAGTGGAATCTTGAAAACCGCTTCACCGGCTGGTGGGATGTCGATGTCACCGAAAAAGGCGCGGCCGAGGCGTGGTCGGCAGGCGAGTTGATGAAAGCCAAGGGCATCGCTCCCGATACCTCTTTCACCTCGGTCCAGTCGCGCGCGATCAAGACCCTCAACCTCGCGCTCGAGGCGATGGGGCGCTTGTGGCTGCCGGTGACCAAGGACTGGCGTTTGAACGAGCGCCATTATGGCGGCCTCACCGGGCTCGACAAGGCCGAAACCGCGGCGAAGCATGGCGACGAACAGGTCAAGATCTGGCGCCGCAGCTTCGACATTCCGCCGCCGCCGCTCGAAGCGGGCTCGCCGTGGGATCTTGCCAGCGACCCGCGCTACGCCGGCATCGCGATCCCCTCGGCCGAGAGCCTCAAGGATACCATCGAACGCGTGCTGCCCTATTATGACAGCGCGATCGTGCCCGAGCTCGCCGCCGGCAAGACGGTCCTGATCTCGGCGCATGGCAACAGCCTGCGCGCGCTGGTCAAGCATCTGTCGGGCATTTCGGACGCCGACATCACGAGCCTTGAAATTCCGACCGGCCAGCCGATCGTCTATGACCTGAACGGCGATCTGACGGCACGTGAGCGTTATTATCTGAGCGAGAGGTAAGCGTTCTTCGTCCTTGCGATGAGCGAGGCGGCAATCGAGAATGTGCATAAACCGCTCAGCATTGCATCGCTTCGCGCGCAATGACGGAGGAGTTATAGCGTCCCGGTCACTGTCAGCTGGAAATATTGCCCGAACTCGCGTCGCCGCGATTCGCTGAAGGCGATTGGGCCGCCGCGCCGGTCGACGAACACGGTACGGTCGACCGCGTCCTTCATGTTCGCCAGGTTGCGGTACGACAGCTTGACGGTGAACCCGGCGACATCCTTGTGCTCGACAAAGGCGGTGACGAAGGGGCCGACCGTATGTTCCTTGTCGATCGCGTCGAGCCGCAGTCCAGGGCTGAAGCGCTCGTCGAAATAGCCGCTGCCCCACGCCAGCTTGGTGCCGGGGATGTCGTGGCGCAGGCTCAGGTCGACGACATATTCCTGGCCAAAGCTCTGGTCGCGCCACATCCCGGTCAGCGGATCGCGCACCCGATTGCGACGCCAGGTCAGGTCGCCATTGATGCGGGCGCCTTTCCATCCCAGCCGGTCGAGCAGTAGCGTCGCCTTCGAACTGACCCGATAGAGATGCGCGGGCGGCAGATTGCCGCGCCCTTCCGTGGTCAGCGACAGCGGAATCTGATCGACCAGATCCTGCGCATAGGCATAAGCGAAGGCAACCGAGGCATTGCCCCATCCACCCATGTCCTGGACGAGTTCCAGTTCGGAGCGGTTGACCACCGGCGGCACAAGCAGGCTGTTGCCGCCATTGCCCTGCCCGTTGGCGACATCGACCGAGCTGGCGAAATCGAAGAAGTTGAGCTGGTCGACGCGGCGCTGGAGGAACCAGTTGATCGTCGTCTTGGCACCGACCTTCCACGCCAGCGCCAGCTTGCCCTTCGGTCGGACAAAGCGGCGGGTCAGCCCGCCGGGGCCCGATGACGTCAGCTCGCTATATTCGGCGCCGAGGTTGATCTGGGCGGTCAGATTGCTCGCGAGGGCGCGGCCCCAGGTCGCCGATGCTTCGCCGCGCTTTTCCTCGACCTTGGTCGTCTCGCCGCCAAATATGACCGGCACGAAGCTGCCGTCGGGCTGTAGCGTGGCGAATTCGGCATCGACGTCGAGCGTGTTATATGCGCCCTCCAGCGCGACCTGCCAGTCGGTGCCGCCTGCGGTGCGCCAGCTATATTCGCTGCGCAGGATCGATTCGCTTTCGTCGGCGGCCTGCGTGAACCGTTCGCCGCTGCGCCCGCCGATATCGCGGTCGACGATGAAGGTGCTCACCGTCGGGCTATGTTCGAACCGGTGCAGTCCGATCAGTTTTAAGCGGCCCGTGCCCAGCCCGAACTCGTAGTCGCCGCCGATATCGTAATTATGCTCGTTCTCTTCGAACACAAAGGCTTCGCTGACAGCTCCGCTGGTCGGCCGCACCGATACGCTGTCGACACGCTCGCGAATGTCGATCAATTGGCTGCCCAGATTGAAATTCCACTTGTTGCCGTTCGCCGTCGTGCGCGACAGCGCCGCCGAGAGGCGCGGCCTGTCGCCGTAATAGCGGCCGAATTCGTTGCGCGTGAACAGCGGCGCGCCAGTGCCGTCGAACACCCGCTCGGGCCCCCAATGGCCCTGCCGGTTCGCTTCGTTCTTCAGGCTGAGCGTCAGGCCGAGCCCGCCGATCGTGCCGGTCGTCGATACCTCGCCGTTCAACCAGTTATCGGGCAACCGCGACCGCCATTCGGGCTGCCAGCGCAGTGTCGTCTTGAACCCGCCGCCGCCCGCGCCCGCAATCAGAACGACATTGGCGACCTGACCGGTGAGGCCGGGGACATTCAGGCTCGCACCGTCGACGATATCGACATAGGCGACTTGCGCGGCGGCGATGCGTTGCAGCGCGCTGCGCGCATCGGTCGATTTATTCGCGATGCGCTCGCCGTTGATCAGGACATTTTCGGTCGCCGCGCCCAAGCCGCGATTGCCGCCATTGGTGCCGGTGACGATCAGGAACCCCGGTATTTTTTCGACCATGTCGAGCGCCGTGCGCGGCGCGAATCGCGCAAAGTCTACCTGCGCGTAGCGCTGGCCGCCGTTGCTGGCTTGCGGGACTGCGGCAGGGGCGTCGCCCGGCGCCAACTCGGCGCTCTGTGCAAGCGCAAATTCAGGTACGAACATCCCCATAGCGACCGCCAGCGTTGATGTCCTCGCGGTCATCCGCATCATAATCTCTCCCTCGGCGCTGTCCCATCGAAACAGCACCCGGGTCGATCGTTTTCAGGGGCGGCAAGTCAAAAGCTTATCCACCAACGCTGGGCGGATATCGACGAGCACACCGCACCGGGACATTTATGAGCGTGGCGCACCTGGCGGCGGCGCGCGAACTTAGTCGCGCAGCAGCTCGTTGATCCCGGTCTTGGCGCGAGTTTTCGCATCGACGCGCTTGACGATCACGGCGCAGTACAGCGACGGACCGGGCGACCCGTCGGGTAGCGGCTTGCCGGGCAGCGCGCCCGGCACGACAACCGAATAGGCCGGCACTTCGCCGATGAAGATTTCGCCCGTCGCGCGGTCGACGATCTTGGTCGATGCGCCCAGGTAAACCCCCATCGACAGCACCGCGCCCTCGCGCACGATGACGCCTTCGGCAACCTCGGCGCGCGCGCCGATAAAGGCCCCGTCCTCGATCACGACCGGCCCCGCCTGCAGCGGTTCGAGCACGCCGCCGATCCCGGCACCGCCCGACAGATGGACGTTGGCGCCAATCTGCGCGCAGCTGCCGACGGTGGCCCAGGCATCGACCATCGACCCCTCACCGACATAAGCACCGATATTGACGAAGCTCGGCATCAGCACCGCGCCCTTGCTGATAAAGGCGCCGCGGCGGACGATTGAACCGGGCACCGCGCGAAAACCCGCATCGCGGAACCGATTCTCGCCCCAGCCGACAAATTTCGATGGCACCTTGTCCCACCAGCGCGCGCCCCCGGGGCCGCCTTCGATCAATTCCATATCGTTGAGCCGAAAGGACAGCAGCACCGCTTTTTTGAGCCACTGATTGACTTGCCAGGTGCCGCCGGCATTGCGTTCCGCCACGCGCAAGCTGCCGTCGTCTAGCCCGGCGAGCGCGGTTTCGACGGCATCGCGCACCGCGCCCTGCGTCGTCAGCCCCAAAGTGTCGCGCGCTTCCCACGCGGTGTCGATCGTCGATTGCAGGTCGGTCGTCATGAAATCCCCCAGGGTGCAGGCAAGCTATCAAGCCAGTCGGCAAGGTCGCTGACATGAAAATCGACCTGGTCCGGCAGGTGGTCGCGATGGCCGCTTTCGCTGCCATTGTCCAGCCAGACGGTGGTCATCCCCAGCGCCTTGGCCGGGGTCAGGTTGCGCGCCATATCCTCGACGAACAGGCTGCGTTTCGGGTCGATGGCAAGATGGGTGATCATCGTCGCATAAGCGGCGGGATCGGGTTTGGGCGTATAGGCAGTGGCGCGAATGTCGCAGATGCCGCCGAACAGGTCGGCGATGCCGCGGGCATCGAGCACCCGCGCCGCATAATCGGCATCGGCATTGGTGAACACCAGTTTGCGCCCCGGCAGCCGCGCCAATCCGGCGCGCAGCCGCGCGTCGGGCGCAATGCGGTCGAGGGCGATATCATGGACATCGACCAGGAAGTGTTCGGCATCGACGCCGTGGTGGTGCATCAGCCCTGCCATCGTCGTGCCATGATCGTGAAAATATTGCTTCTGCACCCGCCGCGCTTCGACCGCGTCGCAATCGAGCAGTCGCATGATAAACGCGCCCATGCGCGCATCGATCAGGTCGAACAGCTTTGCCGACGGCGAATAGAGCGTGTTGTCGAGATCGAAGATCCAACTGTCGATATGGTCGAGCGGAACGGACATGACGAAGCGGCGCATAAGGGCTGGCTTCCCAGCGAGCAAGAGCGACAAGATCGTCCCCTCTGACCGTAGCCCCCGCGCGGGGGGCGACGGATCAAGCACATATGGCCGATCGGAACCCCCAGTTAACCGCTCTTTGCTACCCCTTCGCTATTCGCTCGGCTAGGATCGCGGCGATCAGGGCAAGGGGAAACGGCGATGGCGTATCCGAACCGACGCAGACGCATCCGGCGCTTGGCTATTGAGCCTTTGCCGATGTTGATCAGCATCGCGGCGCTGTCGCTCGCGGGCTGCGGCGGCGGCGGCGGAGCGGGACCTTTACCGACTCCGGCGCCGCCCGCGGCACCCGCGCCAACGCCAACGCCAACGCCAACGCCAGCACCGACCCCGCCGCCAACGGGTAATTTCAACACTGCCGAAACGCGGCGATCCGACGGGGTCAATTTCCACGGCGCAATCACCGCTTACCAGGCTGGCGCGACGGGGCAGGGGATTTTGGCAGGGGTGATCGACGATGGGATCGATCAGGACAGTCCTGAATTTGCCGGACGCATTTCGTCCGCCTCGGCCGATGTCGCCGGATCGCGCGGCATCAACGGCGAAGGCAGCCACGGTACGAATGTTGCCCAGATTCTGCTCGGGGCAAAGAATGATGCCGGCACGATGGGCATCGCCTTCAACGCCAATCTGCTGGTGCTGCGCGCCGACCAGCCGGGAAGCTGCGCGACCGAGGATCCGAGCAACGACGAAAGCGGGTGCCTGTTTCCCGAGAATGCAATCGCCGCGGGGCTCGACCGCGCGGTGACGGCGGGCGCACGCGTCGTCAACATTTCGCTCGGCGGCGGCGATCCCCCGGGCGCCACGCTGCGCGGAGCAGTCGCGCGCGCTACCGCGGCGGGGATCATCGTCATCCTGTCGGCCGGGAACGAAGGCGACACCACCGCGGGCGGCAACGATCCCAACAACCCCGAACCCTTTGCGCAAGGGATGCGCGATGCCGGCGGCGGACTGGTCATCATCGCGGGTTCGGTCGATGAAAATGGCGTCAGTTCGGGTTTCAGCAATCGCGCGGGTATCTATGCCGGATCTTATCTGGCGGCACTCGGCGAGGATGTTTGCTGCGCCTATAAGGACGGCGTGATCGAGACCCAGGGCAGTTTCGTCTTCGTCATCAGTGGCACCAGCTTTGCGGCGCCGCAGATCGCCGGCGCAGTGGCGCTGCTCGCGCAGGCGTTTCCCAACCTGTCGAGCCAACAGATCGTGCAATTGCTCTATCAGTCGGCGCGCGATGCGGGGGTGGTCGGCGACGATGGCGTGTATGGGCAGGGGGTGCTCGACATCGCGCGCGCGTTCCAGCCGATGGGAGCGACGACGCTCGCCGGTACCGCGACCGCGGTCCATCTCGGCAGCGCGCTCGGGATGCTCGGCGGGGCGATGGGCGATGCGGGCACGGGCCGCTCGGGGTCGACGATCGGGCTGGTTGCCGACGGTTTCGGCCGTGCTTTCAGCGTCGATTTCGGCCAGTCGCTCGCGCCGCGCCGTCCCGATTTCAAACTCTCGGGCGCGATCGGCGGGCTCGTGCGCCAGCAAAGCGCCGCCAGCCATACAACCGCGCTGTCGCTCATCACCGCGCCGGGGGCGAGCGGGGGCGACGCCCTGGCGGGGCTGTCGTTCTATGACGCACAGCGGGCACGCACCCTAGCGGCATCGATGGTGACGCGTCTCGATGCGCGGACGCGGATCGGCTTCGCGGCGGGGCGTGGAACCTCGGGCCTGCTTGCGGGCGAGCGCGGTGACAGCGGCCTTGCGATGCTGATCGGCGACGGCGCGCATGACGGGCTGGGCTTTGCCGCGAGCCCCGGTGTCGGAGCGGTGCTGCGCCACAACATGACGACCCATCAATATGTCAGCATCGTTTTGGAAGATGGCTGGGTGGCGGGATCGCGGTGGCAGGATGACCCGCTGCTGCGTTACCGATCGGGCCGCGACAGCCGTTACCAGCGTGTCGGCGCCGCTTGGGACGCGCGCTTCGGGCCGGCACGCGCCGCGCTCGGTGGCAGCTGGCTGCGCGAATCGGACAGCCTGCTCGGCGCGCGGCTTGGACCGGTTTTTGGCGCCGGGGGCGCAACCAGCCTGGTCGGCGACGCGAGCTTGGGCGTCGAGCTGTCACGCGGGTGGAGTCTGTCAGGCGCGTGGCGGCAAATGTGGACGCGCCCCGATCGAGGCGGGCTGGTCGCGGGTGGGGCGCTGTGGTCTTCGGCTTTCTCGTTCGACATTGCCAAGGAGGGGCTGGTACGCCCCGGCGACCGTGCCGCGCTCCGTTTTGCCCAGCCGCTGCGCGTTGCACACGGCGGCATCGACCTGTTGTTGCCGGTGGCGCACGACTATGCCAGCGGCCGCACCGATTTTGGCCGCCGCAGCTATAATCTCGCGCCGTCCGGGCGCGAACTGGTGGTCGAGGCAAGCTACGCTCTGTCGCTGTTCGGCGGCGATTTGATCGCCAACACATGGTGGCGGCAGGATCCGGGCCATATTGCGGCGATGCCCCATGACAAGGGCGCGGCAGTCCGCTTTACGCTGGGCTTCTGATCGGCTTTAACGGCCCCCAACAACAAATCAGGGGATGCCAGAATGAAACCGATCCATTGCCTTCCGCTCGCCTTACTCGGCGCCGCGTTGGTCACGCCGCTCGCCGCGCAGGCGCCCGCGCGCACGGTGATCCACGCCGGGCAATTGCTCGCCGAACCCGGCAAGCCGGTGCGCGGCGCGTCGACGATCATCGTCGAGAACGGTCGGATCGTCGCCGTCGCCGACGGCTATCAGCCTGCCGAACCGGGTGCGACGCTGATCGACCTCAAGGACAAATATGTCCTTCCCGGCCTGATCGACAGCCACGTCCATCTGACCAGTGACGCTGGCGGGATTGCGGGGCAGCTCGAAGAAATCACCCTCAGCCCGGCGGCGCAGGCGTTCAATGCCGAGGTCAACGGCATGAAAACGCTCCGCGCCGGCTTCACCACCGTCCGCAACCTCGGCGATGGCGACGGTGCGACGCTGGCGCTCCGCGATGCGATCCTCGCGGGCAAGGTGGGGGGGCCGCGCATCGTCGATGCCGGCAACGCTATCTCGGGCAGCGCGGGGCATATGGACGGATCGCTTGGCTATCGCGACGAGCTGCGGCCCTTCTTCGCGGGAGCGGGCAATACCTGCAATGGCGCCGACGATTGCCGCCGCGCGGTGCGGCTGCAGGTCGGGCGCGGCGCCGACGTGATCAAATTCGCTTCGACCGGCGGGGTCAACAGCCGCATCGGCGCCGGGCTCGGCAAGCAGATGTTCGACGATGAGGCGCAGGCGATCGTCGAAACCGCGCATCTGTTCGGCAAGAAGGTCGCGGTTCACGCGCACGGCGCCGACGGCATCCGTTTGGCGATCGATGCCGGGGCCGATTCGATCGAACATGGTACGATACTGGATGAGGCGACGATCGCGGCGTGGGCGAAATCGAAAACCTATTATATCCCGACGCTGTCGACGGTGAATGGATATAAGGAACGTATCGCAGCGAACGCCAATGCCTATGAACCCGACGTGCTGGCGAAGATCAAATGGCGCATCGAAATCACCGGCAAAAGCCTCGAACAGCTCGTCCCGCGCGGCGTGCGCATCGCGTTCGGGACCGACGCCGGCGTGTCGAAGCACGGCCGCAACGGCGACGAGTTCGAACTGATGGTCCAGCACGGCATGACCCCGGTCGCGGCGCTGAAAGCGGCGACGGTGAACGCCGCCGACCTGCTCGGCCTGGCGAACGAGATCGGCACCATCGCGCCGGGCAAGAGCGCCGACATCATCGCGGTGGCCAGCGACCCCATCGCCGATGTCCGGGTGCTGAAAAAGGTCGATTTTGTGATGGCGCGGGGCGAGGTCGTCGACTGACCGTTCTTAATCCTCCCCATCGCTCGCGACGAAGAGGGTTATTCGTTGACCAGCGCCTGGCGCATCTGTTGCCATTGTTCTTTCTTGGCCGAAAAACTGCGGGTGTTGGCGGCGCTACTTGATGGCAGATCGATGACGGCGATGCCGTCAAGCGGTGGCAATTGTTGCCGACCGATCGCTGCGGCCGTTCCACCGTTGAAGGCGACCATCCGCAGTTCGGGCAACTTCGCAATCAGAGCGGCAAGATCGTGCGCTTCAATCTGCCGTATCTCGCTATCGCTACTTGCGCGCCGCTCGGCGGTGCGGATCACGTCCCAAATGCCGATCTTGGCGGCGCGCAGCATCGCCAATCGCGCGGGATAATCGCCTTCGGCGAGCGGCTGCCCGATCACCGCGCCGACCAGGCGCCAGAACTGGTTCGTGGGATGTGCGTAATATTGCTGGTCCGCCAGTGAGCGCGCGCCAGGCAGGCTGCCTAGGATCAGCAGCCGGGCGTCCGGATCGACTTGGGGAGCAAAACTGGCGTGGCGAGGCGCGGGCATCGCCCTGCGTTAGCCTGTCCCACCCGGCGCAACAATCTTGCTGGCCCCTTGACCCTCAAGGGAATCGCCGCTAGGGGCCGCGTCGATCGAAAGCGGCGCTTAACCGCCGCATTCGGTTACAACAGCGCTGAACATTGCTGGCGCGGATGGAGCCTCCGGACGATCAATCGCGATTGGCCGGGGTCTTTTGCTGTTACAAGGTTGCCCGTTTTCCGCGGATTTCTGCGGGGCTTCGGACCGATGCTTCATCCACCGCGGCACAGTAACCGTTCGCTTTGATGGGCGGACATTTAAAGGTGAAGCATTCATGCCCACGATCAACCAGCTGGTCCGCAAGGGCCGGACTCCCCAGAAGGTGAAGTCCAAGGTCCCGGCGATGGACGCGAACCCGCAAAAGCGCGGCGTTTGCACCCGAGTCTATACGACCACCCCGAAAAAGCCGAACTCGGCGCTCCGTAAGGTTGCCAAGGTCCGCCTGACCAACCAGCGCGAAGTCATCACCTACATCCCCGGCGAAGGCCACAACCTCCAGGAACACAGCGTTGTGCTGATCCGCGGCGGTCGTGTCCGCGATCTTCCCGGTGTGCGTTACCACGTCCTGCGCGGCGTGCTCGATACGCAGGGTGTGAAGGACCGCAAGCAGAGCCGTTCGAAATACGGTGCGAAGCGTCCGAAGTAAGGACCGCTTTTTCGGCTATTTGATCATCCCAGAGCGCCTTGCGCCGGGATGCTGTTGTAAAGGAATACCCTATGGCTCGTCGTCGTCGTCCTGAACGCCGCGAAATCCTGCCCGATCCCCGTTTCGGTGATACGGTGCTGTCGAAATTTATGAACAGCGTCATGCTGGACGGGAAAAAATCGGTCGCCGAAAACATCGTTTACGGTGCGCTCGAATCGGTCGAAGCCCGTGCCAAGAAGGAACCGATCGGCGTGTTCCACGAAGCGCTGGCGAACATCCGCCCGAACATCGAAGTCCGCAGCCGCCGCGTCGGCGGTGCGACCTATCAGGTTCCGGTCGAAGTCCGTCCCGACCGCGCGCAGGCGCTGGCGATCCGTTGGCTGATCACCGCCGCGCGCAACCGCAGCGAAACGACGATGGCCGCGCGCCTGTCGGGCGAACTGCTCGACGCGTCGAACAACCGCGGCAACGCGGTCAAGAAGCGCGAAGACACGCACCGTATGGCGGAAGCGAACCGCGCCTTCTCGCACTACCGCTGGTAATTGCCGGGACGCTCCGGCGTCTCGCAATCGCAACAATTCTTCCTATATCGGGGGCGGCTCGCAAGACCGCCCCCCACATCCAAGGAAAAGACCATGGCACGCAGCCATCCGCTCGACAAATATCGCAACATTGGGATCATGGCGCACATCGACGCCGGCAAGACCACGACGACCGAGCGTATCCTCTATTACACCGGCAAGTCCTACAAGATCGGCGAAGTCCATGACGGCGCCGCGACGATGGACTGGATGGAGCAGGAGCAGGAGCGCGGGATCACGATCACGTCGGCTGCGACGACCTGTTTCTGGAACGACCACCGCATCAACATCATCGACACCCCCGGGCACGTCGACTTCACGATCGAAGTCGAACGCTCGCTGCGCGTGCTCGACGGTGCTGTGGCGTGCTTCGATGGCGTTGCCGGCGTCGAGCCGCAGTCGGAAACCGTGTGGCGCCAGGCCGACCGTTACGGCGTGCCGCGTATGTGCTTCATTAACAAGCTCGACCGCACCGGGGCAAACTTCGAATATTGCGTCCAGTCGATCATCGATCGCCTTGGTGCGCGGCCGGCCGTTCTCTATATCCCGATCGGGATCGAAGCCGACCTCAAGGGTCTGGTGGATCTCGTCCACAACCGTGCGATCATCTGGAAGGACGAAGCGCTGGGCGCCGAATTCTTCTATGAAGAGATCCCGGCCGACCTTGCCGCCAGTGCGGCCGAATATCGCACCAACCTCATCGAAATGGCCGTCGAGCAAGACGACGATGTCATGGAAGCCTATCTGGGCGGCGATGAGCCCGACGTCGACACGCTGAAGCGCCTGATCCGCAAGGGCACGCTCAACCAGTCGTTCGTCCCCGTCTGCTGCGGCTCGGCGTTCAAGAACAAGGGCGTCCAGCCTTTGCTCGACGCGGTGGTCGATTATATGCCGAGCCCGCTCGACATTCCCGACGTCCAGGGCCTCAAGCTCGACGGCGAGACCCCTGATTCGCGCCCACCGGAAGACGACGCGCCGCTGTCGCTGCTGGCGTTCAAGATCATGAACGATCCGTTTGTCGGTACCCTCACCTTCGCCCGCATCTATTCGGGCACCCTGACCAAGGGCACCTATCTGAACTCGGTCAAGGACAAGAAGGAAAAGGTCGGCCGCATGCTGTTGATGCATGCGAACAGCCGCGAAGACGTTGATGAAGCCTTTGCTGGTGACATCATTGCGCTCGCCGGCCTCAAGGAAACCACGACCGGGGACACGCTCTGCGCCACCAACGCGCCGATCATCCTCGAACGCATGGTCTTCCCCGATCCCGTCATCGAACTGTCGGTGGAACCGAAGACCAAGGCCGACCAGGAACGCATGGGCATCGCGCTCAACCGTCTGGCCGCCGAGGATCCCTCGTTCCGCGTCTCGACCGATCATGAATCGGGCCAGACGGTCATCAAGGGTATGGGCGAGCTTCACCTCGACATCCTCGTCGATCGCATGCGTCGCGAATTCAAGGTCGAAGCGAACGTCGGCGCGCCGCAGGTGGCGTACCGCGAATCACTCGCGAAGTCGGTCGACGTCGATTACACCCACAAGAAGCAGTCGGGTGGCTCGGGGCAGTTCGGCCGTGTCAAGGTGACGGTTGTCCCAGGCGAACGCGGTTCGGGCATTGTGTTCAGCGACGAGATCAAGGGCGGCAACATTCCGCGCGAATATATCCCGTCGGTCGAAAAGGGAATGCGCGAGTCGGCCGAGAACGGCCACATGATCGGCTTCCCGATCATCGACTTCGAAATCAAGCTGACCGACGGCGCGTACCACGATGTCGATTCGTCGGCGTTGGCGTTCGAAATCGCGGGCCGTGCAGCGATGCGCGAAGTGGCGGCGAAGGCCGGCATCAAGCTGCTCGAGCCGGTGATGAAGGTCGAGGTGACGACGCCTGAGGATTTCATGGGCGACGTGATCGGCGATCTCAACAGCCGCCGTGGTCAGATTCAGGGCACCGACAGCCGCGGCAACGCCCAGGTTGTCGAGGCGATGGTGCCGCTGGCGAACATGTTCGGCTACGTGAACCAGCTGCGCAGCTTCAGCCAGGGACGCGCCAACTATTCGATGCAATTCTCGCATTATGAAGAAGTGCCGACGAATGTTGCCGAAGAGGTGAAAGCCAAAATGGCGTAAGCTTTTTGCGGGGTGAACGGCTTTCGGGCCGCTTTCACCCCGCAGGGCTTGCCCTCTTCTGCAAAGCCGACTAATGGCGGCGCCTGTTTCAACAGGCGGTTCCGCCGAACGAACAATTTTCTGAGCATTTAGACACGCCAGACGAAGGACAAGGGTAAAATCATGGCCAAGGCAAAATTCGAGCGGAACAAGCCGCACTGCAACATCGGCACCATCGGTCACGTCGACCATGGCAAGACCTCGCTGACCGCAGCGATCACCAAGGTGCTCGCCGAAACGACCGGCGGCACCGCCGTCGATTTCGCGAACATCGACAAAGCTCCCGAAGAGCGCGAGCGTGGTATCACCATTTCGACCGCACACGTCGAATATGAAACGGCTGCCCGCCACTATGCGCACGTCGATTGCCCGGGCCACGCTGACTATGTGAAGAACATGATCACCGGTGCTGCCCAGATGGACGGCGCAATCCTGGTGGTGTCGGCCGCTGACGGCCCGATGCCGCAGACCAAGGAGCACATCCTGCTCGCCAAGCAGGTTGGCGTTCCGACCATGGTCGTCTTCCTCAACAAGGTCGATCAGCTGGACGATCCCGAGCTGCTCGAACTCGTCGAGATGGAAATCCGCGAAGAGCTTTCGAAGCGTGGCTTTGACGGCGACAATATTCCGATCGTCACCGGTTCGGCGCTTGCTGCGCTCGAAAGCCGCGACGACAACATCGGCAAGGACGCCATCCTCAAGCTGATGGAAGCCGTCGACGCATGGATCCCGCAGCCCGACCGCCCGCTCGACAAGCCCTTCCTGATGCCGATCGAAGACGTGTTCTCGATCTCGGGTCGTGGTACCGTCGTCACCGGCCGTATCGAAACCGGCATCGTCAAGGTCGGTGAAGAAGTCGAAATCGTCGGCATCAAGGACACCAAGAAGACCGTCGTGACCGGCGTCGAAATGTTCCGCAAGCTGCTCGACCAGGGCCAGGCTGGCGATAACGTCGGTGCGCTGATCCGCGGTGTCGGCCGTGAAGAAGTCGAGCGTGGCCAGGTGCTCTGCAAGCCCGGTTCGATCAAGCCGCACACCGAGTTCACCTCGGAAGTCTATGTGCTGTCGAAGGACGAAGGCGGCCGTCACACGCCGTTCTTTGCCAACTATCGTCCGCAGTTCTACTTCCGCACCACGGACGTCACCGGCGAGGTCATCCTCCCCGAGGGCACCGAGATGGTCATGCCGGGCGACAACGTCCAGCTGGCGGTCAAGCTGATTGCTCCGATCGCCATGGACCCGGGTCTGCGCTTCGCAATCCGCGAAGGCGGTCGTACCGTCGGCGCAGGGGTTGTGGCGACGATCACAAAGTAATATAGGGCCGCGAGCCGCCTGATTCGGAAGCGATTCGGGCGGCTCGTAGCTTAAAGATTTTTAATGGCCGAGCCGGCTTCCACTAGGGGGCCGGAACAGGCCATTTCGGCTCTTTCGCATCGTCAGACGGGATTCGACTGGAACAGTCATGGAAACGCAGAATATTCGCATTCGCCTCAAGGCCTTTGATCACCGCGTGCTCGATCAGGCCACCACCGACATCGCCGATACGGCGCGTCGTACCGGAGCGCTTATTCGCGGCCCGATCCCGCTGCCGACGCGCATTGAAAAATTCACCGTGAACCGCGGCCCGCACATCGACAAGAAGTCGCGCGAGCAGTTCGAGGTGCGTACCCACAAGCGGCTGCTCGATATCGTGCAGCCCACCCCGCAGACGGTAGATGCTCTGATGAAGCTCGACCTTGCCGCGGGCGTGAACGTCGAAATCAAGCTGGCCTAGGCCAGCGACGCCCTCGCAATAGCGAGGGTCTCTATCGGCAGGCACTTTGGTGGCTGCATTGTCCGGAGAAATCCGGACCGACGATAGGGTGGATACCGCCGGTCGCCTTCTTCGGAAGGCATATCGACCGGGCTGCGTCCCCCGTCTCGCCGCTTCTCCTTCGGGAAGGCGGCACCTCAGCCCGGACGGGGCGACCATCGAAATTCTGGGCTGGGAGGGTTCTCGTCGGGTTTTGGCCTGACGGGATCCCGCACGCCGTGCGGAATGGTCCGCCCGGCCTCTGTTGAGGAGTATGATCATGCGGACTGGCGTGATCGCGAAGAAAATGGGGATGACCCGCCTGTTTCAGGACGACGGCCGCCACGTGCCCGTCACCGTCCTGAGCCTCGAAGGCTGTCAGGTTATCTCTGTGCGCGAACAAGAACGCGACGGCTATGTCGCCGTCCAACTCGGTGCCGGATCGGCCAAGGCGAAGAACGTCGCCAAGCCGCAGCGCGGCGCCTTCGGCAAGGCCGAAGTCGAGCCGAAGGCAAAGGTCGTTGAATTCCGCGTCGCTGACGACGCGACGCTCGACGTCGGCGCCGAACTGTCGGCCGACCATTTCGTCGCTGGCCAGATCGTCGATATCCAGGGCGTAACCCAGGGCAAGGGCTTTGCCGGTGCGATGAAGCGTTGGGGCTTCGGCGGTATGCGCGCCACCCACGGCGTTTCGATCAGCCACCGTGCGCATGGTTCGACCGGTAACCGCCAGGATCCGGGCCGCGTCTTCAAGAACAAGAAGATGGCCGGCCACATGGGCGACCGTCAGCGCACCCAGCAGAATCTCGAAATCGTCCGCACCGACGTCGAGCGCGGCCTTCTCTTCGTCAAGGGCTCGGTCCCGGGCTCGAAGGGTGGCTGGCTGATGGTCCGCGACGCCGTCAAGCTGCCGCGTCATCCCGAAGCCCCCTATCCGGCGGGCATCAAGAGCGCGGCGAACGCCAATCACGAAGCCCCGGCTGATGCGCCTGTGGACACCCCGGTCGAAGACACCGTGGTCGACACTGCCACCACCGACGGCGCACAGGAGTCCTGATCATGAAGGTCAAGGTTCACACCATTGACGGCAAGGCCGGCGCAGACATCGATCTCAACGACGATGTGTTCGGCGTCGACCCGCGGGCCGACATCCTTCACCGCGTTGTCAGCTGGCAGCTCGAAAAGCGACGTGGCCCGGCTCGCGCCGCGCGCGAACGCAGCGATGTGTCGCGCACCGGCAAGAAGTTCGGCAACCAGAAGGGCGGCGGTACCGCGCGTCACGGCGATCGCGCAGCCCCGATCTTCATCGGCGGCGGCAAGGCACACGGCCCGCGTGCCCGCACCTTCGGTCACTCGCTGAACAAGAAGATCCGCACGCTCGGCCTGAAAATGGCGCTGAGCGACAAGGCGAAGGGCGGCAAGATCCTCGTTCTCGATACCCTCGAGCTCAAGGACGCCAAGACCAAGGCGCTCGCCGGCCAGCTCGGCAAGCTCGAACTCGGCAATCGCGCACTCTTCATCGATGGCGATGCGGTGCACGAAAGCTTCGCCATGGCGTCGGCCAACCTGATCGGCATCAATTCGATGCCGGCGATGGGCGCCAACGTCTATGACATTTTGCGCGCCGATACGCTGGTCCTGACCCGCGCCGGCCTCGAAAAGCTGGAGGCACGCTTCAATGGCTAAGGCAAAAACGGTCGACGCTCGTCACTATGACGTGATCCTGGCTCCAGTGATCACCGAAAAATCGACGATGCTCAGCGAAAACAACGCGGTGGTGTTCAAGGTCGCAGGCGATGCGACCAAACCCGCCATCAAGGCCGCCGTCGAGGCGCTGTTCGATGTCAAGGTGATCGGCGTGAACACGCTCATCACCAAGGGCAAGACCAAGCGCTGGAAGGGCAAGCCCTACACCCGCAGCGACGTGAAGAAGGCGGTCGTTCGTCTGGCCGAAGGCCAGTCGATCGACGTCACCAGCGGCATCTGATTGTAGGAAGAGGCAAAGAAAATGGCACTTAAGTCCTATAATCCGACCAGCCCCGCACAGCGCGGCCTGATCCTCGTCGACAAGTCGTCGCTGTGGAAGGGCAAGCCTGTCAAGGCGCTGACCGAAGGCAAGAGCAAGACCGGTGGCCGCAACAACAAGGGCCATGTCACCTCGCGCGGCATCGCCGGCGGTCACAAGCAGCGTTATCGCATCGTCGATTTCAAGCGCCGCCTGTGGGATGTCGAAGGCACCGTCGAGCGGCTGGAATATGATCCTAACCGCACCGCCTTCATCGCGCTGGTCAACTATGGCGCGGACGATGCCGGCAAGGACCGCGTCGCTTACATCCTGGCGCCGCAGCGTCTGGCGGTTGGCGACAAGGTGATCGCCGGCAAAAAGACCGACGTGAAGCCGGGTAATGCGATGGAATTGTCGCAGATGCCGGTCGGCACGATCGTCCACAACATCGAAATGAAGCCGGGCAAGGGCGGCCAGATCGCCCGTTCGGCTGGCACCTATGCGCAGGTCGTCGGTCGTGACCGCGGTCTTGTCATCGTGCGTCTCGGTTCGGGCGAACAGCGTTACATCCGCGGCGATTGCATGGGCACGGTGGGCGCGGTGTCGAACCCCGACAACCAGAACACCAACCTCGGCAAGGCCGGTCGCAGCCGCTGGCTCGGCAAGCGTCCGCTGACCCGCGGCGTTGCGAAGAACCCGGTCGATCACCCGCATGGCGGCGGCGAAGGCCGCACCTCGGGCGGCCGTCATCCGGTTACCCCGTGGGGCAAACCGACCAAGGGTGCTCGCACGCGCCACAACAAATCGACCGACAAGATGATCATCCGGTCGCGTCACGCGAAGAAGAAGAGGTAAGCCATGGCTCGCTCGGTCTGGAAGGGTCCTTTCGTGGACCTTCATCTGCTCAAGAAAGCCGAAACGGCCCAGGAAGGCAGCAGCAATGCGCCTATCAAAACCTGGTCGCGCCGGTCCACCATCCTGCCGCAGTTCGTGGGGCTGACCTTCAACGTCTATAACGGCCGCAAGTTCGTGCCGGTATCGGTCAACGAAGACATGGTCGGCATGAAGCTGGGTGAATTTGCGCCGACGCGCTTCTTCCCCGGTCACGCTGCCGACAAGAAGGGCAAACGCTAATGGGCAAGGAAAAGTCCCCCCGCCGCGTTGCGGATAACGAGGCGCTTTCGGTCGGCACGCAGATTCGCGGTTCGGCGCAGAAGCTCAACCTCGTCGCCGCGCTGATCCGCGGCCGCAAGGTCGAAGACGCGATGAACATCCTCACCTTCTCGAAGAAGGCGATGGCTGTCGACGTGCGCAAGGTTCTCGCCAGCGCCGTCGCCAACGCGGAAAACAACCACAACCTCGACGTTGATGCGCTGGTCATCCAGGAAGCAAGCGTCGGCAAGTCGATCTCGATGAAGCGCTGGCACGCTCGTGGCCGCGGCAAGTCGACCCGGATCGTCAAGCCGTTCAGCCGCATCCGCATCGTTGTGCGCGAACAGGAAGAAGAGGCGTAATATGGGCCAGAAGAGCAATCCGATCGGCCTGCGCCTGCAGGTCAACCGCACCTGGGACAGCCGCTGGTTCGCCGAAGGTCAGGACTATGGCCGCATGCTGGTCGAGGATCTGAAGATCCGTCAGTATGTGTTCAAGACCCTGCCGCAGGCCGCGATCTCGAAGGTCGTGATCGAGCGTCCCGCCAAATTGTGCCGCGTGTCGATCTATGCCGCCCGTCCGGGTGTCATCATCGGCAAGAAGGGCGCTGACATCGAAAAGCTTCGCAAGAAGCTCGGCGAACTGACGGGCAGCGACGTGTCGCTGAACATCGTCGAAATCCGCAAGCCCGAAGTCGACGCCAAGCTCGTCGGTCAGGGTATTGCCGACCAGCTCGAACGCCGCGTCGCGTTCCGCCGTGCCATGAAGCGTGCGGTGCAGTCGGCGATGCGTCTGGGCGCCGAAGGCATCCGCATCAACTGCGCCGGCCGTCTCGGCGGCGCGGAAATCGCGCGTACCGAATGGTACCGCGAGGGCCGCGTGCCGCTGCACACGCTGCGCGCCAATGTCGACTATGCCGAATCGACCGCGCACACCGCTTATGGCGTGTGCGGGATCAAGGTGTGGATCTTCAAGGGCGAGATTCTCGGCCACGACCCGATGGCGACCGACCGTTTGATGCTCGATGCACAGACGACGGGCGTCCGTCCGGCTCGTGAAGATCGCCGCTAAGGACAACTGACATGTTGCAACCGAAGAAAACCAAGTTTCGCAAGGCCTTCAAAGGCCGCATCCATGGCAATGCCAAGGGTGGGACCAGCCTAAACTTCGGCTCCTACGGGCTGAAGGCACTGGAACCCGAGCGGATCACCGCGCGCCAGATCGAAGCGGCGCGTCGTGCGATCAGCCGCGCGATCAAGCGTCAGGGCCGTTTGTGGATCCGCATCTTCCCCGACGTCCCGGTGTCGTCGAAGCCGGCCGAAGTCCGCATGGGTAAGGGCAAGGGCGCGCCTGAATATTGGGCCGCACGCGTCAAGCCGGGCCGCATCCTGTTCGAACTCGATGGCGTTCCCGGCCCCGTGGCCGCGCTGGCATTCGAACGTGCAGCGATGAAGTTGCCGATCAAGACCAAGGTGATTGCCCGTCTCGGCGACACCTCGCATCTGGAGGGTTAAGGGCCATGTCCAAGACCGAAGATTTCAAGGCCAAGACCGACGACCAGCTCGCCGAACAGCTTGGCGAACTGAAGCGCGAGGCGTTCAACCTCCGCTTCCAGGCGGCCACCGGCCAGCTTGAAAAAGCATCGCGCGTCAAGGAAGTCCGGCGTTCGATCGCCCGCATCAAGACGCAGCAGACCGAGCGCACGCGCTCGGCCGCGAAGTAAGGAGACTATCGATGCCGAAGCGCATTCTGACCGGTACGGTGGTGTCCGACAAGGGCGACAAGACCGTTGTGGTGAAGGTCGAGCGGAAGGTGAAGCACCCGCTGTACGGCAAGATCATCCGTCGTTCGAAAAAATACCACGCCCATGATGAGGACAACAGCATCAAGGCTGGTGAAACCGTTCGCATCGAGGAAACGAAGCCGATTTCGAAGCTCAAGACGTGGAAGGTGCTCGACAAGGTCGACACCCACAGCAAGCCCCAGAGCGCCAGTGCTCCGGCTGCTCCCGCCGCGGCCGAAGGCTGACACAAGTTCACGGAACCGCCGGGGTTGCCCGGTAGGCCAAAATAGAAGGAACCGCATCGATGATTCAGATGCAGTCACAATTGGAAGTCGCTGACAACAGCGGTGCCAAGCGCGTCCAGTGCATCAAGGTGCTGGGCGGGTCGAAGCGCCGTGTTGCTGGCGTCGGCGATGTCATCGTCGTGTCGATCAAGGAAGCTCAGCCGCGCGGCAAGGTGAAGAAGGGTGACGTCCATCGCGCCGTCATCGTCCGCACCCGCAAGGATGTGCGCCGCGCCGATGGCTCGGTGATCCGCTTCGACACGAACGCCGCCGTGCTCGTCAACAAGAACGAGGAGCCGATCGGCACCCGTATCTTTGGCCCCGTCGTCCGCGAGCTGCGCGGTCGTGGCTATATGAAGATCATCTCGCTCGCTCCGGAGGTTCTCTGACCATGGGTATGGCGAAGATCAAGAAGGGCGACACGGTTGTCATCCTGTCCGGCAAGGACAAGGGCAAGACCGGCGAAGTGACGCAGAGCCTGCCGAAAGACGGCAAGGTTGTGGTCGCGGGCGTCAATGTCATCACGCGGCACCGCAAGCCGAGCCAGACCAACCCGCAGGGCGGTCTGGAACGCAAGGAAGCGCCGCTGCACGCGAGCAAGGTCGCGATTGCCGATCCCAAGAGCGGCAAGCCGACGCGCGTGCGTTTCGAAACCAAGGACGGCAAAAAGGTGCGTGTCGCCGTGAAGTCCGGGGAGACCATCAGTGGCTGATAATTATACCCCCCGCATGCGGACCCGCTATGACGAAGTGATCGTCAAGGCGATGACCGAGAAGTTCGGGTACAAGAATGCGATGGAAGTGCCGAAGATCGAAAAGATCGTGCTCAACATGGGCGTCGGTGAAGCCACGCAGGACAAGAAGAAGGTCGAATCGGCAGCTGCTGAAATGGAGCTGATCGCTGGCCAGAAGCCTGTCGTGACCAAGGCCAAGAAGTCGATCGCCCAGTTCAAGCTGCGCGAAGGCATGCCGATCGGTTGCAAGGTCACCTTGCGCCGCGAGCGCATGTACGAGTTTCTTGACCGCTTGATCACCATCGCCATGCCGCGCATCCGCGATTTTCGCGGCGTGTCGGCGACGAGCTTCGACGGTCGTGGCAATTATGCCATGGGCCTGAAAGAGCAGATCATCTTCCCCGAAATCAACTATGACCGCATCGACCAGGTGCGCGGCATGGATGTGATCGTGACCACCACGGCGCGCACGGATGACGAAGCCCGCGAACTGCTAAAGCTGTTCGGCTTCCCCTTCCCGATCGCAGCCGAAGAAAAGGCAGCCGCTTGATCCTTCGGGATCAGGCTGGCTCTCTCTCAAAAGGAAAGAGAGCTTAAGTCCATGGCGAAACTGAGTTCGACGAACAAAAATGAGCGTCGCAAGCAGCTGGTGAAGAAATATGCCGGCCGTTACGCGAAGCTGAAGGCGATGGCGGCGGACACCTCGCTCGACGAAGGCGAGCGTCTGATCGCGCGCCTCAAGATGGCGGAAATCCCGCGCAATGGTAACCCGACCCGTATCCGTAATCGGTGCGAGCTGACGGGGCGCCCGCGCGCTTATTATCGCAAATTCCGGCTGTGCCGTATTCAGCTCCGCGATCTGGCCAACAAGGGCCTGATCCCCGGTGTTGTTAAGTCGAGCTGGTAAGGGACAGACAAGATGGCAATGACCGATCCTTTGGGTGATATGCTCACCCGCATCCGCAACGGCCAGACGGCGAAGAAGGACAGCGTCCTGACGCCGGCTTCGACCCTGCGTGTCCGCGTTCTCGATGTGCTCCAGCGTGAAGGCTATATCCGCGGCTACAGCGAAGAAGCGCTGGGTGCCAAGGGCCAGCACAAGGGCATCCGCATCGAGCTGAAATATTTCGAAGGGCAGCCGGCGATCCGCCATGTGGCGCGCGTTTCGAAGCCGGGCCGCCGCATCTATTCGGGTTCGAAAGAGCTGCCGATCGTGCGCAACGGCCTGGGCATCACCATCGTGTCGACCCCGCGCGGCGTCCTGTCGGATGCCGAGGCTCGCGAGCATAATGTCGGCGGCGAAGTGCTGGCGGAGGTGTTCTGATGTCACGCATTGGTAAAAAAGCAGTCGCGATCCCTAGCGGCGTTACTGCCGCGATCGATGGCGGTCAGCTGTCGGTCAAGGGTCCGAAGGGCACGCTCGCGATGCCGCTGTCCGACAACATCAAATATGAAGTTGGCGACGGCAGCATTTCGGTTCAGCCCGCAAACGGCACCCGCGAAGCTCGCGCTTTCTGGGGCATGCAGCGCACGCTGGTGCAGAACCTGATCACGGGTGTGACCGAGGGCTTCACCAAGGTGCTCGAAATCACCGGTGTCGGCTATCGTGCCAACTCGCAGGGCAAGAATCTGAAGCTGCAGCTCGGCTACAGCCATGATGTCGATTTCGCAGTGCCCGAAGGCATTGAGATCAAGACGCCCGACAACACGACGATCGAGATCAGCGGCATCGACAAGCAGCAGGTTGGTCAGGTTGCAGCGGAAATCCGCCGCTGGCGCAAGCCCGAACCCTACAAGGGCAAAGGCATCAAATATCGCGGCGAGTACATCTTCCGCAAAGAAGGCAAGAAGAAGTAAGCCATGGCACATCTTACCCAATTCGAAAAACGCCGTCAGCGCGTTCGTACCGCCCTCCGCAAGCGGGCCGGTGGGCGCGCGCGCCTGTCGGTGCACCGTTCGGGCCGGCATATCTATGCCCAGCTTATCGATGATGCCGCCGGCCAGACGCTGGCTGCGGCTTCGACGCTGGACAAGGATGTCCGCGGCAAGACCGGCGCAACCACCGCGGCGGCTGCCGACGTTGGCAAGCGCCTCGCCGCTGCCGCCAAAAAGGCGGGTGTGACGCAGGTCGTGTTCGACCGCGGCGGTTTCCTGTTCCACGGGCGCATCAAGGCGCTGGCCGACGCGGCTCGCGAAGGCGGATTGGAGTTCTAATCATGGCAGACGAAGTACAGAACGTCGAAGGCGCTCCCGAAGCAGCCCCCACCCCCGAGGGTCAGGCTCCGCGCCGCGGCCGTGGTGGCGGCGCTGGCGGCCGCGACGGCAACCGTGGCGGCCGTGACGGTGGCCGTGGTCGCCGTGACGATCGTCGTCCGCGTGACGATGACGGCGGCGAAGAGCTGATCGAAAAGCTCGTCCACATCAACCGCGTGTCGAAAACGGTGAAGGGCGGCAAGCGCTTTGGTTTCGCTGCGCTCGTCGTCGTTGGCGATGGCAAGGGCCGCGCCGGCTTCGGACATGGCAAGGCACGCGAAGTGCCCGAAGCCATTTCGAAGGCGACCGCTGCTGCCAAAAAGTCGATGATCCGCGTTCCGCTGCGCGATGGCCGCACGCTGCACCATGATGGCCTCGGGCATTTCGGCGCTGGCCTGGTGACGGTTCGCTCGGCACCTGCCGGTACCGGCATCATCGCCGGTGGTCCGATGCGCGCCGTGTTCGAATCGCTCGGCGTGGCTGACGTTGTGACCAAGTCGAACGGCACCTCGAACCCCTATAACATGATCCGCGCGACCTTTGAGGCGCTCGGCGAACAGACCAGCCCCAAGTCGGTCGCGCAGCGTCGCGGCAAGAAGGTGTCGGATCTGATCAAGCGCGGCGGTGCTTCCGACCGGGCAGCCGAAGCCGAAGCCGCCGCGGTGACGGAGTAAGATCATGGCTGACAAGAAGATCAAGATTCGCCAGATCGGCTCGCCGATCCGTCGGCCGAGCAGCCAGCGTGCCATCCTGACCGGCCTCGGCCTGGGCAAGATGCACCGCGAGGTCGAGCTGATCGACACCCCGGAAGTGCGCGGAATGATCCGCAAGCTGCCGCACATGGTGGAAGTCGTCGAGGGCTAAACGCCTCGCGACTCCCTGAATTTCTATCCGCGCGACAAAAGCGAAAGCGAGTGCACAATGACGATCAAACTTAACGAACTTCGTGACAACAACGGCGCCCGCAAGGGCCGCATGCGCGTCGGACGCGGCATCGGCTCGGGCAAGGGCAAGACCGCCGGCCGCGGCCAGAAGGGCCAAAAGGCCCGCAGCGGCGTCGCGATCAACGGCTTCGAAGGCGGCCAGATGCCGCTCCACATGCGCATCCCGAAGCGCGGCTTCAACAACATCTTCGGCAAGGATTTCGCGATCGTCAATCTGGGCATGATCCAGAAGCTGATCGACGCGAAGAAGCTCGATGCCAAGGCTGTGATCGATCACGCCGCGCTCAAGGCTGCGGGCGTTGCTCGCGGCGGCAAGGACGGCGTCCGCCTCCTTGCCAAGGGTGACTTCACCGCCAAGCTCAATTTCGCCGTTGCCGGCGCGTCAAAGGGCGCGATCGAAGCGGTCGAAAAGGCTGGTGGCAAGGTCGAGTTACCCGAAGCCAAGCCTGCTGGCGAAGGCAAAAAGGCCACGCGCAAGGCTACGGCAGCCGCCAAGAAGAACTAATGTATCGGGGGCGGACGGCGTTGGGCCGCTCCGCTCCTGACGCATTTGAATCGGGCCTTTCCCCTTGCGCTTCGTGACCTGCGAACGCACATAGGCGCCGGGTCGCGGGGGGCGCGGTCCGGAACCCGAGGAAAATACCCATGGCCTCTCGCGCCGATCAGCTTGCTTCCAACCTGAACTTTTCGAAATTCGGCAAGGCGACCGAACTCAAGAACCGCATCTGGTTCACGATCGGCGCGCTGATCGTTTTTCGCTTCCTGTCGTTCGTCCCGCTTCCCGGCGTCGATCCGGTCGCGCTGTCGACGCTCTACAGCCAGGCTGCCTCGGGCGGCGTCCTCGACATTTTCAACACCTTCTCGGGTGGCAGCCTGGAGCGCATGAGCATCATCGCGCTCGGCGTCATGCCCTATATCACCGCCTCGATCGTCGTGCAGCTGGCCGCTGCGTTGTCGCCCAGCCTCGCCGCGCTCAAGAAGGAAGGCGAAAGCGGGCGCAAGAAGCTCAACCAATATACCCGCTATGGCACCGTCTTCCTGACCGCAATCCAGGGCTATTTCATCGCCGTCGGGCTTGAAACGCTCGGCGCGAGCCAGGGTATTGCCGCAGTCGTCGATCCCGGCATGATGTTCCGCATCGGCGCCGTGATCAGCATCGTCGGGGGTACGCTGTTCCTCATGTGGCTCGGCGAACAGATCACCGCCCGCGGGATTGGCAACGGCGTGTCGCTGATCATCATGGCGGGCATCCTCGCCCAGTTGCCACGCAGCTTTGCGCAGATGTTCACCCAGGTCCGCGAAGGGTCGATGGGCGGCGGCACTGTGCTCGCGGTGTTTGCGGGTGCGATCATCGTCATCGCCTTCATCGCCTTCATGGAACGCGCCCAGCGCCGCGTGCTCGTACAATATCCCAAGCGCGCGACGCAGCGCGGCGGGATGCAGGCCGACCGCAGCCATCTGCCGCTCAAGGTCAACACCGCGGGTGTCATCCCGCCGATCTTCGCCTCATCGCTGCTGCTGATGCCGCTGACGATCACCCAGATGATGGGCAACAATGTCCAGGGCGATACCGCGACCAGCGATTTCCTGATCACGCTGAACCAGTATCTGGCGCACGGCCAGCCGCTGTACATGGCGCTCTATGCTGCGGGCATCATCTTCTTCTGCTTCTTTTACGTCGCCGTCGTTTTCAATCCCGAAGAAACCGCCGACAATCTGAAGCGCCAGAACGGCTTTATCCCCGGCATCCGCCCCGGCAAGAACACTGCCGCCTATCTCGACCATGTGCTGACGCGCATCACCGTGCTCGGTGCGGCCTATCTTGCGGCGATCTGTCTGGTCCCCGAATATTTCATCGCCCAGTCGGGCCTGCCCTTCGCGCTCGGCGGCACCAGCCTGCTGATCATCGTGAACGTGACGATCGATACGATCAGCCAGATCCAGAGCCACATGCTCGCGCATCAATATGGCGACCTGATCAAAAAGGCGAAATTGAAAGGCGGCGTTGCGCGGCGCTAAAGCGCCCGCTACGGCCATTCGCGCCAGAAGATCAGGGCAACGGGCAGGAACAGGGGCCTTTCATGACGCTGAATATCATTTTGCTCGGTCCGCCGGGGGCGGGCAAGGGAACGCAGGCGGTGCGGCTCGAGGACGAGCATGGCATGGTCCAGCTGTCGACTGGCGACATGCTCCGCGCTGCGGTCAAGGCGGGAACCCCGATCGGGGTCCAGGCCAAGGCGGTGATGGACGCGGGCGAGCTGGTGTCGGACGACATCGTTTCGGGCTTGATCGGCGAACGGCTCGACCAGCTCGGCGCCGATGTTTCGGTGATCTTCGACGGCTATCCGCGTACCGCGGCTCAGGCCGATGCGCTCGATACGATCCTCAGCGACCGCGGCCGCAAGCTCGACCATGTCATCGAACTGCTGGTCGAGGAGGACGCCCTCGTCGATCGCATCACCGGGCGTTTCTCGTGCGCCAATTGCGGCGCGGGCTATCACGACCGCTACAAGCTACCGAAGGTCGCCGACACCTGCGACCAGTGCGGTAGCCATGACTTCAAGCGCCGTCCCGACGACAATGAGGAAACGGTGCGCACACGGATGGCCGAATATCGGGCCAAGACCGCGCCGATCCTGCCGATCTACGATGCGCGCGGCATCGTGACGCGCGTCGATGGCATGGCGCCGATCGATGAAGTCAACGACGCGATCGAAGCCGTCCTCACGCCTGCTGGCTAGCAACCGCGCTTAATCGTCATTGCGAGGGCCGCAGGCCCGTGGCAATCCAGAGCGGTGCAGGGCCGCCCTGGATAGTTTGCTTCGCTCGCAATGACGAAGCCCGGTTGCGGCAAGCGGGGGAGCGGGTGATGAATTTCAAAGCGTTAGTGGCGGCGGCAATTTCGGCAACGGCAGGTTTGACTCTCGCGCCTGTCGCGGCCGCCAAGGTCGTCGACCAGAGCGAGGCGGGTTTCACCGTCGCGCACACCGCGCAAGTGACCGCGACCCCCGCTGATGTGTGGAAAATGCTCCGCATGCCGCAAAACTGGTGGTCGAAGGACCATAGCTGGTCGGGCGACGCCGCGAACTTCTGGCTCGATTCGCAGGCAGGCGGCTGTTTCTGCGAAAAATTTCCCGACACCGGCGCAGGGGTCGGAAGCGTCCAGCACGCGCGTGTCCTGTTCTCGAAACCCGGCCAGCTGCTCCGCCTGTCGGGCGCGTTCGGCCCGCTTCAGGGCGAAGCGCTGACCGGCACGCTGACAATCCAGATCAAGGAAACCCCGACCGGCAGCGCGCTGCGCTTCGACTATGTCGTCGGCGGCTATATGCGCTTCAAGGTTGCCGAGATCGCCCCCGCAGTCGACAAGGTGATTGGCGAACAACTGCTCGGTCTTGCCAATGCGCTGGGCGGCGCCCTACCGCCGAGCCGCGAGGAAAAGGCTGCCGCTGCCGCTGAGCAAGCCGCCAAGCCTGCCGCCGAAATGCCACCGGAGAAAGATGAGCCGGGACTCGACGCTGCAGTTGCCGATCTGGTCGAGGACGCGCCAAAGGACGCGCCCGACGAACGCTAAGCGTCGGGCGTCCCGCGCAGCTTCGCCAGCGCCGCAAACGGCCCCGTCGCCTCTTCGCTCAGCACGCCCTTTTCTGCCAGCACGCGGTCGGCCTCGGGATGGCGCGGAAAGGGATCGAGCGCCAGCGACAGTGTCTGCACCGCCGCTTCGCCCAGATCGACCCGGTCGCCTTCCAGCGGCAACAGGTCGCAATCCTCGCTGCTGATCTCGATCTCCTCGTCGGCATCGACCGGCGCGTCGATGTCGCGCAGGAAGCGCAGGTCGAACGGCTCGCTCAGCGTCGCCGGAACCGGCAGCCCGGTCGCGGCGCACGGCTGAACGACGCTTGCTTCGACCGCGCCCTTGGCGCCGATGCCGCCTGCGACGCCGCGGACCTCAGCGGCAATGGCAAAGCGATCGACCGCGATCAGCGCCAGCCGCTGCGCAATCCGCGCGCGCCCCTCGGCATCCGCCTCGACGGCCACAGAGCGCCCTTGCGCGGCGTCGGCCAGCGTCAGGATCAACGAAAATTCGGGCGCCGCGCTCACGCCGCTCCTCCGCCGAGCCGGTCGGCGACAATCAGTTCGGACACTGGTGTCGCCGCCAATGCCGTCCGCAGTTTCGCAACCTCGGCCATGACATGCGCCAGCCCCGCCGCGTCGGGTTCGTTGCCCCGCCACAGGTTGCGGACCAGCGCGGCGCGCAATTCCTCCGACCCGTCGGCGGCGCGATAGACGCCGAGCCGCCCGCCGAGCGCGCCGACCATCCGCCCGATCTGTTTGCCGACGACCATGTCGCCAAAGCCGATCTGGCGCATCTGGCCGTCCATGTCGGTCACGAACAATTCGGTCAGCTCGACCCCGGCGCGCACCGCTGCCGGGTCTTCGTCGATGCGGTGGAGGACAAGCGCCAGCACCAGGCTGACCATGTCGAACCGGCCGTCGAGCGTGTCAGGGACACTGCCCGTGGCATACCAGTGCGGCGCGCGCGCGGTTGCGACGACGGCGTTCCACAGCGGGCGGCGCGCCTCGCGCGGGTCGGGCTGCGAGCGGAAAAGATTACGGAGCGAGAACATGCCCACCGCTTAGGCGCAATTGGCGCCGCCGAAAAGGGGCGCTGGCACTGGCCGCCGGTCAGCTTCTGGCAAGCTTCGCCGCGCCACAAGCAGCTTGTGCGCCGCGTCCGCTTGCGGTTAAGAGGCGCGAGAGCGAGCGCCGACCGCTGGCAGATGTCGCGACAGGCGCAACGGAGATTATAGATGCCGAATATGAAGTTTTCGTCTGCCGCTCCGCGCGCGCGTCTGATCATTCTGGGCCTTGTCGTCGCGCTCACCGCCAGCGGTTGTTCGCAGCTCAAGGGTCGCCAGGGCTATGTCGTCGATCCGCTGTTGACCAGCGCGATCACCCCCGGCGTTGATAACCGCGAATCGGTCGAGAAGACGCTGGGCCGCCCGACCTTCGTCGGCCAGTTCAGCGACAATGAATATTATTATGTCTCGCGTGAAACGCGCCAGCTCGCTTTCGCCAAGCCGCGCCCGGTCGATCAGCAGGTGCTGCGCGTTCGCTTCGATGCCGCGGGCAACGTCGCGGCGGTTGACCGCACCGGGCTCGAACTGGTGAGCCGGATCAGCCCTGAAGGCGACAAGACCCCGACGCTCGGTCGCGAGCGCAGCTTCTTCGAAGATATCTTCGGCAACATCGGCGCGGTCGGCGCCCCGGGTGCGGGCGCACCCACCGGGCAGTAAGCTTATGCTTTAATCCTCCCTGTCGCGAAGCGATGGGGAGGAGCGGTTGCGGCATTTGGTTCGCACGAAGCGGTGAATCCCCAAAGACTGTCCCAAATCTGTTTGCCCTGAGCCTGTCGAAGGGCGGTTCTTTCGTCTTGCGGCGCCAAAGACGAACAGTCCTTCGACATGCTCAGCATGAACGGAGACAGGATAATCCGCTTCTTTGCGTCTTCGTGTCTTTGTGCGCTCCAGAAGCTACTGCGCGATCCCGCCCGCCGCCAGCACCGCCAGGGTCACCAGATCCGACGCCGGCGACGCCATCGTTGCGACCTGCACCGGATGTTCCATCCCGACCAGCATCGGGCCGATCACCGCTCCGCCGCCCAATTCGCGCATCAGCTTGGCCGACAGGTTCGCCGATTGCAGCCCCGGCATCACCAGTACGTTCGCCGGTCCCGACAGGCGGCAGAACGGATATTTCGCCATCACCTTTTCATTGAGCGCGACGTCGGGCGCCATTTCGCCTTCATATTCGAAACCCGGCTTGCGCTGATCGAGGATTGCCACCGCATCGCGAATATTGTCGAGCCAGCTGCCCGGCGGATTGCCAAAGGTCGAATAGGACAGGAACGCGACGCGCGGTTCATGCCCCATCCGCCGCGCGACCTGCGCGGTGCGCTCGGCGATATCGGCCAGCATTTCGGCGCTCGGCCGTTCGTTGACCGTCGTGTCGGACATGAAGATCGTCTGATGCTGCCCGACCAGAACATGAATGCCGAACGGCGTCTTGCCCTCGGCGTGGTCGATCACCCGCCGCACTTCGCGCATCGTCTGCGAATAGGTGCGTGTGACCCCGGTGATCATCGCATCGCCGAGCCCGAGCTTGAGCAGCAGCGAGCCAAAGATGTTGCGGTCGCGGTTGACCATCCGTTCAACGTCGCGGCGCAGATAGCCGCGCCGTTGCAGCCGCTCGTACAGAATCTCGACCATCTGCGGCACATGCGGCGAATTGACGCTGTTGTGGACTTCGTAGCTTTCGGGGTCGGCGACCCCCATTTCTTTCAGCGTGTCGCGCAGCCCCTCGCGCCCGACCAGCACCGGGGTGCCATAACCGCCGTCGCGGAACTGGATCGCGGCGCGCAGCACCACCTCTTCCTCGCCCTCGGCAAACACCACCCGCTTGGGGTTGGCGCGCGCCGCTTCATAAGCGAGCGTCAGCACCGACGTCGTCGGGTTCAGCCGCGCGCGGAGCGACGTGCGATAGGCGTCGAGGTCGGCGATCGGTTTCTGTGCGACGCCGGTTTCCATCGCCGCCTTGGCGACCGCGGCGGGAACGATTTCCATCAGGCGCGGATCGAAGGGCGAGGGGATGATATATTCGGGGCCAAAGCTCGAAGCGCGGCCGCCATAGGCCGCGGCGACCTCTTCGGGCACCTGCTGGCGCGCCAGATCGGCGATCGCATAGGCGGCGGCAATTTTCATCTCTTCGTTGATTGCGGTCGCGCGAACGTCGAGCGCGCCGCGGAAAATGAACGGGAAGCACAAGACATTGTTGACCTGGTTCGGAAAATCCGAGCGTCCGGTCGCGATGATAGCGTCGGGCCGCGCCGCGCGCGCATCGGGGGGCGAGATTTCGGGATCGGGGTTTGCCATCGCAAAAATGATCGGTGCGGGCGCCATGTCCTTGACCATCTCGGGCTTGAGCGCGCCCGCCGCCGACAGGCCCAGGAACACGTCAGCGCCGACCAGCGCCTCGGTCAGGTCGCGCGTCTCGGTCGGCACCGCATGCGCCGACTTCCACTGGTCCATGCCTTCGGTTCGGCCCTGATAGATCACGCCCTTGCGGTCGCACATGATGACATTTTCGTGCCGCACGCCCATCGATTTGATCAGTGAAGTGCAAGCGATTGCAGCGGCGCCGGCGCCGTTGACGACGACCTTGACCGTCGCGAGGTCGCGCCCGGTCAGGTAACAGGCGTTGATCAGCCCCGCCGCGGTGATGATCGCGGTGCCATGCTGATCGTCATGGAACACCGGGATGTTCATTTTTTCCTTCAGCGCCTGTTCGATGATGAAGCAGTTGGGCGCCGCAATATCTTCCAGGTTGATGCCGCCAAAGCTCGGTTCAAGCAGCTCGACCGCTTCGATGAAGCGCTGCGGGTCTTCGGTATCGACCTCGAGGTCAATCGAATCGACGTCGGCAAAGCGCTTGAACAGCACCGCCTTGCCTTCCATCACCGGCTTCGAGGCGAGCGCGCCAAGGTTGCCGAGGCCGAGGATCGCGGTGCCGTTCGAGATGACCGCGACCAGATTGCCCTTGATCGTGTAATCATAGGCCTTGGCGGGATCTTCGGCGATCGCCAGCACCGGCACGGCGACGCCGGGTGAATAGGCAAGGCTCAGGTCGCGCTGGGTCGCCATCGGTTTCGACGCGACGATCTCGATTTTTCCGGGCCGGCCATGTTCGTGGTAGAGCAGAGCCTCACGATCCGAAAACTGCACCTTGCTGCCGCCGTCCATCATCAATCCCCTATCCAAATTTTCCGACGCGCGCCCGAACCCATTCCCTAACGTCACCGGCGGCGATTGTAACCCCGGCAATGTTGCGAGGTGGTGGCACGCAAGGACGGACAGACAAACACACAGATACTCTCTCTCTCTCTCTCTCTCTCTCTCTCTCTCTCTCCCACCCCGGACTTGATCCGGGATTCCCGACGACGACGCGGCTTTTTTGTCGGCGAGGGCATCGTCGTCGCCTAATTTCCTACGTCCGCGCCCACCTCAAAGGCGCCATCGCCCCCTCTCGACCTTGCCATGCTGCCCCCAATCACTAAGCAGGGTCCGATGCCCGCCGCCGCGCCCCAACCCGCCAACAGCAACAGCGCCGCCCCCGCCGCAACGCCGATGATGGCGCAATATTGGGCGCTGAAGGCGCAGGCGGGCGATTGCCTGCTGTTCTATCGCATGGGCGACTTTTTCGAATTGTTCTTCGACGATGCCAAGGCCGCGGCGGCAACGCTCGACATCGCGTTGACCTCGCGCGGCGAGCATGAGGGCCAGCCGGTGGCGATGTGCGGGGTGCCCGTCCACGCCGCCGAATCCTATCTTGCACGGCTGATCCGCGCCGGGCACCGCGTTGCCATCGCCGAACAGGTCGAAACCCCCGCCGAGGCGAAGGCGCGCGGCGGGTCGAAGGCGCTGGTGGCGCGCGCTATCGTCCGCTTCGTCACCGCAGGGACGCTGACCGAGGAAAGCCTGCTCGAAGGGCGCAGCGCCAACCGCCTCGCCGCGCTCGCCGAGGTCGGCAGCGAGGGTGAGGTCGCGATTGCCGCCGCTGATATTTCCACCGGACGGTTCGAGGTTGTCGCGGTACGCCCCGAAGCGGTCGACGCCGAACTGGCGCGGCTCGCGCCTTCGGAGCTGCTGGTCAGCGAGACGGTGGGTGACGCCCCATCATGGACCGCGCGCCAGCTCGTGCGGCGGCCCCCGGGCGATTTCTCGAGCACCGCGGCGCAAAAGCGCCTCGAAAGCTTCTTCGGCGTCCAGACCCTCGACGGCTTCGGGGTTTTCTCGCGCGGCGAGATTGCCGCGATGGGGGCGCTCGTCGTCTATCTCGACCATGTCGGAACCGGCCAGCCGACCTTCCTCCAGCCGCCGGTACGCCATCTCGCGTCGGGCCGCATGGCAATCGACGCCGCGACGCGCGAAAGCCTTGAGCTTGTCCGCACGATGGCGGGCGCGCGCGACGGCAGCCTGCTTGCCACCGTCGACCGCACCGTCACCGCGGCGGGTGCGCGGCTGCTCGCCGACGATCTCGCCAGCCCGCTCACCGACACGGCCGCGATCCTCGACCGGCTCGACCTTGTCGATGGCCTCGCACGCGATGCCTTGTGGCGCGGCGAACTGCGTGGGGCGCTTCGGGCTTTGCCCGACGCTGGACGCGCGCTCGGGCGTCTCGTCGCAGGCCGCGGCGGTCCGCGCGATCTGGCGCAACTGCGCGATGCGCTCGGCGGCGCGCGGCAGCTGCGTGAACGCCTCACGCGCCGCCCCGATCTCCCGCCCTTACTCGCGCGCCTGCTTCCTGCCCTCGACGGCCACGGTGCGTTGGTCGACGAGCTCAGCCGCGCGCTCATCGAGACGCCCCCGGTCGACGCCGCGCAGGGCGGTTATATCGCCGAGGGCTATGATCACGCCCTCGACGCACTGCGCGAAACCGCGCGCGACGGGCGGAAAGCGATCGCGCTGCTCGAGGCGGGCTATCGCGACCGCACCGGCATCGCCTCGCTCAAGATCCGCCACAATGGCGTCCTCGGCTATCATGTCGAGGTGCCGGCGAAGCACGCCGACGCGCTGATGCTCCCCGAATCGGGCTTCACCCACCGTCAGACGCTCGCGGGCGTCGTGCGCTTCAACTCGGCCGATCTCCACGAGGCGGCGAGCCGGGTGACGCAAGCGGGGGTTCACGCCGTCGCCGCCGAAGCCGCGCATCTCGGATCGCTTGCCGAAGCCGCGACCGCGCGGCGCGAAGCGATCGCCGCGAGCTGCGACGTCCTCGCCCGGATCGACGTCGCCGCGGCGCTCGCCGACCATGCGATGAGCCACAATTGGTGTCGCCCCGATCTCGCTGACGATCCGTGCCTCGACGTCGTTGGCGGCCGCCACCCGGTGGTCGAAGCAGCACTTGCGAAAGCGGGGGAACGTTTTGTCCCCAATGATCTGTCGCTGTCCGAAACCGACCGGCTGTGGCTCGTCACCGGCCCCAACATGGGCGGCAAATCGACCTTTCTGCGCCAGAATGCGCTGATCGTCGTTCTTGCGCAGGCCGGCAGCTTCGTCCCCGCGGCATCGGCGAAGCTCGGCCTCGTCGACAAATTGTTCAGCCGCGTCGGGGCCAGCGACAATCTCGCGCGCGGGCGCTCGACCTTCATGGTCGAGATGGTCGAAACCGCCGCGATCCTCGCGCAGGCGACCCCGCAAAGTTTCGTCATCCTCGACGAGGTCGGGCGCGGCACATCGACTTACGACGGGCTCGCGCTCGCCTGGTCAGTGGTCGAGGCCGTCCACGAAGTGAACAAGTGCCGCTGCCTCTTCGCAACGCATTATCACGAACTCACGCGGCTCGCCGAGACGCTGAACGCGCTCTCGCTTCATCATGTCCGCGCGCGGGAGTGGCAGGGCGACCTCGTCCTCCTTCACGAACTCGCCGACGGTCCCGCCGACCGCAGCTATGGCCTCGCCGTCGCGCGCCTCGCCGGGGTTCCCGCGGGGGTCGTCAAGCGCGCCGAAGCGGTGCTGGCGAAGCTCGAAGCCGGGCGCGAGAAAACCGGTGGCCTCGCCGCCGGGCTCGACGACCTGCCGCTGTTCGCCGCCACCCTCGCCGCCGCGCCCGCCGCGACCAGGGATGCGCTGCGCGACGCGCTCGCAGCAATCGACCCCGACGCGCTCGCGCCGCGCGAGGCGCTCGACGCGCTCTATGCGCTCAAACGGCTGCTGGCGGACGAGGCATGAGCGACCTGTTCGACAAGCTCGAACAGCGCCGCGCGATCATCGATCGCCGCGTGCTGTCGGGGCAGCTCGACGAGATTGCCGCGGAGAATGCCGATACCGCGATGCGCCGCCGCGCGATGGTCGCGCTGCTCAAGACAGCGCTCGACGACGGGCGCGCCGAGATCGACCGCTGCCTGCTCGCACGCCCTTCGGCGGGCCGGGTTGCGGCGAACGCCACCGCCTTCCTGATCGACCAGATCGTCCGGCTCAGCCACGACTTCACCGTCGATCATCTCTACCCCTCGGGCAACCGTTCGGCAGGCGAACGGCTGACGCTGATCGCGGTCGGGGGTTATGGCCGCGGCGAAATGGCGCCGCACAGCGACATCGACATCGGCTTCCTGACCCCGTTCAAACAGACGAGCTGGACCGAACAGGTGATCGAGGCGCAGCTTTATACGCTGTGGGATCTGGGGCTGAAGGTCGGACATTCATCGCGCTCGCTCGACGAAATGGTGCGCGCTGCGAAAGATGATCTGACCATCCGCACCGCCTTGCTCGAAGGGCGCTTCGTCTGGGGCGACCGCGCGCTCTATGATCAGGCGTCGGCGCGTTTCGATGCCGAAGTCGTCGCGGGCAACGCGCGCCTTTGTCGCCGACAAGCTCGCCGAGCGCGACGAGCGCCACAAGCGGATGGGCGATTCGCGTTACGTCGTCGAACCCAATATCAAGGAAGGGAAGGGGGGCTTGCGCGACCTGCACACGCTCTTCTGGATCGGCAAGTTCATCCACCGCGTCCGCACCGTTCCCGAGCTGGTTGACGCCGGATTGCTCAGCGCGCGCGAGTTGCGCCAATTTGAGCGCGCCGAAAATTTCCTCCTCGCGGTGCGCTGCCATCTCCACACGCTGTCGGGGCGCGCAGAGGACCGGCTGACGTTCGATTTCCAGCGTGAGATCGCCGCGCGGATGCAATTCGCCGACCGCCCGGGCAAAAGCGCGGTCGAGCGCTTCATGCAGCTCTATTTCCTCCACGCCAAAAGCGTCGGCGATGTCACCGGCACTTTCCTTGCCCATCTCGACGATCAGATGGCGGCGCGCGGGCGGCGCTTCCTGCCGACGATCCGGCGGCGGCCGGGCAAACTGAACGGCTTCGTCCTCGACCGCGGTCGACTCGCGCTGCCTGCGGATGATTTCTTTCAGGCCGATCCGGTGCGGCTGATCGAAATCTTCGCGCTCGCGGACAAACACGGGCTCGAAATCCACCCGCAGGCGATGCGCCAGGCGCGGCACGACGCTAAGCTGATCGAGACGCAGGGGGTGCGCCGCAACGCGCGCGCCAACGCGCTGTTCCTGGACGTGCTGACCTCGCCGCGCGATCCCGAAACCGTGCTGCGCTGGATGAACGAGGCGGGGGTGTTCGGGCGATTTGTGCCCGATTTCGGTCGCGTCGTCGCGCAGATGCAGTTCGACATGTATCATCACTACACCGTCGACGAGCATACGATCCGCGCCATCGGCCTGCTCTCCGACATCGAACAGGGGCGGCTCAAGGACGATCATCCGCTGTCGACCGCGATCATGGACCAGATCCATTCGCGCCGTGTCGTCTATGTCGCGGTGCTGCTCCACGACATCGCCAAGGGGCGCGGCGGCGACCATAGCGTGCTCGGCGCCGAGCTCGCCTTGCGCGTCTGCCCGCGGCTGGGACTCAGCGATGCCGAGACCGAAACCGTCTCGTGGCTCGTGCGCTATCACCTGCTGATGTCGGCGACCGCGTTCAAACGCGACCTTGCCGATTTCAAGACGATCCTCGATTTCGCGGGGGAAGTGCAAAGCCCCGAGCGCCTCCGCCTGCTGCTCGTCCTCACCGTCGTCGATATCCGCGCCGTCGGTCCCGGGGTATGGAACAGCTGGAAGCGCCAGCTGCTCACCGAGCTGTATGACGCCGCCGAAGAAGTGCTGCGCCTCGGCCACAAGCAAAAGGGTCGCGAACAACGCATCGCCAGCAAGAAAGAGGCGGTCGCGGCGCAATTCGGCTTCGACCAGAAAACCTTCGACAAGGTCGCCAAGCGGCTGCCCGAAAGCTACTGGATCGCCGAACCGGTCGAGGTCATCGCCGCCAACCTCGTCCATATCCGGCAGGCGGGCGATTCGCCGCTGCACATCGCCGCGGTCCCCGACGACGATCGCGGCGCCACCTTGGTGATGGTGCTAGCCGCCGATCACCCGGGGCTGTTCTATCGCATTGCCGGCGGCATTCACCTCGCCGGCGGCAACATCATCGATGCGCGCATCCACACCACCCGCGACGGTCTCGCGCTCGACAATTTCCTCGTCCAGGACCCCATCGGTCGCCCGTTCGACGAGCCGGGGCAGATCGGCCGCCTGACCCGCGCGATCGAGGATGCACTCGCTAACCGCCATAAATTGCTCCCCAAACTCGAAGCCCGCGCCCTCCCGCGCACCCGCGCCGAAGCCTTCCGCATCGCCCCCAACGTCTTCGTCGACAACAAGGCATCGAACCGCTTCACCGTGATCGAAGTCAACGCGCAGGACCGCCCGGCGCTGCTCAACCAGCTCGCCTATGCGCTGTTTCAGTCAAAGGTGACGGTCCACAGCGCCCACGTCGCGACCTATGGCGAACGCGCGGTCGACACCTTCTATGTCACCGACCTGATCGGCGACAAGATCGACAGCGCGGCACGCGTGAAGTCGCTCGAGAAACGCCTGCTTGAAGCGGCGACGAGCCAGAGCGAGGAAGCGGTCGCGGCTTAGGCCTTGCGCCCCAGTTCGCGCGCGAGCGCCAGAAACGCCGCCACCCCCGCCGACGGGTGACGGCGGCCCGGATAATAGAGCGCGAGTCCTGCAAACGCCGGGGTCCAGTCGTCGAGCAGCCGGACGAGCCGTCCCGTCTCGATGTCGGCGATGACGTCCTGTTCGAAGAAGAACCCGATCCCGATCCCCGCAACCACCGCGGCCCGCGCGATCGTCACATCGTCAATCGTCATCGGGCCGCGGACGTCGATCTGCGCCGTCTCGGCGCCTTGCTCGAAATACCAGCGGTAGAGCGAACCATCGGGGAGGCGCACGCGGATGCAGGCATGGCCGGCTAGGTCGGTGGGAACGCGCGGCGGCGCATGCGCGGCAAGATAGTCGGGCGACGCGACGACGGCAAAACGCTGCGCTTCGCCCAGCGACAGCGCGATCATGTCGGTGGGGACCAGTGACGCGACCCGGACGCCCAGATCGAAACCTTCGGCGACAATGTCGATCAGCCGCCCATCGGTCACGACATCGACATGCACCTCAGGATAGCGCCGCACATATTCCAGGATCAGCGCCGCCAGCGCCGAGCGCGCGGCGAATGGCGGCGCATTGATGCGCAGCGTGCCCGATGGCGTTTGGCCGCGGGCCCGCACAATCTCGATCGCCTCGCGGACGTCGAGCAGCGACGGCCCGATTCGATCGACGAAGATGTGTCCCGCATCCGTCAGCGCGACGCTGCGGGTCGTCCGGTTGAACAAGCGCACGCCCAGCTCGCCCTCGATCCGCGCGATCATGTGGCTGAGCGCGGTCGTCGACAGGCCGAGGTCGATCGCTGCCTGCCGGAACGATCCGCGCCGGGCAACCGCCACCACGGCGTCGAAATCGCGCAGCGCAAGTCGCGTCATTATCCCGAAATTTTCATCATATCATCAAATATTGGCCTGCTTATCCGGATTATGACTTGGCCTTACATGGGAAGCAAGCCAAACCAAGGAGACTCGCCATGGAAATGCCTGCCCCCGTTCAAACCTATTTCGACGCCGACCAGCGCGGCGACGGCGCCGCCCTGATGACAGCCTTCGCCCCCGATGCGCTTGTGAAAGACGAACGTCACTCGTACCTTGGTCATGCAAAGATCGGTGCCTGGTGGCGCGACGCCAAACAGCAATATGCGCATCAGGCGGCGCCCTTCGAGATGAAAACCGAAGGCGGGAGGATCAGCGTTCGAGCAATGGTGAGGGGCAATTTCCCCAGCAGCCCCGTGACCCTCGCCTATCATTTCCTACTGGCTGAAGATGGCATCGCCGAGCTGGAGATTCTGCCATGATCGGCTTTCTGTCGCTCGCCGGAAAGCGCGCGCTCGTCACCTCGGGCACGAAGGGCGCCGGAAAGGCGACCGCGGCGCTGCTCCGCGACCTTGGCGCGACGGTGCTCACCGTCGCCCGGAACGCGCCCGATGCCGGACCCGATGATATGTTCATCGCCTCTGATCTGACGACGGCCGAAGGGTGCGAGCGCGTGGCGGCGGCAGTTCACGAACGGCTGGGCGGCATCGACATTCTTGTCCACATGCTCGGCGGCTCCTCGGCACCGGGCGGCGGTTTTGCCGCGCTGACCGACGCGCATTGGGAACGCGAACTCGCGCTCAATCTGTTTCCCGCCATCCGACTCGACCGGGCGCTCACCCCGGTGATGACCGCGCAGGGGTCGGGCGTCGTCGTCCATGTCTCTTCGATCCAGCGCCAGCTGCCGCTTCCCGAAGCGACGACCGGCTATGCCGCGGCCAAGGCGGCGCTTTCCACCTACAGCAAAGCCTTGTCGAAAGAGGTCGCGCCAAAGGGCGTCCGCGTCGTCCGCGTCGCCCCGGGATGGATCGAGACCGAAGCATCGGAGCAACTCGCCGCACGCCTCGCGCGCGAGGCAGGGACCGATTATGAAGGGGGCAAGGCGATCATCATGAACTCGCTCGGCGGCATTCCGCTGGGCCGCCCCGCAAAGCCTGACGACGTCGCCAACCTGATCGCCTTCCTCGTTTCGGAGCGCGCTGCATCGATTACGGGGACCGAATATGTGATCGACGGCGGGACGATCCCGACGGTCTGATCAGTGATAGAAAGTCTGCTCTGGCAAGGTTGTCCTCAAGGGCTGGTGGGCCGCTAACGGCCCGCCAGCGACACGTTGCCATATGCGCTGGGACGACATCTCACCCCCGCAGCACCGCCCCAACTTTCGCCGCAGCGGCTACCACCTTATCCGCAATCGCCTTCAGCTCGGCGTCGGTGAAGCTTTTCACCCCCGGCTGCAATTCGACCTCGACCGCCAGGCTCACCTGACCCTCGGGCACGCCCTGGCCGGTGAAGCGGTCGAACAGGCGGGCGTCGGCGATGCTCGCCTTTTCGGCGCCGCGGATCGCGCGCACCAGCTCGGCGGCGGTTAGGCTGGTCGGAGCCAGGAACGCGAAGTCGCGGCGGACCGATTGCAGCGCGGGCGGCGTGAACGCCGCGCGCGCGGGGCCGCTCGCGCGCTTTGCGGGAATGGCATCGAGGAAGATCTGCACCGCCATCACCGGGCCATCGACGTCGAAATGGCGGGTCAGCAGCGGGTGGATCGCGCCGAATTCGGCAAGCACCGCCTTGGGGCCGAGCCGCAGGGTAGCCGACTGGCCGGGGTGCCAGATGCTGCCTTCGCTCACCGCCTCCATCACCTGCAAGCGGTCGGCGGGGGCGCCCGCGGCGTCGAGCAGCGCCAGCGCCGCGGCCTTGGCGTCGAATGCGTCGAACGCTGCCGCCTTGCCTGCCTGCCAGCCGCGCGCGCGCTTTTCGCCCGCCATCAGCACGGCCAGCGTCGGATGCTCGGCGTCGGCCAGATAGCGCCGCCCGATTTCGAACAGGCGGATGCTGGTCGCGCCGCGGTTCTGGTTGCGCTGCGCTGCGGCGAGCAAGCCGGGGAGCAGCGAAGGGCGCATGACCTTCAGATCTTCGCTGATCGGATTGGCGAGCGACCAGTCGCCGCCGCCGAACGGCGCCGCGTCACGATCGCTGATGAACGACCAGGTCACCGCTTCGTGGAAGCCTGACGATGCCGCAGCGCGGCGCACCCGGCGTTCGAGCATCTGGTCAGCGGTCGCGGTCGGTTTGGCGACCCCGTCGCTGCGCAGCAGCGGCACCGACGCGATTGCGTCGAAGCCGGTGATGCGCGTGACTTCCTCGACGAGGTCGGGGGCGCCGTCGATGTCGCGGCGCCAGCTCGGTACGGCGACCTGCCAGCGGCCGCCCTGTTCGATGACCGAAAAGCCGAGTGCGGCGAGGATTTCCTGCTGCCGTTCGGGCGCGATCGCGATGCCGCCCAGCGTCGCCGACAGCGTGGGGTCGTACTCGACCGTCTTCACTTCGGCGGGCGGCGTTCCAGCGCGGGTCACCGCCGAAGGGGTGCCGCCGCAGATCGCCAGCACATGCGCGGTGACGATCGCAGTTGCGTCGTCGAGGAACGCCGGATCGACCCCGCGCTCGAAGCGGCTGCGCGCGTCGCTGGTCAGCGCCAGCGCCTGTCCGGTCAGCGCGATGCGTTCGGGGGTGAAATACGCGACCTCGATCAGCACATCGGTGGTCGTCTCGCTGCACCCCGAATGCTCGCCGCCCATGATGCCGGCGATGTCGTGGACGCCGCGGTCGTCGGCGATCACCGTCATCGTGTCGGTGAGCGTATAGCCCTTGCCGTTCAATGCGGTGACCGTCTCGCCCGCGCGGGCGCGGCGCGCGACCAGCGGACCCGTCAGTTTCGCGCGGTCATAGATATGGCTCGGACGGCCGAGATCGAACATCACATAGTTGCTGATGTCGACAAGTGCCGAGATCGAGCGCTGTCCGACCGCTTCGAGGCGGAGGCGCATCCATTCGGGGGCGGTGCCGTTGGTGACGCCGCCGATCGTGCGGCCATAAAAGGCGGGGCAGCCTTCGGGATCGTCGGTGCGGATTTCGGTCGCGGGCGCGTCCTCGCCGGTGATCGTCGGGACGGCGAGCGGCTTCAGCGTGCCGAGCCCCGCGGCGGCCAGGTCGCGCGCGATGCCGCGGACCCCCATGCAATCCTGCCGGTTCGGGGTGATCGAAATGTCGATCACCGGATCGCCCGCGCCGCTGTACTCGGCAAAGCTGGTACCGATCGGGGCGTCTGCGGGGAGCTCGATGATCCCGTCATGGTCGTCGCCTAGCTCGAGCTCGCGCGTCGAGCACATCATGCCGTTCGATTCGACCCCGCGCACCGCCGCGACCTTCAGCTCCATGCCATTCGCGGGCACCACTGCGCCGGGCAGGCCGAGCACGCCGACCAGCCCCGCACGCGCATTGGGCGCGCCGCACACGACGGTCAGCGGCGCGCCGCCGTCCCCCGTATCGACGGTGAGCACCTGCAACTTGTCGGCCTGCGGATGCTTCTCGGCGGTCAGGACGCGCGCGACGCGGAAGCCCTGCAGATTGTCGGCGGGATTCTCGACGCCTTCGACCTCGTGGCCAATGCGGTTGAGCGTCGCGACAACGACGTCGACGCTCGCCGATGTTTCCAGATGCTCTTTGAGCCAATCGAGGGTGATCTTCATGCCGAAATCCCTCCGCTCAGCGTCGGGACATTCAGCGCGCCGAACCCGTAATGCGCCAGCCAGCGCAGGTCGCCGTCGAAGAAGGCGCGCAGGTCGTCCATGCCATATTTCAGCATCGCCAGCCGGTCGACCCCAACCCCGAAGGCAAAGCCCTGCCACTCGTCGGGATCGAGCCCGCAGTTCGCGATGACGCGCCGGTTGACCATCCCGCTGCCGAGCAGCTCCATCCACGCATGGCCATCATCATCGCCATGCCCGCCGACGATCCGCCGCCCCTTTTCGTGGCGGTAACCGACATCGACTTCGGCCGATGGTTCGGTGAACGGGAAATAGCTCGGGCGCAACCGCAGCACGATGTCGTCGCGCTCGAAATAGGCCTTCAGGAACGTCTCGAGCGTCCACTTCAGATGCCCCATATGGATGCCGCGGTCGATGACGAGACCTTCCACCTGATGAAACATCGGCGTGTGCGTCGCGTCGCTGTCGCTGCGATAGACACGGCCGGGGGCTATGATCCTGATCGGAGGCGCTTTTTCCATCATCGTGCGGATCTGCACCGGCGACGTATGCGTCCGCAGCAACATCCGCTGCGCGGTGCCTTCGCCAACATCCGGGAAATAAAACGTATCGTGCATCGCCCGCGCCGGATGCGTCTCGGGAATGTTGAGCGCGGTGAAATTGCGCCAATCATCCTCGATCTCGGGACCGGTGGCGACGGCAAAACCCATGTCGGCGAAGATCTCGGCGAGTTCGTCCATCACCTGACTGACCGGATGCACGCTCCCCTTGGGCGCGGTATCGGCAGGCAGCGACATATCGATCGCCTCGGCGGCAAGCTTGACGTCGAGCGCGGCGGCGTCGAGCGCCGCCTTGCGCTCGGCGAGCGCGGCAGTGATGGCCTCGCGCAGTGCGTGGATCTGCGGCCCCTGCGCCTGACGTTCGTCCGGGGACATGCCACCCAGCGATTTGAGCAGCGCGGTGATGCTGCCCGCCTTGCCCAGCGCCGCGACGCGCAGCGCTTCGAGCGTGTCGAGATCGCTTGCCGCCGTTATGTCGTCCACCAACCGGGTCTGGGTCGCCTGAATATCGCTCATCGTCAATCGTCCTGCAGCGGCCGTGCTTCGCCCGCGCCGCCGCTTGCACCGAAGGCGATGCGTGGGTCAAGCCCTGGGCTCAACCCCCGGGGGTGTGCAGACCTTGCACGGCGGCGCCGGCGGCGACGGCGCGGGCTTTGGCGGCGGCGCCCAGGATCGGCTTGGGCCGCGCGGCATATTCGCGCGGGCTCATGCCCATGAATTTGGCAAAGTCGCGGGTAAACTGCGCCTGGTCGTAATAATGATGATCCATCGTATCGATCCACGCCATCGACGGGTCGAGCATGAAGCGCGCCAGCGAGCGCAAGAAGCGCTGCCGTCGGAGCAGCAGCTTGGGTGAAAAGCCGAAGGCGCGGTGGCTGAGCCGTTCGATCGAGCGTTCGGATAACCCCAGCTTCGCCGAAAGATCAGCGACGGTTGCCAGATCGTCGTCGACCAGGGCGCGGTGCGCCGCCAGGATCGCGGGATCGTCGGGCGGAGCGCGGTCAAGCATCGCGCAGAAGTGGGCGTCGATCATCGCGGCGGCCGCATCGACGTCATTCACCCGGCGCAATTTTTCGTCGAGCGGGACGAAGGCAGCAAAGGCGGGGTGCGCGGCGCCGTCGCAGGACCGGTCGGCCAGATCGTCGGCGGGCAGCGGGATGAACTTCGCCCAGCCCATGGGAATGATACCAATTCCCCACAAGCGCATATTGCCCGCGGCAAAATAGCTCGCGGTGCTCGTGGGGCCAGTGGCGACAAAGCGCGACGTCGCGACCACCGGGCCGCCGCCAATCGATGCCAGTGGCCTGTCACCGTCAATAAAGCGCAGATTGGCCCATTCGGGGTGCAGATAATCATCGACGCGGGTGCCGGTTGGAACCGACACTTCGGTCAAATAGATTGTGCTGAGATAGGGACGCAGCGCCGGCGCCACCGCAAAAAAACGGGTGGCGATTCGGACGTCGGACGGTGCAGGCTCGGGTACGCTGCGTTCGGGCATCACGCTCCTCTAACGAGCATTAATGACGAAAAACAATATTTTGACGTCATTCCATGTCGGGTTTGTACAATTTTCTGCGCACCAACTTCTGCATAGTTGCGCCGATCATGGTTCGGGGTGTCTTTGAGCGGGCACCACTTTAAGGACTTCACCCGGCCGGCAGCTTTCTGCGACCCACGGCTTTTCGGAACGGGCGGGGGGGCGATGGTTTCCACTGGAACCATTGTCGAAGCGGCGCGAAGCGTAAGCCTCGCGCCGCTTCTTCGTTTCATGCCGACGATTTTTCCGGCGATGCCCGAAAGTGGGCTAGGCGATGAGTTTCGCGCAGTCGATCATGCGATCGGTCATCTCTTCTGCGGTACAACTTGCCTCACCGATCAGCCAGCTTCGCAACATGGAAAGCTGCGCCGCGGCGATGCCGGTCGCCCGGATCGACGGGGCGATATCAGCGGGCGCCGCTCGCGCGATATGCGTCAGAATCATCGCCGCCAGACGGCGCTGCACGATCGGGCCAGTGGCGGAATTCAGTATCGTCCGCCCCAGCGATCTCCGCTCCCATAAATGGCTGATCGTGCTGCGGACGTAAGACCGCGCGGCGCGGCCTGAAGCCGCGGTTGCCAGCGCCAGCAGGACGGGTTCCATTGCGGACAACAGGATGTCGTCCTTGCTGCGAAAATGCTCATAGAAGGTTGCACGCCCGACACCCGCCGCGGCGACAAGGTGGGTGACGCGAATAGTCTCGTATCGGCGACCCAATATCAGCCCGACGAACGCGTCGAGAAGGGACTGCCTTGTCCGCAAGGCTCGCTGGTCAGTGGAGGGGGTTTGGCGCATCGACCCGATATACGCCGCCGACGCCGATCGCGCGACACCCGGTTTCCTGGCGGTCCCGGACATTTGGCCGCCAGCGTCCGACATCTCGGCTCGACGGGCAATTCGGACTCGTCAGCCGACTGAAACTGCGCGAAATCCAGACATGAACATCAGGTTGGAGTTTATATGGCCGAAGATCATTACGCGGTTGCCATCGTTCCCAGCAGCGATCTCGACGCGAGCGAAGCCTTTTACCGACGGCTCGGTTTCGACGTGACGAGCGACTATGGTCACTACCGTATCCTGACGGATGGCAGGGGATGGCATTTGCATCTGACGTTGTCGCCCGGCTGGCCCAGGCATGTCGAGGATAATCCGTTCGGCTTGTACCTCTATGTCGATGATGTCGATGCGGTCGCCGATGCGGTGCGCGAGTTGATCATCGAGGAAGGCAGTCCGAACGCCAAGCCATGGGGAACCTATGAGTTCGCCGTGAGCGACCCTAGCGGTCTGCTGGTGCGCGTTGGCAGGGTCATCGCCTAGCCCAACGAAAAAGGGCGGCCCCGTCGGGACCGCCCTTGTTTCTTGGCGCGTAGCTAAAAAGCGTCAGGCTGCCTTGGGCAGCGCCGCTTTCGCCTGGGCGATGATCGTGGTGAAGACCGCCCCCTCGTTCATCGCCAGATCAGCCATGATTTTCCGGTCGAGATCGATCCCGGCCAGCTTCACGCCGTGCATGAACTGCGAATAGGTCAGGCCTTCGGCGCGAACCGCGGCGTTGATGCGCTGGATCCACAGGCCGCGGAAGTTGCGCTTCTTAACCTTGCGGTCGCGATAGGCGTATTGGCCGGCCTTTTCGACCGCCTGCTTGGCGATACGAATGGTGTTCTTGCGACGGCCGTAAAAGCCCTTCGCCTGTTCCAATACGCGTTTGTGCTTGGCGCGCGTGGTGACGCCGCGTTTGATGCGTGACATTCCTCAGCGCTCCTTACTTCAGACCGTAGGGCGCCCAGAGGCGCACATGGGCCACATCCGAATCGCTCAGCACGCTGGTGCCGCGGTTGGTGCGGATATATTTGGAATTGTGCGAAATCAGGCGGTGACGCTTGCCGGCAACGCCGTGCTTCACTTTGCCCGACGCGGTGAATTTGAAGCGTTTCTTCACACCGCTCTTGGTCTTCATTTTGGGCATTTTGGTCTCCTTTGGAAGTCCGTTTGCGTATCGGCCTGGCAGCCCTTTCAGCCAGCCGACACAATCGGAAGCGGGGCGCTTAGCGAGCCGGTAGCTGAAATGCAAGCGATTCGGGCGCGAGCCACCGGAACCAAGGGGGTTTGCAGCCGTTCACAGCGCATGACCCTGCCTACCGGACAGATGGGCCGTCCGCCCGCCGCGACTGCCGATCCCGGCGGCGGGCTGCCCCAATCGCGCGGTTTCAGCGTCCCATCGACCGTCGCGCGCCGCATCTGGACCCCGCACTGGTTGGAGAAGCGCCCGCGCGCAGTGCGTATCGCGGTGCGAACAGCGGCGATCATTTTGCTGCTGCTGGTGACGATCTGGCTGGTGCTGTTCATTACCAAGGGACGCTTTCTGAAAGGCACGTTCGAGAGCATCGCGTCGTCGCAGCTGGAACGGCAGGTCGCGATCGGCGGCGACTTCCAGCTCTATTTCGCGCCGTTCAACGTCAAGTTCCTCGCCGAAGATGTCCGCATCGCGAACCCCGAATGGGCGCAGGCGAAACAGTTTTTTACCGCCCGCCGCGTTGACACGCGGCTCGCCACCATATCGCTGATCTTTGGCAGGCGCGTGATGACCTTTGCCGATATCGACCAGGCGCAGGTGGCACTCGAATGGGATGCGCAGAACAAGCATAATAGCTGGACCTTTGGCGATCCCAATCGGCCACCCGAGCCGCTGAACCTGCCGACGATCGAGCGCGCTGCGATCACCAAGAGCGGGCTGACCTACCGCGACCCGCGACTGCGCCTGTTCGCCGATATCGATATCGACACCGTGCGTTCGACCGGCAGCCGGATCGACGAGGCGATCGGGTTCAACGGGCGCGGGACGATGCGGGCGCAGCCTTTCACGCTGACGGGGCGGTTGTCGTCGCCCAACCAGACCGTTGCGGGCGGCAAGAATCGGCTGACGATGCGCGCGATCGGACTCGGCAATACCGTTGATCTGGTCGGCACGCTGCCCGGCCCGACCGAACTGGTCGGCGCCGATCTGGCGCTGACAGCGCGCGGCGCCAACTTGTCGCGCTTGTTCGATTTCTTAGGGGTCGCGATCCCCGATACGCGCCGCTACCGCGCGACGTCGAAGCTCGGTTACGACGGCACCGTCTGGAAGTTCACCAGCCTGAAAGGCGTTTTCGGCGACAGCGACCTCGCGGGGACATTCGCGGTCAGTATGCCCAACGGGCGTGTCTATCTGAACGCCGACCTTACCACGCGGTCGCTCAACATCATCGATGCCGGGCCGTTCATCGGTTACGAGGTCGACCGGCTCGACCGGATGGGAACGGGCGGCGTGATCAAGACCGTTCGCGGACGCCCGCGCGTTCTTCCTGACTCGCCGCTCCGTGCCGACGCGCTCAAGGCCTTCGACGCTGACCTGCGCTACAAGGTCGCGCAGGTACGCGCCGAAAGCTTCCCGGTCAGCAACGTCGATATGACGCTATCGCTCAAGCGCGGGCTGATGGAAATGAAGCCGCTGACCTTCCTGCTTGCGGGCGGCAAAGTGGCGAGCGCCGTTTCGATCGATTCACGCCCCGCGGTCGTGCGTACCGCCTATGATATCCGCCTGTCACCGACGCGGCTTGGCACCTTGCTGGCGCGGTTCGGGGTAGCCGAATCGGGGACGACCGGTACCGTCAGCGGCCGCATCCAGATGGTCGGTCATGGCGACAGCCTGCGCCAATCGCTTGCCAGTTCGAACGGCCGCATGGCTTTCGTCCTGCCGCAGGGCAGTTTCTGGACGCGCAACATCCAGCTCGCCGAGCTCGATGTCGGCACCTTTGTGCAGAAATTGTTCGAGGACAAATTGAAGAAGCCGGTCGAGATCAATTGCGGGGTGATCGCCTTCACCGTTCGCAATGGCGTCGGCGCTGCCGATCCGATCCTGATCGACACGCAAAAGAATGTGATGGTCGGGCGCGGCGGCTTTTCCTTCCGCACCGAGGCGATCGATATGGCGGTGCGCGCCGACGGCAAGAAATTCAGCCTGTTTTCAGGCCAATCGCCGGTCAGCGTCGGCGGCTATTTTGCCGCGCCGCGCATCGACCCGATTAGCGACCAGCTGATGGGCCGTGCGGGCGCAGGGCTCGGCCTCGCGATCGTCGCCACTCCGGTCGCTGCGATCATTCCCTTCATCGATCCGGGTGATGCCAAATCGGCGCAATGCGGTCCGATTCTCGCCGGCGCTCGCGCCAGTGCGCAGCGCACGACGAAGGGCGAAGCGCGCGATGATGTCGGCAAAGGCACGACGGCTAAGTCGGAGGACGGCAAGCAATCGAAGGACGAAGGCGGCAAGCAGCGCAAGAAGTTCCTCGGAATTTTCTGACGCCGATGTTGCCGCGCGTCAGTGCGAGCAGGCGAGTCCCTCGATTACATCCTCGAGCCGCGCCGGGTCGCCGAGTGCAATGACATGGCCTGCACTGTCGGCGTTGAGCGGATCGCCGTTCCAGTCGCACATCGTCCCGCCCGCGCCTTCGACGATGGGGACGAGCGCTGCAAAATCGTGGAGCTTCAGGCCCGCTTCGACAACCAGATCGACATGGCCGCTGGCGAGCAGGCCGTAATTGTAACAGTCACCGCCGAAGATCAGCCTTTTGTGTGCGGTCTTGGCCGCGAGCGCCATGAAATGTTCAGCGTCATGATCGGCGAAATATTGCGGGCCGGTGGTGGCAAGCGCGGCGTCGGCGAGATCGCGGCAGGTTCGGGTGCGCGCGAGCTTGCCGTTGAACAAGGTTGGCTGTCCCAGCGCGCCAGCCCAGCGTTCGCCGCTGATCGGCTGGTCGATGATGCCGAGTACCGGCCAGCCGTCCTGGAGCAGCGCGATCAGGGTGCCGAATATCGGCCGGCCCGCCATGAAGCTCACCGTGCCGTCGATCGGGTCGAGCACCCATTGGCGCGCCGCGTCGGGGCGTTCGGCGCCAAATTCCTCGCCGATGATCCCGTCGCGCGGCGCCTCGGCATCGAGCAGACGGCGCATCGCCGCTTCGGCAGCGCGATCGGCCTCGGTGACCGGCGACGCATCGGCTTTGGCTTCATGAGCAAAGGCGGCGCGAAACAGCGGGCGGATCACATCACCCGCAGTGTCGGCGAGGCGATGGGCAAGCGTGAGGTCGGAGGACATCGTCATGCCACCGGCGCTAGCGCAGCACGACAGATCCCGCCAGCCCCAGACGGCCGTGACGGCATCGTGAGAACCGAATATATCAATTTTACAAACAGCATATAATCTGTAACATTTTGCTTATGCCCGACCGAATTTCCGCCGATGTTCTTTTGACTGTTGTCGCGCGCACCGGGTTTCGCAAGGCGTCGATGGAGGATCTGGCGCAGGCAACCGGGGTGTCGCGTCAGTCGCTCTACAATCGATTTGGGTCGAAGCGCGCGCTGCTCGACTGGGCCATCCAATCGCTGATCGACCGGTCGCTGGCGGAGGCGTTGCGCGCTCTGGAAAATCCCGCCGCTGCCCTCGTCGCGCGGTTGCTGACCGCACTCGACGCTTGGGTCGGCCAGCACATGGTTATTCTGCGCGCTTCGCCGCATGGAATCGAAGTTGCCCCAATGGCGGCGGCCGACCCCGGTGAAGCGGTGCGCGCGGTCGAACGCAGACTCGTGGCGGCGATGGCAAACGCGATCCGGCGTGGCGGTCCCGGCACCGCGGTCGCGCGCGCCGGCAGCCTGGCGCAGGCGCTGTGCTGGACTGCGAAGGGACTGGCCCACGCGGCGCCCGATCATGCGGCTTTTCGCCGCGAACTGGAATCGATCGTCGGCGCCGTGCTGGCGCGGTAACCGATCAGTCGAACAGCGAGGAGACGCTCGATTCGTCGGCGATGCGTTTGATCGCTTCGCCGAGCAGCGGCGCGACAGTGAGCGCGCGGACCTTGGCGCTGTCATTGACCGCGTCGGTCGGCTGGATCGAATCGGTGATGACCAGTTCGGTCAGCTCGCTCGCCTCGACGCGCGCGACCGCGCCGCCCGACAACACGCCGTGCGTGCAATAAGCGACTACCCCTTCGGCTCCCGCAGCTTTCAGCGCCGCGGCGGCGTTGCACAGCGTTCCCGCTGAATCGACGATGTCATCGATCAGGATACAAAAGCGCCCCTTCACGTCGCCGATGATGTTCATGACTTCCGATTCGCCGGCGCGTTCGCGGCGCTTGTCGACGATCGCCAGCGGCGCATTGTCGAGCCGCTTGGCGAGCGCGCGGGCGCGGACCACGCCGCCGACGTCGGGCGACACGACCATCAAATTCTTGCCGGCAAAGCGTGCCTGGATGTCGGCGCTCATCACCGGTGCGGCGTAAAGATTGTCGGTCGGGATGTCGAAAAAGCCCTGGATCTGCCCGGCGTGCAGGTCGATCGCGAGCACCCGGTCGGCGCCCGAGGTGGTAATCAGATTGGCGACCAGCTTGGCGGAAATGGGCGTGCGCGGGCCGGGTTTGCGGTCCTGGCGGGCATAGCCGAAATAGGGCACGACGGCGGTGATGCGTTTCGCCGAGGCGCGGCGCAGTGCGTCGGTGATGATCAGCAATTCCATGAGATTGTCGTTGGCGGGGAAGTTGGTCGGCTGGACGATGAAGACATCCTGACCACGGACATTTTCGTGGATTTCGACGAACACTTCCTCATCGGCAAAGCGGCGCACGCTGGTATCGGTCAGCGGCAGTTCCAGATAGTCCGCGATCGCGCGGGCGAGGGGAAGATTGCTGTTGCCGGAGATCAGTTTCATGGGGTGCGCGGCCCTTTCGCGGCGGAATAGGATTGCGCGCCCCTTAGCCAGCGGGGCGCGATAGGGGAAGAGCTTAAAGCCATCCTGCTGCGCGCAAGGCTGGCATCATGTCGCGCGCGACCGGCGCTTCCTGCCCGTTCACTAGCGTGATGGTCGCGGAACGCCCGTCGCGGCGTACAGCGGAAATGCCCGCGCGGGCGACCCACCAGCTGCGATGGACGCGCAGCCCGTCGGCGCTGCCCAGCCGTTCGATTGCGTCGCCCATGCGCATCAGGACCAGCTCTTCACGGCCTTCGCCGATGACACGAACATAATGGTCCTCGCCCTTGAGAGCGCGGACCGGACCAAAACCGGGCGGGAGCGGCAGGGTCGACGCGGCAGGTCCAGCGGCACCGCGTTCAGCCTCTACTGAGATGGGCTGTGGTGTCGGCCGAGCAACCGGCACCGCCGCGGGCGCGGGATCGGCCGCGGGGCGGAACAGCAGATACATTGCCGCGTAGATGATCACCCCGATAACCAGCACCTGCAGATAGAGCGGGCCGAGCATCGGCGATTGCAGCGCCTGACCCAACGGAGCCCGGAACCACAACAGCATGACGAGCATCGTCATCGGCATCGCCCCGACAATCAGCCCCATCGCTATGGTTACCGCATAGGGGATACGCACCGTCTCGGCGAGCCAGCGCGCGACCGCGCCGAGGCCGCTGAAGATCGGATAGCCGCACAGGATCATCAGCGGCCACAGGATCAGCCGCTGCACCAGCGGCAGTTCGTAACTACCGAACGGGCCGATCAGCGCGAGGACAATCCCTGCAACGATCATCAGGAAGCTTTCGATCGCAATTTTTCGCGCCATGGCGCCGGTCTGGCTGTCGATTCGCGCTTCGTCAATTGGCAGGCAGGCCGGATTCGCGAAGTTTCTGGCCGGATCTGCGAAGTGCCGATTGCCCGTGAACCGCGCTGCGGCATTTGCGGCGTATCGACCAGCAAGGAAATGTCTGATGATTGTCCAAGCCGAAGCCACGTCGCCGATCCACCGTCACGCACCCCTTGTGCGCGCCATAATCCAGACCGCCGCCGCTACTGCCGCGGTGCTGGCGCTCGGCTATCTGATGCGCGGGCAGGGCGAATATCGTACCCCCGCTTGGGCGCTGTGGATTCATTTGGGTACAGTGATCCCCGCGGTACCGCTCGGTGCCTTCGTCCTGTGGGCGCGCAAGGGGACGCGCGGCCACAAGATGGCGGGGCGCGTGTGGGCGCTGCTGATGCTGGTGACCGCGCTGGACAGCTTCTGGCTGCGCGGGCTGACCGGCGGCATTGGCCCGATTCACATCTTTTCGGTGATCACGCTTTATTCGATCCCGATGGGAATCTGGCACGCCTGGCGCGGCAATATCGTCGCGCACCAACGCGCGATGCGGGGAGTTTATATCGGACTGATCGTCGCAGGCGCTTTTGCGATGATGCCGGGGCGCTTCCTTGCCCACTTGCTGTTCGGCTGAGGATTGCAATCGTGGCGACCCGGGGTAAGGCTCGGCGGCATGACCGAAGCCGCCCAAACGCTCACTATCGTGCTGGCCCAGATGACGCAGGCGGTCGGCGACCTTGCCGCCAATGCCGATGCGATGCGCACCGTGCGGGCGCGGCACTCCGACGCGGACCTGATCCTTTACCCCGAGCTGCAACTGATCGGTTATCCGCCCGAGGATCTGGTGCTGAAACCTGCGCTCGCCGATCGCGCCGCAATACTGCTCGCCGAACTCGCCGCTGATACCGCCGACGGCGGTCCGGCGATGCTCGTCGGATCGGTCGAGCGGGACGGCGATGCTCTCTACAATATCATCGCGCTGCTCGATGGCGGCCGGATCGTCGCCACGCGGCGCAAGCACGAACTGCCCAACTACGGCACCTTCGACGAGAAGCGGGTGTTTACCCCCGGGCCGCTGCCTGACATCGTCGAATGGCGCGCGATCAGGCTCGGGCTGCCGATCTGCGAGGATGGCTGGCTGCCCAAAGTATCGCGGCATCTGGCCGATCAGGGCGCCGAGCTGCTGATCTCGGTCAATGGCAGCCCGTTTGAAATCGACAAGGACGAACGGCGGCTGAGCGAGGTGTTCGCGGGCCGCGTAACCGAAACCGGGTTGCCGCTGATTTTCCTCAACCGCGTCGGCGGGCAGGATGAACTGGTGTTCGACGGCTGCTCGTTCGTGCTCAACCGCGATGGCGCCACAGCGCACCGGCTCAAGGATTGGGATGAAGAGGAGCGCGTCACGCGGTGGACAAAGGGTGCGGACGGCTGGGTTTGCGAAACCGGTGCAATCACCGAATGGGAGGCGCACCCCGCCGACATCTACAGCGCGATGATCGTCAGCTTGCGCGACTATGTGACACGCAACCGCTTTCCCGGCGTCGTGCTCGGGCTGTCGGGCGGTATAGATTCGGCGATCTGTGCGGCGATCGCCGCCGACGCGCTAGGCCCAGATCGGGTGTGGTGCGTGATGATGCCCAGCCGCTTTACCAGCCAGGCGAGCCTCGACGATGCGGCGGTCTGCGCCGAGCTGATCGGGTGCAAGCTCGACACGATTTCGATCGTCCCGGCGGTCGAGGCGTTCGATACGATGCTGGCGGGCAGCTTTGCCGATGTTGAGGTCGATATCACCGAAGAGAATGTCCAGTCGCGCATTCGCGGAGTGACCTTGATGGCGCTGTCGAACAAGTTCGGGCCGATGCTGCTGACCACCGGCAACAAGAGCGAGATGAGCGTTGGCTATGCGACGATCTACGGCGACATGGCGGGCGGCTATAATCCGCTGAAGGATGCGTATAAGATGACGGTGTTCGCCGTCGCGAAATGGCGCAACGAGAATGTGCCGCGGCTGTCACGCAACCCCGTGACCCCGGTGATGCCTGCGGCGATCATCACTAAACCGCCAAGCGCCGAACTGCGCCCCGATCAAAAAGATGAGGACAGCTTGCCGCCTTATGCCGATCTCGACCGCATGCTCCACATGCTCGTCGAGGAGGAAGCGAGCGTTGACGATGTCGTGGCGCGACATGGCTTCGATCGCGACGCGGTGGTGCGGATCGAACGACTGCTGATGCTCGCCGAATATAAGCGGCGTCAGGCACCGCCGGGGGTCAAGCTGTCGACGCGCAACTTCGGCCGCGACCGGCGCTATCCGATCACGCACGGTTTCCGCACCGGCTGACCGTGCATCGTGGGCACCGGTACGTCGATGCGGTTTCGTCGCCCCGTCGGCCGAGGTTGGGATCGCGTGTATCGGGGTGCAGCAACAGAGGAAGCGGTATATGGGATTGCTTGGAGCCAAAGCGCCGCCGGAAAGAGCCGAGCGGGCGCTAGACGTTTTGCGCGTGACCGTCGCGCTGCTGATTCTGATCCACGGGCTTTTTCGGCTTGTCGCTGGCGGCATTACGCCGTTCGGGGTCTGGCTGGAAAGTCAGGGCTTTCCATTGGGTTTCGGCTGGGCGCTGGCGGTAACGCTGTTCGAACTGGTTGGCCCGGTGCTGATGCTTGCGCGCCGCTGGACGAGCTTCGCCGCGCTTGGCCATGCCGCGATCCTGACGCTCGGAATGATCCTCGTCCATTTGCCCTTCGGCTGGTTCGTCGTCGGCGCGGGACGCAACGGGATAGAATATAGCGTCATCCTGATCGTGTCATTGCTGACGATCGCCTGGGCCTATTGGCCGATGCGGCGCAGCGCTGCCTGACGCGGTACGATAGGGTCGCGCGCGAGGAGCGAACCGGTTATAGGCGCGCGGCATGACCGTTGTGACCCGCTTCGCCCCCTCGCCGACCGGCATCCTGCACGTCGGCAATGTCCGCACCGCGCTCCACAATTGGCTGTGGGCGCGCAAATATGGCGGGCGCTTCCTGCTGCGCATCGATGACACCGATCTTGAGCGGTCGAAAGAGGACTATGTCGAGGCGATTCGCGCCGACCTCGCGTGGCTCGGCTTTGACATCGATGGCGAAGAACGTCAGTCGGCGCGGTTCGCGCTGTACGAGGCCGAATTCGACAAACTCAAGGCGGCAGGGCGCGTCTATGCCTGTCACGAAACCTCCGAAGAGCTCGACATCCGCCGCAAGATCCTGCTCTCGCGCGGACTGCCGCCGGTGTATGAACGCAAGCCTGCCGATGCGCCGGTTCCTGAGGGCGTGGCGCCGCACTGGCGCTTCCGGCTCGATCATGGCGACCCCATCGAATGGACTGATTTGGTTCGCGGTGTGCAGCATTTCGAGCCAAAAACCATGTCCGATCCGGTGGTCCGCCGGGCCGACGGCAGCTGGCTTTATTTACTGCCCAGCGTGATCGACGACATTGCGATGGGCATTACCCATGTCGTGCGCGGCGAGGACCATGTGTCGAACACTGCGACGCAGATCCAGATGTTTGCCGCGCTGGGCGCCGCCCCGCCGCGCTTCGCGCACGAGGCGTTGCTCGTCGGCACCGAGGGCAAATTGTCGAAGCGGCTTGGCTCGCTCGGCATGGCCAGCCTGCGCGACGCGGGGATCGAGCCGATCGCGCTCGCGGCGCTGCTCGCGCGGCTCGGCACCAGCGATCCCGTCGAGCCGGTCACCAGCCTGGTACCGTTGATCGAGCACATCGACTTCGCGCGCTTTGGCCGCGCTCCGGCGCGGTTCGACGAGGCCGAGTTGGCGTTGCTCAATCAGAAAATCCTGCATCATACCGAACATGAAGCGGTCGCGGATCGCCTGCCCGCTACGATCACCGCAGCGCGCTGGCTTGCGATTCGCCCGAATCTGATGACCGTCGCTGAGGCGGCCGATTGGGTCGCGGTGTTCGATGGTCCGCTGGCGCCGCCGCCGGTCGATGATGCCGACCGGCCGGTGCTCACTGCTGCTGCTGCTGCCGCGCCCGCCATCGACTGGGGCGCCGACCCCTGGCACGCGCTGACCGCCGCGGTGAAGGAGGCGACAGGCGCAAAGGGCCGCCCGTTGTTCCTGCCGCTGCGCCGCGCGCTCACGGCGCGCGATCATGGTCCCGACATGGCCGAACTGCTGCCGCTGATTGCGAAAGATCAGGCGGTCGCGCGGCTGGCTGCCGGCTAAAGCCGCCCACACCCCAAACGCGTCGCTGCTCTTGCCTACCTGGATGCTTGACAAAATGAGTGATGATATATTATCACACATTACTGACTTGGCCGGTAGCGGTGGTCGAAACACGGCAGGGCCGAGTCTGACAGGCAAGGAGAGATGCCATGACCCTGATACCCTTGATTTCGGCCATCATGACTGCGCCCGAAGCGATGACCGCTCCAGCGGGAGCGCCGACGGCCTTATCCCGCAATAGTTATGGCAGCGATCGCAGCCGCCACCCGGTCGCGGCGCTTTTCGCCGTCGGCCTGCCCGCTGCGCTGGTTATTGCGGTGGCGTTGTCGCCGATGATCGTCGTGACGCCGCCGAAGTCCGAGCCGATGCTAGGCACGTTGATCGATCTGGACAAACCGATCGATCCGCCGCCCCCCCAGCAGACCGACAAGGTGCAGCCGACCGAAAAGTCCGCGTCGGCGACCGATACCCTGAAATCCGCCGTCGAAACCGTTCCGCTTGCGGACAATCGCGTGTTCGAGGGGCCGGTCATTGTCGATCCTCGTCCGCTCGATCCCGGCCCTCCGGCACGGCCAGCCGATCCGCCGCTACCCAAGCTCGTGTTCGCCGAACTCGATCCGCGCTACGCCGGGGCGTTCCAGCCCGACTATCCGGCGAGTGAGCAGCGCCGCGAGATCGAGGGGGTTGCCAAAGTCCGCGTCCTTATCGGCACCGACGGACGGGTGAAGGCGGTCGAACTGGTGAGCACCGATAGTCCCGGCTTTTTTGCCGAAACCAAGCGCCGGGCACTCGCCAAATGGCGCTTTACCCCCGCGACGCGCGGCGGTGTGGCCGAGGAAAGCTGGAAGACGATGACGGTCCGCTTCGAGATAAGGTCTGTCTGACCGTCCAACCTCACCGCTCGCGGGCTGACGGCACAGCGCCGTCCGCCCGCTCTTTTGCTTGACAGAAGAGCCGAATCCGGTCAGAGGCGCGCGGATATTGGGGGCGGCGCCTCGTGCGCTGCCCCTAAGTTTTTCACACCAACGTCGGGGCCATAGTCCCGCCGCATCCTTCGGACCTCCGGCGGATGTGCAGATATTTCGAGGAACAGGGCCATGGCCAAGCCGACGACCGTCAAGATCAAGCTGGTGAGCACCGCCGACACGGGCTTTTTCTATGTGACGAAAAAAAACCCGCGCACGATGACCGAAAAAATGTCGGTACGCAAATACGACCCGCGCGTGCGCAAGCACGTCGAGTTCAAGGAATCGAAGATCAAGTGAGGCATCAATCCGTTCGGCGACGCTGAACGGAACGACGATGCGTCATCCCGGTGAAAGCCGGAACCATGGGGCGGCCATTTGCGCCGCCCTTTTTCGTGCGCCGGTCAGATCGGCTGCTTTGGGATGGATCACTGTCATCCCATTTCGTCATGCCGAACGTGTTTAAGCATCCATGGCCTCGGCGTTAATCCCGTGCAGTGCCGAAGGAAACGGCGGGCCCTAGACCCTGAAACACGTTCAGGGTGACAAGTGAAGGGATGTCCCGCAACCGGTCGCCAGAAACCACCGCTGCGAAAGGCGCTTCAGGCAAACGCCCCAACGCTCTCGATGAACTTGATCACCGAAATCGGTTTCGACACATAGGCTTCGGCGCCCGCCGCACGGATCTGTTCCTCGTAGCCTTTCCCCGCATAAGCGGTGACTGCCATGATCGGCACCTCGCGCAGCGTCAGGTCGGCCTTCATCTGGCCGATCAGCTCGAGCCCGCTGACATGCGGCAGCTGGATGTCCATGATGATCAGGTCGGGCGCGACCTCGCGCGCTTTTGCCAGTGCATCGCGCCCGTCGCGCACTGGGTGGGCGATATAGCCATGGGCGTTGAGCAGGTCGCAGAACAGGCGCAGGTTCAGCTCATTATCCTCGACGACCAATATGGTCTTGCCCATGATATTTCGCTTCCCCACCTTGCGTTCGCGGTTCGTTTAGGCGAATCGGCCGCATGACACAATTGCCTCCCTTTGAAGGGAAAAATGCCTTGCACGACGATGACGCAGCTTTGGCACTTCAGGCGCTCGGCTGGATAGTGAGCGAAGAACCGCGCGCCGAGCGGCTACTGGCGCTGACCGGACTGGCACCAGCGGAGCTGCGCGCCTCGCTGGGCGAACGCGCGACCTTGGCGGCGATCCTGTCATTTCTGACCGCGCATGAAAATGACCTTGTCGCCTGCGCCGATGCGTTGCAGGTGCCGCCGCCCACCCTCGCCGCCGCGGCAGCACGCCTCGAAGGCCAGGCATCCGAAGGAACACCCGCATGACCCGCCCGCTCGTCATCACTGATTGCGACGAGGTGCTGATGCACATGGTCGTCCCCTTTGCCGAATGGGTCGATGCGGAGCATGGCGTGCTTTTCCGCATCGAGGATGCCAGCTTTGCCGGAGCGCTGAAGCGAAAGGAATGCGGGACGCCGCTCGAGGCCGCCGAGGTCTGGCCGCTGCTTGACAGCTTCTTTCGGTCTGAAATGACCCGGCAATATCCTATTCCCGGTGCGCTCGCCGCGATGGCGGCGATTGCCGAGCAGGCGGATATCGTCGTCCTGACCAATAGGCGGGGCATCATCATTCGGTCGCGCAAGAGGCGCCCGACGTGTGGAGGCTTCATCTGGTCGGCGAACCTGCGATTGCCGACAAGATCGCCCCCGCCAAACATGCCCATGCGCGCATCGACGATTGGGCGGCGGCGCAGAACTGGATCTTGGCGCGGCTCGCCGAAAACGTCCCCGCTCCGGCCCCCGAACCCGTATAAGAAGGAACGACCATGGATATCACCGCAAAGCTCACCGAACTCGGGCTCGAACTGCCCAAGGCTGCCGCTCCGGTCGCCGCCTATGTCCCCGTCGTCGAGCATGGCGGGCTGCTCTATGTCAGCGGCCAGTTGCCGTTCCGCGACGGGCAGGTCGTGACCGGGCGCCTGGGCGACGACATGGACGTCGCGGGCGGCCAGGATGCGGCGCAGCGCGTCGCGCTGATGCTCGTCGCGCAGATCGGGCAGGCGCTGGGCGGCGATCTGTCGCGCGTCGAGCGCGTCATCAAGCTGGGCGTGTTCGTCAACAGTGCCCCCAGCTTCACCGATCAGGCGAAGGTCGCCAATGGCGCGTCGGAGCTGTTCGAAACCTTGTTCGGTGAGGCCGGCCGCCATGCGCGCGCCGCGGTCGGCGTCGCGGTGCTGCCGCTCGGCGCCGCGGTCGAGGCCGACGCGATCGTCGCGGTGAAGCCCGCGTAACAGCCATCATGGCCGAAGCCGACCCGCCGACAAGGACGATTGCGCTCGGCACAGGCGTCGCTGCGGTTGATGCCGCTGCGTGGGATGCGTTGCACGATGGTGGCAATCCGTTCGTAGGCCACGCCTTCCTGTCTCTGCTCGAGGAATCGGGCAGCGTCGGGCCGGGGACCGGCTGGCAGGCCGCCCCGTTGCTGGTCGAGGACGAGGCGGGGAAGTTGCTCGCCGCCGCCCCCGCCTATCTGAAATCGCATAGCCAGGGCGAATATGTGTTTGACCAGGGCTGGGCCGACGCGTGGACGCGCGCGGGCGGCGATTATTATCCCAAGCTCCAGATCGCGGCGCCCTTTACTCCGGTGCCGGGGCCTCGATTGCTGGCGCCGGACAGTGAAGACGCGCGGCTACTGATCCGCGCCGCCGAAGCGGTGGTGCGCCAGAACGGGCTGTCGTCGGCGCATGCGACCTTTGTCGCGCCCGATCAGATGCCGCTATTCGAAGGCGCAGGGTGGCTGGTGCGCCGCGACATTCAGTTCCATTTCGCCAACGCAGGCTATGCCAGCTTCGACGATTTTCTCGCCACCTTGACCTCGGCGAAGCGCAAACAGCTGCGCAAGGAGCGCGCGCGGGCGATCGAAGGGCTACGGATCGAGGAATTGACCGGCGACGCAATCGGGTCCGAACATTGGGACGCGATGTGGCTTTTCTATCAGAACACCGGCGCGCGCAAATGGGGTCAACCCTATCTCACCCGTGCGGCGTTCGACCTGATCGGCGAACGGATGGCGGAAAAGATCATCCTGCTGCTCGCTTTTGATGGCGAACAACCCGTGGCGGGGGCGTTGCACTTCCTTGGCGCGGACACGCTCTACGGGCGCTATTGGGGGTGCCTGATCGACATCCCCTATCTGCATTTTGAACTCTGCTATTACCGCGCAATCGACATTGCGATTGCGCGCAGGCTGGCGCGCGTCGAAGCAGGGGCGCAGGGTGGCCACAAGCTGGCGCGCGGTTACGGTCCGGTCGCAACCTGGTCGGCGCACTTCATCGCCGATGCGGGATTCCGCCGCGCGGTCGCCGATTTTCTGGAACAGGAACGCCGCGCCGAAGAGGCCGAGATGGACTGGCTGGAAGGGCATATGCCGTTTCGGCGGGCGGATTAGCCTTTCGCTATTTCGTCACGCCGGACTCGATCCGGCGGCCATGAATCATCGCTCGGATGGATGCCGGATCACGTCCGACATAACGAGAATAATATTGGTCAGGATTACGCCGCAAACCGCCGCGCCGCCGGCCGGCGTGCTGTTTCGTCGAGCCATGCGCGCGCCTGGCGCTGCGCTTCGGCGATTTCGTCGCGGCTCATTTCGTCGGACAGGTCGGCGCGGCATTGCTGGCCTTCCTTGTTGCCGCCGAGCGCGGCGAGGTTGAACCATTTATGCGCCTGGATCAGGTCGACATCGACCCCGCCGGTGCCGGTCGAAAAAGCGATCCCGAGATCGAAATAAGCGGTGGCATCGCCACGTGCCGCATCGAGCAAGCGGCTTTCGATCAGATATTGCGCGGACTTCAGACTGTTGGCCATAAAAACCCCCTGTGCTTCCCCCCACAGGAAGCTTCGGGATCCACCCTTGCGGCTTATGGTCAACAAAGCGTTAACGCATCGGGCAATTTCTTGTGGATATGCCGCTGAAACAGCGCAATTCAGCCGTTTCCGTTAGATATCAACCCACCGGATAATTGTCGATCAGCCGCGTTTTACCGAGCCGCGCGGCCGCCAGCAGCCGTGCCGGCGCGCGAAAAATGTCCAGCCTTTCCAAGCTGTCGGCGTCGGCGAGCGCGATATAATCGACGCTGTCGAACCCGCCGGCGACGATCGCCGCTTCGGCTTTGGCGAGCGTTTCGTACATTTCGCCGCCGTTCACCAGCGCAGCGACGGCGGTTTTGAGCGCGTTCGGAAAGGCGATGGCCGCGCTGCGCTGTTCGGGTGACAGATAGGCGTTGCGCGACGACAGCGCGAGGCCGTCGGTATCGCGCGCGATCGGCGCGCCCAAAATGTCGAGCCCAAAATCGAGATCGCGTGCCATGCGGCGGATGATCGCGAGCTGCTGCCAGTCCTTTTCGCCGAAGATCGCGATGTCGGGGCGGACCTGGTTGAACAATTTGGCGACGATGGTGGCGACCCCGTCGAAGTGACCGGGCCGCGCGGCGCCACAATAATCGGCGCCGAGTTCGGCGACCTCGATATGGGTGCTATGGCCCCCCGGATACATCATCCCGACATCGGGCGCCCAGAGCAGCCCCACGCCTTCCTCGACCAGCAACGCCGCGTCGCGCGCTTCGTCGCGCGGATAGGCGGCGAAATCTTCATTGGGGCCGAACTGGGTCGGGTTGACGAAGATTGAGACGATGACATGATCGGCAACGCGCCGCCCCATGCGGACGAGCGAAAGGTGGCCGTCGTGCAGGGCTCCCATCGTCGGGACCAGCGCGACGCTTTTGCCATCCTGCTTCAGCGCGGCGACGGCACGATGGAGTGTGGCGATGTCACGGATGATTTGCACGGCTGGCCTGCCTCCGATATTGGCGCGACACTATCACTTCGCGCGCTGGCCGCCCATGCCGCGCCAACAGGAAAATCGCAACGGCCCATGACGACAAACGCGACGAAGCCCGCCCCGCACCGTATTATCTTTGCCAATGAAAAGGGCGGAACCGGCAAATCGACCTGCGCCGTGCATTTTGCGGTTGCGCTGGCGAGCCAGGGTTGGCGCGTTGCCGGGCTCGATCTCGACCCGCGCCAGCGCACCTTTCACCGCTATCTTGAGAATCGGACGAACACCGCGAAGCGCCGCGATATCGATCTGCCGATGCCACGCTTCGAAGTGTTCGAGGGGACGACGGTCGAGGAACTTGACGCGCAGGTCGCGCGAATGACCCAGGATTGCGACTATTTCGTTGCCGACACCCCCGGGCGCGACGATGTCTTTGCGCGCCATCTGGCGATGACCGCCGACACGCTGGTCACCCCGATCAACGACAGCTTCATCGATTTCGACCTGATCGGACAGGTCGATCCCGAAACCTTTCAGGTCACCCGCCCCAGCTTTTATTCCGAACTGATCTGGGACACGCGCAAGGCAAGGGCCAAGACCGACGGGCGGACGATCGACTGGATCATCCTGCGCAACCGGCTCCAGCATGTCGATGCGCATAATATGCGGCGCGTCGGAGAAGCATTGAGCCAGCTGTCGCGCCGCGTCGGTTTTCGCGTCATTCCCGGACTCGGCGAGCGCGTCATCTATCGCGAACTGTTCCCGGCGGGCCTCACCCTCCTCGATAAGGCGCACCTGGGCGGCATGGGCATTGGCCATGTCGTTGCGCGGCAGGAATTGCGCGAAGCGATGGGCGGACTGAACCTTCCGGCGCGTGAACGGTTTCATCCCGACGGCGACCTCTTCGCTGCCGCCTGACGTTCCATCTCCCCAAAGGACCACCCATGACCCATGTCTTCCACCCGACGCTGCTGCGTGAATATGACATTCGCGGCGTCGTTGGCGACACGCTGTCGACCGCTGACGCCTATGCGATCGGGCGCAGTTTTGCGACGCTGGTCGCACGCGCCGGCGGCAAGCGCGTCGCGGTCGGCTATGACGGGCGCCTGTCGTCGCCGATGCTGTGCGATGCACTGATCGAAGGGATCAACGCCGCGGGTATCGACGCGCTCAATGTCGGGCTCGGCCCGACCCCGATGCTCTATTATGCTGCCTCAACCGAGGATGTGGACGGCGGCATCCAGATAACCGGCAGCCACAATCCCCCCGATTATAACGGCTTCAAATTTGTGATGCTGGGACGGCCTTTCTATGGCGCCGACATTCAGCGGATCGGCCAAATGGCTGCCGCGGGCGATTGGGAAGTTGGCGAAGGTGCCACGCAGAGCATCGACATCATCGACGCCTATGTCGACCGGTTGGTCGAGGGTTTCGCCGGCGGCGCCTATCGGGTCGGCTGGGACGCGGGTAATGGCGCGGCAGGAACCGTCATCGAAAAGCTGACTGCGAAGTTGCCAGGCGAGCATCATTTGCTGTTCACCGACATCGACGGCCATTTCCCGAACCATCATCCCGATCCCACCGAAGAGAAGAATCTGGCGGATCTGCGCCAGCTGGTCGCGGAGAAACGCCTCGATTTCGGCGTCGCTTTTGATGGGGATGGCGACAGGATCGGCGCGATCGATGGCGAAGGCCGCGTGATCTGGGGCGATCAGCTGTTGCAAATCTATGCCGCGGCGCTGCTGCAGGACCTGCCCGGTGCAACGATCATTGCCGATGTGAAAGCCAGCCAAGCACTGTTCGATCGCGTCACGGAGCTTGGCGGCCGGCCACTGATGTGGAAAACCGGCCATAGCCTGATCAAGGCGAAGATGAAGGAAACCGGTAGCCCGCTCGCGGGCGAGATGAGCGGTCATGTGTTTTTTGCCGACCGCTATTATGGCTATGACGACGCGCCCTATGCCGCGGTGCGGCTGATCGAGGCGGCGACGAAGCTGGGGCAGAGCGTCACCGAGCTGCGCGGAAATATGGCACCAATGGTGAACACCCCCGAGCTGCGCTTCCAGGTCGACGAGGTGCGCAAATTCGCCATTGTGGACGAAGTTCTGGAGCGGCTGACCGCCGCGGGGGCAGAGGTCGATCGCACCGACGGCGCTCGCGTGCTGACCGACGACGGTTGGTGGCTGCTCCGCGCGTCGAACACGCAGGATGTGCTGGTCGCGCGTGCCGAGGCAAAGGATGAGGCCGCATTGACGCGGCTGCTCGCCGCGATCGACGAACAGCTCGCCCTGTCGGGGATCGAACGCGGGCCGCAGGCGGGGCATTAAGTCACCCGTGGCACGCCCTGCAAAAATCTTGCCAGATTGACGTTGGCCGCGCTCCTCGGGTAACGCCCGCACATGTCTCCTCTGGAAGCGATGTGGAAATGACCGACGACGAAGCGACCCCGGCCACGATGACCGCCGACGCCGATTATGGCGTCGCCGAACACCGCGCCCACGCGCGCGACGATGCCGCCGCGGGCAACGGTCTGGCGGTCATTTCGATCGCCAAAAGCTATGACAAGCGCGTCGTGCTGTCGGACGTGTCGCTATCGGTCGGCAAGGGCGAGGTCGTCGGCCTGCTCGGCCCGAACGGCGCAGGCAAGACCACCTGCTTCTATTCGATCATGGGGCTGGTCAAGCCAGACGCGGGGCGCATCATGCTCGACGGATCGGATATCACCGCGCTGCCGATGTACCGTCGCGCGATTTTGGGACTCGGCTATCTGCCGCAGGAAACCTCGATCTTTCGCGGCATGACGGTCGAGCAGAATATCGCCGCGGTGCTCGAACTCGCCGAACCCGATAAGGTGTCGCGCGAACGGCGGCTCGAGGAATTGCTCAACGAATTCGGCCTCACCAAGCTGCGCGACGCGGCGGCGATGGCGCTGTCTGGCGGCGAACGGCGGCGCGCCGAAATCGCCCGCGCGCTCGCCGCCAATCCGTCGATCATGCTGCTCGACGAACCTTTTGCCGGGATCGATCCCTTGTCGATCAGCGATATTCGCGACCTCGTCGTCGATCTGAAGACGCGCGGCATCGGGGTGCTGATCACCGACCATAATGTCCGAGAGACGCTAGACCTCGTCGACCGCGCCTGCATCATTTACGACGGCAAGGTGTTGCTCGCGGGTTCGCCCGAAGAGCTGGTCGCCGACCCCGAAGTGCGCCGCCTCTACCTCGGCGAAGGCTTTTCCCTGTGAGGTCATAACGATCCATGGCGTTGGGTCCGCGTCTCGATCTCCGCCAGTCGCAATCGCTGGTGATGACGCCGCAGCTGCAGCAAGCGATCAAGCTGCTGGCGCTGTCGAACCTTGAACTCGAAACCTATCTGGCCGAGGCGCTCGAGGGTAATCCGCTGCTTGATACGGCGTCGGCCGATAGCGACGGCAGCGCAAGCGACGCCAATGACAGTCCAGGGGACGACGCGCCCGTAACCGAGGCGGCAGCGCTCGACGCCGATCAGGCGCTGGCATCGGATAGCGGCACCGCCAACGACCTCGACGTCGATCTGAGCGCCGACAGCTTTCATCACGACAGCGTCAGCGACAGCGTTGGCCTGTCGGGCAGCGACAGCGAAGGTATCGATTTCGACAGCTTCGCGGGCGAGGACGAGACGCTGCACGGCCATCTGCTGGCGCAGGTCGGCGAGCGGTTCAGCGGGCTGGAAGCGATGATCGCCGAGCAGCTTGTCGCGCTGATCGACGAGACCGGCTATCTGCGCGCCGATCTGACCGAGGTCGCGCAGCGGCTCGGCGTGCCACTCGCGCTCGTCGAGAATGTGCTCGCGGGCGTCCAATGTTTCGACCCGTCGGGGGTGGCTGGGCGCGACCTCGCCGAATGTATCGCGATCCAGGCGCGCGAGGCTGATCGTTACGACCCGGCGATGGCGTGCATGATCGCGCATCTCGACCTCGTCGCCAAGGGCGCCTTTCCGCAATTGAAGCGCATCTGCGGGGTCGATGACGAGGATCTGGCCGACATGATCCGCGAATTGCGCAACTATGACCCCAAACCCGGGTTGAAATTCGGCGGCGATCTGTCGCAGGCAGTTGTCCCCGACCTGTTCATCCGCCAGACCGCCAAGGGCTGGGCGGTCGAGATCAACAGCCGCACCCTGCCGCGGCTGCTCGTCAATCGCCGCTATTATACCGAGCTGGCGACGGGGGCGGCGGCGAAGAGCAAGGCGTGGCTGTCCGAGCAGCTGGCGAGCGCCAACTGGCTGGTCCGCGCGCTTGACCAGCGGCAGCGCACGATCGTCAAGGTCGCGAGCGCGATCGTCAAGCAGCAGGAGGGCTTTTTCCTCCATGGCGTCGCGCACATGCGCCCGCTGACGCTGCGTCAGGTCGCCGAAGAAATCGGCATGCACGAATCGACCGTCAGCCGGGTTACGAGCAACAAATATCTCAGCTGTTCGCGCGGACTGTTCGAACTCAAATATTTCTTTTCGAGCGGCATTTCGGCGACCGACGGCGACGGTGCGGTGTCGTCCGAATCGATCAAGAGCCGGATCAAGGCGATGATCGAGGCCGAGGATGCCAAGGCGATCCTGTCCGACGAGACGATCGCGCAGAAATTGTCGGCCGAAGGGCACGACATCGCGCGCCGCACGGTGGTGAAGTATCGCGAGGCGATGGGGTTTGGATCGTCGGTGCAAAGGCGGCGGCAAAAGGCGCTGGCGGGGTAGCTCGCCTTCCCGATCTCGTTGGTGTCTTGCGCAGTCGAGACACCCCTCACCTGTGCGCAACCGATCGGCATCTCGACTTCGCTCGATGCGAACGGGAAAAAGGGGGATTTTGTGCCGGGGAACGGTTGACTTTTTACCCCTGTCCCCATAGTTGCGCCGCTTCGCGTCACAACGCCAAGATTTACGGACAAGAACCATGAAGATTCGCAACAGCCTGAAGTCGCTGAAGGACCGCCACCGCGATAACCGCGTCATTCGCCGTCGTGGCCGCACCTATGTGATCAACAAGACCAACCGCCGCTTCAAGGCGCGCCAGGGCTGATGCCCCAGCGCGGGGCAATATTGCCCCGTTTGCTTTTGCTGAACAGCGTTACGCCGTCGGATGTTTCCGGCGGCGCTTTCGCGTGTCTGGCGCTTATATGATTCGCCAAAGCGTGATCTTCGACGTCGGCCGCGTCCTGTTCGACTGGGACCTGCGCTATCTCTTCGCAAAGCTGATCGTCGACCGTGACGAACTCGAATGGTTCGTCGCCAATGTCGTGACGCCGCAGTGGCATTTCCAGCACGATGCGGGCCGCCCGCTAGCCGACATGTTGCCCGAGCGGAAAGCCGAATTTCCAGACCATGCCGCGTTGATCGACGCCTATGCGACGCGGTTCAATGAAACAATCCCGGCGCCGATGCCAGGCAGCCTTGAGCTGGTCGAACGCCTCGACGCCGCGGGCGTGGCGCTGTTCGCGATCACGAATTTCGGCCATGAATTCTGGGAAGGCTTCCGTCCCACCCAGCCAATCTTTGACCGCTTTCACGACATCATCGTCTCCGGCACCGAAAAGCTGATGAAGCCCGATCCCGCGATCTACCGCCTCGCGCTCGATCGCTTCGGCATCGACCCCGCCGGTGCGCTGTTCGTCGATGATGTGGCGGCGAATGTTGCGGGCGCCGAATCGGTCGGAATTGCGGGCCATCGGTTCAGCGATGCAGCGACGCTAGAAAGCGATTTGATGGCGCGCGGCTATCTGGGGGACCGATGAGCAGGGCCGATCGGCTTGAACGTCTCGATACGCGTCGTGTCGAGCTGGAAGCCGGATATCGGGACGTTCTGCTCGATGCGCTGCGCCAGACGGCGGCCGGGTCATGGGGGCTGTTCGGACACACGCAGGACCGTGCGATGCGCGCCAAATGGTCGCCCGTCGTGACCGATTTGTGCGACCGGGGCGAAGAAATCGACCAGCTGCGCGACCAGCTCGGCCTCGCGCCCTTTGCGTTGCACAGTGATTTCGAGGCGTCGCGCGGATCGGTGGCATCGAACGCGCCGGGCGAGCCCAAGCAGGCCAAGGCGTGGCTGAAGCGACTGGGCGAGGACGTCTAGACCGACCCGGGCGGCCCAAGCTTCATTCAATGCCGAAAGCCGGGGGCTATTTCTCCACCCCCAGCTGCGTCAGCACGAAGGCGAACTCCTCGGCGTCTTCGCGCAAGGCGCCCCAGCGGCCCGACTTGCCTGCATGACCTGCACCCATGTTGGTGCGCAGCAGCAGCGTCGCGTCGTTGGTGCGTGTCGCGCGCAGCTTCGCGACCCATTTGGCGGGCTCCCAATAGGTCACACGCGGGTCGTTGAGCCCCGCCGACACCAGCATCGGCGGATAGGCTTTGGCGGTAACATTATCGTAGGGGCTGTAGCTCAGCATGAAGTCGAACGCGGCCTTGTCGGTGATTGGATTGCCCCATTCGGGCCATTCGCCGGGGGTGAGTGGCAGCGTTTCGTCGACCATCGTGTTGATGATGTCGACGAAGGGTACGCCTGCAAGCACGGCGCCCCACAATTCGGGTGCCTCGTTATACACGACCCCCATCACCTGTCCGCCGGCCGAGCGGCCCTCGATCGAAATCTTGCCCGCGCTAGTATAATTCGCTGCGATCAGGCCTTTGGCCACGTCGATGAAATCATTGAAGGTATTTCGACGTTCGGTCGTCTTGCCCGCAAGATACCAGGCCCGCCCCAGATCGTCGCCACCGCGGACATGCGCGATGGCATAGATCATCCCGCGGTCCACAAGGCTCAGGCGCGTCGTCGAGAAGCCCGGCGGGACGCGGTAACCATATGAGCCATAGACATAGAGATGCATTGGCGCGCTGCCGTCGCGCGGGGTGCCTTTTTTGTAGACGAGTGACACCGGGACCTGAGTTCCGTCGCGCGATGGCATGTTTACCAATTCGGTTATGTAATCATCATGATTATAACCGGATGGAATTTCCTGCACCTTCAGCGTTTCGAGCTTCTTGTTCGTGACGTCGAAATCGAACACCGTGTCGGGGGTGACCATCGACTCATAGTCGAGCCGCAGCTTGTCCTGATGATATTCGGGATTGTCGCCCAATCCCGCGACATAGGTCGCCTCGGGAAATTTGATGCGGCCGGGGGTCAGCGGCGTGTCATATAGGCGGATATCGACCTGATCGACCCCCTGCTCGCGCGATTCGAGGACGAAATAGTCGCGGAAGATTGCGAGCCCGGTGATGTAGCTTTCGTCCGACCCGGCGATCAGTGTTTTCCATTCGCCGGGCTTGGCCAAGCTGGCGGTGGCGACGCGGAAGTTCGCATGTTCATCGTTGGTATAGACGTACAGCGTGCCCTCGCGCTCATCGACGCTATATTCGCGGCCCTTCTGACGCGCCGACACGAGCAAAGGTTTTGCCTCGGGATTGTCGGCGGGGAGCAGATATACCTCGCTTGTTTCGTTATCGCCCGTGGCGATGACGATATAATTGTCCGCCGCGGTCTTGCCGATGCCGACGCCGAAACCGATGTCGGCCTCCTTGTAGAGCAGTTTGTCGGTGCTCAGCGGGGTGCCGAGCTTGTGCAGCCGGACATTGTCGGTGCGCCAGTTTTCGTTCGCGAGACCATAGAGCAAAGCGTCGCTGTTTGCCGTCCACACCAGCGACGACAAGGTGCCGGGGATGACATCGGGCAGCGCTTTGCCGCTCGTCAGATCAGTGAAGCGGACTTCAAACCGTTCGGAGCCATTGTCGTCGACCGCATAGGCCATCAGCTTGCCGTTCGGGCTGATCGACACGTCGGACAGGCGGAAATAGTCCTTGTCCTTGGCCATCGCGACCTCGTCGAGGATCAGGACCGCTTCGCCGCCTGCGACGGGCTTGCGGTACCATTTCTTATACTCGGCGCCCTCTTCATATTCGACCCAGTAAATCCAGCCGCCGTCCTTTTGTGGCACGCTCGAATCGGCTTCCTTGATGCGGCCCTTCATCTCCTGAAACAAGGTTTCGACCAGCTCTGCATGCGGCTTCATTGCCGCATCGAAATAGGCGTTCTCGGCCTTCACATAGTTGAGCACATCCTTGTCATCGATCGTCGGATAGCTTTCGTCCTTCAGCCAATGATAGGGATCGGAGAGCGTTTTGCCGTGCAAGACCGTCTCATGCGGGCGCTTGGCGGCGACCGGGGCGGCGGGCAGGGCAGGAGTCTGGCTGGTCAATGCGGGGTCTTTCTGTTGGGCGAGCAGGGGCGGTGATGCGACAAGCGGGGTGGCAATTGCCGCCAGAACCATCCAAATAGCGCGCATCGATAAATACCCTGTGGTGGCGCCCGATAGGGGCGGGATCGCCGCGATTTAGAAACAAGGAACGTCCCATGTCCAGCGCCATCCATGCAGAACGTCTCGCCCGCGTCCGAGCCGAACTGGCCGCGCGCGGCCTCGACGGCTTTGTCGTGCCGATCAGTGACGAACATATGAGCGAATATGTCGGCGACTATGCGCAGCGGATGGCGTGGCTGACCGGATTTGGCGGTTCGGCAGGGACGGCGGCGGTGTTGCCCGAAAAAGCCGCGGTGTTCATTGACGGGCGTTACACGGTGCAGGTGCGCGACCAGGTCGACGGGTCGTTGTTCGACTATGTCGGCGTGCCGCAGTCGAGCGTTGCCGAATGGCTGGGGACAAACGTGAGCGCTGGGCAGAGGATCGGCTTCGACCCCTGGCTGCACGGTATCGACTGGGCGCGGGGTCTCGGCAATGCGCTGAAGGCCAAGGGCGCAATGCTGGTGGCGGTCGATGCGAACCCGCTCGACGCGGCGTGGGACGACCAGCCGGCGCCGAGCGCGGCGCCGGTCGCGGTCCATGATGTGGCGCTCGCGGGGCAGAGCGCCGTCGACAAGCGCGAAGTGATCGCTGACTGGCTGAAAGCGAACGGCCTCGACACCACTGTCATGACCGCACTCGATTCGATCGCCTGGACCTTCAATATTCGCGGGACAGACGTCAGCCACACCCCGGTCGGGCTGGCCTTTGCGTTGCTTCATGCTGACGCCACCGCCGACCTTTTCATCGCGCCTGAAAAAGTCACCGACGCGGTGCGCGCGCATCTTGGCAACAGCGTTCGTATCCATGATCGCGATGCGTTCGAGGCCGCGCTCGCCGACCTCAAGGACAGTAAGGTCGCGGTCGATCCCGACCGCGCCGTCGCCGCGATCTTTACTGCGCTCGAAGCGGCAGGGGCCAAGATCGAACGCCACCGCGACCCGGCGGTGCTGCCCAAGGCGATCAAGAACGCCACCGAGCTCGACGGCACACGTGCGGCGCACGTCCGCGACGGCGTCGCAGTTGCGCGCTTCCTGCTGTGGATGGAGGAGGTCGCGCCGCAGGGCGGGCTCGACGAACTTAGCGCGGCGGCGAAGCTACGCGAATTCCGCGATGAAAATGGCGCACTCGTCGATCTGAGCTTCGACACCATATCGGCCGCAGGTCCGAACGGCGCGCTGCCGCATTACAAGGTCGACGCGACGACCAACCGCGCGATCGAGACCGGCACGCTATATCTGGTCGATTCGGGCGGGCAGTACGCCGACGGCACCACCGACATCACGCGCACGATCGCGATCGGCGCGCCGACCACCGAAATGCGACGCCGCTTTACGCAGGTGCTCAAGGGGCATATCGCGCTCGCCACCGCGCGCTTTCCCAAGGGCACGCGTGGCAGCCAGCTCGACATCCTCGCGCGCCAATATCTGTGGGCTGACGGGGTCGATTATGCGCATGGTACCGGCCACGGCGTCGGCACCTATCTGGCGGTGCACGAAGGACCGCAGCGCATCGCCAAGCCGGCAGGCGGGCAGGCGGGGACCGAGGAGCCGCTGCACGCCGGCATGATCCTCTCTAACGAGCCGGGCTATTACAAGGCCGGCGCGTTCGGCATCCGCATCGAAAATCTGGTCATCGTCGTGCCGGTCCGTATCGATGGCGCCGAAGAGGATATGCTGGGGTTCGAGACGATTACCTTCGCCCCGATCGCGCAAAATCTGGTCGAGACCGCGCTGCTGTCGCCGGCTGAGGCTGACTGGCTCGACACCTATCATGCTGCAGTGCTCCAAAAGCTCGCCCCGGGGATGAGTGACGGTGATCGCGCCTGGCTCGAAGCCGCGTGCGCGCCGCTCGACCGCACCCCCGCCGCGCTCGCGGCCTGACGCGGCGATGGACCGCAGCAACTGGGATGTGCCGCTGGACGATTTTTGCGTCCATGAGACGGTGCGTGTGCGCTTCAACGAGATCGACGGGCAGAACATCGTCTTCAACGGCAATTATCTGGTTTATGCCGATATCGGGGTGACCGAATATTTCCGCGCGCTCGGCGAAGGCCAGCCCGGTCCCTATTTTCACCAATATGGTACCGACATTCGCGAGACGCGGTGCGAAATTGAATATCATGCTCCGGCGCGGCTCGACGAACTGATTACCATCGCGGCGCGGGTGAGCCGTTTCGAGCGGACGAGTTTCACCGTCCATTGCGCGATCTTTCGCGAAGCCGAGCGGCTGACCGATATCGCAATCAGCTATGCGCATATCGACCTGGATAGCGGCGGCACGACGCCGCTGCCGGGGAGTTTTATCGCCGAAGTGCGCCGATTCGAAAAGCGGACACCGCTGCAAGAGTGAGTCGCGAATCACCGGGCGACCGTGAAAAACCCCGATCTCTCAACTAAAAAGGTCGAAAAAAAAGGGCCACCCGAGGGTGGCCCATGAAAGTTTTGGGAGAGGATGCCTAAAAGGCATGCTCATATTGCAGCGCACAAAAAATTGTGCAACTGCGAAATAAGCATCTGCTATTGCATTTTTTGCAATCGTCGACGGCTTCAACGATCATTTGGCGCAATCCTCCACCCCCTCGCAAATTGTCGCGACATCGCCTAAATTGCAGTCATGGGAATGTTCAACAACGTCGATGTCGGGGGCGGCCTGTCCGATTTCTGGGCTTATGTCCGCGAACCGCGCCCGCACCGCTGGGCGAGCTGGGGCGTCGCGATCGTGATGCCGATCGTCATTCTTTATGGCTTTTCCGAACATCTGATTCGCTCCGAAGAGCCTAAGGTCCAGATCATCTATTTCGAAAACTGGTCGGCAAACCGCAGCGATGCCCAGATCCGCGCCGAATGGGTCGCGCGCGCCAAGGAAACCACACGCGCCAACGCCGAAAAGCGCGCCGAATATCAGCGGCTCGCCGACATGATGGGGGTCGAATATGATTCGGCCGAGGCCGACAAGGTGACGCGCGAGACGCTGGGCGACGAAGCGGCGGCGGCGGCGAAACTGAAAAAGCCGGTGGCCGTCCAGCGCTCGACGCTCGCGGAGCGCGCGGCGCGCGGACCGCAATCGCAAGCCGCCGACTGACCGCATGCAGCGCCCGCCCGCTGATGCCGATTGGATGGCGGTCGCCATCGCACTATCGCGGCGCGGTCGGCCGCTTTCGGCGCCCAATCCCAATGTGGGTTGCCTGATCGTCAAGGACGGCCGAGTGGTTGGGCGCGGATGGACCCAGCCGCGCGGCCGCCCGCATGCCGAGGCGATGGCGCTCGCCGGGGCGGGCGAGGCGGCGCACGGTGCTGCCGCCTATGTCAGCCTTGAACCTTGCGCGCATGCCAGTCCGCGTGGCCCCTGCTGCGCCGATGCGCTGATCGCCGCGGGTATCGCGCGCATTGCGATCGCCGCGCAGGATCCCGACCCGCGCACCGACGGCGAGGGCATCGCAAGATTGCGGGCGGCGGGGATCGAGGTCGTCACGGGCGTGCTGGCGGCAGAAGCGAGCACCGCAATGGCGCCCTGGTGGACGCGGCAGCTTGCCGGACGTCCGTTCGTCACACTTAAGCTGGCGACGTCACTCGACGGGTGCATCGCGATGGGCGACGGGTCGAGCCGCTGGATCACCGGCGCCCACGCGCGCGCCCACGGGCATCTCGAACGCGCGAACCATCAGGCAATCCTCGTGGGGCGCGGTACGTTGGTGGCTGACGATCCCAGCCTTGATGTGCGGTTGGCGGGGCTGGAGGATCGCAGCCCGACGAAACTGCTGCTGACTTCGGGCAAAGCGCCTGACGGCTGGACTGCCATTGCTTCGCCCGAATCGATCGACGATGTCGATTCGGTGCTGGTCGAGGGCGGCGCCGGGGCCGCGTCGGCGTTCCTCGCCACCGATCGCGTCGACCGGCTGTTGCTTTATCGGGCCCCGATCCTGATTGGCGGCGGCAGACCCGCGCTCGGCGACATCGGGCTGACCGACCTATCGCAGGCGCATGGTCGTTGGCGCCTGACCGACAGCCGCCTGCTTGGCAGCGATCGACTCGACGTTTACGAGCGGGTCAGAGAAGGATAAGCGCTCCCCATGTTCACCGGCATCATCACCGACATCGGTACCGTTCGTTCGCGCGAGGATCGCGGCGATACGCGCCTGATTATCGGCACCAGCTATGACACTGGCACCGTCGATCTGGGGGCGTCGATCGCCTGTTCGGGGGCGTGCCTGACCGTGGTCGACAAGGGGCAGGACGCCGATGGCGAGTGGTTCGCGATTGACGCGAGCGCCGAAACCATCGCCTGCACCGCCCCGGGGATGTGGGATGAGGGGCGCCGCTTGAACCTCGAACGCGCGCTCAAGGTCGGCGACGAGCTGGGCGGGCATATCGTCACCGGTCATGTCGACGCGGTGGGGGCGATCGTGTCGGCGATCCCGGTCGGCGACAGCGTAACGGTCACGGTCGCGGCGCCCGCTGCGCTCGCCCCGCATATCGCGCCGAAGGGATCGATCACCGTCGATGGTGTGTCGCTGACGGTCAACGAAGTGACCGACCAGCCCGACGGCAGCGCGCATTTCACCCTGAACATCATTCCGCACACGCAGGCGATGACGACGCTCGACGAAGCCGCAGCGGGGCGATCGGTGAATCTTGAGATCGACATTCTGGCGCGCTATCTGGCGCGGATGCAGGCGCGCGGATAAGCTGCGAGCCCTTTATAATCCCTCGGCCCATCCCGCCGCCAGCTCAGGATCCGCCGCGACCATCGAACGCCGCATCGCGATCCGCCCGACTCGCAACAGTTCCGCCTTGCGCCGCGCCGGGGCGAGGTTGCAGTTCGCCGCCTCGCGCACCACCGCGGCGCCATAGCGGTCGGCGATGATCAGTCCTGAGGTTTCGGGGCGATACCCCTCGGTGTCGAGGATCGCGGGGTCGAGCCCCGACGCCAGCGCCCAGTAGAAACGGTCGCACCAGTCGCAATAGTCGGGCCATTTGCCGTCGCCGTGCAGGTCGGCGCGACTGACCTTGATCTCGACGATGGTGATGTTGCCTTTGGCGTCGATCGCCGTGAGGTCGGTGCGCCGTCCGTTGGGCAACGGCACTTCGGGAATCGCGACCAGCCCCGCCTGCGCGAACAGGCGGCACACCCCGCGCGCGACATCCGCGGCGGTGATGGCGGGTTCAAGACTCAAGCCTGACATCGCGGTTTCCGCATCCCCTTATTCCGCTCGCCCTGAGCTTGTCGAAGTGCCGTCCTCGCTTCCGACCCGGCAGAGAAAAGAACAGTGGTTCGACAAGTTCAGCACGAACGGGGCTGGGTTTCGGCCCTCAAAATGGAACGTCGTCGTCCAGATCGTCGTCGAAGGGCGGACGCCCGCCACCGCTGCCACCGCCCGACGAACCACCGGCGCTGCCGCCGCCCTGGTTCCAGCCGCCGCCCGAGCCACCGCCCGCACCGCCACCGCTGCCCCAGCTGTCCTCGCCACCGCCCGCGCGCGAACCACCGCCGCCGCCACCCGGCGCGCCGTCGAGCATGGTCAACGTGCCGCCCATGCCCGCGATCACCACTTCGGTGGTATATTTGTCGTTGCCGTCGCGGTCTTGCCATTTGCGGGTGCGCAGGCTGCCCTCAATATAGACCTTCGACCCTTTTTTCAGATAGCGCTCGACCACCCCGACCAGCCCTTCGCCGTTGATGACGACATTATGCCACTCGGTGCGTTCCTTGCGCTCGCCGGTCATCCGGTCCTTCCATTGTTCGGAGGTCGCGATGCGGATGTTGGCGATCTTGCCGCCGTTCTGAAAGGATTTGATTTCGGGATCGGCGCCGAGGTTGCCGATCAATATTACCTTGTTGACGCTGCCAGCCATGCCGCTCCGCTCCGCTTGAATGTTGGAAGGATCAGCCTAGTCCAAAGGCAACGGCTGTCCAGTATGTGATGCCTGCCGCGGCATAGGCGAGCGCGAACAAATAGCCAACCATGAACAGCGGCCATTTCCACCCATTGGTCTCGCGCTTGGTGATCGCGATCGTCGAAATGCACTGCGGCGCGAATACGAACCAGGCGAGGAAGGCGAGTGCGGTGGCAATGCTCCAGCGGCCCTGCAAGCGTTCGCTCAGCGATTGCGCCATCGCCTCTTCATCGTCCCCCGCTTCGATCGCGTTGGCGGTCGCGAGCGCCGAGACCGCGACTTCGCGCGCCGCCATCGCCGGGATCAGCGCGAGCGCAATGTCGTGATTGAACCCGATCGGCGCGACGACGACTTCCAGGCCGCTCGCGATACGCCCCGCGACGCTGTAGTCGACCTGGCTCTCGGCGCTGCCGGTCGGCACTTTGGGATAGCTCAGTAACAGCCACAGGGCGATGGTGGTGACAAAAATGATCGTCCCGGCGCGGCGCAGGAAGATCCACGTGCGTTGCCAAAGCGCGATCGCGACGTCACGCAGCCGCGGCCATTGGTAGCGCGGCATTTCCATCATGAAGCCCGCGGCATTGCCTTTCGCCACCGTGCGGCGCAGCACCAGCGCGACGACCAGCGCCCCGACGATGCCCGACAGATAGAGGCCGAACAGCACCAGCCCCTGCAGCCCGACCGGCGAGCCGCCGACGGTGGTGTTCGGGATGAAGGCGCCGATGATCAGCGTATAAACGGGCAGCCGCGCCGAACAGGTCATCAGCGGCGCGATCAGGATCGTCGTCAGCCGATCCTTCGCATCCGGAATCGCGCGTGTCGCCATGATCCCGGGGACCGCGCAGGCGAAGCTCGATAGCAGAGGGATGAAACCGCGGCCCGACAGTCCGACCTTCGCCATGACCCCGTCCATCAGGAACGCGGCGCGGGTCATATAGCCCGATGCTTCGAGCAGCAGAATGAAGAGGAACAGGATCAGAATCTGCGGCAGGAAAACGATCACCGACCCGACCCCGCCGAGGATGCCCTCAATGATCAGCCCACGCAGGAAGCCGTCGGGCAGCGCGGCATCGACCGCGCCCTGCAAGGCGGCGATGCCGCCCTCGATCCAGCCGATCGGCGCTTCGGACCAGGCATAGACGCCCTGAAACATCACGAACATCAGCCCGAGCAGGATCAGAAAGCCGAGGGCGGGATGGAGCAGCACGGCATCGACGCGCTGAGTCCAGCGGCGCACGGGGGCTTCGGACAGGGTCGCGGCGCGGGCGATTGCGCGCGCGCGCTGGTGCAGCGCGACGTCGGAGGGAGGCGGGGCGGACTGCGCCGTGGCTTGCGTCTGGTGTGACAGGATCGCGCCGTCGACCGCGGCGAGCAGGTCGGTCAGCCCGCGCTTGCGGACGGCAACCGTCGGCACGACCGGCACGCCCAGCTCGCGTGACACAATTGCCGGGTCGAGCGTCAGCCCGTCGCGTTCGGCCAGGTCGAGCATGTTGAGCGCGACCACCGTCGGCAGCCCGAGCGCGATCAGTTCGAGCGCAAAACACAGATGATTGTCAAGGTTGGCGGCGTCGACGACGACAATCAGTGCATCGGGGCGGCGCTCGCCTGCCTGCTGGCCCAGCACGACATCGCGCGTCACCGCCTCGTCGGGGCTGGCGGGGGTCAGGCTGTAACTGCCGGGCAGGTCGACCAGCGACATCGGCCGCCCGTCGGCGAAGCTGGCGTGGCCCGCCTTGCGTTCCACGGTGACGCCCGGATAATTGGCGATCTTTTGCCGCGCGCCGGTCAGCGCGTTGAACAGGCTCGATTTGCCGGCGTTGGGATTGCCGACCAGCGCAATCATCGGAATAGCAGCGGTCATGGCGCGGTCGGCGCCACTTCGATCATCGCCGCCTGGCGCGCGCGAATGATCACCTGCATCCGCCCGATCGCCAGCGCCAGCGGATCGCGCGAAAACAGGCTGCCGCGGTGCAACGGGGTGACTTCGATCCCCTCCATCAAGCCGAACTCGCGCAGCCGCCGCCCTTCATCGTGCGACATCTGATCCCAATCAATACGGGAGATACGGACGGCTACGCCAAGCTTAGCGGAATCGAGCTTTGGGTTCATTTGCTAGCGATTATCAATAACAGGGCGACGACGCCAGCCCCTTGGTTGATCTAACGTCCCGGATAGCGCAGCCGACCGACAAAGCGGGCGAGGCTGGGACGTTCGATGCTGCGCGAAGCGCGGCCATATTTCCAGCTTTCGAAGCGCATGACCTGATCGATCCGGCGCGCCAGAAAGGCGCGGGTGTCGGCGCAATCGTCGCTCTCGTCGTTCAGCAATACCGCCATCGTCGACGCGTAGACGGCGCCAAGGATCGCGCGCTTGCTGTAATGATTGTAATCGGTCGCGGTGTCGCCCGCGAGCCGCCACATCACATCGGCGCTGCGCCAGCCGAGTTTGGCCGCAAACGGCATATTGGTCGGCAGCGCCAGCAGCGCGAGCGCGCGGCGCAGCGATTCGCGGTCGGGCGCGAGCAGATCGATGCGTGTTTCGACGAGGGTGGTAATGCGTTCGCGGATTTTGAACGCCGCCAGCTTTTCGGCTGGCCATTTCGATGCCATGCGATCGTCGATGTCGGCGAACCAGGCATCGACCATATCGCGCCCACCACCGGGAAATGCGAGGCGGGCGACATCGGGATCGACCGCGGCCCGGCGCGCGGCATCGGCGAGCGCCGCGCCGCCGAAGCCGTCGAACGCGGCGGACGACGCGATCAGCGGCGCGAGTGCAGCGCGGATTTCGTCGAGGGTTGGGTCGGCAGGAAGGATTGAGGCCATGGATTTCAGATAGGCGCCGCGCGGCGGCTCGGCAACCGTATCAATACCAGCGCGGCGCCAACCAGCATGCCGCCGAAAATATCGAGCGGACCGAGCATCTCGCCAAACGACAACCATCCGGCGAGCGCGGAGACCGCGGGCTGGACGAGCAGGGTCAGCCCGATGACCAGCGGCGAGAAGCGCGGCAGCGACCAGATCATCAGCCCTTGCCCGACGAGCTGGCTGGTCAGCGCGAGCAGGATCAGCGGGGTCCAGTCGTGCGGCATGATCGCCTCGCCCAGCCCGAGCGCGGTAGCCAGCAGGATGGGGACGCAGACGACCGACGAAATAGCGAGTGCGGTCCAGGGTTCGAGCGTCCCGCGCACCCGCTGCATCAACAGGACATAGGCTGTATAGAGCACGCCCGCGAACAGGCTGAGCAGGTCGCCGACCAGATAAGCGGGCGATAGCTCGTAACTTTGCCCCATGAGCAGCGCCGACCCAGCGAAGGCGAGGAGGATCGCCACCGCCTGCCACCCGCGCGGCAGGCGGCGTGCCAACAAAATGCTCCAGATGACGAGTAACAGGCTGGCGCAATTGCCGAACAGCGTCGCATTGGCGACCTTCGTCTGCAGGATACCGATATGCCAGGCGACCAGATCGAGTGCGAAGAAGAAGCCCGCCGTACTGGCCACGACAATGGCGTTTTTCGGCGGCAACCGCCCACCGCTCTCGCGCCACGCCAGCGCCAGCAGGAAGGGCAGCGCGATCGCCATGCGCCAGAATGCCGACGCGGTCGGTCCGGTATCGGCGAGGCGGACAAGCAGCGCGCCGATCGACAGCGCGATATTGCCCGCGAGCAGCGCCAGAAACGCCCAGCGCCCGACTGTCAGCGACGCGCCGTCTTTCTCGTCGAGGCTTTCGATCTTGGCTGTCATTTAGATTTTCTTTTGATACTGACCATTGTGCAGGCCCCGCGGCGACCATAGCTTTGCGGGCCATAGCGGCGCCCCGATCGGTCGTCGCGCGGAATTTGGAACGTGGAGGATTTATGGCTGTATCGCTTTTCGACCCGATCAAGCTGGGCGCCATCGCGGCGCCGAACCGCATCATCATGGCGCCGCTGACCCGCGGCCGCGCCGGTCCCGGCTTTGTCCCGACCGAGCTTGCGGTCGAATATTATCGCCAGCGCGCGTCGTCAGGTCTGATCATTTCGGAAGCGATCGGGATTTCGCAGGAAGGTTTTGGCTGGCCGTTGGCCCCGGGCCTGTGGACCGACGCACAGGTCGAAGGCTGGAAGCCGGTGACCGACGCCGTCCACAAAGCGGGCGGCCGCATCGTCGCGCAGCTGTGGCACATGGGCCGCCTGGTCCATTCGGTGTTCAACGATGGCAAACTGCCGGTGTCGGCCTCGGCGACGCAAGGCGAGGGCCGGGCGCACACCCCCGTCGGCCGCCGCGACCTTGAGGTCGCGCGCCCGCTCGAATTGGCCGAGATTCCGCGGCTGATCGCCGATTACGCCAAAGCCGCCGAGAACGCCAAGCGTGCGGGCTTCGACGGGGTCCAGCTCCACGGCGCCAATGGCTATCTGATCGACCAGTTCCTGCGCGACAACAGCAATTTTCGCGATGATGATTATGGGGGCCCGGTCAAAAACCGTATCCGCCTGTTGCGCGAAGTCACCGAAGCATTGATCGGCGTCTGGGGCGCCGACCGCGTCTCGGTCCGCCTGTCGCCCAATGGCAATTCGCAGGGTGTCGATGACAGCAATCCCGAACCCTTGTTCACCGCTGCGGCCGCGGCGCTCGATACGCTCGGTATCGGCTTCCTCGAACTGCGCGAACCCGGTCCCGACGGCACTTTTGGCAACACCGAAGTGCCCAAACAGTCACCCGCAATCCGCAAGGTGTTCAAAGGCCCGCTGATCCTCAACAGCGACTATGACGTCGCGAAGGCCGAAGCCGCGCTGGCGAGCGGCGTGGCGGACGCGATCGCCTTTGGCCGCCCCTATATCAGCAACCCTGATCTGGTCGAACGCATCCGGAGCGGCGCCCCATGGTCCGCCGACAATCCGCAGACCTGGTATTCGCCGGGCGCTGAAGGCTACATCGACTATCCCGCGCTGGTGAACGCGTAAACATTCGTCATTGCAAGGAAGCGAAGCACTCCAGAGCGGTTTAAGTCACTCTGGAGTGCCGCGTCGCCTTCGGCTCCTCGCAATGACGGAAACTGGTTGGTGGAAGTCGGGCTAACCCTGTTCCGCTATCGCCTTGTCGACGATCCCGGCGCCGAGCGGGCCGAGGATGTTGCTGCCGAAACGGAACAGCAGGAAGGCGCCGACGAACAGCAGCAAAGGCTGGATGAACAGCACGACGATCGCTGCCATCACCATAATGACGAACAGCGTCAAAAAACCTCCGCTTAGCGTCTGCTGACCCTTCGCACTCAGTTCGATGGTTCGCGGACCTTTGGCGTCCCACCATTTACCGGTGACAATCGTTTTGCGGCTGCCGCTTTGCGGGGCCGGGCGGCTCGGGATGCGGGCGGGCGTGTTGGCCTTCAGCGCAGGCCGATCGCCCGGTGCTGGCGACCAAGGTCGCTTGCCGCGCTCGGCCGCCGCGGTGACAGCGCGCGGCTTGGCGGAGACGGGGGTTGGTGCTTGGGGATGGTTCGGCGCCGGACGGGCACTTAGCCCCGATTCGGCGCGGGCCGCGGCCGACAGGTCGGGCGCACTGGCGCGTCGTTCGGAGCGAACCGGTTCGATGCCCAAATTACGATCATGAATTTCCATGCGCTCGGCGGCGCTCAGCGGGGTCTGGCCGGTTTCCTTGTCGATAACCACCAGCCGTCCGCCGCGCTCGACGACGGAAAAACGGCTGGGGGGCGGGCGATCAACCAATGCCGAATTGTTCCTTCAGGGCCAGCATGGCGAGCGCGGCCTTTGCCGCTTCGCCGCCCTTATCCTTGCGCGTCTTGTCGGCGCGCGCAAGCGCCTGTTCGTCATTCTCGACCGTGAGGATGCCATTTCCGATCGCCAAGCCGTCCAGCGTCAGCGCCATGATGCCGCGCGCGCTCTCGTTCGACACGACTTCGAAATGATAGGTCTCGCCGCGAATCACAACGCCGAGCGCGACATAGGCGTCGTAGCGGCCGGTATCGGCGGCGAGCGAAATCGCCGCGGGAACTTCGAGCGCGCCGGGGACGGTCACCGTTTCATGGCTGTGGCCCCCGGCGTCGAGCGCGCTGCGCACGCCGTCGAGCAGCATGTCGTTGAGCTCTGAATAAAAACGGGCTTCGACAATGAGTATATGCGCCATTATGCGGCCTCCCCCGGGATCGAGCGTTCGCCTACGACCGACAGGCCATAGCCCTCCAACCCGACAAGATTATTGTGCGACGGCGTCAACAATTCCATTTCGTGGACGCCCAGGTCGGCCAGAATCTGGGCGCCGATGCCATAGGTGCGCAGGTCCATGCCGCCGGTCGGCGGCGGAATCTCTTCGGCTGCGGCTGATCCGGGCAATGGCCGCATCAACATGACGATGACGCCCGACCCGGCTTCGCCCACCGCCTCCATCGAGCGTTGCAGGCGGCGCTTCTTCGGCCCCGGGCGCCCCATGATGTCGTCAAAGATCGACACTGGATGCATGCGGACCAGCGTCACCCCGGCGGGATCGACCGCGCCCTTTTGCAACACCAGATTGACGCTGCCGTCGATCTTGTTGCGATAGGATTTCAGCCGCCAGTCGCCGCCATAATCCGATTCGAATGGATCGTCGGAAACGCATTCGATCAGCCGGTCGTTGCGGTGGCGATAGGCGATCAGGTCGGCGATCGTCCCGATCTTCAGCCCGTGGCGCCGCGCAAACGGGACCAGGTCGTCGAGCCGCGCCATCGACCCGTCGTCGTTCATGATCTCGCAGATCACCCCCGACGGGTTGAGCCCGGCGAGGCGCGCGATGTCGACCGACGCCTCGGTATGCCCGGCGCGCACCAGCACGCCGCCGTCGCGCGCGATCAGCGGGAAGACATGGCCGGGGGTGACGATGTCGTCGCGGCCCTTGGATGCGTCAATTGCCACTGAAACGGTACGGGCGCGGTCGGCGGCGGAAATGCCGGTGGTCACCCCCTCGCGCGCCTCGACCGAAGTGGTGAAGGCGGTTTCGTGGCGGGTGCCGTTCTGTCGGCTCATCAGCTCCAGCCCGAGCTGATCGACGCGCGCCTTGGTCAGCGTCAGGCAGATCAGCCCGCGGCCATGCGTCGCCATAAAATTGACCGCATCGGGGGTCGCCATCTGCGCCGGAATGACCAGATCGCCCTCATTTTCGCGGTCCTCGTCGTCGACCAGGATGAACATCCGACCGTTGCGCGCCTCGGCAATAATCTCTTCGGGGGTTGCCATCGGCGACAGATCGCTGCCGTGCGCAAGCCAGTTTTCCAGCTTTCGCAAGGTTTCTGCGGTGGGGTTCCAGCCGGGCGAATCGAGGTCACGCAGGCTGTTCGCGTGCAGACCCGAGGCGCGCGCGAGGCCCGAGCGCGACATGGATCCGTCGTCGACGATAGCGCGGATGCGCTCGATGAGTTGTGTGGACATGCAAGCAATGTTTCACACTGCAGTGTGATTGTCAACCACGATATCACATTTGCGAGATCAATTTGGTCCGATGCTCGGCCCCAGGTCACGTCCCGGCCCATCGACTTTCGCGTCGAGGATTGTGATAAGCTGCCCGGTGCGGTCGTCGCGCTTGGCATAGGCGCGCGCGCTCATGCCCGTGGTATGGTCGGCTTTGTCGGGGTTGGCGCCGCTGCGCATCAACAGGCGGACCATCGCGACATTCTTGGTCTGAACGGCGAGAATGAGCGCGGTTTCGCCGCGACGGTTGGTCTGATCGACCGGCGCCTTGGCATCGAGCAATTCCTGCGCGCCGTCAGTGAAGTTGAGCAGCGCGGCGTGCATCAGCGGGGTCATGCCCTGGCGGTCGGCGATCGCCGGGTCGGCGTCTTTCGCGAGCAGAAAACGCAGCCAAGTGGCATCGCGGCGCTTCGCGACGATAGCAAGTGCGGTCTCGCCCGATTCGGGATGCCGGGTGTTGATCAGGGTGTTATCGTTGTTCAGCGCCTCGGTCGCTTTGGTTCCGTCGCGGCTCTCGACCGCTTGTAAAAAAGCATAGCCGCCGCGGAACTGCGCCTGAACGGGGCCGTGGATTAGGGCCGCCGTAGCGACGAGGGCCAACAGGAAGGCGGCGAGGCGGAACTCCGCGCGTCGGAACATGATTTGGGGGACCCCTGGCAAAGACCGTCGCAACGCCGCGACGACAATGGTTGATTTTCACGGGCTAGCCGACCAAGGCTGGCCCCATGATGAATATCGCGAATATGGGACAAAAGCTCGTACGTGCAAGCCTGATCGTTGCTTTTGGCACGATGCTGGCGGGATGCAACGCTCCGGCCGACGCGCCGCCGGCGACCCCGCCGCTCGAAGGCGCGCGCATCGGCGGGCCGTTCACGCTCACCGACCAGAATGGCAAGACCGTCCGCGACACGGATTTTGCCGGCAAATACCGCCTCGTCTATTTTGGCTACAGCTTCTGCCCCGATATCTGCCCGGTCGATTTGCAAAAACTGATGCGCGGGCTGGCGCAGTACGAAAAGGCCGACCCGGCGCGCGGGGCCAAGATCGCGCCGCTGTTCATCACCGTCGATCCGGCGCGCGATACGCCCGCGGCGCTCAAGCCCTTTGTGGCGCGCTATCATCCGCGTCTGCTCGGGCTGACCGGCACCCCCGAACAGATTGCCGCGGTCGCCAAAGCTTATGTCGTCACCTATAACAAAGTCGATGGCTCCGCCCCCGACCGCTATCTGATGGCGCACAGCCAGCTCGCCTTCCTGATGGACCCGGCGGGCAAGCCGCTCGCGCTGCTGCCGCTCGACGATCCGTCGACCGATGCCGACGAGGGGGCGCCTGCTGCGGTGGCCGTCGATCTGGCGAAATGGGTCCGGTGACCGGGGGCGCGGCGCCACGCCCCTTTTGGGAAGCGCCGCTCGCGAGCCTTGATGCGGGGCAATGGGAAGCCTTGTGCGACGGGTGCGGCAAATGCTGCCTTCACAAGGTCGAGGACGAGGATACCGGGCGGATCTATCCGACGAACGTGGCGTGCCGTCTGCTCGACCTCACCACCGCGCGTTGCGGTGATTACAAGCACCGCCGCCGCCATGTCCCCGACTGCCTCACGCTGACCAAAGCGAAGGTCGCCGACATCGAGTGGTTGCCGCGAAGCTGTGCCTATCGCCTGCGCGCGGGGAGTGAGCCCTTGCCCGCATGGCATTATCTCGTGTGCGGCGATCGCGATGCGGTCCACCGCGCGGGCCAGTCGATCGCCGGCTGGACGGTCAGCGAAGATGTCGCGGGCTCGCTGGAAAATCATCTTGTCGAACGCATTGTTTGATTCGCACGCCGAGGGCCCGCACATCCGGGTCGGCGACGATGCCTGGCCGGTGCGCGTCGTCCAGCATGCCCAGTCGCGGCGCTACCGGCTTGTCTTTGACGCGGCGCGTGGCCAGCTGCGACTGACGGTGCCGCGCCGCACCAATGTCCGCGCGGCGCTCAAATGGGCGAGCGAACAACAGGCGTGGTTGGCCGAACAGGTCGGGAAGGCAGCGTTGCCTGTGATCGTCGGCCCCGGCACATCGATACCGTTTCTGGGTATCGATCGCCAGATCGACTGGATGCCGACGGCACCGCGCGCGATCGGTCTCGATCCTGACGCGCTGCGCGTCGGCGGCCCCGCCGAAACGGTCGGACGCCGGGTCGAACGCTGGTTAAAGAGCCAGGCGCTGGCGTTGCTGGAGCTCGAGAGCCGTGAGATTGCCGCGCGGGCTGGTCTCGCCGTCGGTCGCATTGGCGTCGGCGATCCGCGGAGCCGATGGGGCAGCTGCACCCATGACGGCGATCTGCGCTACAGTTGGCGGCTGGTGATGGCGCCGGATCATGTCCGCCGCGCAACGGTGGCGCACGAGGTCGCACATCTCGAACATATGGATCATGGCCCCGCCTTCCACGCGCTAGTCGACCATCTGCACGACGGCGATGTCGCTGCGGCGCGCAGCTGGCTGCGCCGCGAAGGGCGCAGCCTCCACCGCTACCGCTTCGCTGCCTAGGCCCTAGTTGAACTCAGCGGGTGGCGGTCGCTGCGCTGGCGCTTTTGCCACCGGTGGCGGCGTTTTCGGTGGTGCGCCATTTCTGGGCGCAGAACTTGTATCGCCAGGCCCGCGCCTGCCGGTCTGCTCCTCGATCCATTGCTGGTCGAGCACCGGGCCGTCTTCGGGCGGTGGCGGGGCGGCTTCTTCGGGCGGGCGCATGTCATATGGCAGCTCAATCGGCATGCCATTTTCGTCGACGAGGGCGCCTTCGCCGGGCTCGCCAAGATAGGCCTCGCCTTCGTCTTCGAGCTGCCATTCGGGCAGCACCACCTCGGTGTCGAACGCTTCGACCGGGCGCCGCGCCACCGCGACGCGCATATAATCGGCAAAGGCCTGCGCCGGGGCGCGGCCACCTTGCAGCCCGCCGACCGCCTTCGCATCATCGCGGCCCATCCACACCCCGGTGGTCAGCCCGCTCGAAAAACCAAGGAACCAGCCATCCTTGTTGCTCGTCGTCGTCCCGGTCTTTCCCGCGACGGGGCGACCGATCTGGGCAGCGCGGCCGGTGCCGGTATTGACCGCGGTCTGCAGCAGGTCGGTGATCCCGGCGGCGACCCAATTGTCAACGAGCACCTGGCCGCGTTCGGCGGGGCGCTGATAGAGCAAGCGACCGTCGGCGGTCGTCACCTTGGTGATCCCATAGGGTTCGACCGAAATGCCGCCGCGCGACACCGCGGCAAAGGCGGCGGCCATGTCGATCACGCGCACTTCGGCGCTGCCCAGCACCATCGACGGATGGGTGTTCACCGGGGTGGTGATGCCGAACCGCCGCGCCATATTGGCGACGGCCGAGAAACCGACCTCGTCGCCCAGCTTGGCCGCGACAGTGTTGACCGAATAGGCAAAGGCGCTGCGCAGATCCATCGTGCCGGCAAACCGTCCTGACGAGTTGCGGGGTGACCAGCCGTTGATTGTCACCGGTTCATCCACGACAGGATCGTCGACCTTATAGCCCGCTTCGAGCGCCGCCATATAGACGAACAATTTCCACGCCGACCCCGGCTGGCGCAGCGCCTGCGTCGCGCGATTATAGTTGGAGGTGACATAGTCGATGCCGCCGACCATGGCGCGCACGGCGCCGTCGCGGTCGATCGACACGAGCGCGCCCTGCACCCCGCGCGGGGTGTTCGCCTGGATCGATGCGGTTGCGGCGCGTTGCATATTGAGGTCGATCGTCGTGTACACGTCGAGCGCTTCGCTGCCCTCATCGATCAGCATGTCGAGCTGCGGCAAGGCCCAGTCGCTGAAATAGCGCGCGCTGTTCTGGCCAGTTTCCTGCGCCAGTTTGACGTCGGCGGGTTCGGCGCTGTCGGCCTGGCTCTGGGTGATCACCCCGGCATCGACCATCACGCTCAGCACGACTCCGGCGCGGCCCAGCGCGGCGGACGCATCGGCGGTGGGCGAATAGCGCGACGGTGCCTTGACCAGCCCCGCGACCACTGCCGCCTCGGAGAGCGACATTTCGGTCGCGCTATGCCCGAAAAAGCGGCGCGAGGCGGCGTCGATGCCGTAACTGCCGCCGCCGAAATAGACCTTGTTCAGATAGAGTTCGAGGATTTCGTCCTTCGAAAATTTCCATTCGAGCGCGAGCGAAAGGATCATTTCGCGCGCCTTGCGGCGGAAATCATAGCTGTTCGACAGAAAGACGTTGCGCGCCAGCTGCTGGGTGATCGTCGAGGCGCCTTGCAACCGCCGTCCGCTGCCGCGGTTCTGCACCGCAACGACCGCGGCGCGCGCCATGCCGACCGGGTCGAGTCCGGGGTGGTAGCGAAAGCGCCTGTCCTCGACCGCGACCATCGCGTCCTGCATCACCTGCGGCGTTTCGCGCAGCGACAGCCAGCGGCCGTAATTGGGGCCGATCGACAGAAAGACGGTGCCGTCGGCGGCGCGGACGCGGATCGTCTGGCCGGCGGGTGATTTCTTGAGCTCCTCAAAGCTTGGCATCCGCTGCGTGGCGATGCCAACCGCCACCGCCAGCGCGACAAGGCCGACGACCGCGAGGCCCAATCCCCAGCGAAACAGCCGCCGCACCCAGACCCGAAAGCGCGATGGCTCGCCGGTGTCGGAGGTGCGAGGGCCTTTGCCCGAAGATGATGATTTTCCTGACGATGACGGCTGTCGTTCGCGGCGCAAAGCGGTGTATTCCTTCCATCGCTGCGCCCTGTCGCGACAGCCCGTTCGACGTCAGCCCCCCGGCGACAGGTGGTTCAGCCTGCGTCGGTCTTGGCGTCATCCTGCCCGCGACCCGCGAAGTCAAGCGCCGCGCTGTTGATGCAATAACGCAGCCCGGTCGGGCCGGGGCCGTCGGGGAAGACATGGCCGAGGTGGCCCTCGCATTTGGCGCAGCGCACTTCGGTGCGGACCATGCCGTGGCTCGTGTCGGTCAGTTCCTTGACCGCACCACCTTCGGCGGGCGCGGTATAGCTGGGCCAGCCCGACCCGCTGTCATATTTGGTGCGGCTGTCGAACAGGGGCTCACCGCATCCGGCGCAGCGGTACAGCCCGTCGCCCTTATGATCGGTATATTTTCCGGTGAAGGCGCGCTCGGTGCCACCTTCGCGCAGCACATGATGCGCCATCGGGTCGAGCGCGGCGTCGGGTTTCGGATCGGTCATGATGGATGTCTCCCAGAGGGCAGGCCGATGTGCGGCGGCGCCGTTGTTGGCGCCAATATCGGATCGAAATCATGCCGCTGCAAGGGGGGCGTGCTCAACCGTCCGCAATCCGCGTTGCTTGAGAGGCCCAGCGAACGAGCGACGGGAAGGAGGAAGCCAGCGACGTCAATACGCCCGCAATGCGGGGATTCTCCCCGGCGCGCCAGACGGCGTTGGCGATGGCAAAAGGTCGCGCCATACGCGCTGCCAGCCGGCGCTGGAACGCGGGCGCGGCGTCCGCCCCGCCGTGACGCCATGCCGCCGCTGCCGCGTCGCCGCTGGCGAGCGCGAGCCCCATGCCCTCGCCGGCAAGGCTGGGGATCACCCCCGCCTGGTCGCCGAGACGAAACAGACCTGGCGCGGTGTCGGCGGTGCGCCAGCCATAGGGGACGTGCCCGATCGCATCGATCCCGCACGACCAGTCGGCATAGGCCAATCGCTCGCCGAGCACCGGATGTGTTTCGCCCAGCGCGCGGAGCAAGCTGGCGGGATCCCCACCGGTCTCATCGAGCCGCGATTTGTGGGTCGCGAGGCACAGGTTCGCGCTGCCGTCCTCCTGCCGCACCAGCCCGGCATAGCCGCGGTCGAACAGGTGCAGCTCGACGGCGTCGCCGATCAGTCGGTCGAGCGCGGCATGGGGCGGCAGCCGCAGCCGCAAGCCCATGACCGGATCGTGTATTTGCCAGGACGCGGGCTCGCGCGGCTGGCCGCGAAAGCCATGCTTGCCCGCGGCGAGGAAGAGCGCATGCGCGGCGAGCGTCGCGCCATCGCGCGTCTGGACCGTGGCGCCGTCGATCGTCGTCGCATGGACCCCGCGCTGCAGATCAGCCCCCGCCGCGACCGCCGCTGCCTGCAAGACCGTATCGAGACGGCGGCGCGATACGCCCATCGCGGCGTGCGGCAGGATGGTCTCGCTATGGCGTGACCCGGCAAATAGTCGCACCCGTCCCACCTGCTGCCCGCCCAGCGCGGCGCGGTCGATCCCAAGCGCGTCGAGCCGCGCGAGCGACTGCCAGCTTAAAAACCCGCCGCACAGCGCGTCGCCGGTCGCGCGCGTCCGCTCGAGCAGCAGCACCTTGGCATCGGCACGCGCCAGCCCGATCGCTGCGGCAGTCCCGGCCGGTCCGGCGCCGACGACGATTGCGTCGGTCACCTTATCCGCTCGACGCAAAGGCGATAGGGGAAGCTCCTGAAGATGCGCGCGTGGTCCGACGTTTCGGGCAGCGCTTCAGCAAGCATCGCCCGCCATTCGGCGCGGCGGAAGCTGCGCCCGATCGACAATTGCCCATCGCGGCGGACGATAGGATCGACGAGCGCCAGCGTCGCGAGCAGCGGATAACCGGCAAAGGGCAGGCGCTGACGGTGGAGGTCGTTGACCAGCCAGCCGCGCGCGCTCTCGGCATCCATGAAGCGCAGGAATTCGGTGCGCTGGACAGGCGTCATATGATGGGTGACGAGGCTGGAGAGGATGATGTCCCACCCATGCCCCGCCAGATCGCGGTAATCACCGGTAACCAGCTGCGCCCGCCCACCCAGCCGTGCGTCGGCAACCGGGGCGCTTTTCGGGTTGAGATCGATCCCGACCAGGTCGAGCGCGACGCCGCGCTTTGTCCCCCAACGGTCGATCTGCGCCAGCATATCGCCACTGCCAAAGCCGACGTCGAGGATACGCCAGGGCTGGTCGTCAATCGCGCGCGCGGCGACGCGGTCCAGAAAACCGAGCGTCGGGCGCGCTGCCAACGTCAGCGCATTGATTCGCGACAGGTCGGCAAGCACCGTGGCGTAGCGTGCCGGAGCCAGCTCGACCGCGTCCATCTCTTCCTCGGCGTCGATCGGCGCCCGAAGACTGGTGAAGAGGTTCATGCCGCGGAGAAGCGGATCGCTTCAGCGGCGAGTCCCGGGCCGAAAGCGATCGCCAGCCCTTCGCCCTTAGCATCGCGCGCCATCATTTCGGCGAGCACGAACAGGATGGTCGCCGACGACATATTGCCGAAGCGCGCGAGCACATCGCGGCTGTCGGCGAGCGCCTCGGTGGGGACGCCTACCGCATGTTCGACCGCGTCGAGCACCGAACGTCCGCCGGCATGGACCGCGAGCAGCGGCGGCGGATCGCCCGCACCGAACAGCTGATGGCGCACTGCTGGGGCGGCTAAGGCGTCGCGGAGCCGTCCCGGCACTTCGCCCGACAATTGCATCGCAAAGCCGGTGTCTCCGATGTCCCAGCGGATCAGCTCGGCGCTGTCCTCCAGCGCCAGACTCGCGCCTTCGCCCAGTTCGAACCCGATGGGGTCGGCCGAGACGATCGCCGCTGCAGCGCCGTCGCTGAATTGCAGCATCGCGAGCAAAGGTTCGGGGGCGTCTGCGAGTTGCAGGTGCAACGTCGACAGCTCGACGCTGACGACCAGAACGACCGATTGCGGCTCTGAACGCACGATATGCCGCGCGGTGCGCAGCGCGGTGACCCCGGCGTAACAGCCCATGAAACCGATCAGCACCCGCTCTACTGTCGTCGCCAGCCCCAGCCGCCGCGCGAGGATCTGGTCGATCCCCGGAGCGACAAAGCCGGTGCAGCTCGCAACGACAATATGGGTGATCCGCGCCGCATCGAACGCATCGCCGAGCGCGGCAATCGCCTGCATGGCAAGGTCGGGCGCATGTTCGGCATAGGCGCGCATCCGCGCCGAAGTTGGCGGCAGCCCGGCAACATCGTAAAACCCGCCCGCCGCCACCGGCGATCCGCCCGCCGCCGTGGGGGGCAGCACCGACCAGCGATGGCCGATCCCCGACCGCGCGGTCATCCGGGAAAAGACTGCGCGCACGCGCTCGTCGGCGAGCCGCGGGGTCGCCCAATCGATAAAGGCCTGATGGATGTCGTGGCCCGGCACAGCGGTGGCGAGCGCGTTCAGCCGGGGGGACGGCAGGGGTGTGGTCATCGCGCACATGTGGCCGAAAAGCGCAAAACTATCCAGCGATTAGCGGCGCTGGCGTTTTACGCCGGGTTAACCATCGTGCGGCTATGTGTAGAGCTGTGAAACTGCGCCTTTTCCTTGTCTTTGCGTTGGCTGTCGCCAGCGCGCCCGCGGCGTCGGCGCAGTGCCTGCTGTGCGCGCCGGACAAGGCGGGCAGCGCGGCGGCGCGCGAGGCGCAGGAGCCGCTGCGCGTCGAGGTCGAAACCCGGCTCGACATGGGCCGCATCGCGGTCGGCGCGATGGGCGGCGAGGTCGCGGTCGATCCGGTATCGGGGGCGCGCCGCCTCAGCGGCGACGTCGTCGATCTCGGCGGCTTCGCGCTGACCGGCACTGTCACCGTGCGCGGCGCTCCCGGCGCCGAAGTGCGCGTCATCCTGCCGACCAGCGTCGATCTGGAAGGTGGCCACGGCCGCACCGCGCGCGTCACCGACCTGACCACCGACCTGTCCGCAGCACCGCGACTCGGCCCCGACGGCCGCCTGCAATTCCGCTTCGGCGGTCGGTTGCAGATCGCGGGCGCTGACGACGGCGACTATCGCGGGCGGATTCCGGTGACGGTCGAGTATCAGTAGGGCCAGCGCCTGCTTTAGGGTGCGGAGCCGCCATTACGTTCCCCGGCGCAAGCCATTGGCCTATCCGCGCACCCCGAACAACGCCGTACCGACGCGAACATGCGTCGCACCCAGCATCACTGCGGTTTCATAATCGCCGCTCATCCCCATCGACCGCCCCGCAAGGCCGTTCCGCTGCGCCAATTCATCGAGCAGAGCAAAGAAGGGTGCGGGTTCGATGTCCGCGGGGGGGATTGCCATGAGGCCGTCGATCTTAAGACCTGCCGCCATGGCTTCCGCCAGCAACGCGGGAAGGTCGGCAACCTTGCAGCCACCCTTCTGCTCCTCGTCGCCGACATTGACCTGCACGAACAGCTGCGGCTGCTTGCCCGCCCTTTCACAGGCTTTTGCAATCGCCTGCACCAGCGAGCTGCGATCGACCGAATGGATCGCATCGAACAGCGCCACGGCTTCCTCGGCCTTGTTCGATTGCAGCTGGCCGATCAGGTGGAGCTTGATGTCGGGGGTTCCGGCGCGCAAGTCGGGCCATTTCGCCGCGGCTTCCTGCACCCGGTTCTCGCCGAAATGGCGCTGGCCCGCGGCGATCAGCGGGCGAATCGCGGCGGCATCGTGCGTTTTCGTGACAGCGATCAGGCAGATGTCGTCGGCGCGCCGTTGCGCGCGCGTTGCCGCGTCGGTGATCTTTGCCTGTACATCGGTCAGTCTGTCCGCCGCGTCGCTCATCGGTCGTCCCATCCCGGCGCGTTGCGTGCGCCTGCGACGCGCCTATAGGAAGGGCGATGGTCCGACGCCACCCCCTGCCGCCGCAATGGCTGTTCAGCGACGAACGGCTGACGGTCGGAGTCGTTGGGCTCGCGGCAATGCTGCCGCCCGGCAGCGGGATCGTCCTGCGCCACGACAGTCTTGGTCCCGGAGCGCGCTGGCGCCTGTTGCGGCGGCTGATGCGCGTGGCGCGGACGCGGGGCCTGACCGTGCTGTTGGCAGGTACGCCGGAAATCGCGCGACGCTGGGGCGCCGATGGCGTCCACCTTCGCCAGCATGATGCGCGCCGGGCGGCGCAGGCGATCCGGCTCGGCCTGGTGATGACAATGCCGGTGCACGACGCGCAAGAGGCTCGCCGCGCGCGCCGTGCGAACGCCGACGGCGCTTTCATTTCGCCGCTCAATGCGACGCGCTCGCATCCTGGGGGCGCGTCGCTCGGCTCGGCAGCGTGGTTGCGGCTGGCGCGCTTGTCTGGAATGCAATCCATCGCCTTGGGCGGAATGACCGCCGAACGGGCGCGACAGCATAAGCGCCAAACAAGCGGCATCAACCCCGGCTGGGCGGCGATCGATGCATGGGAAAAAGCGGCGACGAAGCGCCGAATGCGTCAGAAGCGGAACGCGGTTCCGACATAGACCGCCTGACTGTCGCGGCGGGCATCGGTCAGCGGTTCGACACGGTCGTCGCTGCGATAGCGGACACCGGCGGTGACATCGATATTCTTGGTCAGGCGATAGCTGCTGACGACATCGACCGCGGCCGCCTCGCCCGGCGCGGTGATGCGGTCGGTCGCGCCGCTCGGGTCGGCGGGCCGGTTGATCATCCGCGTCGCAAAACGCGACTTCTTCTCGGTCTGTTCGGGTGCCTTGGCGACCGGCAGGTTGCGCAGATCGGTGCCGCGCGGCAGCGATGGCGTAACGAATTTCTCGAACCCGACCGACGCGCCCAGATTATAGGCTACCGGGGTAATCGCGATCGGCGCGGTGCGCCCCGCGGCCAGCGCCGAGGTGCGCGCGGCGCTCGATGCATCGTCCCGGGCGCGAATCACGACGGTGATCGCGCGGTTCTTGCGGCTGTCATCAGTCAGCGCGGGGGTGAAGCTGAAGCTGCGGCGCTGTTCGGCCGACATTTTGGCGTAACGCGCGATCAGGCGCGGATCGCCCGATGCCGGGGTGAACTGGCCGAGCAGCGTTTCGGACAAAGCGGTGTCGCGAATCCGCTCAGAGCGCGACATCGCGGCGAGCGCAGGCGGCAAGGCAAGCGAAACGACCGCCAAAGCGGTGAGACTGCCTTTCCAAAAATGCCGCGGTTTCCGCGTCATAACCCTGCGACTCCAACCCCAAGTGATTCAGGAGATAGGCCCCCTGTGACGATTTTGCCAGTGAATCCCAGCAAATTCTTACAGCAGAACCGCTTTTGGGTGAAATTGTTGCGCGATCACCACAGTCGGCTGCAAATCTGACCAGACTCTGAACCGCGACACGGGCGAAATTGCCGCGCTTGCGGGCCGGCGGCAAGGGCGATAGAGACGCTGGCAATTCCGTTCTGCGCCGCGCGGGTCTTTCGATCCGGCAGCGCCCAAAAAGATAAGGTGTTTTCGGCATGTCCCAGCTTTCCGTCCTTGCTTCGCGCGGTCGCCGTCCGATCGCGTTCGCGCTGATCGGGCTTGCCGCGCTCGGACTTTCGGCGTGCGCCAGCAAGGATCGGCCGCGCGCCGACCTCGCCGCCAGCCAGGTGACGACGATCGGCGTCAACAGCTATTTGTGGCGCGCCTCGCTCGACGCCTTGTCGTTCATGCCGCTGCTCCAGGCCGATTCGTCGGGGGGGGTGATCATCACCGATTGGTATGCGAACCCGGGCAACCCCGGCGAGCGAATGAAGGTGACGGTGTCGATCCTCGACCGCGATCTGCGTGCCGACGCGCTGCGCGTCGCCGCTTCGCGCCAGGTCGCGCAGGGCGGCACCTGGGTCGATGCGCCGGTGCAAGCGGCGACGGTCCAGAAGCTCGAGGAAATCATCCTCACGCGCGCGCGCGATTTGCGGCGCTCCGCCATCGAGGGCTAATCCGGCGGCGCGGGTTCGCGCCGACAAACAGACAAACGGGGTAACCGACGAATGACCCGCGAACCGCGCTTTGGCGCCCTCGCCGCCGACGCCCGCTGGCAAGCGGCGTGGGAGGCGGCGAACAGCTTTGCCACCACCGATACGGCGGACAAGCCCAAGGCTTATATCCTCGAGATGTTCCCTTATCCCTCGGGACGCATCCATATGGGGCATGTCCGCAACTATGCGATGGGCGACGTCCTCGCGCGTTTCAAACGGATGACCGGCCACGACGTGCTGCATCCGATGGGCTGGGACGCCTTCGGGATGCCCGCCGAAAATGCCGCGATGGAAAAGGGCGTCCACCCCGGCGGCTGGACACGCGACAATATCGCTTCGATGCGCGGCCAGCTCAAACGCCTCGGCCTCGCGATCGACTGGAGCCGCGAGCTCGCGACGTGCGATCCCGATTATTATGGCCAGGAACAGGCGTTGTTCCTCGACCTGTTCGCCGCGGGACTGGTGACGCGCAAGGAAAGCTACGTGAACTGGGACCCGGTCGACATGACCGTGCTCGCCAATGAACAGGTGATCGACGGCCGCGGCTGGCGTTCGGGCGCGCTGGTCGAGAAGAAAAAACTGTCGCAGTGGTTCCTCAAGATCACCGACTTTGCTGACGATCTGCTCGAAGGATTGGGCGGCCTCGACAGCTGGCCCGACAAGGTCCGGCTGATGCAGGAAAACTGGATCGGCAAGTCGCAGGGGTTGGAATTTTCCTTCAAGCTTGTCGGCGGCGCTGCGGGTTTCGACGTCTTCACGACGCGGCCCGACACCCTGTTCGGGGCGAGCTTTGCCGCGATCTCGCCCGATCATCCGATGGCCGAAAGAATGGCGCAGGACGCGCCCGAACTCGCCGAATTCATCGCCGAATGCCGCCGTCAGGGGACCTCGGCCGAACAGCTCGAAACCGGAGAGAAGCTTGGCTTCGACACCGGCCTGACGGTCGAGCATCCGCTCGACCCGGCGTTGCACCTGCCCGTCTGGGTCGTGAACTATGTGCTCATGGACTATGGCACCGGCGCGATCTTCGGCTGCCCTGCGCACGATCAGCGCGATCTCGATTTCGCGCGCAAATATGAATTGCCCGTCTATCGTGTGATCGCCGACAGCGACGAGACCGCGCACCACTTCACCGGTGACGAAGCCTATACCGGTCCCGGCAAGCTGGTGAACAGCCACTTCCTCGACGGCATGACGATCGACGAGGCGAAGGCCGCGATCGTTTCTCGCGCCGAGCATGAGGGTTGGGGCAAGGGTACCACGGTGTGGCGTCTGCGCGACTGGGGCGTGTCGCGCCAGCGTTACTGGGGCACCCCGATCCCGTTCATCCACTGCCACAGCTGCGGCACGGTGCCGGTACCCAAGGATCAGCTCCCCGTCGTGCTGCCCGAGGATGTCGATTTCTCGATCTCCGGCAATCCGCTCGATCGCCATCCGACGTGGAAGCATGTCCGCTGTCCGTCGTGCGGCGGCGATGCCGTGCGCGAAACCGATACGCTCGACACCTTTGTCGATTCGTCGTGGTATTTCCTGCGCTTTGCGAGTTCGCCGAGCGACCGGCCGTTCGATCCCGACGTCGTTCGCCGCTGGCTGCCCGTCGATCAGTATATCGGCGGCGTCGAACATGCGATCCTCCACCTGCTCTACGCGCGCTTCTGGACCCGCGCGCTCCACAAGATGGGGATGATCGACATCGTCGAACCTTTTGCCAGCCTGTTCACGCAGGGCATGGTGACGCACGAGACCTACAGCCGCGAGCAAGGTGAAGGCCTGCCGCCGCTCTATTTCACCCCCGACGAGATCACTCGCACCGCCGACGGTGCGACGTTGACCGCCGATGCGGCCGCAGTGCAGGTCGGCCGCGTCATCAAGATGTCGAAGTCGAAGAAGAATGTTGTCGATCCCGACGCGATCCTCGATCAATATGGCGCCGACGCAGCGCGCTGGTTCATGCTGTCCGATAGCCCGCCCGAGCGCGACCTGCCGTGGAGCGAGGCGGGGATCGAGGGCGCGTGGCGTTTCGTCCAGCGGCTGTGGCGGCTGTTCGGCGACACCGAAAATATCGGCGACGGCGGCGAAGACAAAGCACTGGCGCGCAAGCTGCATCAGGCGATTGCCGGGGTCGGGACCGACATCGAAGCGCTTGGCTTTAACAAGGCCGTCGCCAAAATCCATGCGCTCGCCAACGACATCGAAAAGGCGAAACCCTCGGCAACCCGCGCCGAGGCGTGCCTGACGCTGATTCGCCTCGTTGCGCCGATGATGCCGCATCTCGCCGAGGAAGCATGGGCCGCGCTCCCGGCGCAGCAGCGCGTGACGACGCTGATTGCCGACGCCGCATGGCCGACCGCCGATCCGGCGCTGCTCGTTGATGACGAAGTGACGATCGCGATCCAGATGGCGGGCAAGCTGCGTGATACGATGACGCTCGCCAAAGGCCTCGACAAGGACACGGTCGAAGCTGCGGCGCTCGCGCGTCCGCGCATCGCCGAACTGCTCGGCGGCGCGACGCCGAAGAAGGTGATTGTGGTCCCCGACCGTTTGGTGAATATCGTACCTTAGAAAATGAATTCTATCGCATCTCCACGTCCGTTCGCATCGAGCGAAATCGATATGCCCATCGTTCGTGCGCGCCTTCGGGGTGTCTCGACTTTGCTCGACACGAACGGGGATAAGGGTCAATAGTGTCGGCGATGCGTAACCTCCTCACCTCTTCGCTCGTCGCCGCCTCGCTGCTGGTCAGCGGCTGCGGGTTGCGTCCGCTTTACGCGAACGGCAGCCGCGGTGCGGTGGCGACGGTGCTCGCCGATGTCGATGTCGCACCGATCGAGGGGCATAGTGGCTGGCTCGTCCGCAACGCACTGCGCGACCGCTTGCAGGCGACGCAGGGCGGGCAAGGTGCCGGCAAACGCCTGCGCCTCGACGTCCGGCTCGAAGACTCGATCACCGGTTTCGGCGTCCGCGCCGACGACGCGGTGACGCGCGAACGCCGCACCTTGCGTGCGCGCTACCAGCTCGTCGATGCCGCGAGCGGCGAAGTGCTGCTCGACGCGACCGCCGCGCAGGACGCCGGGATCGACGTCGTTGGCAGCGAATATGCGACGATCGCTGCCGAATCGTCGGCGCTCGAACGGCTCGCGTCGGGAATTTCGGACCAGATCGTCACGCGACTAGCGGTGTTCGCCGATCGCGGCGGCGGCCGGACAGCGACCGAGGCGCCAGCGGCGACGCCGACGCCGACCCCGTAACCGTCGATGAAGACGGTCAAGCCTGCCGACCTCGAACGCCAGTCGCGCCTCGATCCCGCGCTTCGTTTCACGCTGCTGACCGGTCCCGACGAGGCGACGATGGCTGCGGTGGCGGGCCATCTGGTCGGGCTTGCGGGCAGGGATGCCGAACGCGTCGACCTGTCGGGATCGCAGCTCGCGCAGGATCCTTCACTGCTCGCCGCCGAAGCTGCGTCGATGTCGCTGTTTTCATCGGCGCGGATCATCCGCCTCGAACTCACCGGCAGCGGCGACGACAGCGTCGCCGCAGTCGAGGCGCTGCTCGCCGCCGACACGGTCATCAACCCGGTGATCGCGACCGGCGCGTCGGTCACCGCCAAGTCGAAACTGGTCAAGTTGGTCGAAGGCTCGAACCACGCCGTCGCCGCGATCTGCTACCAGCCCGACCGCCGCGCGCTTGTCGGCATCGCGATGGCGGCGGCCGAGGAACAGGGGTTGCGGCTTGCCAATGCCGAGGCGCAACTGCTCATCGATCTGGTCTCGAGCGATCAGGCGCTGATGCGGCGCGAGATCGAAAAGATGGCGTTGTATCTGGACGCTGCGGCGGATCGCCAGCGGCAGGTCACCGCCGCCGACATCGCCGTGCTGGGCGCTGCGACGCATGAGGAAGACGTCAGCGAGTGCATCAATGTCGCGCTGGGCGGCAAGGTGCGCGACCTGCCCGCGATGCTGGCGAAAGCGACCGCGGTCGGCGTCGCCGAAATCCGCATCATCCGCGCGCTGGCGATCCGCGCCATGGCGCTGGCGCGGCTGCGCGCCGAAGTCGATGCCGGGGCGCATCCGGCGACCGTCGTCGCGGCGCGAACCAGCGGCATTTTCTGGAAAGAACGCGATGCAGTGACCGCGCAGCTGCACATCTGGGATTCGGTGCGCGTCGCGCGGTTGATGAGCCGGCTCATCGATTGCGAACGCGCGCTCAAATCATCCGGGACGCCTGGCGGGGTACTGTTCCGCAAGCTGATGACCGACATCGCGCATCAGGCGGCGCGGGCGCGGTAGCGCGGCATTCTCTCAACAGGAGCCACTTCTTTCATCGTCACTCCGGACTTGATCCGGGGCGTCGCTCTGGCGACGAGGCGGTGAAACGCGGGATTCCGAGCCAAGCCCGGGATCACGAAAGCGACAGGAGGATTTTGCCCAAAGGAAAGGGCCTGACGCAACAGTGCCCGGCTGCGACAGGCCCTCCCTCGTCCTCCCCGCATGGGGGAGTGGGAGAGGTCGGATCAGAATTGGCCGCGTAGCGTTACGCCATAGGTGCGCGGTTCGCCGGGGAAGCCAACGAACAGCTGGTTGGCGGTGCCGCTGAGCCCGCTCGCCGCGGGCGCCGCCACGGCGCGGAAGGTGCCGCCACCCTGCAGCGGCATGTCGGCGCCGATCTGGTAATATTTCTTGTTGAACAGATTCTGACCCCACAGCTCGATGCCCCAGCGGCGGTCGGGGCCGTAGAGGCCTAGTCGTCCGTTAAAGACCGCAAAGCCGTCCTGAATCTTTTCGACATCAAGATCCGAGCCGGTGTTGGTGTCGCTCTGCAGGCGTGTGTCGACATAGATGAGCGCGCTCATTCCCGAATTGCCGATCGGCGGAGTCCAGCTGACGCCTGCGGTCGCGACATAGCGCGGCGCGTTTGACACGCCGCGGCCGGGCAGCTGGAACAACACCGGCGACAGCGGCCGTCCGCCGGTCCCGACCAGATTGCGGCGATAGAGGGTGTCGACATAGGTCAGCCCCATGTTGACGGACAGGTAGCGGGCGGGGCGGATAAAGGTTTCGATCTCGACTCCCTTTGACCGTACCCCAGGTTTCAGTCGATCGGCCGCACAGCCGCCGGTCGCCGCCGATCCGTCGGCATCGGTGCCACCCAGATCGTCCTTGCACGCCTGGATATTGGTGACTTCGAAATTGACACCGTTGAAGGTATTGAGCTGGTAATTGCTATATTCCTGATAAAAGGCGGCAATGTTGAGATCGAAGCCGGGGCCGTCATATTTGATGCCCAGTTCATACGCATCGACCTTTTCGCTCGCGAATTGCAGGTCGCTCGCCTCGGGGCGCCCGTTGCCGCTCGTATTGGCGGGCAGCGCCAGCCGCGCCGCGCAAGCGGTGTCAAAGGTGACGTTGCAGGTGCGGTCGAGCGCCGAAAAATCGAGATTGAACCCGCCGGCCTTATAGCCCTTCGACGCCGACCCATAGACGAGCACGTCGGGGGTCGGTTTCCAGCTCAGCACCGCAGTGCCGGTCCACTCATTGTCTTTGAACACCGTCCCGGCGCTCCCGCGCGGCAGGTCGGGCGCGGTGCCATTGATGACGCACGGCAAGGTCGCGAGCGACTGGAAGGGCGAATTGACCACCAGCGAGCAGATGGAATTGTTGAAATTGGCGTCGGCATCCAGAGTCTTGCGCTCGCTGGTGTAACGCGCGCCGACCGTCAGGGTCAGCGCATCCTCGATGATGTCAAAGCTGTTGTGGGTGAAGACCGCAAAATTGCGGCTCTGCTGCGCAAAGGTCGATCCTTGGTTGCCGGTGCCGTTGATCGCCAGCGTCGGCTGGCCGAGCGCGGCGGCGAGCGACCCGAAGCCGGGGCGCGCCGGATTGGCGATCAACGCTGACAAAAGCGGGATCGACGCGCGGCGCGGGTCGCCGACGGGAAGCCCCGACAGCGCGGTGATCGTGCCTTGCACCACCGGGACATTCACGCATTGCGGGTTCGACGGCAGCACGGCAGTGGGTAGCGCGCTGGCGAAGAGCAGGCAGTTGGCGAATTGCTCGTAATTATTGCCATAGACGATGTCGTCGTCGACGTTGAGTTTCTCGTTCGCGTAATAGCCGCCGACCAGCCAGTCGAGCCGCCCGTCGAACGCCTCACCCTGCAACCGCAGTTCCTGCGTGAACAGGCGGAACCGGCGGTCGAGGTCGGTGCGGCGCAGCACGTCGAGCGCGCTGAAATCGGCGTCCTGGCCCTGCGCATTCTTGTAGTCGCGATAGGCGGTGATCGACGTCAGCGATGCTGTTCCCAGCTCCCAGCTGACCTCGCCCGACACGCCCCAATCCTTGGTGTCCGACCGATAGGTGACTCCCGGCGTCGTCGCCTGGCTGCGCACGTAGCTCGTCCCCGTCGGCGGCACCTGATGGTTGGCACCGAGCGCCTGCAGCACCGGGAGCAGCGTGTTCGTCGACGCGACGGGAAAGCCGTCGGCGCCGCGCGCCAGGTTGCGCACCGGATTGAGCAAGACCCCGCCGCAGCAGTTTTCCTTGCGCTCGCTATAATCGGCGATCAGGCGAAGCTTCATGGTCTCGCTGGGTTTGAGCAGCAACTGGCCGCGCGCCAGCCAACGATCGCGGTCGTTGATGTCGGGCTCGCCCGCGGTCGCATTCTTGATAAAACCATCGCGCTGTTGCCAGACGCCGTCGACGCGCACCGCGGCCTTTTCGCCCAGCGGCGCGTTGACCATGCCGTCGACGCGCCAATAGTCATAATTGCCGTAGCTGATCGACCCCTTGGCGCCAAAACCGCTGAGGTCGGGGCCTTTGGTGACGATGTTGATCAGCCCGGCGGTCGAGTTGCGACCGAACAAGGTACCCTGCGGCCCGCGGAGCACTTCGACGCGTTCGATGTCACCGAGTTCGGACAGGCCGACCCCGGTGCGGCTGCGATAGACGCCGTCGATGAACAGGCCGACCGACGATTCCAGCCCGGGATTTTCACCCACCGTGCCGATGCCGCGGATGCGTGCCGAAAAATTGACCTCACTCGTGGCCCCGGACACCAGCAGTGACGGCGCCACCTGCCCCAGCGCGCGCACATCGGTCGCGCCGGTCTTTTCCAGGGTTTCGCCGGTGACCGCCGAGACGGCGATCGGCACGTCGGACAGCGCCTCACTGCGCCGCGTGGCGGTGACGATGATCGTTTCGTCGCTGGTCTCCGCGCCGGCGTCCTGCGCCATGGCGGGCATCGCCAGCATGGCGAATGACAGCGACAGGCCCGCGGCGCTGGCGCGCAGCAGGTTGGCGGTACATCTGGATGTGTTTTTCATGGATCTGGCCCTCCTCACACGGCACAATTTTTGGTGGGAGAGCAGCACGATTTCTTATTTGAACGCGAGCGTATCACGACATCGCGGTTGGTGGCCAGTACCTGCCCGCGCCGTAACGTCATTGTGCGCCGAGCGCGGCTTTTTGGCCACAGCTGTCAGAAGCAACGAGTTCACTTGCGCGGCCGCACTGCGGGCAAAAAAAGAGGGCGGGACCAATGGTCCCGCCCTCAATGTTTTCAAGATGATGAGCGGTCAGAACTTGCCGCGCAGCGTCACGCCATAGGTCCGCGGCTCGGCCAGGAACTGCGAGAAGATCTGGCGGCCGCCCGGGTACTGCGGGTCGGCAAAAGCGGTCGTTGCCGACGTGGCGCCTTCCTGGAACGGTGAGTTGAACGCGACCTGCGCATATTGTTTGTTGAAGATATTCTGGCCCCAGAATTCGATGCCCCATTTCTCGTCGGGGCCGCGAATGCCGATGCGGGCGTTGAACAGGGCATAACCGTCCTGCGCCTTTTGGGGGAACAGGTCCGAACCGGTGTTGTAATCGCTGGTCATGCGGCCATCGATATAGACAAGGCCGGTCAGGCCGCTGCTGCCGATGTCAGGGGTCCAGGCGACGCTGCCGGTGGCGACCAGTTCGGGCGCGTTCGACAGATTGTTTCCCGGGAGCAGGCGGAGCGCCTGATCGAGCGGCGCGCCCGAGTCATTGCCGACCAGATCGTTGCGATATTTCGTCTTCGCATAGGTCAGGCCCGCGGTCATGCGGAAGCTCTGCGCCGGAACGAGCGAAGCTTCGAGTTCGAAACCTTCGGTCCGCACGCCATAGCTGACGTCATCGGCCGCGCAGGCGCCGGTGGTCGCCGCCGCGGCGTTGAAGTTCGGCGCGCCGGCGAACTTGCTCTGGTCGCGGTCGCCGCCGTTCAGACTGGTATCGCAGCCGTTGACGTTCTGCACGAGGAAGACGGTGCCGTTGAACGTGTTCAGCTGGAAGCTCGAGAAGTCCGACCGGAAGAAGGTCAGCCCCATGCCGAACGGACCGGTCGAATATTTGGCGCCCAGTTCATAGCTGTGCACCGTTTCCGGGTCGAATTGGAGGTTACTGACCAGCGCCTGCGCTCCGCCCGAGGACGCGAACGGCAGAATCGGAGATTTGAGCGCCGAACGGTCGAGGTTGAAACCGCCCGCCTTGTAGCCGCGCGAATAGCTCGCATAGACCATCAGATCGTCGATCGGCTTGTACGAGAGGATCGCCGTGCCGGTAAATTCATCCTCGCTGCGCTTGTCGTTGATCGACACATTGTTGAGCTCGGCGGTCGAATTGCCCTGACAGCTGAGGCCGATGAGGGCGCCGGCCAGCGCGCGCGCGGTGGCGCTCTGGGTGGGTGTCCCGGCCGTGGTGGTCGTCAGATCGTTGAGAACCAGCCCCTGCACGGTAGTGCAGACCGTGTTGTCGTTGGTAAAGGTTGCCGCGAACTTCTTCTTGTCGTTCGTGTAACGCAGGCCAAAGGTGAAATCGAGCTTGTCGGTGATGTGGAAGATATTGTGGGTGAACAGCGCCCAGTTGTTGTCTTCCTGGAAGTAACGGTCGTTGATGCTGCCGCGATCGCTAAGGCCGTCGAGCGCCGCTAAGGCTGCGACGATATCCGGACCCGACGCGCCGGTTGCACCCGCGAGCGTCGCCTGCCCTACGCCGGGAATGACGCACGATGGGTTGGTCGGCGAATAAAGGCCCGCGAGCGCTGTGCCTGTTATAAGGCGGCAAGCTGCGAAACGGCCATATTGCGTGCCGAAGCGCAGATTGTCGCGAACGGTCAGCTTTTCATTGGCGTAAAAGCCGCCAACCAGCCAGTCGAGCTTGCCGTCAAAGGCTTCGCCCTGCAGGCGCAGTTCCTGGGTAAAGGTGTGGAACTGACGGTAGGCATCGTCGCTCGGGGCGCGATAGAGGATATCGACCGTGCCATAATCGACGTCGCCCGCCTGGCTCGACCGATATTCGCGGTAGCCGGTGATCGAGGTCAGCGTAGCGCCGCCGAAGTCATAGTCGATCTGGCCTGAGAAGCCGTAATCGGTGGTCTCGCCAGCAAAGCTGCGGCCCGGGGTGACCGAGATGTCGCGGCTATAGCCCTGGTTGAACGCCGCCAGCGGCTGGCCAAGGTCGCGCAGAACATTGATGATGTTGTTGCTCGTCGGCGTCGCTGCTGCCCCTGGGCTGCTCGGCGTATTGAGATTGCCGATATAGGGGTTGACCGTCGGGCCGACATAGGTCGCGCCGCAGCACTCTTCGTCGCGCGAGGTATAATCGGCGATCAGGCGGATTGAAAGCGCGTCGGTCGGTTCGAACAGCAACTGGCCGCGCAGGAAATAACGGTCGCGGTTGTTGACGTCGCGGTTGTTGTTCGCATCGCGCAGAAAGCCGTCCCGCTTCACCCACACGCCGTCGATACGCGCGGCGAGCGTGTCGCTGATTGGACCCGTGACGCTGCCGCCGAGGCGCCAATAGTCGTAATTGCCATAGGTGACCTCACCCGTAGCGCCGAAACTGAAAGCGGGCTTTTTCGAATAGATGCTGATCAACCCGGCCGACGAGTTGCGGCCGCCCAGTGTGCCCTGCGGCCCGCGCTGCACTTCGATACGGTCGATTTCGCCAAGTTCGTTGAGGCCGATGCCCGAACGCGAGCGATAAACGCCGTCGATAAATACGGGAACCGAGCTTTCGAGACCGGGATTGTCGCCGACGGTGCCGATGCCGCGGATGCGCGCCGAGCCATTGGCTTCCGAACCGGTCGACGAAACGAGCAGCGAGGGGGCGAGCTGGTTGAGTTGCCGGATGTCATTGGCGCCGCTGTTCTGCAGCGTTTCGGCGTTCACCGCCGAGATTGCGACCGGCACGTCGGACAAGAGCTGCGAACGGCCCTGTGCGGTGACGATGATCGGGGTGTTGTCGCTGTCGTCGACGGTCTCGTCGGCCGGGGCGTCCTGCGCAAAGGCGGGCGCAGCGACCACGGCCATTGCGATCGACACACCGAGCGCAGTAGTGCGCATAAATCGCGCAGCACAAAGGGTAGATGATTTCATGTCGGGCACTCCTCTCAACATTTCATTATTTTTGTTGCCCTCAGAACATAACTCAATTGCGTGCCTGATCCAGCGGAAGGCCCGTATTTGCGTCGTTTTTGGCGGGGTGATGCATTTCAGCCACAGCCAAAAAAGCGCCCGTTCGGTGATGCTTAGCAGCTAGTTTGCGCGGAGGACGCGGCTTGCCGTAGCGTCATCGCGCGCGCCGCTCGGGCACGGGAAGCAAAGTCGGCGGTCGCGCGCGACCAGCATCGCCTGATAGGGTCCGGAAAAATTTGCGGCGATCACCGGGTGGTCGGCGGCGAGTCCGCCGGTCAGGCTGCCGAAGGCGGGCAGAATCAACCGCTGCGCGTCGCCCGCAAAACAGGGGCGCGAGACATGGCGGCCGCGGACGTTCAACCGCAGCTTGGGGTGGAAATGCCCTGATATTTCAGCCCGGGTTTCGACGGCCAGGCTCTGGTGCCGAAAGACGATGTCATCGACGATATGCTCTTCGGCGATCTCGCCGCCCCACGCGCCGCCGGTCAGCCCGTCGTGATTGCCCGCGATCCACAGCAGCTGCGTCGCGGCGGCCTGTCCGCGCAGACGCTCGGCGATCGCGGGAACGATGCGGCTGGCGGCGTGGCGGTCGTGAAAACTGTCGCCGAGGCACCAGATTGCGCGCGCGCCGGTTTCGGTTGCCAGCTGCGCCAGCCGGTCAAGCGTATCATGACTGTCATAAGGCGGCAGCGGCTGGCCAAGCGCCGCAAACCAGCTCGCCTTTTCCAGATGCAGGTCGGCGACGATCAGCGCGCCGTGCCGCGGCCAGAACAGCGCCCGGTCGGCCAGCATCTGAAAGGACTGACCCGCAAAGGCAAAGGGCGTTGCGGCGGACATCGCGCCGCTATGGCAACGCCGTCGGTTCCCCGCAAGCGTCCTAGCTGCCCCGCATCACCAAGTTCGCGGCAAAGCGCCGCCCCGTCTGGCGCTCCGCGCCATCGGGCAGATCAAACACGACCCGTTTGTTCGGAAAATCGATTTCGACCCGGTCGAACAGCGACAGGCTGTCCATGCCGAGCAACAGCGCGGGGCGTTCGTGCAGTCCCAGCGCGCGGAAAGCCTGACTGTCGGCAAAGCTGACGGGGAGGTCGTTGATATCGAGCCCGCTGATGACGATTCGCTTGATCGCGGTGCGCAAGGCGGGGACGTCCTCACCTGTCACCGCGGTCAACTCGGTCGGAGCGAAGGGAAAGCGGTTGGCGCGGCGGTCGGCGACCAGCCTTTGCAACGCCATGTTGCCGACGCTGGTCTGCGCGCCGGTATCGACGATCACGTCGATTCGTTTGCCGTTCAGCCGCGCGTCGGACAGGATCAGGCGGCCGGCCGAATTACGCGCAGTGACGACGATTGCGTCATCGTCCTTGATCAGTGACGGCGCGCGGCGCCGCGTTTCCAGCACTTGCATCGTTTCCTTGCGGAAATCGATCAGCACCCGGCGTTCTTCGAGCATATCGACGCCGATCAGCCCGGCAGCACCGATATGGCGGCCATAAAAGGCGGGCGCCTCGACCGCCGTAAGGTGCAGGTTCGACATTTGCAGCGCCGCAATGCGGAAACTCGGCACCATCGCCGACCCGCCAATTGTCGCGAGCCGCAGCTTGGCGCCTTCGACCAATCCCAGCCGGGTCGCGAGTTCGCGCGCGATCACCGTCCGTTCGGCGCCGGTATCGACCAGGAAGGAAAACGGCCCTTCGCTGCCGAGCATCACCTCCACCGCCATCCGCCGCGTGGCATCGAGGTCAAAGGGCTGGATGAACGGGACGATCTCGCTCACCGTCCCCGGCTCGACCACGAGCGGGTCGGCCGGGTTGGAGACGGCCGGGACCGGAAGGGCGGACGCCGGCGTCGGGGGTGTTTGGCTGGCGCCGATCAGCACCGGCGCTGCGAGCAGCGTAGTCCAGAACATCGACCGCCTGAAAAGGTGGATCATTGCGGGCATCCCCTCCATGTTCATCTTGTATATTTTGGCGCAATCTACGCCTCATCCGGGCGCGCAGCAAGCGAAACGCCGCAGGGCATCGCTACGTCGGGCCCATCGCCTGATCGGCCAAACTGTCGGCCAGTTCGCCGAGCAGCGCATCGTCGATGTCGGCACCCGCGACGCTTTCGCGGCCGATCAGCACCAGCACCGGGATCGCCAGCGGGCTGATCCGCTCGAGCTTCTTGTGCAGCATCGTTCCCGCCGCGCGGTCGAGCAGGTCGCCGAGGCGCGCGACATCGGTCAGTCGTTCGCGCGCGTCGGCCCACGCCGCCTCGAGCAGCAGATGATCAGGCTCATATTTGCGCAGCACGTCAAAGATCAGGTCGGTTGAAAAGGTCACCTGTTTGCCCGTCTTGCGCTTGCCGGGGTGCTGGCGCTCGATCAGCCCGCCGATCACCGCGACTTCGCGAAAGGCGCGCTTGAGCAGATGCGATCCCTCGACCCATTCGATGAATTCATCCTCGAGGATCGAGGAGTCGAACAGCGCCGCCGGGTCGGTAACCGGGCGCAGCGACCAGATCGCGAGCGCATAGTCCGACGCGACGAACCCCAGCGGCTGCAACCCGGCGCGCTCCATTCGTTTGGTGATCAGCATGCCCAGCGACTGGTGCGCGTTCCACCCCTCGAACGGATAGGCAACCAGATAATGATTGCCCTCGTGCGGGAAGGTCTCGACGAGCAGTTCTCCGGGGCGCGGCAGCACCGAGCGGAGCGCCTGCATTTCGAGCCAGAACCGCACATCGGCGGGGAACCGCTGCCAGCTCGCCGGATCGGCGAGGAAGCCGCGCACCCGGTCGGCGAGCCGCGTCGACAGCGCCATGCGCGCCCCGACATAGGAAGGGATCCGCGCCGGTTTGCTCGTCGCGCGGACCAGTACGTCGGTGTCGCGGATGCCCTCGACCTCCAGACTGAGCCCGGCAAAGGCAAAGGTGTCGCCGGGGCTGAGCGTGCTCGCAAAATATTCCTCGACGGTGCCGAGACGGCGGCCGTTCTTGAAGCGGACGTCCAGCGTCGGAGCATCGACAATGATCCCGGCGTTGAGCCGGTGCTGCGCCGCCAGCCGCGGATGCGCGATGCGCCAACCGCCCTGTCCGTCGGGGGCGAGGCGGCGAAAGCGATCATAGCTTTTGAGCGCGTAGCCGCCGTCGCGGACGAAACCGAGCAGGCGGGTAAAGAGTGCGGCATTCACCCAGCGATAGGGCGCCGCCGAACGGATTTCGGCGAGCAGCGCTTCCTCCTTGAACGGCGCCGCGCAGGCGAGCGCCATCACATGCTGCGCCAGCACGTCGAGCGCGCCGGGGCGAAAGCGATCGGCGTCGCGCTCGCCCGCCTCGACCGCATCCAGTGCCGCCTGCGCTTCGAGATATTCAAAGCGGTTGCCGGGGACGATCAGCGCCTTGCTCGGTTCGTCGAGCCGGTGATTGGCGCGGCCGATGCGCTGGAGAAGCCGCGACGAGCCCTTCGGCGCGCCCATCTGGATCACGCAATCGACGTCGCCCCAGTCGAGCCCGAGATCAAGGCTCGAGGTGGCGACGAGTGCGCGCAATCGCCCCTCGGCCATCGCCGCCTCGGCGCGCTGACGCGCTTCGCGGTCGAGGCTGCCGTGGTGGATCGCGATCGGCAGCGACAGGTCGTTGACCTTCCACAGCTCCTGAAAGATCAGTTCGGCGAGCCCGCGGGTATTGCAAAAGATGATCGTGGTGCGGTGCTTCGCGACCTCCGTCATCACCTGATGCACCGCATAACGTCCCGAATGCCCCGCCCACGGCACAGCGCCTTCGGGCAGCAATATCTGGATATCGGGATCGGCGCCGGCCTCGCCCTCGACCAGCGTCACGCTCTCGGCATCGCTGTCGGGCGCCAGCCACGCGCGGTAGGCCTGGGTATCGGCGATCGTCGCGGACAGGCCGACGCGGCGCAGTCCCGGCGCGATCGTCTGGAGCCGCGCGAGCGCCAGGCTGAGCAGGTCGCCGCGCTTGCCCGGCGCGAACGCATGGATCTCGTCGATCACCACCGTTTTAAGATCGGCAAACATCGTGAAACTGTCGGGATAGGAGATCAGTAGCGACAAGGATTCGGGGGTCGTCAGCAGGATGTTCGGCGGCCGGCTGCGCTGACGCGCTTTCTTGTCCGACGACGTATCGCCGCTACGGCTCTCGACGCTGATGTCGAGTTCCATGTCGGCAATTGGCCCGAGCAAATTGCGCTCGACGTCCGCCGCCAGGGCCTTCAACGGCGACACATACAGGGTATGCAGCCGGTCGGTCGGATGCCGCGCAAGATCGACGAGCGTCGGCAAGAACCCCGACAGAGTCTTGCCCGCCCCCGTCGCCGCGACGAGCAGCGCATTTTCGCCCCGCGCCCCGGCGGATAGCATATCGGCCTGATGCCGCCGCAGCTGCCACCCGCGCGCGGCGAACCAGTCGGTAAAGGGAGCGGGGAGGTCCATATGTGGAACTTGGGGCCGGGACGGGGCAGCAGCAAGGCTTTCTCTCGGCGATCGCCCGCTAGATCCCGTCGCTCATGCCCTTCAACAATTCGCGCCAATGCTCACCGAGCCGCCGCTGGAATAGCATCAGCTCGAATCCGTGCCGCGCGACATGCTGTGGCGGGATCGCGTCCCAGCCGCGATGCTCCACCGTCACCCGTGTCTCGCCGCCGACGGCTTCGAACCACACATCGACCTCGGTCACCTGATCCGGCTTGAAGCTCGGCAAGCGCCATTCGAATGTCAGGCGCTCGCCGGGAAGCCAGTGACGGACTGCGCCGATTTCCCATAGCTTGCCGTCGGCGAAGCGCGTGACGAGACGTCCGTCCGGCCCTTCGGGATCGAAGCGCAGCGCGCCGTCTCCGCTCCGCGAGAGCTGGAACAGGGGATGGCTCTTCCACCACCGGCCGATGTCGCGAGTGAAGGCGGTGAAGGCGAGGTCGGGCGATACACCGACCCGCAGCGCGACGATGACGGCCGCGGTCATTGGGGCGCGCTCATTCGCCGCTCTCGACATGGCGCTTGAACGCCGCGAGCTGGTGCGTCCACAGCGCCTCGGTCGCTGCGAGCCATTGCCTGAGTTCTGCGGTCGCGCCGTCCTTCATCGAATAGATGCGGACGCGCGCGTCGAAGTCGGGATGGCCGTCCTCGACGAGCCCGCCTTCCTTCAACGCGCGCAAATGGCGGCTCATTGCGGGAGGTGCGAGGCCGAGTTCGGCCGCGAGTTCGCCGGCGCTGCGCGGGTGCTCGCCCAGCAGCTCGATCGCGCGCCGCCGTTTTGGATCGGCAAGCGCGCCCAGCATACGGTCGAGCGCCGCGCTCAATCGTCGAGCCGCGTCTTGGTCGTAAAACCGCCCTCGGCGTCCCATTGTTCGGCGCTCTTCTCCTCGACCGTCACGCCAAAGGTCCAGATATGTCCTTCGGGGTCCTTAGCGCGATAGCTGCGGTCACCGTAGAATTGCGTCTCGGGCTCGGCGATGATCGCGGCGCCTGCGGCTCGGGCCCTTTCACAATGCGCGTCGATATCTTCGCCGACGTTCAACTGCACATGCACCGACTGCGTGTTCTTGCCGCCGATCGACTTTGGGCTCTTGTGATCGTCCGACCATTCATTGCCGACCATCACCACCGAATCGCCGAATCCCATTTCCGAATGCGCAAGGTTGCCCGCTTCGTCGAGCAGCACGAACAAGGGTTCGAACCCGAAGGCCTCCTCCAGCCAGCGGAATGCCGCCTTGCTGTCCTGATAGCTCACTGCGCTCGAAAGCCCCTTGCCGCGCGGTAGGTCGATCATGATTTTTCTCCCGAGTCGGTATTTGATTTCTATTTCATAGAATATTTCTGCAAAAATGAAAATACTCGCCGATGTGCGTGAAGATGCTAAAGTTGCGCGATGACCGCTGATCTTTGCAATCATATCGAAGAAGCGATGACGCTCGCCGCGGCGCATCTCGGCGAGGGGCGCGTCGCCGACTATATTCCGGCGCTGGCGAAGGTTGACCCGGCCAAGCTGGGCTTCGCTCTTGCGCTGCCCGACGGCACCGTCCACACCGCGGGCGACGCCGACGAGGCCTTTTCGATCCAGTCGGTGTCGAAGGTCTTCACGCTCGCGCTGGCGTTGCGCCGCGTCGGCAGTTCGCTCTGGGACAGCGTCGGTCGCGAACCCTCTGGGTCGGCGTTCAACTCGGTCGTCCAGCTCGAAAGCGAGCACGGCATTCCGCGCAACCCGCTGATCAATGCCGGCGCAATCGCGACGACCGACCGGCTGATCGACGGGCGGGGCGGCGATGCGGTGGCCGAAGAAATCCTAGATTTCATGCGCGCGCGGGCGGGCGACGACGGTGTCGACATCGACTTCGACGTTGCTTTTTCCGAATCCGAAACCGGGGCGCGCAATCGCAGCCTGGCGCATTTCATGGACGCCTTCGGCAATCTCAAGCATCCCGTAGAAACCGTCGTCGGCGTCTATTTTCGCCAATGCGCGATCGCGATGAGTTGCCGCCAGCTCGCGCGCGCCGGGCTGTTCCTCGCGATGGAGGGCCGCGATCCGCTGACCGGGGAGCAGTTGATTGAGCCGCACCGCGCGCGGCGGATCAACGCGATCATGATGTTATGCGGCCATTATGACAATTCAGGGGAATTCGCCTTCCGCGTCGGCCTGCCGGGCAAGAGCGGGGTCGGCGGCGGCATCCTGTGCATTGCGCCGGGGCAGGGATCGATCGCGGTGTGGTCACCGGGGCTCAACGAGGCGGGAACGTCGCTTGCCGGCGCGGTGGCGCTTGAACATTTCGCCTATGCGGCCGGATGGTCGGTGTTCGACTGACGCTCAGTCGTCGAGCAGCGCCAGCTTTACTCGCGCGGTGCCGCTGCGGTGCATGCCGATTTCGCGTGCTGCCGCTTGGCTGACGTCAATAATGCGGCCGTGCGAAAAGGGACCGCGGTCGTTGATGCGGACTACTACGCTGTCGCCGTTTGCGGTGTTGGTGACGCGTACCCGGCTGCCAAAGGGCAGCGACCGGTGCGCCGCGGTTAGCTGGCTTGGGTTGAAGCGCTCGCCGCTGGCGGTGCGGTTGCCGGCGAGTTCTTTGCCGTAATAGCTCGCCATGCCGCCGCCGATTTCGGTTTCCTCGTCGATTTCGACGAGCGCCGTGTCGGTGAACTCTGTGTTGGAGATCTCCGAATTCGTGATTTCGGCGTCCTGCCCCGCGGCCGAAACCGTGAGCAGGAGCGGCATCAGCATTGCTGCAAAGGCCTGCATGACATCATCCCCTTGTCGAGGATGCGCCCAAAGCAGCGGTGGCTTGCCAAGACAAGCCGCCGCGCGCTGGACTGAACATTATTTGCGTCCGGAGGTTCGAATTCGCGCCGCTTTACCGGAACCAAATAGGATCATACGTCCAGATTGGCCACCGACAGCGCGTTCATCTGGATGAATTCGCGCCGCGGTTCGACCTCGTCGCCCATCAGCCGCTCAAAGATTTCGTGCGCGATGTCGGCCTGTTCGGCTTCGACGCGCAGCAGCGAGCGGTTCGACGGATCGAGCGTGGTTTCCCACAATTGTTCGGCATTCATCTCGCCCAGCCCCTTGTAGCGGCTGATCGCCAGTCCTTTGCGGGTATGCGCAAAGATTGCCTCGAGCAGTTCGGACGGGCGGGTGATCGGCGTGACCTTGCCAACGCCCGCGGCGGGCAAATCGCTGTCGCTCGCTTCGGCATCGCCTTCGGCGGCCTCGGCCGCGGCAAGCGCGGCAGCGTCGGCGGCCATCGCCGCGGCGCTGCTGCCCTTCACCAATCGGCTGGGATGCGCATAGGTCTCGGCCTGTTCGGCAGCTAGCTTGTGCAGGCGGCGCCCCTCCTGACTGGCCAGGAACGCGGCATCGATCGCATGATGGTCGCTGACCCCGCGCCAGCGCTTCTCGAGCGTATAACCACCATCGCTCGCGGTAATCGTCCACTTCGCCTCGATGCCGCCGGTCAGCGCGCGTTCGGCGGCGTTGAGCCATTCGGCGGCGCGCACGCCCGCAGCGTCGCGGCCAGCGCTGTCGAGTGCAGGGTCGAGCGCGCCGTTCAGCGCCAGCGCTTCGACCAATTCGTAATTATGCCCGCGCGGAACATAACGCATCAGCGCGCGCAGGCGGCGGCCGTGCTCGATCAGTTCGCGCAAGTCATTCCCCGATCGCGCGCCGCCGCTCGTCTCGAGCATCAGCGCGTCGATGCCGCCGTCGACAAGGTAATTTTCGAGCGCGCTATCGTCCTTCAAATAGACTTCGCTGCGCCCCTTCGCGACTTTGTAAAGCGGCGGTTGCGCGATGTAGAGATAGCCGCCCTCGATGATCTCGGGCATCTGGCGATAGAAGAAGGTGAGTAAAAGCGTGCGGATATGCGCGCCATCGACGTCGGCGTCGGTCATGATAACGATCTTGTGATAGCGCAGCTTTTCGATATTGAACTCGTCGCGTATCCCGGCACCGAGCGCCTGAATCAAGGTTCCGACTTCCTTTGACGAGATGATGCGGTCGAAGCGCGCGCGCTCGACGTTCAAAATCTTGCCCTTCAGCGGCAGGATCGCCTGAACATGGCGGTCGCGGCCCTGCTTGGCCGATCCGCCTGCCGAATCCCCCTCGACGAGGAACAGTTCGCATTTGGCGGGGTCGCGTTCCTGGCAGTCGGCGAGCTTGCCGGGCAGCGAGGCGATGTCCATCGCACCCTTGCGCCGCGTCAGTTCGCGCGCCTTTTTCGCCGCCTCGCGTGCCGCGGCGGCGTCGATGACCTTCTGGATCACCGCCTTCGCGTAAGCGGGATTTTCCTCCAGCCACTCGGTCATCCGGTCGGCCATCAGGCTTTCGAGCGGCTGGCGCACTTCGGACGAGACGAGCTTGTCCTTGGTCTGCGAACTGAACTTTGGATCGGGCAGCTTGACCGAGACGATCGCGGTCAGCCCTTCGCGCATGTCGTCGCCAGTCAGTGAGACCTTCTCTTTCTTAAGAATGCCCGACTTGTCACCATAGCCGTTGATCGTGCGCGTCAGCGCGGCGCGGAATGCGGCGAGATGGGTGCCGCCGTCGCGCTGCGGGATGTTGTTGGTGAAACACAGCACATTTTCGTAATAGCTGTCGTTCCATTCGAGCGCGACCTCGATGCCGATGCCGTCGCGCTCGCTGCTGATCGCGATCGGATCGGGCAGCAGCGCGGTTTTGTTGCGGTCGAGATATTTGACGAAGGCGCCAATGCCGCCCTCATAATAAAGATCATGGAACTGATGCTCGGCGTGGCGGGCATCGACCAGCTTGATGCGAACCCCCGAATTGAGAAACGCCAGTTCGCGATAGCGATGTTCCAGCTTTTCGAAATCGAACTCGAGAACATTCTTGAACGTGTCGGTCGATGCCGAGAAGGTCACGCGCGTGCCCTTCTTGCCCGCCGGGGCAGGGCCGGTAACCTTGAGTGGGCCAACCGAATCGCCATGTTCGAAGCGCATCCAATGTTCTTCACCATCGCGCCAGATCGTCAGTTCGAGCCATTCGGACAGCGCGTTGACGACGCTGACCCCGACGCCGTGCAGGCCGCCCGACACCTTATAGGCATTGTCGTCGCTGGTGTTCTCAAACTTCCCGCCCGCGTGGAGCTGGGTCATGATGACCTCGGCCGCCGAAATGCCTTCTTCGGCGTGGATGCCGGTTGGGATGCCGCGGCCATTGTCTTCGACGCTGACCGATCCGTCGCTGTTGAGGGTGATCAGGACGAGGTCGCAATGCCCCGCAAGCGCCTCGTCGATCGCATTATCCGAAACCTCGAACACCATGTGATGCAGACCCGACCCGTCGTCGGTATCGCCGATATACATCCCCGGCCGTTTGCGAACCGCGTCCAGGCCCTTGAGAACCTTGATCGAATCGGCGCCATAAGCATTGGCATTGGGAAGGTTGGTGTTGGCGCTTGGCGCCATATTTTCAGGGGTGTCCGTCATGCCGATTATATAGGGTCGAAGGCGGCAAAACCCAAGCGAAAATGCGGGTCTTGGTCCTTGCAGGACGAGCGTTGCGCGCGCGCGCCGCGGCGGCTAGTTTCGCGTTCATGAAACAGCGTTCCACCCTCCCCCTCGCCGCCCTCCTGACCTTCGCGCTTGGCGCGTGCAGCCAACCTGCCCCGCCCGCCGAAAACGCCCCTGACGTCAGCGGCGAACCGCTCGCGACACGCGCGGTGATGATTGGCACCGAAGGGCCAAGCCTACCCGCCTGTTCGAGCATCAGCCGCGTCAAGGCGGGCGGCACCGACGTCTATTGGGCACCCGGCGAAACGCGCGCGGTCAAAGCCAAGCTGGCTGGCGGCGCCAATGTGTCGCTGTGCGAAGCGGCCGAGAATGACGCCTGGTTTGGGATCGTGTTTGCCGCCCCCGGGACCGACCCCGATATGTGCGGGGTTGGAAAGTCGGTCGCGAATGCGCGCGAATATCAGGGGCCGTGCCGCTGGGGTTGGATCAGGGGCGGAACCGTGCAGCTTGGCGGGTAACCTCCAAGTCCTCCCTGTGGCGTAGCCATGGGAAGCTGGCAGCGCGCCGCGCTGACGGAGCGGCAATGACGCTAGGGCGCCGCCCCTCCACCACCGCCTGCGGCGGCGATCCCCCTCCCCATCGCTTCGCGACAGGGAGGATCCTGTTACCGACAATCCTCGATTACGCGCCCGATTTCCGACTGCACCGGCAACGTCAGCGCGCCGCCGCCCGGTGTTTCCAGCGCGAAGCGTCCGCGACTGAACGCTATGCGGTCGAGCCGCGGGTCGCGGTTGGACAGTGTCGCGCTGCCGCCGTCGAAGCGGATCTGGTCGGTCCCGGCGCTGGTGCGCAGGCTGACGGAGCCAGCCAACGCTGAGGTCAGACGAATCGCGTTGCCGCTGCATGTCATGGTGAGGAGCGGATTGGCGCTGCCGGTCGGGACGAATGCCGCGGCGCGGCTGCCCGCGTCATAACGCCACGCACCATTGTCGAGCGCGCGATCCTCCCAGCCGCGGGTCGGGGTCGGCAACGGCGCCGGCGCGGCCGCGGCGGGGGCAGGGCGTGGCGGAAGCGCAGCCGGTGTCGGCACCGCCGCGCATCCGGCAACCGCCAGCATTAGCGGCACCGCAACGCCATATTTTGTCCACATCCGCTGCCGCTTCATATCAAAATCCCTGCCAATCGATCACTTCATCCAGCCCCACGCGCGGTACCGGCCACTGGTTCACTGCGGCGCCTTCGTCGGCATAGCCGATCGCGAGGCCGGTGAACAAAATCTGGCCGTCGCCCAGCGCCAGTGTCTCCCGCACCGTCTTGCCGTACATCGCCCAGCATTCCTGCGGACAGCTGGCGAGCCCGGCCTCGACGAGCAGCAGCATCACCGATTGCAGCCACATGCCCATGTCCGACCATTGCGGCGGTCCCATGATGCGCGAGCAGTGGAGGAAAAGCATCACCGGTGCGCCGAAACCCCGGTAATTCTCCACGAACTGAGCCAGCCGGCCCGCCTTGTCCTCGCGCGGGATGCCAAGTGCGGCATAGAGCCCCTCGCCGACCCCAAAGCGTCGCGCTTCCCACGGATCGGTCAGCTCTTTGGGATAAATGTCATATTCCGGCTGATAGCCCTCGCGCCCCATCGCCAGCCGCGCGGCGACCGCGGCCTTCACCGCCTGCCAGGGTTCGCCGGTGAGCACCGTCGCCTGCCAGGGCTGGAGGTTGCCCCCCGACGGCGCGCGCTGCGCCGCCGCGAAAATGGTCTTGAGCACCACCGGGTCGACGGCTCGGTCCGTGAATTTGCGGATCGATCGCCGTGACTGCAGGGCGTTGGCGACGCTGATGTCAGTCGCTGGCATATTTATCCTCTCGCCGTTTGCCGAACAGCAATTTGCGTTCAAGCCGGGATTTGAGCTGGCGGTAGTAGCTCAGCAGGAAGACGTCATCCTCTTCGGCGACGGGACGGCCGATCTTGGCGCGGATCGCGTCGGCGACTTCGCGCATCGCGCGCGGGTCGTTGCCGCGCAGGACGCGTTCGAGTTCCTGCAGTTCGAAAATGCCGTACACCGCCAGCTCGGCCTCGCTGAAAATCATCGCGTCGCCCGCGGTGCCGATAGCAATGTCGGCGTCGAGTTTCACCCGCTGCGCCATCACCACCCAGGTTCCGGCGATCAGGTCGCCCATCCGCATCCGGTCGCGGTTGAACAGCAGGAACAGGCTGAGGGTCAGCGACCACAGCACACCCGCGAGCATGGTCCACCCCGACACCATATCTTCCGCCGCGCCCACGCTCAGCATCATCAGCGGCAAAAACAGTTCAAGCTCCCGGATCAGATTGCGCGCGACCACCGCGTCGGCGGTCAGTCGGCCGCCGTTGCGTGCGACGACGCGGATGCCCATCAGCCGCTTGCCCGGCGTCGCGGCGCGCGACCCGAGCTCGAAGCCGATGAACCAGAAGGTGCGCAGCAAAAAGGCGCCGAGCATCCAGACGACCATGGTGATGTCCGATTGCGACGCAAAGCCGACCCACAGCATCACAAGTGAGAACAGAACCAGGGCCAGCACGATCAGGATCAGGTCGACCAGCAGCGCGCCGAAACGCAGCCCCGAACTCGCGATCCTGAGCTCCAGATCGACGCCCTCGGGAGTGACAAACTGGCGGATTTTTTTCGCCCGCGCGCTGCGCGATTTGGCGTTGGCCTGGGCAGCGGCAGCGCTCATGTCACATCCTCGCGGCGCGGGATGTAATAATAGGCAATCCAGAACAGCAGCATGAGCGAGCCGATGCCGTAACGCAGCATCGTGTCGGTGATCAGCTGGCGACCGAACCCTTCGAGCAGCCCGGCGGCAAGCAACATCAGGATCACGCCGATCATCACCTTGCCCGCGGTCCGCCCCGCCTCCGACGCCGCCTGCAACCGGCTGCGCGCGCCAGGAAAGACGACCGCAGCGCCGATGCGAAGCCCGGCAGCGCCCGACAGCGCCGCCGCGAACAGCTCGGTGGTGCCGTGGATGAACAGCCAGCCGCCGAAATCGAAGCCAAGGCCCTTGCCCGCGAACACCGCCATCATCGCGCCCAGCCCGATCCCCTGGTAATATTCGAGCATCATCGTCGGTACGCCAAAGGCGAAGCCGAGCGCGAAGGACATGATCGATACCTGGCTATTGTGCGTGAAAAGGTAGGTCGCAAACACATGCAGCCCGCTTTCGCCCCCGCTCGCCGCTTTGCCATGTCCCAGCGTCGAACGGAGAAATTCGGTGGTCGCGCGCGGATCGCGGCCGCCCGACATATCTTCGCCGACAAAATTATAATACCATTCGGGGTTGCTTGCGACGAGCGAATAGCTGGTCAGCGCGCCGAGCAGGATAATCAGCGCGATGATGATCGTCTCTTTCCATACCGATCGCACCGCGGCGGGCCAGTCGTAGAGGAAGAAGCGGCGCAGCCGGTTGAGGCGGCTCTCGCGCACGCCATAAACGAGGAAATAGCCGCGAATCGACAGCGCCTCGAGATGATCGAGCAACGCCTTGTCGAGGCTGGTCGCGCGTGCGATCGACAGCGACGACAGGGTGGCGCGATAGAGCAAAGGCAGCTGCAACAGTTCTTCGCTGGTCAGCGCCTTGGCGCCTTTCTTTTCCAGCTTGGTGAGCAGCAGGTCGAAGGCGATCCAGTCGGCTTCGCGTTCGGCGCGAAAGCGGCTGGTCGAAAAGCTCGGTGCATCGAGCGCGCGCGTCGGGGCGGCGGCGGGGATCATAAGGTGCCCGCCCGCTTGATGCCGAGATAGGCCTCGACCGCGCTGGCGCCCATCGCGTCGGCGGGTACTTCCACGACGTCGGCGCCGAGGCGCTGGAGCCGCGCGATCACCATCTGCCGGTCGCGCAGCATCGCCGCGGCGACGTTCGACCGCGTGACATCGGCGCCGCTTTCGGGGCGGCGGCGTTCCTCGCCCTCAACCTCTTCATCGCGGATGACGACGAACAGCAGCCGGTGCTTCTTCACCAGCCGCCCCGCGGCGCGGATCATCAGGTCGGCGCTGGTCGCGTCGGTAAATTCGGTGAACAGGATGATCAGCGAACGGCGGTTGAGCTGGGCGCCGAGTGTTGTCAGCGCGAGGGTGAAATTGCTTTCGACATGGGCATAGTCGATCACGCTGGCGGCGCGCTGCAGTGCCGGAAAATCTTGCGTGTGCATATAAGCGGGGGTCAGCGTCTGCGGTTTGGCGGCAAAGGAGAAAAAGCTGATCCGGTCGTTGAGTTTCAGCCCGACATAGGCGAGCAGCAGCGCCGCCGAGACCGCGCGGTCGACGCGCGGCATGCCGCCGACGGGTTCGGCCATAGTCCGTCCGCTGTCGATCGCGAGAACCACGCGGTTGTCGCGTTCGACGCGATATTCCTTGGCGAGGAGTTTGACATGGCGTGCCGAGGCATTCCAGTCGATCGCGCGGCGGTCCATCCCCGGCTGATATTCGGCGAGCGCTTCGAATTCGGTGCCTTCGCCGCGCAGGCGTTGCTGGCGCAGTCCGAACCAGCTGTTGCGCTGGAATAACCGGCTGCCCTCTTCGGTGACCGCGCGCAGGCTGGGGACGACGCTGATCGCGCCGTCGATCGCAAAGCGCCGCTGTTTCCACACCAGCCCCAGCGGCCCCGCCCAGCGGATCCACAGCGCCTCGATCAGCGCCTGTCCGCGCCGCGACGCCGCGAGCGAAAGGGTGCGGGTCAATGCCCCGCCCGCGTTCGTCCTGCGCATGTCGCCCGCCAGCCGCCCGCCCTCAACGAACCGCTCGTCGAGCGCGAGCGCGAGTTCAGCGCGCGGCGGTACCGCAGCACCCGTCGCTGCAAGCGCGAGGTCGAAGGGGTCACCGACCCCAACCTGATGCGGAAAGCGGGCGTCAAGGCTCAGCTGGCGCGGACTGGCGCCGGCGATGGTGTCGAGAATCAGGCACGCGAAGATCACGCCGATCCACCCGGGCGCGACCAGCCACAGCTCGGGCCGGACAAGCCCCAGCCCAAGCGCCATTGGGGCGCCGAGGAGCAGCAGGTAGATCGCCCGGCGGGTCGGGTAGATCATATCCAACTTTCCGATATTTGATGCTTCATTGCGATCGCAGCGAAGCCCTCCAGAGCGTAGCAAGCCGTCCTGGATTGCTTCGCTGCACTCGCAATGACGAGGTCATGGGAACGATAGCCGTCCTCGATCACCGCGGCACTTCCTCGCGGTCGAGCAGCGCGGCGACGACCTGTTCGACGCTGCGCCCCTCGATCTCGGCCGCCGCCGAAAGGATGACGCGGTGGCGCAGCACGCCCGACGCGAGGCGCTGGATATCGTCGGGAATTACATAATCGCGCCCGTCGAGCGCCGCCGCAGCGCAGGCGGCGCGCGCCAGCAGCGTCGCGGCGCGTGGGCTGGCTCCGCACTCCAGGTCGGCGCTCTCGCGCGTCGCGCGGACGAGGCGGACGATGTAATCGACGATCTCTTCGGCGAGGCGGACCGTGGCGATCGTGTCAATCGCCGCGTCGATCGTCGTGGCATTCGCGACCTCGGTCACACCGAAATCGCCAACCGCGGGGCTCTTGAAGCGCCCGCCATGGTCGGCGACGATCCGCCGCTCCTCATCGGCGGCGGGATAATCGACCACCAGCTTGAACAGGAAGCGGTCGAGCTGCGCTTCGGGCAGTGGATAGACGCCCTGCTGTTCGATCGGATTCTGCGTCGCGAGCACGGTGAAGCGTGGGCTCATGACATGCGCCTCGCCATTGATCGTCACGCGGCGTTCCTGCATTGCTTCGAGCAGCGCCGCTTGCGTCTTGGGCGGGGTGCGGTTGATTTCGTCGGCGAGCAGCAGCTCGGTAAAGATCGGTCCCTTGGTCAGGGTGAAGCTCGACGTCTGGAAGTTGAACAGGTTCGACCCTAAAATGTCGCCGGGCATCAGGTCGGGAGTGAACTGGATGCGCCCGAAAGCGAGGCCGGTGGCGCGCGCAAAGGCCTGCGCGAGCAGCGTCTTGGCGGTCCCCGGCGGGCCTTCGAGCAGCACATGGCCGCCCGCGAGCAGTGCGATCGTCACCATACGGGTAAGTGGCCCCTGCCCGAACACGACCTTGGCGACTTCGGCCTCGATCGCGGCGCCGAGCGCCTGGACGCTTTCGATGGGGTTAGCTGTCACGCAGTAAATCCTTCCTGATGTCGTGCAGCGCCTGCGCGTCTGCCAAAAACTCATGGGTGTTGCGCGCGAGCGGCAGCCGCCGCGCGAGCGCCGAAAACAGCTCGCCGCCACCGTGCAGATGCTTGTCGATCCAGCGGTCGGTCGCGCCGTCGTCAAGCCCGGTCGGGGCGTGCAGCCGCCGCGCAATGGCGCTGCGCTGGCTGCGGACATAGGCCTCGGCACCGTCGAGCTCGCGCCGCGCCTGCTTGATCAGGTCGGCGCTGTTGGCGATCAGCGCCGCCTTCGACACCGCAATCGCGCGCGCTGGTTTCAGTGCCGGACCGAAGCGCATCCACGCCTGCCACAGCGCGAGCAGCCCGGCGGCGATCAGGCACAAGGTGATACCGATAAACGGCGGCACAAAGGCGAAGCGCAGCAGCGAGCGCTGGCTGCCAAAACCATTCAGCGTCACGTCGAAAGCGACGCTATACGCCCCGGCATCTTCGGCCACCGCATCGACCAGCATCGCCGCCGCGCGGGCGCGATCGCGGCTTGAAAACGCCAGATTGTTGACGAAGTCGGGATCGGACAGGATATAAATCGGCGCATCGGGCTGCTTCGCCAGCACTGCGCCGCCGTGCGGAAAGGCGATCAGCGTTTCCAGATCGGGGGCGTTGACCACCTGCGTGCGCAGGTTCGGCAGCGTCAGCGCAATCGGATAGCCGCCAACATAACCCTTGGCCTGCGCGCCGCGCGCGTTGGGCTCGCTGCCGATCTTGTCGATGGTCCCGGCGGCGGGCGGCAGCATCTTGGGCGACGGTGCAGAGGCGAAGCCGTCTCCCGCCCAGCCCGCTTTCGACGGGTGGCGTCCGGTCCGCCATTTCGGCAATATGATTAGCACGGCCCCGCCGCGCTGTTCGCTGATCAGGCGAGCGAGATCATCGGCTTTGGTCGTATGGCCGGGGGTCAGGAACAAAAGTTCGGGATCTGCGAGCGCGGGCGCTTCTTCGCGGCGGCGGAGGTCAACTGCGGCGTCGCTGCGTTCGAGCAGATCGACGATCCCGGCATAGCCCGGCGCCGCCTTCGACAGCGCATGGCCGCCGCCGTCGTTGCCGCTGCTCAGCTGCGGGCCGAGTGCGATCAAGGCCCACAGCGCAATGAACGCGACCACCCCGATCACCACGACACCCGCGATCAGTCGCGGGTTGAAACCGCCGTCGCTGCTCGCCCGCTCACTCATGCGCGCGCCCAATTCTTCGGCACCGTAAGCTCGGCATAGGCGCTGCGGCATTGTTGCCAGGCGCCCGCATCAAGCGACCGCCCGCCGAACAGGCTGATCTCGACCGCGCGGGCGATGCGGCTGAAAGCATCGCGCGCGACCCCCGGCAAGTCGCGTGCCTCGGCGAGGTCGCGCGAGGTCAACGCAGGCTTGACCAGTCCGGGACGGCGACCTTCAATATCCGCGACACTGCGATAGAGCAGCAGGTGGACCGCCTCGGCAAAGCGGCCCTCGGCCGCGAGCGCATCGGCTTCGCTCAGCAGCGCGCGCGCCGCACCGGCTTCGGCCAGACCGATCTCATCGGCGCCATCGTCTTCGCGCGTTTTGCGCCAGAACGGCAGATTGTCCACCCAGCGAGCAAAGGCAGGGACAAAATGATAGAGCAGGAACAGCGTGAGCAGCGCGACGCCGATCCATAGCAACGGCCTGGCGGCGGGCGCGCTCCATTGGAAAAAGCTGCTGATCATGTCGAACAGCGATCTGAGCCATTCGGGCGTCGGCGGCGGTGGCGGCGGTGGCGGCGGGAAAACTGTCTGGATTTCGCCGCCTGCGATCGTCTGGCTAAAGGCGGGATCGACAAGTTCTGGATCGATCAGCCAGCCGCCGCCAGCGCTAGGCGCGGCGGCGGCCGCTGACGCCTGGGCGATCCACAGCGACATCATGCCCAAAAGACTGTTCCGCCCTGCATCGTCATCGCGTCAAGGCGTAGCGCGAGGCGGCGCGCCAAGGCAAGAGATGCTTGCGTACCGGACTGCCCCGTTATAGCGCGCTGGCGCATGGGTCCGATGGTTGCGCGCGTAACCAGCTGCCAGAACAGGCGGGGCCGAACGGGAGGTTGTCGGTGGACGCGGCGCAGGCAGTACATGAAAAATTCCTCGCCGCGCTGGCGGCCGGCCGCTTGCCGGGCCGCGCCGACGCGCCCGATCCGACGACGGCAGGCCTATCGCGCGCCGATGCCACCGATATTTTCCTGTCGCAGCTGACCAGCCGCCAGATGGACCGGCTGTCGCGCCATCTGCAGGCGCGCGGTGAGGGCTTCTATACGATCGGATCGTCGGGGCACGAGGGCAACGCCGCGGTCGCCGCGGCGCTGCGCGTCACCGACATGGCGTTCCTCCATTATCGCTCGAACGCGTTCCAGCTCCACCGTGCGCGGCAGGTCCCGGGGCAGACGCCGACATGGGACATGCTGCTGAGCTTTGCGGCGTCAAGTGAAGACCCGATTTCGGGAGGCAGGCACAAGGTCATTGGATCGAGGCCGCTCAATATTCCGCCGCAAACCTCGACGATCGCCTCGCATCTGCCGAAAGCGGTCGGCGCGGCCTTTTCGATCGGCATCGCGCGCCGCCTCGGCATGGCCGGGTTGCCGCTCCCCGACGATGCCATCGTGCTGACCAGTTTCGGCGATGCCTCGGCGAACCATTCGACCGCGCAGGGCGCGTTCAACACGGCGGGCTGGGCGGCGTTTCAGGGCTCGCCGATGCCGCTCATCTTTCTGTGTGAAGACAATGGCATCGGCATTTCGACGCGTACCCCGACCGGCTGGATCGAGGCGCAGTTCCGCCACCGCGCCGGGCTGCACTATATCCGGTGCGACGGCAGCGATCTTGTGTCGGCCTATGCCGGCGCGTGCGAAGCCGCCGACTATGCGCGGCGGTATCGCAAGCCGGTGTTCCTCCACATGGCAACGGTCCGGCTCTATGGTCACGCCGGGTCCGACGTGCAGGGCGCCTATCTGCCCAAGGCGCTGATCGAGGCCGACGAGGCGCGCGACCCGCTGCTCGCCGGCGCGGCGCTGATGGCGCAGCAGGGCTGGATGACCCCTGCTGAAATCGCCGATGCCTATGACGACATCGGCACCACGCTGGCGCGGCAGGCCGAAGCGGCCATCCTGCGCCCCAAGATCACCACGTCTGCGCATGTGATGCAGAGCATCGTCCCGCCCAAACGCGACGTCGCCCGCGCCAACACCCCGTCGGCTGAGGACCGCAAGGCCATGTTCGGCAGCGACGCGGGCGCGATGGACAAGCCGCAGCATATGGCGCGGCTCTTGAGCTGGGCGCTCGCCGACCTGATGCTCGCGCACCAGGAGATTGTCGTTGCTGGCGAGGATGTCGGGCCGAAGGGCGGCGTCTATAATGTCACCGCGAAGCTCCACCAGCGTTTCGGGTCGGCGCGTGTCGTCAACACCCTCCTCGACGAACAGGCGATCCTCGGCCTCGCGATCGGCATGGCGCACAACGGCTTCCTGCCGATGCCAGAAATCCAGTTTCTTGCCTATGTCCACAATGCCGAGGACCAGATCCGCGGCGAGGCGGCGACCTTGAGCTTCTTCTCGGACGGGCAATATACCAACCCGATGGTGCTGCGCATCGCGGGGCTCGGATACCAAAAAGGTTTCGGCGGCCATTTCCACAACGACAATAGCCTCGCGGTATTCCGCGACATCCCGGGGGTGATCCTTGCGGTGCCGTCGAACGGGCGCGACGCCGTCGCAATGCTGCGCGAATGCGTCCGGCTGGCGCGCGAGGAGCAGCGCGTCGTCGTCTTTGTCGAACCGATCGCGCTCTACATGACGCGCGACCTTCACGAAGACGGCGATGGTCTGTGGACCAGCGTCTATGAAGCGCCCGGTAACGGCGCACCGATCCGTTTCGGTGACGTCGGCGTTCATGGCGACGGCACCGACCTTGCGATCGTCACCTATGGCAATGGCTATTACCTGTCGCGCCAGGCTGAAAGGCTGCTTGCTGCCGACGGCGTCAAGGCGCGCGTGATCGACCTGCGCTGGCTCGGTCCGGTCGACGAAGAAAAGCTCGTCGCGGCCGTCGGCGATGCCCAGCGCATCCTGATCGTCGACGAATGCCGCATCACCGGATCGCAGAGCGAAGCACTGATGGCGCTGTTTGTCGAGCACACCCCGGGCAAGAAAATCGCGCGCATTGCCGCCGACGACAGCTTCATCCCATTGGGCCGCGCGGCGACGCTGACCCTGCCAAGCCGCGATTCGATCTACGCTGCTGCGAAGGAGCTGCTCGCATGAGCGCGCGCAAGACCGCACTCGTCGTCGCCCCCGGCCGCGGCACCTATGGCAAGGGCGAGCTCGGCAGCATCGCCCGGATCCACGGCACGCGCTTCGCCGAGCTGATCGCCAGTTTCGACGCCCAGCGCCGCGACCGCGGCCAGCCGACGGTGACCGAGCTCGACGGCGCCGACCGCTTCAGCGTCGCAACGCACATGCGCGGCGATGTCGCGGCGCCGCTGATCTACTCGGCAACCGCGCTTGATTTCCTCAGCATCGACCGCGAGCGATATGACATCGTAGCGGTCGCGGGCAATTCGATGGGCTGGTACAGCGCGCTGGCATTGGGCGGGGCGGTGTCGGTCGAGGACGGTTTCCGTATCAGCAATGCGATGGGCCTCAACAGCCAGGCCCACGGTCCCGGCGGACAGATATTGCTGCAGGTCGTCGACGAGGATTGGCGCCCCGTTCCCAGCCTTCGCGAGACGCTGCTAAGGCTCGCCCCCGCCATCGCCGCGCGCCCCGACCACGCCCTCGCGCTGTCGATCGACCTTGCCGGGATGATCGTGTTCGCGGGCAATGAGGCAGGCCTCGCCGCGCTGCTCGCCGAGGCGCCGCCGACCCCTGGACGCGATCCGCTCCGCCTCGCCGGCCACGGCCCGTTCCACACCCCGCTGATGGTCGGCAGCTCGGACAAGGCAAAAGCCGAATTGCCTCCCGCGCTGTTCGGCGCCCCGGCGATTCCGATGGTGGATGGCCGCGGCCATATCTGGCGCCGCTTCGCCAGCGACCCTGCGGCCATCTGGGATTACAGCTTCGGCCACCAGATCCTCGCACCCTATGACTTCGCGTGCTCGGTGCAGGTCGCGGTCAAGGAATATGCCCCCGACGTCGTCATCCTGCCCGGCCCTGGCGACACGCTGGGCGGCGCGATCGCGCAGTCGCTGATCGGCGTCGGCTGGCAGGGGATTGCCAGCAAGGCCGACTTTGCCGCACGGCAGGCGGTCGATCCGGTCCTGCTCGCGATGGGCCGCGCGGAACAACGGCGGATCGTGACTGGAACCGAATAGAACCAGCAGAGGAAGGAAAAGCCTCTGCCAATCCTGTCGGTTGCGCGGGGTCAGGTGGGGTTGACCCGTCGCCAATGAACGGCATGCCCGTGGGGACCCACTTAAGGGCTGTACACCGTTCACGGTCCTCATTGGCAGGATACAGCAACGGTGGCCGCGCGGCGCCGCGATCATGCACCGAAACGGAAGGGATTGACCGGTACAGCGCGCGCCTGTTCGACGATGAACTGTGCCGCGCAGATCGGGCAACACGCTGGGTCGGGACCTGATAAACCGACGATTGAAACCATTCGGCGTCGCTGCAGGATTTGACCGATTCGGCCCTTGGCTCATTGATCGAAATCAATGCTCGTAGCCGCGAATAGTGCTTCCCTTTTTGCAGGGGCAAAAGGCGGAGGCGATATGGCTACCACGACACCTGCAGTTCGACCGGCCACCGCGACCGGCGGCGCAAAGCGCACGCATGTTGATGTGCTCATCGTGGGCGCCGGAATTTCGGGGATCGGCTCGGCTTTTCACCTCCAGCAGCAATGTCCGGCCAAGAGCTACGCGATCCTTGAAATGAAGGAGACGTTTGGCGGCACTTGGGAGACGCATAAATATCCCGGTGTCCGATCGGACTCGGATCTCTACACCTTCGGCTATCGCTTCAAACCATGGGTCGGCGCGCCGATTGCCAGTGCCGCTGAAATTCTCCGATATATGGGGGAGGTGATCGAGGAGAATGGCATCGCCCCGCATATCCGTTATGGACACCGTATCATCGGGTGTCGTTGGTCGAGCATCGACAATTGCTGGACCGTCGAGGCGGTCCGCAAGCCAGACGGTCAGGTCGTCACCTTCACCGCCAATTTCCTGTGGATGTGCCAAGGCTATTACGACCATGAAAAGCCGTACATTCCGGACTGGCCGGGGTTGTCGGATTATCAGGGTCAGTTCGTCCACGCGCAATTGTGGGATCCCGCGACCGATTTTGCGGGCAAGCGCATCCTCGTCATCGGTTCGGGCGCGACTGCGGCGACCGTCGTTCCCGCCTTTGCGGAACAAGCGGCGCACGTAACGCTTCTCCAGCGCTCGCCGACCTACTTCTATTGTTCGGAAAACAAGAATGACCTTGCCGACCGGCTCCGCGAGGTCGGCATCGACGAACCGACGATCCACCGCGTCGTGCGGGCACAGATCATGCACGACCAGGATCTGATGACGCGCCGCTGCATCGCCGAACCCGACGCGGTTTTCGAGGAACTAAAGGCATTGATCCGGGCTTTTTCGGGCGATCCCGACTTTCAGTTCGAGCCGCACTTTACGCCAAAATATCGCCCGTGGCAGCAGCGGCTCGCATTCTGTCCCGAAGGCGACATCTTTCGCGCTGCCACGCAGGGCAAGTTGACCGTGGTAACCGACACGATTGACCGATTCACCGAACATGGCGTCCGTACGGCCAGCGGGGAGGTGATCGAGGCCGATCTCATCGTCGCCGCCACGGGCTTTAACCTCTCGGTCATGGGCGGAATCCCCTTCGAAGTCGACGGCGCCCCGATCGACTGGGCAAGGACCGTCACCTACCGCGGCATGATGATGACTGGTGTCCCCAATCTTGTGTGGGTCATGGGTTACTTTCGCGCCAGCTGGACGCTGCGCGTCGACATGATGGGCGATTTTGTCTGTAACCTGTTGAACCATATGGACGATATCGGGGCGAAAAAGGTCGAAGTTGCGCTAAGGCCGGAGGACAAGGACATGGCGATCCTGCCCTGGATCGAGTCCGAAAACTTCAATCCGGGCTATTTGATGCGCGGCATCGATGCCATGCCGCGCCGCGGTGACCGGCCCGAATGGCGCCATAATCAGGATTATTGGGCCGAAAAGGATGCATTCCCGGATATCGATCTCAGGGGTGCTGAGTTCCTCTACGACGATGAGCGCGCGGTTATAGCCGAACAAAGCGATGAAATTGCCGCCGAATAGGCTTGAGCGTCTGCTGTTGGCGAGACGGTTTCGGCCGGTAGCGCAGCCGAGCGATTCCTGAAACAAAACGCCCCGCCAGCTTGCGCTGACAGGGCAGTCGGGGGGGAGGTGATCTAAACCCGCAGCAATGGGTCGCATCTGACCGCGGCACAGGCGCGATCACCGCCGCCTGCACTTTTATATTATCGATCGGCGTCCGAGATACTTTGATCTTGATCAACAAGGGACGGGCGCGTGAACTTTTCCCAATGCCGCGTTCGATTGCCGCTCAGGAGCTGAGGCGGGTTCAAGCCGGCCTACGGCTTCCAAATCCGTCCTTTGACGTTCAAATCCGCCTCAAGAAGTCCTGCGGAAGTCCTGTGGACGCGAAGGGCATGCCTATGAAACATCATTGCTTTAGGCGAGGCGTCGGGCAACAAGCCCCATCATTCGATAGGAGAATGTAATGCGCTTTGCTGTCGCCCTTGTGCTGCTCCCCGTCCTGCCCTTCGCTCCCATTACCGCGCCCGCCTTTGCACAGGCCGCCCCGCAAGCTGTGGCACAGGATCTGGCGCTGCTTCAGTTTCTCGATCGGGCTTTCGAAGAGCGACTTGGCCTGAGCCCCGAGTCGCAGACCCAACTCGGGCTCAAGACCAATTACGAGAAACTCGACGACTACACCGACGCCGCGTCGGTGCGCGAGCAGGAGTTGGCCGAGCGTCAGCTCAAGGACATGCGCGCTCGGTTCAAGCCCCAACTGCTCGGCGGAAGCGCGCGCGTCAGCTACCGCCTGTTCGAATATGAAGTCGAACGCGGCCGCGCATCGTCGCGTTTCCGCAAGCTGCGTTTCCCGGTCTCGACCAATGGCAGCCCCGCGGGTGCGATCCCGGTGCTTCTGATCAACAATCACAAGATCGACAATGTGGCCGATGCAGAGGCCTATATCGCCCGCCTGCGCGACACCGACCGCGTCATGCGCGAAGTTGCGGCAACGATGCGCGATCAGGCGGCGGCGGGGATCATTCCCAACAAGGTCAATTTCGCGCCGGCGCGCGCCGACGCGCTTAAAGTCATTGCGGGCGCGCCGTTCGACAGCGCCGCCGATTCGACGCTGATGGCCGACTTCCGTAAAAAAGTGGGTGCGCTCGATGCACCCGCGGCCGCCAAGACAAAGCTTTTGGCAGATGCGAGCGCTGCGCTCACCGGGCCGTTCCGGCAGGGCTATCGCGCGCTGATCGCCGCGATCGACGAAATCGAGCCGCAATCAAAAGGCAATTTCGGAGCGTGGAGCCTCCCCGATGGCGTGGCCTATTACGCCGACCGGCTAAAGAGTTCGACCACCACCAGCCTCACCGCCGATCAGATCCACAACCTCGGGCTCGCGCAGGTTGCGGCGATCCGGCAGGAGATGGAGGCGATCAAGCGCGAGGTCGGTTTTACGGGCACGCTCGAACAATTCTTCGATCATATCCGTACCGATCCGCAATTCAAATATCCGAACACCGAGGCCGGCCGCGAAACCTATCTCGCCGATGCACGCGCGGTGATCGCGTCGGCGATGGCCGCTGCGCCACGTTATTTTCGGGTGCTGCCCCAGGCAGCGCTTGACGTGCGTGCGGTCGAAAAATGGCGCGAAGGAACCGCGTCGACTGCGTTCTACAATCCGCCTTCGGCGGACGGGTCCCGCCCCGGCATCTATTATGTGAACCTAATCGACATGAACCAGACGCAAAGGTGCAGGTCGCCGCGATCGCCGCGCACGAAGGCGCGCCGGGCCACCATTTCCAGATCGCGCGTCAGCAGGAACTGGCCGGCATTCCCAAGTTCCGCAAGTTCGGCGGCTATGGCGCCTATATGGAGGGATGGGGTCTCTATTCGGAGCGGCTCGCGAACGAGATGGGGGTCTACAAGACCCCATATGACCGCTTCGGCATGCTCTCGCTGCAGGTTTGGCGCGCGATCCGTCTGGTGCTCGACACGGGCATCCATTCGAAGCGCTGGACGCGCGAACAGGCGATCGCTTACTTCAAGGCGAACAGCTCGGTGTCGGACACCGATATCGCGCGCGAGGTTGATCGCTATTTCAACTGGCCGGGTCAGGCGACGAGCTACATGGTCGGCCAACTCAAGATCGCCGAACTGCGAAAGCGTGCCGAGCGTGAGCTTGGCCCGCGCTTCGATATTCGCGATTTTCACGAAGCGGTGCTGAGCGAAGGCGCGCTGCCGCTCGACATTCTCGAGGAGCAGGTCATTAGCTATATAGCGGCAAGGCAGCGGTGAGGACGCGACGAGCGCGGGTCGCTCCAATGGGAGTTTCTCGGATTATTCGACAGCGCCGTTCACATATGACCGGCAGGCTGAGCTATTCTCAGTGCGATCAAGGACCTTACCGCCAGCTTCACTGTCCGCGACACTGGCGGGCGCCAAGGGGCAACGATTGCGCAGCTCTTATGACGGCAAGCCCCATGGGAGGGCAGCAACGGCTGGCTGGGTTTCAGCGCGTCAACCTGAAGCCCGGGGAAAGGAAGCTGGCGAGGCTTCTAGCTCGGCATTCAATCTCTCCTTTGCTACCCAAAATATCATCAATCTTGGACCACTCAGAAGGGGACAGATCACCTTACGCGGATCGGAGGTGCCGAGGCTAACCTTCTAGAACTCGCTGCAAGCGAAACGCTTTGCAAGGCCGCGGGATGCGACGACAAAGATAGTCGATACCGCTGCGAGTATCGCGCCAGAGGCCCTTCGGTTTCATGATGGTTCGTCCCTTGTGTACGCACTTGGTGGACCGACCCCAATCATTATGGAAAAGAAAACCGAGGCTTCTGCGCCTCTCAGGCGATTTGGTGACCCCTACGGGAATCGAACCCGTGTTTTCGCCGTGAGAGGGCGACGTCCTAGACCGCTAGACGAAGGGGCCGTCATTCGGTGAAGCGGCGCATTAGACTCGCATATCCATACGGTCAAGCGCGCTGGCGCTGCGCTCGCGCAAAAATATTGCGCGGCATGCGGTCAATCGGCCCAGGCCGCGTCCTCAAGGTGGAGTTCGGCCGCGGGGCGGCTGCCCCAGTCGTCGCGTTTGGCGCGCCCCGCGAGCCATAATTTGCGTGCCCCGCGGGCGTGGAGCAGCGTCTGACCGAGCTCGGTTTCGGCGCTGCGAAAGGCGATCGCCTTGAACCGCCCGCCATCGTCGCCCGCCACGATCAGCCGGACATGGTCGGTGCCGACGATCCCCGCTTCGACGATCCGTACCGGCCCCGTCGCGACGCGCGGCGCGGGCCAGCCGGCGCCATAGGGTCCGGCGCTCTCGATTGCGTCGCACCAGAGCGGCGAAATTCCGCGCGGCGCCAGCACCGCGTCGATCAACAATGCCTTGTCGCCGCTCGCGCGTTCGACGTCGGCGGCGAGGCGGTCGTTGAGGAAGGCGCCGAGCGCATCGACCTTGCCAGCTTCCACGGTCAGCCCGGCCGCCATCGCATGGCCGCCGCCGGCGACGAGGAGACCGCTTTCCTTTGCCGCAAGGATCGCGGCGCCCAGATCGACGCCGCTGATCGAGCGGCCCGACCCCTTGCCGATGCCCGCCTCATCCACTGCGATGACGATTGCGGGGCGGTGCAGGCGCTCTTTCAGCCGCCCGGCGACGATGCCGATCACCCCGGGGTGCCAACCCTGTCCGGCGACAATCGCGACCGGCGCATTGCCGCAGGCGGTGCTCGCGGTCATCGCTTCGTCGAGAACGACCGCCTCAATCGCGCGGCGTTCCTCGTTGAGCCGGTTGAGTTCCTGCGAGATGTCGGCGGCTTCCTGCGGGTCCGATGTCGTCAGCAAGCGAACACCGAGGTCGGATTTGCCGACGCGCCCGCCGGCGTTGATCCTGGGGCCGAGCGCAAAGCCCATGTCGCTCGCGGTCGGCGGCTTGGTCAGCCGCGCGGCATCCATCAGCGCCGCGAGACCAGTGTTGCCGCGCCGCGCCATCACCTTCAGTCCCTGCGTCACCAGCGCGCGGTTGAACCCGGTCAGCCGCGCAACGTCGGCGACGGTACCGAGCGCGACAAGGTCGAGCAGGTCGATCAGCGCGGGCTCGTCGCGCGTCGCGAAAAAGCCGCGCGTGCGCAATGTGCGGAGCAGCGCCGCGCCGAGCAGGAAGGCGACGCCGACCGCGGCGAGATTGCCGTGGATCGCGGCGTCGGGCGCTTCGTCGAGCCGGTTGGGGTTCACCAGCGCAAAGGCCGCGGGCAGCGTCGTCGCGCATTGGTGATGATCGACGACGATCACCTCGACCCCCGCCGCATTGGCCTCGGCGATCGCTTCAAACGCCTGCGCGCCGCAATCGACGGTGACGATCAGCTTCGACCCGGCCTCGCCGATCTTGACCAGCGCCGCGCCCGAGGGGCCATAACCCTCCATCAAGCGGTCGGGAATATAGGCGCCGGCGGGCAGCCCGAGCCCGCGCAGCAGCCGCACGAGCAGGGCGGCCGAGGTGGCGCCGTCGACGTCATAATCGCCAAAGATCGTCACCGCCTCACCGCCCTCGACCGCATCGGCGAGCCGCGCCGCGGCGGCCTCCATGTCGCGAAACAGCGACGGGTCGGGCATGAAGCCGCGCAGGGTCGGGGTGCGCTGTCGGTCGAGATCGCCCCGCGTCACCCCGCGCGCGAGCAGCAATTGGGTGACCAGATCGTCAGGGGCCAGATTTTCGGCGGTCATGTCGGCGCTGGCGCGCCGCCAATGCCAGGGCTGGCCGAGGATCGAGCGGGCGATACCGAGCGCGGCGTCGCTCATGCGCGCGCTCGCGCGGTCAGAATGCGGTCGCGCAGATCGCGTGCGGTCGCGATGGGGATCGCGGGGATCTCGTGGGCCGCGAGCGAACTGCCCCCGGGAACCCCGAAGACCAGCGTCGCGAGACCGAGCGGGCGGAGGATGAAATCGCTTTTGAGGTCGACGCTCTGCACCGACGCATGCGGCAGCAGCGTCATCTTGGGTTTCCACCAACCCCGGCGGATCGCGATCTGCTCGTCAAGATCGGCCCAGCGATGATATCGGGCCGCCCAGAAGGCGATCAGCGCAATCAGGGGCGCCGCGACAAGCGCGAGCCAGCCGACGTCATTACCAAGATACAGCGCAACGCCGCCGCCGATCAGCGCGCACCCAGCGCCGATGATCGGCCCCAATGCGACGATGCGGTGGCTGTGCTGCCACGATTGGCCGGCATCGGGGCGCCGGATCACGACCTCGGCCAGCACGGGGTCGATCGCGGCCAGCTTTGCGAAGGGGACGACCTGATGGTCGCGTTCCTTTCCGCCGTCGCTCGCCAGGCTCTGCAGGCGCAGTTCGTGCCAGCCGAAGCGCTGCCGAAACCAACCGGTGACGAGGATCGCCGCCTGCACGCGCTTCACCGGCACCGCGACATCGGTGCGCGTCGTCAGGCCGCGAGTGCGGCGCAGCGTGCGCGGCTCGCGGGTCAGGCGGAAATCCCAATTGGCGAAAAACATCGTCGCGACGCCGCTCGCGAAACCGATCAGCAGCAGCGATAGCGCCGCGCCGACCCCCGCAATCCAGCGATGCGCCAGTAGCCATTGGTCGAGTCCATAATCTTCGGCGACATCGACCCAGTCCATCGGGTTGAAGACGTTGAATTTGAACGGCAGCAGCCCGTCGAAAAACTGCATACCGGCGCCGACGACCGCGAGCGCGGCAAGCGAAAAGTTGAACAATCCTGCGGTCAGCAACTGCCGCGGCGTCATCGCAAAGAGCAGGCGGTCCGCGGTGACGGGCGCCGTGTCGGACGGATCGGCCGCGACCGGCGCCGCCTCGCCGCTGCGATGCGCGCGGATCGTCGTGCGTAGCGCCTGCGCGCTGTCGAGCGCGATGGCGTCGAGGTCTGCGTCATTCTCCTTGCCGCCGGCGCCGGTTTCGAACCCGACCTTGGCGATCCCCAGCGCGCGCGACACCAGCCCCTGTTCGATGCTGACGTCCTGGATGCGGTCGAACGGGATCGTGCGATGCTGGCGCGACAACACCCCGCTTTCGATGACGATCTCGTCGTCGCCGACCAGAAAACGAAAGCGCAACCAGTGCAGCCAGGCGGCGACGAGCGAAAAGAGCAGGAAGGCAAGGATCGCGGGGACGATATAGACCCAGTTGCCCGTAAAGCCGAGCGCCGCGACCGCGGGCAGGAAATTCAGGCTGCGCGGTCCCAGCTTGACGATGGCGAGCGCCAGCGTCGCGGGATGCAGCCGCTGCCAATCTGGCTCCCCCTCAATGGCGGGAATCGCGGCATCGTCGCTCATGCGAAATCGGTCTGGATATGCCGCCGGATCGTCTCGCGCATCGCGGCGGCGAGGTCAGCGGGCAGTCCGGGCAGCGTCACCGTGCTGTTATGCGTCCCCGACGTGTGAACAATCAGGTGCGACAACCCGAACCAGCGCTCGACCGGCCCTTGCCCGACGTCGATATGCTGGACACGCACGAACGGGACGATCGTGTCGGTACGAAACAGCCAACCGCGCGCGACGCGCAGCTGCCCTTCGCCGATCTTGTACCCCCAGCGCGACACGCGCCGCGACGGAAAGCTTATGATCACGACCGTCGCGATCAGCCATGCCGCCGCGGTGATCAGCCCATAAGGCCCTTCGACATGGCGAATCAGCAGGTAATCGAACACACTCGCTCCGATCGCCAGCGGGATCAGGTTGAGCGCCGTCGCAACGCGCAGCACCTGCGCGTAGGCGGGATCGATCGGGTCGAGCCCTTCGGCGGCGTTAAGCGCTTCGGGGTCGAAGGGATCGGTCGGGCGCGCGGGCGTGTCGGTCATATTCCTCCGTTAGTCGTTCGGGCCCTCAAGGCACAACCACATTGAAGCGCGGGTCGGCGGGCGGGTGAAGCGCGAACCACGACAGGAACGCCATTCGGTCGCCGTCGATCCTGATCGCCCCCGACTGGATCAGCGCCGGAAACTGCGCCCGCCCCATCATCGCCTCGTCGAGAATCTTGCGATCGATCGTCACCGTCGCGGTCGGCGCGGCTTCGGTGACGCCATAGCGCGGGAATTCGACCCCGCCGCCGACGACCACCGCCACCGTCTCCTTGCTGTCGGGCAGCACGAACTGGAAAATCCCCTTGACCGCGCTCCCCTTCGCGGCGTCGAAGCGCGTCGCGAGCGCGTCGAAAAACACCGCGGTCGGGATCGCGCTGACGAAGCTGCGGCTCTGTCCGTTCCCCATCGACGCCTCGACGGCATTGCCGCGCAGGCTCGCCGCAGCGGCCAGATAATAGTTCCGCCACGCCCCCGACTCGGCCTGATAGCCCATCTGGTCGTACGCCGAGGCCAGCGCCGCGCGCGCCGCCTGATTGCCCGGCTCGGCAAACACCAGCTTGTTCAAAAGCTCGGCCGCCCAGCGATAATCGCCCGCTGCGATCGCCGCCTTGCCCGCCGCCAGCAACTTGTCCGCCCCGCCCGCCAGCGCGACATATTTGGGCGCCGATTGTTCGGGCGGCAGCGGGTTGAAATTCGCCGGATTGCCGTCCCACCAGCCGAAATAACGCTGATACACCGCCTTCATGTCGTGGTTCAACGTGCCATAATAACCGCGCGTCGAAAAATCGCGGCCCTGAACTGGCGCCTCGGGCGTCTGGTCGGCGAGCTCGTGCAGCGTCGCACCGCGGTTCGCCAGGAACAGCGTGCGGTCGTGGACATAGCGATAGGCATCGCGCTGGTTCGCCAGCAGCGACGACACCTCGCCCGCGCCCCATGTCGGCCAATGGTGCGACGCCATCGCGACCTCCGCCGTGCCGCCCCATTTCAGCAGCATCGCGTCGATCACCTTCGACCAGTGCAGCGCATCGCGCACCTGCGCCCCGCGCAGCGTCAGCACATTGTGCAGCGTGTGCGTGACGACCTCGGTCGTGTGCAAAGCCTTGTAGGCCGCAATGTAGAAGACGAACTCCGACGGCGCCTCGGTGCTGCCCGCGTCGAGGAAGTCGAACGCCAGCCCGTCGATCATCAGCGTCCCGCCCTTTTCGCTCACGATCTCGGTCGGCTCCATATAGCCGACGGTCCCCGACGACAGCTTGGGCCCCAGACCGGTGTCAACCTGCCCCGTCACTCCCGGCGGCAGGATCGCACCGAACATATAGAGCGCGCGCCGCCCCATCGCCCCGCCAGCGAGCACATTCTCCGACGTCGCTTCTTCCGAAAAACCATGCGGCGCGATGATGCGGATCTTCTGCGCCTTGACCTGTTCGGGGGTCACGATGCCGCCGACCCCGCCGAAATGATCGCTGTGGCTGTGCGAAAATATCACCGCCTTGATCGGCAGCTTGCCTGCTTTGGCCTCGATAGTATCGGCGAACAATTTCCAGCTCGCCGCCGCCGCTTCCTCGGACAAGAGCGGATCGACTAAGATCCATCCGCTCTTGCCGCGAATGATCGTCATCACCGAAATATCGTAACCGCGGACCTGCCAGATCTTACCCGGCACGACCTCGAACAGCCCGTGCACCGCGTCCAGCCGCGCCTGCCGCCACAGCGACGGGTTCACCGTGTCGGGGGCTTCGGCCTTGCTCAGAAACGCGTAGGGTCGCCGGTCCCACACAATCTTGCCATCGGCGGTCTGGATCACCCCACCGGGGATTTCGGCGAGCTTGCCGCGCATCACATTGGCCTCGTCTCGCGGGTCGCTGAGCGGCAGGCGCCCCGCGATCTCGGCTTGCGCGGTGCGCGTCGCCGTGCTCGCGGCGTCTTGCGCCACCGCGGCGAAGGACAGGGTGCTGGCAAGCAGCAGGGCAGTCAGTCGGCGCATTTCATCTCTCCCCCATAGTTCGGGACAGCTTGCGCCGCGTGCCGGTGCTTGGCAAGCATCGGCGCATGACCGACGCACCGCCCCTGCTGATCGCCTGGCACAGCCGCACCGGTGGCAGCGAAGCGCTTGCGCGTGCTGCGGCCGAAGGGGCGGGGACGGCGAAGCTTGTCGCTGCAGCCGACGTCACGCCCGACGCGCTGCAGGCCGCGGCGGGCTATCTCTTCGTCGCGCCCGAAAATCTGGCCGCGCTTTCGGGCGCGATGAAAGAGATGTTCGACCGCTGCTATTACCCCTGCCTCGGCCGGCTGGAAGGCCGCCCCTATGCGACGATTATCTGCGCCGGTTCAGACGGTGAGGGTGCTCAGCGCCAGCTCGACCGTATCGCGACCGGCTGGCGGCTGAAACGGGTCGCGCAAGGCGTGATCGTGAACACCGCCGCACAGAGCGCCGAAGCGATCCTCGCGCCCAAGACGATTTCCGCTGCCCGCCTCACCGAAGCGCGCGATCTCGGTGCGGCGCTGGCCGAGGGAATTGTAGCCGGGATTTTCTGAAACAGGCTTTTCCCAAATCCGTTCGCCCCGCCCAACGAAGGGCTGTCCCTTCGTTGGGCGCCGCAAGTAGACGGACGGTGCTTCGACAAGCTCAGCATCAACGGCGACAGAATATTGCCTGTTAACGCGACCCAGCATCCGGTGCATTTCGCTAAACCAATATGGTCGGATGGGATGATCTGGCACCGAACGCGCGCCGTTGGCGCGGCGACCATTGCCCGCTACAGGCACCCGATGCTTCGCCTGACCGAACTCACATTGCCGCTGCACCATGCGCAGGAGGAACTGCCTGCCGCGATCTGCAAGCGGCTGCGCATCACTCCACGCGAACTGGTGCGCCACGTCGTCGCACGGCGCGCGCATGATGCGCGCGACAAGACCAATATCCAGCTCGTCTATTCGGTCGACGTCAATGTGAAGGACGAGGGCGGGGTGCTCGCGCGCTTTCGCAAGGATCGCAATGTCCAGCAGACCCCGAACACCAGCTATAAACTCATCACGCAGGCGCCAAAGGGCGTCAAGCGGCCGGTGGTCGTCGGCGCGGGACCGTGCGGGCTGTTTGTCGGGCTGATCCTGGCGCAGATGGGGTTCCGCCCGATCATCCTCGACCGCGGCAAGGTCGTGCGCGAGCGCACGAAGGACACATGGGATCTGTGGCGGCGCGGGGTGCTCCACCCCGAATCGAACGTCCAGTTCGGCGAGGGCGGCGCGGGCACCTTTTCCGACGGCAAGCTCTACAGCCGGATCAAGGACCCGCGGCACCTTGATCGCAAGGTGCTGACCGAATTCGTCAAGGCGGGCGCGCCGCCCGAGATATTGACCGAGGCGCACCCGCATATCGGCACCTTCCGGTTGGTGACGATGGTCGAAAGCCTGCGCGAGACGATCGAGGGGCTGGGCGGCGAATATCGCTGGCAGCACAAGGTCGACGGGATCGAGATTGATACCGATGGGGCGGGCGAGCGCCGCGTCCAGGGGCTGCACCTTTCCAATGGTGAGTATATTGAGGCCGACCGCGTCGTGCTGGCGGTGGGCCACAGCGCGCGCGACACCTTTGCGATGCTCCACGCGGCGGGGGTGCATGTCGAGGCGAAGCCCTTTTCGATCGGCGTCCGGATCGAGCATCCGCAATCGTGGATCGACACGTCGCGCTTCGGCGCCGATGCGGGCAACCCGATCCTCGGCGCCGCCGAATATCATATCTCGCACCACTGCAAGAATGGCCGCACCGTCTACAGCTTTTGCATGTGTCCCGGCGGCACCGTCGTCGCCGCGACGTCTGAAGAGGGGCGAGTCGCGACCAATGGCATGAGCCAATATTCGCGCAACGAGCGCAACGCCAATTCGGGATTCGTCGTCGCGATCGATCCCGAACGCGACTATCCCGGCGATCCGCTCGCGGGGCTCGCCTTGCAGCGGCACTGGGAATCGCTCGCCTTTGTCGCGGGCGGTTCTAACTACAAGGCGCCCGCGCAGCGCGTCGGCGATTTCCTCGCGGGGCGTCCGTCAACCGCGCTGGGCAGTGTCGTGCCGTCGTACCGCCCCGGCGTGACCCCGACCGACCTTGCGGCCTGCCTGCCCGACTTCGCGGTCGAGGCGATGCGCGAGGCGATCCCGGTCTTCGGGCGGCAGATCAAGGGATACGACCATCCCGATGTGGTGATGACGGGGGTCGAAACCCGCACGTCGTCGCCGGTGCGCTTTACCCGCGGCGAGGATTTTCAGAGCCTGAATACCACCGGACTGTTCCCCGCTGGCGAGGGCGCGGGTTATGCCGGGGGCATCCTTTCGGCGGCGGTCGATGGCATCAAGGTCGCCGAGGCAGTCGCGCGGAGCCTTGTTGCCGGCTTGAAGCCGTAACGCTGACTCTGATCAACCCGAAGATACCCTCAGTCGGCGCGCGACGTCTGCCTTAAGCGGTCCGATGTTCGCCGCGCACCCAGCGCACCGTGCCCGACGACGCGCGCATGACCACCGTTTCGGTGGTCATCACCCCATCGCGGCGATGCTTGACGCCCCGCAGCAGCGACCCGTCGGTGACCCCGGTGGCGGCAAAGATGACGTCGCCCTTGGCCAGGTCTTCCAGGTCGTAAACGCGGTCGAGATCTTCGACCCCCCATTTGGCGGCGCGCCTGCGCTCGTCGTCGTTGCGGAACAGCAGGCGGCCCTTGAACTGACCGCCGACGCAGCGCAGCGCCGCGGCCGCCAGCACGCCCTCGGGCGCGCCGCCGCTGCCCATATAGATGTCGACGTTGGTGTCGGGGTTGGTCGTTGCGATCACGCCGGCGACGTCGCCGTCGGGGATCAGTGCGACGCCGCAGCCCAGGCTGCGCAGTTCGGCGATCATTGCTTCGTGACGCGGGCGGTCGAGCACGCAAACCATGACGTCGGCGGCGCCGCAGCCCTTTTCCTTGGCAACGGCCTCGACATTCTGGCGGATACTGTTGTCAAAATTGACGATGTTCGGTGAATATCCCGGGCCGACCGCCAGCTTGTCCATATAGACGTCGGGGGCGTTGAGCAGGCAGCCTTCTTCGGCGATCGCCAGCACCGCGAGCGCATTGGGACCAGCCTTGGCCGTGATCGTCGTGCCTTCCAGCGGGTCGACCGCTATGTCGATCTTCGGACCCTTGCCCGGCGCGCTGCCGACCTTTTCGCCGATATACAGCATCGGCGCTTCGTCGCGCTCGCCTTCGCCGATGACGATGGTGCCGTCCATGTACAGCGTGTTGAACGCGGTGCGCATCGCTTCGACCGCGGCGGCATCGGCAGCTTTTTCGTCGCCGCGCCCGATCAGCTTGGCCGCGGCGATCGCCGCCGCTTCGGTGACGCGCACCATTTCGAGTACGAGCACCCGGTCGAGGTTGCTGCCGCTGGTCGTCATGTCCGCTGATCTCCGTCTTTGGTCTTGCCTTGCCGCCCCGGTCGGGCATGGTGCGCGCCATATGGCCGGTCGCACTGCTTGTCGAGGACGCTTCGCCCGATTCGGAGCCGCTGCCCTGCTATCATGCGTCATCGCTGTGACAGGACAGGCGCAGGTGCAGGGTCCGCCCGCCCCGCCGCCGCCGCGCAATGCCGAAACCGCGGCGGCCAATGCCAAGGAGCTGGTCGACCCGATCCGCCGCTGCAAACCCGCCGACGACGGGTCGATCAACGTGTGCGGCACCGATACCGAACGGCACCGACTGACCCCCGAATTGCGCGCGATTGCGCAGGAAGGCCGCGAAGCGCCGCCCAAGTTGCCGCGCGCCGAAGCGAAGGCGATGAGCCTCGACACGCTGCCCTATAATTGGGTGTCGATCGGCGGTCGTTATGCGCCCGGCCCCGAATATAATGCGCTTTATGAAATGGCGAAGCGCGCGACCGATCCCGAGACGGGCCAGCCGCCGCCACCTGAACCCGAGGATTAGGCGAAGACCTCGCTGGCGGTGGTCTCCGGTTCGCTGGCGCGATAAAGTCCGGCGGGGATCAGGATCTGGCCGAGGAAATAGAGCGCGAACAGCAGTATCCAGCCAAAGCTCATGGCCGTCTCCAGCCACGATCCGGGGGCTTGGGCATTGTCCCAGATCACCGCCGCATGCAGCAGGACCAGCCCGCCGAACGCGGCGGCGACGATCAGGCCAAACAGAAAATAAAAGGCGAACAACCGCCATTGCGCCGCGCCGGTCAGCCGCCACGATTCGGCAAAGGCCGAAAAGGGTTCGAGCTTGCCGTTCGCGCCCATGATCGCCCCGGTCAGGCACAGCCGCGCGCCGAGCCAGGTCGCCAACAGTGACAGCAAGATGCGATAGGATTCGATGGCGATCGCAAACGCCGGGCCGCCCCCGCCCAGCAGCATATTCTGCGCGAATAGAAAGAGGGGCAGGGTGGCGAGCAGGCCGAGACCGAAATAGACGATGATGTTGCCGATCAGAAAGGCGACACCCGCGACCATTCCGTACATGATCTCGGAAACATAGCCTTCGCGCATCTCGGGCAGGATCGCGTTCCACGCCGCGAGCATCGCCCCCGCGGCGATCACCACCACGATGCCGAGCAGGTACAGGGGGCCGGCGATCGACCCGCTGATATGCGAGCTATAGGGGCTGGCGATCAGGGCGATCACGGTGCGCAGGTCAAAAATCGGCTCGCTCGACAACAAAAGGTACGGCACCACGACGCCCAGCGCGACATAAGCTGTCAGCGCCCCCGAGTGTTCGACCGCCAGCGCCCGCGCTTCGGCGAGCCCGTTCCTTATCTCGATATCCATGACGCCCCCTGCTTCCCCGTCACCGGGGTAACAAAGCGCGCAGCAATTTCAAGCCGCGTTACAGCGCCAGGATCGGCATGAGCATCGGCGTCCCAACGACATGGTCGGACCCCGCCAGGATCGTCAGCGCCGCATGGATCGCGCGCGCTGGCCCTTCATGGGTGACGAGCACGATGACCACACCGACTTCTTCATCGGTGCCGCGCTGGATAAAGCTTTCGATCGACACCCCCGCGTCGCGCATCGCGGTCGCGATTTCGGCGAGCACGCCAATGCGGTCCTCGACGATCAGGCGGACATAATGTTTGCCGACCCGCGCGCCGGCGTCGGCGACCGGCGCGGCGTCGAGCGAATCGACCGGCATCGCAAAGGCGGGGCCATATTCGTCGCGCGCGATGTCGATGATGTCGGCGACGATCGCCGACGCCGTCGGTCCCGCGCCCGCGCCTGCGCCCTCAAAGAATAGCCGACCGACAAAATTGCCCTCGGCGACCACGGCGTTGAGCGCCCCGGGGACATAGGCGAGCGGATGGTCCGCGGGGACCAGGCACGGCTGGACATGCTGGTACAGACCCGCGCCGTTGCGTTCGGCCATGCCGATCAGGCGAACGCGATGTCCCAGCGCCTCGGCCTCGCGAATGTCGGCGGCGATCAGGCCGCGGATGCCGTCGGCCGCCACCGCCGCGATGTCGAGCCGGGTGCCGAAACACAGCGCGGCGAGGATCGACAGCTTGTGCGCAGCGTCGATGCCGTCGACGTCGAAACTCGGGTCGGCCTCGGCATAACCCTCGGCCTGCGCCGCCGCGAGCGCATCGGCGAAACTTGCGCCGTTCCGCTCCATCTGTGTCAGGATATAATTGCATGTGCCATTCAGGATGCCGTAAACGCGTGCGATCTCGTTCGCCGACGCGCCCTCGCGGATCGCCTTGATCACCGGGATGCCGCCCGCGACCGCGGCTTCATATTTCAGCGGGGTGTCCTTTTCCTCGGCGAGGCGCGCGAGATCCAGCCCGTGATGCGCGATCATCGCCTTGTTCGCGGTGACCAGCGCCTTGCCCGCGCCCAGCGTATGGCGCGCGAGCGTCAGCGCCGATCCGTCGGCGCCGCCGATCATCTCGACGACGACATCGACGTCGGCCGCGGCGACCAGCGCGTCCATATCGTCTTCCCAACGATAGGGCGACAGGTCGATGCCGCGATCCTTGTGCCGGTCGCGCGCCGACACCGCGACGATCTCGATCGCACGCCCGGCGCGGCGCGCGATCAGCTCGCGGTTGGTCTCGAGCAGCCGGACGACGCCGCCGCCGACAACCCCGATTCCGGCGAGCGCCACGCGCAGCGGCGGGCGGAGAGCGGTCGGGGCAGGATGAGGCGGCATGCAGGACTCCGTCAAAAGTGCGAGCGACCGCCCGCCGATTGTCAGCGCCCTATCGCCTTTGCCGATGGAAACAAGCCCGATGCGCCTATGGTACACCGAAGCGGAAGTTTACTCATTCTAGGCAGGCGGCTTGCGGGTGCGCGTACATTCGCCGAGCGCGCCGAGCACGACGCCATAGTCCGACGCCGCCTTGCGGCGATCCTCGGGCGCGGTTCCCGCCAGCTTGCTCAGCGGCAGCTGGCGCGGCAGTCCGCAGGCGAGTCGGTACCAGGCGAGCGTATTGCGGGCGGGAACCGCCGCTGATCCGTCGACGATCTCGCCGAAGGCGGCGGCCCAGCGCCGCGAGCCGTCGGTGGCGGTCAAGATGGTCAGCGACACCGGCTCGCCGGTGCTGGTGTTCAGAAACAATTGCGTCTCGCCCTCGCCGGGCAAAGTGCCGGGGACGTGAAACCCGTTGGCGATGCCGGTGATCGCCGGCGGCGCGCCCGGTTTGACAACTTCGGTCAGGATCGCCCGCAACCGCGCCTCGGTCGCTGCGTCCCACAACAATTGCGCATCGGGAGCGACCAGTCGGACGCTGCCGGTGCTGCTGCTGCCCGCTGCGGCGCCCGCGACGGGGCGGGCAAAGAGCAGGACCGGCTGCTTCTTTTTCAGCTTCTGCGGCTTGCCATTGGCACCCAGCGGCAGGTCAACGAGATAGGAAACGCGCGATGCCAGCGGCCCCGATCCGCGAATCAGGCTGACCACGTCGACCTCGACATAGAATCGGCTATGCCCTGCCGCGACGCCCGGTGCCTGCGCGGGTTTGAGCGCCACGATGCTGTGGATCCGCGCGTGCAGCGCCATCGGCGCGGCGGTCGCCAGATCGGCGATATCGGCATAGCTGTACGGGCTTGACGCCGCTCCCGTCGCCGGGGTTTGCATCGCAGAAACGCTAGAAAATCCGGGGCTCAAGGCCAAAAGTCCGGCGATCGCCGCCGACAGATACGCATGCATGATCGATTGACTTTCCATCATTGTTGACATCGGTGGCAGCGAGTTGCTCCCCGTCATGGGGCAAGCCACATTAACCGCTGATAAAGGGTTTGCGAACTTGCCGCCACCGCGATAGGACGGGCGTCGAAGCGTCCGGCAAGAACATAATAAGCCGAACGTAGCGCCGCCGGGTCTGTGGAACGCATCGGAAATCATCCGGGCATTTGGCAACCGAACCCGTCGGCAGGGAATTGGTGTCAGGATGATCTAGCAAGGAGCGTCGTCCCTGAATGGCTTATGGTGATAATGTCGACCCTAAAAATAGGGTAGTGGCGATTGTCTTGGTTGGTTTGCTTACGGCAGTTCTGGGCTACGGCCTGGTTAACGGCTTGAATATTAGCATCGTCAAGAAACTCGCCGAAAAATTGGACGTGGTGGACGTGGAAGAGCCGCCGCCACCGGAAGAGCCGCCGCCGCCGCCGCCACCGGACAACAAGCTGCCGCCGCCGCCGCCGGTCGTGACGCCGCCGTCGCCCATTCCGCCGCCGGTATCGACGAACACGATCCAGTCGGTGCCCGTCGCGCCGCCGCGTCCTCCCGCGCCCGTGTACGTGCCGCCGGCACCGCCGGCGCCGCCGACGCCTGACCTCAGCGCTGCCGGTACGCCGCGCGGTAACCCGGGTCGTTGGGCGACCAACGACGATTATCCGGCGCGCGCCATGCGCGAAGAGCGTGAAGGCACCACCGGTTTTCGCGTCACCTATGGCGCCGATGGTCGCATCACGTCGTGCGACGTGACGTCGTCGAGCGGCCACCCTGACCTCGATGCCGAAACGTGCAAGCTCATCACGCGCCGCGGCCGGTTCAATCCGGGCAAGGATCGTGCGGGCAACCCCACGGGGGGCAGCTACAGCAATGGTATCCGGTGGCAGATCCCGCGCTGAACTCTGGCGCGCGGCTCGTCCGTTTTCGAATTTAATCGAATTTCTTGAGAGGGAATATCCAATATGTTTAATCTGATCGCAAATGCCGCTGCTGCGGCGCCGGCACACGATGCAGGGCTGAGCCTCATGCCCGCTGCGATGTGCGTCAAAGAAGAAGGCGCGAGCCCTTATGGTCTCGTACCCGCATTGTGCGAAGGCGGCGTCGTGTCGCAGGTCACTTTCCTGGTACTGCTGATCATGTTCGTCGGCACGCTTTACATCCTGTTCACCAAGCTGTTCGAACAGAACAAGGTGATGAACCAGGGCAAGGCCGTCGATGCCAATTTCTGGCGTGCGCCGACGCTCGCCGATGGTGCCGCAAAGCTGGAAAAGAACAGCGCCTATCGTCAGGTCGTCGAAGACGGCCTGCGCGCCAATGAAGAGCATAACAAGCTGACCGATCCCGTCGAAGCGCATGACTGGATGCACGGTACGCTCGAGCGGTCGCAGAACCACATCAACTCGAAGCTGAATAGCGGCCTCGCTTTCCTTGCGACCGTGGGTTCGACCGCACCGTTCGTCGGCCTGTTCGGTACCGTTATCGGTATTCTGCGCGCGCTGGTGAAGATCGGCGCGTCGGGCCAGGCCTCGATCGATACCGTTGCCGGTCCGGTCGGCGAAGCGTTGATCATGACCGCCATTGGTCTGATCGTGGCGGTTCCTGCGGTGCTTGCGTTCAACTGGCTCCAGAGCCGCAACAAGTCGATCGCTCGCCGTCTGTCGACCTTCTCGAACGACGTACTCGGCTCGATCATGTCGAACGGTCAGGTGAAGCCGGCGATTCAGAACGCCAAGGCGGCTGCCCCGGCCGCGGCACCGAAAAAGGCCTGATCGGCCTCATGGATCCCGCCTGTCGCCAGTGGCGGCAGGCGGGGGCCGCTGGACAGGGCGATACGCCGGTGGCGCGCCGACCCGATGTCCGTGACAGAAATTTTGTGACAGGATACTGATCCTATGTCGATGAGTGTAGGCGACAAGGGGGGCGAAGAGGCCCCGATGTCCGAGATCAACACGACTCCGCTCGTGGATATCATGCTTGTGTTGCTCATCATCTTCCTCATTACGGTTCCCGTGGTGCTGGAGACGGTGAACCTCAAGCTGCCCGACGTGGCGTTCGAGGTGACGACGACCAAGCCTGAGAATGTGCTGCTTTCGATCCGCTCGGCCGATACCGACGGCGACGGTGAACCCAATCCAGAAAGCACGGCGTGCGAAGTTTATTGGGGGCAGACCCCGGTCGATTCGAAGCAGCTTCTCGAACGTGGGCAGAAAAAGCTCGAAGACCTGATCGCCGATATTGGCGGCGTCGAGAATATCACCGAAGAAAATTTCCCCGAAGTGCATATCCGCGGCGACGTCAATACGCCGTACCAGTGCATCGGCGGGGTGATCTATACGATGCAATATGCCGGCTTCCAGAAGATCGGGTTCATTTCCGAACCGGCTCCTGGTTCGGGCACGGTGGGCCGTCTGTAAGGGCGTCCGACGTTTAGGAATGAAGGAATAATCGCATGTCCATGGCAGTTGGAGATCGGGACGAAAACGAACCGATGATGGACATGAACACGACGCCGCTTATCGACGTCATGCTCGTGCTCCTCATCATGTTCATTATCACCATCCCCGTCCAGACCCACGCGGTGAAGATCGACTTGCCGATTCCGACCGACAGTCAGAGCAATGTCGACCCCGAAAAGAACAAGGTGATGATCGATCCCGCGGGGACGATCACCTGGAACGGAACGCCGATCGACCTGGCCCAGCTGGCGCAGTATCTGGAACAGACCAAGGCATTGCCGGTCGAACCCGAATTGCAGGTCCAGCCCGACCCCTATTCGCGTTATATCGTCGTCGACAACGTCATGGCGGTGATCAAGCGGAGCGGCGTCGGCAAACTGGGCTTCGTCGGAAATGAACAATATGCTCGCGTCTTCTGATCTTTGATCGAAGCCGTCCGGCAGAGTACAGATGGGGCCGCGGAGCAATTCGCGGCCCTTTTCTTTTCGGAGCGCGCAGATGGCCGCTCGCGAGCAGAAGCTGACATCGCTTCTCCCCTCCCTTTCCGGGAGGGGTCGGGGGTGGGTGGCCGCCGAAGGCGGCGCTCTGCCTCGGCTCGCGATCGCTCGCGCCACTGCTAATCCCCCCCTGGAAGGGAGGGGAACGTCTCAAATCCAGCCCCAAGCCGACATACAAGCTTGGAACTCGCCCCGAATACGGGCATCTTCTCGTGCGAAGGGATCGCGAACGTCGCTGCGGCGTTCTAAGTCCGAACCGCCACTCGGGGAGCAGATAATGATCAAGCCACGATATGCAAAAACCTGGTCGATTCCGGCCGCCGCGCTGATCGGCGCGCTGGCGCTGGCGGGGTGCGCCAATATGGGCAAGACGCCGACATCCAAGCTGCCGGTTCCCGATGCTTACGCCGACCTGGTTGACGCGCGCGGCGCCGACCGCGGCCGCGTCGATGTCTTCAAGGATGGCAGCGGTTTGCGGCTCGAACTCGTCGCACGCGGTTTCGCTGCCGGCACCTATGGCATGCACGTTCATGCCGTCGGCCAGTGCGATGCCCCCAAATTCACCACCGCCGGGCCGCACTGGAACCCGACCGGCGCGCAGCACGGCCGCGAAAACCCGATGGGCGCGCATCATGGCGATCTGCCCAATCTGGTCGTCGAACCCGACACGATCGGCCGCGCGACGCTGCGACTGGTCGGCACCCGCCTGATGGGTGACGGCGCGATGCTCGATGCCGATGGCGCCGCGTTCGTCATCCATGCCGGTCCCGATGACATGAAAACCGATCCCAGCGGCAACAGCGGCGACCGCATTGCGTGCGGCGTGATCAGGCCCGCGCCCGCGGGGTAAGCCACGCGGGGTTAAGCGGTGGCGCGCTCGACGAGCGTTGCCTCGGCCTGCGGCACCGCGCGATAGGCATATAGCAACAGGATCAGCGCGATCGGCGCAACCCCGATCAGCGACAGGATGCCGGTCCGCAGATCGCCGACCGGCTGACCGTCGACAATCGTCCCGGCGAGGTCTGAAATCTGCCCCACCATATACGGGCCGAACGACAGGCCGACCAGGGTGGTGCCAAGGAAGAAGGCGGCGGTCGCGGTCCCGCGCATCCGTGGCAGCACCAGATCCTGCGTCGTCGCCGCGGCGGCGCCGAGTGCGGTCGCGCCAAACATGCCGGCCAGGAAGTTCATGACATAAAACAGGGTCGTATTGTCCGTCGTGTAGCCGATCCAGATTGGTACGATCGGTGCGACAACGCCAAAGATGATCATCAGGATCCGGCCTGCCGGATTCTTTGCGCGCAAGACATCGGCGATCCGCCCGCCAAGGATCACGCCAACAAAACCGCTGATCGCGCCGTTGGCGCCCAGCCAGAACGCCAGCTCCTGCTTCGGCAGCCCGAGCACGATTTCGGCATAGGGCGCCGACCAGAAGGCAAGCGCATAGGCGGCGAGCGAGACCAAGCCATAACCCAATGTCGTACAGATAAAGGCCGGGGTACCCCAAATCAGCCGAAAAGTCGCGGTATCGCGTGCGCGCAGCGTGCAGGCCCATGAGAATACGGCATAATAGCCCAGGGCGACCGCCGACCATTGCGGGAAATTGCCGGTCAATTCGATCATCCACCAAGCGAAGGCGGCGATTGCGGCGGCAAAGCCGATGTTGATCGCCAATGCCGCGGGGCCGCGCTGCCAGGCGCCGATCAGCGTGAACGGCGGAACGATTGTCGACAGATCCTGCGCAAACTGACGGAATGGTGCAGCCGAACTGGGACTCGCCACGCCGTCCATTGCGCCACGCGCCGGCTCGCGCAACGTCGCCACCCACAGCGCGACGAGAAGACCGGGAACGCCAACCGCCAGGAACGCTGCCTGCCAGCCGACGAGCCCGAGCGGGCCACCCCCCGGATAAGCTCCGTTCCACGCCTTGACGATCAAAGCCCCGATGAACAGCGAGACCCCGCCGCCGAGGTAGAGCCCCGACGAATAGATGGCGAGTGCGGTCGCGCGCTGCTTTTTGGGAAAATAGTCCGAAATCAACGAATAGGCGGTCGGACTCGCGGTCGCTTCGCCGACGCCGACGCCCATGCGGGCAAAGGTCAGCGTCATCTGGTCGCGCGCAAACCCGGACAAGGCGGTCATCGTCGACCACAGAGCGAGGCCGATCGACAGCAGCTTCACGCGGCTCCAATTATCGGCCAGCCGTCCCAGCGGGATGCCGAACAGCGCGTAAAAGACGGCAAAGGCGGCGCCGCCGAGAAACCCCATATCGGCGTCGGTCAGCCCCAGGTCGGCCTTGATGTCGACCGCGAGAATACTCATGATCTGCCGGTCGATGAAATTGAGGATATAGACGACCACCAGCACCGACAGCACATACCAGCTATAGCCGGTCGCCTTTGGTTCGAGAAATTCCGGCACTGCGGCTGTGGTGGTTTGGCTGACAGTTTCGGCCATCTGGCACCCTTCTCCCTGACCCATTATCTGTTATCGCTCGTGGCTAGCAGAGCCGAGGAACGACGCAAGTTGAAAGTCGGTTCAACTTTGGGATCAAGACATGAGTGACATGAGTGACATGCGTAACGATCGTGACATTGCGAAACCCGCGATCCTGTTTCTCTGCCTCGGCAATATCTGTCGCTCCCCGCTCGCCGAAGGCGCGGCGCGCGTCGCATTTGCCGATGCCGGTATCGTGGCCATGCTCGATTCGGCGGGGACCGGCGACTGGCACATCGGCCATCCGCCCGACCCCCGCGCGCAGGCCGAGGCGCGGCGCCGAGGCGTCGACATCGGCGACCTGCGCGGCCGGCAGTTGGCGCCCGAGGATTTCTACCGCTTCGACCTCATCCTCGCTGCCGATGGTGAAAACCTGCGCGAGGCGCGTGCACTGGCGCCGGCCGATGCGACGGCGCGGGTGCGGCTGATGCTCGATCTGGTGCCGGGACGGCAGGGCGCCAGCGTCGCGGACCCCTATTATGGCGACGAGGGCGGTTTCGCCGCGACGTGGGACGATGTCAGCGCGGTCGCCGCGGCGCTCGTCGCCGAAACGGCGAGCGGATAGCGCGCCACCGAATGATAGCGCGACCCGCCGTGCCCCATCTCGCTTTCGTACAGGATGACGTGATCGAAGACGAAGGCTGAACTCGCCAGATCGCCGTGCAACGTCAAGAAGGGCGCCACCGGCCCCGCCGATCGGTTAAGCCGCGCCAGCGTGATATGCGGCATGAAGGCGCGCGTTTCGGCCTCAATTCCGATGCGCGCGAGCGATTGATCGACCTTGCGCTTCAGCGCCGCGAGCGGCGCCAGCGGCTCGACCCCCGCCCACACCATATGCGGCGCACCGCGGCGGTCGAACAGCCCGACCCCCGCGATCCGCGCGCTGATCGCCGGAGCATGGATCGCTCCGAGCGCTGCGGCAATATCTTCGGCGCGATGCCGGTCGACTTCGCCGATAAAGCGCAGGGTCAGGTGCAGCTGGTCGTCGTCCTGCCAGCGCGCCGCCGAAATGCCGTGCATCGCAGTACCCAGTAGGTCACGAACGGGGCGCGGCGGGCGCAGCGCGACAAAGAGGCGGTGGGTCGACATGGCTTGTCCCGCATAAGGCGTCCGCGCCGCGTAACCAACGAAAGACGCACGATTTCCGGTTTCGCTTGAAAGCCGGTGAGAAAATCACGATATTGGCAAACACGGCCGGTATGGGCTGGCCGGTGATGGAGTAATGACAATGGCGAATTGGAACGACCCCAATATGGCGGCTTCCGGTTTTGGGGCCGGCGCGAATGCAATGGACCAGGCCGTCGATGCCGGCCTGCGGTCGTACATGCTGTCGGTTTACAATTATATGGGTTCGGGCGTGCTGCTGACCGGCATCGTCGCGATGCTGGCGTTTCAGTCAGGCTTTACCGCGTCCATGGTCGGCACCCCCCTGATGTGGGTGGTGATGCTGGCGCCGCTGGCGTTCGTGCTGGTGCTCAGCTTTGGCATCAACAAGCTGTCGACGACAGCCGCGCAAGTCCTGTTCTGGGTCTATGCCGCTGTGATGGGCCTGTCGATGTCGACGATCTTCCTGGCCTTTACCAGCACGTCGATCGCGCAGACCTTCTTTGCGACTGCGGCGGCGTTTCTGGGCCTTAGCCTCTATGGGTACACGACCAAGAAGGATCTGTCGGGCTTCGGCACCTTCCTGATCATGGGCGTTGTCGGCCTGATCGTTGCGATGCTGCTCAACGCGTTCGTGTTCCAGTCTGGCGCGATGGCGATGGCGATCAGCGTCATCGGTGTGCTGATCTTCGCCGGTCTCACGGCCTATGACACGCAGAAGATCAAGAGCATGTATTTCTATGTCCGCGGAACCGACTTTGTCGGCAAGTCGGTGGTGATGGGCGCGCTGACGCTCTACCTCGACTTCGTCAACATGTTCACCTTCCTGCTCAATCTGCTGGGCAGCCGCGAATAAGCGGACGGACATCGAACGAAACAAGGGAGCCCGGCGGAGCGATTCGCCGGGCTCTTTCTTTTTTGACGGGGAGGGGGCGATGACGCGGACGTGGGGTGCGTTTGGGGCCGCGGTACTACTGACCGCGATGCCGGCGGCGGCACAGGCCAGCGCAGGCTGCGTGGTCGAGCGGTCCGCCGATGGCGATCTCAAAGCCTTTGCCGGGCGCTATTTTACCGCAGCGGACGATGCCGTAATCGACGCGCTGATCGCATGCCTGGGCGACCCTGATCCCGCGGTACGCGACGATTTCGCATTGACGCTATGGACGCAGGGACTGCGCGGCAAGCATCTGAAGCCGGAGGGCCTGCGTCATGCCGCCGAACAGCTGACGGCGATCATCACCGAGCCCGACGACAAGCCAGGTTTTCGCCGCCCTTTTGCAGCGCTTGCGCTGTCCGAAGTCGCACGCGCCGACCGGGTCGAGCCTTTCTTGACGGATCTCGAGCTGCACAATCTCGCCGAGACAGGCGCGAGTTATCTGCGCGGCATGACAGACTATCGCGGCTTTGTCGTGGGCGAGGGCTGGAGGCACGGCGTCGCCCATGGCGCCGACCTGCTGATGCAGCTTGCGCTCAACCCGCGCCTTACACGCGCCGACGCCGACGTGCTGCTCGGCGCCATCGCCGCGCAGGTCGCGCCAATGGGGTCGCACGCTTATATCCATGGCGAAGCGCGGCGGTTGGCGCGACCGCTGCTGTTTCTGGCGAAACGTCCCGACATCGACGATGCGGCGTGGGCGGCTTGGTTTCAGAGGCTGCATCCTGGCGATGCCCCCCGCTGGAAAGCGCCTTACGCCAGCGCCGAGGGCCTGGCGGCTGTGCATAACAGCAGCGCCTTCGGCGACGCGGTCTATGTCGCCGCCAGCGAATCGCAGGATCCGCAGGTCCGCCGCCTCGCCCCGCTCGCCGCGGGACTGCTCAAGGCGCTGCCCTAGACAGAGGTACTCCCCGCCGCCTGCATCTCGGCAATCAGCGCATTGTCGGTGGCCTTCGCACGCTTGTAGGCCGCGCGCTCGCGCAGCGGCGTCACATAGGCCTCGAACGCCGGGCGTGACGCGATCGTGCCGAACTGCAAGCCCCAGTCGATCTGGCTGCCGACATAGACGTCGGCGGCGCTGAAGCGGTCGCCGGCGACGAACGTCTTGCCCGCTACTGCGCTTTCGAGCGCGTCGAGCGCCGCCGGTAGCGAGCCAAAGCCTGCCGACCGCTGCTGGTCGGCGTCGGGCTCGACGCCCAAATGTTTGGCGGTAATCGCCTGTTCGACCGGCCCCGCGGTGAAAAACAGCCAGCGATAATAATCGGCGCGATCGGCGGGGTCGGGCGCCAGACCGGCGGCGGGGAAGGCATCGGCCAGATAGGCGCAGATCGCCGCACATTCGGTCACGACCTTGCCGTCGTGGACGATCGCCGGAACCTTGCCCATCGGATTGACCGCCAGATAGGCAGTGTCCTTCATTGTCGTGCCATAGTCGAGGATGCGTGGCTCGTAGGGGGCGCCGACCTCTTCGAGCATCCAGCGAACAATCTGTCCGCGTGACATTGGGTTGGTATAGAAAATCAGATCGTCGGCCATGCCGCTTCTCCCTTATGCATTTGCGAGTCGAACTGAACATAACAAGAACAGAGATGACGGTCCACCGGACTTGTTTTGTCACGGCGTCCGGCTAAGGCAAAGCGATGAGCGACGAACGCATCTGGACAGCCGCCGTGCTGGTGATCGGCGACGAGATTCTCTCGGGCCGCACCCAGGACAAGAATATCGCGCAGATCGCGACCTGGCTCGATGCCCAGGGCATCCGCTTGCGCGAAGTGCGCGTCGTCCCCGATGTCGAGGATGAGATCGTCGATGCGCTGAACGCAGTGCGCGCGCGCTATGATTATGTGTTCACCACTGGCGGCATCGGCCCGACCCATGACGACATCACCGTCGATGCGGTGGCCAAGGCGCTGGGCGTCGGGGTCATCATCCACCCGGAGGCGCGCGCGATCCTTGAACGCTATTACGGTGGGCGCGGCATCGAACTGACCGAGGCGCGGCTGCGCATGGCGCGCACCCCCGACGGCGCCGAACTGATCCCCAACCGCATGTCGGGCGCCCCGGGTATTCGCATCGGCACGCTGTTCGTCATGGCGGGGGTGCCGCATATCACTGCGGGCATGCTCGACGCGCTGACCGGCCAGCTCGAAGGCGGCGCGCCGCTGGTCGCGCGCACGATCGGCGCCTGGTCGCCCGAAAGCGAAGTCGCCGACCTGTTGCGCCAGGGTGAAAAGAACCATCCGGGCGTGGTGATCGGCAGCTATCCCTTTTTCCGCGACGGTAAGGTCGGCGCCAATTTTGTCGTCCGATCGACGTCGGCCGCCGATGTCGCCGCCTGCGTCGCGATGCTCACGGCTGGGCTTGAGACTGCGGGCTATGCGGTGACCGACGGCGGCATCTGATCTGGCGCGTCGCCGCTGGTCCGCGTCACCCGCGGCAAGCGGCGCAGCATCAGAATCGCGAGCAGACCGAAGCATGCCGACACGATGAAGGCGGCGCCCGGAAAATGCACCGGCGCCTTGGCCGCGGTGAAATAGGCCATGGTGCCGGTCAGCAGGATCGGCGCGACCAGCTGGCCCAGCCCCATCGCCATCGCTGAAATCCCTTGCACCTCGCCCTGCGTATCGGTGGTGGCACGCCGCGACATCAGCGCGTTTAGCGACGGCTGCACCGGCGCTTGCACGGCGATCGGGAGGAGCAGGAGGAACGCGCCCCAGGTCGACGTGACAAAGGCAAAGCCGACATAGTTGGCCACCGCGATCGCTATGCCGATGGTCGCCGCGTCGCGCTCGCCAAAGCGCGCGACGATCGGTCCCACCACAAAGGCCTGGCCCAGCGCGATCATCACCCCGACCGCGGCCAGGCTGGCGCCGATCATTCCCGGGGTCCAGCCGAGCTGCGCGATGCAGTAAAAGCTCCACGTCATCGGATAGACTAGGCTGGCGATCTGCCACAGCGTCAGCACGCTTGCGACCCCGCTCATGCCGGGCAGGCCGCGCATCGTCTGCAGCGCGCCCAGCGGATTGGCGCGGCGCCAGTCGAAGGCGCGGCGGCGCTCGGCCGACAGCGTTTCAGGAAAAATGAACACACCATAGAGCATGTTGGCGGCCGCGAGGATCGCGGCGGCGACGAACGGCGCGCGCGGGCCAATCTCACCCAGAAAACCACCGATCGCGGGGCCAGCGACAAAGCCGACCCCGAACGCCGCGCCGACAAAGCCGAAATTGCGCGCGCGTTCTTCGGGCTTGGTGATGTCGGCGATCGCCGCCTGCGCCGCGGCATAGCTGCCGCCGAACACCCCCGACAGCGCGCGCGCGATGAACAGCCACGGCAGGGTGCCGACGATGGTGAGCAGCGCATAATCGATCGTCAGCCCCGCGAGCGACAGCAACAGCACCCGCCGCCGCCCGAACCGGTCGGACAGATTGCCGAGCACCGGCGAAGCAAGGAAGGTTGCGACCGCCATCACCAGCCCGATCCATGCGCCAACCTCAATCGCGTGCGGCAGATCGATTCGCCCGACTTCCATCACCAGCTGCGGCAGCACCGGCATGATGATGCCGAAGCCGACCGCGTCGATAAAGATCGTCGCGACGATGAAGGGAATGGTACGCGATGCGGTCACAAAATGCCCCGTCGGTGAAAGGGTTGGCGGCTCATAGCGCGGCGCCGCCGAATCGCGCCAATGCTTTTCGGTTGTGCCGCGGTTTTTCTCGCCCTAGCGGCACCGATCCCGCTTTGGAGCGTTAGCAGCCGATGAAACTCGCAATCACCGCCGCCCTCGACTATCGCCTCGGCGATCCGGTCGACCTGATGCTCCATATCGAAGCGGCGGCGATCCCCGAACAGCTAATCCTCGATGCTGTGCTCGACGTCGGCAATTGCGAATATTTTGCGCGCGTCCCCGCGCAGGACATGATCGGCGACCGGATCTGGCTGCGCCGCGGCGGCGAGTTGAATGTCCGCTATCGCACGATGGTCGAAATCCAGCGCGACCTCACCGACTACCGGACGCTGGGTAAGGTGCCGATGCACCAGCTGCCTGGCGAGACGGTCCAATATCTCAACGAATCGCGCTATTGCCCCGCGAACAAATTCATCCACTTCGTTCAGGACGAGTTCGGCGATGTCGAAGGCGGCGCCAAGATCGGCAGGATGCGCGACTGGATCGAGACGCATTTCACCTATGTATCGGGGTCGAGCGACGCCGAAACGGGCGCGCTCGACAGTTTTGTCGAACGGCAGGGAGTCTGCCGCGACTATGCCCATGTGATGGTCAGCCTGGCGCGCGCCGCGGCGATCCCGGCGCGCATCGTCAGCGTCTATGCGCTGGGTGTCGAACCGCAGGATTTTCACGCGGTGGCCGAAGTGTTCCTGGGCGGTGCCTGGCATCTGGTCGACGCGACTGGGATGGCGAAAGCGGGTGAAATGGCCAAGATCGCGGTAGGCCGCGACGCCGCCGACATCAGCTTCCTGACCGCTTATGGCGAGATCGAGATGCTGAACCAGCGAGTGACAGTGCAAGCGGTATAGGGCTTCCGGTGCGCCATGGCCATGCCAATCCCCGCTGCGCGAGGTCGGCAATGCTTTGGGATTTGCAGCGGGAACGCGAGACGCGAACATAGCGCCCGAAGTGCGCCGATGACCTCTACCGAAAGCAGGGACATAGAGTGGTTGCGGCTTTTGGAAAATAGTGGCTGGGAACGGCCGGACAACTGTCAGATCGAGAGCTTGAAAGACCGACCATCACCGTTTGCGATGCAAGGCGTTCGCTTTCACCCGTAACCCCAGGGAAAGCCGTAACGGCTTTCACGCGTCACCAATGAGCATCTCGGCTTTGCGGATAGCGTCATCAAAACTTTCCACAAAATGCAAACCAGTGCCAGCTTCATCGAGTTTGCCGCGACGGAGCATCTCCATCGGCTGCGGCCTGACGCTTGAGAAGATGATCTGCGCTCCTGCGCGTCGGGCCTGGACCACAAACGCGTCGACGCCCGCAACGCCGCTTGCATCGAGTAAAGGAACATCGAGCATACGCAAAATGAGTATCTTTGGTGTTTGACCCAAACGCCGCAAAGCGTCGAGCAATTCGCCTGCAACTCCGAAGAAGAACGGACCCGAAATCTGGAAGACCTCGACACCATCGGGTAACGCATCACGCTGGCGTAAATCCTCGCCATCGAAGTCTGGCGCGCCAGACAATTCTTTGCCGTTCTCGATTTGGACGGTTTCGCTCATTCGGGCCATGAAGAGCAAGGATGCAACCGTTACCCCCACGCCGATGGCGACCGTCAGATCGACGAATACCGTCAATCCGAAGGTCAGCAGCAATATTCCTCGGTCGCTGTTGGGCATTGAGAGCAAGGCTATGAACCGCTCATACTCGCTCATGCCCCACGCGACCATGAACAGGATGGCGGCAAGAGCCGCCATCGGCACATAGGCCATCAGGTCGGTGGCAAACAGGATGAAGAGCAACAGGAAAACTGCGTGCGATATGCCGGCAACCGGGGTCTTTGCGCCAGCTTTGATATTGGTTGCGGTACGGGCGATCGCACCCGTCGCCGGCAAGCCGCCGAACAGGGACGAGGCGAAATTCGCGATGCCTTGCCCGACCAATTCCTGATTGGAACGGTGCCGCGTGCCCGTCATCCCGTCCGCGACGACCGCGGACAGCAATGCCTCTATCCCGGCAAGGAAGGCAATGGTGAATGCAGCCGGCAGCAGCTCCTGGATCTTGGCCAGAGTGAATTGGGGCAAGGCGGGCATGGGAAGTCCCGAAGGCATTTCGGGAAACCGCGATCCGACGGTATCGACGGGGAGATTGAGGACCGCCACGGCGACCGATGACAGCAGCACGGCGATCAGAAATCCCGGCAGACGCGGCGTCAATCGGCGCAAGATGACGATCGTCACCAATGCGCCGAATCCAACGCAAACGGTTGTGAACTGCGCCGTTGGCAAGGCACCGAAATAGGCTTGCCACTTGGGGAGAAAATCGGCGGGAACGGATGTCAACGAAAGGCCGAGAAAATCCTTCACTTGGCTCGAGGCGATGATGACCGCGATGCCTGCGGTAAAGCCCGTCACGACCGGGTGCGGAATGAATTTGATCATTTGCCCGAGGCGGGCAATGCCCGCGACGAACAGGATGACACCTGCCATCGATGTTGCGATGAGCAGTCCGTCGTATCCGTGCTGCGCAATGACATTGAAGATGACAACGACGAAGGCGCCCGTCGGGCCGCCAACCTGGGTACGCGATCCACCGAGCGCGGAAATCAGAAATCCGGCAATGACCGCAGTAACCAATCCCTTGTCCGGCGATGCGCCGCTGGCAATACCGAGCGCCATCGCCAGCGGCAGGGCAACAATCGCGACTGTCAGCCCGGCCAGCACGTCTGCGCGAAACATTCTCGCGTCATAGCCTTCGCGCAGCGTGCTAATCAGCTTGGGCGTGAAGGACCGCATCGTGCGTCAAATTCGCTGTTCGTCAAAGCGCGTCCCGTCGGCGCGATCGAACAGGATCGAGTTGGCACGACCTGCCGATTTGCCGCTGCTTGTATCACGAAGACGAACCCCGCGACCCACAGCCTCGCTCGGCGCATTCTCGCCGATCAACTCGATGCCATTGCTTTCGAGCGCGCGAATAACCTTGACGAGAGTATCGACGACCCCCCGCACTTGACCGCCGGATGCCTCCATTCGCTGGATCGTCGGCATCGACAGGCCCGCCAGCTCAGCGAGCTGCCGTTGATCAATCCCCAGCAGTGCCCGTGCAGCCCGCATTTGTTGAGACGTGATCATATGAACTCCTGATATATCAGTTATCAAATATCAGTATTAACACTTCATCATGATCATGTATATGTGATTATACCTTGTTGAGCGGCGACTCGACGAGCGACGACAATCCGGGCCCGAGCGAGGGATCGTTGCAATCCGATATGGCCGTGCCGCCGCCGGCCTTGCGACCAAATTTCCACCGCCGTGCGACACCGCCTGGCCGGCACGAGCGTTCTCGGAACCGTGCCAACATCATGAGCCATGTAGCGACACACTGCGCTGCTTTGACAAGGAGCCGCATAAGTGCCTGACTGCTTCATTGGTCCTTTTGACGAGCCGCGGAGCCAGCGGCCCGCGACCCCGCCCGTCAGCGACCATCTCCATGACGGAGGCGACGCCGATGCCAGTGCCCAGTCCAATCATCCTCGCAGCGGCTTCGAGGCAGCCTTGAGGGGCGCCTTGAATCGCTGTCCGAGTTGCGGCCAGACCGCGCTTTTCGCGCGCTACCTGAAACCGGCCGATCGTTGCTCGATATGTTCGCAGGATTGGACGCCGCAACAAGCGGACGATTTTCCGGCCTATCTGTCCATTCTGGTGACTGGGCATTTGTTGGCGCCGGTGATCATCGCGCTCGTCAATCATGTGGACGTTCCGACCTGGCTCCTGATGGCGCTCGTCCTCACGCTGGCGGCGGGCACGATGATCGCGCTTCTCCAACCCGCCAAGGGCGCGATCATCGCGATGCAGTGGTGGTTGGGTATGCATGGGTTCGCTCAGCCCGAGCCTTTCCAAGACGCGGGCGATTCAGCGACCAAATCCGAACAGCGGCACACCGTTGAAGAGCGGCGCGCAAGTTGAAACTCCCATTAGCGAAGGAAATTTCGTGGTGCGCAATAGCGACGTTTTTGCAGCCCGGGCTGACATGTGTGCGCGTGAAGCCGAAAAATGCTCCCTGCCTCAAGCTCGAAATCAGTTGATATTTGCCGCCGAAGTGTGGCGAGAAAAGAGCCGGTACGCCTTGCAATTCGAAAACCGCGACGTGCGAACCTTGGTCAGGGCAGAACGCCAGCCGGTCGACTAGCAGGTTGCGGCTGAGCAGCCTCACTCTCGCCACAGCGCGCGTCCAAGGCGCCGAAATCTGTTGCTTCGCAATCTTGCCGCGCGGTCGCCGCGGCGCGAACAGCCCTGATCCAAGCGTACGACCCTGGCCACCGACCGACTCATATTTCGGGCACGTTGAGCGGTGAGCGTCAGGATCGCGGCTATCGCCGCTGCAGGCCGAACGCGTGCGTGCCCATCCGGGCGGAAGCTGTCGCGCCGAATAGGGCTCTGAATATCAATGCCTCAGCGGAAAGGTGAGGCGCTTGGTCATTCGGGTGAACCTATGCATTGTATCGCGGTAAACCTGCGAAGTGCCAGGGCCTGCATTGAATGGCATGTTCGCTGCCGCTGCCGCAGAAGCGCGCCGCAGTGCAGCGGGATTTGCAGGCGATGGAGAAGAATCGCCATGCCGAAAGCACGCCACGAGCCACCGGAAGCCCGGTTTTGATGCGACGAATTACGGAGCCAAGGGGCTTCGAGCGCCCGCCTGTCTCCCGAAACGCAGCCTTCTCGGTAACGAAAATTCTTTGCTTCCGGTATAGACCATCGGAAGACTGGAGCGGGCGAAGGGATTCGAACCCTCGACCCCAACCTTGGCAAAATGTCTGAGCCGCTTCGCCGTTACTACGCCAGATAACGCTAAAGTCCTATATCATACTGTAATATGGCAGTTTTTTAGGACGAAGCCTACGCCAGACCCGTCCGTCGCTACGCCAGTTTTTCTATTCGCTTGCTTACAATGTGCTTACATTGCCAACCGGAACTGCTTGTGTAAGCAAATTGTCCGAAAGGACGAACGGTATGGGCAAGCTCACAAAGCGGAGCGTCGACAGCATGGCAATCCCCGCCAAGGGACAGGCATTTCTCTGGGATGACGAACTTCGAGGCTTCGGTGTCCGGGCGATGCCATCGGGCTTGAAGGTCTTCGTTCTCCAGTATCGCAATGACGAAGGGCGCAGCAGGCGAATCGTTCTTGGACGCTATGGTGTCCTCACCGTCGAACATGCGCGCAAGCAGGCGATCATGAAACTTGGCGCGGTGGCCGGGGGCGACGATCCGGCAGAAGAACGCGCAAAGTCGCGCGCCGCAATCACCATCCGCGAAGTGTGTGACTGGTATCTGGAAAACGCCGAGTCCGGGAAACTGCTTGGCCGCAAGCATCGGCCGATCAAGGTATCGACACTCGCTATGGATCGCAGCCGCATCGAAACCCACATCAAGCCGCTGATCGGCAATCGACAGGTCCGCTCGCTCCGCATGTCGGACATCGAAAAGATGCAGATGGATATCGTGGAGGGACGAACCGCCAAACCAAAGGAAAATGGAGGGCGCGGTGGGCGGACAACCGGTGGCCCAGGGGTCGCGGGCCGAGCCGTTTCTACTCTTCACGCGCTGCTGGCCCATGCGATGCGATACGATATCGCCGAGAACAATCCCGCTGCCGGAGTCCGCAAAATTGCCGGCAAGCCGCGTACCCGGCGATTGACCGCCGCAGAAATCCGAGCGCTCGGCAAGGCATTCACGATTGCCGAACGCAATGGCGAAAACCCGACCGGGCTTGCAGCAATCAGGGTGCTCCTGCTTACAGGCTACAGGATCTCCGAAGTCATCGGAATGCAGCGAAGTTGGCTGCATTCAGAAAAGGGTTATGTGCATTTCCCCGATACAAAGACGGACGGCCAGATCCGCCCGATTGGCAAGGCCGCAATCGCTGTTCTCGTGTCCGCCCCAGAGAAACGGGCGCTGCCGCTCTTCTTTGCCTCTGACTTCGTCGACCGGCCGTTCTCGGGCGTTCCCGAAGTACTCCGCGCACTCTGCACGATTGCCGGAATCGAGAGTGTCACACCGCATGTGCTGCGCCACACCTTCGGCAGCGTGGCCGGAGACATGAGCTTCTCGGAACTGACCATCAAAGCGCTGCTAGGGCACGGGGCGCGCGGATCGACCCAGAACTACGTTCACCTGGACGAAGCGCTGCGGCTCGCAGTCGACCGGGTGTCGGACAAGATCGCCAATCTGCTCGATGGAACCGATTTGGCAATTCTCGACATTGCCGCGTAGTGATCGAGGTCAGTCAGCCGAATGCATGTTGTTGATGTGCGCTGCTAGGCGCCAGACTTGTCGCAAATACCTACCCACAAATTCAAGGAACGAGCTCAGGTTTTCGCTCAACCCATTCTGGGCGGGGGGGAACGGTATTTCGATCATAATACCCGGCCTGTTCGGCGAGCCTTGGCAGGTCAAGCAACGACACCCCTGATCGACCATGCGTGTCAATTATCCCAGCCTCTCGCAACTTGGTGAACTGTCGACTGACGGTTTCGATCTTCAGCCCGAGGCTTTCGCCTATATCTCCTCTCGACATGGGTAGATCGATCATGGGACTGGGACCCTCAGACGCGTCGAGCCGCTCCCACATCGCCAGAAGAAAGCCTGCAACCCGCTCGCCTGCGGACTTTTGGCCCAGATTGACCGCCTTGTCGCGGCACCGGAACAGGGCCGTCTGTGAGCGCTCAAGCAGTGCGCGCATGATCCATGGATTGCTCGCAGCCCGGTCATAAAATTGGCGTGCAGGAAAGGTTGTGAGCGTACTTTCGCACAGTCCGATCAACATGTATCGATGCATGCTCACCGCCGGAACAGTGAAAATGTCGCCGCCGAAATGGAAGGCAACAATTTGATGGCGTTCGCGTGATGCCTGTGCGCCCAACTTGGTCGCTCCACTCGCGAGAAAAACAAGGGTAGTATCGGCGGGATCGGTTTGGACTTCTTGTCCTCGCATCACTTGCACCTGCGTTGCTAGTTCGCCGAGTTGTCGGCCGATTTCTGCTCCGGGGTCAATCCCGAAGGTAGCACGCAGAAATACATTACAAGAGCCGAGTTTCGGCATGGCACCTCTCATGAAACGTTTGTCGCCTCCCACATACTTCGCGCTGCACCGCCGGGTCTTTGACCCAAATCAATGTCGCCCCGCGCGCCTTTGCTTACACCAGTGTCAGTAACGAGCGGAGCGACTCGATCCATGGTTCAGATTTCTTATGTTGCGCACAATGGCGCAGTCCACAAAGTTACTGCCAGTCTCGGCATCAGCCTGATGGAGGCCGCCGCGATGAACAGCGTCCCTGGCATTGAAGGAGACTGCGGTGGCTTTTGCGCCTGCGGGACCTGCCATTGTTATGTCGATGAGAAGGACGCGGTATTGCTGCCTGAGATGCACGAGCTTGAACGTGCGACGCTCGATTTCGCGTACGATGTGACCGAGCGCAGCAGGCTGGCATGTCAAATACCGATAACCGAACAAATGGACGGGATCCGGGTGAGGCTTCCTGCCCGCCAGTATTGAACGATTGCTCCTTACCGAGGACGATACAGATGGGAAAGTGTGATGGTAACCGTACAGGATAACATGAGCCACAGTATGCCGAGCTGGCTCGGGGACCAGACCCCCGATGACATCTATCGCAGCCCACTCGAAATCGCCTGGACGTTCGATTACCTGATGTCGGGCGACAAGATCGAGGATCTGTATCGCCGCGCCAAGCAGGACCAGTGGAACAGCGATGAACGGTTGCCGTGGGATCTGACCATCGATCCTTCGCGCCCGATGATGAATGACGAGCAGGATATCTATCACCGGATGCCGTTCTTCAAGAAGCTGTCGAAGTCGCAGCAGGAACGCTTTACCGCCCACTCGACCGCCCAGATGCTGTCGCAGTTTTTGCATGGTGAGCAGGGCGCGTTGATGACGGCGGCTTGCATCACTCATTCGGTGCCCAATGCCACTGCCAAGCTTTATGCCGCAACGCAGACCATGGACGAGGCCCGCCATGTCGAGGTGTTCGCCAAGTATTGCGACAAAGTGGCGATGGTTTACCCGATGTCTGGCTGGCTCAAGCAGCTGATCGATGCCACTCTAAAGGCCGATCGCTACGAGAAGATCATGATCGGAATGAACATGATCGTCGAAGGGCTGGCGCTCGGCGCGTTCAACAACATGTATCGCTCAACGCAGTGCGAATTGCTCAAGCAATTGACCTTCAACGTCATGCGCGATGAATCCCGCCATGTCTCCTTTGGCCATGCCTATCTTGCTCCAGTTATTGCAGGGCTACCCGAAGACGAAGTGGAGGACCTCGCCGACTTTGCTTTTGAGGCGGTTCGCATCCTTGCCTTTGCCGGGACCGCCGGAACCATCGCCAGCCGGGTTGATCCCGGCTTTATGCTGGTCCTGGAAAACTGCGAAATCGACGCGGACGACTTTTTCGCCGGGCTGCGCGAGGCCGAACAGCTTGGCATTACACGGCAACTGCCACCGGGTCAGATCCACTCCCTGGAACATCTGATGCTGCCAGCCTTGGCCAGGGTGGGCTTGCTCACGCAAAGAGTTCGCGCCCGATACGAGGAGGCGGGCATCCCCATATCGGAAGATCCGCGCATCCTTCATGCGATGGAAGGCGGCCATCCGGTCGCAGCGTAAAGAGATGGATTTCACCCTTTCTGAAAGACAGCTGGAATGGCGTGACCGCGTGCGCGCTTTTATGCAGGACCACGTCTATCCAGCCGAAGATGCGTATGGCGCGCATATGAAGAAGACCGGCAGCGACCGGTGGCAAGTCCCTGCGATCATCGAAGAGCTGAAAGCGCGAGCCTATTCCGAAGGCTTGTGGAACCTGTTCCTGCCACCGTCCGAGCACGACACGGATGATTATCGTGGTGCTGGACTCACAAACCTAGAATACGCTCTATGCGCTGAGGAGATGGGCCGGGTCAGTTTCGCGTCCGAAGCGTTCAATTGTTCCGCTCCCGATACGGGCAATATGGAGGTGCTGCACCGCTATGGGACCGGTGAGCAAAAGGCCCAATGGCTCAGGCCGCTGATGGATGGCGAAATCCGCTCTGCCTTCCTGATGACCGAACCCGATGTTGCATCATCCGACGCGACCAATATCCAGACCTCGATCCGCCGCGACGGCGATGAATATGTCATCAATGGCCGCAAATGGTGGTCTTCGGGCGCAGGCGATCCGCGTTGCAAGATCACGATCCTGATGGGCAAGACCGATACTGAAGCCGCCGCGCATCAGCAGCAGTCGCAGATTCTGGTTCCGCTCGATGCGCCGGGCGTCGAGATTGTCAGAATGCTGCCGGTGTTCGGCTATGATGGGGCGCCGCACGGCCATGCCGAGATTGTGCTGCGCGATGTGCGGGTGCCGGTGTCGAACCTGATCCTTGGCGAGGGGCGCGGCTTCGAGATCGCCCAAGGCAGGCTGGGTCCGGGCCGGATTCACCATTGCATGCGCGCCGTCGGCGCGGCGGAACGCGCGATCGAGAAGATGGCTGAGCGACTGATGTCGCGGGTCGCCTTCGGCAAGCGACTGGCAGATCAGTCGGTCTGGGAACAGCGGTTGGGCGAGGCCCGAATGGACATCGAGATGACCCGCCTTTTGTGCCTGAAGGCAGCGGACATGATGGACAAGGCTGGCAACAAGACCGCACGGCAGGAAATCGCCATGATCAAGGTGGCGGCTCCGCGCACTGCGCTAAGGGTGCTCGATCACGCGATGCAAGCGCATGGTGCGGGCGGATTGTCCGATGATTTTGGCCTCGCCGAAGTCTATGCCGGAATGCGGGCCCTGCGGATTGCCGATGGCCCCGATGAAGTCCATCTGCGCACCATCGCACGCATGGAATTCGGCAAATTCGGCGAACGCATGGCAGAGTGGAGGAGCAAACCGGCTCAATGACCGGCTCGGGCAGCGACCCCTTTGAACTGTTTGCCGCTTGGTATTCCGAAGCACGCGCGCACTCTGGGATTGCGGATGCAAGCGCGGTCAATCTCGCGACCTCAACGGGCGAAGGCAGGCCATCGAGCCGCATGGTTCTGCTCAAGGATTATGACGCACAAGGCTTCGTAATCTATACCAATCTGGGCAGTCGAAAAGCGACGGAGCTTGCCGGCAATCCAAACGCGGCGCTGTGTTTTTACTGGGAACCGCTTGGCAAACAGATCCGTGTCGAAGGGGTGGCCGCACGGGTCGGTGATAACGAAGCCGACGCCTATTTCGCCTCACGCCCCCTCGCCAGCAGGGTTGGTGCATGGGCATCGAAACAGTCCACCAGACTTGAGAGCCGGGCAAAGCTGCTGGCCCGGGTGGCCCGGTATACCGCCTCATTCGCCGTGGGTAAGGTCAATCGCCCGCCATTCTGGTCCGGATTTCGGATTGTCCCGGACCGGATGGAGTTCTGGACCAACGCAGAATACCGGCTTCACGACCGGATCGTTTTCGAAAAGGCAGACAGCAGCGATTGGCGGCGCTACCTGCTTTATCCGTGACAAAGACCAGACCAACCATCGTGATCGCCGCCGGGGGCCAAGCAACCCGGATGGGAGGCAACAAGCCGAGGCAGCTTCTGGCGGATCGAACACTTCTTGATCACGCTCTTACATGGGCGATGGATCATTCCGATGATGTTGCCATCGCGGTGCGGGACAAGGATCAGATTGCCGAGCTTCCGATCCCGCTGTTGATCGACCGGATCGAAGGCATCGGCCCCATCAGCGCGCTGGACAACGCATTCCGATATGCCGAGCAGAAAGCCCGCGACTCCGTCATGCTTATCGGTTGCGACCAGCCCTTCCTCCCTGGGGACCTCGCGAACCGGCTGGCTCGAGAGATTGCCACAAACGGTTGCGCCATGCCGGTTAGTCATGGCCGCGATCATCCAATGGCCGCACTTTGGCGCGTGGATTGCGCAACCTTGGCGAATTACATTGACGGCGGAGGTCAATCGCTCTGGCGCTTTGCCGATGCGGTTGGTGTCACCCGCGTCGATTGGGGTGATGAATGCGACCCCGATCCCTTCGCCAATATCAATGACCCCGCTGCCCTCGCTAAGGCGGAGCGCCAGCTTAGCCCGCGATCGGACTAACCCCGAACAAGTATGGGTGGGCGAAAATCAGGGCGGCATATCCGGCTACTCCAGCGAGTAGCCTAAATGGCTCGTGCAACAACGATACCAAAGCTTTGGAATACCCGCTCTGTTTCACTCGCCGCCGAAGTTCGTCCCAATCGGCATCCATCGTCCGTTTCTTGCGTCGGTCGATAATACTACCGCCAGTCATCGCAAAAACGGCAAAGGTGCCAAACATGATCAGGTGGGCAAGGTCGCCGTTCGCAAAGACATGAGCCAGCGCCCACAATGCGAGCGCGGCAAGCAAGGGATGCCGCATCACACCGACAATTCCAGGTCGGTCCGGATCGAATGCGGCATTTTTCGATCCACCGAAGGAAAAGGGATTGGGGCGCCCGATGGCCAGCGCAAAGATCAGACACACGACCAGCATGATCGTCAAAACAACGTGATTATGCCAAGGCTGCCAATACCATAGCGATACGAATGGCGCACGTCCCGCAGCCGAGATCAACCATGCCAAAACCCCAATTGAGAGCACCGAATAGCCAAAGGTGAACCCTCCCGTCCCAATCAGTTTGACCAACCATGGCTTGATCGGCGGGCGTATCAGTGTGCCGTGCGACGGGAAGAACACGATCAGCGCCAGAGAAAACTCGATCCAGTCCATCGTTCAGGTCACTTTCGCATACGGCGGATTGCGCAGTGCCAATTTCAAAACTCCAGCGCGGTGACCATTCCACCTGCGTCAAGAGCGGGCGAATTGGGCAAGCTTCGGATCAACCAGTCAGCCTGCGCCAACGCCAACTGCACCCCGCTGTCCTGATTGCCCAGCGGGCGCAACCCATCGGCGTCCCATCTTGCCCTGACGAATGTTTCGCGGCCGCCGGTTGCTGGCAGTTGGCAAGCGAGCGGCAACGTCCGCCACTGCAAAACCTGAGCGATGCTCTGACCTTGGAGCCCCGCCAAAAGCGCGCGCAGGAATTGGCGCGCAGTCACCATGGCCGAGGTCGGATTGCCCGGCAGGCCCAGAACCCATTTCCCCTTTGCCTCGCCTAACCAGACAGGTTTGCCTGGCTTCATGGCGACTTTGGAAAACAGCAACTCCAGCCCGTGAGATACGAACATCGGCTTGGCAAAGTCGCGCTCGCCAACGGATGCGCCGCCGGTCACGATCACCACATCGGCCTGGTCCAGCATTTCTCCGGCCAGTCGTTCGAGTGCTGGCAGGCTGTCCTCCCCGATCATCCTTGCGACCACGCGCGCACCGGCCTGCTGTGCCAATGCGGCGATACCGTAGGTTACACTCTCAGGTATTGCGTCGGCGCGCAAATGCGCCTCGCCCGGAGGTGCGAGTTCATCGCCGGTGCCAATAATGGCCACTTTGGGCTGCGCGGAGACTTTAAGCATCGCCTGATCAGCCGCTGCGGCAGTGACAATTGTGCGCGGGCCAAGCCGTGTTCCGACATCCAGCAAGAGATCGCCAGCCGAAAAATCACTACCAGCGGCGCGTACGTGCCAGCCCGGCCCATAGCCTTCGGCGAAGATCACCGTATCCTGCTCTCGTGTGGCGTATTCCTGCATAATGACGCGGTCCGCGCCATTGGGCATGGGAGCGCCCGTAAATATGCGTATCGCTTGACCCGGCTGGACTGCTCCCGAGAAGCCAGCGCCTGCTCGGCTTTCGCCCAAAACCAAGATTGGCATGCCTGCTTTGGTCGAGCCATCATGCACCGCATAGCCATCCATAGCAGCGACATCAGAAAACGGAGCCTCTCGCCGAGCGAAGACGGGTGCAGCAAGCACTCGCCCAGCGGCCTCAGCCAGCGGCACGTCTTCCCCTGGTAGCGACGCTACCGAGGCTTCGACCAAGGCCAATGCTTGATCAAAAGAAATCAAGCGCACACGTCCCGCAAGCGCGGCAAGGCACCTGCAATCGAGCATGGTTTGTGACGGCTGTCGAATTCCAGCTCAAGCAAGCCGTCCCATGCATCGCGGCAAGCGCCTGTTGAGCCGGGTACGCAGAAGATGAAGGCATCGCCCGCCTGTCCGGCGAATGCGCGCGATTGCATCGTGGCGACACCCACGCTTTGCAGGCTCTTCTGATGGAACGCGACCGAGAACCCGTCCATCTCCCGCTTAAGCAAGGGTTTGACCGCCTCTGGCGTGTTGTCGCGCGGTGAAAATCCCGTGCCTCCAGTGGTTAGAATGATCTCGATTGACGGGTTAGCGAGCCACGCATTCAACTGCTCGCGGATGTCATCAATCTCGTCCTTCACGATATCCCGATCCACCAGATTGTGGCCTGCGGATTGCAGCCGTTCTGCGAGCAGCGCGCCAGATGTGTCCGTTTCCAAAGTGCGCGTGTCGGAAATGGTAAGAACCGCGATGCCGAGCGGATAGAATTTCAGGCTTTCGTCAATTCCGGGCATTTTCCTCACCTTCACTTTGCAGCCAGCGGACTGTGTCCTTTTGATCCTGAGCAGTTGGCTCGATCCAGGAAGCCCCATCTCCATGCTCTTCGCGCTTCCAGAACACGGCTTCTGTCTTGAGCCGGTCCATCAGATAATCCGCCGCTTCGAATGCCGCCCGCCGGTGCGGTGAGGCGGTCGCGACAAAGACGATGGCTTCACCCGGTAATATCCGTCCTGCTCGGTGAACCACATGGCTGTGCGTGATCGCGAACCGTTCGTGTGCATCGCCTGCAATCGCTTGCATGGATGCCAAAGTGACCCCGCGATAGGTCTCCAGAACGAGCGCGCCGACCGCATTGCCATCTTTGGCCTTGCCACGGGCACGGCCGGTGAAACTGACGACGGCGCCCTCATCCCCTAGCGAGGCTGAGAAGGTCGCAAGCCGTGCAGCCGGATCAAACCCGGCTTCGGTCAATTCCACTTGGCAGCTCATCCGCCAGAGACCGGGGGGAAGAGAGCGACAGTATCACCCGGCCGAATGATTGCTTCATTCGGAACAATGGTTTCGTTGATGCAAGCCCTGATCCGTCCCTTTGACAGCCCATCTTGAAGCGCCGGAAAACGCTCGCGCAGAATGGATATCAGTTCCGGGACTGGCAAACCCTCGACAGGGAGCGTCAGGTCAACGAACGGGCCGCAGGCATCGGCCAGACGACCGCATAATTCGACACGAGTGGTCTCAACAGCCATGTCTCAACCTCCAATGGATGCCAAATGCGGAGTGGCGCCGCTGTTGCCTTCATGCAGGCGATGCGCAGGTGCCTTTGTACCGACAAGCGCGCGAATGCGGTCCGTCAACGCAGCGCTGTCCTCGCTTTGTAGCAGCGGCCGAATATCCATGCCTCCATCGCCAAACAGGCACAGATGCAGCTTTCCGTCGGATGAGAGACGCAGGCGGTTGCAACTGGCGCAGAAGTCCTTCGAATACGGCGCGATAATCCCGATGCGTCCCTTGGCCTCTGGATGACCCAGCTCGACCGCCGGCCCTGCTCCGGGCTGACGTGGAACACGTTGCCATCCGTCCGCTTCCAGCCGGTTAATCACCGTCTGTCCGGCAACATGCCGCGCACCGAAAAACGCAGCATTGTCATTGGTGCGCATGACTTCGATGAAGCGCAGGGAGAGATCGCGTGTAGCGACAAAATCGACCATTGCAGCCAGCTCGTCATCATTTACGCCGCGCATAAGAACAGCGTTGAGTTTTATACTTTCAAAACCCGCTGCTTGAGCGGCCTCGACCCCGCGCAACACCTCTTCCAGCCGGTCGTGTCCGGTGATCTGCGCAAACTTTGCGGGATCAAGCGAATCCACGCTTATATTGAGCGCACTTATCCCGCAGTCCCGCCACACTTGCGCCCTCTCAGCCAGCCGATAGCCATTGGTGGTCATCGCGACACGGCGAATGCCGGGCACCTCTGACACAGCGCGTGCCACTTCCTCAAAATCACGACGCAAGGTCGGCTCGCCCCCGGTCAGACGCACTTTCCACAGGCCAAGCTCGGCAAAGCCGCTTGCTGCCCTGCGGATCTCCTCGACAGACAGTTCAGCCGGCTTGTTGCAGGGCTTCTTGTAGCCATCGGGAAGGCAGTAGGTGCAGCGGAAGTTGCACACATCGGTCAGCGACAGGCGCAGATATTCGAACCGTCGCCCGATCCCGTCCTGCAAGGGAGCGACGAGCGGCAAGACATCGGGGCGGCGATTGTCGCTCACTGAACGAGCGGCCCGTCCGCAATCGGCAGCTCCACACCTTCGATGCTGGTCTGGCTACCGAGGATCGAGAGATATTGCGCCATTGCCTTGCGGTAGCTGGCTTCTTCCAGATATTCGCGGATCGACGCCTCGACCATTTCGAACGGCAATTGCCGCCCTTCCACCCTGCGCCCTGCACGGATGACATGAACGCCGAATGGCGATTTCACCGGATTACGGCACAATTCGCCCTCGGACAGGGCGAACAGCGCCCGTTCGAATTCGGCCACGGTTTGCCCCTTCCCGATCTGACCCAGATTGCCGCCCTGTTCCTTGGACGGGCAAGCTGATTTCGCCTTGGCCAACTCGGCAAAGCAGGCGGGGTCCTTCTCCAACTCGCGGATCGCCATGCGGGCATCACCGACGGCCAGACTGTAATTGAATTCATCGTCCGGGCTGGCAGAAAACAGAATATGCTCCGCCTCGACCAGCGGTTCGCTGGCAAAGCGCTCGCGATGCTGATCGTAGAACCGCCTTGCTTCCCCTTCGTTTGCAACCGGGACAGCGACTTCCTGGCTCAGCAGGGCATCAATCCGGGCGTCGTCATCCGCAAGACGACGACCTTCCGCATCACAGCGCTCTCCGGGATCTATCTCCAGACGATCTGCCTCAGCCAACAGTAATTGCCGAATAGCCAAAGCTTCTGCCGCCGCGTTCCATGCCGCCTCGGCATCGGGAGCGGGATGGTTCTGCACTTCTGCCGCAATCGCGGATTCGGCAATTTCTACCCCGCCGACGATGACCGGCGCGCGTTCCATCACATCATCCATGGCTCAAATCCTTGCGTGAACGGACGATCTGATAGCCGCCGCGCCACAGATAGCGGACCGGAGCCGAGAAGATGTGAACCAGTCGGGTAAAGGGCAGCAGCAAAAAGATCAGCATGCCGAGCACGAGGTGTGCCTGATAGGGCCAATCAAGGCCTGCCACATAGCGGCCAACTCCCGGTTCAAAAGTGAATATTCCCTGCGCCCAGGCCGACAGGCGCAGCATCACTTCGGCATCGCTATGCGCGAGCGAGAAGGGCACGGTTGCCAGCCCCAATAATAGCTGCACAAACAGGATCCCCAATATGGCGTTATCCGCAAATGGCGACTGGCGGCGAATGCGCGGATCGAAGAACCGGCGATGCATCAGTAGCACCAGCCCGACAAAGCAAATCAAACCCGCAATCGATCCTGCCACAATGGCAACCATCTGCTTCGCTTCCGCCGTAATCACCAGACTGTAGACGCTGTGCGGAGTAAGCAGACCGACAAAATGGCCCATAAACAGGAACAAGATGCCGATGTGGAACAGGACGGAGCCCCACATCAACTGCTTGCGCCGGAGCAACTGGCTTGATCCGCTGCGCCAGGTGTAAGGCTCCCTTTCATAGCGGAAAATGCTGCCAATAATCATCACGGCCAGCGCGATGTAAGGGAGCGCGCCGAACAGGAAAGTGTTGATCCACAGATCGATGGGGATCGTGGCAAGGGCTTCATGCCCTGCTTCACTGGGTAGAGGTGCGTCAATCATGATCAGGCTCCTTTCTCGCCCCGCATCGCGGCAAGCTGGCTTGCAGCGATAGGGCACGCGGCGTTGGGGTCCGGGGCAGCTTCGGCTCCGAAACGGATCTCCTCCTCTTCCCATTGGGCATCAAGTTCTTCGAGATCCCGCGGGTCATCGGCTGGAGGGATGGCGTTCTTGGCCTCTTCGTCCATCTCGACGCCTGCGATGGCGCACAACAATTCAAACACCGGCGCATAATCGGATTCCCGCTCGGCCAGACGGGCCGCAATCGCCACCATCACCACGCCCGGTTCGGCCAGAGCCTCGCGCGCCGCCTGCTCCGGCAGAGTGGAGCAATAATCGAGGAAAAGCGGGAGATAATCGGGCAGCTCGTTGCCACTGGGTTCCAGCCCGGCAGCAAGATAGCGCTGGCGCAGATCGACCATTGCCTGCCCCCGGTCGCGGCTTTCACCATGGACATGCTCGAACAAATGCAGGCTGTGCGCCCGGCCCCGGTCGAACAGTTCAACATAGGCTTCCTGCGCGTCGTAAATGTCGCTGGTGGCGAGACGCTTGAGCAAGGGAGAAAGCGCAGCGACGTCAGCAGTGGGAAGCGCTTTGTCGCCCTCCAGCCGCTGGCGGATTTCGCCTGCGACCGATTGCAAGTCCTTGGTCGGATATTGCAGCAGCAATGATATCAGGTGAAGCGATTGCATCAGAACACCTCCGATGGAGTCTGGAGTTTCTTGCGAGAGTGGGTGTCGAACAGATTGGCCTTGGTCGATCCGCCCGAACAGCCATTGCCGAAGGAGAAGCCGCAGGAACCGCGTTCTTCGAACATGTCTTCGGCATCCTCGCGGTGGCCGGTGGGGATGACGAAACGATCTTCGTAATCCGCCAGCGCCATGACCTTGTACATTTCCTCGATCTGCGCGCCAGTGAGGCCGACATCGGTGGCGATGGTTTCGTTCTGCACGCCCTCGATCGATTTTGAGCGCATGTAGCCGCGCATGGCGAGCATGCGTTCAAGGCAGACAGCAATCGGCTCCTCGTCCCCCGCAGTCAGCAGGTTGGCGAGGTATTTGAGCGGAATGCGAAGCGAGCGGATATCGGGCATGTTGTTGTTGACCGAAATCTGCCCGGCATTCGCTGCTGCGCTGATCGGCGAAAGCGGCGGCACGTACCATACCATCGGCAAGGTCCGATATTCCGGGTGAAGCGGGAAGGCGACCTTCCATTCCATCGCCATTTTCCACACCGGCGAATGCCGTGCGGCCTCCAGCCAGTTTTCCGGCACGCCGTCTTTACGGGCCTGCTCGATCACTTCGGGATCATTGGGATCAAGGAAGATATCGAGCTGCGCCTGATACAGATCCTCGACATTCTCGGCGCTGGCCGCTTCCTCGATGCGATCAGCATCATAGAGCATAACGCCCAGATAGCGGATACGGCCAACGCAGGTTTCACTGCACACCGTCGGCTGCCCGGCTTCGATACGCGGATAGCAAAAAATGCACTTTTCCGATTTGCCGGTTTTCCAGTTGTAATAGATCTTCTTGTAGGGGCAGCCCGACACGCACATGCGCCAGCCACGGCACGCTTCCTGATCGATCAGGACAATGCCGTCCTCCTCGCGCTTGTAGATCGCGCCAGACGGGCAGGCGGCGACACAAGTGGGGTTGAGGCAGTGCTCGCACAGCCTTGGCAGATACATCATGAAGGTGTTTTCGAACTGGCCGTAGATCTCCTTCTGGACCCCTTCGAAATTGTAATCCTCCGAACGTTTGGAGAATTCACCGCCAAGAATTTCTTCCCAGTTCGGACCCCATTCGATCTTCTCCATCCGCTTGCCGCTGATCAGGCTGCGGGCGCGCGCGGTGGGAAAGGCCTTGCTTTCGCCCGCCTTTTGCAAATGGTCGTAATCAAAGGTGAAGGGTTCGTAGTAGTCGTCGATTTCAGGCAGGTCGGGATTGGCGAAAATTTTCGCCAGCAGCCGCCATTTGCCGCCCATCTTGGGCCGGATCGAACCACCCGGAGTACGCTCCCAGCCGCCATTCCAGCGTTTTTGGTTCTCCCAGTCCTTAGGATAGCCGATGCCGGGCTTGGTCTCGACATTGTTGAACCAAGCGTATTCCATACCTTCACGGCTGGTCCACACGTTCTTGCACGTCACCGAGCAAGTGTGGCAGCCGATGCATTTGTCGAGGTTCAGAACCTTGCCGATTTGTGCGCGGATTTTCATGCTACGGTCTCCCCTTCAGGCAGGGCTTCTTCGAGCCAATCGACCTTCGATAGTTTGCGGACGATGACATATTCGTCGCGGTTTGAACCAACGGTTCCGTAATAGTTGAACCCGTAGGCAAGCTGGACATAGCCGCCGATCATGTGGGTTGGCTTCAGCACCGCGCGGGTCACCGAGTTGTGAATGCCCCCGCGCTGCCCGGTCAGCGGAGAGCCGGGCATATTGGTCAGCTTTTCCTGCGCATGATACATGAACAGCGTGCCTTCCTTCATGCGCTGCGAGACGACGACGCGGGCGACGAGCGCACCGTTGGAATTGAACGCCTCCACCCAGTCATTGTCGACCAGCCCGGCCTTTGCCGCGTCCACCTCACTCATCCAAACAATCGGCCCGCCGCGCGACAGCGTCAGCATCAGCAGATTGTCGGTATAGGTCGAGTGGATGCCCCATTTCTGGTGCGGTGTGATGAAGTTGAGGATCACGTGCGGCGCGCCCTTCGCCTCATCGAGCATTGGTTTCACCGCCTTGGTATCAATCGGCGGGCGATAGACACAGAAGCCTTCGCCAAAGGCGCGCATCCACTTGTGATCCTGGTAGAGCTGCTGACGGCCGGTCAGCGTGCGCCACGGGATCAGTTCATGGACGTTGGTGTAGCCAGCATTGTAGCAGACATGCTCACTCTCGATCCCCGACCAGGTGGGCGAGGAAATGATCTTCCTCGGCTGCGCCTGAATGTCGCGGAAGCGGATTTTCTCCTCTTCCTTGGGCAAGGCGAGATGCTTGTGATCGCGGCCCGTTTTCTTGCCCAGATCGCCCCACGCTTTGACCGCGACCTCGCCATTGGTCTCAGGCGCGAGCATCAGGATAACCTCGGCTGCGTCGATCGCGCTTTCAATTTGCGGCATACCCTTGGTCGGACCCTCTTCGAGGACGCGGCCATTGAGATTGCGCAGGTTCTCCACCTCATGCTCGGTGTTCCAGCCGATGCCCTTGCCGCCATTGCCGAGCTTGTCCATCAAGGGCCCGAGCGCGGTGAAGCGTTTGTAGAGGTTCGGATAATCCCGCTCGACCACCGCGATATTGGCCATGGTCTGTCCGGGGATTGGCTCCACTTCGCCCTTGCCCCAGTCAGCGACGTCATAGGGCTGCGCGATTTCGTTCGGGCTGTCGTGCTGGATCGGGGTCATCACCACGTCCTGCTCGACGCCGAGCACTTCGGGGGCCACTTCGGAGAACTTCTTGGCGATCCCCTTGTAAATGTCCCAGTCGCTGCGCGATTCCCACACCGGATCGACCGCCGCCGACAGCGGGTGAATGAACGGGTGCATATCGGACGTGTTGAGATCGTCCTTCTCGTACCAGCTCGCCGTCGGCAGAACGATGTCCGAATAGACGCAGGTGGTCGACATGCGGAAATCGAGCGTCACCAGCAGATCGAGCTTACCCTTGGGCGCTTCGTCGTGCCACTTCACGTCCTTGGGCTTTTGCGCGCCGGTTTCGCCCAAATCCTTGCCCTGCACGCCGTGTGCGGTGCCGAGCAGATGCTTGAGGAAATATTCGTGGCCTTTGCCCGAGGACCCAAGCAGATTTGAACGCCATACGAACATATTTCGCGGCCAGTTGGCCGGATCGTCCGGATCGAAGCAGGACATTTCCAGCTCGCCCGATTTCAGCGCATCGGCGACATAGTCTTTCGCTTCCTTGCCCGAAGCCTTGACCGCCTTGCCCACTTCCAGCGGGTTGGTCTTGAGCTGCGGAGCGGATGGTAACCAGCCCATCCGCTCAGCCCGAACATTGTAGTCGATCAGGCTGGCATCCCAATCGCCTTCGGGCGCGGTGGGTGAAAGGATTTCTTCTACATCCAGCGTTTCATAGCGCCACTGATCGGTATGGGCGTAGAAGAAGCTGGTCGAATTCATGTGGCGCGGTGGGCGATTCCAGTCGAGCGCAAAGGCCAAAGGGGCCCAACCGGTTTGCGGGCGAAGTTTTTCTTGCCCGACATAATGCGACCAGCCGCCGCCAGACTGGCCGACACAACCGCACATCACCAACAGGTTGATTATGCCGCGATACGTCATGTCCATGTGGTACCAGTGGTTGATCCCGGCTCCGAGGATAACCATCGACTTGCCGCCCGTCGTCTCGGCATTGCCCGCGAACTCGCGCGCTATCGTGATAATATGGTCAGCCGGCACGCCGGTGATCTTCTCCGCCCATGCCGGGGTGTAAGGGACCATCTCGCCATAATCGCGAGCGACATGCTCCCCGCCCAGACCCCGATCGAGGCCGTAATTGGCGCAGAACAGGTCGAACACGGTGGCGACGAAGGCCTTGCCATCCTTCAACTGAAGCTGGCGCACAGGCACCCGCCGGTTGAGCACACTCGGGTGATCGGTCCCTTCGAAGTGATCGTGTTCACGGTTGCCAAAATAAGGGAAGGAAACTTCGATTACCTCGTCGTGATTGCCTTCGAGGATGTTGGTCAGCCGCAAGACGGTGTCGTTTCCGCGTCCGTCTTTCTCTTCAAGGTTCCACTTGCCTTCTTCGCCCCAACGGAAGCCGGCCGAGCCGTTGGGCGCTACCACTTCGTCAGTATTGTCGTCGATGGCGACCGTCTTCCAGTCGGGATTGTTTTCTTCGCTGAGGCCGTCGAGGAAATCAGCGGCGCGCAGCAGGTTTTCCGGCACATAGGCGCCGTCTTTCTCGACCAGCCGCACCAGCATCGGCATGTCTGAATATTTGCGGCAATAGTCCTCGAAATACTCCGCCTGCCTGTCGAGATGATATTCGCGCAAGATCACATGGCCCATCGCCATCGCCAGTGCGGCGTCGGTGCCCTGCTTGGGATTGAGCCACAGGTCAGCAAACTTGGTCGCTTCGGCATAGTCGGGGCTGACCACGGCCACTTTGGTGCCTCGATAGCGCGCTTCGGTCATGAAGTGAGCGTCTGGCGTACGCGTTTGCGGCACGTTCGATCCCCACATCATCAGGAAGCCGGAATTGTACCAGTCCGCGCTTTCGGGAACGTCGGTCTGCTCGCCCCAGGTCTGCGGGCTGGACGGCGGAAGATCGCAATACCAGTCGTAGAACGACATGCAGGTACCGCCGAGCAGCGATAGATAGCGCGATCCCGCCGCATAGCTGACCATCGACATCGCCGGGATCGGGCTGAAGCCGATCACCCGGTCGGGGCCATAAGTCTTGGCAGTATAGGCGTTGGCGGCGGCGATGATCTCGTTCACCTCGTCCCAAGTCGAGCGAACGAACCCGCCATGGCCGCGGATCGCGGTGTAGCTCTTCCGCTTGGCGGGATCCTCGACAATCGAAGCCCAAGCGGCGACCGGCGTGCGCACTACGCGCGCTTCGCGCCACAGTTTGAGCAGGCGCGAGCGAACCATCGGATACTTTAGCCGCTGGGCCGAATAAATATACCAGCTGTAGCTGGCCCCGCGCGGACAGCCGCGCGGTTCATGGTTGGGCAGATCGGGCCGCGTGCGCGGGTAGTCGGTCTGCTGGGTTTCCCAGGTGATGATGCCGCCCTTGACGTAGATCTTCCAGCTGCACGATCCGGTGCAGTTCACCCCGTGGGTGGAGCGCACGATCTTGTCGTGCTGCCAGCGCTTGCGATAGCTGTCTTCCCAATCGCGATTTTCATTGGTGGTCACGCCGTGACCCTCGGAAAAGGCGACTTTCTTCTGGTTGAAGAAGGTCAGGCGGTCGAGAAGCTTGCTCATGCTGTTGCTCCTTTGAGCGAGGCGGTTGATGGAGTTGGGGCCGGTGCAGCCCTGCGTTCGATATCGTGCAGCAGGCCGCCGCGGCGGGTGTAGGCCCACCAGGTCAGCACCGCGCAGCTGGCGTAGAAGATCAGGAAGCCCCACAGCGCTGGCATAGGAGAGCCAGTCGCTGCGATGGCGCTGCCAAAGCTCTTGGGGATGAAGAATGCGCCGTAGGCTGCGATGGCCGAGGTGAAACCGACGATGGCGGCGGATTCCTTCTCCGACTGGCGCAAGCTGGCCTCACCCGAAAGCTCGGGCATCAGCCGGGGCACTTCGGTCCGCATGATGTTGGGGATCATCTGGAAGGTCGAGGCATTGCCGACACCCGTCATGAAGAACATGAAGATGAACATGCCCAGGAAGCCCCACCAGCTGGCAGCCTGAAGGAAGTACATCACGCCCACCACGCCGAGCATCATCATCACGAACACCCAGAAGGTGACCCGTGCGCCGCCCCACTTGTCCGATACCCAGCCTGTGGCCGCACGGCTGAGCGCGCCGACCAATGGTCCGAGGAAGACGAATTGCAGCACGTCAATATCGGGGAATTGCTGTTTGGCGAGCAACGGCAGACCGGCGGAAAATCCGATGAAGCTGCCGAAGGTACCGGTGTAAAGCCAGCACATCAGCCAGTTGTGCTTGCGCTGGAAGATTACCGACTGCTCGGCAAAACTCGCCTTCGCATCAGCAATGTCATTCATCCCGAACCATGCAAGCAGGGTTGAGATCATGATGAACGGCACCCAGATGAAGCCCGCGTTCTGCAACCACAGCTCGCCGCCTTCGGCAGTCTGCTGCGGCTCGCCGCCCAGCGCACCGAACACTCCGGCCACGATGACGATAGGGACGAGGAACTGCATCACCGAGACGCCGAGATTTCCCAGCCCGGCATTGAGCGCCAGTGCGTTGCCTTTCTGCGCCTTGGGGAAGAAGAAGCTGATGTTCGACATCGAGGAGGCGAAGTTGCCGCCACCAAAGCCGCACAGCAGCGCCAGCACCAAGAAGATGATGTAAGGCGTATCCGGATTCTGGACGGCATAGCCGATGCCAAAAGCCGGGATCAGCAGCGATGCGGTGGACATGGTGGTCCACAGCCGTCCGCCGAAGATCGGCACTACGAAGCTGTAGAAGATCCGCAGCGTTGCACCCGACAGGCCCGGCAAAGCGGCCAGCCAGAACAGTTGGTCGGTGGTGTAGTTGAAGCCAATGGACGGCAGCTTCGCGACCACCATCGACCAAACCATCCACACCGAGAAAGCCAGCAGCAGTGCCGGGATCGAGATATAGAGATTGCGCTTGGCAATCTTCTCCCCGGTCCGCTGCCAGAAATCCGGGTCCTCCGGTTTCCACTCGACGAGGACCTTGCTCGGCGTGGCCGCTGCGTGTTTCTCCTCATCGTGCAATTCCGCCATTTCGGGGAATTCGGGCAGCGAACGGGTATCCATGCCGCTGGCCTTCTGTTCCATCTGGCGAATAGCGATGTGCATCCAAGCCAGCGCCACGGCAACCAGTGCGAACAGCACCATGAAACAGCTGGTCCAGATACCGGTAAGATCACTGACCGCGCCGAACACGATCGGCAGGACGAAGCCGCCCAAACCGCCGACCAGCCCGACGAGACCGCCGACCGAACCGACATGGTGCGGATAATAGACCGGAATATGCTTGTAGACCGCCGCCTTGCCCAGCGACATGAAGAAGCCGAGCACGAACACGGTAATCACGAACGGCACCAGGCTCATCGAAGTCGAGAAGACGATGTCGCCTTCGATCCCGTGGATCACATAATCGGTTGCCGGATAGGACAGCATGAACAGGCAGATCAGCGACACGCCAAAGGTCGCATACATAATCTTGCGCGCGCCATATTTGTCCGACAGCACGCCGCCATAGGCGCGGAACACGCTGGCCGAGAGCGAGAAAGTCGCCGCCAGCATACCAGCCAGCTTCACGTCGATCCCGTACAGGCCAACCATGTAATTTGGCAGCCACAGCGCCAGGGCCACAAAGGCCCCGAATACGAAGAAGTAATAGACCGAGAAGCGCCAGACCTGCTCGTTGCGCAGCGGCTCGAGCTGTTCGATCAGAGTCCTGGCTTTGACGCCGCTGACCTTTCGTGCGGCGAATTCGGGATCATCCTTTGCAAAGATATAGAACAGCACCGCGACCAGGGCGAGCGCACCCGCCCAGACCTGGGCGACGCCCTGCCAGCCGATTGCGACCATGACCCAAGGGGCGAGGAATTTCGTGACCGCGGCGCCAACATTGCCCATGCCGAAAAAGCCGAGCGCAGAGCCCTGTTTTTCGAGGGGATAGAATTTGGAGACATAGGCGACGCCAACTGCGAAGCCGCCACCGGCAAGGCCCAGCCCCAGTGCCGCCAGCAACATCATCAGATAGCTGTCGGCATAGGAAAGCAGGAAAGTCGACAACGCCGAGGCCAGCATGGTGAGCGGAAACACGATCCGTCCGCCATGCTGATCGGTCCAGACGCCCAACAACAGACGGCTGAGCGACCCGGTCAGGATCGGGGTGCCGACCAGCAGGCCGAACTGCGTATCGCTCAGGCCAAGCTCGGCCTTGATCTCGATCCCGGCGATCGCGAAGATCGTCCAGACGGCAAAGCAGATGGTGAATGCGAATGTGCTGAGACCGAGAGCAAGGTTCTGTTCGCTGCTGGTCGCAATTGCCTGGGCCGACATGGAATGATGCCTCATCAAGAATGCGTGACGGAGCTTCACTGCCGAGCCAAAGAGCTCTTGCTCTTTGACAGCGATCAAATTGCAGATTGCAGGAGCGGGAAAATTGCCTTCGCATGACAAGTGCGCTGCCAGGCTTCAGAAGAGATCAAGCCACTCCTTGATAAACATCAAGCGGGGCGCTAGTAATCCTAGCTCGATACACTGGAGCTCCGGCATTTATGAGAATCGGCGAGAAGCCTGAAATCGCCCGGCTTCCGCTATTCCGCGACATGGCCGAGAAGCAGCGCGACCTGGTGCTTGCCGGATCGTATCTGCAGGTCTTTCCTCCGCAACTCACACTATTCGAAGCGGGGCAGCATGCCGATTTTCTGCACGTGCTTGTCGACGGGCTGGTAGAGCTGTTCGTCCAAGGGGCGGGGCGCGACACCACGATGCGTATTGTCGAGCCAGTCTCAAGCTACATTCTCGCCGCTGCGGTGACGGATATGCCGTATCTGATGTCCGCAAGAACGCTTGCGTCTTCGCGAATTCTGCTGGTCCCGGCCGCGCAATTGCGCGAAGCAATCCGGCAGGATAGCGCCTTGATGCACGCGGCAATGCACGAGCTCGCATTGGGATATCGCGACCTTGTCCGTGCACTCACCGACATGAAAGTGCGCCAGTCAGCCGAACGGCTGGGCAACTGCCTGCTGGAATACAGCAACCGTCGTGGCGATCGCGATCAATTCGAGCTTATTGGCGAAAAGCGCCTGCTTGCATCGCTACTCGGTATGACTCCGGAAAACCTTTCGCGCGCCTTCGGCACGCTCAAGAGCCACGGTGTGGCGCTCGATGGAGCGAAAGTTACAATCGAAGACCGTGAGCGCCTGTCCCGGTTCGCTCGGCCCGACCCTGTGCCAAACGACCCTCGCTAGAAAGTAACCTGCAGCTGAAGCCAGCCCTTGGTGGTATCGACCGAGAAACCATCTGCGTCATAGTGCGCAAATTTGGCAAGCAGCGTGATGTTGCTCCTGATTGGATAGACCGCAAGCAGGTTCAGCTCGCGACCATAAGCCTGATCGGTCGCAGTCGCGCCGAAATCATGCACGATACCGCGCAGCGTCAATCCGTTCAGACCAGAGCCCTCGCCGAAGCGGTAGCTGATATCCCCATAGAAGTCGCGCAGGCCTCCCGGCGGCGTAGCCAGAAACTTGTCCGCCCAACCGTTAAAGGCGTGGAGCGTGGCAAGCGGGGTTTGCAGGGCCACGGCGCCATTGCCTTCAAGCCGCTCGAACCCTGCTTTGGCAGTGAAGCCACTTACCGAGATTCCGGGTTCGATCAGAAGATAATCGAGCGAGAAATCGGCCGGATTGAGTCCGAGATCGCGCTGGTTCGCATATTCTGCCGCATAGAGGAGCGTGGCCTCGCCGCTCAGCGGCTGCGTTCCCGTCAGGCGCACCCCCAGCGTTTGCGAACTGGCGGCAGGCGCGTCAGGCATGTCGAGGAAATAGCCATAGGCAGACACTGTGCCGATCGACGGAATGGCATAGCTCGCATGGATGTTGTGGATGTCGTTGTCCCGCCAGATGCCTTGCGGCGAATCCGGCCCGAAAATGCGATTCACCCGCCAGGCATGGAAATAATCGACCCTAGCTCCTTCAATCGGCTTGACCGTGATCTGCGCCAAATCGAAGGTCTGGTCGTTCTGACGCCAGTCAACTGAACCGATCCAGCGCTGATTGTCGAAATTTACCTTCTGACGCCCAACGACGGCCTCGACCGATTCGTGGGGCCGCCAACGCACTAACGCACGATTGAGCAGCACATCGGATGGATCCGCCACGACCGGGAACTCGGTCAATCCGTTGACAGTGTCGTTGAAGTCATCGGCACCAATCCTGACGACCGCCTCGCCTTCAACCAGCGCACTTAGCCCGTTCCATTCGTCGGTCTCGACCCCGCCCCTGATTCTAAGCGTCGAAGCGGTCGCATCTTCTGGCAGGTTTTCCTGATCGACGACTTCCAGCCGGTATCTCAGGTCGAGATAGGGATCGAAGGGTAGGTCATCGCCTGATTGTGCCATTGCGGTTACTGGCGCGAGAATGGCCAGCGAGCTGGCGGCGAGCGAGAGGATTTTGGTTTTCATGATCGCCCAAATAGGAGGCTGCCAGCCAAAGTATTTGATCCTTGTCAAAGTCGCAGACGCGCAATTCACCCATGGAGCGATATATGATGATCGATGATTTCACTTTGGCCCGCGTGCTCCATGTCGTCTCGATTGTCGGTTGGATCGGCGGTGTCTGGTCCGTGACCTTTGTGGTCATGCCCGCGATAGCGAGAGCCGAAGCGCCGCAGACCGGCTCCATGCCTTTCACAAGATCGAGCAGGGCTTTTCCGTTCAGGCCAAAGTCTGGGTTCTGCTGGCCGGTGCATCTGGATTCTGGATGACTTGGCGCGGTGACATGTGGTGGCGGTTTGCTGAGCCCGCCTACTGGTGGATGTCCGCGATGCTCGCTTTATGGCTGGTGTTCTTCCTGATGCTGTTTGTGGCCGAGCCGCTCTTCCTCCACCGCCGGATGGCCAATTCAACAACACCCGAGCGGGATTTCCGGACGATGGTGATCGTGCACCGTATACTGTCGGTGTTTGCGTTGGCAACCACTTTGGGCGCAATGGCTGGCGCTCACGGACTTATTTGAGAAGGCCCTTTCGTGAATCCGTTGATCCTTTTGGCAGCGCCGCGCCGCCTGCCCTTCTTACCGGCTCGTTGGCCTTCGGCGGACTGCTAATCTGGTGGCTGGTGCAATTGGCGCAGCTGCACGCAGGGCTATCCGGCATCCCGACCACTGATCTGCCGCCCACCCTGCTGCACGGTCCGGCCATGATCTATCTCGGCCTTGCCCCTTTCATCTTCGGGTTTCTGCTCACGGTGTTCCCGCGCTGGATCGGTCTCCCCGATCTTGCGTTGCGCCAATTGCCTCTGTCGGTGTCCTGCTTCTTGTTGGTGCTGTGCTCGTCCTTGTCGCCTTGGCACTGGGCTTGACCTCTTTACTTTTGCCGGGTTTCGCTTTGCTTGCCGTTGGTTGGACCAACGCATTGCTGGGCTTGGTTGGCGTGTTGTGGCGTGGGATGAAAGCAGGGAAGCCTCCCTGTTGACACGCATGGTCTGCACTTGCCGGTCTGACGCTAGGCCTTGCCGGTCTGTTTACGACAATCGCATTTATCGGCGGCAGTTCTTCGGATTATCTGGTTTATGCCAACCGCATCGGAATCGGCGGATTCCTGCTCCCGATATTCCTGACGGTGGCCCACCGGATGGTCCCGTTTTTCGCCGGCAATGTGGTTGAGGGCTATGCCCGCTGGCGACCTGACTGGCTCATCGCTGCCCTTTGGATTTCACTACTGGCTCGCTTGGCAGGCGAGCTCCTCAACATTGGCTGGCTGGCGATTTCGGCGAACGGCGCACTCGCGGCTCTAACCGGTGCCATGCTGTGGAAGTGGTGGCCGCGGGCAAGCGCACCAGGACTTCTGATTGTGTTGATCTGGGGGTTCGCCTGGGCGCCAATGGGCTTCACGCTTGCCATGCTGGATACCGCAACCTTGGCATTGGGTCGCGGCCCGGATCACGCATTGATGATCGGATTTGCGGGAAGTTTACTTGTCGCAATGGTGACCCGCGTAACACAGGGGCATTCAGGCCGGCCCCTCTCGATGACAGCTCTCGCGTGGCTCGCTTTCGGTGCGGTTCAGGCAGCCGCTATCGCCCGGTTGTGGGCTGCACTCCAACTGGAATTGGCCGAAGCGTTGCTGGTATCGGTGGGCGCGCTCTGTCTCGGGATGCTGCCATGGCTGCTGCGCAATATGGGCATTTACCTGTCACCGCGAAGCGATGGAAAGGCAGGCTAAGCAGATGGATGACGCGCCCCAACTGAACCCCGACGAAGCGCTGGAACTTCTGAAGGAAGGCAATCGGCGGTTTCTCGACGATACAACCTACGAGCCCACGATGGACCGTATGCGCCGGCTTGAGTTGGCAGCGGCGCAGCGACCATTTGCCGCCTATCTGAGCTGTTCGGATTCGCGGGTGCCGCCGGAACTGTTGTTCGAGCGCGGCCTAGGTGAGCTGTTCATTATTCGCAATGCTGGCAATACCCTTTGCACGACCGCGCTTGGCAGTCTGGAATTCGCCGTGACGAATCTGCAAGTCCCCTTGATCGTCGTCATGGGTCACGAGGCTTGCGGTGCTCTCAATGCAGCCGTTTCGCTGGCGCGGGGCAAGGCGAGTTTTACCGGCAATATCTCCAAGGTCCTTCAGTCGCTGCTCCCCGCCGTGCTTGAAACGGATCCGTGGGCCGATCACATCGTCGACGCTGCAGCGATCAGCAATGTCCGACGCGTTGTTCGCGAATTGCGGGACGAAGCGTCGCCCGCTCTGCTAGAGCCCCAGCGAACAGGGAAGCTCAAAGTCGTCGGAGCCTTCTATCATCTCGACAGTGGCAAGGTGGACTTTCTCGACCCTATTGACTGAAAGCGCATCCGCGGCGGTGTACGTGAATGTGCCACCGGGTGCATCCTGGTTCAGCGATAGAATTCAACCCTGAACTGGACGTTTCGGACCGGTTTGACGAAATGCACCTGCTGCGGTTCGATGACGGCGTGTTCACCTGCTTTGAGAAGTTGGCTCCGGTGCGCTTCACCCGGAAGGTGATATTCGAGGCTCCCGTCGATTACGCACAATTTGCCCCAGACCCCGGCTTTCAGATCATGTTCCGAGGTGAGTTTTTCGGGAACCGTCTCTTCGCTGAAGAGGGGTGATTCGGCATACTTCTCAACACCATCCGGCAAAACGTTCCGCATACCTAACTGCCGATCCCGATCGAAAGTGTGATGACCAGTATCGCCATGCCAAACAGGGCGACAGCGAGCGGCACAATCAGGACCTGCCCATATACGGCTCTCTTGTCCATCAAACCGGTAAAAGTATCGAGCATCTTGCCCTGATCGAGCGGCGAAATGTCCTCTGGTCCGGCCTGTCGCGCACCGATCCTCGCCACTCCGAAATAGACGGCGGCATAAAGGACCGAGATGATGATGGCGAAGCGTGCATGTCCGCTTCCGCCTGTGGCTGCGGCAATGGCAAGGAAGAAGATCGCATAACACGCGAACATGGCGAGCCATACACGCCGAGGAAACTGGAACCCCGGGTTTCGCGGTGGAACGGGGGCGGCGGCCAAAGGCTGCAGGGTCTGTTCCAAGGCATAGACTTCAGCCTCGAAGTCAGTGGCGCGATCAGCCACTATCAATTGGTGTTCAAACATGGGGGAGATTCCTTCCTGCTTTGGATCCGGAGATGCCGTCTCGCCGGATGGAAATTCCGGTAAGGAGACTATCGGCGATGGCACGCGCCCTTTGGGCAACCAGGGCTGCGCCTTCAGGCTGGGGACCGAGGTCTTTCAAGGTGCCGTAGAAGAGTTCGAGCCAGCGCACGAAATGCGTGTCTTCAAGCCCCGGAATGGCCATGTGCTTGGCCATCGGGTTGCCTGAAAACTCCCCGCTGTTGAACAGGATGGAGCGCCAGAATGTCTTCATCCGCTCCATGTGCGCAGGCCAATCGGAAATGCGCTCCGCGAAGATCGGGCCAAGCAGATTGTCCTGGCGGATGCTGGCATAGAAACGTTCGACCATAAGCGAGATGAATTGTTCGTCGACGCCCTGCGCTTCTGCATGCGCGCGTTTTGCAGTTCTTGCAGCGTGCACTTCCTGGCGTGATCTTTCGGTAACCGCAGGCATCATAGAATCTCTTAAAGAAGTATATAATATGCCTATTAAAGACCCTTGGTGCCAAAAGCAATATCTGATATACCTTTTTTATGCAGATGAATCTCCGAACCGATTACGCCTTACGCATGCTGATGGCGCTTGCGGCAAAAGAGGAGGTCGTTTCGATCGACTGGCTTGCGGAGTATTATGATATCTCTCGCAACCACCTCGCCAAGGTGGCACAAGACCTTGCCGCCGCAGGTTTTATCGAAACGCAGCGCGGACGCGGTGGCGGAGTGCGTCTGGCACGCGCGCCGTCAGATATAAATATTGGCCACGTGGTGCGCAGTTTGGAAAACACCACAGGATTTGTCGCCTGCATGGGCGGCAGGGAGACTTGCGTGGTGGAACGGGTCTGAGGGTTGAAGCCTGCATTGGCCGGGGCACTGGAGGCCTTTCTGGCTCATCTCGATCAATTTAGTCTTGCGCAAATCACGGGGTCAAAGCCGCGCTTTCTCAAGGAACTGATCCCAGAAGAATCGTGACGCCAGACATGAACTCTTTGGCAGACCATCGCGGACAGCGAGCAAGCTTTCCTCGCAACTGGGCCAATTGCCACAAGCCACGCTCTGCGGAATTTATCGGTCCTGACCCTAGCCCATTCGCAACCGCCCTCCGATCCCAGGCAACCGCAAGCGGGGCGCTTTTGCCTGCGGGCGCATCAGGATGCGATTCACGATTTTTTGCGCAGGAGGAGTCTGCGCAACTCTGAGGCCGAAGCGGCGCGCGGCGCGCGCGATCAGGCGATCATCCGTGTAGAGCCCAACGATCGAATTTGTCGCCAGATAGATCGGAAGACTTTCACGGCGATGCCGCCTCTCGTATCGCCTGAGCGCCGCAGAGTTTGCTGGATCTGCGCCGCGTTCCAAAAGCGGCAAGATCTCATCTGTCAGGTGACGCACGCTCGCAATCCCCAGGTTGAAGCCATGTGCCGTGACCGGATGCATCCCCACCGCCGCATCGCCAACCAGAGCTGCTCGATGGCAGACAAATCGACGCGCAAAGGCAGTTGTCAGCGGATAGGCATGCATAGGTCCGATCGGTTCCATAGTCCCGAACCTGCCGCGATACCGGCGATGCAGTTCCTGCCCCAGGGCATCGGGATCGAGCGCCAAGATCCTGGTAGCATCCCCTTCAGAAACCGTGAGCACCGCCGATGCCATGCCCGCGCCGAGCGGAAGCAAGGCCAGTGTCTGGCCGTGATCGAACCATTCAGTCGCGACGTCGTCATGCGGTGTGTCGATCCGAACACGCCCCACCAGCATCGCCTTGCCGAGACGATTCATTTCCGCGCCGATGCCGAGCTGATTACGCACAAAGGAAAACCGGCTATCCGCCGCGATGAGGAGTGGCGCTGACAACTCTCGTCCATCGGACAGCGAGACGTTCGCCATCCGGTCGCCAATATCGAGCGAAACGACCGAGGTGCCGGCAACCAGCTCCACATTCTCACACTCGCTTGCAGCTTCGAAGGCCGCCTTGCGAATATCGCAATTGGACACGAGGCAACCGAGCCGATCATCCTCACGATTCGATCCATAACGCAGCGGAAAGGGCGATTTGCCGTCAAACACGCGCGCCTCGCTGAGTGCGAAAACCTTGTCCGCGCCGATTCTGTCCCAGACGCCAAGCTCTTTCATGACCGCGACCGACCGCTGTGTCAGCGCGATCTCACGTCCATCAAAGCCCGGATTTTCCAGCGAATCGGCTTCTTGTGAATCGATCAGGGCAATCTTCGCTCCGGATGGCGACAAGGCCCGTGCCAGACAAAGCCCAGCCGGGCCCGAACCCACAATAACAACTCGTTTTTCCACCCTAAATCTCCGATCAATCTACGGCGGAGATAGCTCCGGAAAGCCTGCGTCGCTTTGATCAATGTCATGTCGATGGCTGCGCTCTTGTGGCTAATGTGTTGGTGGCGGCGCATTCTATTGCTCTTGCTCCTGATGTATCGGGAGGAAGGCCCAAGGGCCCGCCCGAATAGGCTCTACAGCGTCCGGCACCCTTCATGTAACTGATGCGATAGAGTGTCGAGACATTCTTCTTCTCTGTCTTTGGAGGCAGAGATGTAATGCCTTCCTACGCTGCAACTGTTTCCTGCCGGGCACGAAACTGATCGAAGAGACACGCAATATGCCGCGCATAAGGCCGTCCCGCATCTGTAATTACCAACTTGCCCTCGCGCTGCCGGACCAGGCCCTTTTCTTCAAAATTGTCGAGGATATTGGCATCCGGCAGCACACTGGCAGTCTCGGCATCAACCTGTCCCTGACACAGAAGAGACGAGATTATCGCACCCCGTTTCTTTGTTTCTTCGTCGCGCGTCACGCCGCGGACAGCCGCGACCTTGTCTGACGAGACCATGGACCGGTATCGCCCGACATTTTTTTCATTCTGCACCAATAGTCCGGGCAAGCTGCTGATCGCGCTGGCGCCAAAGCCGAGCAAAAACTCGTTAGGGTCATCGGTAAAGCCCTGAAAGTTGCGATGGACCCGGCCTTCGGTCGCGGCAATTGCCAGCGAGTCTGCAGGCAAGGCGAAATGATCGAAACCGATCGCGACATAGCCGGCTTCGGTCAATCGCTGATAGCCGAGCTCGCTTTGTTCGAAACGCAATTCTGGATCGGGCAGATTGTCGCCATCGATCTGTCTCTGCCGCGGTATCAGGTCGGGCATATGGGCATAGCCGAACAACGAGACCCGGCTGGGCCGAAGTTCTATTGCCTGGCTTAGCGTATCATCGAGATCCTGCAACGATTGCTTGGGCAGGCCATACATCAGATCAAAATTGATCGAATTTATGCCGCGCAGGCGCAAGGCGGATACGGATTTCTCGATATCAGCGAGCGGCTGGATTCGGCCTATGGCCTCCTGAACATGCGGCGCAAAAGTCTGAACACCGAGGCTCACTCTGCTGACATTTGATGCAGCTAACGCCAATGCCCATTCAGGGGTAAGCCGCGCGGATCAAGTTCCACCGAGATTTCCGGCGATCCGGCAACGAATATCGTTGTGATCCGGTCGAGAAGGCGGACAAAATCTACCGTCGTGATGGCGTTCGGGCTGCCGCCGCCAAAGGCGATGCGGCGCACCTTCCCGCGGCCACCGAGCAATTGTCCGATCAACGCGAATTCGTTTTCGAGCGCTTCCAGATAGGCGGTTAGTCTCTGGGTCTTGTTCGCTGCCCCGGTATTGCATCCACAATACCAACAAATTGATTGGCAATAGGGAATATGGACATAAAGAGACAGCGGCGTGCCCGGCGGCATGTCGCTCAGCGCCTGAATATACTTGTCGGTTCCGCAGCCGCTATGAAACTCTAGTGCGGTCGGATAGCTGGTATAGCGGGGCACGGGTTTTGCCAGCAATTCTGGATGATAAGGCCACATTAGAAGCGTGGTAATCGGGTGAGCTCAATATGCTTTGATCTTGATCAAAGACGCTTTACCGAAAAATACGAGGCAAATGGGGCGATATGATTCCGGAGCCTGAACTTCCTGCAGGCCTTGGGTCAGGCTACTCCTGCGACCGCTTTCAGTAGGCTACGCTCGTTTATGATAACCGTCCGCCGGTCAGGCAGATCAATTATCCCTTGTTTCCGGATACGGGTGAATTGCCGGCTTACAGTCTCGATCGTCAGGCCCAATATATCTGCGATCTGTTGCCGGTCCATCGGCAGCTCGAAACGATCGAGGTAACGGGAGGTCGGACTACAGCCATCCACACTCAGGCGATCCGATAGTTCGATCAACAAAGTAGCAATACGTTCGGTTGCCGATTTCTTGCCCAGTAAGGTCATCCATTCGCGCGCGCGGTCGAGCTCATCGAGCGACCGATGGAGCAATTTATTCTGCAAGTCGGGATGTTCCTTCGCAAAACTGTCAAAGGAAGATCTTGTGAAAACGCAGACCTCCGCGTCGGTCATTGCGCTCACTCGGTAAGGGCTTTCCTTGCCAAACGGCCGGCCGACAAAGTCTGATGCGTACATAACGCTGACGATCTGCTCGCGCCCGTCGTGCAGGTTCATCGAAAGTTTAAGCACGCCATCGATGATATTGGCGACAACCGGAGCCGGATCGCCCTCCCACAAGAGAGTCTCGCCGCGCTTGATCTTCCGTTTGCGGCCAAGCTTGCTCAGCACCTGCAATTCATCAGGTTCGAGGCTGGCGCAAATCGCGCGGTTCCGGACGACGCATGTTGAACAATCGCTCATGTTTGCTGACTAAGCGAGAACAGCGACAGTCGCAACAATCCGATGTTCTTCATCGATTACTCATCTTGCAATATCGATCAGGCGAAGCCGCAAACCGACTAGTTGCGCTTATGGGTCGCCGGTTGGCGTTATTGCGCGTCCCTGAGGGCCGGGTTATCGCGCAACGCCTTGGTGAATCGCTGGAGCGATCCAGAGGTCTGTCCTCGGGACGGATTGTCAGATTTTTTCATTCGTTTGACATTTATCAAATGATGATGGTCATATTGTGCCTAACCACCTCCTTTCTACACAACATCTTGTGGCTTGGCGCGATATCGTATCGCTAGCCACTTTCGGAGGATTAGGGGTTATGGCACTAGAACTGCGAGGCGAAGACCATGGCGAAACAATTGCAGCAATCGGTCAATCTGACACTGCCAAGCCAGCATCGGGTGCGCTTTGGGCGGGCAGCAGCATCGATTGCTCAGACACTGTCGGTGAATATATCTCTGGCGCAGACTGGCGGATCAAGGCCAACGCCAATGTCGGCTATTCGCACGCCGGCCTAATCAGCAATGTCGCAGGCAAGGTGATCGCCAATTTCTGGCTCGACGAGATCTATGCCCCGGAAGAGGGGCTGGCCCACCGGCACGGCGACATCCACATCCACGATCTCGACTGCCTGACCGGCTATTGCGCAGGCTGGTCCTTGCGGGCGTTGCTCAATGATGGCTTCAACGGGGTGGCAGGCAGAGTTTCGTCCCGCCCACCGCGTCATTTCCGCGAAGCGCTTGGCCAGATGAGCAACTTTCTCGGTATCCTGCAATCGGAATGGGCGGGCGCGCAGGCCTTCTCCAGCTTCGACACCTATCTTGCGCCTTACGTCTTCTACGACAATTTGAGCTTCGCCGAAGTCAAGAAGGCGATCCGTCAATTCGTCTACAATCTCAACGTTCCCGCGCGTTGGGGCCAGTCGCCCTTCACAAACATCACACTCGATATCGTGGTGCCGGATGACCTTCGCAACCTCTATCCGACTTACCGCGACGAACATCTGTTCAAGGGTATCGAAAATCAGGCTCTGCTCGACCGGGCACAGGCGCGCGATATCGGCCTGCGCAGCCTGGCGGATATGAGCTTTGCCCATTTCGAACCCGAGATGGAACTGATCAACCTCGCCTATTACGAAGTGATGACCGAGGGCGATGCCACCGGCCAGCCCTTCACCTTCCCGATCCCCACGGTCAATATCACCGAAGATTTCAACTGGGACACCAAGGTCGCGACGGCAATTTTCGAGAATGCGGCCAAGGTCGGCTCATCCTACTTTCAGAATTTCATCGGCAGTCAGTATATCCGCGATCCGGAAACGGGCGAGCGGCGACCCAACCCGGAAGCCTATTCGCCTGGTGCCGTTCGCTCGATGTGCTGCCGGTTGCAGCTTGATCTGCGCGAGCTGCTGAAGCGCGGCAACGGCCTGTTTGGATCGGCGGAGATGACCGGGTCGCTGGGTGTCGTCACCATCAACATGGCCGCGCTGGGCTACCGCTTCAAAGACGATCTGCCCGGCCTGATGGCCGAGCTCGATCGGTTGATGGACATTTCAAAATCGACGCTCGAGAAGAAGCGCGCCTTCGTGCAGAAGATGTATGATCGCGGGCTTTATCCGTTCACTGCCCGGTACCTGCCGTTCTTGCGCAACCATTTCTCGACCATCGGCGTGAATGGCATCAACGAAATGGTGCGCAACTTCACCGGCGATGCCTCTGATCTGACCGAAGAGGACGGGATCGCTATGGCGCTGGGCATTCTCGACCATATGCGGGCGAAGCTGGTGGCCTATCAGGAGCAGAGTGGAAACCTGTATAATCTGGAGGCAACCCCTGCGGAAGGCACCACCTACCGGTTTGCCAAGGAAGACAAGAAGCGCTTCCCCGACATCCTGCAGGCCGGAAGCGAGGAAAACATCTATTACACCAATTCCTCGCAGATCCCGGTCGACCATACCGACGACCCGTTCGAAGCGCTCGAACTGCAGAACGAGCTGCAATGCAAATATACCGGCGGCACCGTGCTGCACCTCTATATGAGCGAGAAACTGTCGGGCGCCGATGCGGCACGCAACTTCCTGAAAAGGTGCTGACCAATTACCGCCTCCCCTACGTCACGCTGACTCCAGTGTTCTCAGTCTGCGATACACATGGCTATCTTGATGGCGAACAACCCGAATGTCCGACATGCGGTGAACGGACCAAGGTGTGGACCCGGGTCATGGGCTATTTCCGCCCGGTCGACAGCTTCAACAAAGGCAAGCAGGGCGAACATCGCCAGCGTCGGCACTTTACCGAAGACGCGGCCATGGTGGGTGACCTGTTCGCGCCGCCGCGCTGATATGGCAACCGCTGCAACTCTTGCTCGGGACAGGCGGCGCGGTCAGAACCGCGCCGCCACCCCTTCCATGCCCTCACCCCGTTCACGATGCTGGATTTCCCGGACTGCGCTGCCTGCATTGTCTGGATAGCTGGATGCAACATGCGCTGCGGATATTGTCACAATCCGCAGATCGTTCTGGGCAAAGGCACAATCGGTCAGGATGAAGTCATGACTTTTCTCGCCCGGCGGCGGGGATTGCTAGACGGCGTGGTGCTGTCAGGCGGGGAGGCGACCACCTGGCCCGGCCTGGTCGGTTTTGCCGAAAGGGTGAAGGCGATGGGTTTTGCCATCAAGCTCGATACCAACGGATTACGCCCCGATGTTGTCTCCCGGCTGCTTGAAGGGCAGCTCGTTGACAGGATCGCGCTCGATTATAAGGCACCACCGGCAAAGTTCCGAGACGTGACAGGGGTCACAGCCTGGCCGCGCTTCTCCTCCACCCTCGACATTTTGTGTGCGCAAAACAGGATTCCTGTCGAAGTGCGAACCACAGTCCACACCGGCCTGTTGGACGAGGACGACATCCTTGCCATGGCGCAGGATCTGACCGAACGCGGCTACCGAGGCCCCTATGCGATACAGGCGGCCGTGATTGAACCTGATCGCCCTACGCTTGCATCACTGGCACCGCAGGACCGCCAACTGGACTCTGAGTTGTTGAAGCAGAAAAGCCCGCTGGACTTGGTCTTTCGATAGATCCCTTCTGTAGCGCAATGCGCATCCGTTTACCGGACGGCGCAGTTGAGACCTTAGTTCTTTGATTTTCATCGAGAGCCGGTCGACTGTTCTTTGGCAGAAGGGAGCTTCACACCTGCCATGTGAAGGTCTTGCAAAGGGTAGCGGTCGATAAGGTCCCAAGGCCCCGAATTACGCCATTGGTGGAGCCAGCGCTGGACGCCGAAACCTGCGGAAATCAGAACAACAAAATTTGGCATAACAGAACACGAGACAGCAGTAACAGGATCGTTCCGACAATTAGCCGGAACAACCATTTGCGTGATCATTCGGTATTCGCTGGCGGCGGAATGGGCGCGCCCCCGCGCCCTTGATTGGCGCCTACCGGCTATACGCACTTGAAAATATGAAAGAAAAATGGAGCGGGTGAGGCGATTCGAACGCCCGACCCCAACCTTGGCAAGGTTGTGCTCTACCCCTGAGCTACGCCCGCTCTGGCGGCTGAAACCGGTCGGTTCCAGCGGGTGAGGCGGGCGCTTAGCATCGGGTTTTTGAGTCGGCAACCCCCCTTCACGCTTTTCGCGCCTGATCGCGGGCGAAGGGTTGGCATATTCGCGGCAATTCCCACATAGAAGGTCAGACATTTTGAGCAGGAGCATGAAGCGTGGCGACTTTGGGTCTTAACCCCACCGAGAAGGAAGCCGTCGAAGCCTTCCGCCGCGACGTCGTCGAACCGTCGATGACCCAGCTGGTCATCCTCGATTTCTGGGCCGAATGGTGCGGGCCGTGCAAGCAGCTCACGCCAATTCTGGAAAAGGTTGCCGCCGACTACGCCGACAAGGGCGTGCTGCTCGCCAAGATCGACGTCGATGCGAACCGCTTTATCGCCAGTCAGTTCCAGGTCCAGTCGATCCCGACCGTCTATGCGATTTTTCAGGGACAGCCGGTCGCCAACCTGACCAACGCGCGCACCGAAAGCCAGTTGAAGACGATGCTCGACCAACTGCTCGCGCAGCTGCCGATCGAAAGCGAAGCGACGGCGCGAGCGGTCGAGATCGCGCCGTTGATCGATATGGGCGAAACGGTACTCGCCGAGGGCGACGGTGAACGGGCTGCCGGCATTTTCGGGCAGATCCTCGAGATAGCGCCCGACAATGCCGCGGCGCATAGCGGATTGATCCGCGCCTTTGTGCTCGCCGGTGACCTGATGAGCGCGCAGGGGGTGCTCGACAGGGTGCCGACCGAGATTGCGGACGATCCCGCGATCGCGCAGGCGAAAAGCGCGCTCGCGCTCGCCGCCGACGCCCCCGACGCGGGCGAACTTGCTGCGTTCGAAGCCGCCGTCGTCGCCCGTCCCGATGATCATCAGGCGCGGTTCGACCTGGCCAGCGCGCAGATCGGCGCGGGCCAGCGCGATGCCGCCGCCGACAATCTGCTGCATATCGTCGCCGCCGACCGCGAATGGCAGGAAGATGCGGCGCGCGCCAAGCTGCTGTCGCTGTTCGAAGCGGTCGGACTGGAAGATCCGTGGGTCGCGGCGCAGCGTCGCCGCCTGTCGCTGATCCTGTTCGGCTGATGGGCGACACCGCGCCTCTGACCATTCAGCGGATCGCGATTTTTCCGCTCCCCGGCGCGGTGCTGTTTCCCGGGCTGCACCTGCCGCTGCATATTTTCGAGCCGCGCTATTCGGCGATGGTGCAGGAGGTGCTGGCGCGCGACCGCCAGATCGGGATGATCCAGCCACGCGTCCTGCCCGGCGACGAGAGCCGCGAGCCGCCTGCGCTTTACGACGTCGGCTGCGTCGGGCGGATCGTCGATGTGGAAGCGCTCGACGAAGGGCGGTTCAACCTGGTGCTCGAAGGCGTGGCGCGCTTTCGCGTCCGCCGTGAACTCGACGTCATCACCCCGTTTCGCCAGGTCGAAGCAGAGATCGAAACTGAGATCGAGGACGACGCGGTGCTGTCGAGTATCGAGCGCGCCAGCCTAGAGCGCGAGGCGAAGCGCTTTGCGGCGCGGCAAGGCTATGTCGTCGATTGGGACTCGGTCGGCCAGCTCGACGATGCAACGCTGGTTAATGGCATCGCGCAGGTGGCGCCCTTCGATGCCGCCGCGAAACAGGCGCTGCTGGAAGCGACCCCGATCGACGCGCGCGCCGAGCTGGTCGTCCAGCTGATGCAGTTTTTCGGCCGCTACGACAGCGATGACGGCCGCGCCACGCTGCAATAGGCGGGCGCTCAGTTCAATTTGCGGGTCGCCGCGGGGCGCGTGATGTCGGTCAGCGCGCGGCGCACGATATGGCGATCGCTTGCGCGCCGCCGATCCGCGGTTTCATTGACCCGCAGCTGGTCGCGGACCAGCGCCTTTTTGGCGGCGCGGCGCGCCTTATTGCTGGAAGACTATCGCCCGCCGCGGCCTCGGTCGTCCCTTCGGCGGCGGGATCGATCAGCCAGTCGTCGGCGCCGTCGCTCAAACCGTAGCTGCGGTTGAAATAGCAGATGCGCGGTGCCGCCGCGGGTGCAAGCCGTGCGAACGCCCGCTCGGCGAGCACCCGTGGCCGCGCGCCCGGCGCCGCGCCGAGCGCGGGGCCGCCTGGGTATCGCCTGTCACCGCTGCTTCGCGCGCGTCACTTTTTGCCGACATGGTCCATCCCATCGTGCCGCGGCGTGGGTGCCGCGGTCTTCGGGTTAGGGAAAGATGATGAGCGGGGAGCTGATGAGGGAATAGGTAGAAACACGTCTAAACCTGTTCGCAGCGAGCCCTCCGACAGCCCGCAGGGCGGGCGCACAGAATAAACTTCGGCCATTGGCTGCAGTCGAGATAGCCATCAGCAGCGCGCAAGGCCGCAGGGTGTCTCGACTTCGCTCGACACGAACGGACTGACGGTTGCGTCTAGACCTCGGCCCCCGCCAGCAACCGCGGCAAATCGCCCGCCTCTCCGCGCGCTTCGTCCATGAAGAAGCGCTTGAGCAGCGGCATGCGCTGCACCGCGCCGAGCCCAGTGCGGCGCACCGCGGCAGCGGTGCGGCCGGGGATGCCGAACAGGCGGGTCAGCCCGTCGGTGGCGAGGCTGACCATCATATTGTCAAGTCCGCGCCAACGCTGGTAGCGCGCGAGCAAGGCCGCATCGCCGAGGTCAAGCCCGAGCCGCGCCCCCTCGACCAGCACCTCGGTCAGCGCCGCGACATCGCGCAGGCCGAGGTTCAACCCCTGCCCGGCGATGGGATGGATGCCATGCGCCGCGTCGCCGACCAGCGCGACGCGCTCGGCGACGATCGATGCGCTGTGGTGGAAGCCGAGCGGATAAGTCATCCGCGGCGCGACAAGGTCCATCGCGCCGAGCACCCCTCCGGCGCGTTTTTGCAGTTCGGCGATGAAGCCGCGATCGCCGAGCTTGGCGAAACCCGGCCCGTCTTTTTCGGCGACCGTCCACACAAATGCCGAACGGTGCCGCCCCTCGGCGTCATCGACCAGCGGCAGCAGCGCGAAGGGGCCCGAAGAGTAGAAGATTTCGTGCGCCACATTGCCGTGCGGCTTTTTGTGCGCAACCGCGCCAATCATCGCGTGGTGATGGTACGACCAGTTCGCGATGCTGAACCCCGCCGCGTCGCGCGTGGGCGAGCGGCGACCTTCGGCGACGATCAGTAGCGCCGCCGCGAGCTTAGTCCCATCCGCGAGGGTCAGCGTTACGCCATGGCTATCGATATCGCGCGCGGTGACGGCGGCGGGCATATGCAGCCGGACCAGCGGCGCATTGGCGAGCGCGGCGGCGAGCGCGAGACGCAGCTGGCGGTTCTCGATCATCGTGCCAAGCGGCGGGTCGCCGTCGGCGGTGACGAAATCGAGATTGCCGCCGCGGCCGCTGTCGGGGGCACCATCGGCGACCTGGATGGCGCGGATCGGGCAGCCGTGACCGGCGAGTCGCTGAGCGATCCCCAGCACCTCGAACATCTGCCAGGTCGCGCTGGCGATCGCCGACGCGCGGCCGTCAAAGCCCGGCGCAATCGTCGCCACCGGATCGGCGGGATCGACGATCTGGACCGACAGGCCGTGGTGCGACAGGGCAAGGGCGAGCGCCTGGCCGACCAGGCCACCACCCGAAATCAGGACATCGCTGCGCAGGGTCTCACTCATGGCCCGGCTCTAGCGCGCGGCGGGACGGTTGGAAAGGCTATGGACGCGGCCCGCCCCGCGCTTGACGGCGAGTCCGCCGCATGTGCATATCGCCGTGGTTAATCGATGGAGACGGTAAACAGCATGGCTAGCCGCAAGGGCGCACCGGTCAAGGCCGATTGGCGCACCGTTTTTCGCCAAAGCATCGCGCGATCGCTCGTGATCGGCGCGGCGGCGGCGCTCGGGCTGTTCACGCTGTTTCTGGCGCTCGCGCTCGCCACCTATGACAGCACCGACGCGGCGCTCAACACCGCCGCTGCCGGCACCGCAGCCAATTGGATGGGCGGCGTCGGCGCGTGGTTCGCCGATCTGGGGCTGTCGATCGGCGGGGTGGGGATTGCGCTGCTGCTGCCGCTGCTCGGGCTGCTCGCGTGGCGGTTGTGGCTGGGCGAAGCACAGCCCTATTGGCCGCGCCAGCTTGCCTACAGCTTCGTTGGTATTCTGCTCGTCGGGCTGGGGGCCGAACTCTGGTCGCCCGCGACCAGCGCGCCTATGCCTGCGGGCTGGGGCGGCATCATCGCGCTGCTGATCGGCGGCGCGATCACGCCGCTGTTCGCCGCAGCGGGCGAACCTGCGGCGGCGCTGATCCGCTTTGCCACCATCCTGGCGCTCGTTATCGCCGGGCTGTGGCTCGCGTGGCGTGCGCTGCGGCTGGAAAAGGGGTGGGCGTCGCGCTTCCATCTACCCGCCGCCGAGCGCAGCCGCATCGCAGAACCGGCGCGCGCCGCTGACGACGGCGCCCGGGCGCCCAATTTGATGGAGCGCGTGGTGCGCCCGCGCGCGATCGCCGAACCGAGCGACCGCGCACCGCCCGAAATCGCCGACCCCGCGCAACGAACCGCGCCGTCGAAACCCCGACCGAAGCCACAGACCGAGCTGTTCACCAACTACCAGCTCCCCTCGATCGACTTGCTCGCTCCGCCGCCACCGGGGCCGACCGGGCAGATCGACAAGGCGGGGCTGGAGCGCAACGCGCGCCTGCTCGAATCGGTGCTCGAGGACTTCCAGGTCAAGGGCGTCGTCACCGCGGTTCGCCCCGGCCCGGTCGTCACCATGTACGAACTCGAACCCGCGCCGGGGACGAAGGCGAGCCGAGTGTCGAACCTCGCCGATGACATTGCGCGCAACATGTCGGCACTATCGGCGCGTATTGCGCCGATCCCCGGGCGCACTGTCATCGGCATCGAATTGCCCAACGCGCACCGCGAAGCCGTCGTGCTGCACGAAATCATCGGCAGCGCGCTGTTTCAGGATCAGACCGGGGCGCTGCCGATCATCCTCGGAAAAAATATCAGCGGCGACCCGATGATCGCCGACCTCGCCCCGATGCCGCACCTGCTGATCGCGGGTACGACGGGGTCGGGTAAGTCGGTCGGGCTCAATGCGATGATATTGTCATTGCTCTATCGTCTCGGCCCCGATCAGGTGAAGATGATCATGATCGATCCCAAGATGCTGGAACTCAGCGTCTATGACGATATCCCGCACCTCCTTGCCCCCGTGGTCACCGAACCCAAGAAGGCAATCCGGGCCTTGAAATGGGCGGTCGAGCAGATGGAGGATCGCTACCGGATGATGTCGTCGCTGTCGGTGCGCAACCTCGCGAGCTACAACGATAAGGTGCGCGGCGCGCTCGCCAAGGGCAAATCCTTGGGCCGCCGCGTCCAGACGGGTTACGATCCCGACACCGGCCAGCCGGTTTATGAGGAAGAGGCGCTCGATTATGCGCCGCTGCCGCAGATCGTCATCGTCGTCGACGAGCTTGCCGATTTGATGATGACCGCGGGCAAGGAGGTCGAGTTCCTGATCCAGCGCCTTGCGCAAAAGGCGCGCGCGGCGGGTATCCACCTGATCCTCGCGACGCAACGCCCGTCGGTCGACGTCATCACCGGTGTGATCAAGGCGAACCTGCCGACGCGTATCAGCTTTAACGTCACGTCAAAGATCGACAGCCGCACGATCTTGGGCGAAGCGGGCGCCGAACAGCTGCTCGGCAAGGGCGACATGCTGTACGTCCCCGGCGGCAAGCAGATCACGCGCATCCATGGCCCGTTCGTGTCCGACGACGAGGTGCGCGCAGTCGCCGACCACTGGCGCGGGCAGGGCCGCCCCGACTATGTCGAGAGCGTCACCGAAGACCCCGAGGATGGCGGTTTCGCGATGGAGGGCGCCCCCGCAGGCGGCGACAGCGCCGAGGACCGCATGTACGCCAAGGCCTGCCAGATCGTCGTCGAAAGCCAGAAGGCGTCGACCAGCTGGCTGCAACGTCAGCTGCGCATTGGATACAACAGCGCCGCGCGGCTGATCGAGCGGATGGAGGAGGAAGGGCTGGTCAGTCCGCCCAACCATGTCGGTCGCCGCGACGTGCTGACAGATCAATATGGCCAGCAGCGGTAAGGAACTTTTGCCGGACTCGCGGTTTGAACGGCGTCTGACGAGCAGGTTCACGGCGGGTTCAATGCCCGCCTGCGATGAGCCGAGCGACCATAATACAGAATGAGAGTCCCATGACCTTGAAGAATCCCCTCACCCGCCTCACCGCCTGGACACTTGTCCCCGTGACGGCGGTAGGCCTCGCGATCGGCGTTCCCGCCATTGCCCAGTCGTCCAGCACGCTGGCGTCGGTCCAATCGCACCTGAAATCGACCGGGTCGATGACCGCCGATTTTGTCCAGACCGATCGCAACGGTCAGCGCCTTTCGGGCAAGCTGACCCTGAAGCGCCCCGGCAAGATCCGGTTCCAATACCAAAAGGACGTCCCACTGCTGATCGTCGGCGACGGCAGTTCGCTGACGGTGATCGATTATGAGGTGCGGCAGGTGCAGCGCTGGCCGGTGAAGAATTCGCCGCTCGGCGCGCTGCTCGATCCCGATCGCGACCTCACAAAATATGCCAAGGTTGTCCCCACTGGCAGCAACGATGTGCTGAGCGTCGAGGTCAAGGATTCGAAGCGCCCCGAGTACGGTACGATCACCATGGTGTTCGTGCGCGATGGCGGTGCCCCCGGTGGCCTGCGCTTACGCGGTTGGGTCGCGCTCGATTCGCAAAACAACCGGACGCGCATCGACCTCAGTAACCAGAAATTCAACATCGCGGTCGCCGATTCGGCGTTCCGTTGGACCGATCCGCGGCCGAACAAACGCGGTCGCTGAACGAAGCTGAACAAAAAATCGGGCCGGGGATTTTTTTACCGGAGATCCTCGGCCATTTTCCGCCGAACCGTCGCCCAGCATCGACGAACTGCAAAATCGGCGCTGCGCCGCCGTTTTTCGTTCAGCTTGGCGACAGGGAGGCGGGGCTATTTCAGCTCTCGAAGACGCCAACACGGCCCCGGATTTGGGTTTCCCCCTGTTGCCCCACCCGGATTGCCCGGTGTCTTCATTCAAGAGCGTGACGAACGCTGACCTTGAACCCCCGTTCCACCGCCCCTGGGACGGGGGTTTATGATTCCCCGATCCAACAACCCTCTGCATCCTCGTTGCGCCGCGCGCGCCGCGCCGATAGAGCCACCGCATGACTCGCACCAGCATCGCTTCGTGGAATATCAACAGCGTCCGCGCCCGCATCGGCATCGTCGAAAAATTCCTGCGTGAGGAAGCGCCGGACATGCTTTGCCTGCAGGAAACCAAGGTCGAATGCGGCACCTTCCCCAAGGACATGTTTCAGTCGCTGGGTTACACCCATATCGTCACCCAGGGCCAGCGCATGCACCACGGCGTCGCGATCGTCAGTAAGGTGCCGCTGTCCGACGTGCGCAAATATGACTGGCAGGCGAATGGAGAGGCGCGCCACGTTGGGGTGACGCTGCCGTCGGGGGTCCGGCTCGACAATGTCTATGTTCCCGCGGGCGGCGACATTCCTGATCGCGAACTCAACCCTAAATTCGGTCAGAAGCTCGATTTCTTTGGTCGCATGACCGAATGGTCCGGCGCGCTGAACGGCACGCCCACCGTCCTGACCGGCGATTTCAACGTCGCACCGCTGGAAAGCGACGTGTGGAACCACAAGGCGCTGCTCGATGTCGTCAGCCACACCCCGCTCGAGGTCGAAACGCTCGCGCGGCTGCAGGCGGCGTCGAACTGGGTCGATCTCGGCCGCCATTTCATCGCCGCACCGGCGCCGCTGTTTACCTGGTGGAGTTACCGCGCCAAGGATTGGGAGCTGTCGAATCGCGGTCGCCGCCTTGACCATATGTGGGTGACCCCCGACCTCTTGGCGAAAGCGGTGTCGCACCGCATCGTCCAGCCGGCGCGCAGTTGGGAGCGGCCGTCGGATCATATTCCGCTGGTGACGGAATTTGCCTTTTGACCGATAGCGCGATCGATCGCGGTGCCCGCCAGGCGGCGCGCGCGATCGACGCGCTGCGGCGCGGCTGGCCGCTGCGCATCGTCGGCGCGGATGGTGCGCTTGACCTGCTGGCGGTCGAAAGCGCGCGCGACGACGCGTTGGCCGAATTCGGCGCGACCGACATCCTGCTGTCGGGCGAACGCGCGGTGACTCTGAAACTGACCAACCAGCGCGCCGCCGCGGCGCCCGGATCGGTGCGCCTGGCAAACGCTGCCGATAACGTCGCGGCAGCGCTGGCGATCGCCGACCCCGCTCTCGACCTCTCGGCTCCGCTCAAAGGCCCGTTCCGCACCGTTGCGACCGGCGGCAACGCGGCCGCGGCCGCGGCGATGACGATGACGCGCCATGCCGGCCTGCTGCCGGCGTTTTTCGTGCGTGAGGCCAGCGGTACGGCTGAAACCGAATGTGCTGCAAAGGATGTGGCGGCGCTGCTTGATCCGGCGCGACTCGCCATTGCCGCGCGCGCGCGCCTGCCCGTCGCGGCCAGCGAAGTCGCCGAAATCATCGCCTTTCGTTCACCCGAGGAGGCGTCGGATCACGTCGCGCTGGTGATCGGAAAACGCGACGGCAATCCGCCGGTCGTGCGCTTGCACAGCGAATGCCTGACCGGCGATGTGCTCGGCAGTCTGAAATGCGATTGCGGGCCGCAGCTTCATGCAGCGCTCCACGCGATGGCCGACGCGCCGTGGGGGGTTCTGCTGTATCTACGGCAGGAAGGGCGCGGCATCGGACTCGTCAACAAGCTGCGCGCCTATGCGCTGCAAGATCAGGGTTACGACACGGTCGATGCCAATCTGCGGCTCGGTTTCCCGGTCGAAGCGCGCGATTTTGCGATTGCCGGAAGGATGCTGGAATTGCTGAACATTCCGCGCATTCGGCTGATGACAAACAACCCTGAAAAGGTCGCGCGACTGGAAAAAGAGGGCGTTGCCGTCGTCGAACGCCTGCCGCTCGCGCTACCGACGAACAAGTTTAACGAGCAATATCTCGCGACGAAGCGCGACCGGACCGGCCACCAATTATAGCTGCGCGGGCGGAAATGATGTGGTTCGCACAACGACACGAAGATCCAACATCCTGCCGCGAAACGACTTCCCACGCCAGCGATAGGGTCTGATCCACCGTTTGGCCGAGTAACGGGCCTTTCGGCCCAAACGACTCTTTTTCGGTCTTCGGGTCTTCGTGCGAACCTAATTAATGCACGAACCGCGCCACCACATCGCGATAGCTGCGGCTCACCTTCACCTGCGCGCCCGATCCGAGCACCAGGAAACATTCGCCGTTGGTGTGCGGCTTGACCTGTTTGACCTGTGACAGGTTGACGATCGTCGAGCGATGGACGCGCTGGAAGTTGCGCGGATCGAGCCGTTTTTCCAGATCCTTCATCGTTTCGCGCAGGATCAGGCTGTTGTCGGCGGTGTAGATGCACATATAGTCACCCGCCGCGTCGATGCGTTCGATGCTGTCCACGTCGACGCGGAAGATCTGGCCCCGGTCCTTGATGTTGATCATCTTTTCATAGCGATCGGCGGCGTGCGCGTCGGGGGCATTTTCGCTGCCATAATCGTCGGCCGCATCGGGCGCTACCTCGGCCAGGACGGTTTTCAGTCTTTCGACCTCCGCCACGCCGCGCTTTTCGGTGAGGCGCTGCCGTACGCGGTCGAGTGCATCGGCTAGCCGTTCCGGCTCGACCGGTTTGACCAGATAGTCGACTGCCTGCGCCTCAAAAGCGCGGATCGCGTGATCCGAATAGGCGGTGACGAACACGACGAGTGGCGGTTCGACTTCCATCAGCCCCTGGATCACCGAAAAGCCATCAAATCCGGGCATCTGGATATCGAGGAAAACGAGGTCGGGCTTGTGCGTCTTGATCTTTCGGATCGCCTCGCGGCCATTTTGCGCCGTATCGACAATCTCGACGTCTGCATGCGCCTCGAGCCGCAGCTGCAGGCCTTGGGTGGCCAGTTTCTCATCATCCACCAGAATGGTTCTGATCGTCATGTCCGTTCGGTTCCAATCGTCATTTGCCCATCGGGCTGAAACGGAAACTCGATAATCACCGTGAATCCGCCGTCAGCACCCCTTTGGGTATCGAACCGGTGCTGGTCGCCGAAAGCCTGCGCCAGTCGGTCCCTGATGTTGGCTAAACCCACGCCGGTCGATTCCGTTGCAAGGCCAGTGGTGGGGTCGGCGCCGTCGGCTGGCAATCCCGCCCCAGTGTCGGACACGGTGATCCGGACATTTTGACCGGCCAGCTGTGCGGAAATCGTGATGTCGGCGCCGTCTTCCTGCGGCGTGACCGCATATTTGATCGCGTTTTCGACCAAGGGTTGCAGCAAAAGCGAGGGCAATCGGGCGCGCGCCACAACCGGGTCGATCGCAAAATGCGGGCGCAATCGTTCCTCGAAGCGCATCTTTTCGATGTCGAGATAGAGTTTCAGAGTCTCGATCTCCTGCGCCAGCGTCACTTGCGCCGTCGGCTCGTTGGCGAGCGTGTAGCGCAGGAACGCTGACAGCCGCGACAGCATTGCATTCGCCGGCTCGGTCTGTTTGAGCAGCACCAGCGTCGAAATGCTGTTCAGCGTGTTGAACAGGAAATGCGGATTGAGCTGGTAGCGCAGCATCGCGAGCTGCGCCGACGCCGCCTGCGCCTCCAGCCGGATGACGCGGTCATTCTGTTCCTCAAGCTGCAGAAAATAGTTGATCGCGAAATAGAGCGCCGACCAGGCGGCAAGCGAGGTCGCGTCGATATAGACCGCGCCAAGCAGCAGGCTGGTGAACCCCGCTTCGCTGTTCGGATTCTGGATCTGCGCGACCCAGGCGTCGATGAACGCCCACAAGGCGGTCGCGATGCCCGACAGCCCAAAACTGACCCCCCACATCAACAACGGTCGGCGGCTGATCAGCGCGCGGTAGCACACTGCAAGGATGAGCGAGAGCGAGAAGCCGGTGATCGCCGAAATCGTCTGCGGGATCAGAAAGGTGAGGGGTTGACCGTTGGCGAGCCCCGAAACGCCGCGCAGGCCGAGCCATGCGGCCCAGCCCAATATCTGGAGATTCCAGAACGCACGGACCTTGTTGTCGAAAAAGGGTCCCGGCGAAGACAGACGAAACAGCGGCATGGGGGTCCGGAGGGTAGCGATGGTCAGCGGCCGCGTGCGCGGAACCGCAAACCAGCGGGGCCGATCATTCGGCAGCCACTGGCGCCATTGCCCCGTCGGCGCGCACGCGCGCCTGGCCGAGCGGCTGGAGTTCGGCGCGATGCTTCCACAGCAATTCCTTGTAATTGATCACGCGGCCATCGTGCGCGGTCAGCGTCACCGGCCCGATCGGCTGTTCGTCGCGCGCATCGACCAGCACCGGGGTCGACGGCACGCCCGCGCCCCATTTTTCGCCCCATTGGCGCAGCGCGATCATCGCCGGGAGCAATTCTATGCCTTTTTGGGTCAGCTGATAGCGAACCTTGCGGCGGTCTTCGACCATCACTTCGCGCGCCATGATGCCGTGATCGACCAGCCGCGACAGCCGGTTGGACAGGATGTTGCGCGCGATGTTCAATTCCTGCTGAAATTCCTCGAAATGATGGACGCCATTAAAGGCGGCGCGCAGGATCATGAACGACCAGCGTTCGCCCATCGCTTCCAGCGCCAACGGCAGGGCGCAATTGCCCCCATCGATATCGTTCAAGACTTCGCGTAATTTTCCCATGACCCATGCCCTAACGTAAAATCGACCCCTGCGCCAAAAAAATATAGGGTCTTCGTTGCATTTCGCAACGCGATAGATTGGCGCACGCTTGCGGCGCGAGATTACCCAAAAAGGCGCCTTCGAATCGCGCGCGAGATTTCCGGCTCGACGCCGTGGCGCGCCGGCGAACGATGCTTCCCATCGCCTTTCCCAAAATTGCTAAATGCTCGGGCCACCGCGCAATCAAATTTCGCATTGCAATTGCGCCGACATGAACGACATTGGACGCGATGCTGCGCCAATATGAACTTGTCGAGCGCGTGCGCGCTTATGATCCCGATTGCGACGAGGCGCTGCTCAACCGCGCCTATGTGTTCACCGTCCAGAAACATGGCAGCCAGAAACGCGCTTCGGGCGATCCCTATTTCAGCCATCCGGTCGAGGTTGCGGGGATTTTGACCGACTTGCACCTCGACTGCGAAACCATCGTCACCGCGCTGCTCCATGACACGCTAGAGGACACGCTGACCACGCCTGAGGAGATCGAGCGGCTGTTCGGCGCCGACGTCGGTCGGCTGGTCGACGGGGTGACCAAGCTATCGAAGATCGAAGCGCAGACCGAGAATGAACGCGCCGCTGAAAATCTGCGCAAATTCCTGCTCGCCATGTCCGACGACATTCGCGTGCTGCTGGTCAAGCTTGCCGACCGATTGCACAATATGCGGACGCTGCATTTTATCCAGAACCCCGAAAAACGGCGGCGCATCGCCAAGGAGACGATGGATATCTATGCCCCGCTTGCTGAGCGGATTGGCATGTATGAATATATGCGCGAGATGCAGTTACTCGCGTTCAGTGAGCTCGAGCCCGAAGCCTATGCCACAATCACCGGCCGCCTTGCCAAGCTGACCGCAGGCGGTAAGGACAAGGTTGCGGGGATCAGCCGCGATTTCAAGGAGCTGCTCGCCAAAAACGGCATCGAGGCCGATGTGTCGGGGCGGGAAAAACATCCTTATTCGATCTGGCGCAAGATGCAGGAGCGCCATGTCAGTTTCGAACAGGTCACCGACATCATCGCGTTTCGTATCGTCACCCCGACCGACGCCGATTGCTACGCCGCGCTCGGGTTGATCCACCGCAAATGGAAAATGGTCCCAGGACGTTTCAAGGATTATATTTCGACCCCCAAACGCAACGGTTATAAATCACTGCACACCACGATCATGCACCAGCAGAATATGCGGATCGAAATTCAGATCCGCAGCCTGGGCATGCACCAGCAGTCCGAATTCGGCTTCGCGGCGCATTGGGCATATAAGCAGGGCGGCACCGCCCCCCGACGGCCAAGCGGGGTGGATCCGCGACCTCATCGAAATTCTGGAGCAGACGAACGATCCCGAGGAGTTCCTCGAAAACACACGCATCGCGATGTACCAGGATCGTATCTTTGCCTTCACCCCCAAGGGCAGCCTGCACCAGCTGCCCAAAGGTGCGACCCCGGTCGATTTTGCCTATGCCGTGCACACTGGGCTGGGCGACCGCACCGTCGGGGCAAAGGTCAACGGACGACTGGTGCCGCTGCGCACCCAGCTGAGCAACGGCGATACCGTCGAGATCCTGTCATCCGACAAACAGACCCCGCAGCCAGCATGGCTGGGCTTTGCGGTCACCGGCAAGGCGCGCGCCGCGATCCGCCGCCATGTGCGGTCCAAGGAAAAGGTCGAACTCGCTGCGCTGGGCCGCAAGATGTACGACGAAATCGCGCTGCGTCTGCCGAACAAGATCGGCGACAAGGCGCGCGCGGCGGCGCTGACCCGCCTCAAGCTCGACAGCGACGCCGCGCTTTATGTCGCGATCGCCAAGCAGCGGCTCACCGACAATATGGTGCTCGAAGCCTTAGTGCCCGGGATCACTGCCGAAATGAAGGCCAAGCCTGGCAAGTTGGGACAAGGCGCTGCGGTGTCGATCGCCGGACTGACCCCCGGCGTCGCATACCAGCTCGCCGATTGCTGCCACCCCGTCCCCGGCGACCGCATCGTCGGGCTGGCGCGGCCGAGCGAGGGCATCGAAGTGCATGTCATCGACTGCCCCAGCCTGGCCGACGGGGTCGATGCCGACTGGATCGACCTGAGGTGGCAGGAGGACAGCGAGGGCGGCAATGCGCGGCTGTGCATCGTCATCTTGAACGAACCCGGTACGCTTGCCGAAATGTCAGGCATTTTGGCCGCCAATTCGGCGAATATCACCAATTTGCGGCTGTCGAACCGCGAGGGCGGGTTTCACACCTATGACGTCGTCGTTGAAGTGCGCGACGTCCATCATGTGATGCGGATTTTGTCGGCGCTGCGCGCTTCGGACACCGTGGTCCAGGCCGAGCGGCTCTAGGCGGGACAGCGGCGTCCGCCCTGGGGCGGATCACTGCTCTCGTGTTCTCGTCACCCCGGACTTGATCCGGAGCCGACGATCCCTTGCACTGGCTTATACTGAGTGAGCGGATTGATCCCGGATCAAATCCGGGATGACGACCGTGGAGGCCCGCATATGGTCGTCAGCCGCCTTAGCCATCAATTAGCGTACAGCAGCGGCGGCCGCCAGCCGCTCTGATCGACTTCATCGCGGACCTTGTACACGAGCCCCTTGCTGTTCAGGAACAGCTTCTCCATCTCGGGCCGGGTGAACGGCCGCGAGCCCAGACGCCCGAACACCGCCATCTGCCCGCCGGTCTCGTCGACACCGCGGTCGCGGTCGAGACCCTTCGACAGCGCCAGCGCCGGCGACGGGGTCTTGGCCCAGGCGATCAGTTCGGGAGTCGGTTTGGGCGAGAAGCCATAGAGGCCGGGATTGTCGGGACTGGTCAGCTGGAGCACCTTGATGCCGCCGCGCCCGTCGGCGACGTAACCGAACAGCGACGCATTGGTCGATGCGACGATGACGTCCTCGGCATCGGTCATCGCACCGCCAAAGGTCAGGCCCGGCCAGACGATCGGCGCCGCGGGGCGCGTCACATCGACGATGACCAGCCCGTCGGACTTGGCCGCGACATACATGTAGGTCCGCGCAAGATAGATTTTGCGCGCATTGGCCAGCCGAACGGTCCCCTCGGGTACCGCGACCGGCTGCGCGAGATTGGTGACATCGAACAGCTTCACCCCCTCGGCATCGGTGACCCAAAGATAACGGAACTGCACCGCGCTGGCGCGCGCGTCGGTCAGCGGCAGCTGCGCCGTCACCTTGGGCTGGAGCGGCGTCGACAAGTCGAGCACGACAAGCCCGGCATCGGTGGTGATATAGGCCATGCTGCCTGCCAGCGTCACATGCCGCGCCCCCGCCAGCACATTGCCCTCGTTCCAGGTCAGCGCGCGCGTCAGCTTGTTGTTGCGGAATTCGGCGTCGGCCATCGTGTCGATGTCGACGAGCACCAGCCCCTCGACGCTGTCCGTGATCACCGCATAACGGTAGATGTCGTGCATCACCTGTTCGTGGTTCTCGGGGAAATTCTTCACGATATTCTCGTTGCGGCTGACGCTGATCGGCTGGGTCGTCGCAATCGCCATGCAGGTCGCGTTCCTGGTCTTCACATGCGTGTCGTGTCCGAGCGCCGAGAAGGGCGCGCGGATGATGCGTTCGGAAAAGCCCTTGTTGCCGATCGAGGCGACGTCATAGACACGGAAACCGCCGCGGCCCTCGGCGACGAACATATATTCACCGCGCTGCTGCAGGCAGTTCACCCGCCCGCTGGTGTCCTGGACGATATTGGCGAACTCTTCGAGCGCATGGGTTTCGCCCGATCCTTTTTTGTCGAAGGTCTTGCCGCGCACCCAATTCTTCAGCTCGCGCCCGTTCTGCTCGACGTGCAACTTCCAAAAATCGGGATAGGCATATTTCTGAAGATAGCTGCCGATCACCGCCTGCGGCTCGTCCCATTCGGTGACGCGCGTCGCCTGAAAGCCATCCTCCATCCCCGACCAGACGTTGAGGCCGACGAAGTTGACGAAATTGGTGCCGAGCAGATTCAGCTGCGCCATGATCGCATTATTATCGTCGGCGGCGGAGAGATGGCAGTCGCTGCACTGTTTGGTTTCCGAACGGCGCACGGTGTGCGGGAAATGCGGCGCGAACGCCTGACTCGAAAAGCCCGCCGAAGAAATTGGGGGCTGCTGTACATAGATGCGCTCTCGGTTGATGTTCGTCGACGAAAGGATCAGCGCCGAGGTCGAGCGGACGGGGGTAATGATGCCGCGAGCCTCGCCGTTTGGACCGGGTTCGCCGGGCTTGGTGAGCTGGTGGCGGCCAAGCTGGAACATCTCGTCGCGCGCCACCTGCGGGTTGTAGGTCGCGAAATTGCGCGTCTCTTCCCCCTCAAAATGGTGCATCTTGGTTTTCCAGTTCGCCTCGATTGGCAAATGGCAACCGCCGCAGCTCGTCGTCCACGACAAGTGACAGGTGAAGCAGGTCATCTTGTCGTCGCCGTGCGCGCGGTCTTCCGTCGCGACCCCCGGGCCCCATTCGAACTTGCCGTCATCGCTGCTGGCGCGCGCCATCAGCTTCGCGCGCGCCGCCTTGGCGTTGAAATGCGGCCCCGGGGTCACAGCCTGCTTGACCAGACTGACCTGCCATTCGAGTTTGGGATCAACGATCGAGCGCTGGATCAGCCCGATGACTTCGGCATCGTCGTTATACTGGAATTCGAAACGGCGGCGCCCGTCGGGATTGCGCAGCAGCGCCAGATTATTGCCCTGCGGCCGTGCCGCGACATTCGACGTGAGCAGGTTCGGGAAGGCATCGGCGGTGCCGTGGCAATCCTTGCAGCTTATCTCGACCGCGTTCGCGACTTCGCCTTGTATATAGCCATTGCCATGCGCGTCCTGGGCGAAATGACAATCGGCGCATTGCATGCCCTTTTCGGCGTGGATGTCCATCATATGGACCGCCTTGCCGGGGTTGATGCCGGGCGGCACGAATTTGCCCTCGACCCCGGGCTTGTCCGGATCGGCGCTCGCCAGGCAGAGGTCACGCTCCTTCGGCTCACTGTAGTGGCTACAGCTTTTGCGCCATTTTTCGGGATCCTTCGGGTTGACGATGTTCGCGGTATCCGTGCCATAGGTCGACATATTGCCGTCGGCGTTCAGCAGATTGCCTTCGCGGTCGCGCTTGAAGATGCCGCGGAAGTTCCAGCCATGGCCGTGATAATCGGCGAACTGTGTGTCCTTGTTGCTGTCGTTGACGTCATACACGTCGCGCAGGAACTCGACATCGGCCCATAGCCCGCGCGGTGCCGCGCCTTCGGGATTGCGTTCGAGCACCTGATGGACCTCGGCAGCGGTTGGATAGCGCTGCTGCTTGTATGTCTTCTGATACTCCTCATCGCTCATCCCCGACGGTCGAGGCGCGCTATTATCGGGACCGGGCCACAACTGCGGCGCGTCCGATTCATAGTCCCACATCGTGTAGCCCAAGTACGAGTTCAGGAAGATGTTCGGCTGGTGCATATGGCACGTCATGCACTGCGACGTCGGGATCGCACGGGTGAAGGCGTGGCTGATCGGATGCCCCGATTCGCGGCGCGGACGCGGCTCGCGTTGCGGCGCCCCGGCGGTCGCGGCTGCCGGATCGATCAACCCGCCATGTCCGGTCCCGCCAACAAAGCCGTCGTCGGGCGCCATATGCGACGTCTCCAAATGATCGCCGCCCGCCGGCCTTTTCTCTGCCCCATGGCTGTCGCCGCCCGCCCGCAATTTCTCGCGGATCGTCGGATCGACGGTGTCGGTCTCACCGTCGCGGCCGAACTTGGCATAGGTCAGACTGTGGCGCGGCTCGCGGTCGTTGGCATAGACGACGTGGCAGCCCGAACAGCCCGAATGGCGATAATCGCCCGGCTGGTCGTTGGTCCCCATGAACCACATCAGCGGATCGTTGAGGCGTGTCTTATGGATGTTGAGCACCGGGATCGCGACGCGCAACCCCGTGCCGGGACCGCGGTTCGACTGTTTGAGGTCGGGACGCCCGGGCTCCTCGAGGCGCTGGATGCTGCCGGTCGGGTTGGGCAGGCCGATTTCGGGAAATTGCGTGGCGATGTTGCGCCCGCCGCGCTCGAAGACGCGGAACACGTCGCCCGGCGGGATCACGCTCCAGCGCGGCAGCGGATACATTTTGGCGAGCGCCCCGCGCTTTTTCTCGTCGTCGGTCAAAATCTTGTCGAACCCGAAGCTCGGCTTGCACGCTTCCTTATATTCCTTGGCGGTGAGCCGCGACGACGGGGAGAGGATGCACGCCGGTTCGCCGGTGCGCGTATAAGCCTCTCCAAACACGTAATTTTTATACGGCACAATGCCATTGTTATACGCCGCCCCGCCCCACAGCATCGCCGAGGTTGACATCAGCGAGCGTTCGGTTGCCTCGATCACCTCAAGGTGGCACGCCCCGCACGCCTCGCGCGCGACGCGGTAATCGCTGGGGTTCACGAAACGGATGAATTCGGGCGATTCCTTGTTGAGCAAGGTGTAGCTGCGCTGCGGGTTCGCTGAGCTGTCGTGCCACGCGCCGGGCAAGGTCGGCTGCGGATGCGCGAGCGCCATAACAGCCTTGTTCGTCGGATGCTGGTAGCCGAGGCTGGGGGTGCCGACCTGGCTCGCGTCGCCGCCATGACAGTCGGTGCACCCAAGCCGTACCGCGGGGGTCGCGTGCATCGACGGCTGGTCGGTACGCGTGTGGCAGCTGTAACAGCCTTCGGACTTGGCGCTGACGTCGGCCTCGCTCTGCTCGCGCGGGGCGGGGGGTGTGAAGCGATAGGTGATCTTGAGCGGCTTTTCTTCCTCGGCGGCGCGCCCGACGCTGGCGCCAAAGGCGGCGCACATCGTGAGGAAGGCAAGCAGGGCGAAGAGTTTGCGCATCATCATCAAAAACTCAAAATCATATTGGCGAGGATCGACACATAGGCGTCGTTCTTCTGCTTGTTATCGAACAGGTCTTTGAAGCCTTTGCCGGGCAGCAGTACCGCGCCGCTGAGCCGACCGACGATGTTCTGCGTCGCCTTCGGCCGCCAGATCGTCGCGACCGACAGGTCGAAGCCGATATCCTTGGGGATCGATCCTTCGCTGCGCAGCACCTGCAGGCTCGAGGTATTCTCGAACCACAGATGATTGGCGTTGGCGCTGACACGAAATTCGGGGCTCAGGTCGAAATCGGCCCCGACACCGACGAAGACGGTGCCCGGATTGTTGAAGTTCGACTGTCCCTCTTCTTTCGACGAGCGCAGCGAGTTCAGGATGCCGTTGCGGCCGTTGATGGCGACCGCGCGGCCGCCGCCGGCAAAGGGGATCGTCTGGCGGATCCAGTAACTGGTGTCGGCGCCGCCGAAGATCGGGTTTTCAAAGATCGCGTCGAAGCCGCCTTCGGTGTTATTATATGGGTCGCCGTCGCCGGTCGCGTAGAGGCCGGAGAGGCGAAAGCGCATCCAGTCATGGTCATAGCTCAGTTCCACCGCGCCGAAGCCCGCGCGAATCTGGGCGGGTTTGCTGGTGAAAAAGCTGTTCCGATCCTCACCGAGCGCCGCATAGAAGCTCGCGGTCAGGTTGATCCGTCCGATCCGCCCGTCGGCGCTGTAGCCCAGATAAACCACGTCATATTCGCGCCCGCGCAGGTCGCCGAGCAGCGCCGGGCGCACCGGAAAGCCGTTATGGTCGATCTGCACGTCGTTCTTTTCGCGGTTCATATTATAGGTCACGCTGACCTGGCTGGTCAGCCCGACGACCGGGAAATCCTGGCGATAGAGGTTGGCAGTGAGGATGAAATCGTCGCGCGGGGTCTGGGTAATATCGTTCAGACCCGAATTGGTGTCCTTCTCGAGCCGCCAGAAGGCCGCGAGATTATACTGGAAACGGTTGTTGTCGCGGTTGCCGAACAGCCGGATGCCGAGCTGGCTGTCGTTGAACAGGAAGCCGCGAAAATCGCTCTGGAATGGCTGGATGCCGAGCCGCACCGAATAGAAGTCAAAGCGGTCGGACGTGTTGCCGAGATGCTTGTCGACGAACAGTTCCTGCACGCCGAGGAACGAGTCATAGCGATGACTCGCCTTCGACGGGCGCACGTCGAGGACGCGCCGTTCGGGGACGCCGACATAATTGGCCTGATAGGCAAGGGTGACGCGATATTCGATGTCAGGCGGCTTGAACGCGGTCGAGCCCTTGATCAACGCCGCGCCGACGATGAAGGTCTGGGCGAACACAAAACTGCGGTCCTTGCCGAACACGTCGAGACTGCCCGGGCGCTCGGTCGTCTGGACTCCGACCGGGATCGGGAAGGTGCGCGGTTCGAACACGGTGTCGGACACCGCGTTGGCGACGACAAACCAGTCGTCACCCTTGATCGGTAACCATGGCACCTTGCTGCGGTCGATCGCGCGGTCGCCCTTGTAGGTGTTCTGGTGGTAGGGATCGAACCAGCGTTCCTTGACCACCCCCAGGCTCTCGATCAGCCGCCAGCGGTCAGGAACCGGCAACTGGTCCTCCATCCCCGGGAACGCCTGCGGCGGGGGTGGACGCAGCGCGCCGACATTGTCCTGACTGAGCTGGTCGGGCAGGTCGGGGCGATAGCCGGGACGGCGACGGCCATCGATGATCTGGGTGACCAGATCGTCCTTCAGTACATCCTGCCAGTCGACCGGCGGCGGCGGCGGGATGAGCTCGTCGCCAGGCTGCTCGGCGGCGGCGATATCCCCTGCGATCGGGGGCTCGTCAGGCGCGGGCGGCGGCGGAGGCACCTCACCCCCCGGCGTGCCCTGCGCCGCCAGGCTTGCGATGATTGGCCAAAGACTGCCCCCCCCCATCATCGCCTACAGCCCGTCGCAGACATTTTGGGTCGACGTGTCGAGGAACGGCGCGAAGGGGCAGCTGATGTAACGCAGTCGCACGGTGCGATTATCGGCGAGCGTGACGACAACATTGTCGGCGCGGATCCCCTTGGGCGCATTGCCGATACCGCCGACGCGCGCTCCGCCGTTGTGCGCACCGAGGAAGCTGATCATGTCGTCCTGATCGATCCCATCCCCCGAAACGCCGATTGCGCCGACCAGTTGATTGCCGCGATAGATGGGGACCGAGCCCGGAAAAATCTGGATGCCGTTCTGCAGCCGGTTCTGGCCCGCCGCGACGTCGGGCAGCGTCGTGCAACGCGCGGCCGTATCGGTGGGACTGGCGCCCGACACAAAACCCAGATGCGAACCGAGATTGCCGATGATCAGCGCCGATTGCAGCCCGGTCGAGAAGGGATTGAACTGCGCGATCGGGCGCGACAGCGGCCCCTGCGGACGCCCGACCTCGCCATCGGGGAAATAGGGGCGCGAAAGGTTGCCATTGGCGCGGTCGGAGAAAGCGATCGTGCCAGTGAGCGCGGCGGGATTGTTCAGGAAGGTGCGCGTCGCGGGGACAAACTGGCGAATGTCGGCGCTGGCATTGGCGGTGAGCTCGGTCCCCGCCTGCGCGCCCGAGAAAAAGGCTGCTGTGCGCGCCTTTTGCAGGCTGACGTCGGTGCCGAAGATCGGTGCATCGGGCGACCGCACGATACCCAGCACCGATCCGTGTGTGTCGACGATGCTGATCGTCACCTGCGCGCGGCTGTCGAGCGGGCGGCGGATCTGCGCGCGCGCCCGGCTCATCACCGTGAACGCCTCTTCGAGCACCGCGCGCGCCTCGGCCTGCGTCAGCGGCGCGCTGTTGGTCGCGCCGTCGGTTCCGGCGCGCAGTGGATAGCGGTTCGCACCGCTACCGTCGGTCAGGACAAAGGCATCGCGGTTCGAGAATTCGGCGGCGGTCGAAGCGCGGATGCCGGACGCTTCGCTGCCATAGGCGGTCCCCGCGGTGATCGCGGCATTGGCATAGCCGATCACCGCTACAAGGCTGCCCGCGCTGCCGTTGAGACTGGCAAAGCTGGCGCTGCCGCTGGTCATCACCCCGGCAAAGGTCGCATCCGAAAAGCGCAAGCTCGTTCCATCGACGGTGATCTTGTCAGCGGTGATCGTCGGGGGTGCCTCGAACCCGCGCGTGCCCGCAAGCGCGATGAACTCTTCGGGGTCGTTGTCGACGTCGAGGATATTGGGGTCGCTGCCATAAATGCCGTCGCCCATCACCCCGATGCCGCCGACGAGGACGCCATTTTTGTAGAGCGGCAGCCCGCCCGGATCGGCAGCGAGGCCGAGCGGCGAGCGTTTCGGGCCGATCAGCGCCGCGCCGCCCGCGGCGCCGAAGCGCGCCGACAGGTCGCTGCACGGCAACTGGCTGAACTGCACCCCGAACAAGGGTCCGCTCTCCAGCCCAACGGTGGTCGGCGCGGGCGGGAAATGCTCCTGGACGATCTGGCTGGCGGTGCGGGTCGAAAAGGCATTGCCGCCGCTCGACAGATACGCCCCCGTCACCGCCTTGGCGATCGCGCCGCCCTCGGCAGGGAAGGTGACGTTCTGCGCGTCGATATTCACGCCGTTCGGCGCCGCGGACGTCGTTGCGGTGGCGCCCGCGCCGGTCATGCGGAAGACGCCGAGCACGTTGCCGACGCGGTCGGTCACCGCGATCACCGACGGCAGGCTGCGCGCCTGCGCTTCCGCGATGGCCTGGGCGAGGACGCGCTCGACGTCGCTGGTGGTCAGCGCTTCGGCAGCAGGCGGCGTATAGAGCCCGCCCGTCGGGGTTGGGGTCGGTGCGGGGGTCGGGGTGGGGCTGGGCGTCGGGGTACCGCCGCCACCGCCGCCGCATGATGCAAGCAGCAGCCCCCCCATCGCGGCAAAGGCCGCCGAGCGGAACAGATGAGGTTTGTTTCGCATGATCTTACCGCAGCGCCCGGATCGCGCGCACCGCACTGCCGAACGAGGCCTGAAATTCGGCAGGCTTATAGGCGTTGGGATCCTTCACCGCGGCATAAGCGCGGTCGATGTCGCCGCGGATGCCCGCGGCGGCGCCGACGGTGACGCGCCCCGACGACACCATCGCGTTGAGCAGGGTATCGACCCCCATCACCGCCTGCTGCGATCCCGAATAGTCGGTGAAGCGATCACCGATCGCCTTCGCCGAGATCGCGTCGACCATCGCAAAGGCGTCGGTGCCCGAAAAACTGCGCGCCGCGAACGCGTTCTTGAGCGCCGCGACGGTCTGCCCCAGCTGCGCCGCGGCTGCCGCCGCGCTGGGACGATCGGTCGCCATCGCCCTGTGGAAGGTTGCCGTGCGCGCTGCGAGCTGATCGGCGAGCGCGGGGGCGGCAAGCCGCGCGGCGGCGGCGAGCATAATCAGATTTTCGTCATTATACGGCGGCATGCCCTCGGGGATGTCGCGCCCCGGATTGTCCATGCTCGTCTTCACAGGCTTCGCCTGGTCGAAGATGCGGCGGTGGCAGCTGTGGCAATCGAGGAAATAGAATTCGGGGAACATCCCCTCGGTCCCGCGCCGCGACTGGAACAGCGCCAGGCTGCGTTCGATCGCGGTTGCCTGCCCGACCGCCCACATCTGGACATGGTCGGTGCGACCGGTCGCCGAACCGAATTTGCGCCAGCCGTAATCGGCGTCCTCCTGATGATGCGCCTGGAGCGAGGAGAAGAGGTCGAGTTCGAAGGCGATGCGCGGATGGCCCGCGGCCATGATGCGGTGGGTGACGAACTGACCGTCGCTGGCCGACCCGAAATGGCAATCGACGCATACGCCGGCGCGCACCACTGGATCCTCGAGCTTTTTCAGGCCTGCCGACAGGTTGGCGAGATGCTTGTCGCGCATTTCGGCGTCGGGATTCGCGTTGGTGCCGACCCCGGCGTAGTGGCTGGCGATCCAGCCGCCCGCGGGGCCATGGCATGATTCGCAGCCGACGCCGTCTTCGGTCGGCACGCTGCCACGCATCGCGCCCTTGGCGGCGACCGCCCCGGCAGTTGCGTGGCAACCGATGCACATCTGTGCGGTAGCGGGATCACCGAGCCCCAGATTGCGCGCGATAAACTGGCTGCGGTTGTTGCTGAGCACCGCCCACGCGCGGCTGTGCGCGCCGCCGGGGGTCGAGGGCTCCTGCCATTTCATCAACTCGTCCTGGCGCACGACGGTCCCGTCGCCCTCCATCCGGCCGTGGCAGGTCGATCCGGCGCACGAGGCAACGCCGGTATAACGCGCGCCGGGCTCGCCCTGCGAGCGAGCAGGCGGAGCAACGACAAACGCCGCGATCGCGAGCGCAAGCAGCAGCGCCGCGAACGCCGTGATGGCCGCCCACGGTCGCGCGCCGCGCCCCGAAATCGCGTCGGTCGTCATGCCCAGAGTCCCCTTATTTCCCGGCTGGACGCTTTTGCGCCTAAACCACCCCGAACGCCAGCATCGCGTCAGCCACTTTCTTGAAGCCGCCGATGTTCGCGCCCTTCACATAGTCGATATAGCCGCCACCCTGATCACCATAAGTGATGCAGCTTTTGTGGATGCCGTCCATGATGTCTTTCAGCATCTGTTGCAGTTCGGGCTCGCTCCAGCTGCGGCGTCCGCTGTTCTGGCTCATTTCGAGACCCGACACCGCGACGCCGCCTGCGTTGGCGGCCTTGCCCGGCGCGAACATGATCTTCGCATCCTTGAAGACATGCACGCCTTCCAGGTTCGTCGGCATGTTCGCACCCTCGCTGACCGCGATGCAGCCGTTCTTGACCAGTTCGCGCGCATCGTCGCCGAGCAGCTCGTTCTGCGTCGCGCACGGCAAAGCGACGTCGCATTTGACCCCCCACGGCGTCTTGCCCGCGGTGAAGCTCGCGCTCTTGAACTCGTCGCAATATTCCTCGATCCGGCCGCGGCGATGGGTCTTGTGCGTCTTGACCCAATTGATCTTTTCCTGATCGATGCCGTCGGGATCGTGGATGAAGCCGCCCGAATCGGACAGGGTCAGCACCTTGCCGCCGAGCTGGACAATCTTTTCCGCGGCATGCGTCGCGACATTGCCCGATCCCGAAATCACCGCGGTCTTTCCGACCAGATCCTGCCCCTTCGCCGCGAGCATGTTGGCGAGGAAATAAACCGCGCCATAGCCGGTCGCTTCGGTGCGGATCAGCGAACCGCCCCATTCGAGACCTTTGCCGGTCAGCACCCCGGTAAATTCGTTGGTGATCCGCTTATACTGGCCGAACATAAAGCCGATTTCGCGACCGCCGACCCCGATATCGCCCGCGGGCACGTCGATGTCGGCGCCGATGTGGCGATACAATTCGGTCATGAAGCTTTGGCAAAAGCGCATGATCTCGCGCACGCTCTTGCCTTTGGGGTTGAAGTTCGACCCGCCCTTGCCGCCGCCCATCGGCAGCCCGGTCAGCGCATTCTTGAACGTCTGTTCGAACGCCAAGAATTTGAGCACCGATTCGGTGACCGACGGGTGGAAACGGATGCCGCCCTTGTACGGGCCGATGGCATTGTTGTTCTGGACACGCCAGCCGCGCTGGACGCGAATATTGCCATTATCGTCTTCCCAGCAGACGCGGAACGACACGACGCGGTCGGGTTCGGCAATGCGCCGCAATATCTGCTGCGCGTGATATTCTTCCTTGTCGGCGATGAAATCGAAAATATCTTCCGATACTTCCTGAACTGCCTGCACGAACTCGGGCTGCCCCGGGTTACGCTTCTTTACGCCTTCCATGAACGTCGAAAAATCGACGTGATCCGAAACTGCCATGCACCCCTCCCCTGGTATGACTGGGAAAGCCGGTGCGACCCCGACGATTTTAATCGTTGACCGACCTTGTATGTCAAAGGCTACACCATCGCCAAGCAAAGGCAATATGACAGCGCGCATAGGCGGCATTTTTTCACAGGCCGCACCAAGGGGCAAAAATGAGCGACACCAAGAGCATGATCGGCGGCATGACCGGCACCAACCGCGCGATCTTGATAGCCGCCTTCGTGCTGCTTGCGGCGGCGATCGGCTACGCGATCTGGCGCGATTCTGCGCCTTCGGGTGCCATTCCGGCGGCGCAAAACGCCGCCGGGCCCTCCGACCAGCTTGCGGCTCTCGAGGCGCGCACCAAGAGCGAGCCGAACAGTGCCGAGGCGTGGACAGCGCTAGGCGCGGCGCGCTTCGACCTCAGCAATTTTGCCGGCGCCGCCGCGGCCTATGAGAAAGCGACCGTGCTTTCGCCCGAGTCGGCGGGGCTATGGTCGGCGCTGGGCGAGGCGCGGGTGATGGGCAGCGACAGCGACCCGATGCCCGCCGCCGCGCTCGCCGCGTTCGATAAGGCCATCGCGCTCGATGCCAAAGACCCGCGCGCGCGCTATTTCCTCGCGGTCAAGAAGGACATCGGCGGTGACCATCACGGCGCGATCAACGACTGGTTCGCGCTGCTCGCCGACACGCCGCAGGGCGCGCCGTGGGAGGCGGACCTGCGCCGCACGATTGAACAGGTCGGACAGATCCACAAGATCGACGTCACCAGCCGCCTCGCGCGCACGCAAGCGCGCCCGCTGGCCGCCGACGAAATGCCCGTCGCCGCGCGGGCGATTCCGGGGCCGAGCCGGTCCGACATGGAGGCGGCGTCGCAACTGCCCAAGGGGCAACAGGACCAGATGATCGAGGGGATGGTGAGCGGGCTGGAGGCGAAACTGAAAGCCAACCCCGCCGACGTCGACCGCTGGATCATGCTCATGCGCAGCCGGATAACACTGGGCGAAACCGCCAAAGCGGCGCAGGCGCTGAAGGACGGCATAGCGGCGAACCCCGCGGCTACGGGGCGGTTGAAGGCGCAGGCGCAATTGCTAGGTGTGCCAGGGGCGTAGAATAAACTCTGTTCGCACGAAAGCACGAAGAGGGTCGCAACCCGATCGTGCCGAGCTTGTCGAAGCACCGTTCTTTCTTCCGAAGTGAAAAGGAAGATCAGCCCTTCGACATGCTCAGGGCGAATGGAGAGCGGATAGTCTTCGTGTCTTCGTGCGAGACTCGTCTAACCCGCCATCAGCGCCGCATTGCCGCCCGCCGCAGTAATGTCGGTACTAATCGTCTTTTCCTCGGCAAATCGGTGCAGATAATGCGGGCCACCGGCTTTGGGACCAGTCCCCGACAGGCCGCGCCCGCCGAAGGGCTGCGAGCCGACGATCGCGCCGATCTGGTTGCGGTTGACATAGACATTGCCGACTTGCGCCCGCGCCGCGATATGTGCCGCGACGCCGTCGATGCGCGTGTGAACGCCGAGCGTCAGGCCATAGCCCGAGGCGTTGATCGCATCGATGAGCTGGTCAAGTTCGCCCCCCTTCCACGTCGCGACATGCAGCACCGGCCCGAAAATCTCGCGCTTCAGATCGGTGACATGGTCTAGCCGGATCAGGACTGGCGGAACGAAGTGACCATCAACAGGCAGGTTGGTACGCCCCGCTTCAGCGATTACCCGGCCCGCGGCGCGCGCTTCGGCAATATAGGCAGCAATGTTCGCCTGTGCCTCGTCGTCGATGATCGGACCGACGTCGGTGGCGAGGATCGACGGATCGCCGACGTTGAGTTCGGCCATCGCGCCAGCCACCATCTCTATCATCGTGTCGGCAACATCTTCCTGCACACAGAGGAGACGCAGTGCCGAGCAGCGCTGGCCTGCCGACTGGAAGGCCGAGGCGACGGCATCGCGCGCAACCTGCTCGGGGAGCGCCGTCGAATCGACGATCATCGCATTGGCGCCGCCGGTTTCCGCGATCAGCGTCGCGATCGGACCGTCGCGCATCGCGAGGCCGCGGTTGATCGCGCGCGCGACTTCGGTCGACCCAGTGAAGGCGACGCCGATGATATCGGGGTTGTCCGTCAATGCCGCGCCGACCGTTTCGCCGCGGCCGGGGAGGTAGTGGAGCACATCACCGGGGATCCCTGCTTCGAGCAACAGCTCAACCGCGGCATGCGCGATCAGCGGTGTCTGTTCGGCTGGCTTGGCGAGCACGCTATTGCCCGCCGCGAGCGCTGCCGCGACCTGCCCGAGGAAGATCGCGAGCGGGAAGTTCCACGGACTGATGCACACGAACACGCCCTTGCCCTCGAGCATCAGCTCGTTGCGCTCGCCCGTTGGGCCCGGCAGCGCCACCGGATAGGTAAATTCGGCGCGCGCTTGCGCCGCATAGTAGCGTAGGAAATCGACCGCTTCGCGCACTTCGGCGATCGCGTCGATCAGCGTCTTGCCCGCTTCGTCGATCGCGAGCCCCAGGAACAGCGCGTCATGCTCTTCGAGCAGGTCGGCCGCGCGTTCGAGCCGTTCGGCGCGGAAGGCGCCCCCCGCGAGGCTCCAATTGTCCTGCGCCTTGCGCGCCGCGGCGACGGCATCGGCGACCGCGGCACGATCAGCCTCGATCACCTGCCCGACGATGATGCCCGTTGCGGGGTTGTACACGGGTACACCGGCGCCGCCGCGCGCTGCGCCGCCGACGAGCGGCGCCGCGACTCGGTCGCTGCGCCGAGCCGCACCGATCGCGGCGACTAGCGCTTCAGGCACACCGGGTTCGCCAAGGTCATAGCCACGCGAATTGCGGCGCGCCGGATCAAACAGGTCAAGCCCGGTCGCAATCTTTGACGTCGCGGTGCTCGCTACGCTGCGTGGATCGACCGCGAGCTGTTCGGCGCTGACGTCGGGGTCCGAAAACTGGTGTACGAAGCTGGAGTTCGCGCCATTCTCGAGCAAGCGGCGGACGAGATAAGCAAGCAGGTCGCGGTGCGTGCCGACGGGGGCATAGACGCGCACCGGGCGCGGCGGCGGGAACAGCGCGACGAGCGCGTCATGCGCACCCTCGCCCATCCCGTGGAGCCGCTGCAGCTCATAATCGGTTCCCGCGAACAATTCGGCGATGAACGCCAGCGTCATCGCATTGTGGCTGGCGAACGCCGGATAGATGCAATCCTGGCAATCGCGCAGCAACTGGGCGCAGCGCATATAGTTGAGGTCGGTGTGGAGCTTGGCGGTGAACACCGGAAAATCGCTTAAGCCCAGCGTCTGCGCGCGCTTGATCTCGGTGTCCCAATAGGCGCCCTTGACCAGCCGCATCGACAGCTTGACCCCCCGCGTGCGGGCGCGCTCCGCCAGCCAGTCGATCACCGCAGGCGCGCGCTTCTGATACGCCTGGATGACGATCCCCAGCCCGGTCCAGCCGTCGGCGATCCCCGCATCGATCAATGCTGCAAACACATCCATATGCGGCTCTAGCCGGTCGCTTTCCTCGGCGTCGATCATCAGCGGGATGTTCACCGCGCGCGCCGCTTTCGCGAGTTCGATCACCCGTGGCACCAGTTCGCCGATCACCCGCCCCCGCTGGAGACATTCGTAGCGCGGGTGGAGCGCCGACAGCTTGATCGAGATGCCGTGATTAACGTGCGGATCGCCTGACTTGGCATCGCGGCCGATGCGGGTAATCGCGTCGGAGTAGCTATCATAATAGCGCGCCGCATCCTCTGCCGTCCGCGCCGCTTCGCCGAGCATATCGAAGCTCGCGAGTTCCGATTTCTGCTTGTCGGCGCGCTTGACCGCGGCGTCGATCGTCTCGCCCATAACGAATTGCTGGCCAAGCATTTTCATCGCCGCAAGCGCCGCCTGGCGGATCACCGGCTCGCCCGAGCGGCGGACCATCGATTTGAGCAAGGTCAGCGGGTTCGCCTTGCTCCCCATCGCATCGAGCATCAGCGTCGCCGACCCGAGTGACAGACCGCGCGCCGATAGCGCCACGATCAGCGGGCTATCCTCGTCGTCGCCTTCCTTCCAATGGCGCCCGGCGATCTTGTCGCGGATCAGCGCGTTGGCGGTCGCGCTATCGGGGACGCGCAGCAGCGCTTCGGCGAGGCACATCAGCACCACGCCTTCCTCGGTCGACAGTCGGTAACGGTTCATCAGCTGCGCGACGAGCGTTTCGCGGTCGCCTTCCGCCTTCGCCTTGCGGATCAGGTCGAGCCCGCGCCGCGTTACGGCTTCGCCGCTGGCGGATGAGGTGGCAAGAGCACTACGCAGGTCGGCGACGATGTCGGTTTCGCTGCGGCGGGCGAGGGCGCGGATGGCGGCGCGGTCGTTGGGTTGGGTCATGCTGACAGCATATCGCAGGATGGCGCGGCGATCCGACCAATTATGAGCCGGTAGATTTAATTTTTGACCTATTATCGGATCAGTTTTAGGCAAATACCATGAATGATCCTCCCTTCGCAGTCGATCTGGACGATTTCGACCGGAAAATCCTTGCCGTTCTGCGCCAAGACGGCCGCATCACCTTCACCGATCTGGCGCAGCGCGTTGGCCTGTCCAAGACGCCCTGCCAGCAACGCGTCCGGCGACTGGTCCAAAGGGGGGTGATCACGGGATTTGCGGCGATCATCGATCCGGCGAAGGTCGGGCTCGACCATGTCGCCTTTGCCGAGGTGAAACTGTCCGACACGCGCGAGGCGGCGCTAAAGCAATTCAATGCGGCGGTGCGTGCGATTCCCGAGGTCGAGGAATGCCACATGATCGCGAGCAGCTTCGACTATCTGCTCAAGGTTCGCACCATCGACATCCGCCGCTATCGCATCGTGCTGGGCGAGAAGATTTCCAGCTTGCCGCACGTTGCCAGCACTTCGACCTTTGTCGCGATGGAAACGATCAGCGAAACGACGCGCTGACACGAATATTGACCACCGCCCGCAGCTGTGCCAATCGCGCAGCCGCAAGCGGGTGTAGCTCAATGGTAGAGCTTTTGCTTCCCAAGCAAGTGACGAGGGTTCGATTCCCTTCACCCGCTCCAGTTTCCCTACTTTCACAATGAGCGCGCCCTTTTGGGTACGCGATGTCGCAGTCTAGCGCGTGATGACGTGGCCCGACATCGGCGCGAGCTTGCCGAGGAAGCGGTTTTGCGCCGCAAAGCCGATCTTTCCCTCGCGCATCGCGGCCTGCAGATTTTCGACCAGCGCGTTCATGTCGCGCATCCGCACCCCCATGTCCTTGTGCGAACTGGCCATGTCGCGGCCGCTGTAATCGCATCCGGCGTTCAAAATGTAGCAGAATTGCTCGAACAACGTGCGTTTCAGCCGTACCATGTCGTGCGCTTGAAAGATTGCGGCAAGGCGCGGGTCGGCTTCGGACAATTCGACGGTGCGGTTCGCGATGCGCCGGATACCGTCCTGTCCGCCGAACGCGGTCGCCATCGCGCTGCCGGCAAAGGGCGCCGCGCCGGCATTGCCGTTGGCCTGAACATAGGAATCGACGGGCAGTTCGCCGGTCACCGGGTCGCGGACCTTTTCCTCGACGCCGAACTCTTTGTCCCAATCGACCGGCGGATCGGTGGCAGGTTGCATCAGCAGGGCAGCGGCGAGCAGGAACATCGGGCGATCCTTTTAAAAGGCAATTTGGGCGGAGAGGAAACCGCCGCGCTGCTGGTCGAAGGTGGCGATCGAACCGAGATCGACATAGGCGGCGGTCACGGTCAGATGGTCGGTCAGCGCATAGGCGGCGAACAGATCCCACCAGTCCTCCTCACGCGCGATCGCCAGATTGTCGGGCTTGGTCCGATATTCGGCGCCGATCACCGCGCGGCGCGACAGTTGATAGGCGACCGATCCTTCGAACTGGAGCCGGTGCTGGTCGCCGCCTTCGCTGCCAAAACCGAGCAGCCCGGCCTGGTTCGCCTTCGTTAGCCGCGCGGTCGCATTGACCAGCACGCTGTGCGAGAGGAACAGCTTGGTCGCGCTCAGCGTCACGTCGGTGCCGCTGCCGTGCGCCGCGCCGACCGCGCGGGCGACCGGGGCGTCGCGATTGCGCTTGTGTTCGACGCCGAGGCTGATCTGCGGCAGCAGCGGCTCGCCGTAAACCACGTCGCCCGCAAGGCGCAGCTTGGCGGCGAAAACATCCTGATTCAACGTGTAACCGCGGCCAAGCCCAAGCGCGGTGCCGACATCGCGGGTGTCAAAATTCTGCCGCGCATAGCTGAGCTCAATGCGGTTGGCGATCCCGACCGCAACGCCGTGGCTCTGCCAGCCATAATCGGGCAGTTCGATCAGCGTGACATGTCCCGACAGGCCGATACCGCGATCGGTTTCGCGCCCGGCAATCGTCGACCAGGTGGCGACCCCGCCGCCGCTGGTTCCTTCGATCGTTGTTACGCCGTTGGTGAGCAGCAATTTGGCACCGTCCACCAGCGATGCCTCCTGCGCCGCGGCCGGAGCGGTGACGCAAAACAGCGCGAGCGAAAGCGCCGCCAGCGAGCGAAAAAGAGATTGGTCCATGATGTTGCAATCGCAGCAAACGGCAAAAATTGGGTTAACTATACCTCTGATAATTTGAGGGAATGTTAAGCTCTGGCGGCTAGTCGGGCGCTGTGAAGGGACCACTTCTCCTCTCGATGGCGTTTGCGCTCGCCGTGCCGCTGGCTGCCGTCTGGGCCGCCGCGCCCGCCGCCGTGCAGGTGCAGGTGGTCGACGAACGCGGCTTGCCCGTCCGCGATGCGGTGGTCGAACTGGCGCCCAATGGCGGTTGGCGCGGCGGCGCGATCCGCTTTGCCTGGAAACCGGCGATGGCGCAGAAAAGCGTCGCTTTTGTTCCGGGCACTTTGATTGTCGCCCGTGGCAGTTCGGTCGCCTTTCCCAATCTCGATAGCGTTCGTCACAGCGTTTACAGTTTCTCTAAAGCGGCGCGGTTTGAAATCGACCTGTACGGCCGCGACCAGACGCGCTCGCAAGCCTTTCCGATCGCTGGCACCGTGGCGCTCGGTTGCAACATCCACGATCAGATGCGAGGCTATATTCGCGTCGTCGACACGCCCTTTGCGGGCAAGACCGACCAGAATGGCATCGTCCGCCTGTCAGGCATGGCGGCGGGTGGGCATCAGCTGACCGTCTGGCACGCGCGCGCACGCACCCCGGGGGGCGAGCTGAAGCGCGCGCTTACGGTCAGTGCCGGGTCGAACAGCCAGAAGATTGCATTGAAACTGCGATGACGACGCTCCCGGCCTTTCCGGTGCGTTTTCGCTTCCGCTCGCTCAAGCTGCGGATTGCTGTTGCTTACGCCGCGCTGTCGACGGCGATCCTCGCGGCGATCCTGCTGCTCGCGGGCAACGGCATCGCGCGCTTCGGCGAAGACAGCGCTTCGCGCGATCTGGCCGCCAATGCGCGCGTGTTCGACGAGATCATCGATCTGCGCGCGCAGCAGATGCGCGGGTCGGCCGACATATTGTCGCGCGACTTCGGTTTTCGCGAAGCCGTCGCGACCGGTGATCAGGCAACGATCGAAAGTGCGCTGGTCAGCCTGCGCGAGCGCTCGCGCAGCGACGCGGCGTTCGTCGTCGGGCTCGACGGCACGATGACCGGATCGGCGACCGCGGCGTTGCCAACAGCTGATGATCTGTGGGACGCGCTCGACGGCGGGCGGGACCATGGCATGATTCGGATAGGCGACAAGCTGGCGCTGGCCGCAGCATCGCCGATCGAGGTTCCCGACACGATCGGCTGGCTCGTGCTAGCGCAGCCGCTCGACGCCGCCGAAATGCGCGGCCTCGCCAAGCTCGCCGCGGTCGATATCGACGCGAGGGTGGTGCCGGCGTCGCAGCTGCCCGCCGCGCTCGCCGCTGCGCGCTCGGGGCAGGTCGTCGAAAGCGGCGATCGCGATCGCATCCTCCACCATGTGACCGCCTTGCCAAGCTTGCAGGAGGGCATTCTGCCGCGGCTTGTGCTGGACCACTCGCTCAGCAAGGCGCTCGGCCAATATTCGGGGCTGCAATGGCTGCTCGTCGCGCTCGCGGTGGCGGGGTTGACCCTCGTCATCGTGCTCAGCTGGCGCATCGCGCGCACGATCACCCGCCCGCTGAGCGCGCTCGACGAAGCGACGCGGCGGCTCGGCGAAGGCAAGGATGCCGCGGTCGCGGTGACCTCGGACGACGAAATCGGCCGCCTTGGCGCAAGCTTCAATGTGATGGTGGCGGCGATTGCCGAGCGCGAGCGCCAGATCACGCATGTCGCGTTGCATGACGGACTGACCAACCTGCCCAATCGCAAATTGTTCGTCGAGCAACTCGACCAAGCGCTCGCTCGCCGCCGCGATGCAGCGCGGCTGATGGTCGTCTATGTCGATCTCGACGATTTCAAGGTCGTCAACGACACACTCGGCCATCCTGCGGGCGACGCGCTGCTCCGAAATGTCGCGGCGCATCTCCAGGGCGTGCTCGGTGATGCGATCGTTGCCCGGCTCGGCGGCGACGAATTCGCCATCCTGTTCAGCGACCTGCCGGCGAACGAAAATCTTGCCGCGCTCGCCGACAAACTACAGGGCTGTTTCGACCGCCCGATCCTGATCGACGGGCAACAGGCCGACGCCTCGGCCAGCATGGGGATCGCGGTCGCGCCCGACGACGGGCTCGACGGTATCACGCTGATGAAGAACGCCGACCTTGCGCTCTATCGCGCCAAGCGCGACGGCAAGGCGACGCATCATTTCTTCGAACAATCGCTCGACGAGCAGGCGCGCCACCGCCGCCAGATGGAACTCGATCTGCGCCTCGCGATCCGCGACGGCGGGTTCGAGCTTTATTTCCAGCCGCTCTACAGCATGCACGAAGAACGGCTGAAGGCGTTCGAGGCACTGATCCGCTGGCCGCATCCCGACCAGGGCATGATCAGCCCGGTCGATTTCATCCCGCTGGCCGAGGAAACCGGGCTGATCGTCCAGATCGGCGAGTGGGTTATCCGCGAAGCGTGCCGCCAGGCCGCGACGTGGGACGGCGAGTTGTCGGTCGCGGTCAATATTTCGCCCAAGCAGTTCTTGACCCCGGGGCTGGCCAACATCGTCCTGTCGGCGCTGGCGTCGTCGGGGCTGCCGGCGAACCGGCTCGAACTCGAAATCACCGAAAGCATCTTTATCGCCAATGTCGAAAAGACGCTCGAAACGCTCCACAGTCTGCGCGCGCTCGGCGTTCGCATTGCGCTCGACGATTTCGGCACCGGCTATTCCTCGCTGAGCTATCTGCGCTCCTTCCCCTTCGACAAACTCAAGATCGACCAGAGTTTCGTGCGCGACCTAGCGCAGGGCGGCAACGCCAATGCCGTCATCCGGGCGATCACGACGCTCGCCGACGCGCTGGGCATGGAAACGCTCGCCGAAGGAGTTGAGGACGAGGCCCAGGCCGAAATTCTGCGGCAGGAGGGCTGCCACCAGATTCAGGGCTATCTGCTCAGTCGCCCGATCGATGCCGACGCGGTGCATGTCTTCATCGCCGGCATGGTGGCGGAACCCGATCAGCATCGACTGAGCGCATAACCGCCGCAGTCAGGCCGCCCGCGGTCTTACAAAACTGCCGCCACCCCCCATATGGAAGCGATGTCACTGGACCACGCCGCGCCGTAACGCGGCGGGCCATCTGTCGGGCATTGTCTCCTATCGATCAAATTGGCTTTGGTTGGGTTTTCCGGGACAGGAAAATGATCGCGCATCCGGTGGGCTGACAGACCGGTTGGGCGGTCCGAAAGGCATGCCCGAATGATCGGCTATTTCATCCTCCTTCACCGCTTTCCCGAACAGTTCAAACGGATGTTCCGCGCCATTTACGCGCCCGGCAACTGCTATGTGATCCATGTCGACAAGGGGTCGGGCGCGAAATTCGCCGCCGACATCGCCGAATTCCTCAAACCCTATCAGGGCGCCGCGATCATCGAATCGAAAAAGGCGCTGTGGGGCGGCTACAGTCTCGTCGATGCCGAACTCCGCGGCATGGCGAAACTGCTCGCGATGAGCAGCAGCTGGACGCATTACATCAATCTCAGCGGCCAGGATTTTCCGCTCAAGTCACAGACATATATCCGCGACTTCCTGCGTGCGAACCCGCGCCGCCAGTTTATCCGCGCGCGCGACCAGCGAACGGCCCGCCCCGACACGTTAAACCGCGTCAACCACGTGTGGGTCGAGGCACTGGGGCGGATGTTCCGGACCGGTGTGCCGCGCCCCTTCCTGAAAGGTGCGACGCCCTTCATCGGTACCCAGTGGAAGGCGGTGTCCCGCAGCTTCTGCCAGTTTGCGGTCCATCACCCGACCGCCGAGCGTTTCAAGGCCTTTTATCGGCGCAGCTTCATACCTGACGAGGGTTTTTTTCAGACGCTGATAATGAACAGCCTCAATCAGGGCGAGGTGATCAATGACGATCTGCGAACGGTCGATTGGATACCCTATGGCAAGAACCAGCTGTGCCCCCGGGTTTTCGGTGCCGCCGATGCGCTGCGCCTGACGCTCAGCCCCGACCTGTTCGCGCGCAAATTCGCCATAAACAAGGATCCGGTGATTTTCGACCTGCTCGAAGCGCATCTGAAGACCGCGGCGGCGAACGACTATGTCGGCGATATCGCGCTGCAGAAATTGCCCACCAAAGCCGCGGCGGCGCTGACGCCGCAATAAAGGTGCGAGGGTTCCGCCGGCGCACCGGCGAAACCCTGCGCAGGATAATCAGCCGTTCAGGCGATCCTTGACGGCCTTGGCCGGACCAAAGGTCAGCTTCTTGGCGGCCTTGATCTGGATCGTCGCGCCGGTCGAAGGATTGCGGCCTTCGCGGGCGGGGGTCGCCTTGACCTTGAACTTGCCAAAGCCGTTGACCGAAACTTCGTCGCCCTTGGCGGCGGCATCACCGATTGCGGCGAAGACGGCATCGACGGCCTTGCGTCCGTCGGCTTTGCTGAGGTCCAGCGACGCGGCGACGGCGTCCGACAGTTCGGCGTGATTCATAAATTCTCTCCTGGTTTCGGTCGGGCGATTCCCGGCCAATGCGCTGCCATAGACGCATGATGCACCCTTCGCCAAGCCCGAGATTGCGGGGAATCAGAGGACATCGAGAGCAAGCTGGCGTCGCTCGGCCCGACCCGTTACCCCACCCCGGCGATCGCGAGCAGCGCATCGAGGTCGACGTGGACCTCGAGTTCGGCCGCAATGGCGTCGAGCGCCGCGTCGATATCGGCGACATAGTCGCGCCCGCTACCCGCCACCCCGAGGCGCGCCAGCACCGCACGGCGCAGCTCGGCCGAGGCGAATAGGCCGTGGAGGTACGAGCCGATCACGCGGCCGTCACCGCTGATCGCACCATCGCTGGCGCCATCGGTCAGTGTTGCAAAGGGCCGCGCCGTGCCGGGACCGCGCGTTTCGCCCATGTGCATCTCATAGCCTGCAAGGGCCGCGCCAAGCGCCGATCCGCTGACCGGACGCAGCGTCTTGACGAGCGAAAGTGTCGTTTCGACGTTGAGGAGTCCGAGCCCCTCGACGTCATCCGCTACCCCCTCGATCCCCAGCGGGTCGGCGACCCGGCGGCCGAGCATCTGATAACCGCCGCACAGCCCGACGATCATCCCGCCGCGCCGATGGTGGGCCAATATGTCGATGTCCCAGCCCTGGGCGCGCAACGCGCCCAGATCGGCAATCGTCGCCTTCGACCCCGGCAGCACGATGATCGCCGCCTCGGCGGGGATCGGTTGCCCCGGCGGCACCATCACCAGCTCGACCCCGGGTTCGAGCTTGAACGGATCGAGATCATCGAAATTGGAAATGCGCGGCAGGATCGGGCAGGCGATCATCCGGCGCCCCTCGCGCGGGTCGGCAGGGCGTTCAAGGATTACCGCATCCTCGCTTGGCAGCCGCGCCGCGGCATGCAGCCACGGGATGACCCCAAAGCCCGGCCAGCCGCTGCGTTCTTCAATCTCGCGATACCCGTCGTCGAACAGCGCCGGATCGCCGCGAAACTTGTTGATCAGGAACCCGCGGATCATTGCCGCGTCTTCGGGATCGATGACAGCGCGGGTGCCGACGATCGCCGCGATCACACCGCCGCGGTCGATGTCACCGACCAGTATGACAGGGACATTTGCGGGGCGCGCAAAACCCATGTTGGCGATGTCGCCCGCGCGCAGGTTGATCTCGGCGGGCGATCCCGCCCCCTCGACCATGACGATGTCGCACTGTGCCGACAGTCGGTGATAGCTTTGCATCACTTCGGTCAACAATGCGCCGCGCGCTTCGCGGAAATTGCCGCTGCCCAGCGTCCCGCGCACCCGGCCGTGGACGATCAGCTGCGAGGTGCGATCGGCCTGCGGCTTCAGCAGCACCGGGTTCATGTCGCTGTGCGGCGGGGTGCGGCATGCGATCGCCTGCAACGCCTGCGCCCGCCCGATCTCGCCGCCGTCGATCGTCACCGCGGCGTTATTTGACATATTCTGCGGCTTGAACGGGCGAACCGTCAGCCCGCGGTTGGTAAAGGCGCGGCACAGCCCAGCGACCAGCACCGACTTGCCGACGTCGGACCCGGTGCCCTGCAGCATCAACGCGGGCATGCGCGGCGCTCCCGCCGGAGCGCGCCGGTCAGAACAGCCCCGGCAGCTCGCGCTGCGCCGCGGTCGGGCGGTCGGGAACCAGCATTTCGGGTTCGGCGAGCACGCGACTATTGCTACGCTGCGCCGCCGGACCGACGCTGGCTTCGGCGATCCGCGTCGTACAGCTGCCGTTGGCGAGAAAGTCGATCGCCGCGCGCACCGACGCTTCGCGCGCGTCGCCCAGCGGCAGGCTCAGATCGTCGCCCGCGGCGCAGCTGTTGGCAATCTTCGGCGCCAGGCCATCGTAATAATCGCCCGCGCCGGTCGAATTGGCGGTCGCAAAGGCGACGACGCGCATCCGGTCGTCGCATTCGGCCTTGTCGAGCGCGATCTGGCCAACCGGTTTGCCATAAGTGTTGCTGCCGACCAGCGTCATGTTGGTGCCCAGATAAGGCAGCATCGAATTGATCACCAGCTCGCTCGCCGATGCGGTCGAGCTGGTGCCGATAAAGGCGATGCGCGTCGGCGCGATCGATTCGGCGGTCGGGGCAAAGCGATGCTGGTCATTTTCCACCGATTTCGACGCGCGAAACACGGTCTGCGAAAACACTGCGCCGCTGCGACCCTCGCCCATCAGATCGCCCATCAATTCGGCGGTCGAAACCAGCCCGCCGCCATTATAGCGGAAATCGATGATCACATCGGTCACCCCCTGATTGCGGAAGTTCAGGAATGCCGCGCGCAGCTGCGGGTTCGCCGACGAGATGAAGCTGCGCAGGTTGAGGTAACCGTAATTTCGGCCGCCCTCGGTGATGATCTTGGCGCCGTAGCGGTCCGAAATCGGGTCGAGCGAATAATCGGCTTTGCTGACGGTGACGTCGCGGGTGCCGGCGCTATCCTGAATGCGCAAGATGCGGGTCACACCGGGGTCGCTGGGGCCGAGCGCATTGGTGATCCCCTGGGTGCCTTCGGCGGCGACGATCGCGGCGATCGTGCGCATATTGCTGGCGGTGGTGCCGATCGCGAGGATGCGGGTGCTGCGGTCGATTCCTGCCGCAATCGCAGGAGCGCCTTCATAGGCTTCGGCGATGACGACCTGGCTTGCTGCGGCGTCATAGGTCAGGCGGATGCCGAACCCCGCGCTCGACCCGCTCGCGAAAAACGCATTCTCCTCGGCAATCGAGGTGAGGTAGGTGAAGTACCGGTCCTTGCCGAGCGCGCGTGCCGGCGCGACCAGCGCGTCAATATAGGCATCGACGCTGCTGAAACTCGCCGGATTGACTCCACTCGCGACGTCGTTGGGGAACAGATACCACTCGTCGATCACCGCCTTCGCAAAACCCTGCCGCGCGGCGAGGCCGCAGCCCGCAGTTGGGGTGGGCGACGGGGTCGGAGTGACGGTCACCGGCCCGCCATTGCCGCCCGTGCTCGAACCGCCCCCGCCCCCGCACGACGCCAGCGCAAAGGCCGAAAGGGTGAGCAGGGCGATGGATTTGCGCGACCGATGCGTCATGGACTGTCCTTGGGAAATGATGTGCGACCCCACCGGATCCCGGAAGATACGGTAGTCATCACCTTATGTATGCGCGATTAAATGGCCCGGCAATGAACTTGGAACAAGGCGTGCTCAGCGGTCCTGTTCGCCGCCGTTGCTACGCCCCTTGAACCCCTGCGCGATCACATAGAGCTCGGGCGACCCCTTGCGGCTCGCCGGCGGCTTGGCGTGCTTGACCGTGGTGAAATGTTTCTTGAGCAGCGTTAGCAGCGTGTGGTCGGCGCCGCCGGCAAACACTTTGGCGACAAAGGCGCCGCCGGGTTGCAGCGTCTGCACCGCAAAATCGGCGGCAGTTTCGGCAAGGCCGATCGTGCGCAGATGGTCGGTCTGCTGATGGCCGACGGTGTTCGCCGCCATGTCCGAAATCACCAGATCGGGGGCGCTGCCCAGCGCTTCAATCAGTGCATCGGGCGCGGTATCGTCCATAAAATCCATCTCGAGGATCGCCACGCCTTCGATCGGCTCGCATGCCAGCAGGTCGATGCCCGCGACGCGCGCGCGCGGATTATTCTTGCGTACGACCTGCGACCAGCCGCCCGGCGTGATACCCAGATCGACGACCGCGCGCGCCTTTTTGATGAAGCCGAACTTGTCGTCGAGCTCGAGCAACTTGTATGCGGCGCGCGATCGATAACCTTCGGCCTGCGCACGGCGGACATAGGGATCGTTGAGCTGGCGTTGCAGCCAGCGCGTCGACGACACGCTCCGCTTCTTCGCGGTCTTGACCCGCACGTGCAGGCCACCGCGGCCGCTACCGCCGCCTTTCCCGCTCGCCGCGCTCATTTACGATACTCGCGGCGGGTGACGGGGATGTCGCGGCCCTGCATCGCCAGGGTGCGCAAAATGCCCTCGCGAATGCCGCGGTCGGCGACCCCGACGCGCGCCGCGGGCCACAGGTCGATGATGCTTTCCAGAATCGCGCAGCCCGCGACGACCAGATCGGCGCGCTCGCGGCCGATGCATGCAATCTCGGCGCGGTCGGCGATGCTGGCGTCGGCCAGGCGGCGGCTGATGTCGCGCATCGCATCGCTCGGCACGACCAGCCCGTCGACCGCGCGGCGGTCGTATCGGGGCAGGTTCAGGAACACGCTGGCCAGCGTCGTCACCGTACCGCTGGTGCCGAGCAGACGCAGCTTCTGGCCGGCGAACTGTTCGGCGCGTCCGGCAAAGGCAGCAAAGGCATCGCGCGTCACTTCGCGCATATGCGTATAGGCCGCCTGACGTCCCGCAAGGCTGTCTTCGGGCAGCGGCGCATGTTCGGTCAGCGACACGACGCCCCACGGCACGCTGATCCAGTCGCGGATCGTCACATCATGGTCCGACACGTCGACGTGCATCAGCTCGGTCGAACCGCCGCCGATGTCGAAAATAAGAGCGGGGCCTTCGCCGGGCTCCATCAGATTGTGGCAGCCGAGCACCGCGAGTCGCGCTTCTTCGGCGGCGGAGATGATGTCGAGCACGATACCGGTCTCGCGCCGCACGCGCTCGGCGAGTTCGACGCCATTGGCGGCGCGGCGGCACGCTTCGGTCGCCACCGCGCGCGACAGCGACACATGGCGGCGGCGCAGCTTGTCGGCGCAGATCGCCAGCGCTGCGACAGTGCGGTCCATCGCCGCATCGCTGATCCGGCCGCTGCCGTGCAGACCCTCGCCCAGCCGGACAATGCGCGAAAAGGCGTCGATCACGACCAGTTCGCCATCCTGCGGGCGGGCGATCAGCAACCGGCAGTTGTTGGTGCCAAGGTCGATCGCGGCATAGCTGCGCGGCCGCACGAAATTCGTTGGACGCGTGGCGGGTTCCGCCTTGGTTCGCGCCTTTGCCGTCGGCCCGGGCCGCGGCGGTCGCCCTGATGGCGCTGCCATTTGCCGCATGGCTAGTATTACCTGTCTCTCTCACGCATCCGCCAATCGCGGATGTGCACTTGGGCCAGAACCTAGGCTTTGCCGGTCTTTTAGGCAACCCCGTCTCCCGTGTGGGGCGCGCGGCATAAAGAAAACCCCGCCCGGCGGTGGCCGGGCGGGGCATGAGGGGGGACTGCAACTTATTGGAGGTCGGGACTGCCCTTAACGGCAGCCGTCATTCCCCTTGTCGATCGCGCGGCCGGCGATTGCGCCGACTGCGCCACCGATGATCGTGCCGACGGCGCGGTCACCGCGGCCGGCGATTTCATGGCCGGCGAGGCCACCGGCGATTGCGCCGATGATCGTTCCGCCGGTGCCGTTGTCGCACTGGCGATAATTGCGCTGGTTGTACCGCTGCTGGTTATAGCGACGGTCCTGGCGATAATCACGGCGGTCGGCGCGGCGATCGTAACGGCGATCGTAACGGCGGTCGTCGCGGTCATAGCCGACATTATAGCTCGAATAGCCGTCGCGGTCGTAATAGCCGTTCTGTGCCGCAGCAGGAGCCGCCATGCCCAGCGTCGCAGTGGACATCAGGGCGGCGATCGAGAGGGTCACCATCTTTTTCATCGTCGTTCTCCTTCTTTCGTCGTTTGGCCCCTTGGGGCTGCCCGTCTGGGCGGTGGTCGATGAAGGGGTTATGAGCGATCCGCATTGAGTGAACCCTGAACGCGCTTGTTGGCTGGCGTTCAGCTTCGCGCCCCGCCACGCTTCCCTTTCGCGCGGCGCCGCCCTAACCCGCGCCGATGCGCCGCCTGTTTTTCGCCGCCCTGATCTTTGTCGCGCTCGGCCCGGTGCCGGGGACGGTGCAGCGCTTCCCGATCGACGACTGGACTCAGGGCGCCAGCGCGCGCCCGCTGGTCTTGGCGCCGCAGACGAGCGGCACGCTGCGCTTCGTGCGCGGCTGGAACCTCGTCAGCCCGCACAGCCGCTTCGGCGGTTTGTCAGGGATTGCACGAATCGCTCCCGACCGGTTCCTGCTGATCGGCGATAATGGCTATGCTACGCGGCTCGCCTTCGATCACGATGGCCGGCTGTCCGCTTTTCACGTTGCGCCCTTGCCGGCGCCGCCGGGCTGGCCCGACCGCAAATCGATGCTCGACAGCGAATCGCTGTTTGTCGATCGCGCGCAGGGGACAGCGTGGGTCGGTCTGGAACGCATCAACCAGCTCTGGCGCTTCGACGATGCCCTGACCCGCCTTGAGGCTCGCCATGCCCCTGTCGTCCTGCGCGACTGGCCAAAGGGTCGCGGGCCAGAGGCGATGGCAAGGCTCGCCGATGGGCGAATCATCATCCTGGCTGAGGGTGGCCGCGACGATCCGCGCCGCAATCGTGGCGTGATGCTCGCGGGATACCCGGGTGCCCTGTCCGCACCGCCGACGCGCTTCTTTTATGATTCGCAGGACAAGGGCGCGGTCAGCGATGCCGCGCCGCTTCCCGATGGCCGGATTCTCATCGTGCATCGCAAAGTAGGCTGGAATCCGGTGTTCACGACGAACCTCTCGGTCGCCGACCCGGACGAGGTCAGGCCAAACACCATATTGCGCTCGCGGACGATCGGAACCGTGCCCCGCGCCCTCGCCGAAAACTACGAAGGCGCCGCGATTTCGGTCGAGCAGGGGCGGACCTGGCTCTGGCTCGTCGCCGACCATAATTTCAACACATGGCAGCGCAGCCTGCTGCTCCAGTTCGAGTTGACGGACCTGCCGCCCAAAAAGGCCACAGCCAGCAAAAAGGCCGCGCGGAAACCGGCGGCCTGATTGCTGTCAGCGATGCAAAAGCGCTCAGGCGGCCTTTTCGGCCAACTTCTTTGCGACTTCCTTCTTCACCTTGCGCGCCGAATCGGACAGCTGATCGTCGCCGGCCTTCAGCAGCCAGTTGTCGAGGCCGCCATTATGCTCGACGGTGCGCAGACCGTGGGTCGACACGCGCATCTTGACGCCCTTGCCGAGCGCGTCCGACAGCAAAGTCACATTCTGCAGATTGGGCAGAAAGGTGCGCTTGGTCTTGTTGTTGGCGTGGCTGACGTTGTTGCCGACCATACGACCCTTGCCGGTCAGTTCGCAGATGCGCGACATGATGTTTGTCCTCGTACAAAAATTTCGGTTCGGCGTCCGGACGCTTCCCGAAAAACGGGGAACATAGGACCGGAGTGAGCCGGGAAAGGCGCGCGCTTATCGGCTTGCTGCAGATTCGTCAAGCGACTAGCGGGAAAAGCGATGCCGCACTTTCCGCTCCCCGACCCGATGCGCCGCGCGCTCGACCTCGCCAAAACCGCGGCGGACCGGGGCGAAGTGCCGGTCGGCGCGGTCGTCGTCAAGGACGGCGCGATTATCGGCGAGGGTCATAACGCCCCCCGCGAATCGCACGATCCCACCGCCCACGCTGAAATCGTCGCGATTCGCGCCGCCGCGGCAAGGCTCGGCAATGAACGCCTCGATGGCTGCGATCTTTATGTGACGCTCGAACCCTGCGCGATGTGCGCCGGCGCGATTGCCCACGCCCGCATCGCGCGGCTTTACTACGGCGCTGACGATCCGAAGGGCGGTGCCGTCATCCACGGCCCACGCGTCTTCACGCAACCGACGGTGCACCACCGGCCCGAGGTTTACGACGGGATCGGCGCGGGGGAGGCGGGCGGGCTGCTCAAGGATTTTTTCGCGGCGCGGCGTTAGGTTTAGGAACTCAAAACCTCCCCCACCCATTCCGGCACCAGCACCCCGGCAGGACCATGTCGCGCCTCGCCGAACCAGTGCGACCCTTGGCTCGGCTCCATATTTAGCTCCAGCGTCCGCGCCCCCGACTGGCGCGCTTCTCGGACAAACCCCGCGGCAGGATAAACCGCGCCCGACGTCCCGATCGACACGAACAGGTCGGCGCGGTTCAGCGCCGTGTATATCTCGTCCATCCGGTACGGCATTTCGCCGAACCACACGATGTCGGGGCGCAGCGCTCTTGCCGCACCGCATACCGGACAGACCGGACGATCGAGCAGCGGCCCGCTCCATCGCAGGCGCGCATCGCACGCTGTGCACCAGGCGTTGAGATGCTCGCCATGCATATGGATCAACCGCCGCGCGCCGGCGCGCTCGTGCAGGTCATCGACGTTCTGCGTCACGATCAGCAGTTCGCCGGGCCATGCCGCATCGAGCCGCGCCAGCGCCGCATGCGCGGCATTCGGCACCTTGGTCTGAATTGCCTCGCGCCGCATGTCGTAAAAGCGCAGCACCAGATCGGGGTCGCGTGCGAACGCTTCGGGGGTCGCGACGTCCTCGACGCGGTGCTGTTCCCACAATCCGCCGCCGTCGCGAAAGGTGTCGATGCCGCTTTCGGCTGACACCCCGGCGCCAGTCAGGATGACGATGTTGTGAATATCCTTCATCCCCCCTTTCTATCCGTTCGCATCGAGCGAAGTCGAGACACCCATTCTTGAAACCCTCCATTGCTGACTCTCTTCGTAGGGATGGAGCTGACCTGTCTTCCGTTCGTCCTAAGCTTGTCGAAGGACCATCCTTCCTCTTATGGCGGTGACAGAACAAGTACGGCGCTTCGACAAGCTCAGGCCGAACGGGGATTTAGGGTCATGATCAGCATCGGCATTATCGGCAGCGAAGGACGCATGGGCGTCGCACTGGCCGCCGCCATATCTGAGGCGGGGCAGCAGCATCGCGGCGCCGACAAGGGCGGCAACATCCTCAAACTTGCCAGCGAAAGCGATGTCCTCGTCGATTTTTCCTCCCCCGCCGCGCTCGAGGCGACCCTCGACGCCTGCGTCGCCGCAAAAACTCCCATCGTCATTGGCACCACCGGGCTCGAGGAACGCCATCACTATCTGATCGACGACGCCGCGCGTGACATCGCGGTGCTGCAAACCGGCAATACCTCGCTCGGCGTCACCCTGCTCGCGCATCTGGTGCGCGAGGCCGCGGCACGGCTTGACGCCGACTGGGATATCGAAGTGGTCGAAATGCACCACCGAATGAAGGTCGACGCGCCCAGCGGTACCGCGTTGCTGCTCGGGCAGGCCGCCGCCGAAGGCCGCGGCATCGACCTCGCCACCTTCTCCGAACGCGGCCGCGACGGCGTCACGGGCGCGCGCGGGCACGGTAACATCGGTTTCGCCTCCGTGCGCGGCGGCACCGTCGCGGGCGATCACGACGTGATCTTTGCCGGACCGGAAGAAATGATCACCCTGTCGCATCGCGCCGAAGACCGCATGATCTTCGCGCGCGGCGCCGTCCGCGCGGCGCTGTGGCTGACCGGGCAGGTGCCGGGCCGCTACACCATGCCGCAGGTGCTGGGGCTGTCGTAAGCGCGCTTGCGCCGGACGGGACTGTCTGTATTATAAATATAAGACAGTTAGGGAGATGACCATGGCTTTCGACCCCGCCGCAGCAACCGCCGCCTATATCGATGCCCTCGGCCCCGAAGCGCTGGCCAAGGCGGCCGATTATACGCGGGGCAGCGAATGGCTGTTGCTGTGGGGCGTGGTCGTATCGGCGATCGTCACCGTCGTCTTCGTCCGGTTCGGGATTCTCGACCGGCTGGCCGTCCGGCTCGAACGCCGCGGCTGGGCGCTCCGCACCTTTCTGATATGCGCCGCCTTCCTGTTGCTCTCGGCGCTGCTGACGCTGCCGTGGGATATCTACACTGGCTGGTGGCGCGAGACGGCCTATACTCGCACCAGCCAACCGATCGGCGACTATCTCGGCCAATATGCGATCTCGCTGCTGCTGATGGCGCTGCTCGGTGGGTTGTTCTTCCTCGGCATCTATGCGCTGATCCGTCGGGCCGGAAAGCGCTGGTGGATCTGGTCGGGAGGGCTCGCCGCACTGGCCATCACGGCAGTACTGCTCGTCTCGCCGATCCTGATCGAGCCGCTATTCAACGACTATAAGCCCGTGCCCGCGGGCCCGGTGCGTGACGCGCTCCTCGTCGAGGCGAAGGAAGCGGGCATCGCGCCCGACCGTATCTATATGTTCGACGGCTCGCGCCAGTCGAACAATTTCACCGCCAATGTGTCGGGCATCGGCCATTCGGCACGTATCGCGATTTCGGACGTCGCGCTGAAGGGCGCGTCGCTCGACGAGGTGAAAGCGGTGACGGGGCACGAGATCGGGCATTATGTACTCGGCCATATCTGGCGCATGATAATCGTCTTCGCGTTGCTTGCGATGGCGCTGTTTTTCCTCGCCGACCGGCTTTTCCCGCGGCTGGCGCGCCTGTTCGGCAGCAGCGCGACGATCGACGATCCGCGCGGTTTCCCGGTGATGATGCTTCTGCTGTCGATGTTCGCCGTTGCGGCCTTGCCGGTGCAGAATTTTCTCGTCCGCACGGGTGAGACCGAGGCCGACGCCTATTCCCTCCGCACGGCGAACCTGCCCGATGCGCTGGCGAGCGCGCTGGTCAAGACCGCCGAATATCGCAGCCCGCGTCCGAACGCAGTCGAGGAGTTCATCTTCTATTCGCATCCCTCGGTCGAACGGCGCGTGCGCGCCGCTATGAATTGGAAAGCGGCGCATCCGTCGAAATGAAAAAGGCCGATATTTTCGAATTCTACCGGCGGCTCGCTGAACTGAACCCGAGTCCCGAAACCGAGCTTCAGTTCGGTAACACCTATCAATTGCTCGTTGCCGTCGTCCTGTCGGCGCAGGCGACCGACGTCGGGGTGAACAAGGCGACGCGGCGGCTGTTTGCCAAGGTGACGACCCCGCAGCAGATGGTCGATTTGGGCGAAGAGGGTCTGAAAGACCATATCAAGACGATCGGGCTGTTCAACGGCAAGGCGAAGAATGTCATCGCGCTCTCCGAAATTCTCGTCCGCGATTTTGGCGGCGAAGTCCCTTCCGACCGCGAGACGCTCGTCGCATTGCCGGGGGTCGGGCGCAAGACCGCCAACGTGGTCATGAACTGCGCCTTCGGCGCCGAAACCTTTGCGGTCGACACCCACATCTTCCGCGTCGGCAACCGCACCGGTCTCGCGCCCGGCAAGACCGTGCTCGCGGTCGAAAAGGCGCTGGAAAAAGGCACTCCCGCTCCGTTCCGCGTCGGCGCCCACCACTGGCTGATCCTCCACGGTCGCTACGTCTGCAAGGCGCGGACGCCCGAATGCTGGCGCTGCCCAGTGGTTGACTTGTGCCGGTTCAAGCCGAAGACCCCGGCGCCGAAGGGGTGAAAACGGCCTGATCTGTCCTTTTTGCGCAGATGTCGGCTTTGGGGGGGTGGGAGGCAGCGACGGGTGTGCAAAAGCCACCCGTCAGCGCTTCACTCCCCATGGCTTCGCCACAGGGGGGATCAACGGCAACTTCTGGTCGCAAGCAATCATTTGCCGCCGCCAACGAAAAAGGCCCGCCTTTCATTCGAAAGGCGGGCCTTTTGTTTGGTTCCGAGCAGCTCACCCCTTTTCAGGAGGTGCCACCGTAATCCTTACCCGCTCGCCAGAATTGCCGGGGAAGCCGGTGAACATCGCTTCGACCAGATTAGGGACGATCGTTTGCAAATTATTGTCGCGCGACTGCGCCTCGGCATGGCCTTCGAACAGGCGCGATCCGTCGCCGGCGCGGTTGATCTGCAGGTTCAGCCCGCTGGTATAGACGGTGTAGCTGCTGACGTCGGTGCCGCCCCAGCCGGGACCGAAACCGCCCCACAGGAACGGGTCGCGATAGCCATAGACATAGCGGCGCCCGCCGCGGCCGCTGACGATCACCGGACGATAGAAACCGCGGCCATAATAGCCGCCATAGCCACCATACCAAGGGTCGCCAAAGCCGGGGCTCGACACGACGCGCTCGCGTCCCTTGTCGACGCCATAGTCCATGCGGACGACTAGATCGGCGCTTTCGCCGGGCGCTGCGGGACGATAGCCGTAGCGGGTGAGTTCGCCCGCCACCAGACTGGCATATTGGCTGAACTCGATCCCGCCCGCGAGCGCCGGGTTGTTCGCCTCGACGACAAAGCTCTGGCCTTGCGGCGTCGGAAGCTGCGTCTGAAAGCGGGCGACATCGGCCTTGAACGGCGTCGCGCAACCGGCGAGCGCCAGCGCCGCGCCTGTGATGGCGGCGAGGCCCAGTTGGCGAAGGTTGAACTTGCTCATCATGGTGGCTCCGTAATCTTGTCGGCGCCCAAAGGTTGCGCCCTTATACCATAGACTGAACCGCAACGGCTTAACCTTGGTTGAACCCGGCTTACCGCAGCTTGGTTCCAAAACAAGATATCGGGTGCCCCGGCCAATAAGCAAGCCCCGTCAGGATATTAGCGGCACAGCCCCAGCGCTGCATAAGCCGCGTCGATCGTCGGCCGCGCCAGCGCCGTCGCGCGCGCCGCGCCATCCTCCAGCGCGGCATCGATCGCCGCGGGATCGCCCTTGAGCGCGGTGAGCCGCGTCGCGATCGGGCGCAGGCTTTCGACGAGCAGCTCGCCGAGCGCGGGCTTGAACGCGCCGAAACCTTGTCCGGCAAAACGCGCGAGCACTTCGTCGACGCTTTCGTCTGCCATCGCGGCAAATATCGAGACGAGATTCCGTGCCTCGGCACGCTCTTCCAGTCCCGCGGCCTCCGAAGGCAGCGGCTCTGCGTCGGTCTTCGCCTTGCGGATCTTAGCCATGATCGTGTCGGCATCGTCGACCATATTGATGCGGCTGGCATCGCTCGGGTCCGATTTCGACATTTTGGCATTGCCGTCGCGCAGGCTCATGATCCGCGCCGCGGTCGGCGGAATCGTCGGTTCGGGCAGGGTGAAGGTTTCGGTGCCGGTGTCGAGGTTGAACTTGGTCGCAATGTCGCGCGCCAGCTCGAGATGCTGTTTCTGGTCGTCGCCGACCGGGACGTGCGTCGTCTGATAGAGCAGCACGTCAGCCGCCTGCAGCACCGGATAGGCATAAAGCCCGACGCTCGCACCCTCGCGGTTCTTGCCCGATTTTTCCTTGAACTGGGTCATCCGGTTCAACCAACCGATGCGCGCAGTGCAGAACAACAGCCAGCCAAGTTCGGCATGCGCGGGAACGCGCGCCTGGTTGAACAATATCGCCTTGGTCGGGTCGATCCCCGCCGCCATCAGCGCCGCCGCCATCTCGCGCGTGTTCGCGGTGAGCTCGGCGGGGTCGTTATGAACCGTGATCGCGTGCAGGTCGGCGAGGAAATACAGCTTCTCGCCCGGCATTTCGTCCTGCATCCGCACCCAGTTGCGGATCGCGCCCAGATAATTGCCCAGATGCAAATTTCCGGTGGGCTGGATGCCCGATAGCGTCCGCATGTCTTACTCCTCTTGTGGTGCAGGTTTGGCGCGCCGCCGCGTCAACATGGCGACCAGATCCTTGTCAAGCGCACCGACGAGGAAGGCGGCCGCGAAAAACACTGCGCCACCGGCGCCGACCAGCGCGGTCAGCGACCAGACGCGGTCGAGAATCCCGCCGCCATAAAAGGGTGCGAGCAGCGGCATCATCCACCACAGCAGCGCTGACATCGCCGCGACGGCAAGGATCTGCCGCGCGATCCGTCCGGCCAGCTTGGTGGTGAAATGAAACCAGCCGCGGCGGTGGAGCATGATGTAGAGCAGCACGCAGTTGAATGACGCCGACACCGCCGTCGCCGCCGCCAGTCCGACGATGCCATAGCGCTGTACGACGTACAGGTTGATCGCGATGTTGACCGTCAGTGCCGCTAGCGCGGTCCACACCGGCGTGCGCATGTCCTCGCGCGCGAAAAAGCCCGGGTTCAATATCTTGATGATGACATAGGCGGGCAAGCCGGCAACGAGCGCCGCGACGATCTGCGCCATGATCTCGCCATCGGCATCGGTAAACTTACCGCCGACAAAAAATGCGGTGACAAATGCGGGCGCGCAGATCGCCAGCGCGGCGGCGGCGGGCAGCGTCAGCAGGGTCGCAATCTCGAACGCATTGGCCTGCAACCGCTGCGCTTCGCGCGCGTCGCCGCTGTGGATATGGCGCGACAGCATCGGCAGGATTGCGGTGCCCAGCGCGATCCCGACGATGCCGAGCGGCATCTGGTTAAGCCGATCGGCGAGCTTGAGCAGGGTCAGTGACCCTTGCGGCAGCGAGGTGGCAAAGAAAGTATCTACGAACTGGCTGATCTGGTAAATCCCGGCGCCAAAGGTCGCGGGCAGGATCAACATCCCCAATTTGCGGACCTGCGGCGTCATTTTGGGCAGGCGCCAGCGGAGTTTCAGACCCGCGCGCCGAACCGCCCACCACAGATAGGCAAGCTGCGCCACACCGGCGAGGCTGACTGAAATCGCCAGTGCGGTGGCGACGATGCGATCATCGCCGCTATCGCCGCGCAGCCACCAGCCCGCGCTGATCCCGCCGATCAATACGATGTTGAGCAAGACGGGCGCGAACGCACCGGGCGCAAAGCGCGACCGCGCATTGAGCAATCCCGACAGCATGGCGACAAGGCTGATCAGTGCGAGATAGGGAAAGGTCACCCGGCTGAGGAGCACCGCAAGCTCGAACTTGCCCGGTACGTCCTGGAAATCGCGGGCGAGCAGCCATACGATTCCGGGCATCGCGATCATCATGACACCCGAGAAGGCGAGCAGCACCCACAGAAAAACCGACAGCACATCGTCGGCGAATTTCGCCGCGGCGTCTTCGCCGCCCTCGCCGTGCAGCGCGCGGCTGTACATCGGCACAAAGGCCACCGAAAACGCCCCTTCGGCGAACAAGCGGCGAAAGGTGTTGGGCAAAGTGAAAGCAAGCTGAAACGCATCGGCGGCCAGGCCGGCGCCCAGCACCCGCGCGAGCAGCATGTCGCGCGCGAAACCGAAAACGCGGCTCACCATCGTCAGCCCGCCGATCGTCCCGACATTTTTGATCAGGCTGCTCACCCCGTCAGCCCGCCCCGTCGATGGTGGTTATGCCTGGCCAACCGGCGCGACGGCGCCTGCCTGTTCGGCGTCGACCTGCTGAACCTGCTGCATGAACAGGCCGTGGAAATCGATCGGTTCGAGCAGCAGCGGCGCGAAACCACCATCGCGGACCGCATCGGCGACGACGCGTCGGGCAAAGGGGAACAGGATGCGCGGGGCTTCGGCCAGGAAAAACGGCTGCAACTGATCCTCGGGGACGTTGCGGACGCCGAACAAGCCGGCGTATTTCAGGTCGATCACAAACATCGTTCCCGCGTCGGTTTTCGACGTGACGTCGATTTTCAGCGCCACTTCGAACAGGCTGTCGCCGACACCCTCGGCGGCGATGTTGAACTGGACGTCGATCTGCGGCGCGTCCTGCCACTGATATACCGCCGGCGCGTTCGGATTTTCGAACGACAGGTCTTTGACATATTGCGAGATCAGCCCGATTGCCGGGCTCGTATCTTCGCCATTGGGCTGCAGGGCGGGATTGTTGATGTCGGCGCTGGTCTCGTCAGCCATGATGCATTGCTTTCGCTCGAAAAGATGAAACAGGTTCCGCGCTACGGGCCGTGTCGGGTCCGCGGCAGACGGTTGCGGCGGCGCTTAGCAGCGCGCGCCAGCCAGCACAATGGTCGCGCGGCAAGGGTTTGGCCGGGGTGAATCGTTGACCTGCCGCGCGGCTGCGGCCATGGCGTTTGAAACTTGGCCGTGCATCGCCTATGTATTGGTCCGTATGTTTCCATTGCCCGCATTGGACTTTTGCCCGTGACTGCTTTTTCGATCGTCTTGCTCGCCATGATTGCCGCCTTCCTCGGCATGCGGCTGTACTCGGTGCTCGGCAAGCGCACCGGGCATGAACAGGAACCTGTTCTGCCGCGCCGTGACGAGCGGACAGGGCCGTCTCCGGTCCGCCTCGACGAAAGCGAAACGCCATCGGCGCCGACCGCATCGAGCGCGGACACCTCGGGCCTCGTTTACGAACCCGCCGCCGAAATCGGCCTGCGCCAACTGCTCGCGACCGACCGCAGCTTCGACGCCGGTCGCTTCATGGAAGGCGCCGAATCGGCGTATCGGATGATCCTCGAAGCCTTTTGGTCGGGCGATCGCGACACGCTACGCGACCTGTGCGACGACGACAGCTACGAAGCCTTTGTCGAGGCGATCGAAGCGCGCGACGCCCGCGGTGAAAAACTCGAAAACCGGCTGGTAGGCATCGAATCGGCCAAGATCACCGCGGTCGACATGAACCGCAACGAAGCACGCGTCACCGTGCGCTACCAGGCTGACATCAGTGCGATCACTCGCGACGCCGATGGCAAGATGATCGCCGGGTCGATGAGCGACGCTTCGCGGACTGACGATCTGTGGACGTTCCGCCGCGCGATCGGCAGCAATGATCCCAACTGGCTGCTCGACGAAATCGAAGCAGCCTGACCCCGGTGCGCGCGATCATCTCGTCCGGGCAACGCCGGACGCGCGCTTTTGGATTCAGCCTGCTCGTCGTCCTACCGATGCTTTCGGGTTGCACGTCGGTGATTCCCGATTCGGGCAACCGTCCGGCGACCACCGCACCTGCCCCGACGCGGCCCGGCGCTGCGCCGCGCCCTTATCAGCCTCGCCCCTCCGAAGGCGGCGGTATCGCTGCCAAGCCGATTCCCGCCACCCCCCGCCCGCCGTTGCCTGCACCTATCGTGTCAACCGACGCCGCGACCGCTACGACCAGTGGCGTCATCGCCGGTCCCGATTTTGCCAAGCTTGGCGTAGCCGCTGAACAAGCCGCTGCGGCACTTGCGGCCTTCCGCATCAGCTGTCCATCGATCCAGCGCCGCGCTGACGTCAGTGGCCTGACGCAGGGCGCCGACTGGACAGAAAGCTGCGACGCGGCGAAAAACTGGAATGACAGCGATGCTGCGGCCTTCTTCACCCGGTATTTCGGCACCGTGCAGATCGGCGCGGGCACAGCGTTTGTCACCGGCTATTACGAACCCGAAATCGCCGGGTCGCGCACGAAGCGGGCTGGGTATGACATCCCCATCTATCGCCGCCCTGCCGACCTGGTCGATGTCGATCTCGGCCAATTCTCCGACGAGCTAAAGGGCAAGAAGATCCGCGGCCGCGTCGAGGGTAGCAATCTGGTGCAATATTACGACCGCGCCACGATCGAAAGCGGCGCGCTCGAAGGCCGCGCTCTCGAAATCGCTTATGCTGCCGACGCCGCCGAGTTCTTCTTCCTGCAAGTGCAGGGGTCGGGGCGCCTGCGCCTGCCCGACGGCGGTATCATGCGGATCGGATATGATACCCAGAACGGCCGCGGCTATGTCGGCATCGGGAAGCTGCTGCTCGATCGCGGCGAGCTTCAGCGCGGGCAGGCGTCGATGCAGGGCATCCTCGATTATCTGCGCGCCGATCCAGTACGCGGCGCCGCGGTGATGAACGAGAACCCCAGCTGGGTGTTCTTCCGCGAAATCACCGGCCCCGGCCCGCTCGGTGCGCTTGGCGTCCCCGTCACCGGCCGCGCCAGCGTTGCCGCCGATCCCAATTTTGTGCCGCTCGGCGCCCCCGTCTTCCTCTCGCTCGACCGCGCTGAACCCAATGGGCTGTGGATCGCGCAGGACACCGGCGGCGCGATCAAGGGCGCCAACCGCTTCGACAGCTTCTGGGGCGCAGGGGACGAGGCGCGCGCGATCGCTGGCGGCATGGCGGCGCGCGGATCGGCGCTGATCTTGCTCCCGCGCGCCAGCATCGCGCGGCTGATCGCGGCAGGCTGACGCCGCGATGGCGCGGCGGCTCGATCCCGACGAAAACGCGCTGTGGAAAAAGGTCGCGGCGACGGTCAAGCCACTGGCGAAAGTGAAATCGCCGCTTGCTCCCACCGCGCCGCCGACGATCCGCCCGCCGCAACCGACCCCGCGCAGCACCGCGCCGCGCGCTGCTGCGCCATCGCGTCCCCCCACGCCCCTACCGCCGCCGCGCCGCACCCACAGCGCCGCGACGCTCGATGGCCATTGGGACCGGCGGTTGCGCAAGGGGCTGGTCCGCCCCGATCTCAGCATCGACCTGCACGGGCATAGCCTGATCTCGGCACAGGCGCTGCTCGACGACGCGATCGGCCGCGCGCTGATCCGCGGCGCGCGCGTGTTGCTCGTCGTCGCCGGGCGCCTTCGCCCGGGCGCCGACCGCCTGCCGCAGATGCACGGCGACCCTCGCCCGCGCGGCGCCATCCGCGCCTCGCTGCCCGACTGGCTCGCTTACTCGCCATATGCTGACCAGGTCGTCGCGCTGCGCCCGGCGCATATCAGCCACGGCGGCGCGGGCGCGGTTTATGTGATACTGCGCCGATCGCGCGAGGATTAGAGGAAGGCGCGCATCAATATCCCGCGATAGATCGCCGTCAGCTTGTGCAAATCCGCCACCGCCACCGCTTCATCGAGCTTGTGCATCGTCGCGTTGGTCAGCCCGAATTCGACCACCGGACACAGCGCGTGCAGGAAGCGCGCGTCCGATGTGCCGCCCGTCGTTGACATTTCGGCGGCCACATCGGTCTCGGCATGGATCGCCTCGGCAACCAGCCCCGACAAATCGCCCGGCGGGGTCAGAAACGCCTCGCCAGAGATCTTGCCCAGCACCTTGGCGGCGGGCTCGATGTCATGCGCGATGCTTTCGATCATCGCGACCAGATCGGCGCCCTTGTGCTGGTCGTTGAAGCGGATCGACAGCCGCGCGCGCGCCGACGCCGGGATCACGTTGGTCGCGCCATTGCCGACCTCGATGTCGGTGAATTCGATGTTCGACGGCTGGAACCAGTCGTTGCCGGTGTCGAGCACCACCGCGTCGATCGCCGCCAAAATCTTGACCAGCTTGGGGATCGGATTGTCGGCGAGGTGCGGATAGGCGACGTGGCCCTGCGTTCCCGGCACGTCGATCCAGATATTGACGGAGCCGCGGCGGCCGATCTTCACCATGTCGCCCAGCCGGTTTACCGAGGTCGGCTCGCCGACGACGATCATGTCGGGCACAACCCCGCGTCCCGCCATATGCTCCATCAGCGCGCGGGTGCCGAAGATCGCGGGGCCTTCCTCGTCACCGGTTATGATCAGGCTGATCGTCCCGGCATCGACCGAGGTCGCCGCTGCCGCCGCGACGAACGCCGCGATCGATCCCTTCATGTCGACGGCGCCGCGGCCATAGAGCAACTCGCCGCGGACTTCAGGCGCGAAGGCGTCGCCGGTCCAGCCGACGCCCGGCGGCACGACATCCAGATGTCCCGCAAAGCCGAAATGGACGGGGCCGCTGCCGTTGCGCACCGCGAGCAGATTCTCGACCGGGCCGTCGGGCTCGATCCCGTCGATAAAGCGCTCGACGGTAAAACCGAGCGGGATCAGCGCCGCCTCCAGCACATCGAACACTGCGCCCATGGCGGGGGTGACGCTCGGCGCGGCGATCAGCGCCTGGGCCAGTTCGACGGGATCTATCTCGCTTGTCATAGCCGCCCTTTATCCGTTCGTGTCGAGCGAAGTCGAGACACCATTCGTCATAACGCAGCACCGATGGACATCTCGACTTCGCTCGCAGCGGGCGGCAGAAGAAAGGGCAGGAGATATTTGCCATGCCCAAAATCGACCTCGACACCATCCCGCAAACCAACACCACCGGTTACCCGGCGCCCTATGATGCGCCCGTTCAGGGTCGCTGGTACCGCCGCCTCGCCCGCGTCACCGGCGTCAGCGATTTCGCCGCCAGCCATGTCGTTCTCAAACCTGGCGCCTGGTCGTCGCAGCGCCACTGGCACGACGGCGAGGACGAGATGCTGGTGATGATTGCGGGCGAGGCGGTGCTGATCGAGGACGACGGCCGCTGGCCGATGCGCCCCGGCGATATCGCGGTGTGGCCGAAGGGCAGCACCAACGGCCATCACTTGATCAACGAATCGGACACCGACTGCGTGTTCGTCGCACTCGGCGGCGGCAAGAAATACGACACCGGCGGCGGCTATTCGGACATCGACATGCTGTTCGGGCCGGATGGCTATTTCCACAAGGATGGCACGCCGTACCCGACATCGCGGATTCCATGAACGCCGCCGACTGGCTCGGTTTCGCGCTGGCGGTTCTGCTGATCGAATTGACCCCCGGTCCAAACATGGCGTGGCTGGCCGCGTTATCGATGGGCGATGGTCGGCGTGCCGGTCTGGCGGCGACGGCCGGGGTCGCGATCGGGTTGTTCGTCAACGCCTTGGCGGCAGCGTTAGGGATCGCGTTTCTCGTCGCCGCCAGCCCGATGCTTTGGCATTTGTTGCGCTGGGGCGGCGGCGCGTTTCTGCTGTGGCTGGCATGGGAAAGCTGGCGCGATGGCGGAGAGAATTCACCCGCGCGCGCCGCCGATGCGGAACGGGCACGACACCATTTCCTGTCCGGGCTGGTGATCAACCTGCTCAATCCAAAGGCGATGCTCTTCTATGTCGTCGTCATTCCGCGGTTCAACGGCGGGCAGATTCCCAGCTTCGGGCTTGCCTTCACGCTCGCATTGGTCAGCATTGCCATCGCCACGGCCGTCCACCTTGCCATCGTGCTGGCGGGCAGCAGGATCGGTAACTGGCTCGCCGATCCTGCGCGGACGCGGCTGATTCGACGCATTCTCGCGTTGATGATTGTCGCCGTGGCTATCTGGTTCGCGGCGACTGCAGCGCCACAAACCTAACCCTCAACCGGCCCCTCGAACTTCTCGATGATCCAGTCCTCGGCCTGCGCGCCGCCGATCCAGTCCTGCATGCACGGGTGGCTCACCACCGCCTGCATATAGGCCATCGCAAAGGGCGGCAGCGGAATCGAATAGGTGATGAAACGGGTGACCACCGGCGCGAACATCATGTCGGCCGCCGACCAGTCGCTGAACAGATAATCGCCCTCGCCGCCGAACCGCGCCCGCGCTTCGGCCCAGATCTGCAAGATGCGGACGACATCGGCCTGCACTTCGGGCAGCAGCGGCGCGGCGGGATAGATGCGGCGGATGTTCATGCTGTGGTTGCGGCGCAACGCGGCAAAGCTTGAATGCATTTCGGCCGCCATCGATCGCGCCATCGCTCGCGCCGCCATATCTTCAGGCCAGTATCCGCGCGTGCCGCCGGTCTTTTCGTTGAGGTAATCGATGATCGCCAGGCTGTCCCACACGACGATGTCGTCTCCGTCCCACAGGATGGGCACCTTGCCGCCCGAAGGCGCGAACTCGTCGCCCTCGCGGCGCTGGTTCCATTCCTCGTCATAGAGCGGAACAGTGACTTCCTCGAAGGGCAGGCCGCTATGCTTGGCGGCAAGCCACCCGCGCAGGCTCCAGCTGGAATAGGCCTTGTTGCCGATGAATAGTTTCATGGGGTCTCCCTAACCCCTCTCCCCTTGGAGGAGAGGGTTGTGCAGGCTTGGCAACTTGCTGCCTAGCCGAAGCTGGGCGAAGGGTGTCAACCTTTGCGGCCATACCCCTCACAAAGTTCCCGTAGCGGACAAATCCGCAACCTCCACTATCGTCTCCCCCAAGGGGGAGGCTCACGCCTAAACCTCTACCGCCTCCAGCACCGCGGTTCGCAGCTCGGCGATCCCCAGCCCCTTTTCGGACGATGTCACAATCACCTCTGGGTGCGCGGCGGCGTGTTGGCGGGCTTCGGCCTGGGTTGCGGCGTGGACCGCGGCCAGTTCGCTTGCCTTGATCTTGTCGGCCTTGGTCAGCACGATGCGATAGCTGACCGCGGCGACATCGAGCATTTCGAGAAATTCGCGGTCGACCTCCTTCACCCCGTGACGGCTGTCGATCAGCACCAGCGTGCGTTTCAGTACCGCGCGGCCGCGCAGATAATCGTTGATCAGATAGCGCCACTTCTTGACGACATCCTTCGGTGCCTTGGCAAAGCCGTACCCCGGCATATCGACCAGACGAAAAATCAGCGGCTCGCCGACGTCGAAATAGTTGAGCTCCTGCGTCCGCCCCGGCGTCACCGAGGTGCGCGCGAGGCTGTTGCGGTTGGTGAGCGCGTTGAGCAGCGACGATTTGCCGACGTTGGAGCGGCCCGCAAAGGCGATCTCGGGCATGCTCGGCGGCGGCAGATGTTCGAGCGCCGGCGCCGATTTCAGGAACGTGATCGGTCCAGAAAACAGCTTGCGTGCGCGCTCGGCGCGTTCCGGGTCGGCGCCCGGCTCGAAGTCCTGACTATCGCTCACGTCGTCGCCTGCGCCCTCAGCGCCGGGAATTTGCGGTACATCCACTGCTGCTGCGCAATCGACAGCAGGTTGTTGGTGATCCAGTAGAGCAGCAGGCCGGCCGCAAACGGCGCCATGATGAACATGAACAGCCATGGCATGATCTTGAACACCTGCTGCTGCACGGGGTCGGTCGCCTGCGGGTTGAGACGGAACTGCAGGAACATCGTGATGCCCAAGATCACCGCGAGGATGCCGATCGACAGGATCGACGGCGGGGTAAAGGGCAGCAGGCCGAACAGGTTCAGGATGTGCAGCGGGTCGGGCGCCGACAAATCCTTGATCCACAGGATGAACGGCTGGTGCCGCATTTCGATCGCCAGCATCAGCACCTTGTACAGCGCGTAAAAGATAGGGATCTGGATGACGATCGGCAGACAGCCCGCCAGCGGATTGATCTTCTCGTCCTTATAGAGCTTCATCAGCTCCTGCTGCATCTTTGGCTTGTCGTCCTTGAAGCGCTCCTGCAGCGCCTTCATCTTCGGTTGGACCAGGCGCATCTGCGCCATCGATCCGAACTGGCGCTGCGCGATCGGGAACATCAGCCCGCGGATGATCAGGGTCAGAGCCATGATCGCGACGCCGAAATTGCCGACCTGGAGGAACAGCCAGTGAAGCAGCTTGAAGATCGGCACCGCGAAAAATTCGAACCAACCCCAATCGATCGCGTTCGACAAGCGGGTGATGCCCAGTTTGTCCTGATAGTTTTCCAGGATCTCGACTTCCTTGGCACCGGCAAAGATGCGGCTTGTCGTCGTGACCTGTTGGCCCGGGGCGACCTGCGCAAAGTCGCGCGCAAACAGCGTCTGGTAACTATTGGCGCTCGGCGAGCTGATCGCCGCGGTCACGCGTTCGCCCTTGGCCGGGATGATCGCCGCGAGCCAATATTTGTCGGTAAAGCCCAGCCAGCCCGCCGAATTGTAGCGCACGGCGCGGTTGGGCGCGTCCTCGACATCGTCATAATCGACATCGAATACCGACTTGCCGTCCAGATAGCCCGTCGGGCCGATGTGAATGGTCCAGCTGCTCTGTTCGTGCGGATCGGTGGGTTTGCCAAGACGGTCGATCAGTGCAAAGCTGCTCGCACTGACCGGCGCGGCACTGGTGTTGGCGATCGTTTGCTTCGCGGTGATCAGATAATGGGTGTCTATGCTGTACTCGATCCGGAAGGTCTGGCCGGCGCCATTGGCCCAGCTCAGCGTCACCGGGGTGGTGGGGGTCAGCGCGCCGCCGTTCGCGGTCCACAGCGTTTTCGGTCCCGGGACCTCGATCCCCTGAGCTGACCAGCCGAGGCTAGCGAAATAGGCGGCCTTGGTTCCGCCCGGCGCGAACAATCGTACCGGCGGCGAATCCTTCTCGATCGTTTGCTTGTAATTGTTCAGTGTGATGTCGTCGATGCGGGCGCCGACCAGGTTGATCGATCCCGTCAGCGCCGGGGTTTCGATCTGCACGCGGTTGCCCTCGGCCAGCGCGGCCGCGACCGGGCGGATCGCTTGCGCGGTCGCTGGGGCCGTGGGCGTGCCCGCCGTCGGCAGCGCGCTCGGCTGGCCCTGCGCCGCCGGGGTGGTGGAGGTGCCGGTGTTGCCGGCGACGGTCTTGGTCACGTCGGGCTTGGCGGGGGTAGGGAAGAACTGCGCCGAGACGAAGTTCCAGCCCAGCAGGATGGCCACCGACAACAATATTGCCGCGATCAGGTTACGCTTGTCGTCCACGCTGTTGGGTCTCTCTTCGTCTCAAAATGTTGGGGGAGGATGCTTCGGTGGGAACCTAAGGCACCGGGTCGTGGCCGTGGCCCCCCCAAGGATGGCAGCGCAATAGCCGCTTTGTCGCGAGCCAGCCACCCTTGATCGCACCATGGCGTTTTAGCGCGATGATCGCATATTCGCTGCACGACGGAGCAAAGCGGCAAGTCGGCGGCAGGATGCGCGACGGCCCGATCTGCCAGCCGCGCGCGATCAGGATGAGCAGGCGGGCGATCATGCCGAACGCCCGGAAAACTGCGCAACTTCACACGCGATTACCCCAATTTCGTCACCCCGGACTTGATCCGGGGCCGATACGGCGCCGGCGGCAATAGACCCCGGATCAAGTCCGGGGTGGCGAGCGAGGGGAAGGGCGATGGTCATGTCGCCTTCGCGGCCAATTTCTTTGCCGCGCGCTGCAACGCCGAATCGAGCTGTTCGCCCAGCTCTGCAAAGACGATGTCATTGCCGCCGGGCCGCCCGATCAGCACATGGTCGGCGCCCGCTACGCCCGATTCGGGCAGCGCCGCGCGGCACAGTTCGCGCAGCCGGCGTTTCATCCGGTTGCGGGTGACGGCATTGCCGACCTTCTTGCTGACGGTGTAGCCGATGCCCATCGCGTCATCGGCATCGCCGCGCTGGCGGACGAGCAGGACAAAGCCGGGCATGGGAAAGCGAAGGCCGCGGTTAGCGGCCAGAAATTCGCTACGTTTTGAAAGCGTTCGCACCAGTTTTACTGGCGCAGAAGCGTCAGCGGTCAGGCCGACAGCTTCTTGCGGCCCTGGGCACGGCGGTTGGCGAGAATCTTGCGACCGCCGACCGTCGCCTTGCGGGCGCGGAAACCGTGGCGACGGGCGCGCACGAGGTTGCTCGGTTGAAAGGTACGCTTCATCGCGGTTGTCCCTAAATCTCTTGCAAGGCTCTAACAGAAAAGGGCCGCCAAACGTGGGCGGCCACTGATGGAGGCGCGGATAAGCGAGAGTCGGCGCAAAGTCAATTGCCCCCGCGCTTTTTCGCCAGTCAATTGGCATCGCGGCGGTTTTCCAGCGCTTCGCCGTCGGCAGCGATCAGCGCGTCGCGCGCGCGCCGCCGCGCCGCGCTGGTCCGCCGCATGACGCGGTCGGTCCACCCGGCATAGCGCGGATGCCGCCGTTTGAACCGAACATAGATCCGCTTCGCCCACGCGCTGTTCTGGAGGCACAGCATCAGCCCGACGGGAAACAGGATCAGGAAGCCTGGGCCGGGCAGCACCCCGACGATCGGCGCGAGCACCATCAGCAGCACGCCGAGGGCAAACAGCGTTAGCCGGACCTGCGCGGTCGAGCGCAATCGCTGGTAAAGGCTGCGTTTCACCATCACGGGCGATGTGGGGGCGGCGTTTCGCAGGCGCAAGCCTGCGCCGCGGCCAGCGGTCAGTGCAGCGTGATGAAACGCGCCATATCTTCGCGGGTCAGATAGCGCACTTCGTCGAACGGGGTGCTGTTGGTCAGCGCGTAAAAGGCGCGCGCGTGGGCGTCGTCCATTCCCATCTCGCGGTAATAGCCGATATATTCGGCGTGCACCGGGTCGCTGGCGGCATAATCATTGGCCTCGCGCCCCGTGTCATCGGCCCAGCTATGGACGCCGAATTCGGCATCCGCAGCGGCACGGCGGGTGCTGCCGGCGAGCCACAGCTCGACCGCACCGGACCGCACCGAACCGCCACTTGGGACGACGGTTTCCATCCCCGCGCGGCGAATCGCGCGCGCCAGAATCAGGTTGGCTTCTTCGTCGAGGCTGCCGGGGCAGTCGACCATTTCGAGCCGTTTGAGCCCTGGAAATGCCGCCAGCATCGCCGCGAACTGGCGCGGGGTTGCCGAGTTGACGTCGCCAGCCATGCGCACGGTGCCCGCATCGACCACCGCAAAGGGACCGAACTGCGCCTGAGCCCGGCCCAGCGTCGCCAGCGTCGCGCTCGGGGCATAACGTCGCGTCGCTGCCAGATCAGCATCGTCGCCAAGCGCGTCCTCGTCGAGCAACGCGCCATCTTCGTCGAAGGCCGCGCCGTCGTCATCGCCGGCGACCTCATCCCAGGTCCAGCTGACCGTCGTGGTGACGGTTAGGCCCTGCTGCGCCTGCGCCGGCGCGAACGCCAGTACCGCCGCGCAAAGCGCGACGAACAGGCTGCGGACGAGAGCGATCGACGACATCATGCCCCCGCTTTCGCGCAGGCGCGGCTACCAAGGCGTCAAGCGGCACGGTCACCGCGCCATTAACCCCGTTTTGGTACGTCTAATCTTGCTCACACAGCGCGACCAGCTGGTCGGCGCACGCACCCCAGCCGTCTGCAAAGCCCATCTCGCTATGGCGCCGTGCCGCATCCTCGTCCCAGTGGCGCGCAGTTGCGGTATAGCGGGTGCCGCCCGCTTCGACGGTGATCTCCCAGCACCCGATCATGAATGGGCCGGCCGGCATATACTGCCCGTCGGCGCCGACCACAAAGGCGTCGGTCGAGACAAAGCGGACCCCGGGGGTCACTTCCAGAAAAATCCCCTCGTGCGGATGCTCCTCGCCGTCGGGCCCGTGCATGACGACGCTGGTCCGCCCGCCGGCGTGCCATTCCTGCACCAGAAATTCGGCGCGCCATGGCAGCGGGCACCACCATTCGGTCTGTCGCTCGGTCAGGATTTGCCACACTTTTTCGGGCGGCGCAGCGATGTGGCGGGTGATGGACAGCGCCCATCCATTGTCGGCAGTTGCGGTCATGTCGGTCTCCTTGGAACAATCAGTCGCGGTCGGGGGCGCCGCCGGGGAAATAGTGGCGATAGGCGCGGCCACCGTCGACCGCGCGTGCGACCGAGGGGCGGGCGAGCAGCCGCGCGCGATAGGCGCGAAGATTCGCGCAATCCGCCGGAATTTCATGCACCCAGTCGGCATAGAACAGCGACGGTGCGGCGGCGCAGTCGGCCAGCGTGAACCCGTCAGGCGTTGCCCAGCCGCCGCCCGCCAATTGCGTGTCGAGCCAGTCATAGATCGTATCGAGCGCCGCCCGCGCCTTGTCGACGATCATTGGCGCATGCCCCGCGGGTCCGCGAATACGGTCGTTCACGATGTCCTGCACCACCGCCATCACATGAAGGTCAAAGACGCGGTCCATCTGCCGCACCCGCAATGCGGCATCAGGGTCTGCGGGAATCAGCCGCGGTTCGGGCTGCACGCGGTCGAGATATTCGATGATGATCGACGTTTCGAACAACGTCCGCTCGCCATCGACGAGCAGCGGAAATTTGCCCACCGGCCAAAGCGCGTACAATTGCTGGCTATGCTCGGGAAATTCGGGGTCGACGTTGCGATAGTCGAAATCGATGCCCTTTTCGTCCAGCGCGATCTGCGCCTTCCAGCTGTAGGATGAAAAGGGGTGGGCATAAAGGATCAGCATCGGTCAGCCTTTTCGAGTCAGCCAGGCGAGCGGCCAGCCGACAAAAAATATATGCGGAAAGAGCGCGATCGCGCCCTTGGCGAGATCGACTGGCGGAAAGGGCGATCCAAAGCGCAGCGGCAGCACGATGCCGTTCATGATCACATAGAGCAGCAGGCCGTAGAGCGTGCCGGTGAGCCACCACGGCCATGTCGACAGCGCGCTCCAGCGCCGCGCGACGAAGAACCAGGCCGCGACCATCGCCCCCATGATCGCATAATGCGTTGCCAGCCCCGCGATATCGCCGCCGATGCCCCACCCGCGCGCGACGTCGCCGAACGGCCCGCTCGCGACCGCATGGAGCATCGAGGAGATGGTGCCGCCCTGCATGACGCTCGCCACCGCCGCATAGGCGATGTCGAGCGTGCCGCAGAGCAGCCAAGCGAAGCGCGCGGCACTACGCCGCGCCAACTGCTTCGCCCCGCACCGCCGCTTCGATCGCCGCGGCGTCGATCTTGTGCATCGTCATCATCGCCTCGAACGCGCGCTTGCGCACCCCCGCATCGGGGTTCGCCATCGCATCGGTCAGCACGCGCGGGGTGATCTGCCAGTTGAGACCCCATCTATCCTTGCACCAGCCGCACGCGCTTTCCTTGCCGCCGTTGCCGACGATCGCGTCCCAGTAACGGTCGGTTTCCTCCTGCGTGTCGGTATGGACCTGGAAGGAAAAGGCTTCGCTCTGCGGAAAGATCGGCCCGCCGTTCAGGCCGATACAGGACGTACCGAGCACGCTGAACTCGACCGTCAGCGCGTCGCCCTCCTTGCCGCCCGGAAAATCGCTCGGCGCATGATAGATGGCGCCGACATTGCTGTCGGGAAAGGTCGCGGCATAGAATTTTGCGGCCTCTTCGGCGTCCTTGTCGAACCACAGGCACAGGCTGACGGGGTTTTTATTGGCGGTCATTTCGTCTCTCCTTTCACCGGGCATCCGATCGACCATTGGTGGCCGAAGGGATCCTTTATCTGACCATAGCGATCCCCCCAGAACATGTTGTCGAGCGGCATGACGACGGTCGCGCCGGCGGCCACTGCGCGGTCGAACCAGGTGTCGGCATCGTCGACCTGCAGGTGCAGCGTCACGCCATCGGGTTTCCCCGACGGCTCGCTGACATATTCGGGAAACTCGTCGTGCATCGTCAGCGACGCGCCGTTGATCGTCAGGTGCGCGTGCATCAGCCGCACCCCATCGTCGGCGGGTATCCGCATGTTTTCGGTCGCGCCGAACGCCTTGATATAGAAATCGATCGCCTCGCTCGCGCGCTTGTCGGCGATCGCGATATGCGGGGTCAGTCCCGTCGACGGGCCCTGCTTTGACTGTCCTGCCATATCCTTCTCCCTTTCCGTCACCCGGCGAAGGCCGGGGTCTCAATCTCGCGTGCCGCCGATCCGTCGAGATCCCGGCCTTCGCCGGGATCTCGAATTGGGGTGGCGGCTTAAGCCTTCCGCGGCCCAACGAACCCGACCGCCGCACCCTGCGGGTCGACCGCGTTCATTGCGAACTCGCCGCCCGGAATTTCCATCGGTTCGTTGGTGATCGTGCCGCCGTTGGCGGCCACTGCGGCGTGGGCGCGGTCGATGTCGTCGACACCGATGTAATAGGACCACATCGATCCCGGCATGCCGGGCATAAGCGGCATGACCGCGCCGATCCCGGCGTCGCCGCGCTGGATGAACCGGTATGCGCCCATTTCGCCCATATCCATCTCGCCCGCCTGTCCCCAGCCGAAATGCCTGGTGTAGAAAGCGATCGCCGCGTCGGGGTCCGATGTCGCCAGCTCGTTCCAGCGCACGCGCTGCGGCGCGGTCATCGAAAAGGCATCGCTTGCCCCCTCCGGCGCGCCCTCGGGCGGGATTGGGTCCATGATATAGAAGGGGGCGCCCTGCGGGTCGGTGACCATCGCGATGCGCCCGACCGGCAGGTCGGTCGCGGGCATCTGCACCGCACCGCCATCGGCTTTGATCGCATCGATCGCGGCATCGACGTCATCCACCTCAAGATAACCGATCCAGATCGGCTTTGCGCCACCGGTGAGCATGTCGGCATTCAGCGCCAACACTCCGCCCGCGTTGCCGCCGTCACTGCGCGCGATCATACGATAATCCATGCCCCCTGCCGCGGGGTCGGCGTGGCTGGCAATCGTCCAGCCGACCACCGCACCATAAAAGGCGGCGGCTCCGGCGGGATCGGGGGTCATCAGTTCGTACCAGATGAAATTGGCTGGCTTGGTCATCGTCTTTCTCCTCTCGATCATCCCTGTCGTGTAGCGATGGGGAGGTGGCAGCGCGAAGCGCTGACGCAGCGGCTTTGGCGCTACTGTCGCGGCCCCTCCACTGCTCGCCTGCGGCGAACGGTCCCCTCCCCATGGCTTCGCACTGGGAGGATTAGTTCAGGCCTCCACGATCGGGGCAAAGCCGCCATAGATCATGCGCTTGCCATCAAAGGTCTGATCGTTCGGATCATGCTGCATCCGCTCGTCGGCCATCACTTTATTCCAGCCCGCAACGCGCGCTTCCTTGCTCGGCCATTCGACCCAGCTGAACACGACGGTTTCGCCGTCCTGCTTGTGCGCGGCGCGGGCATAATCGGTGACCTTGCCGTCGGGAACATCGTCGCCCCACGCCTCGACGACGCGCGTCGCGCCATGATCGCGGAACACCTCAGACGCCTTTTCGGCCATCGCGCGATAGGCGTCCTTGTTGGCGTCGGGGACCGGCACCAGAAAACCGTCGAGATAGCCCATCGCGCCGTCGGCGCGGTCATCGACGATCGCATCGAACCCGGCATAGATCATCCGCGTTCCGTCGAATGGCATGGTGCTGCCCATCGCCTCCATGCGCGGGTCGCTCATCATCTTTTTAGCCGCGGCATCGCGCGTCGTCTTGTCGGGATATTCAAACCAGCTGAACACGACGGTCTCTTCGGGCTTCGCCTGGACCGCGCCCTTGAAGTCGTTGACCTTGCCGTCGGGGACATCGTCGCCCCACGCCTCGACCATGCGGCTCACGCCAAATTCCTTGAACAGCGGCGCCGCATCGGCGGCATGTTTGCGATACGCTTCCTTGTTGGCGGTCGGTACTGCGACCACAAATCCTTCTACATAAGTCATCGTTTCTCTCCTTCGGGGGCAGGATGGTTTCAGGCGGGTGGACCCGCTTCTTCGTTGAATGCGGCAAGCTGCGCCGACAGCGCGCGCTGGAACCCGGGACGCGCCAGACAGCGGTCAAGATAGGCCTGCAGTCGCGGCTGCTCGGCGATCAATCCCGCTTCGACCGCTTCGCGCAGCACGGTCGCCATGGCGATGTCGGCGACGGAAAATTCGCCGGTCAGATAATCTTTGTTGCCGATCGCGTCGTTCAGCCGGCCCAGCCGGCCCTGAATGAATTCGATCAGGCCGGGACGGCGCAGCTGCGCCCATTCCTCGTCCTTCGCGAATATATCGACATTGCCCAGCTCGAACAACATCGGCTCGACGCTGTTATAGGCGGCGAACAGCCACGCCAGCGTGTTGGCGCGCGCCTGCGCGTCGCGGGGCATCAGGCGCGTGTCCTTTTCGGCGAGGTACAGCAGGATCGCGCCGCTTTCGAACAGGCGGATGCCGCCGTCGTTGAGCACCGGCACCTGACCCCAGGGCTGGAACAGGAAATGGTCGGCGGGGCGGTTGATCGCGCTGATCAGATGTTCGGCATAATCGAGCCCGATTTCCTCGCACGCCCAGCGCGGGCGTAGGTCGCGGACATAGCCGCGCGCAAAATCGGGTACCCAGTCGAACGCGGTCACTTCGATGCTGGCGTTGGGATTGACGGGCATTATCTTCTCCTTTCGATCGGACGGCAGCAATCACGCATCTCGCGGCGCATTGCTCGCGTAGGCGGCAAGCTGGGCCTTGAGTGCCCGTTCGAACGCGGGCCGCTTTGTGCCGCGTTCGACATAGGCAGTCAGGTTGGGATGGGCGGCCAGCATCTGCGCCGGCACGGCGCGCAGAACGTCGATCATGACCAGGTCGCCGACGGTGAAGGCCCCGCCCAGCCATTTGCGATCCCCGAGTGCGCGCGCGAGTTGCGCCAGCCGCTTTTCGGCGAACGGTCGGGCAGCGTCCATTGCGGCACCCTGCCAATCCTGCTCCGCGCCGGCGACGCTCAGCACGATCAGCGTCTGTAGTGTCGGCTCGACGCTGTTCAGCGCGGCGATCATCCAGCTGATCGCCTGCCCGCGGCGGGTCGCGTCGCGCGGCAACAGGCGTTCGTCCTGCTCGCCGATGTGGAGCAGGATGGCGCCCGATTCGAACAGGGTAAGCCCGTCTTCCTTGTACACGGGAACCTGCCCGAACGGCTGGTCCGCCAGATATTCGGAGGGCTTTTCCTCGAAAATGCCGCCGATCAGATGCTCGCGATAGGGGCGGCCGATCTCTTCCAGCGCCCAGCGCACACGCAGATCCTTGATGCGGCCTTCGACGAAGGGCGGCACCCATTGATAAGCGGTGACTTCGATCGTCGCGTGGGAATCGACGGGCATGATCTACGTCCTCTTCCCTTTGATGAAGGCGACGATCGCCATCGCGTGGCCGTGGCCAAGGTCGAAATCGGCCTTCAGCCAGTCGATCACCGCACCGGGCTTGACCCCGGGGGCGAGGCCGTTGGCATGGGCCAGGCCCTTGTCGATCGCCAGCGCTTTAAGGTCGTCAGCCGACTTGCCGGTCTTCGCCTCGACATTGTCCAGATAGGCTTGGAAACTCATCATCTGTCTCCCGTCGGGAGGGGAACGGCGACCGGTGCAAGGGTGGCCGTCCGTTTCCCTCTGCTGCTCGGTCAGGCGGCCGCCTCGGCGGGCTCACCGGCGGGGATCGCGGCGGGATCCATCCACATCACTTCCCAGATATGGCCATCGGGATCCTCGAAGCTGCGGCCGTACATAAAGTCGCCATATTCCTGCGTCGGTGTCGGGTCGGCCTTGCCGCCAGCGGCGCTCGCCTTGGCGACCTGCGCGTCGACATCGGCGCGGCTGTCGGCGGATACGCAGAGCAGAACCTGCGCCGTGGTATGCGCGTCGGGGATCGCCTTGGACGTGAAGGTCGCCCATTTTTCATGCGTCAGCAGCATGACGTGGATCGACCCTTCGGCGACGACCATGCACGCGGCGGTATCGTCGGTGAAGGCGGGGTTGTTGACCGCGCCGACCGCTTCATAAAAGGCCTGCGACCGTGCAAGGTCGGTCACCGGCAGGTTCACGAAAATCATCTGGGGCATCGTTTCTCTCCTTTGGGGGATAGTTTGGGGTAAGTCAGCGCAGGGACGCCAGGTGGGCAATTACCCGCTGCGTCATTGCGCACCTCGCGGTTCAAACAACATGCGGACATAACGCTTCAGATGGGTGACGCTTTCCCGCGCAATCGCCGGATCGTTCGTCGTTTTGGCCAGGATGAAGCTGCCCTGCAGCACCGCCTGTATATGCTGCGCCAGACCGAGCGGGGTGACAGCTTGGGGGGCGCCGTAACGCGCCATCGTCGCCTCGATATCGGGGGTCAGCGCCTCGCAATAGGCGTTGATGCTGGCCTCGCACGCGGCGCGGATCGCATCGCTCGTCGCAAAGGCCTCCTGCACCATTGTGCCGACGAAGCAGGTGAACTCCTCGACCGGGCCGTCGAGCATCGCAAAGCGGAAATCGATATGGCCGATCAGCCGGGCCAGCGGGTCGTCCAATTGGGTGTGCGGCGGCATTTCGAACATCGGCCGCGCGCGCTCGGTCCACGCCTCGGCGGCGGCAACCGCGAGCGCTTCCTTCGACGCGAAATGGTGGAAAAAGGCGCCTTTGGTCACCCCCGCTGCAGCGCAAATCTGGTCGACTGTCGTCGCCGCATAGCCTTGGCGCCGCACCGTCGTGTGGGCCGCCGCAATCAACGCCGCGCGCGCACTGCCGCGCGGCGCGCGGACCCCGGCGATGCCGGCTCCGACGCCGATAGCGTGACCGGCGGAGGACTCGGGGTCGGAAGAGGGCTGATGCGGGTTCATGCCGAATGACATACCGACCAGTTGGTATGTTGTCAAACTTCGAAGTGCCGCCACGCCGCATGCCACTTTCGTCCACTTGCGCACCGGCCCCGATCTCGCGGGGGCCGCGGACGTCGGGCCCATTCATATCGCCGCGGCGCTAAGCTCCCGGCGGCAGGCGCCGCGGAACTGATGTTACGCTTTGAAGCCGACATCATCGAATGGCGCGGCCTGCCGCCCTATCCAGCCGCCCTATCTATTCGCCGCGGTGCCCGATCATCTGGTCGGTGACGTCCATTATGCCGCACGCGAAGCGAGCTATGGTTGGGGCATGGTGCCGGTGACGGCGCAGATCGGGCAAACCGAATTCACCACCTCGCTGTTCCGCCGCGGTGACACCGATGTCCTGCAGATGAAGGTCCCCGTTCAGCGCGCCGAGGGGTTAGGGCTCGGCGATCGGATCGCCGTCACGATGCAGATAAGCGGCGTTAGTCGCCGCTGAGTTCGCTGCCCAGCTTCAGCACTTCGCGGCCGTCGATCATTTCGATCAGATAGGCGGGATTGGTGGCGGATCCATTGCGGACAATCCGCGCGCCCTTGATGATGCGCTCGGCGCGCGTTTCGAAGCGTTCGGCAATGCGGCCATGCGCTTCGCCGCGGCCCCAGGTCCAGCGGACGTGGGAGTCGATTTCGAACTGGTGCGCGGCCATGCGATCCCGGCGCGTGGCGAAGTCAGATACCAAGCGCCGACTTGTTCTCGACGACTTCCAGCGGCGGCGGAGCTTTGGTTGCGCCCGCACCGTGGCGACGATGCGCCAGCTTGCCGTCGATCTTGCCGCCATTTTCGATCGTGATGTTCTCGTATACGACATCGCCGGTGATCCGCGCGGTGGCGTGGACGATCAGCGTCTTGGCCTCGATCGAGCCATCGACCAGTCCGGCGATCTTTGCAGTCTCGGCAACGACAGCGCCTTTGATCTCGCTCGCCTCGCCCTGGACCAGATTGGCGCACTTTAAATCGCCGTCGATTTTGCCATCGACGTGCAGATCGACGCTGGCGGCGACATTGCCGGTGACGACGACGTCCGATCCCAGGATCGAAAAGGTCGTGTGACGCGCGCCGGTCGCCATCTTAGCGGGCACCGTGGGCAGCGATGGCACCGACTCGTTGGCTTGCGTCGTCTTTGACTTCGAGAACATCGGCTTTGGCCTCCAGGAAGCGGCGCGGATTGACCGCGACGCCGTTTAGACGGACTTCAAAATGCAGGTGGCTGCCGGTCGAACGCCCGGTCGAGCCCATTTTGGCGATTTGCTGACCGGCGGCGACCTGCGCCCCGACCTTCGACGTAAAGCCCGACAAGTGGGCATAGCGGGTTAAAATACCCTGACCATGATCGACTTCGACGACGTTGCCATAGCCGGACTTCTGGCCGACGAAGCTGATGCGTCCAGGGGCGGCGGCGAGGATCGGTGTACCAATCGGGCCGCGAAAATCGAGCCCGGCGTGCATCGCGCCGGCGCCGGTAAACGGATCGCTGCGATAGCCAAAGCCCGACGACATCATCAACACGTCGGCCGGATTGCCCGACGGGACGGCGACAAGGGTGCGTTCGAGCACTTCCATCCGGAACAATGCGCCTTCGAGCGCGGCGAAGGACGGACCGAGCGCCTTGGCTTTGCCCAGGCGGCCCTTGTAAGGAATGAAGGGACCACCGCGGCCGGCTGCCGCGCCGCGGACGATCGCCGTGGGGTTGAGCCCAAGCTTGGCAACGGCTTCTTCGGCATTGGCGGCGCGGATATTGACCGCGGTGAGCAGGCGACTGGCAAAGCGTTCCTGCCGGGCCTCGAGGCGGGCGAGCGTCTGTGCTTCGGGGGGCAGGTTGGGGTCAATCGCGCTGGTCTTGAGCGGCTCGGCGGCGGCCGGTGCATCGGTCGCTGCCGGTGCGGGCTGGGCCGCCATCGCTTCGGTGTCGATGCCGAAATGGGTTTCGGCGACGCCTTCGAGCAGCGCCTGCCGTTCTTCGAGATCGGCAGCGGTTTCGGCGACATTGTCGCGATATTTGGCGATCCGCGCTTCCGAAGCGGCAGCGGCGGCCTGTTGCTGCGCGACCGCGGCGCGCTCGCCCGAGCTGAGCAGTTGGTTGACGAGCACGGCTAGCGTCGCGCCCGCCCAAGCGAGCAGGACGACAGCGGCAATTAGCGCAACGCGCTTTTGCCAGACGGCGCTGATCCGCACGAATCGAACATGACCATGCGTGCGGATGAAGATTTCATGGTCCTGAAACAGCGCAGTAAAGCGCTGGCGCCAATGGCGCAGGCCCGTGGATTTCGATGACAAGTGGCGACCCCATCTTGTTTGTTATAAGGAGCCCTCCGCCCCGATTGATGGGCGCCTTAACAGGCCGTTTGCGGCGGCGCGAATCTTTGCAGGGCGACTCGCGCCGAGTCGAACTCAACCTGCGGTGAACGGTGCCAAAGGGCGGGAACGCGGCCATTTTGGCGGGAAATCCGTCGCGAATCGGTAAATAATATTGACGGCTTACTTACCAATTTTTGCTAGGGTCAAGCCGATGAATTCCATGGTCACAACCGATCCGACCGGCGCCGCTGATACGTTTGGGCAGCCGCAACGGGGCAGCACGGCCCGACCGCGTTCGGCGGTCAGCGCCGCGGTCGGCATTGTGGGGCTGGCAGGACTGGTCGGCTATTTGCTGCTGGCACGCTACGCCCCCGAAATAGCCGCTTATCTGGGGATACATTGGGATACGCGCGGGCCGATGAGCGGCCCGAACTCGGCAATCGCCAGCGTACTTGCGTGCGGCATTCCGATGGTGCTGTGGTCAGTCTTGGTCGACAAGGTACACCGCAATCCATCGACCGGGATCGACTGGGCGCAGCGGCGACCGTGGCGCGAGACGGTCGACATCAGCCTGACCAAGCTCGCCGGACTGTGGGCGACCTGGGGGCTGATCGCGCTGATCTATGCGACGATGCGCTATTATTGGACGGGCAATTATGCCTTTTCGATGGATTTGCTCGAACGGGTGGCGCCGTGGCTGCTGCTCGTGTCGGTGCCCTATATGCTGTGGCTCGACCGCCGCATGGTCGAGCCCCGCGACGGCTGTTATCAATTCGGCCGCTGGCTGATTGCACCCGGCCAGCCGGTCGACGGGCGCGCGGTCGGTCATCATCTGCGCGCCTGGGCGGTGAAGGGGTTTTTCACTGCCTTCATGCTCTCGATCGTGCCGGGGAATTTTTCGGCGCTGGTCACCGTGCCGATGCGCGACGTGCTCGCCAACCCCTATACGACCGGGATCTGGACGCTCAACTTCCTGTATCTGATCGACGTCCATATCGCCACCGTCGGCTATATCCTGACCCTGAAACCGCTCGATGCGCATATCCGGACCGCCAATCCCTATGGCATGGCGTGGGTCGCGGCGCTCGTCTGTTACCCGCCTTTCATCCTGATGAGCGGCGGCCCGCTCGACTATCAGGTGAACGGCGCCGACTGGGGGCATTGGCTGGCGGGGCATGAGACGTTGCTGATCGTCTGGGCGAATGTGCTGGCTCTGCTGACCGCGATTTACAGCTGGGCGACGATGGCGTTCGGTATCCGCTTCTCAAATCTCACGCACCGCGGCATCATTACGCATGGGCCGTACGCCTTCACCCGGCACCCGGCCTATGTGTCGAAGAATTTGAGCTGGTGGATCGCCTCATTGCCCTTTCTGGCTGCCGCGGGCGGCTGGGTCGAGGGCGCGCGCAACGTCGCGCTGCTCGCGCTGGTCAGCGGTGTCTATTATTGGCGCGCCAAGACGGAGGAGAAGCATCTCCTCGCCGATCCCGCTTATGTAGCTTATTGGAACTGGGCCCAGGCGAACGCCCTTGTCCCGCGCCTGTTCGCGCGGCTGACGGGGCGCGAACGCCCGCTGATCCGGCTCGAACCTGACGAGCGGGTCGGACCGGTCGCTTAAAAGCTGAGTTCGTCGTAAATTTTCGAAAGATCGCCGCCCCACGGTCCCTCGTAGCGATCGAGCAGGTCGTGCGCGGGCGATTTGCCGCTCTTGGCGATGCGGCGCAGCGGTTCGAGGAAACCGACTTCATTGTCGCCCATCGAATTGACCTCGCCGCGCGCGGCGAGGCCCGCCGCGGCGATATCAAGGACGCGATGGGCAAGCTCACCGACCGTGCCGCCACCGGGGGCCGGGGCATCGAGACCCTCGCTGGGAACCGCATCGCGCAGCACCTGCTGCTCCTCGATGCTCCAGCCCTTGACGAGATCCCACGCCGCGTCGAGCGCGCCCTGATCATAGAGCAGCCCGACCCACAAAGCCGGAAGCGCACAGATGCGGTTCCACGGGCCGCCGTCCGCGCCGCGCATTTCGAGGAAGCTTTTCAGACGTACCTCGGGGAAGGCGGTCGACAGATGGTCATTCCAGTCGGAGATATGCGGCTTTTCGCCGGGCAGCGCAGGCAGTTCACCCTTCAGAAAATCGCGAAAGCTCTGCCCCGCGGCGTCGATATATTTGCCGTTGCGGAAGACGAAGTACATCGGCACGTCGAGCATATAATCGACATAGCGTTCATAGCCGAAACCCTGCTCGAACACGAAGGGCAGCATGCCGGTGCGCGCGGGGTCGGTGTCGGTCCAGATATGACTGCGGTACGACATATAGCCGTTCGGCTTGCCCTCGGTGAAGGGCGAGCTGGCGAACAGCGCGGTGGCGATCGGTTGCAGCGCCAAGGAGACGCGGAATTTCTGCACCATGTCGGCTTCGCTCGAATAATCGAGGTTGGTCTGGATCGTGCAGGTGCGCAGCATCATGTCGAGCCCCATGCTGCCGACACGCGGCATATGATCGAGCATGATCTTGTAGCGCCCCTTGGGCATGATCGGCAGCTCGGCGCGGGTCTTGTCGGGCCACATGCCAACCCCGAGGAAACCGAGCCCGAGTTCGGCGCCAACCTCTTTCACCTGTTTCAAATGACGGCCGGTTTCGGCGCAGGTCTGGTGGAGATTTTCGAGCGGTGCGCCCGAGAGTTCTAGCTGACCCGCGGGTTCGAGGCTGACGGTGCCATCGCTGCCAGCGAGTGCGATGACCTTGCCGCCTTCGATCACAGGTTCCCAGCCGAAACGGGTAAGCGCCATCAACAGGTCGTGGATGCCGCCGGGTTCGTCATAGCTCGGCGCGCGATGATCGTCGGTGCGATAGACGAACTTCTCATGCTCGGTACCGATCCGCCAGCGGTCCTTGGGCTTCTCGCCCTGTATCATTGGGGTGGCCAGTTCGTCGCGATGTTCGACGATGGGATCGTGGCTGTCCGAAGCGGTGCGCGTGCTCATATCGCGCATTTAGACTGTTCAGTACAGAATGCAATCGACTGTTGAGCTGGCGCTATTTGACCAGCCCGCGCAGGTTGATCGTAAAGCTCGATCCCGGCACCATCGACCCTTTGGGGCGGACGCGGATATGCGTCACTGTCGCGTCGACGCCATTGGCGTCGGCGGTTGGCGCATAGGTCCAGCTGGCACCGCCATTGTTCGAAAATTCCAGATCGTCGGCGGCGTTCGCCAGGCTGGAGAAGCTGTATGTCAACCCGCTGCTGCCGGCAGCGAAGCGCACCGGGCCGGGGCCGGGGGCGTAGGTGCCGACGAACAGGCTGAGGTTTGCGGGGAGCGCATCGGTGACGATGATGCTGTCGTTCGTCGGGCTGGTGCTGGCGGGCGCGGTAATGGTCAGGGCGTAATTGGCAAATCCGCCGGGAATCAGCTTGGGGTTGATCAACCCGTTCACCGGATCGCTGTAGGCTACGGATGTTTTGGCAATCGCCAATGGCACAACATAGCTGTTGGTGAAGGTGCAGACGATCGCGGTATCAGCGGCGCCCACCGTCAGCAGATTGCCCGCGAGCGGACTGGCATTGCCGGTGCAGGCGAGCGCCTGATTATAGTTGATGGCGCTCCCAACTGTAAAACTTTCGCTCAGCGTAGCGCTTTCGGCGGCGTAAACGGTGACGGCCGCATTCGTGTCGGTCTCATTCGCGCTGTTGGCGACCGACGACAGGCTGGCATTGTTGATCAGGCCGCTGGTCTGAACGGTTACCGCGTTGGTGATCTGGGCATTGACCCATTGTTTGCGGACCATCAGCGTCGCCGTGCGCCGGCTGTTGGTCCAGGTGCAGGTGAGCGAGGTGCCCGAGGGCATCACGACGGTGCGGCTGAGCCCGCTGCCCGCGTTAGCAACCACAACATTGTCGCTGTTGCGGCGGCATTCGATACTGCTGTTGTAGTTGGCCGCGGCGCCAGACGTATAGGCCTCGGTCAGGGTGAGGGTGCTGCCGGGAACTGCGACTGCAGTCGCGTTGGTTGACGTACCGCCCACGGTCGACGATCCTGCGGTCGGCACCGAGCCGCCGGTAATGGCCAGGCTGACCGCATCGCCCGCGATGCCGGTGACCCAGTTCTTGGCCAGCACAACCGGCGAATCATTGTCGGTAATCGTGTAGGTGCCCGCGGTGGTTGCCGCGCCCCCGCAGCTCGACGTGCTCGAAACGGTATAGCCAGTGCCGCTGTTTAGCGCGATCTGAATCGTCTCGCTGCCTTCGGTCAAGGCGTCATCGATAATCTGGATGCCGAGCGGAACTGCGGTGTTCTGATATGTCCCCGCAGGAATGGTAACGGTGAAGCTCGCTCCACCGCCTGGGGTCGTATAGTCGGTGCCGCGCACGGCGGTGCCGCCGGTGACGCTGACATTGACCGTCCGCGCGGTGAACAGGGTTCCGTTCACGGTCAGGGTCGGCAGGTTCGCCGTTGCCAGCGATTCGACCCCCGAAGCCGAGACGGTCGACAGCTCGACAAACGGATTCAGCGTGATCCGGATATCGTCGAGGAAATTGCCGAAGCTGCCTGGATCAGTGGTGATGAATTGGACGCGCTGCACACCCGATGTACCCAGGTAGGTCGCCGATCCACTGTTGACGTTCCACACATTGTTGATCGTCGATGCCTGGGTCGCGAGATTTTGGATAAGCGCGCCCGACATATTGGCGACCTGAAAGCGGGCGGTCTGCGTCGCCGGGCCGCCCGACCGGGCGCGATGGGCAAAGGTCCAGCCGATCGCTTCGCCATTGACCATGCAGATATTCTGGTAAAAGGCGCCGGGAACATTGGCGTTCATTTCGGCAAACACCGACCCCGCGTAGGCCGGGACGCCGTTGAAAGTGCTGTCCCACAGCTCGATTTCGCCCGACGCCGAATCCCACCCTGGAACCGAGCCATTGGAGTAGATTTCGTAATTGGCGGCGCCCGGTCCCTGCGGATCGTTCGCTTCGAACGAGGGGTTGACGATGACGCGTTGCGCCGCTGCCTGCGGTGTCGCGGCTAGTGCGGCGAGCACAAACATGGCGCATCGCCGGTACTGGCGATCAGGCAGGATCAATTGATCGTCACATCGAAGTTGATCGCGAGCGCAGTTCCGGGAGCGAGCGTGGACGCGGTGGCGGCCACAGTCGCGCCGGCGATCGACGCGCCAAACGGATCGCTTTCGTCAGCGCCGCTGGCATTGTCGTCTTCGACCGTCGCCGCCCCCGCGCAGGTTGCGCCGCTACGCAGCGATCCGGGGACAAAGCTGGTCGTCGCGGGCAGCGCGTCGGCGACGTTGATCGCGGTCGCGGTGCCGCTGCCATTGTTGGTGACGAGCAGGCAATAGCGCATCGTCGCACCGGGGATCGCCTTGGGGGCGGTCGTCCCGTTGGTCGGGTCACTGACGACGTTGCTGGTCTTGGCGATTGTCAGATTGGCGGTCGGGCGACAGAATGTGACGTCGTGGATCGCAATTGCCTGTTGCCCGGGGTTGGTCGGCGCAAGGCTGTGGTTGCCATATTCGACGATGATCGTGTCGACGGGCACGTTGAAGGTCACCACGACATTGCCGTTCGCACTTGCATCGGCGGAGGTGCCGTCGCCGTAAGCGCTGTTGCCGATGACATAGTTGCTGACGCCGTTGGTCAGTACCGGGGTCACAGGCGAGCCGTTGAAGCTGCCCGTGACGGTCACCCGATCGGCGAACTGTCCGGCGGCATAATCGATGTCGAACAGCCGGAATTGTGCGCTCGGAACCGCGGTCGGCAATGTAAAGGTGCTGGTGACGCTTCCCGCTTGGCTATTCATGTCGACGATCTCAAAGATCGAAAATTGCGCCGGGGACAGGCCGCCGGTGACAACATTCTGGCGCGTGGGCGACTGGCCGCCATAGGTCGCGTTGTTCAGGAACACGCCGCCGCTGATCGCGATATTGAAATTCATCGTGCCGATCGCGGTCAGCGCATAGCCGCCGCTGGTGGTACCCGCGGCCCAGCTGACGCCGTCCCAGTCGTGGACGGTGCTGCCGACCGGACAGACGAGCGTCGGCGGAGTCCCGGCAATGCGCGTCCCGGATACCGTGAAGCTGGCGGTATCATAATCATCCTCGCCCGCGGCGCCATTGCCCGGAGTTGAATCGAAATCGAACGCCGACGAGGCGCTGACTTCGGCGACATTGGTTACCGTCGCGCCCGCGGTCGCGGTGACGGTGCCGGTGATCGTAAGCGTGCGCGTCGTCCCCGCCGGGATACTGCCGACCGTCCAGACGCCGGTGGCGCTATTATAGCTCCCAAATCCTGATGCGCCGGCGAAAGCGAAGCCGGCGGGCAGTGTGTCCTGCACCGTCACCCCGCTCGCGCTCAGCGCCGAGCCGCTCGCGTTGGTCACGCTCAGGATATAGTTGATGCTGGCGCCAATGGCTGGCGCGGCGTTGCTCACCGACTTGGTCAGCGATAGGTCGGCGGACGGGGCAATCGGCACTGTCGTCAGCGTCAGGTCGCTGCGGGTGAAATTGCCGCTGTCGCCGTTCAGCGAGTCGCAGATGGTGAGCTGCCAAGACCCCGCCGATCCTTCGCCATTGAAGTCGGCGAGCGTCCCCTGCGGCTGGAAATTGCGTTGATAGGGCGGGGCGGCGGCGGTGTTGTCGTTCGCCGTGTGGGTGGTGACGCTGGTCGCGGCACTGTCGTCGAACAGGACGTTCAAATTGTCGGCAGATGTGCCGACATTGGTGATCAGATTGACCACCGTGCCGGTGGGCGACACCAACGTCGCGCGAATGTCGCCGCGATAGCTATGAGTGAATTGCACCCCGATGTTCACATCGGTGATCTGCGCGTTGGCCGCGACGGTGAAATTGCGCACCATCGGGCTGGTACAGGGGGTTGCGGTCTCGCTTATCGTGCCACCGGTCGTGTTGCTGTACGTCGTCGCGGTCTGCGCCGCCGCTGGATTCGCGGCGAGCGTCAGCGCCAGCCAGACGAGCGCCAAAAAGACGCGTACACGCTGCGTGTGCTGGCCCCCACGCCAGCAAAATCGGCTCTGGTCCTGCCGTTGCATCGCACCGCTATGCCCGTGCATAGCTAATATGCGGTTAAAATCGGGGGCTTGGCGCAAAACCTGTCCGGTAACGGAACAGCTTCGCGCCTTCAGGCGCCGCCCACCCAATCGCCCTGCTGCGCCATCCATAAGCTGATCGCGGCGATAGCGGCAGTCTCGGCGCGCAGGATGCGCGGGCCGAGCGCGATGCGACGTACCGCGGCATGCTCGAGCAGCAGGTCGCGCTCGCGCGCCGTAAAGCCACCCTCGGGGCCTATGAGGATCGCAGCGGGCGCCGGCGCGACGACATCGGAAAGCGGCACGCCGCCGGCTTCGTCTGCGAACAGCAACGCTCGATCGGCGGGCCAGTGCACGAGTAGCTGCGCCAGTTTGACGGGTTCGCCGAGTTCCGGCAGCGCGGTGCGCCCGCACTGTTCGCATGCCTCGATGATCTGCGCCTCGATCCGCTCGCGCTTGACGCGTTCGACAATCGTGCGTTCGGTAATCACGGGTTGCAGCCGCGCGACGCCAAGCTCGGTCGCCTTTTCGATGATCCAGTCGAGCCGCGCCTTTTTGACCGGCGCGAAACATAGCCATAGGTCGGGAACCTGTTCGATCGGGCGGGTCTGATGTTCGATGTGGACGGTTAGCGATCGTTTGCCGACATCGGCGACACTGGCCAGCCACTCGCCGCTGCGGTTATCAAACAACAGGATCGGCGCGCCGCCCTTCAGCCGCATAACATTGAGCAGATAATGGGCGGCGGGGCCGTCGATCGTCGGCGCGGCGCCTGGCGCCAGCGGCATATCAATGAACAGGCGGGGCGTGCTGGCGGGCGGCCAGGCGGGAGTCGCGGGCATGGGATGGAGCAATAGCAGACGCGGATATTTTGCGCACCCGCCGCGTGCTGGCGCCATAGTGTCCCGATCCGGGTCAAAATGGCCGCATGTGGCGCAAATCGGGCAACAGGCGATTAGGAGTTTGGTAAGCAGTTCCGCCCTAGTGCGAGGTGCCAGCCACGCATCTGTAGTGGGCCGCGTGTCTGGACCAAGAGGGGTTAGACCATGCGAGGGACCGTTTTCAGCCGGCTGCGGCTGGGTACCAAGAGGCTGTTGCGCGACAAACGCGGCAACGCAATGTTCCTGACCGCGGCGGCCGCGCTGCCGGTGATCGGACTTGTCGGATCGGGCGTCGATATCGGGCGCGCCTATATGGCGCAGCTGCGCTTGCAACAAGCGTGCGACGCCGGCGTGCTGGCCGGGCGCCGCGCAATGGCGGGCAGCACTTACTCGACCGCGGCGCAGGCCGAAGCCGACAAGATGTTCGACTTTAACTATGCAGACGGCGCCTATGGCAGCACCGACGTGACGTTCACGTCGGTGGCGCAGGGCGCGTCGAGCGTTGCGGGTACCGCAACCGCGACCCTGCCAACCGCGCTGATGCAGATTTTCGATTATGAAGAGTTTGACCTGACGGTCAGCTGCGCGGCGAAACTGGAAATATCCAACGCCGACGTGATGATGGTGCTCGATGTCACCGGGTCGATGGCAACGACCAATTCGGGCGACTCGGTCAACCGCATCACCGCGCTCAAAGATGCGACGATGGACTTTTTCGATACGCTGACGGGCGCAGAAATGGGCGATGGGCGGCTACGCTTTGGCGTCGTGCCATATAGCTCGTCGGCGAATGTCGGGCAAATTCTCTATGCCAAGAATCCGGCGTGGCTTTCCAATACGACCAAATTGCCGTCGCGTACCGCCCAGCCGCCATCGTGGATCAACGCTTCCACGACGAACAACGGGTCGGCCACGAATGGTACGGCCTATGTTGCCGTCGATTGGGCGAACAACGGCTCGACGGTTTCGGGGAAAAACAGCACGACCTGTCCACAAACCACGAAGTCGTCAACATCCGCAGCCAGCTTTGGCTCCTCGAGCACGGTGCAGACGGGTCAGACGGTGGGCGACGACAAGCGCATCACAACCCGAAATTCGAACCAGCCCTATCGGTACACACAGTATCGCTATGTCTGGACAACCAGCCCGAACACATGTCGTGAGCAACAGCGGACGATGGAATATATCCGCACCCAGCCGCAGACAGTGACTGAGGATCGTCAGCAGAATTACATCTATGACGACCAAACATTTGACGTGTCGTCGGTGAAGGCGGGGAGCGCACTTGCGACAGCGACCGGCGACTTCGGAGCAGCCTATTCGGCGACCTGGGGGGGCTGTGTAATCGAGCGCAAGACGACCGCTTTTGCGGCGAACGCGACGGCCCCGTCGGCCGCGTTTGACATGGACGTCGATACGGCGCCGACAAGCGACGACGACACCAAATGGAAGCTGCTGATCCCCGAGGTATCGTTCCCGCGCGCTAGCGGGCCAGGCAACACGCCGTCTTCGACGACCAGCGCCCGTACTGTGAATTATACGAGCGTGACCAAAGACAGTAGCACGAACGGCAGCTGGCAGCGTTATTCCAAATATTGGAGCAACGGTTGGGGCGTTTGTCCGGCAGCCGCGATGAAGCTGACGACGCAAACGGCCAGCGACCGGTCGAGCTTTAACAGCTATGTCAATTCGCTCCAGCCCGTCGGTGGTACCTATCATGACGCAGGCATGGTGTGGGGCGTTCGCTTGCTGTCCGCCGATGGCATGTTTGCCGACGAAAACGCGACTGCACCAAATAACCGCCCGATAAGCCGTCACATCGTCTTCATGACCGACGGCGACATGTCGGCCAACATGGGCAATCTGGGTTTTCAGGGTTATGAATGGACTTTCAAACGCGTCGGCGGCACGAGCGACTCTGATCTGACGACGCGCCACAACAACCGGTTCGCGCAATTGTGCGAGAAGGCGAAGGGCAAGAATATCACCGTCTGGGTGGTGAGCTTTGGCGTCGCGCTGAACAGCTCGCTCACCAACTGTGCGACGCCGGGCAAGGCCTATCAGGCGAATAACGCGGCGCAGCTTAACGAGAATTTCCAGGCGATCGCCCGGCAAATCTCGAAACTGCGGTTGTCGCAGTGATGCGCCGGTCGTTCCTCCGCCGCCTGCGCCGCAGCGAGAGCGGCAATGCGATCGTCGAGTTCGCGCTGACCGCGCCGCTGTTCCTGCTCATCCTGATGGGAATTTTCGACTTTTCGTGGCAGATCTATGGCAAGCAGGTGTTGCAGGGCGCCGTCAGCAAGGCGGCCCGCGATGCCACGCTCGAGGGCAATGCGCTCAATCAGGCGGCGCTTGATGCAAAGGTCCGCCAAAAGGTGTTGAACGTCTTTAAAAACGGCGATGTCACCTTCGTTCGCAAGGCATATGACAGCTACAGCGAAGTCGGCGATCCCGAAGCCTTCACCGATTCGAACAGCAACGGTCAGTATGACAGCGGCGAGTGTTTCGAGGACGTCAATGGCAATGCCAGCTGGGATGCCGACCGCGGCCAGACTGGCAATGGCGGTGCCGAAGACGTTGTCCTGTACACAGCGACGCTCGAAATCGACCGCGTCCTGCCAGTATGGAGAATGCTGGGACAGTCGCAGCAGAGCTCGATGACGGCAACCACGGTGCTGCGCAACCAGCCTTATAATGCGGCGACATCGACCAAACAGGTGATTTGCACATGATCGCTCTTCTGCAACGGGCGCGCCGACGGATGCGTGCCGAGATCCTTCGCCTGGCGCGCGACAGCGGTGCGGTAGTCATGATCGAAATGGCTTTCTGCATTCCGCTGCTCGCCCTCGTGGGCTTTGCCGGCATCGAGCTCGCCAATCTGACGATGGCGCATACGCGCGTCAGCCAGATCGGGCTGAGCGCCGCCGACAACGCGTCGCGCATTGCCTTTGGCAGCAATTTGTCGCTGCCGCGTGTGCGCGAGATCGACATCAACGAAGTTTTCACCGGCGTTGAAGAACAGGCGCGCGGGATGAATTTCCGCGCCAACGGACGCGTCATCCTGTCGAGCCTCGAACGCAACCCTGACGGCGGTCAATGGATCAAGTGGCAGCGTTGTTACGGCGATCTGGACATCGATTCAGCCTATGGTCCGCAAGGCACCGGCGCGACCGGAACCGGTTTCGCCGGCATGGGCGACGCAGGGCGCGAAGTGACCGCAGCCAGTGGCACCGCAGTGATGTTTGTCGAGATATTCTATGACTATCAGCCGATGGTCGGCGCTGCATGGTTCGGCACGCCGCGGATCAGGTCGACGGCGGCGTTCAACATCCGCGAAGGCCGCGATCTGTCGCAAGTCTATAACCCTGCCCCGGCGGCTGCAGTTTCCAGCTGTACCTAATCGCCGGACCGATCAACCGATAGCCATTTATCGTTGGCACTGCGGCTGCTACATGCGCCGCTGCCAATGACTTCTACCCATCCTCCCGACAGCCAGTTGCGTGGCTTTGTCGCGCTGCTGCCCGCCGCGGCGCGGCCTTATGCGCTGCTCGCGCGGTTCGACCGGCCGATTGGCTGGTGGCTGCTTTATTGGCCCTGCGCCTGGGCACTGGCGCTTGGCGGCGGGGCGATCAGCCATTGGCCATTGTTCCTGTGGCTCCTGCTCGGCGCGATTGCGATGCGCGGCGCGGGCTGCGTCTATAACGACATCGTCGACCGCGACCTCGACGCGCAGGTGGCGCGCACCGCATCGCGCCCGATCGCGAGTGGGGTGGTGTCGGTGCGCAATGCCGCGCTTTGGGCCGTGCTGCTTTCCCTCGTCGGCCTGCTCGTGCTGCTCCAGTTGCCGTGGCCCGCGCAAATCGTTGCGCTGGCCAGCCTGGTTCTCGTCGCTGGCTATCCCTTCATGAAGCGTATCACCTGGTGGCCGCAGGCGTGGTTGGGGCTGGTGTTCAGCTGGGGTGCGCTCGTCGCCTGGATCGCGGTCGGCGGGGGCGAGGGGATGGCGCTGCCCTTGCTCTATGCCGGCTGCATCGCGTGGGTGATCGGGTACGACACTATCTATGCCCTCCAGGATATCGAGGACGATATGTTGATTGGCGTCAAATCGAGTGCGCGCGCAATGGGGCGTCATGTGAAGGGCGGGGTTGGGTTTTGCTATGGCTTTGCACTCGCCGGCTGGGGCGGCGCACTGTGGACAGCGCGTCCGGACCCGCTGGTATTCGTCGCACTGTTACCCGCAGCCGTGCATTTTGTCGGTCAGATTGTCACTCTCGATCCCGCGAATGGCGAGGATGCACTCGCCAAATTTCGCAGCAATCGTTTTGCCGGGTTGCTGGTGTTTGCGGCGATGCTGGTGGTCGGGATGGCGCCCTAACTCATTCCGCCGCGAGCAGTTCCTCCGCAGCGCCAAGGTCAACCGACACCAACCGGCTGACGCCTTTTTCGATCATCGTCACCCCGAACAGGCGGTGCATGCGCGCCATCGTCACCGCATTGTGGGTCACGATCAGATAGCGGGTGTTGGTTTCGCGGGTCATCCGGTCGAGCAGGTCGCAGAAACGCTCGATATTGGCGTCATCCAATGGCGCATCGACTTCGTCGAGGACGCAGATCGGCGCCGGGTTGGTCAGGAACAGGCCGAAGATCAGCGCGACCGCGGTCAGCGCCTGCTCGCCGCCCGACAGCAGGGTGAGGGTGCCGAGGCGCTTGCCCGGTGGCTGCGCCATGATTTCGAGCCCGGCCTCGAGCGGGTCGTCCGAATCGATGAGTTCGAGATGCGCCTGCCCTCCGTCGAACAGGGTCGTGAACAGCCGCTGGAAATGGCCGTTCACCGTCTCGAACGCGGCGAGCAGGCGGACGCGTCCTTCGCGGTTGAGATTGCCGATCGATCCGCGCAGCCGGTGGACGGCCTGGGTCAGTTCCTCGATCTCGGCTGCGCTCTTTTCACGTTCGGCGTCGAGTTCGACCAGTTCGTCGGCGGCGACCAGATTGACCGGGCCCAGCCGTTCGCGATCGGCGATCAGCCGGTCGTGCTGCGCCGATTCCTGTCCGGTATCGGACACGCTCTCGCCGTCGAACCCCGCCTTTTGCGGCAGCAGTGGCGGTGGGCATTCGAAGCGTTCGCCCGACAGGCGGCCCATCTCGATGCGCCGCAGCTCGGCGTTTTCGGAACGCGCGATAGCACCGGCGCGGGTTTCGCGTGCCGCGGCGACGCTTTCACGGATCGCATTGAGTGCGGTTTCGGCCTCACGCAACGCCGCTTCGGCGGCGCGTTCCTGTGCTTCGGCCGCCGCGACCTTGTCGCGGAGCGCGGCCTGCTGCCCTTCGGCGGCGACGCGCTGTTCGGCGAGCTTGGCAGGGGCGTCGGCGAGCTTGTCGGTCTCGGCGGTCAGCGCGTCGGCGCGCTTGTCCATTTCGTTCACGCGCCGCGCCGCTTCGCCCGCGCGCGCCTTCCAGCTTTTGATCTCGGCGGTGACGACAGCCTGTCGTTCGCTCAGGCTCGCAAGACTGCGCTCATGCGTGGCGAGCATTTCGCGGGCGCTGCTGGCGTCGCTTCGCGCGCGCTCGGCGGTCTGTTCCTCGGCGTCGAGCGCGGCGCGCGCGATGTTGTCATCGGGCAGCGCGGCGAGTACCGTTTGCTGCGCTGCCAACTGTTCCGCCGCTTCTTCGGCCACGACGGAAATTTCGGTGAGGCGGCGGTCGAACAGCGCCGCGGCGTCGCGGTGACGATCGAGCGCAGCTTGCGCCTGATCGGCGGCGCGCAGCGCGGTGCGGCGGGTCTCATCAGCCTGCGCCAGTGATTTGCGTGCGGCGGCGGCGAATTCGGTTAGCTCGGCAGCTTTGGTAGCCGCGGCATCGCGGCGGTCGCGCAACTCCTGGACGCCAAGCTCGACTTGCGGACGCTGCGCCGCCAGCGCGTCAAGGCGGTTCTGGCGTTGCAGTCGTTCGGTCGCGGTGGCGCCGTCGCCGCGTGTGACAAAGCCGTCCCAGCGGCGCATCACGCCGTCGGTGGTGACGAGCCGTTGACCCACGGCAAGCGGTTGCCCGCTGTCACTGTCGGCGACCGCGACCTGCGCGAGGCGGCGCGCAAGCGCAGCGGGTGCCGTAACAAATGCGGCGAGGGGCTGCGTGCCAGCGGGCAGCGGGGGGTCTTCCTTCGCCGGATCGGCGCCGCTCCAACTGCGCGCCGCAGCCTTGTCGGTCCCGGCGTCGAGATCGTCGCCGAGCGCTGCGGCGAGCGCGGCTTCAAAACCTGCCGCGACGCGAAGCTGATCAAGGATGCGGCTGTCATCACGGCGTCCGGCCGCCAGTGCGCGTTCAAGCGTCGCCGTCTCGCCGTCCAGCGCAGCCAGCGCCGTGCGCGCTTCGGCAAGCCCGGCTTCGGCCCCCGCAAGCTCCGCGGCGGTCGCTTCGCGATCGGCCTCGGCAGTTTGTAGCGCGGTTTCGGCGGCGGCGATCGCGGCTTCGGCAGTTTCAGCGGCCTTCACGCTGGCGGCATGGGTTGCGGCCAACGCTGCGCTGTCGCCCAGCGCGGCGATTTCCGCATCGACGCGCGCCTTGTCGGCGGCGATCCGGCGCACCGCAGCGTCAGCGCTGTCGCGGGCCGAAACCGCGATGCGGCGGTCGGCGGCTTCGCTGGCGGCCTTGGCGCGCGCTTGGGCCAACGCTACTTCGGCGTCGCGCAGCTGGGCCTGCGCCGCCAGATTGGCGTCGGCGAGCGCCGTCTTTCCCGCATCGTGCGCGGCGATGGCCTGCGACAGCGATTTGGTCTCGGTATCGAGCGCGGTCAGCGCGCCATGCGCGTCGCGGGCAAATTCGCTTTCGCGCGCACGGTCGTCGGCGATCCGCGTCTGCTGCTCCGCAAGATCTTCAAGACGCTGGCGTGCGGCGCGTTCTTCGCCCTGCAAGCGAAGTTGGGTCGCAGTCGCCACGGCAAGCGCATCGCGCTGCACCTGGGCATCGCCACGCGCCGCCGCGACGCGCGTCGCGACCTCGGTCTGCGCGGCAGAGACGGTTTCCAGCTCGTGCTGCGCGGTCTTGACCGCGGCCTCGGCGGCATCACTGTCGCGGCGCGCCTGATCGGCGGCGGCGGCGGCATCGCGCCAGCGCGCATAGATCAGCCGCCCCTCGGCAATACGGATCTCGTCGCTCAGCTTCTTGTATTTCTCCGCCGCGCGCGCTTGCCGCCGCAGCGCATTGGCGCGCACTTCCATGTCGGCGGTAATTTCGGACAGGCGCGTGAGGTTGGTTTCGGTCGCCCGCAATTTCTGTTCGGCGTCCTTGCGGCGCACATGCAGCCCCGCGATCCCGGCGGCTTCCTCTAGCATGGCGCGGCGCTCGGTCGGTTTGGCCGCGATGACATTCGCGATCTTGCCTTGGCTGACCAGCGCCGGACTATGCGCGCCGGTTGCGGCATCGGCAAAGATCAGCGCGACGTCCTTGGCACGCACATCGCGTCCATTGGCGCGATAGGCTGATCCTGTACCCCGTTCGATGCGGCGGATGACTTCCAGGTCGTCGCCGTCGCCGCCATCCGACAGGCCAGCAACGAGTGCGCCTTCGGTGTCGCAGTGCAGCGCGACCTCGGCGAAATCGCGCGCCGGGCGCGACGCGGTACCCGCGAAGATAACGTCTTCCATGCCGCCGCCGCGCATCGATTTGGGGCTGGATTCGCCCATCACCCAGCGGATCGCCTCGAGCAGGTTCGATTTGCCGCAGCCATTGGGGCCGACAACGCCGGTCAGCCCGGGTTCGATGCGCAGCTCGGTGGGTTCGACGAAGGATTTGAAACCGGTAAGGCGCAGGCGTTTTATCTGCACGGAATGGTCCAGTGCAGTTGATCGAATCGCGGATGTTGCAACCTTGGTGTCACATATCCCCCCAAGCAGCCGTCATGCCGCGCAGACGGGGGAGTCGCAAGGGGCAGATATTGTTCCTCCCTGTGGCGAAGCCATGGGGAAGTGGCAGCGCAAAGCGCTGACGGAGGGGCAATGACGCGCCCCTCCACCACTCGTTCGTGAACGGTCCCCCCTCCCCATCGCTGCGCGACAGGGAGGAACTTGATTGGATCAGCGCGCGCCCATCGTGCGCAGGCGGTCGCGCAGCAGTCCCCAGGTATTGATGCCTTCGACGACCTGGCCGTTGAGCACGAATGTCGGGGTGCCGGTGATCTGATATTTTTCGACCCCCGCGTTGGTGCCCTTTTCGATAGCCGAGACATTGTCGACCTTGCTCAGGCACTGCTGGATTGTCGCGGCGGGAACGCCGCGCTGTTGGTAAAATTGATCGATGCCCCAGCCCTTGGCGAGCGCGGTGAAGCGCTGTTCGGGGGGAAGCTGCATTGCCGCCTCGATCCCCGGCTGCGGCTTTTGCGCACCGGCGATGAAGGCTTCGTGTTCAAGGAAGGTCGCGTCGGCGAGCGGGAAGAAGCGGTCCGGGCCGGTGCATTTGACGATCGCGCCAGCGATCGCATCGACCGGATGCAGCATGAACGGGGTCAGCTTGTACGACACGCGGCCGGTATCTACGAAGTCGCGCTTCAGCTCTTCATGCGAATCTTTGGCGAATTGCGCGCAATGGCCGCAGGTGAAGGCGCCGAATTCCTCAAGTTTGATTGGCGCGGCGGGGTTGCCCATCACCACCCCGTCGCCGTCGAAGCTGACGACCTGCGACCAGCTTTTACCCGCGGGCGCCGCAACCTTGGCGACGACATCCTGTTCCTTGGCGGGGTCGCTGGCGCCGCCGCCGCAACCGGCAAGCGCGAATGCGCCGAGCGAAGAGAGAAGGGCGATACGAAGCGATGCGGTCATGATGTGCTGTTCTCCGGAAACAAATTGGGGGGCTTTTACGATCCCTTGATCGCCTGGTCGAGTTTCGATTTGAGCGCGGGCCAGGCGGTGACTTCGGCGATGCGGCCGTTGACGAAAAAGGTTGGGGTGCCGCCGACGCGGTCGGCGCCGCGCCCGATATTGGTCATCCCGGTGAGTTCGGCCTGCGCGACTTCGCTGTCGAGCGCGGCGTCGAGCTGCGTCTGCGGATAGCCGCGCGCGCGCATCAGCGCCGCGAGACCGGTGTCGGCGGCGATCTTGCGCGCGCGCTGCGCAGTGGTGCCTTCGAACCAGCTGGTCTTCTGCGCGTCGGTGGCCTTTGTCACCTTGGCCATCCAGGTTTCGAAAGCAGCAAAAATCGCCTGATGATTGCGCGCGAACGCCGCCGGGCCGCCGCAGCGTGCGAGCAGGGCCGCGGTCATGTCGACCGGGTCGCGCACCAGGTTGCGATATTCGAACTGGACCAGCCCAGGGTCGATATATTGGGCCTTGAGCGGCGTCGAGCCGAGCTTCGCAAAATCGGCGCAGACGTGGCAGGTGTAGCTGAAATACTCGACCAGCCTAACCTTGGCCGCAGGGTTGCCGACGACATGCGCGCCGATCGAACTTGTCGTCACCTTCGACGACCAGAGCGCGGGTTTCGCCGGTGTTGCCGCGATCAGGGTCAATGCAGCGCCCGACAGCGCGAGCACGGCGGTGCGGCGATCGAGCGGTAAATCGTCAAATGTGGCCATCTTCGGCGGGTCTTTCTTCAACTGATCCGAGGAAGTTTGGGCGCGGCGGCCAGCCCCGACGCCATGCGTTCCAGCACGGTGCGCAGTTCCGGATCGCCGATGTCGCGCAGGCTATCCCCCAGCTCGGCGGGTACGGGTTTGAGCATTGCCGGTGGCTGAACGGGCGCGGCGGGCGTCACCTGGCCATGCGTCATGCGGACCTGCGCGACCGCGGCATAACCAAAGAAGCGGTTGACCGCGGCGACGATGTCGGGCGCGACATGCTGCAACATCGGGGCATGCGCGCCGCTGATCGTCAGGTGGAGCGTGCCGCCTGCTTTCGCACCGACGGGAAAACGGATCATCGCGGGCTGGGTGACATCGGCGAGCCGGTCACCGACGATCTCGCGCCAGCGGCTCACCACCGAACTCTGGATGAAGCCGAATTTGCGAAAGGCGGCGCGGCCGATTTCGGGGACAAGGTCGGAAATCATGCGCGCCTCGCCGCCGCGCTGGCGTTCATAGACGCGCACCGGCGCTTTGGGCTTTTTCACCGCTGCCGTCACCTTCGCCTTATTGGCGGGCGGGCCATCGCCGCTATCTTTCGTCATCGTGGGTGCCATGCCATAGGCAGGGGGTGAGCGTCCAGACTTCCGACATCGATGAGGACATTGCCAGCGACTTCGCGGCGCGCCTGCTGACGTGGTATGATCGCGCGGCGCGGGTTCTGCCATGGCGGAACGCCCCGGGCAGCGCGTCGGCTCCAGATCCCTATCGCATCTGGATGGCCGAGGTCATGTTGCAGCAGACCACCGTCGCCGCGGTGGCGGGCTATTTCGAGCGCTTTACTGAGCGATGGCCGACGGTCGTCGATCTGGCAGCGGCCGAGGATGCCGATGTCATGGCGGCGTGGGCGGGCTGGGCTATTACGCCCGCGCCCGCAATTTACTGGCCTGCGCGCGGGTGGTGGTTGCGCAGCATGGCGGGCGCTTTCCCGAAAGCGAAGGCGAGCTTCGCGCGCTGCCAGGGATCGGCGACTACACTGCGGCGTCGGTTGCGGCGATCGCCTTTGGTCGTTCCGCCGTCGTTATCGACGCCAATATCGAGCGCGTGATTGCACGCTATCGGCTGATTGAAACCCCGCTGCCACTCGCCAAGCGCGAAATTCGCGCCGCATTGGCGCCGCTGGTGCCGGAGGACCGACCGGGCGATTTTGCGCAGGCACTGATGGATCTCGGCGCGACCATCTGTCGCCCGCGCGGCCCCGCCTGTGCGACATGCCCGCTGATGACCGATTGCCGTGCGCAGGGGCGACCGGATATAGAGCGGTTGCCGCTCAAGCCGCCGAAGAAGGCGAAACCGCGCCGCCACGGGCTGGCGCACTGGATCGAGCGCGACGCGCGGATATGGCTCGTCCGGCGTCCCGGCAAAGGCATGCTCGGTGGGATGCGCGCGCTGCCGGGCGGCGACTGGACCGATGCGCGTCCGACCGAGTCGGGCATCGCCGAGGTCGATCATGGCTTCACACATTTCGACCTGACCCTGAAACTCGTGCACCGCGAATCCCGCGATGCCGCAGCGGAAGGCGAATGGTGGCCGATCTCGGACCTTGACGCGGCGGGGCTGCCGACGCTCTATCGCAAGCTGATAAGCAAGATGCTGGAGAGAGACGGATGAACATGATGGTTTCGCGCCGCGCGCTACTCGGTGGCCTGGCGCTGGGGGGCAGTGCCGCGCTGCTGCCGCGCGCCGCTTTCGCGTGGAAGGAAGGCGGGGCACAGCTTTATCCAGCCACCCACGCCTTCATTAAAGGCTTCGTGGACCGCCGCGAACTCGCCGGTACGCTCGCTGCGATCGGCAAGGGGCAGGAGGCGGCCGAATTTTTCGGTGCCGGGGTGCAGTCGCTGGGTGATGCCGTTCCGGTTGGTCCCGACACCTTGTGGCGGCTTTATTCCATGACCAAGCCGGTCACCGGCATCGCCGCGATGCTGCTGGTCGAAGACGGCAAGATGAAGCTTGACCAGCCGATTGCCGACTTCCTGCCAGCATTTGCGAAGATGCGCGTGCAAAACATCCCTGACGGGTCGATCACCGATCTGCGTCCGGTGAAAACCGCGATCTCCGTGCGCCACCTGCTCACCCACACCGCAGGACTCGGTTATAATATCATCCAGAAGGGGCCGATCAAAAAGGCCTATGACGATGCCGGTATCGTCGGCGGCTCGGCGAGCCGTTTGCCGATCCCCGGCATGGCGCCTGTCACGCCGGCACCTAGTCTGGCGGCGATGGCCGACCGGCTCGCGGCGCTGCCGCTGATCTATGAGCCCGGCACTCAGTGGAGCTATTCGATCAGCCTCGACCTGCTCGGGCGGGTGATCGAGGTCGCGTCGGGGCAGCCATTCGATGCCTTCCTGAAAGCGCGGCTATTCGATCCACTGGGCATGACCAGTACGAGTTTCCAGGTCGGTGCCAAGGACGTTGGGCGCTTTACCAGCAACTATGCACCCTATGGCGGCGCGCTGATCCCTTTCGATCCCGCGACCAGCTCGATCTATCTCGACCCGCCACCCTATCCGTTCGGCGGCGGCGGGCTGGTGTCGAGCGCGCGCGACTATGACCGCTTCCTGGCGATGCTGCTCGGCGAAGGCGCGACGGGCGGGCAACGGGTGATGAACGCGGCGACTGCGCGGCTCGCCATGTCCAACCTGATCAGCGATAGCGTCAACCGGAAAGGGACGTTCATCGATGGCCAGGGCTTTGGCGCGGGGGGGCGTGTATCGCTGCCAACCTCGCCGGGGGGAGAGGGCATTTTTGGCTGGGCAGGTGCCGCGGGCACGATCGGTTTCGTCCACCGCGGGCTAGGCTATCGCGCCGCGGCTTATGCGCAATATATGCCCTCGGGCGCGCTGCCTTTTCAGGAGAAGTTCGGCGAGACCTTTTTCAAGGATGTGATGACCTGATGCCGTTGCCGCTCGGATTTACCGGCGCGTGGCTCGACCGCGCCGATCAGTTGCGGACGAATGCCGAAGGCTTCGCCGCCGCGGTTGCCGATCCGCGCGCACGCTGCCTTCTGCTCGACGGGATCGATTGTGTGCCAGGCGAGGGCGGGGGGCTTTGCTGGGAGGCGCTGGACCCTGCCGACGAGCGCGCGCTGCTCCTGCTCGGCCTCGACGATGCTGGTATCCCCCATTTTGTCCGCGAAGCGCCCGCCGGGGTGCGCATCGATGCGCGCTCGCGCACCGTCATGCGCTTGCTGCCGCTGCTGTCGGGGCCGGAAGCGGCGCTGTACGGCGGTGCGCGAAGCCTGGTCGACTGGCACGCCCGGCATCGCTTCTGCGCAGTGTGCGGGTCGTCGACCGACGTGTTTCGCGGTGGCTGGGGACGCCGCTGTGGCAGTTGTAACGCCGAACATTTCCCGCGCGTTGATCCGGTGGTCATCATGCTCGCCGAATGCGAGGGGCGGGTGCTGGTTGGGCGGCAGGGCGGTTTCCCACCGGGCTTCTTCTCGGCGCTGGCAGGGTTCGTCGAGCCCGGCGAATCGCTTGAGGAAGCGGTGGCGCGCGAATTGTTCGAGGAAGCGGGGATTCGCGTTTCGGACGTAACCTATGTGGCCAGCCAGCCCTGGCCTTTCCCTTCGTCGTTGATGATCGGCTGCCGCGCCGTCGCGACCGATCCGGCGCTGACGCTCGATACGACCGAAATCGAGGCGGCGATGTGGGTCAATAAGGCCGAGGTTCGCGCCGCGCTCGCGGGCGACATGGGGGCGCCGTTTTTGGCGCCGCCGACACTGGCGATCGCGCGTTATTTGCTCGAGGATTGGGCGGGTTGATGATCGAAACGCGACGAGAGATTGGTTCGAAGAAGCTGGGTTTTCTTACAAACCATGCTGCCTGAAGGGCTGGCTCTTCCTTGTCGCCTATTGCTCAGTTGCCGCGCTGTTTCTCATTTTGCCGACAATCCTATTTTCTGATAGCCGGATTGTTTTTGGCTATCAGATCGTCGCATTCATCGGGTTCTGGCGGTTCGCACTTCGCATTGCCAAACGAGGATGTGCGTAGCTCAGCGGCTAGAAGCGTTTGCCGGTGATGCGGCTGATTTCCTTGGCGACCATCGCTTCGACCAGCGACGGCAAATGGGTATCGAGCCAGTCTTTCAGCATCGGGCGCAAGGCGTCGAGGACGACGTCCTCCATCGTGCGGCCCGCAGCGGCAGGCGCCGCAACGGTTGCGGCGGCAACTGCGGGTGCGATAGCGGCGGTTAACGCCTCGAGCGATTGGCGTGCCGCATCGGCGCTGGCTTCGGAGACCAGCTCTTCAGCCGCAGGCGCAGCTTCGGCGACAGCGTCATCTTCTTCGTCGTTCAGGTCGAGAATATCGTCAGCTGTGGGGGCGCTGGCGCCGCGCGTCGCCCCGGGAGCTTCATCGCGTGCAATGACGCGCCTGATCGACGACAAGATATCTTCCATCGACGGTTCCCGCGACATATCGCCCATAACCAACCCCCTAAACCACCCCGATTACCGGACGGTTAACTGTACTCTTACCGATTTTGGGCGTGTTTTGCCAAGCCTTATTGTCGTGGCAACGCGGGCGGCCCAATTGGAACGCTGGCGGTTGCTGCGGGGACCGCGCGGGTGTCGGTCGCCTGTTGCTGTGGCGCGGGATCGTCGGCCCAGTCCCAGATCTGGCCTTTGACGCGCTGGTAATTGACCTCTGGATCATAGAGCGCGCCGCCCTCGATCCCCAGATCGCGTGCTTCGGCCTTGCCCATCGCGGCGAGCACCGAGAAGGCGGCGACGTAGCTGTTGCGCTGCGCCGACACGAGCTGAACCTGGGTGTTCAGAAATTCCTGCTCGGCGTTCAAAATGTCGAGGATCGAGCGCGTCCCGACGCTGTTTTCGGCGCGCACGCCTTCGAGCGACAGGGCGTTGGCGCTCACCGCTTGCTGCGTCGCGGTGATGATCTGTTCGTTCGCGCGCCATGCGGCATAGGCGCCGCGGGTCTGGGCGACGACGCTGCGTTCGACTTCGACGTAATTTTCGATCGCCTGGCTGGTGCGCGATTGTGCTTGGCGGACCTGCGCTGACGGGCGTCCACCTTGAAAGATCGGGATCGTCAGCGACAGTCCGGCCGATGCGCTTCGCGTGGTATTTTCTGAAGTGGGATCGTTTACCGAGCTCAGATTGTTGTTGTACCCGCCGCTGGTCGCCGCCGACAGCTTGGGCAGGCGTCCCGCACGTGCGACGCCGATGTCCGCGCGGCTGGCGTTGACGATCTGGTTCGCCGACTCGATATCGGGATTGCTGGTTAGCGCGATCGCGACCGCGTCGTCGGGGGAGGCGGGCAGGTTCGGCAGTTGCGGCGGCTGCTCAAGATCGACCGGCGCTTCGCCGACCAGGCGGGTATAAGATTCGCGGCTGGCGATCAGGTTGGCTTCGGCGGTGCGCAGATCGCCCTCGGCGAGCGCGAGCCGCGCCTCCGACTGGGCAACGTCAGTACGGGTGAGGTCGCCGATTTCGAAACGGTCGCTCGTCGCCTGCAAGTTGGTACGCAGCACGGCGACGTTTTTCTGGTTCAGCTGGACGATCGCCTGATCGCGGATGACGTCCATATAGGCGCCGACGGTCTGCGAAAAAATGCTCGCCTCGGTCGCACGAAGATCGGCTTGGCCCGCCTCGACGCGAAATTTGGCGGCCTTCACCGCGTTGCGTACCGCGCCGCCCTGATAGATCGGCACCGATACTTGCCCGCCGACGCTGACGAAACGTTTGGGCGAGAAAAAACTGTTGCCGGGCAGCACCAGATTTTCCTGATAATCGACGCCGACGCCGACATTCGGCAGCCCGCCCGATTTCTGGATCGGGACATTTTCGTCATTGGCGCGCTGTCCGGCACGCGCCGCGGTCAGCGTAGGGTTATTTTCATAGGCTTTCGCCAGCGCCTCCTGCAGCGTTTCGGCGTGCGCCGCCGACGACAGCATCAAGGCGCCGAGGGCAAGACCGGCAAGCCAGCGGGCGCGGGAGAAAGGCCGTTTCTTATCGGTATCGAGCATCGTCATGTCAGCCTGAAACAAGGAGGGATGTGGCTTTTAGAATGTGAAGCCTGCCGGGGTTGCAAAGCCGGGCAGCGGCGCGACGTCCATGTCGGCAAAGCTGCGCAGTGCGACCGCGCCGCCTGCCTTTACCCCCTGGACGAGCCGCGTGACTGCGTCCTCGCGCCGTGCCGCGACCAAGCGACCGCCCTCGGCCAGTTGAGCGGTGAGCGCGTCGGGCAGCGTTTCGATCGCGCCTTCAATGATGATGCGGTCGAAAGGCGCGGCGTCCGGAGCGCCGGAGATCAGCGATCCGGTGACCCATTGGATGTTCGCGTCGGCGGTCGCGGTCTGCGCGATCGCCATCAGCTCAGCCTGTTCCTCGACCGCATGGACTTCGGCGCCGAGCCGCGACAGCACCGCCGCTGTATAGCCGGTCGCACTGCCGATCAGCAGGACCCGCTGGCCGGGACGGATCGCGGCAGCGACGAGCATGCGGCCGGTGACCAGCGGCGCGTTGAGCGCGCGGCCATGCCCCAGCGGGATCGCGCGGTCCATGTAAGCGACGCTCGCGAGGTGAGCGGGCGCATGCGCCTCGCGCGGCACCGCCGCCATCGCGCCGACCACCGCTGCGTCGATGACGTCGTTGGTCCGAAGCTGGCTGTCGATCATGGCAGAACGCATGTCCGCCGCAGAGATTTCGCTAAACTTGGTCGCCATCAGCCTTTTCCGATTCCCTGGGGCCTGAGCCTTTGCGGGGCAGCTCTAGCCCAACTCACACTGTATTGCAATAGTAATACAGCCTCTGTCCGCATAGACGCGCATAGCTGGCAAGACCGGTGCCGCCAACCCCGTAGGCGGACGTTCGGGCGAATCCTTGACAAGGCAGCGAAACCCCCTCACTAGCGGCGCCGTCCAACACCCGGCCCATCCCCCACGGATGCGGTAATTTGGCATGAGGCCCGATGGCGGAGTGGTGACGCAGCGGACTGCAAATCCGCGCACGCCGGTTCGATTCCGGCTCGGGCCTCCACTATCTTCGATAAACCGACAGGTGCGCCCCTGTTGCGCCTTAAGGGGCGCAATCGCGCGCTTTTCGCAGAGGCTTGCGCGTCTCTGCCTTCACTTGGATTGCCAAATTTCGCCGCGCTTTCTGGAAGAGTCGCGGCAACTCGGCATGCAGGGATTTGATTTTACGCTCTTGGCGAGCCATCAATTTTTCACGGCTGGATGCGCTTTAATTGTCACGCCTGGTCGACAACTTCTGGCCGATAGCCGCCAAGCCGCTTTTCGAGAGGATTTGAGGAGGAAGGCAGCCCATAAGCAAATCGGAAGAGCATGATGATCCCGGCCATACGTCGATAATGATCTGTTGGAGCGATCATCAAGAGCGGCCGATATTCGCTGACGCCGCGAACCCGCTTCGTCTAAACCGGAACGGTGACTTGCTTGCTGCCGAACACGGCCTGCCAATTCTCGATTTCTGCAAATACGACCTCGTCGGCGGCATGCGCCAGTTCGGAAATGCTTCCGTAATCGAGAGCGGCATCGGGTACGCGAGCCAGACGTTGGATCCGGGCGTGGATGGCTTCCAGCTTTTCGCCCGTCACTTCCGAAATCGAGGCAAAGCGCTCGAAGTCCCCGAAATAGCGGATGCCGGCAATGCCGGCACCGAATGTCGGGAACAGAACGCCCAACACAGTAAAGAGCTTTGCGAGATGGGTGACCGGCTCCATCGGGACAAATCCCAATTCTCCGGCGGCAACGAGCAGCAGATACAGCGCCACCGACGCGACCGCGCATTGGAACAGCCGCTCTGAGAGATGGTCCAGATTGTGGTGGACGTTGGTCAGGCGGCGCGCCTTGTCGAAATGATAATCACGCTGCGCGACGACGTGATGATCGAGCAAGCCCTCCAGCACACCGCGCAGATAGGCCTGTGAGATCGAAGCCTGCGGCAAGCCAACGCTGCGCAACGTCTGCCGCGCATAAAATTCGGGCCAGTCGGTCTCGGTGCCCTTTGGCCATCGCCCGGTTGCTCGAGCGCCACCGAGCGCCAAAAGGATCGCCCCGTGTCGCAAATATTCTGCCGCGCGCCGCGTCTCGAACCAGCGACCATGCCACCGTTTGCGTTGCCCGAAAAATGTGATCGCCAAAATGATACACAGCAAGACCAGCTCGAACAGGGCGAAGCCCCATTTTTCGGCGGGCGGGACCAGCGGCAGATAGGCGGTGCCGCCGACGATCGCGAGGCTGGAGAGAATGAAGCTGACGATCATCCCGCCGCGATATGCGTCAGACAGGCGAGACGATATTCCGTCAAGCCAGCGGAAACGCCGAGTGACCTGCTCCATAATGGCGATCGCCATTGAGGCTCCGGCGTCGGGCAGGTCGCGCACGGCAGCCAACATCGGATCGGCGGCCATCGCATCCATGTCGTCCGGCAAGGAATAATGTTCGGTCAATCCGCGCAGTCGCGGCTGTTCGGAGCGGCCACCGAACAGCGCCTCGACACGCCGATACATATGCGCGAAACGACTGCTGCGCGGCCGCCAGCGCTCGTGAAAAAGGGTTGCGAGGCCCGGGTGCCCCGCCTTGCTGTCGGCGACGAGAAGGCCATGAACGAGATGCTGCAACTCGGCCTCGCGATCGCCACTCGCGGTGCGATCGTCCAGCAAAGCTTCGGGACCAATAAGAACACGCCACTGCTCGGGTGTGCGCGTGTCGATCCAGATCACTGGCGTACCATATTGCAGCGCGGTCGCGATCGTGTGCCCGGTGCCGCCGATATGTGCTGTCGAAACGCCGTCCCACACCCCAATCAAGATGTCCGATTGTTCGATGAGGATTCGTCCTGCCAGCGCCACCCGGCGCGATACTTCGGCCGCGAGCAACTGGGCCTTGGCGCTATCGTCCGGATCGTCGAACTTCGCGAGCAGCAGGTCGACTATCGCCGCATCCTGATCGGCGAGACAGAATAACCGTGCCCGATCGCTGATCGCACGGATCGCACCAGCATGGCCTTGCGTTTCCGGATCCTGCGCCTCGTCGCCAGCCAGCAGCGCACGGACATCGGCGGCGTTTTGCGGCAGCGCGTTAATCGTCTTGTTGAGCCGCCGACCGAAAGGCAGCGGCGCGACAAGCTCGTAACCGCGTACCAGCGCCATTTCCGCCGCGATAACATCGGTGCCGTCGGCCAGCATGCTATGCAGGCGCGCCGTTGCGATGGGGCCAGCACCGGATTGCGGCGGCAAGTCGCGTACCCCTTGATCGATGAGATCGAAGATGGTGTCCAGCGTCGCCGCGATACGGCCCACATGGTTTTCGAACCCCGGATGGCTGAAGCGATGCCCGGTCACTCCGAGATGCAGCCTCCGTTCGGGGGGCGACGGGCAGCAGGGCGAATCCGGCGCGCTCATCGCAATCGCGTGGTCCAGCGGAAGCCGTCGATACGCCAGCAGCCGGAAGCAATTCCTCCGCGTGTTCTGTTGTTGCCACCCGCCATAGCAGGCGGGGTAACTGAGCCGGTCCACTGCGTCAAATCCGATGCGCGCCGCTTGTTGATCGCTGCAGATTGATGGTAAAGTCTTGCAAGTTGCGGAGAGGCGGCGCGTGGGGCGCCGCGCGATCCGCCGGGGGCAAACGCGCATGACTGCGTCGAACCAAGCGGCTGAAACAGCAAGGAGCGGCGCAAGTGGCCAAGATGGCGCGCCCGCCGTATTCCTGAGCTATAGCCGGGCCGATCAGGCGCGCGCGCGGCCGGTCATCGACGCACTGATCACTTCGGGCTTCACGGTATGGTGGGACGGCATGCTTCGCGGCGGCGAGAATTTCCTGCCGACCACCGAAGCGGCGCTCGAACAGGCGCGTGCCGTGGTCGTGCTGTGGTCGAAGACATCGGTCGATTCCCATTGGGTGCGCGACGAAGCGCAGCGCGGGCGCGAGCGCGGTTGCCTGGTGCCGCTGGCGATCGACGGCAGCCAGGCACCGCTCGGGTTCCGCCAATTTCAGCTTATCGACGTCAGCAGATGGCGCGGCCGGGCCGACGCGCCCGAATTCCAGCCGGTTCTCGACGCGGTAGCTGCCCTTGTCGGGCGCGCGCCGGATCGTCCGGTCGGGCGGAACGCAATGATCGATCGCCGCGCCTTGATCGGCGGCGGCGCGCTGCTTGTCGCCGCCGGAACCGGCCTCGCGGTCTGGCGCAGCGGGTGGCTGTCGGGGCCGGCGACACCTGACGACAGCATCGCGGTGCGACCACTCCAGAACCTCAGCGAGGATCCCGGGCAGGATTATTTCAGTGAGGGTTTGACCGACGAAATCCGGCTGGCGCTGTCGCGCAACGCAAGGCTGCGGGTGCTGGCGCCGACGTCGACGAACAGTGTTCGCGATAGCAAGCTGGGGCCGTCGGAAATTGCCCAAAAGCTGGGGGTTGCCTATCTGCTCGGCGGCAGCGTGCGGCGGTCGGGCGAAGCGCTCAGAATTACCGCCGAGCTGACCGACGGACGGTTGGGGACCAACCTGTGGGCCGACGTGTTCGATCGCAAATTGGCGGACATTTTTGCGCTCCAGAGCGAAATTGCGGGGAAAGTCGCTGGCGCGATGTCGGCGCAGGCCGCTGACGGCGATGCGCGATCGAAACTCGCCGATGCCGCCAAGGTCGGCGGCACACGCAATGGCGCCGCCTATGACGCCTTCCTGCGTGGTCAGGCCTATTACGCATTGCGGTCGGGCGAAGCGGCCTATCGCGCCGCGCTCACCCAATATAGCGCCGCTATCGCCGCCGATCCCCGTTTCGCCCGCGCGCATGCTGCACGCGCGCTGGTGCTCCTCATCCTGACGAGCAGCTACGCGAAAGCTGGTGAACTCAGGACGCAATATGACGATGTCATCGTATCGGCGCGGCGCGCCGTCGAACTGGCGCCCGGGCTCGCGATGGCCCAGGCGATACTGGGTTATTCGCTAGTGCAGGCACGTTTCGACCTGAGCGGGGCGCGGCGGCCGTTCGAACTGGCCAATCGTCTCGGTCAGGGTGACGCGACGGTCTTGACGCTCTACGCCGGTTACCAGACGCAGATGGGCCGTGCCGCAGACGCATTGACTGCGATTAAGCGCGCAGCATCGCTCGACCCGCTGAATGCCGGCGTGCATCGCGGGGTCGGGTGGGTCCAGTATTTCGGCCGCGATTTCGAGTCCGCGATCGATGCCTGCCAGCAGTCGATCGCGATTAACGCCGATGTCGACGATGCCCATGGCATTACCGGCGACTCGCTGTACCAGCAGGGCAAGTTTGCCGAGGCGCTCGCCGCTTATCAAAAAGAGCCCGGCGCGCTGCTTGGGCTAACCGGGTTGGCCGTCGCGTCGCAACGGATGGGCGATGTCGCGGCGGCGCGCGAAGCCCAGGCCAAATTGCAGACGGCGCTCGGCGCCGCTGCGACGTACCAACAGGCTCAAATCGCGGCACAATGGGGCGATGCACACCTTGCGATGGATTTGTTGCAGCAGGCGCGCGCAATCGGCGATAGCGGCATGACCTTGCTGGCGGTCGACCCAATGTTCGACCCGCTGCGAAAGCGCCCCGATTTTATTCATTTGCTAAAGGGTCTGGGCTTCGATTAACTTGAGGGGGTTCTTGAATGAGGGGGCCAATCATGAAGAAACTTCTAGTTTTGACGGCGTTCACTTCGGCATCGATACTGCTTGCCGGCTGCAATTCGGCGCCGAAGGAAGAGGCGCCGGCTGAGCCTGCGGCAACCGAAACCGCTGCGCCCGAAGCGATGGCCGCCCCCGACGCGGCGACCGCCGACGCAGCGGCCACAGACGCGGCGGCTGCGCCAGCAGCAGAAGCAACCGACGGCAGCGACGACACCGAAACCGGCGGCGGCGGTATCAAGCCGGTCGATTCTGGCAAGTAACGCTTCCTATCAATTCAGTCGGCGGTAGGGCCCGCCGACGTCTTGGCGCGCGCAATCCAGTCGCTATATGCTGAAATTCGGGTGTAAACCCCGGGACGGTCGTCATTTTTGTCGCCGCACCCTTTCTTCGCCCACGAAATAATGCCCACTACGATCGGGCGTTTGCCGCGTGGTGCGTAGGCGACGGGACCGCCGCTATCGCCGGGACAGGTCTTGATCCCCGGCGCCCCGGCGCAAAAAACACGCGCGTGAATGCGCGCAATCAGCGCACCGTTGGCCGCGCGGATCGGCCTGTAGTCGGGCTCGGCGGCGCATCGGGACTGATCCCAAAGTTTGAGGTCGAACTTGCGCAAGAACGCGACCGGCAATCCCCCAAGACCCTGGGTCACCCCCCACCCCGTCGCACCGATCGGACCGTTAAGGTCTGCCGTCGGCAGAGCGGCGAGCTTTGCGACGCTGATCCGGGCGGGATCGCGTCGCCGTGGGTCACGCCGAAGATGCAGCAGCGCGATGTCGTAATCATATTTGTTCGTCGGATTGTAGCGGGCGTGGCGGACGAGGCGATCGATGTGCACAGTCATTCCTTCATTGCCGGCGATGTCGGCAACCCCCAGCTGCGCGACGATGCCGACACGGACATAGCTCTGGTTTACGCAATGGGCGGCGGTCAGAACCCAGTCATGATCGATCAGCGTCCCGCCGCAGATATGACGCAGCCGCCAACGTGGGATCGCGGGGTCGTCGATCCCCGGCAGCGTGGCGTTCGTGACCGAGTCAGCATAGCGGATCTGTACCTGGAACGGGGCCTGCTGGATCCCGACGCGATAGCCGCCGCCGCCGATGACACTCGGCGCGCCCGGCTCGACCGTCATCGCCTCGTTCACTCCGCGCGAAAACTGCTCGAATGCCTCGCGCCTGCCACGCTCGCTTTCGGCAGGAAATCGCCCCGAATTATGGACGATGATCGGCACGCGGGCGTCGACCTCGACAATCTCGAGCGCGTCGGGATTGATCATGGGCTCCCTCTCCGCGTCGCTGGCCTCCTCCTCCGGCGGGTCCAAGGCGTCGTTCGATGCCTGCACGGGAGAAGAAAGCTGCGACGTCGCAGCATCCGGCGCGATCGGACCGATCGCAGCCGCCAAGATAAGCGTCATGTGAACCGACACACGCCTTTCCCTCCTTGCCCCACTATTCCGCAGTCGTCCCCCGTGCCTTTTTCGCCCGAGCGATCCAATCGAGATATTGGTCGACGCGCGTATAGACCGCAGGCCGGCTGTCGCTCAGCACGCCGCAGTCGCGTTTGGCCCATGACACCACACCGACGACGCTGACGGGCTTGCCGAATGCGCGGTAAAAGACGGGCCCGCCGCTATCGCCGGGACAGGTGCGGACGCCGCGCGCACCGGCACAAAAAATCCGTCGATGAACCCGCGGCGTTGCAGTTCCGTTCGCCAGTTGCGCTGGCCCAAAATCGGGCAACGCAGCGCATTTTTCAGCCGGAACCAGGGTCATCTCGCCGCGCCGCAAATAGGCGACTGGCAAATTGCCGCGCCCCTGCGTCACCCCCCACCCGGTCGTCTGGAAACCGCCAGCATAGGGATCGGCGGGCATCGCGCCGAGGCTGGCAAGTGCGACCGTCTTGCTCCGGCGCACCTGGCCGGGCTGCGCTAGGTGGAGCAAGGCGATGTCATGGTCGTAGATGTTGCGCGGGTCATAGCGCGCGTGACGGACAACGCGGTCGATGGGCACTGCCACGCCGTCGCCGCCGGAAATATCGGCGACCCCAATTTGGGCGACAATGCCCACCTTGACGTGCGTCGGACCGACGCAATGTGCAGCGGTCAGCACCCACTCGCGATCGATCAGCGTCCCGCCGCAAATGTGGCGCGTCTGCCAGCGCGGCACTGCCACATTGTCGATACCCGGCGCCTGGGCGTTGGTGACCCGGTCGGCGTAACGGATCTGCACCTGAAACGGCACCTGCTCGATCCGCATCGGCTCGCCGTTCCCCACCGGCACAACCGGAAACTCACCTGCCGCGACCCGTGCGGCATTCTCTTCGTCCTGATTGACCTGAAAGGAGAATTCCTCGAACCGCGCGCGCTGTTCGCTTTTGCTTGGTCGGTTCGTCGTCGAGGCAACGAAATCAATGATGGGCTGCGGCGGTGAAGAAGTCTCCCTGCTGGTCAGGCCGAAGACGGGGAGTCCGTCGGGATTGATGGTAGGTTGTTCGCTTGCAGCTGGTTCTCCCAGCGCCGCGACCGGTTGTGCGATCGATCGGGGAGTGGCTGAACGACCGGACATTGACGCCAGCCCTATGGCCAACAATGCCGCCCAATATCTCGGACCCGACATGTCGTTTCCTCCCCACCGGCTTCGAGCCTAGGCCCAATTGGCAAGATTTGAAAGTCGTGGCGCCGACGATCGGCAAATCACAGCGGCCACCTCGAACCTGTAAATAATTCACTAGAAGCAAGGGTTTTACAATTTGGAGCCGTCGCGAACCGCATATTCGGTGCGGCCAAGAATAAGATTGATCGAACGCATGATGATCGAGCGTATCAAATTCGTCGAAAAATGACCGGCTTGCTGCGTAAGTTTGCTTGGTGCGGGCGAGAGGAAGATCGGTCGGCTGGACACCACATGGGGTATTCTGGCGGCCGTCGATGCCCACAGCCTGTCGGCGGAGAGCCGCGCCTTGGGTTCGCCGCTTCCCAGCGTCAGCCGCAAAAGCAAGTGGCGGGCACCGGCCACGGCCCGCCATCCGTGGTTGCATGCGTCGTCAGGAACGCTCGCCGCACCCGCCTATGAATGCAATGCGGCAGCCATGGAGGAATATCGGCCACACCCGCTCAAGGGATGGGGCTCCACAGTTCGAACGCTATCGGCCCTTTGATCGATGACAATGGCAAGCAATAGGCGCGCGTAAGAACTGCCCGCGCCGCCGCATATGCAACCAAAAGGCATCCGGCTGGTTCTATTTCCGACGCCGCACAGCGCGATTTGCGTCCAACAATGATTGAATTTCCGTTGGGTGAGGCCTTCTACTGCGTCATTTTGGAAGGTGTCTGCTTGTGTATGAAGCCCCCCGCCGCATGTTGTTCGATGAAGGCATCGAAGCTGGCCAAGTGCTACTTCCCAATGTCGAAGAGCCAATGCGGCTGGCGCTCGTTGGCGGATTTCTGCCGCGACGTTGCGGGATCGCCACGTTCACAACCGATGTCCATAATTCGCTGAAAGAAGCCTATCCCGAGCTTGCGATCGATGTCTACGCGATGTCGCCAGCGAACGCCCCCAATCAGTCCAATCCGCTGGTGCGCGCTTTCGTGAAAGAGGGCGACGCGAGCAGTTTTATCCATGCCGCGGAACAGATAGAGGCGAGCTGCGCAGATGTTGTGTGGCTCCAACATGAATTCGGGCTGTTCGGCGGCGTGGCGGGCGATATGTTGTTCGAGCTGACCGATCGCATCGCCGCACCGTTGTTCGTCACCCTGCATACCGTGCTGGCGGCGCCCGACGCCGATCAGCGGCGCGTGATGGCCCGGCTGATCGCAAGGGCCAGCAAATTGGTGGTAATGTCCGAGCGTTCGCGCCATTTGTTGCACACCGTATATGGGGCCGATGCTGACCAGGTTGCGCTGATCGCACATGGCGTACCCGACCGCCCGTTCGGCCGGTCGGCGCCTTTCAAAGCCCAATTCGGGTTCGTAGATAAGCAAGTCGTGCTGACCTTCGGCTTGCTGTCGCCCGGCAAGGGAATCGACGCGGTGATCGACGCGCTGCCCGCGATCGTCGCGGCGCATCCCGACGTGCTGTATTGCATCGCTGGCGCGACGCATCCCAACCTTCTGGCGCGTGAGGGCGAGGCCTATCGCGAGCGGCTCCAGGCGCAGGCGGAATCGTTGGGCGTGGCCGCCCATGTCCGCTGGATCAACGCCTTCATGGAAACCGACGAACTGCTGGACCTGCTCGGAGCAGCCGATGTCTATGTCACGCCCTATACCGGCGCCCAGCAGTCGACGTCGGGGACGCTGTCCTATGCGATGGCGCTTGGCAAAGCGGTGGTTTCGACGCCCTATGTGCATGCGGTCGAGTTGCTCGCTGACGATCATGGCGTACTGGTACCGTTCCACGATAGCGCGGCGCTAGGTGTCGCAGTTGCCGATCTGCTGAGCGATCCCCAACGGCAAAGGACACTGCAGCAGCGGGCCTATGCGCGCGGCCGCGACATGATCTGGCCGGTTTTCGCCGCACGGAGTCATCGCCTGATCGAGGAGAGCCGTTTGAAAACCGTGTTCGCCCGCGTGCCCACGGCGATCGGCATCGAAGGATTGCTGCGCATCTGTGACGATACCGGCATATTGCAGCACAGCATCCACAGCATTCCCGACCGCGCGCACGGCTATTGTATCGACGATAATGCTCGCGCGCTGATGCTCATGAACCGCCTTGAGGGCGAGGCTCTGAGCAAGTGCAGGCGATTGCCCGCCATATTCTCGTCCTTCGTCCAGCATGCCTGGAATCCCGCCACTGGAGCGTTCCGCAACTTCATGAGTTTCGAGCGCAACTGGCTCGAAGATGCTGGATCCGAAGACAGCTGCGGCCGGGCGCTATGGGCTATTGGCGCGACGGCACGCGACGCACAGAACATTGGATTGCGTGTTTGGGCGCGAGAATTGTTCGAACGTACCGCGCCTCCAACGCTCGCGTTTCAATCGCCGCGCGCGATTGCCTTTGCCGTCCTGGGCGCCGATTATGTGCTGGGCGCGGATGCGGAGCATGAGCTTGCGATGCAGATTGTCGTGCACGGCGCCGACCGGTTGCTCGCTTTTTATGCCACCATTGCGCGGCCCGACTGGTGCTGGTTCGAAGATGTCCTCGCTTATGACAATGGTCGACTGCCCGAAGCGATGTTGCGCGCGGGCGTACGGCTGGGACGCGCCGATGTCACCGCGTGCGGCATCGACACCCTTCGCTGGATCAATGACCTCCAGACCGCGCCGCGCGGCCATTTTCGTCCGGTGGGTTCCGACAGCTTTGGACAGGCCTATGCATCGCCGCGGCCGTTCGATCAGCAGCCGGTCGAAATCTGGGCGATGATTGATGCCGCATCGGCGGCCTACGACGTGACCGGCGACACGATCTGGCTGGCCCACGCCCGGCGCACTTATGACTGGTTCGCTGGCGGCAACGACCGCAGCGTCGCGGTCGCCGATCCGGTTAGCGGTACCAGCCGCGACGGGATCAATCCCCGCGGGGTCAACCTCAACGAGGGCGCCGAATCTGTGCTGGCGTATCAGCACGCCACTTACGCAATCCGGGACTTTGCCGCCAAAGTCGAGTAGGAACGTCCATGGCTCACCTTGTCCAGCACGAACTGCGGCTTCATGCCGACCCGACCCGCGTCGTTGTGCGGCCGTTTCATCTGGCGTGGCAGGCGTCGGGGCCAGATCTTGAACGCGTGCACCGACTGGCGCGCGAAATTGTTGCGCTCAACCCTCGCACGGTGCGCGCCGAACTCGGCGTCGTGTTGCGCGATTTCGCGGACCGTCACTGGCAAATCGAGAAGGTGTTCGAGGACCGGTTCGACGAGATCGAGAACAAGCTCGGGTTGGACGGCGTTCCGCTCAAGCGCGAAATGCGGCTGTTAATAGGCGCGTACTTCTGCCACGAATATAGCTATGCCGCCGCGGCGCTGATGAACCCCAGCGTCGTGCGCCACCCCGACCAGAGCGGGATGCTTGACGGCAGCATTCGTATCCTGCTGTCGCTGCGCGCGGTCGGCGAGGGGCATATTTCGACGATTGCGTTTCGCGAAGGGATCATCACCCACAATCGCGAAATGACGCTGTTGCCGCAGCCCGCCTTTGCCACTGCTGCGATGCCGGGGCCAGGACCCGAAGACAAGCCCGACGACGTCGTCTCGCTTTATCGTCAGACCGACAGCAGCCTGTCGGGCACCGTCATCTTTCCGATCACCGAGGCACAGCGCAACGGGCTGGAGGACTTGCGGCTCGTCGAGTTCAAGCGCGACAGCGGCAAGAGCGAATGGATCGGAACCTATACCGCCTACAGCGGCCGCGACATCCAATCAGAATTGCTACGTACGCGTGATTTCAAGGATTTCACGCTGACGCCGATCAAGGGCGGCGCAGGGCGCAACAAGGGCATGGCGCTGTTCCCGCGCAAAATCGACGGTCAGTTTCACATGATCGGGCGCCAAGACGGCAAGAATCTTTATCTGCTGCGCTCCGATACCATCGACCACTGGTCGGGCGGCGACTTGCTGCTGGAGCCGCAGTTTCCCTGGGAGCTGATCCAGATCGGAAATTGCGGCGCGCCGATCGAACTTGATGAGGGCTGGCTGGTACTGACCCACGGGGTCGGCGCGATGCGCAAATATGCGATCGGCGCGGCTTTGCTCGACAAGGACAACCCCTCGAAGGTGCTCGGTCGCACGGCCAACCCGATCCTGTCGGCGGCCGACGAGGACCGCGAAGGTTACGTCCCCAATGTTGTGTATACTTGCGGCGCGATCAGGGTCGGCGACGATATCTTCCTGCCATATGGCGTCGCCGACAGTTCGGTGTGTTTTGCCTTCGTCGCGATCTCGGAGATTTTGGCTGCGATGGCGTAGTGTTTGCAGATTTCGAGCGATCGTCGTCGATTTCCGGTGTTTCAGGAAAACGAAACCAGCGACCGGTCGTTAGCGAAAGGTCCACACCTCCTCCGAAGTTGGGCAGATCGGTAGCGCTGTTTGTGGCGATGGCGGCCGGCGCTGGTAAATCCACGAGCGCCTTCGCATGCGTAGCCAGGTCAATCTTTTCCAGCACAGCCTACCGGTCGCGGCCGCAATAGCGCGCGGCCTGCGATGACACCTGTTGCTTGGCCGTCATCGAGCGCGAGAGCTCCGTTGATGAACAGGCTCTGGACCCCGACGCTGAGTTCGCGCGGGCGCACATAATCGGCGCGCGGCGCATATCCAGTTGGATCAAGAACGACCACGTCGGCGAAGTAACCTGGACGCAAATAGCCGCGCCGGTCGAGTTTGTAGATGTCGGCGGTGCGGCCGGTGGATTGGCGAATGAACGTCCGCAGGCTGATGACCTTGCGTTCGCGGACATAGCGCAGATATTTTTCGGGGAAGGTCGCGAACATGCGCGGATGGCCGTCAGACCCGTCGGATGATGTCACCATCCACGGCTGCTGCATCAACAGGTCGACGTCGGCCTGCGCCATGTTGAACGACGCGACCGCGGTACCGCCGCCTTTCTGTCCGCGGCTTTTTGCCTCGAGGCTATGGCGGATGATGCGCAGCGCCGCGTCGCGGCTATCCAGTTTCCATTCGTCCGCGACTTGCGCCAGCGTCTTGCCGGTCCACGGAAAGCCCTGTGCGATCAGCAACAACGCGCCCGCGCCGCCGCGCCGCCGCATATTGTCCTGCATCTCGGCACGGATCCGTGCCAGCGTGGCGGGTTCGTCCAGCCGTTTCAGCAATGCCTCGCCGCCGCCATCGACCGCCCAGCGCGGCAACAGCGATGCGTCGAGGTTCGATCCCGACGCCAGCCAGGGATATTGGTCGGCAGTCACCTCGACGCCCGCGGCCCGCGCCGCATCGATTGCGGCGATTACTGCGGCCGCCTGGCCGTGGACATCGACCCCGAGAGCTTTCAGATGTGCGAAATGCACCGGCATTTCTGCCTGCTTGCCGATATCGATCGCTTCATTCACCGATCCGAGTAAGCCGATGCTGTAGCTCGATTCATCGCGCTGGTGAGTGTCGTAGATCCCGCCGCGGATCGCCGCCTCGCGCGCGACAGCCACGACTTCGGCGGTCGTGGCGAAACTTTGCGGCGCGTAGAAAAGTCCTGTGGACAGCCCGACGGCGCCTTCGCACATGCCTTTGGCCACCAGCGCCTTCATTGCGTCAAGCTCTCCTGGAGTCGGCGGGCGCGCATCCTGATCCAGTACCCGTTGCCGCACCGGGCCAAAACCCACGAAGGGCACGATATTGGTGCCGATCCCCGACGCCGCCAGCTTGCTGCTATCTGCCGCGACGTCGGGCGTGCCGTTGCCATCGACCCCAATCATCACGGTGCTCACCCCTTGGTGCAGCCAGGCAGCGTTGATCCTCACCGCTTTGTCGGGGGAGCGCAAGAAGCTGTCGGCATGGGTGTGCGGATCGATGAAGCCGGGCGCGACGATCATGCCTTTGGCGTCGATGACGCGCGCCGCCGAATGGGTTCCGGGGCGGCCGACATGGACAATTTTGTCACCCCGGATCGCGACATCGCCCACGAACGGCTTGCCCTCGCCCCCGTCGTAGATCGTACCGCCGCGGATGATCACGTCGACTACCTCGTCCGTCCGCGCCGCCGCGCCGGACGCGTAAAGCAGCGTTGCGGCGATGGAAAACAAGCCGATCGTGCGGCAAGCCGAGCGCGAAGCAGGCGGTGAGGGCATCAGCTGATCCTTTCGGGGGATGGTGGCGAATGGCTTTGACCGCGCGGTGCCAATCGGCGTGTTCCGACACCGAGCATGTCCCGAACAGCATTGCGCGTCCAGCAAGGGGTGTTGCAGCGCCTATAACCCAATGGCATAAGAGCAAACCGGCGCCAATGTTCGCCTGAGTGATGGGCAAACATCGGCTCGATAACCGCAACTTGGGACGAAGACCGGATGAACCTGCGCCAGATCGAGATTTTTCATGCGGTTTTCCTGCATGGCACGGTCAGCGCCGCCGCGCGATCGCTCAACGTGTCGCAGCCGTCGGTGACGAAGGTGCTGCGCCACGCCGAACGCTCGATCGGACTGACCCTGTTCGAGCGCGCGAAGGGCCGGCTGATCCCGACGCAGGACGCCCACACGCTGTTCGCCGAAGTATCCGACATTCAGGATCGGGTGCGGTCGCTGCGCCAAGCCTGCCAGAATTTGCGCCACGGGCGCGGTGGCTTGCTGCGGATCTCGGCGCTTCCCTCGCTGGGCCTGGGCGCGATTCCTGCGGCGGTGGCGCGATTTTTGGCCGATCATGAAGATATCATGTTCGACCTGCAGACGCTCCACCACGACGAAATGGTACGCAAGCTTTACGAGCATGAAACCGACATCGCGATTAGTTTCGAAGTGCCGCTGTCGGCTCCGGTCGCGCATCAGGTGATCGGTGAGGGCGAGCTGGTGGTGATCTACCGCGAAGAGGATATGCCCGCCGCGCCGCCGCGCCTGCATCTCGACGAGCTGCGCGGGCAAAAATTCATCAGCCCGGTGCAGAGCGGGCCCATTGGCCGGATGCTGTCGAGCGAGCTCAGTCGACTCGAGGTCGAACTCGACGAGGTGGTCTCAGCGCGCACCTATTATGTCGCGGCAGCGCTGGTGAGCGCGGGAGTCGGCATGGCGATCGTCGACAATTTCACCGCGCACGCCGCGCTCCCACCCGGCCTCGCCAGCCGACCGTTGCAGCCTGCGATCACGTTCGACATCAACGCGGTCTATTTACAGAATCGACCCCTGTCGCGAACGGCGGCGGACTTCCTGATGGTGCTCGCAACCGTGATCGAGGGACTATAGCGTCAAGCTATAGGATATGGGGCGCTGGATATTGGGGCCGGGCGACGGGTGGGGTTAAAGTCGGCGCCGTCATCGTCCCGCAGGTTGCCCCGAGCCATGATTGAAACGCCCTATCTTCTCTACCTTGGCCATTCCGGCGACCCGGCCGATATCAAAACCTCGCGGGGGCTCGCCGTGTTCCGGCCCGATATCTGCGTCGGCGAATATCGCCACGATGATTGCCCGCTGACCCTCGACCTGCCGCGGATGGATTTCGCTGCCGCGCATGCGGCTGGGGCGCGGACGTTGGTGCTGGGGATCGCCAATGCCGGCGGCAAGCTGGGCGAGGATCTGGTCCTCGACGCGCTGGCGGCGATGGAGGCCGGACTCGACGTGGCGTCGGGGTTGCACCACCGGCTGAACGCCGAGCCGCGCCTGATCGCCGCCGCCGCGCGGATGGGCCGCCAGCTTCACGATGTGCGCGACCCACGGCCCGATATTCCGATCGGCAACGGCAAGAAGCGCGCGGGCAATCGGTTGCTGACCGTCGGCACCGATTGTTCGGTCGGCAAGATGTACACAACGCTCTGCCTCGCCAGCGCGCTGGAAAAACGCGGCGTCGCCGCCGACTTCCGCGCCACCGGCCAGACCGGTATCCTGATCGCCGGGGACGGCGTCCCGCTTGATGCCGTGGTTGCTGACTTCATTTCGGGCGCGATCGAACAGGTGTCGCCCGCGCGCGGCGATGGCGGCTGGGATCTGATCGAAGGTCAGGGCTCGCTCTATCACCCGTCGTTCGCTGGGGTCTCGATGGGTCTGCTGCACGGCGCGCAGCCCGACGCGCTCGTCCTGTGCCACGATCCGGTACGGCCGCATATGCGCGGCCTGCCGCATTATCAGTTGCCCGGGATTGCTGAAACGCTCGATGCCAACCTGCGCGCGGCGCGGCTGACCAATGCCGATGTGCGCTTCGTCGGGATCGCGCTCAACACTTCGGCGATGGCCGAGGATGAAGCACGCGCGCTGTGCGCAGCGACCGAGGCCGAATTCGGTCTGCCGACCAGCGATCCCTATCGATTTGGGGTGGCAAAAATTCTCGACCGGCTGCTGGGCGGCGACGTCCATTCGCCTGCCGTCGCCGTAACCGCCTGACCGGTCGGCGATGCCCCGCACCCTGACCGTCTTTGCCGAGACGTTCCCGCTGCACGCGCCCTTTCGTATCTCGCGCGGGGTCAAGACTACCGCCGAGGTTGTCACCGTGACCATTGGACAGGGCGGCATGACAGGTCGTGGTGAAGGCGTTCCCTATCCCCGCTATGGCGAGAGTATCGACAGCGCAATCGCGGCGATCGAGGCCATGCGCGGCGCGCTCGAACAGGGACTGGGCCGGCAAGATCTGCTCCAGTGCATGCCCGCCTCTGCGGCGCGCAACGCGATCGATTGCGCGCTGTGGGATCTCGAATTAAAATTGGCGGGGAGCGATTTCGCGTCGGCGCTCGATCTGGGGCGGCCGCTGCGCCCGATCGTCACCGCGATGACGATCAGCCTCGACACCGCTGACAATATGGCGCGCGCGGCCGCCGCGCTCGCCGACGCGCCGCTGCTCAAGGTCAAGGTCGACCGCAGCGACCCCGCTACGTTGCTCGCCGCGGTTCGCGTCGCGGCGCCGCACCCGCGGATGATCGTCGATCCCAACGAAAGCTGGACGATCGACGAAGTGCGCGATCTGCAGGGGTTGATGACCGACCTTCGCGTTGACCTGCTCGAACAGCCGCTGCCCGCCGACGCCGATGACGATCTCGTCAGCTTCCGCTCGGCGATCCCGATTGCTGCCGATGAATCGGTGCATGTCGCCGCCGATCTGGGCGCCTTGCCCGACGGCTATGGGGTCGTGAATATCAAGCTCGACAAGAGCGGCGGGCTGACTGCAGCGCTCGAACTGGCGGAGGCGGCGCGCGCGCGTGGGTTGGGCGTGATGACCGGCTGCATGATCTGTTCATCGCTGTCGATCGCCCCAGCGTGGGCGATTGCCGCGAACAGTGCCTTCGCCGACCTTGACGGACCGCTCTGGCTTGCCGAGGATCGCGCGGGCGGGGTAAGCGGCGCAAGGGGCGTGCTCTCGCCGCCGCAGCCCGGATTTTGGGGCGGGATTTGATACGAACGGGGCAAATGGGCCGATGACAGCATTTTTTCGCGGCTGGTTTGCAGTGCCGTTGTGGCAGCGGGTCCTGGGCGCCATGCTGATCGGCGTGCTGCTGGGCCTGTTCTGGCCCGCGGCGACGTCCGCCATTGCCTTCATCGGCGAATTGTTCGTTCGGCTGATTCGCATGCTGGTTGTCCCCATCGTGTTCATCAGCATCGCGTCGGGGGTGACCGCGCTCGCCGACCCGCGCAAGCTGGGATCGGTCGGGGCGCGCACGGTCGGGCTGTTTGCGGCAACCACTTTCTGCGCGGTGTCGATCGGCATGGCGGTCGGTCTGCTGCTCGAACCTGGCAATGGCGCCGCGCTTGGAACGGCCGCCCCGCACGCGTTGGGTGAGGCCAAATCGCTCCACGATCAGCTGATGGGTATCGTCCCGGTCAATATCGTCCAGGCGCTGGTCGACGGCGATATGCTGGCAATTATCTTCTTTTCGATGATGCTCGGCTTCGGGGTTATCCTGGCGGGCGAACAAGGCCGCCCCATGGCCAACTTGCTGCAATCGGCCGGACAGGCGCTGTTCCATCTGGTGCGCATCGTGATGGAGATGACGCCTTTTGGCGTCCTCGCGCTGATCGCCAAGGCGGTGGCCGACAATGGTGTCGCGGTATTCGCCAACATCGGCTGGCTGGCGGTCGCGGTCGTGGCCGGGGTCATTCTGCAGATCTTGCTCGTCCACCTGCCGCTCATCGCCTTTGTCGCGCGGCAGCCGATCCGCCGATTCTACCGGACGATCATCGACGCGCTGGCGATCGCCTTTTCGACCGCATCGTCGGCAGCGACGTTGCCCGTCGCGTTGCGCATCGCGCTCGACGACCTGCGGATCGCCCCCGGGGTGGCCAAGACTGTGCTGCCGATCGGCGCCAGCATCGGCAAGGACGGCACCGCGATGTATGTCGGGCTGCTCAGTATTTTCAGCCTGCAAGCCGTGGGTGTAACTCCCGACCTGCCGATGCTGGCGATCATTATGCTGACCGGCGCGCTCGCCGCGTTCGGCACCGCGCCGATCCCGTCGGCCTCGCTGTTCATGCTCGCCGCGGTCCTCGCATCGGTCGGAATTTCGCCCGAACAGACCGCGCTTATCGTCGGTTTCATCCTGCCGTTTGACCGCTTGCTCGACATGACCCGCACGGTGGCGAGCGCCAGCGCCAACCTGACCGTCACGACGGTCGTCGCGCGCTGGGAGAAGGCGATCGAGCCTGAGGCGGACGGCGTCAAGGCGACCGTGTGAGCGCGGTCGCGATCGAGCCCAATGTCCTGATGGGGGAGCTGCCTGCCCGGCCATCGCCGCGGCGCTTGCTCGGCCTCTATCTGCTGCTCGGCTTTGCCGCCGGGTTGCCGTTCTACATGTTCAACGCGGTGCTGACGCTGCGCCTGTCGCGGCACGGCGTCGATATTGTGATCATCGGTTTCTTCGCCTGGATCGCCTTGCTCCCGACCTTCAAATTTGCCTGGGCGCCGCTGATCGAGCGATACGACGTGCCGGGCTTTGCGCGCTTCTGGGGGCGACGGCGCGGGTGGATCATGTTGTCGCAGCTCGGCATTTTTACCTCGATGGTCGCGATGGCCTTCACCTCCAGCGATGAAAGCCTGCCGCTGACCGCGCTGTTCGCGATCCTGCTCGCCTTCTGGACCACGACGCTCGAGGTTGCCGCCGACGGCTGGCGCATCGAACTGGCGCCGACGCAGGCCGAACAGGCGCCGATCGTCGCCGCCAATCTGTGGGGCTATCGCAGCGCGATGGTCGCGGCGGGCAGCGGCGCCGTACTGGTCGCGGCATGGGCCGACTGGACCTGGGCCTATCTGGTCATCGCCGTCGCCGCCTTCGCACCCTTTCCCATTCTCGCCGCGATGCGGCCCGAACAGGACGGCGACAGCGGTCGCGCGCGTGCGCTGGTCGCGGGGATCGCCGCGAGCCTGCTGATCCTGCTGACCGTTGCGCTCGCCACCACGGCGATCGGCTGGGTGTTGCTGTCGGCGGTGCAGGGCGCGGGATTTTCGCCCAAGACCAATGTGACCCCGATCGTTCTCGCCGTCGCGCTGCTCCCTTTTGCGGCACTCGCCATCGCGCTGCCGCGCATTCGCCGACTGCCTGCGGACGCGCTCGCCAATATATCAACCTTTGCCGTACCCTATGTCGAGCTTTTCTGGCGCTATGGCACTGCGGTGCTGGCGGTACTCGCCTTTGTTTCGCTCTATCGCATGGGCGACGTGCTCACCCTGACCCTGTCCCATCCGCTGTGGAATGACAGGGGTTATACTCTCGAGCAAATAGGTGTCGCCGACGGCGTCGTCGCGCTGTCCGCCAGCATGGTGGGGGTCGCGCTCGGCGGCTGGCTGACGACGCGGCTGCCGCTGGTGTGGCCGCTTGCGATTGGCGCGGTGACCGCGGCGGCGGGCAACTGGATCTATGTGTGGCTGTGGCACAACGAACCGTCGGCCTTTGTCCTTTATACCTCGGTCGCGGTCGATCAGTTCGGCAATGGGTTCGCCGGCGCTGTCTTCGTCGTCTATCTCTCGATGCTGGTCAGCCCGAAATATCCAGGCGCGCAATATGCGTTGCTGTCGGGCTTCGCCTTCCTGCTCCCGCGCCTGCTCGCGGGTGCTTCGGGGTCGATGCAGACGCAGATTGGTTATGACGGCTTTTTCCTGCTGTCCGGTGCGCTAAGCTTCGCGGCGATCTTCTTGTTGCCGGTGGTCGCGCGAGTGAAAGGGCGCGGCGCGCCATGACAATCGAGGCGATTTGCGAAGCGGGGTTCGCGCCCGCGCTGGCTGCGGTCGAAAACGGCCGCATCCCCGGCGCTGCACTCGGCGTGGTCAGCCTCGATGGCGAGAGCGCGGTGCGCTTCGCGGGCGTGGCCGCGCTCGTCCCCGAACGCGAAGAGCTGACCCGCACCCACTGGTTCGACCTCGCCTCGCTCAGCAAGGTGATCGCCTCCACCACGATGATCCTCAAACTGGCGCAGCAGGGCCGCCTCGGCCTCGACCGGCCGCTGACCGACGCGATTCCCGATCTGCGCCAATATGATGTCGCGAACGCCGCCGAACGCCGCCTGACTTTTCGCGACTGCCTGATGCATCGGACCTTCCTGCCCGCGGTCGAGCCGATCTATAGCTATGGCGACGATCCCGCGCGGCTGCGCGCGCTCGTGCTGCAGCGCGAATGGCGCCACGGACCACCGGTCTATTCGGACATCAATTTCATCCTGCTCGGCATTGCGATCGAGCGCCTGACCGGCGCACCGCTGTCGGACTGGCCACTCGGCGAAGGGCTGAGCTTCGGTCCGCCCCCAGGTCCGGCGGTTGCGACCGAGGATTGCAGTTGGCGCGGGCGGGTGATGAAGGGCGAGGTGCATGACGAAAATGCCTTCGCGCTCGGCGGTGCGCCGGGTCATGCCGGGCTTTTCGGGACCGTCGACGGCGTGCTGGGTTTTGCGCGCGCGCTGATGACGGGCGAAGTCCTGTCACCCGCGATGATGGGCGAAATCCGCACCGCGGACGAACGCCACCGCACCTGCGGCTGGGAGCGCGCCTTTGCCGGCTGGCACGGCGGCGACGCCTGCTCGCCCGATACCATCGGGCATACCGGGTTCACCGGCACCGGTCTCTGGATCGATTTCGATCGCGGCCTTGCCTGGGCCTTGCTTACCAACCGGGTCCATCCGACCCGCCATTTCGATAGCGGCATCGCGGCTCTCCGCCCCGCTGTCGGCAAACAGCTTATCAATGCATGGGATGCACGGGAGACATCATGAAAACCTCGATCAAACATCTCGCCTCGGTCTTTACGCTGACGCTGCTCCTCGCCCCGGCCCACGCCCGCGCGCCCGCCGATCCCGCGCCCGCGCCGCTGTTAACGACCGTCGAGCAGAAACTGGCCGAAGCCCCGGCAGGCTCACGGTTCGGGGTGCTCGTTACGACGCTCGAAGGCGAAATCCTGGTCTCGATCGCGCCCGACCAGCGCTTCATCCCCGCGTCGAACACCAAGATGTTCACCACCGCGATCGGCTATGCCCAGCTGGCCGCGCTTCAACAGGCGGCAAAAGGCACCGGCGTCCGGCTCGAAACAAGCACCGCCGGTGCCACCGACGTCATCCTCCACGGCCGCGGCGATCCGCTCCTTTCGAGCGCCGAGGACTGCAAGACCGACTGCCTGCAAACGCTCGCCGACGCGGTCGCCGCCAAGACGCGGCGCGTCCGCAACATCGTCGGCGACGACCGCTGGCTCCCCGACGAGCGCTGGAGCCCGGGGATGAGCTGGAACAATATCGTCTCGCGTTATGGCACCGGCAATTCGGCGCTGACACTTGATGACAACGAGCTGGTGGTGAAGCTGGCGCCGGGCGCCCTCGGGGCCGCACCGACGATCCAGACATCGGGCTATTACAGCATTGAAAACCGGGTCACGACCGCCGCGGGCAAGGAGGAAGCAATCGAGGCCGATCGCATGCCGAACAGCCGCGTGATTCGTCTGACCGGCACGGTCGGCGCCGACGTCGCGCCACTGACCTTGCGCTATGGCATCGACGATCCGGCGCATTATGCCGCGTGGCGCCTCGGCGAATTGCTGAAGGCGCGCGGGGTGAAGGTCGATGGTGCGGTTGGAGTCCGCCACCGGCCGCTGACCGCCGCGGATGACCCAGAGAACCGCAAGGGCGCCCCCGCAACCCTGCCGACCGAACCCGCGATGCTCGCCGAGCTGCCCGCGCCGCCGCTCGCCGAAAATATGGTGCGGATCAACAAGGAGAGCCAGAATCTCCACAGCGAATTGATGCTGCGCCGCGTCGCGCGGCACGCAGGCAGCGGCTCGATCGCCGATGGGCAGGCGGTGGTGCGGCAGCTGATGACGCAGGCGGGCGTGGCTGAAACCAGCTACGACTTTTCCGACGGGTCGGGCATGTCGAGCTACAACCGTATCTCACCGCGCGCCGCCGTCGGCCTGCTCAGCTGGATCGCCCGCCAGCCGTGGAGCATGGCGTGGCGCGGCACGCTACCGATTGCGGGGCGCGACGGCACGTTGCAGAACCGCTTCAAGGGCACGCTGCTCGAGGGTAAATTGTTCGCCAAGACCGGGTCGCTCGACGCATCGCGCGCATTGTCGGGGTATCTCACGACGCGCAGCGGGCGGACGCTGATCTTTTCGGTGCTGGCCAACGACATGCCCGCGGATACCGACAGCCAGGCCACCGCCGCGGTAGACCGCGCGCTGGTAGCGATTGCCGAGGCGCTATAAACGCGAGGCGCTTGGCTTGTTCCGTTCGTGTCGAGCGAAGTTGAGACACCCGTCGGGACGGCGCTGGTTCGAGGGGCATCTCGACTTCGCTCGATGCGAACGGAAGAGGGTGTGGACGGAAACGATGCACCGCGCCCGCGACGCCATCAATCCGTCGCAGGCGCCAGCACCAACCGCCCCGCCGCATGCCGGTCCACCGCCGCCTTGCTGAACCAGAGCGGCTGCATCGCCCCCGCCAGCCACTTGGGATAAAAGTCGCGATAGCGCGGTGAGCGCGGATCGGCGGACTGGCCGGGCAGCAGCAGGAAACGGCTGTTGTCCCACGCACCGACATCGGCGACGAACAAATAGCTGGCGCCATGCGACACGTTGAAACCGCGCCGCGAATTGAAGCCGCGCGCCATCGGGGTGGTGCCATCGCCCCCCGAGCGGCCACCCTCAATCTTGGGAAAGGCGGCGGCAATCGCCGGTATCGACGACGCCAACGGATGCGCAATCGTCACCCGGTGCAGGTCGCCCCACTGCCATTTGGCCGGATCGACGCCGCCCAGTTCGACCGCCTTGGTCCACCCCGCCACCAACGCGCGGTCGATCAATGCATCGCGCGCTGCGGCAGGATCATCGCCCAGCCGCTGGTCGGGCGCGCCAAGAATGCGCAACATTTCGGACAGGTTGACCGTCGGGATCAGATCCTTCGCCGCCGCCGGGACCACCCGGTCGCGGAAGTCCGCCGACAACGCCACCATCACCATCTCGAACAGCAGCGCCGCCGCGCTGTCGGCCTCGATCCCGCAATCCCAGCGTCGCAGCATGGCCGCGGCCGGAGCCGCTTCGGCGGAAAGAGACGCGGGAAGCAGCTTCAACAAGGCCCGCGCCGGCAGCGACTGGACGTCGTGTTGCAGCGCGATGCTGTCTTCGATCCGGTGCTTCGGCTGGCTGCGCAGCACCTCGGCGCAGCGGTCGTAGCGATAGGGATCGCTCCAGTTGAAGCTGATGATCCGCTCGCGATAGGGATAGCCCGCCGGCAGGTTCATCTGATTTGCCGACGCGAACCAGCCTTCGGGGGGGTTATAGACGTGTGGCATATCTTTTATGGGGAGCAGGCCGGTCCAGTCGAAATCTCCGTCGCCCGGCGCCGGGAACAGCCCGTCATGCTTCGGACGCCGCGGGGTAAAGCCGATCGTCTGCCAGCCGGTATTGCCGTCAATGTCGGCGTAATGAAGATTGGTCGGCGACACATGCAGCTTGAAGGCCTGTTGCAGCGACGCCCAGTCGGTGGCCAGATTGATCGCGATGATCGCGAAGCGCATATTGGCGCCCGGCAGCATGCTGACTGTAGCCAGTGCGACGGCGCGGCTGCGCGCCGCGTCCTCCGACACGATCGGGCGGCCATCAGCATAGCGCAGCGTCACACGTTCGGGCGGCCCGCCCTTGACGATGATCTCGTCCTCGAACGTCTCTAACGCGCGCCACTTGCCCTTGTGCCAATATTGGTTGGCGTCACCCGCCTTGGTGCGCAGGATGAACAGGTCGGTCTGATCGATGTGGAAATTGGTGCGGCCAAAGGCAAAACGGTCGGTATGCCCCTGCATGATCCCCGGCAGTCCCGGCGCGCCGGCGCCGATGACGTCGAGTCCGGGCGCCGTCATATGGATCATGTGGCGCGGGCTGGCGCCGCCGATGCCGAGGTGCGGATCATTGGCAAGGATCGGCCGCCCGGTCGCACTGCGCGATGGCGAAATGGTCCACGCATTGCTGCCCAGCGCGAAACGGTCGCCCTCGGGCTCGGGGCTGATCGACACCTCCTGGATCGCATCGAATGGCACCGGACGAGCGGCGGGGTCCAATATGCCCAGATCGGCTTCGCTGACCGCGGCGACGTCGAGCCCTTCGGGGACGGTAAACGACCAGGCGGGGCGCAGCGGCGCTGCCAGCTGTTCGGCATCGAGCAGGCCGCGCGCCTGCAGCTGCGCGCGGCGCACCTCGTCGTCGGCGTCGCCCATGCCGAGGCCGCGGCGGCGCACCAGATCGGGGATGTTCCAGCGGAGCGGGCTGATCCCCATAATGCCATATTCCAGCGGCAGCTGCGTCGGATCGGCCGCCAGTTCGTCGATCCGCGCGTTCACTCCGGCGACATAGCCGCGCGCGCATTCCAGCACGTCGGGCGGGATCGCCGCGAGCTCGGCGTCGATATCGCCGCGAAAGTGAAACAGCCGCGCTGCCTTGTCCGCCGCAACAAAGCGCGGTCCAAAAGCTTCGGCCATGCGCCCCATGTCGCGGCGATAGTCGATGTCCATCGCGAACAGGCGGTCACGCGCGACCAGATAGCCTTGCCCGAAAAACGCATCGTGCTTTGAAGCCGCGCGCACATGCGGCACGCCCAGTTCGTCTTCGATGATCTCGATCGGCGCTCTTGCGCCAGCCAGATTGACCGTCCGTGTACCGCCCTTGACCCGGGGTTTCGCCAAAAGGCTGCCCGGCATCGCGACAAGCGCGGCCGAAGCCAGCAGGAACGCGCGGCGCTGGATCAACAAAACTTCCCCGATACGTTATACGGATGACGAAGCATGAGCCTATCGCAGCATGGCGTCGGTATCCCATAGCAAGCGGGCCGCCGCCTATAACTGCAAGCTATCCGCAGCTGCGCCAAGGCTGAGCAAATGCCATGCCCTGCGGCTATAGGTCCATATCGTCAGGGTCAGCGCGAAGCGGTTGACCGCCCGTAACCACCCTGTAACCTCCCCGCCACGGAACTGACTGTTTGCGCGCCGCAAGCGCAGCGACAGTCGGGCCGCAACGGTCGAAAGCCACAAAAACATAAAATGGCGGTACGCAATAGCCGCCGGGCGGTCAGGTAGGACATAGTGGGGGCGAGCCAGCCTGGTGCATCGGCACCGGATGCGCATCGAACGATGTGCGGCGCGCCTTTGGGCAATTAAGGGGACGGTTAACATGCGCAATTTTGGACGAAATCGCCGGTCGTTGGGCCGCAACAGCCGCTTCGGCGCGGCCATGACCGCACTGGCGCTCGTTCACAGCGTGCCGGCGCTGGCGCAGGAGGAAGCCGCTACGACGAGTGTGAGCGAGGCGGGACCCGACGACCAGATTATTGTTACCGGTTCGCGCATCGCCCGCGATGGTTTTCAGTCCCCCACGCCGGTGATCGTGATGACGCAGGAGGACATTCAGAACACCTCGCCGTCGAACAACATCGCCGACTTCGTCAACCAGTTGCCGCAACTCGCCGGCTCAACCAAGCCGGCCAACTCGCGGCTGAATATCTCCAACGGTTCGGCGGGCATCAACGCGCTCAACCTGCGCAACTTGGGTGAAAGCCGCGTGCTCGTTTTGGTTGACGGTCGCCGTTCAGTCGGATCGACGATCTTCGGCTGGGTGGATATCAACACGATTCCGCAGGCGCTGATCGAACGCGTAGAGTTGGTCACTGGTGGTGCATCATCGGCCTATGGGTCGGACGCGGTGACCGGTGTGGTCAACTTCATCCTCAACAAGAAGATGGAGGGGCTGCGCATCACCGGCGACATCGGTATCACCGATGTCGGCGATGGCTTCCATTATTCGGGCAGCATAGCGGGCGGCACCTCGTTCGCCGACGGCCGCGGTCATGTCGTTTTCAACGCCGAGATCGCCCATCAGGACGGTATCTACGAAGTCGATCCGAACGACCGACCCTGGAATCACAAGGGCTATCTGGCCTTTTCAAACCCTGCCTATACGGCAACCAACGGCCAGCCTGCCTTCATCACCTTCCGCGAGAATGCCGGGCAAACGAACCAAGCGCCAGGGGGTTTCATCACGGGTTCGGCCGGAACGGTCGCCAACTCGCTGCGCGGCCTCTATTTCGGCCAAAATGGCCAGGTCATCCCATTCCAATATGGCTCGTTCAACTCACCCGCACTCGGCGGCGCTGCCGCCGTAACCCGCACCGTCGGAGGCGACTGGCGCGTGAACGATTCGGGGCGTCGCATCGGCCTGGCGCCCAAGGATGACCGCTACGGCTTCTATGGCCGCGCGAGCTTCGACGTCTCGGACAACGTGACGCTGTTCGCTGAAGGCTCGTTCAACAAGCAGGAAGTGTTCTTCAACGCCGGTCCTAACCTCGGTTCGGCGACGCTCAACACGACCGGTTGCACGGTGGTGCCGACCCCGATCACGTGTAACGCGTTCGCGCTCCAGACGCTCGGCGCCGCGCGTTTGGCGGGCGTTACCAGCGTCAGCGTCACCACCACAGCGGCCGACCTGCCGTTCCGCGGCATCAACAACAAGCGTCAGGTCCAGCGCTATGTCATCGGCGCCGAAGGTCAGTTCGACGCGTTCGGCAAAGAGGCGCGCTGGGATATCTACGGGCAATACGGCCGGTCCGACGTGCGCGAACAGTTGCGCAACATCATGAATGTCGCGAATATGGCGAATGCGACGAATGCTGCCTTTGCACCGGCGGGCAATGCGGGCGGCTACGCCGCCGGTTCGATCCAGTGCCTGATCAACGTCGATGCGAGCACCACGAACAACGATGCGGCCTGCGTCCCGCTCAATCGCCTTGGCATCGGCGTCGCCGATCCCGCAGCGATCGACTATGTGCTCGGCGATCCGTTCCGCAAACAGGTACTCGAACAATATGTCACCGGTGCCAACCTGTCGCTGACGCCCTTCGCGACATGGGCCGGCGACGTCAGCATCGCGCTCGGCGGCGAATATCGCGAAGAGAAGATCCGCGGCACGGTACCGGCGGAATTCCAGCCGACCATCAATCCCAACGGCACGACGTCCAACCGTTGGTCGGTCGGCAACTATCTGCCGTTCAGGGGCAGCTACAACGTGAAGGAAGCCTATCTCGAGACGTTGATCCCGCTGGGCTTCGGTCTCGAATTCAACGGCGCGGTGCGCGCGACCGACTATTCGACGTCGGGCTATGTCACGACGTGGAAGCTCGGCGCGACATGGGCGCCGATCGAGGACATCCGGTTCCGCGTGACACGCTCGCGCGACATTCGCGCGCCGAACCTGAACGAGTTGTTCCAGGCCGGCACCGCGAACAGCGATTCGGTGCGCAACCCCGCCTTCACCCCCGACCTCGCCAACGGCCCGCAATTCTTCCCCTATTCGGGTCTCACGACGGGCAACCCAGCCCTGGAGCCGGAAAAGGCCGATTCATGGAATATCGGCGGCGTGGTCACTCCGCGTTTCCTCCCGGGCTTCAGCGCATCGGTCGATTATTTCCGTATCGATCTGCAGGACGCGATCGACTCGATCAGCGCGCAGGAAGTGGTCAACCGCTGTAACGAAGGGGTGCTGGCATTCTGCGACGCGATCACCACCGATCCGGTGCGCTCGACCCCCACAGTGCCCTATCTGCTGATCCGCACCCAGCCGTTCAACTATGTAAGTCGGCTGGTGCGCGGTATCGACTTCGACGCCGCCTATCGCTTACCGGTCGGCGAAAACGGGGCGATCACGCTGAAGGGCACCGCGACGCGCTATATCGAGAACATCGCAGACACGGGCATCGCCGGAACGACACCGCTGAACACCGTTGGAGCAAATGGCGGTCAGGCGAGCACACCCAAGTGGATTTTCCGTGCGAATGTGAACTACTCCACTCCGACGTTCTCGGGCACAGTCACCGGTCGCGGCGTCAGTTCGGGCAAATATCTCGCGAACGCGATCGAATGCACATCAGGGTGCCCAACCTCGACCAGCCAGTTTCCGACCTATGACAACAACCACGTCAAAGGGACTTTCTACGTCGATCTCAACCTGACCCAGAAAATCCCCGCCTGGAACGCGTCGGAAGCAGAATTTTTCTTCAACGTCACCAACTTGTTCGATGCCAACCCGCTGCTGCTGCCCGAAACCGGCCTGGCCGCGAACAGCACCTATTCGGACCTGCTGGGCCGCACCTTCCGCGTCGGAGTGCGTTTCAAACTGAAGTGACCCAAGGCCAATGAGGAAAAGGGGAGGGCGTCGCTGCTCTCCCTTTTTTCGTTCGTTGCACGGCCAGGAGAGCCTTTACCCTAGGTCGCCAGCATCCACGCCAGGCGCCGCTGGACATTATTCGGCGCCTCACTTATATACCAGCCGTTATGGAAATCGATGCCGCCACCGTCCCGAAAGGCCGTCCGCGCGAATTCTGCGTCGATGCGGCGCTCGCGGCGGCGCTGCGCGTGTTTTGGTCGAAAGGCTATGAGGGCGCGTCGATGGCCGACCTCACCGAAGCGATGGGGATCACCAAGCCCAGCCTTTATGCCGCGTTCGGTAACAAGGAGGCGCTGTTTAACAAGGCGCTCGACCTGTATGAGCGCGAAAAGACCGATTATATGCGCGCCGCGCTCGATGCGCCGACCGCGCGCGGGGTGGCAGAGCGGCTGATGTACGGCGCGCTCGATATGTATACCTGTCCTGAAAATCCCAACGGCTGCCTGGGGGTGATCAATTCGGTCGCTTGCGGCGCCGAAGCTGAATGCATCCGCGCAGCGCCACCGCGAAGCGCGCCATGCTCGAGCGCTTTACGCGGGCGAAGGATGAGGGCGATTTTCCTGACGACGTCGATCCGGGCGGACTTGCGGCATTTTTGACCGCGATGAACCAGGGTATGGCGGTGCAGGCAGGCTCCGGCGCAACGCGTGCTGAACTCAAACGGCTGGTCGAAACTGGTTTGAAGCTATGGCCGGGGCGCTAATTAAAGAAATTTACTAAGCGGTACACAAAGACGCTTGACGCTGTGCCTGCAGATTATATACTAATTGGTACATAACGGGCTCTCCCCCCGGACCGGCCGCCGCGCGACGATGATCGCACGGCGGCCGGAACTCTTGGTATCCGGCAGGTGAAACCCATCGCAACGGCGCCAGTACCAGACTGCATCTTTGCTATCGTTTACGCGGCTTTTACCACTTCTGGTGCATGACATCCCCCGATGTATTTGGCTGGGGATAAATGATGGACAGCATGCGCGGACTGCTTTCGGGCAGCCACGACCAGGATGACGGGGCGATCGATCCGCCCGCGTCGGTCGGTGTCGACGAACGGCGGATGCAGGTGCGCGCCTATAATTACTGGGCATCACTGCTCGCCGACCGCGCTTATCCCTCGGTCGAGGATCTCGACCTGGAGGGCGCCGACTTCGGTTCGAACGCCGTGCTGCTCGACTTTACCGCCGGGGTCGAGAATCCCGGCATCGCCTTTGTCGGTGACCGGCTGCGCGCCGAGTCGCAGATCGACGAGGATGTCCATTACATCAGCCAGATTCCGGGGCGTTCGCTCCTGTCGCGGCTGACCGACCATTATCTCCAGATCATCGCCAACCGCGCGCCGATCGGGTTCGAAGCCGAATTCGTCAACGATCGCGGCGTCACCATCATGTACCGCGGCATCCTGCTCCCCTTCTCGTCCGACGACGATACGATCGATTTTATCATGGGGGTGATCAACTGGAAGGAAGCGGCGCCCGCCGACCAGGCCGCCGAATTGCAGTTGTCGGTCGAACAGGCGCTGCGCAGCGCGGCGCCGTTGACCGCGCCGGTGCCGGTGTGGGCCGACGGTCCCGATAGCGAACATCTCGACGACGATGTCGATGGCGATGCGACTCCCGGCTTTGGCGCGTTGGTCGACAGCAGCGACGTGCCATTCGAGGCGGATGTCGACCCTGACGACGAGCCGATGAACAACATCGACCCAGGCGCCGACGCCCAACTCGCCGACTGGCTGGCGCTGGCGCGCGAAACCGCCGAGCGCGCGATTGCCGCCGACAGCCGCAGCCGCGGGGCGCTGTATCAGGCGGTCGCCAAGGCATGGGATTTTGCGCTCGTCGCCGAGCAGCAGCCCGAAGCCTTTGCCGCTTTGCTCGACGACGCCGGGCTGGCAGTGCAGGACCGCGCGCCGATGACGCCGGTCGTGAAGCTGGTTTTCGGGGCAACCTACGACAAGACCCGCCTCGCCGAATATGCCTGTGTGCTTGGCCATGCCAAGGACGAAGGCGTCGGGCGCGGCGAACTCGCTGCCTATCTCGACCGCTATCCAGGCGGGCTCAAAGGCTTGATCAAGGATGCGCGCGCACGCCGCAAGCCCGAGCGCGAAGTCGCTGCAAAGGTGGACGACAAGCTCGACGCGCTGCGCACCGCGCATCCGGCGATCATCCTCGAACATGACGCGGGTGACGCCGAATTTGTCGTGCTGATCGCGCGCGCGATGCCGGGCGGACACATTGGTATCGTCGCCAAGGCGGCGGATGATCCCGCACTGATCGCCAAGCTTGCGCGCAAAGCGGTACCGATCACGGGCGGCTGAGTGCGTACACGCAACAGTCGATCCGAAAGTTGAAATAATTTAACGCCGACGCGCGAACGAGGTCTTGAGCCGCGCGCGCCACAGGCGCATAGGGTGCGGAGCGAACGGGCCCCCGCCGATCGTCGGCAGGGATCCCCATCTTTTGGTTCGGGATGCTGCACTTTATGCCTCAAATTTCGTCCGCCACGCCGGAAACGGACACGCCAACCGCCCCCACCGCCAAAGTCCCCCCCAAAATTGCCGCCGCCTATCTGGCCGCGCTGCACGGCAGCGCGTTGCCCGGCGAAGGTGACGATATGGACAAGGCCGCGCTTGCTGACGCCAGCCAGTTTGCGGGGCGCGCGTCGCTCGACCGCGCCGCCGAAACCCCGTCTTTGCTGCTCGAACCGATGGCCGCCGACGGCACCGACCGCCGCATGCGGCTCGTCATCGTCAACGACGACATGCCGTTCCTCGTCGATTCGACGTCGCAGATCGTCGCCGCGCAGGGACTCGCCGTCCACCGCATCCTCCACCCCGTCGTCGCGGTGACGCGCGATGCCAAGGGGCATTTGCTCGAAGCGGGCGAGGGGCCAGCGCGCGAGTCGGTAATTTATATGGAACTCGAACGCGGCGATGCGCGGGCGCGGCGGCGGCTGCTCGACGCGATCGAGGGTGCGCTGCGCGATGTGCGCGCTGCGGTGCGCGACTGGCGCGCGATGCGCGCCGCGATGCTCGCCGATGCCGCGATGCGCGTCGAGGGCGAGGCCGCCGAACTGCTTCGCTGGTTCGAAGGCGGGGCAATGACCCAGCTTGGCCATGAATGGCGCACCCGCGACGGCAAGGTTCAGGATCCCTTGGGGGTGAGTGAGAGCAGCGAGAGCCAACTGCTGTCGCCCGCCGCGCTCGATGCGGCGTTTGCCTGGTTCGATGATCGCGGCCAGGCGCCGCTGTTGATCAAGTCGAACCGTTTGTCCGCGGTCCATCGCCGGGTGCTGCTCGACCTCGTTATCGTGCCTGAAATGAAGGGCAAGAAGGTCGATCGCCTGTCGATCCACGCGGGGCTGTGGACCAGCGCAGCGCTGTCGGCGCGTCCCGATAAGGTGCCCGTGCTGCGCGCGCAGCTCGACGCGCTGATGAGCAAATTCGGCTTCGACCCGTCGGGCCATGCCGGCAAAGCGCTGGCGCATGCGTTGACCGCGCTGCCGCACGATCTGCTGATCGCCTTCGATGCCGCCTCGCTCGAAGAGCTGGTGCTGACCTCGATGTCGATCACAGACCGGCCGCGGCCCAAGCTGGTAACGGTGCGCAGCGCGCTCGGCCGCCACCTGTTTGTGTTCGTCTGGCTGCCGCGCGACGAGGTGTCGACCGGCCGCCGCATCGCGGTCGAGGCAATGCTGGTGCGCGAGGCGAAAGCCGGTGTGATCGGCTGGACGATGGTGCTCGAAGATGGCGGCGCGGCGTTGCTGCGCTACACGCTCGATCTGCGCAGCGGCGGCGTCGTACCCGACACAGACGCGCTCAATACCCAGCTCGAACAGATGGTGCGCGGCTGGCAGCCCGAGGTCGAGGCGGCGTTGGCGAAGCGCGGGGACCCCGGCCGCGCCGCGGCGCTGGCGGCGCGCTTCGCCCCAACCTTCCCGCCCAATTACCGCAACCTCTATAATCCCGCCGAAGCGGCGCGCGACATCCTGCGCCTGCGCGATCTCGACGCCGACAATCCGCGCAGCGTCCGGCTCGCGCGCAAGACGCTCGACGGCGACGACCGGCTGCGGCTGAAGGTTTATAGCGCGGTCGGCCCGCTCGCGCTGTCCGACGTCGTTCCCGCGCTCGAACATTTCGGATTCGAGGTGCTCGAGGAAATCCCGACCGCGCTTGGCCAAAGCCGCGCGCCTGGGACGGACGCTGACGAAGAGCCACCGATCGTGATCCATGATTTCACGCTGCGATTGCCCGCGACTGTCGATGAACTCGCCCTGCTGCCCTATGCCGAAGTGCTCGAAGGCGCGATTGCCGCGGTGCTTGGCGGCCGGGCTGAAAATGACGCCTTCAATGAGTTGGTACTCACCAACCAGACCGATCCGCGCGCGATCGTGTGGTTGCGCGCCTGGTTCCGCTATCTGCGTCAGGGCGGGTCGGCCTATGGCATGGATACGGTGGTCAGCGCGCTGCGTCATGCCCCTGCTCTCACCGCGGCGCTGATCGAGCGTTTCTCCGCGCTCCACGATCCCAAGGCGCGCGATGTAGCGCGCGCCGAGGCACTGGAAACCGATATTCTCGCGGGCTTTGCCGACATCAAATCGATCGACGAGGACCGCATCCTCCGCCTGTTTCATGCCGTGATCGGCGCGACATTGCGTACCAACGCCTTTGCCCCGGCGGCGGAGGAAGCGCTGGCGTTCAAGATCGATTCGAGCCTTGTCCCCGGCCTGCCCAAACCGTTGCCCTGGCGCGAAGTGTGGGTCTATTCGCCGCGGGTCGAGGGCATCCACCTGCGCGCCGGTCCGGTCGCGCGCGGCGGGCTGCGCTGGTCCGATCGCCGCGACGACTTCCGCACCGAGATCCTCGGGCTGATGAAGGCGCAGCGCGTCAAGAACGCCGTCATCGTGCCGACCGGTGCGAAGGGCGGCTTCTATCCCAAGGCGCTCCCCGACCAGTCGCTCGACCGCGACGCGTGGTTCGCCGAGGGTACCGAATGCTACCGCATCTTTATCCGCGCCTTGCTATCGATCACCGACAATCTGGTCGCCGGCAAGGTCGTGCACCCCAAGGGCGTCGTGATCCACGACGGTGATGATCCCTATTTCGTCGTCGCCGCCGACAAGGGCACCGCGACCTTCTCCGACGTCGCCAACGCGCTCGCGATGGAGCGCGACTTCTGGCTCGGCGACGCGTTCGCGAGCGGCGGGTCGAACGGCTATGACCACAAGGCAATGGGGATCACCGCCAAGGGCGCGTGGCTCTCGGTGCAGCGCCACTTCGCCGAAATGGGCGTCGATGTGCAGACCGAGACGATCCGTGTGGTCGGCTGCGGTGACATGTCGGGCGATGTGTTCGGCAACGGCATGCTGCTGTCGAAGGCGATCCAGCTGGTTGCGGCGTTCGACCATCGCCACATCTTCCTCGACCCCAATCCCGATCCGGCGAAAAGCTGGAAGGAGCGCGAGCGGATGTTCAAGCTGCCCCGGTCGAGCTGGGCCGATTACAATGCCAAACTGATCTCGAAAGGCGGGGGCATTTTTCCGCGCAGCCAGAAAAGCATCCCGCTCAGCCCCGAAATCCAGACGCTGCTCGGGCTGACAGTGTCCGAAATCGACCCCGGATCGCTGATCTCGGCGATCCTCAAGGCGCCCGCCGACCTGCTGTGGTTCGGCGGCATCGGCACCTATGTGAAGGCCGCGAGCCAGAATAATGCCGAGGTCGGTGATCCCGCCAATGACGCGCTGCGCGTCGATGCCGAGGATCTGCGCGTGCGCGCGGTGGGCGAGGGCGCGAACCTCGGCACGACGCAAGCGGCTCGCATCGCCTTTTCGGCGAAGGGCGGGCGGATCAACACCGACTTCATCGACAACAGCGCCGGCGTTGATTGCTCGGATAACGAGGTAAACATCAAGATCGCGCTCAACCGCGAGATGACCGAAGGGCGACTGGCGCAGGACGCGCGTGACGCGCTGCTGGTGCGGATGACCGACGATGTGGCCGAACTGGTGCTCGAGGATAACCGTCTCCAGGCGCTGGCGCTGTCGATTGCCGAAAAGGGCGGGTCGGCGGCGGTCGCCTCCTACGTCCGGCTGATGGAGACGTTCGAGGCGTCGGGCCGCCTTGACCGCAAGGTCGAAGGGCTGGCGGCAAACGATGAATTGCTCCGTCGCGCCGCCGAAGGGCGGGGTCTGACCCGCCCCGAACTCGCGGTGCTGCTGTCGACCGCCAAGCTGGCCTTGCAAGAGGCGATCGAAATCAGCAGTCTGCCCGACGATCCGGCACTGGCGAGTGATCTTGCGGCAGCGTTCCCGACCGAAATGCAGCGCGATTTCGCCGCGGCGATTGCTGATCACCAGCTGCGCCGCGAAATCATCGCGACCAAGCTCGCCAACCGCATCATCAACCGCATGGGCATCGTCCATCCGTTCGAACTCGTCGAAGAAGAGGGCTGCGCGCTGGGAGACATCGCCGCGGCGTTCGTCGCGGTCGAGCGCCTGCTCGACCTGCCCGCTCTCTGGGACGCGCTCGACGCGGCAAAGATCGACGAAAGCGTGCGTCTGTCGCTGTTCAGCCAGGCGGCATCGGCAATGACCTCGCAAATGGCCGATTTGCTGCGCGTGACGCAAGCGCTGGCGCAGGCGGGACCAGTGGTCGCGCGGCTCGAACCCGGGGTCGATCGCCTGAACGCCAGCGTTGACGGGCTGCTCAGCCCGTCGGTCAAGCGCCAGTGGGATATGCTCACCCAGCAACTGCTCGAGGCCGGCGCGCCCGAGGCGCTGACCGCGGCGGTCGTACGGCTGTTCAAGACCGACGGCGCGATCGGCATCGTCGACCTCGCGGAGCGACGCGGCGACGACGAGGTTGCGGTAACCAGTGCATTCACCCATCTGGGCGAAGCGCTCGGGCTGGACTGGGCACAGACGCTAGCGGCGCATATGAGCCCCGGCGATCCGTGGGAACGCCTGCTGGTCAACAGCTTGGCGCGCGATTTCCAGCAGATGCGGCTGACTTTCCTGGCGCAGCTGCCGAAAGGCGATCTCGATACCGCGGTGACCAAATGGCTCGCCGACCATGCCCCGCGGGTGGCGCAATTCCGGGCAACGGTCGAGCGGGCACGGACGATCCCGAACCCGAACGGTGCGATGCTCTCGCATATTGCGGGACAGGCGCGCGGGCTCTTGGGTCGGTAAACATCGCGCCCCATAGCCTCGTCATCGGGAGCGAAGCGAAGCAATCTCCAGCCCTCGATGTTATGCGAGGTCGAAAACTGGAGATTGCTTCGTCGCTTCGCTCCTCGCAATGACGCAGATTGAGAAAGCGATCGAAGTCCATGCCTTTCCAACCCCGCGTCGCTATCCTTGTCCCAGCGCCCGATTATTACGAAAACTGGCACCCCGCCTTCACGCGCAAGGCGGCGGCGCTGAGCGGCGCCGGGCTGGTCGTCGAGCAGCGGGTATGGACCGACCCCGGCGATTTGTCGGGCTATGACCTGATTCTGCCGCTCTTTGCCTGGGGGTATCAGCGCGATGTCGCGGCCTGGTACGCGCTGCTGGACCGGCTGGAGACCGAAGCGTTGCCGGTCGCCAATCCGGTGCCGGTGCTGCGCTGGAACAGTGACAAGGCGTATTTGGGCGAACTTGGCGCAAAGGGCGTCGCGGTGGTGCCGACGGTCGAGGTCGCCGCGCTCGACGATTCCAGCCTTGCCGCCGCGCGGTTGCAACTCGGCGCCGAAGAAGTCGTGATCAAACCGGCGATCTCGGGCGGCGCCGACGGCACCCACCGCATTGCGGCGGGCGATGCGATCCCTGCTGACGCCTTAGGTCAACGCCGCCTTGTCCAGCCGCTCATGCCGGGCATCCTGACCGAGGGCGAATTTTCGCTGTTCTTCTTCGCCGGACAATTGAGCCACGCAATCGTCAAGCGCCCGGCGTCGGGTGACTTTCGCGTCCAGGAACAATTTGGCGGACGCGAGACGGTATGGGAAGCAAGCGATGCCGCGCGCGCTCTGGCGGCGGCGGCGCTGGCCGCGGCGCCGGCATCGCCGGATTACGCGCGCGTCGACATGGTCGGCGACGCTGCGGGCAAGCTCCACATCATGGAGCTCGAACTGATCGAACCCTCGCTGTTCCTGCATCATGCCCCCGACAAGGGTGCGGCGTTTGGGACTGCGGTTTGCGCGGCGATCTAGTCGGCGGCGCGTCCCCGCCACAACCATTGCCGGATCGCCGAGGTCAGGTTCGGCGGGTCGCCCGCTTCCATCCGTTCGACGTCGATCCGCGCGACGAGCGCGTTGACGGGGAGCGCCTGGCGGGCGGCTTCGGCCTCGAGCGCGTCCCAGAACATCGGCTCGAGGCTGATCGAGGTCGGATGGCCCGCGATCGTCACCGAGCGTTTGACCGGAGGATGGAGCGGCGCGCTCAACGGCGAGCGCGCCAGCGTTGCAGGATCCATGCGGCTGCCACGAATTCGATCGCGCCGACGACGAAGCCTAGATTGGGAGGGGTCTTGAGGCCGAAAAGCGCCAGACCGGCCACGAGCAGGATCACGCCGCCGAGCCCCCAATAGCCGACCTCACCATATAGCGTCCGAAACAGGAAATAGCGCGCGCCGACGATGGCGGCGAAGGTGGGGATGGCGAGGTCGGGTGCGCGGACCAGCATCACCCACGCGATCATCATCCCGGCGAAAAGCGGGATCGTCGCTTCGCTCGCGAGCGTTTCGAGCGGCTTGCCGACTGTCGCCTTGGGGGCGCGCAAGGCGATACGTTCGATCAGGACGCCCAGCGGGTGGATCGCCATGCCGCCGAAGAACAGCGCGGCAAAGGCGGCGCTGATGCCGTGCAGCTGCCAAATGATTCCGGCGATCAGCCAGACGAGGCCCGAGACGAGGACACCGGGGGCGCCGCCGGCGTAGGCTTGCGAAAGGTCGCGCTGGGCAGCGGTTAGGGACGCGTCGGTCATATCGTCGGTGTAGCGCCTCAAGCGGCGACGGCAAAGCCGCCGCCCGCCGTCAGACAGGTTCGACGATCTTGCTGATCGCCGCACCGCTGGCCGTGCCGGACCGCGGCTTCGCCACCGGTTGCCAGTTCGCCGTTCGCTGGCGCCAATGGCTTCGCTGGCGACCTCGGCCGGTCAGTACATATGCTGCCCGCCGTTGATCGACATCGTCGATCCGGTCACGAATCCCGCATCTTCGCTGCACAGGAACGCTACCCCGCGCGCGATTTCATCGGCCTGGCCCAGCCGGCCGACCGGGATCTTGGCAACGATCTTTTCCAGCACCTGCGGCGGCACCGCGGCGACCATGTCGGTGTCGATATAGCCTGGCGCGATCGCGTTGACGGTGACGCCCTTCTTGGCGCCTTCCTGCGCCAGCGCCTTGGTAAAGCCGTGGATGCCCGATTTGGCGGCGGCATAATTGACCTGGCCATATTGCCCTGCCTGGCCGTTGATCGACCCGATATTGACGATGCGGCCCCAGCCGCGTTCGACCATGCCTGGAAAGCACGCCTTGGCCATGTTGAAGCAGCCGCCGAGATTGACGCGCATCACGTCGTCCCAGTCGGTATAGCTCATTCGGGCGAGGGTGCCGTCGCGGGTGATGCCGGCGTTGTTGACGACGATGTCGACGGGGCCAAATTTTTCGGCGATGCGCGCGCAGCTATCGAGGCACGCCTGATGGTCGCCGACGTCCCATTTCATTGCGGCGATGCCGGTGCGTTCGGTAAAGGCCTTCGCCTTTTCGTCATTGCCCCCATAGTTCGCGATGACGGTGACGCCCTGTTCCTGCAATTTGAGGCTGATTGCCTCGCCGATGCCCCGGCTGCCGCCGGTGACGATTGCTACGCGTGCCATATAATCTACTCTCCCATCGAGCTTATGGCATCATGATTAGGGCGCGCACGCGGCCGCCGCAAGTTTACCGGAACGTCAATTGCAAAGCTATTCGGCGGCATTGACGGCGGCCCGGGTCTGACCTTAGTTGCTCACCTGCACCCGCAGCTTGGTAAAGTTACCCACTGCCAAGTCGGCCTTGTCGATCGTGACGACCAGATTGTCGCAGTCGCCGAATATCCGGCTCATCAACCCGCTGGTCGGCAGATCGAGCAAGACGGCGTCACGATCCTCGTCATAATCATGGACATAGCGGAAGGGTTCATGCCCGATTGCCGCCATTTCGCGCGCAGCCAGGTCGCGCCAATAGGGCTCGAAAAAGGCGCGCATCGGCGCCGAAAGGCTGTCCGGGTTGGCGCACCAGGCGTGTTTGGCGCGATCAAACAGGATCGTCTGATAATCATGCACCCACAAATTGGCGTCGGCGCGGTGCGTGGTCAGCGGCAAAGTGATGGTGTCGTACGCGTCTGCGCCGGTTTCGGGGTCGATCCGGTGCACCGCCTTGGCCCAATGGACCGCGTGCAGCGCCGCCATCACCGCGCTGGCGTCGCTTGTCGAAAAAGCTTCTTTCGCGGCGCTTTCGTGGACGATGGCGACAATCTCCGCGGCGCGGACGCGCGCTTCGCGATTGATCTCGGCGCGCTGCTCCAAGGTCACAATGTCCTCAGCGCTTGCCCCCGGCGACGGCACAGCGTCGGTCATCAACCGGTCGAGCCGCATTTCGAGGATCGCGACCATCGCGGTCATGCTGCCCCAGTCGAACGGATGGAAGGCCGGATCGGCGATGTCATAGCTGCGGTTGTACAGCATCGCGCCAGTTTCGCTGGGATCGGCCTCGACCCGCGGATCGCCGTCGCCGGGGCGTACTGCGACCAGATCGACCGGCCATTCGGGAAAGGCGCGCACGGCAAAGGATTCGAGGTCGCCGAAGCGCAGGCCGCCGTGCGGGCCGAACCATCCGTCGGGATCGTCGAGCGCCAGCGGTGGCGACACTGCGACATCGGTATCGCGCACATGCAGCACCTGCATATGATAGCCGCGGCGATGAATAAAAAAGGCAAGAGCGCCGTCGCGCGGACCCAGTCCGCCCCACAGTGCGGGCGGCAGGCTGGCGCAGTCGATCTGGGCGAGGAAGTCGGCGGGCTCGCCGTCGATCTCCGGCCAATCCATCCCTTCGGGTAAGCGTGGACGCCCGCCGAGCCAGCTGTTGGTCGAAATTGCATCGCGCAGCGGGATCTGCGGCACGAGGCGCAACGTGACGGCTTCGGTTTCGATTTCGGCGTTCCCGATCCGATGCGCTTCGCCCTCGACCTCGGCCGCCAGCGCTTCGAGCGTCGCCTCGACCGCATCGTCTTCGCCATCGGAGACGGGGATTTGCCGATAATCATAGTCGGTCGGCGCCTGGGGTTCGAGCGGCGCCTTCCCGCTGACCCGGGCGAGCCGCGATGCCGAGATTTCGATCGGGTCGACCTCGACCTTCGCCTTGCGCAACAGTTTGGGGATCCGGCTTGCACCTGGAGCACGCGGGACGCGCGGCACGGCAGGTGCGGTGCGCGGACGGCGCAGCCACCATATGGCAAAGACGAGCGCCACAAAGGCCAGCGTGATCCCGGCGAGCGTCAGCGCTGCCGATTGGACCTGGTTCATTGCGTATCTCCAAATTGCCACGACCGGACCGTTTCGGTGCCGCGTCGGAGCAATCTAGCGCATGGACCTAAACACTTGGTAACTATAGCCAGCCTGCGAGTTCGCGGCGCACGAGCGTCTCGATCATCGCCATGCCGGGGGCTTCGGCATTCAGGCAAGGCAGATAGGTGAAGCGCCTGCCGCCGGTGGCCTCGAATTGTTCCTTGCCGCGGATGGCCAGCTCTTCGAGTGTTTCGAGGCAATCGGCGGAAAAGCCGGGGGCGAATATGGCAACGCTCTGGCCCGCTTTGCCGAATGATTCGAGCTGCGTGTCGGTCGCGGGTTCGAGCCACTTGGCGCGGCCGAAGCGCGACTGGAAGGCGACCTCGACGGGGCGGCCGAGCGCTTTGGACAGCAGTCGAGCGGTCTTGCGGCACTGGCAATGGTAGGGATCGCCCAGATGCAGCGTCCGTTCGGGCATGCCGTGGAAGCTCGCGAGTAGGACGTCGGGGGTGAAGTCGAGCGCGGCCAGCCCCGCCTCGACCGACGCCTTCAGCGCGCAGATATAGGCGGCATCGTCATGATAGGGCGGTAGAAAGCGCACCGCTGGCTGCCACCGCAGCGTCTTCAAATGCTCACCGACCGCATCGACCACGGTCGCGGTCGTTGCCGCGCAATATTGCGGATACATCGGCGCGATCAGAATGCGCTGGCACCCCGTCGCCATCAGAGCGTCGATCGCCGGACCGATTGCGGGTTTGCCGTACCGCATCGCATAAGCGACCTGCACCGCATCGCCAAACAACAGTTGCAACGCTTCGCTTTGCGCGCGGCTGATTGCGGCGAGCGGCGACCCGTTTTCAGTCCACACCTTCGCATAAGCATGCGCCGATTTTTTGGGCCGCGTGGTCAGGATGATGCCGCGGAGGATCGGCTGCCACAAGATTTGCGGGATCTCGACGACCCGGCGGTCAGATAGAAATTCGGCCAGATAGCGCCGCACCGACGGCGCATCGGGCGCGTCGGGGGTGCCCAGATTGACGAGCAACACGCCGATGCGCGGAGAGACGACGGGCGGATGAGCGGGGGGCAGGGTCATAGAGGGTGCGCTGAAAGCGGCAGGCGGCGGATGCGGCGGCCGGTCGCCGCGAACATCGCATTGGCTATCGCGGGCGCGACGACGGGCACTGCGATTTCGCCCAAGCCGCCAGGCTCGCGGTCGCTGTCGACCAATTCGACGAGGATTTGAGGGGTCTGCGACAGGCGCGGCAGGCCCAGCTGCGCCAGCTTGCGCGCCGTCGCGACACCGCCTTCATAGTCGGTCGTCGCGCCGATCGCGGCGGCGAGGCCAAAGACCAGCCCGCCCTCGATCTGCTGCCGCGCGATCGACGGATTGACGAGACGCCCGGCGTCGACGACGGCAACCAGCTGTTCGACCTGCAACCCCTTGTCGCTCTGCCGCGCCGTCGCCATCAGCGCGATATGGCTGCCGCGCATGCTGTGGCACGCTAGCCCCTGCGCGGTCCCCGACACGCCGCCTTCCCAGCCGCCAAGGCTGGTCGCTGTGAGCAGGCAGCGCGCGAGCAGCGGCGCGTCGCCGAGCATCGCGATACGATAGGATAAGCCGTCGGTCCCGGCGCGCGCCGCCATTTCGTCAATGAAGGATTCGGTGAAAAAGGCGGTATAGCTGTCAGCATTGCCGCGCCACCGCCCGGTGGGCAGGCCGATGTCGGCGGGGCAATGATCGACCGCGTGGTGTGGAATCGCATAGCTGCTCGCCGCGCCCTCGACCGCGGCGGCGTCGGCGCTGCCCGCCGCGGCGCGCTGCGCGACGTCGGCGGGAATATTGTCGAACAGCCGCGCGCGGACTTCGTGATTGGTCGGCGGCACCGCGATCCGGCTCACCAGCGCGTCAATTCCGCCGGCCGCGTTCAGCGTCGCGCTCAGCCGCGCCCGCGCCGGCGCGCGCGGCGGCAGGCGCATGATCTCTTCGGCGCGCGACCAGGCGAGTTGGACCGGGCGGCCGACTTGTCGCGCGATGATCGCCGCCTGCACCGCGGCGCTATGGTCGAGGCAGGCGTCGAACGATCCGCCCGCCATCATCGGGAACAAGATGACATCACCCATGGCCAGCCCTGTCGCCCGTGCGATGGCGTCGCGGCATTGGGCGGGCGCCTGCGTCGCGACCCAGACGCGCAACCTGGCGCCGTCGGGGGCAGCGGTAGCACTGCGCGTTTCGATTGGCGCATGAAGTGCGGGCGCGACTGCATATTCGACCGCGACTTTGGTCCGCCCGGTCATCGCCTCGGCGACGTCGCCCTTGTGCGATACACGGTAGCCGCCGTCCTTCAGCGCCTGTTTCAGCGCCGCGTCTATCCGGTCGGTCGAGATCGGTGTTCCCGCGGTTTCGAACACCGGGGCAAAGCGGTCGAGCGCGCGATTCGCTGCCCACCAGTTGCGCGCCACCGCCGCGACCCAGCGTTCGTGGGTGACGACGTGGAGCAGACCCGGCGACGCCATGCCTTGCTTGCGGTCGATGCTTTTCAGTCGCGTCGCGCCGAGCGGCCCCTGCCGGATTGCCGCGAAAACCATGTCGGGAAGGCGAATGTCCCCCGCATAATTGGCCGAGCCGTCGATCTTCGCGGGCAGGTCGAGCCGCGTCAGCTCTTTGCCATAAAGGGGATCGCCGCTGCTGGCGCGATAGACGGGTTCGGCGGGCGGTTCGAGCAATGCCGCCGCGGCAGCAAGCTCACCAAAGCGCAGCTTCCTCTTGCCCAATAGGACGAAGCCGTCCTGCGTATCGCAGTCTTCCCAATCGGCGTCCCAGCGCGCCGCCGCCGCCATCATCAACAGCGCCCGCGCCTGCGCCGCCGCGGCGCGGCACGGCGCCTCGAACATCCGCACCGACGAGCTGTTCGCGGTCAGCATCACCGCGTTCCGCACTGCCCATTCGCGCCGCACCCAGCCGCGCACGTCGGACACGAAATCGGGCACCCCGGCGCGCGGGGTAAAAACCGCGCTATCCTCATCGACCAGCAATGTGTTGGTATAAAGCGGGCTGATCGGTGCGGTTTCGACCGCGATTGTCCGCCAGTCGGCGCCGAGCTCATCGGCCATGATCTGCGGCAGCAGCGTGGTGACGCCCTGGCCCATCTCGCATTGGGGGACGACCGCACTGATATGCCCATCGTCGCCGATTTTGAGGAACGCGTTGAAGACATGCTCGTCGGGCGCCGCGGTCAGGTTCGGCTGATAGGCACGCGGCCACAGGCTCCATGCGATGGCCAGCCCGCCCGCCGCGGTCGCGCCGACCAGCATCTGGCGGCGGCTGACCCGCGGCAGCCGCGATTTGTTTTTCCCTACCGTGTCGCGAATGCCCACCATCGCCGACGCTGATAAGCGGGGCGAGTCGCGAGGGCAAAGGCTTTTGAGCGAATGCGATCCTCCCGATCGCTGCGCGACAGGGACGATTCTCCCCTACCAGCCCCAAGGCGCAGGCGGCGGAGAGACCGGCTGGCGGTAATCGAAGGTCACGCGGAAATCGCGCCCTTCGCGGTTCAGGCCGTAGGTGTAGCCATCGGGCGTCGTTTCGACCGACCAGATATTAGTGTTCGACACACTGCGCCCGGTACGGGTGAACAGCGCGATCGATTCGGCATCGACTGGAAAGGTCTGGCGCGCCGACGTGCCGACGTCTTTGGTGTCGCCGCCATACATCGTCAGCTCATCCTTGCTGCCGTCGGCGTGGCGATGGTCGTGCTTGAGGCGCAGCCCTGTCATGGTCCGGGTGATGACCCAGGTGCGCGAGCGGTCCCAGCCGCCGTCGGGGCCAAGCCCTTCGATATGAAAAGGGATTTCGATGCGGTCGGGCGTACAGCTGCGGACATGCATCACCATCGCCGTGCCGCGCATGTCGGCATCGGCCTCCTGATCGCTTGCGATCCTGCCCGCATACGCCTTGCCGCAATGGGCGGTGATTGCTGCGAAGAAAGCGTCTTGCGGGTTGGCGTGAACCCGGGCCGAGGCGCAACCGGTCAGTGCGGTGGCGGCGAGCAGGGCGAGCGCCGCCTTCACCGCAGCAACCCCAACCGCGGAATCTCGATCTTGGGACAGCGGTCCATGACCGCCGTCAGCCCCGCCACATCGGCGCGCTTCGCTGCAGCGTCATTGATCACGCCCAGCTGCATCCACACCGCCTTGGCGCCATGGACGATCGCCTCGTCGACCGCCGACCCGGCATCCTCGCTATTGCGAAAAATATCGACGATCTCGGCGGGCGGCTCGACATCGGCGAGGGTCGCGACGACGGGCGCGCCGTGGATTGTTGTGCCGGCATGCCCCGGATTGACCGCGATCACGTCATGACCCTGCGCGACCAGAAAGGCGAGGACGCCGTTCGACGCGCGCGCCGGGTTCGGCGAGGCGCCGACCACAGCGATGCGGCGTTTCTGTCCCAGCAATTCGCGAATTTCACCCTCGTCGTTGATCGCCATGTCTATTACCTCGGTTTGCGCGTGCTCAGCCAGTCCGCGACCTTCGCCGCTATCGCATGGAACGGCTCGCCCGCCGGGTCGGTTCCGGCGGCGGGCGGCACGCCGCCGTCGCTGGCCAGCCGGATGCCCATCGATAGCGGGACGCGGCCGAGGAAGTCGAAGCCCATCGTCATTGCCGCGGCTTCGGCACCGCCGCTGCCGAACGGGTCGCTGACTTCGCCGCAATGCGGACAGGCATAACCCGCCATATTTTCGACCAGCCCGATGATCGGCACGTCGGCCTGCTCGAACAGGCTGATCGCGCGCGTCGCGTCCATTAGCGCCAGATCCTGCGGCGTCGATACGATCACCGCGCCTGCAGGTTTGTGTTTCTGGATCATCGTCAGCTGGACGTCGCCGGTGCCAGGCGGCAAATCGACGATCAGCGTGTCGATATCGCCCCAGCTCGCGTCGACCAGTTGTTCGAGCGCCTTGCCTGCCATCGGCCCGCGCCACGCGATCGCTTGCCCCGGCGCGGCGATCTGCCCCGTCGACAGCATCGGCACGCCATAGGCGTTGGGGACGGGGATCAGTTTCGATCCGCGCGATTCGGGTTTGACGCCTTCGCTGTCCATCAGACGCGGCTGCGACGGGCCATAGATGTCGGCGTCGACCAGCCCGACTTTCACCCCGCGCCGCTGCAGCGCGACCGCCAGATTGGCGGCAAGAGTCGATTTGCCGACCCCGCCCTTGCCGCTACCGACCGCGATGATCGTCATCGACTTTTTCTCCGCGGTCATCGCGATGCGGACCTCGCTGACCCCCGCTTCGTTGAGCAGACCGGCGCGCAGCTTGTCTTCGAGCGGTTTGCGATCCTCGACCGTCAGCCCCGACACGTCGAGCACCACCGCCAGCAATCCTTTGTCGTCGAGCAAGCGCAGCCCCGATGTCCGCCCCTCGCTCAGTTCGGTGGCGGCGGTGGTCAGGCGGGCGATGGCGGCGCTTTGATCGGTCATGTCCGCGGCAGATAGGCATGCGCCGATCAATTGCCACCCATTTTCGCGCGCACCCCCTGTTAATCGCGCGCGTCGACCCTATAAAAGCCCTATGAACGATAAAATCGACGGCAACATCGAACGCCGCAGCCCGAGAGGATTGCGGCAATTTTTCGAGGCAATCAGCCTGATGGCGAACAGCCCGTGGGGCAATGGTCCCAAGGACGGCGATGGCGACCGTGGGGGCGAAGGGTCTGGCGACGGCAAAAAGCCCGGACCGCGCAATCCGTGGGTCACCCCCGATCCGATCGACATCAATCGCGGCCGCAAGCCGCGCGGCCCCTCAGCGCTTGACGAGCTGCTGCGCAAGGGGCGCGGCGGCTTTGGCGGCGGCGGCTCGGGCGGCGGTGGCCAGTTCAACCTGGGCGATTCGGCGAAATTCTGGAAATGGGGCGTGCTCGCCGCCGCGGTGCTTTGGGTGATCTTTTCGTCCTTCCACATCGTGCCGCCCGAAAAGGAAGGCGTCGTTACTCGGCTTGGCAGCTATTCCCGCACGGTTGGTCCGGGGGTGAAATTCACCTGGCCGGCGCCGATCGAGCGCATTCGGCTGGAGGACGTTCGCGCGATCCGCACCATGGCGGTGGGTTCTCCCAATGCGACGGACGAGAATTTCGTCCTGACCCGCGACCAGAGTCTGATCGATCTCGCTTACGAAGTGCGCTGGTCGGTGCGCGACCCCGAGTTGTTCTTTTTCCAGCTCGCCGATCCCGAAGGCACGATTCGCGAGGTCGCCGAAAGTTCGATGCGCGCGACGGTTGCCAATTTCAACCTGACGGATGCGATCGGCCCCGGCCGCGTCGAGATCGAGGCGCAGGTGCAGCAGCGCATGCAGGAACTGCTCAACCAGTATCGCGCCGGTGTGTCGATCCAGGGCATCGCGATCCGCCAGGCCGATCCGCCGAGCCAGGTCGACGAAGCGTTCAAGGAAGTCACCGCGGCGCTGCAGGAGCGCGAATCGGCGATCAACCTGTCGCGCGCCTATCAACAGCAGGTGCTCGAACGCGCTCGCGGCGACACCGCGGCGTTCGACCAGATTTACGAGCAATATCGGCTGGCGCCGGGGGTAACCCGCAAGCGGCTTTATTATGAAACGATGGAGAATGTGTTGTCGAATGTCGACAAGACTGTCGTCGAAGCGCGCGGGGTGACCCCCTATCTGCCGCTTAACGAGGTGCAAAAGCGTATCCCGGCCACACCGCCCGCCGCGGCGACGAAGGGAGGCGAATGATGTTTAATTCGCTGTTCCAGAACCCCGTCCGTTTGCTCGTGGGGGTTGTCGCGCTGCTCGTCATCCTGTCGCAATCGCTGGCGATCGTCCCCGAGGACAAGCAGGCGCTAATTCTGCGCTTCGGTGAAATCGAGCGTACCGTGAACCGTTATAAGCCGAACGAAGATTTCGGCAGCTCGGGCGCTGGGCTCGTCCTGCGCGTGCCGTTCACCGACGGCATCCAATATATCGACAAGCGCATCATGGGCGTGAACATGGAGCGCCAGCAGGTGCTGTCGACCGACCAGCAGCGGCTGCAGGTCGACGCCTTTGCGCGCTTCCGCATCACCAATCCGGTGCGCATGTACACCGCGATCCGCACCGAGGAGCGCTTGCAGCAGCAGCTCGCGACGATCCTGGGTTCGTCGCTGCGCAACGAGCTGGGCAAGCGCACCTTTGCGACGCTGCTGTCGCCCGAGCGCGGCGCGGTGATGGACAATATCCAAGTCGCGCTGAATCGCGAGGCCAATAAATATGGCGCCGAGGTTATCGATGTCCGGATCAAGCGCGCCGATCTCCCCGAGGGCGCGACGCTGATCGCGGCGTATAACCGCATGCGTTCGGCGCGCCAGCAGGAAGCGACCGCGATCCGCGCCGAAGGGCAAAAGGAAGCGCAAATCATCCGCGGTAACGCCGATGGTGAAGCCGCGCGGATCTATGCCGCCAGCTTTGGCAAGGATCCCGAATTTTACGATTTCTATCGCGCCATGCAAAGCTATCGTCAGACCTTCCTGGGTGAGAATAACCAGGGGGGGACGTCGATCATCATGTCGCCCGACAATGAATATCTGAAGCGTTTCAGCGGCGGTTGATGCGATCGGGCGCTACGGTGAATGGAACCGAAAGCGCCCGTTCATGTTCAATTGGCGTTCAGCCGCTGCGCCGCAGACCGCCGCAGCCGGGGTTATTGAATTTTTCGGATGAGAAGAGGATTTTCGATCGTGCGTTATGTTTATGGCATCACTTCGGCCTTGCTGGCGGGTGGCACCGCGCTGGCGCTGGTCACCCAATCCCCCCTCGGCGCACAGGTCGCGCAGAATGAATCGAGCGAAATCGCGAAAGTCGTGCCGCGCTCGGGCGCACCCGAAAGCTTCGCCGATCTGGTCGAACAGCTGCAGCCCGCGGTGGTCAATATTTCGACCAAGCAGGAGGTTACGCTCGGCACCCGGATCAATCCCTTCGCCGGGACGCGCGAGCCGATCACCCAGGAACAGCAGGGTGGCGGCTCGGGCTTCCTGATCTCGACCGACGGCTATATCGTCACCAACAACCACGTGATTTCGGGCGGCCCGCGCGGCGAGGCGGTCAATCAGGTTACGGTCACGCTGACCAACCAGAAAGAGTATCGCGCGACGATTATAGGCCGCGACGTCGCGTCCGACCTTGCGTTGCTCAAGATCGACGCGACGGGGCTGCCGTTCGTGAAGTTCGCCGACAAGAGCACCGGACGTGTCGGTGACTGGGTCGTCGCGATCGGCAACCCGCTCGGGCTTGGATCGACGGTGACCGCGGGTATCATCTCGGCGGTGCAGCGCAACCTTGGACAGGGCGGCGCCTATGACCGCTATATCCAGACAGATACCGCGATCAACCGCGGCAACTCGGGCGGACCGCTGTTCGATTTGCAGGGCAATGTCGTTGGCATCAACAACATGCTGATCTCGCCAGTCGGCGCCAACATCGGCGTCAATTTCGCGATCCCCGCCGAAGCGGCGATCCCGGTGATCAACGCGCTGCGCGCCGGTGAAAAAGTCCAGCGCGGCTATCTCGGCATCGGCATCGCGCCGGTTGACGAGGATCTGGCGGCGGCGCTTGGCTTGCCCAAGGATCGCGGCGAGTTCATCCAGCGCGTCGAACCCGCGCAGGCGGGTGAAAAGGCCGGACTCAAGCGCGGCGACGTGGTGACCAAGGTTAATGGCCGCGAAGTGACGCCGCAGCAGACGCTGTCTTACATCGTCTCGAACACCAAACCCGGCACACGCATCCCGCTCGAGATCATTCGCGACGGCAAGCCGCTGACGCTCAACGTCCTTGTCGGCACGCGTCCGCCCGAGGAAGAGCTGGCCGGAACCAACTTTGACCCCGAAGAGGAACAGGCGGTTCCCGAGGATCCGACCGGTGCTGCCGACAAGGCCATCCAGGACGAACTCGGCCTGTCGGTGCAGGTGGTGACCCCCGACATTGCACGCGCGGTCGGGGTCGATGCCGGAACCAAGGGTTTGGTGATCGGCGCCGCTTCGGCGAACAGCGATGCCGGCCGCAAGGGCCTGCGCCGTGGCGACGTGATCCTCAGCGCTAACCGCACTCCGGTTGCGACCAGCGATGCGCTGGCGAAGGCGGTTGCCGATGCCAAGCGGGCAGGGCGCGACGCCGTGCTGCTAGAAATTCTGCGCCGTGGCGGCCCGTCCGCTTTCATCGCCGTGCGAGTGAAATAAGCTAGCGCACTTTGGTCCAGGCGAAGGGGCGCCGGATCATCGGATCCGGCGCCCTTTTCATTTGCATGATACTCGCCATGTTCTTATTATGTTCCTTCCACATCGAGTCGGGAGGATAATGATGATTGGCTATGTGACCCTGGGCACGAACGACCTTGCCAAAGCGGCGGTTTTTTACGACGCGATTGCCGCCGAGCTCGACACGCCGCGGATGATGGAATTCGATGGTTTCATCGCCTGGGGCAAACCGGGCGGCGCGGCGGGAATCGGGCTGACCAAACCATTTGACGGCAACACAGCGACGGTGGGCAACGGCGTGATGGTGGCGCTCGAGGCCAAGGACAAGGATCAGGTCCAGCGCCTCTACGACATCGCGCTCGCCAACGGCGGCACCTGCGAAGGCCCCCCGGGACCGCGCGGCGAAGGGTTTTACGCGGGATATTTCCGCGATCCTGACGGGAATAAATTGAACGCCTTCATCATGGGGTGATGGGTTGGCGCGGGGATGGCGCTGCGGGAGTGGGAGAGGAACATTACCGATCCTCCGTGTGCCGAAGCCGTGGGGAGGGGGGCCGCTCGCGAAGCGATGAGGTGAGGGGGCCGCGACGTTTGTGCCAAAACCCCTCCGTCCGCGCTTCGCGCTGCCATCTCCCCGTCGCTGCACGACAGGGAGGAGCAGTGCGCGACTTCGATCTTTAGCCGCCACCCTCCAGCGTTATTCCAAACGCTTTCTTAGCTTATTTCGACATCATCTACGATGCCGGATGACGCAGTCGCTTCGCACCACATGCTTCTCGCGGAACTCCGGCACGCACCGCGATTTTAAAGCGACAAGGGATCGGTTTCGGCGGTCACATCCATGTCTTTTGTCTCTTTAAGGTCTCGGCACAGCTGTGGCTCGTTGCCATTTGCGAGTGAAGTGGCGCAGTTTTCTCCCGTTCCTTCCCCAACCGGCCACCGCCGCCGCGTCCAGGTTTGCCGATTGCCTGTCTCGTCCCGCCGCACTAGATCGTTGGAAAGGGGCCCAAGTGGAGGAAAAGCACAGTGAGCGACGGCAGCACGGCAAGCGAAATCTATATCGGGCTCGGGGGCGGCGGCGCAGAAAATGGGCCGCGCCAGTCGCTGGTGCTCAAACGCGCCAACCGTCATGGGCTGATCGCGGGCGCGACCGGCACCGGCAAGACAGTGACCTTGCAGGGACTCGCCGAAGGCTTTTCAGCGGTCGGCGTTCCGGTGTTCGTTGCCGACGTAAAGGGCGACCTGGCCGGCATGGCGATGGCGGGCAGCCCGATGTCGAAGATGCACGAAATTTTCGCCGCGCGCGCCGCCGAGATCGGCGATAGCGAGTGGGCGTACCGCGACAACCCCGTCATCTTCTGGGACTTGTTCGGCGAACAGGGGCATCCGATCCGCACCACCATTTCCGAAATGGGGCCGCTGCTGCTGGCGCGGCTGATGGGGCTCAACGAGGTGCAGGAGGGCGTGCTTGCGATTGCCTTTCGGGTTGCCGACGAACAGAATCTGCTGCTGCTCGATCTGGGCGATTTGCAGGCGATGCTGGTGTGGTGCGCTGAGAATGCCGACGAACTCACCACCAAATACGGCAATGTGTCGAAAGCGACCGTTGGCACGATCCAGCGCCAGCTGCTGACGCTGGAAAGTCAGGGCGGCGCGCATTTCTTTGGCGAACCCGCGCTCGACATCCAGGACATGATCCGCTGCGACGACAATGGCCGCGGCTATGTCAACATCCTCGCCGCCGACAAGTTGATGGCCAGCCCGAAGCTCTATGCGACCTTCCTGCTCTGGCTGCTCAGCGAGATGTTCGAAACGCTGCCCGAGATTGGCGACCCCGACAAACCCAAGCTCGTCTTCTTTTTCGACGAGGCGCATCTGCTGTTTGATGACGCGCCGCCCGCGCTGACCGAAAAGATCGAGCAGGTCGTTCGGCTGATCCGATCGAAAGGCGTCGGCGTTTATTTCGTTACCCAGAACCCGATCGACATTCCCGAAGATGTTGCGGGCCAGCTCGGCAACCGCGTCCAGCACGCGCTGCGCGCCTTCACGCCGCGCGACCAGAAAGCGGTGAAAGCCGCCGCCGACACCTTCCGTCCCAATCCCAAGGTCGATGTCGCGCGCGAGATTACCGAATTGAAAGTCGGCGAGGCGCTGGTGTCGTTGCTGATGCCCGACGGCGCACCCTCGCCGGTCGAGCGCACTTTGATCAAGCCGCCGTGCTCGCGCGCCGGGCCGCTCGACGCAAAGGAGCGCGCAATCATCAGGTCGATCTCGCCGGTCGAGGGCAAATATGACACCACCGTCGACCGCGAGAGCGCCGAGGAACTGCTCGCGATGAAAGCCGATCAGGCGCAGGCCGCCGCGATCGCGGCCAAGGCACAGGTCGAGGCCGACAAGCAGGCGGCGATTGCCGCCAAGGAAGCGGCGAAGGTGCAAGCGGCCGAAGAACGCGAGCGGCTGCGGCTGGAAACCGCGGCTGCGCGCGAAGCCGCCAAGCCGTCGATGACCGAAAAGATGGTGCAGTCGGCGGCGCGTTCGGCGGCGACCAGCATCGGGCGGCAGGTCGCGGGCAAATTCGGCGGCCAGCTGATGCGCGGGATATTGGGCAGCCTGTTCAAGTGAGCGACGCCGATGCGGCTCTGATGGAGGCGAGCCTGATCGCCGTCGCCGATGCCGGCATCGACATTCGCCATGCGCTGTTCGAACGATTCTTCGCCGCCCATCCCGAGCGGCGGGAGAGCTTCATTTCGGTCGATGCCGCATCGCGGCGGATGACCGACGAGACGCTCCAGATGATATTCGGGCTGGCCAAAGGCGAAGGCTGGGTGTGGCCGCTCGTCGCCGAACTGGTGTTCACGCACCGCAGCTATGGCGCGCTGCCGATTGCCGAATATGATGCCTTCATCGACATGACGGTCGCGCAATTGGGCTTGGCGGCAGGACCAGCGTGGAGCGAAGACTCTGCATTGGCGTGGCGGCAGCATGCCGATGCGCTAAAAACAATGATCCGCAAGGCGCGCGCTGAGTGGGCGACCGCGATGCCCGCGGGGGCGCCGCAAATCGCATAGCGGCCGCTTCGGCGTCTAAGCACTCGACTCCTCCCGCGAATCGCTGCAGCATAGGTTGCATGACAAAACCGATATTGCCTGGAGAGGTAGCCGCCGCCGTTGTCGACCCCGTCGCATACGGCCAATGGGATTCGCTGCACGAGCAGCTGACCTGGGCGCGCGCCAACGCCCCGCTCGCGGTGGCGGAGAATCATGATCACGATCCCTTCTGGCTCGTCACCCGCCACGCCGACATCATGGCGATCAGCCGCGATCCGCAGCGGTTCGCCAACGGCATCCGCCCGACGGTACTGACCAACCGCGATGGCGAAGCGCTGGCACGCGCCGCGACGCCAAACAACGACGGCCATCTGATCCGCTCGCTGGTCCAGATGGACGCCCCTGACCATATGAAATACCGGCTGCTGACCCAAAGCTGGTTCATGCCGAAAAACCTCAAGATCGTCGAAGACCGAATCCGGCAAATCGCGCGCGAGACGGTCGATCAGATGCTCGCGCAGGGTGGGACATGCGATTTTGCCCGCGACGTCGCGGCGCATTATCCTCTGCGCGTCATCATGGACATTTTGGGCGTGCCGCCCGAGGACGAACCGCGGATGCTGATGCTGACGCAGCAATTGTTCGGGCCGACCGATCCCGAACTGAACCGCAGCCGCGAGGCGATCACCAGCGCCGAACAGGCGATAGCGATGCTCGACTATGTCATCGCCGACTTCACCCAATATTTCGGCGCCCTCACCGCCGACCGCCGCGCCAACCCGCGCGAGGACATCGCGACCGTGATCGCCAACGCGACAATGAATGGCGAACAGATCCCTGACCGCGAAATGTCGGGCTATTATATGATCGTCGCGACCGCAGGACACGACACGACGAGCGCCTCGACCGCGGGGGCGATGATGGAGCTCGCAAAAAACGCTGCGCTGTTCGACCGTTTCCGCGACGCCGCAACCGACAAGGCGGGGCTGATTGAGGAGGCGATCCGCTGGACCACCCCGGTCCAGCATTTCATGCGCAGCGCGAAGGAAGATGTCGAGATCAGCGGTCAGACGATCCGCGCGGGCGACTGGCTGATGCTCAACTATGTATCGGGCAACCGCGACGAGGAAGTGTTCGGCGATCCCTTTGCGTTCAATCCCGACCGCGAAAAGAACCAGCAGATCGCATTCGGTTTCGGCGCGCATGTCTGCCTCGGTCAGCATCTGGCGCGGATGGAAATGCGGATTTTGATGGAGGAACTGCTTCCGCGGCTGAAGAGTATCGAGCTTGCGGGCGAACCGGCACGGGTCGAATCGGTGTTCGTGGGCGGACTGAAACGCCTGCCGATCCGCTTCACGGCAGCCTGACTCTATCCGACGCTGAGTCAGCGCAACTCTCAGTGATAACGGAACAAACTGCCTTTCAGCTGCGTTTCAGATCGTCTGCAACTAGGAGTTTGCCATGATCCTCTGGAAAAAGGCTGCGATCTCGATCGCCGCAACGTCGATGATCCTTTCGCCGGTGGCGGCTTCGGCGGCGCCCGCCATCGACGGTGCCCGAGCGTTATCCGCTGTCGAACGCGAGAATAAACTCGAAGGCGCTAGCTGGCTTCCGATACTGCTCGGACTCGCGATCATCGCCGGTGGTATCTGGCTGGTGATCGACGGCAACGACGATAAGCCTGTCAGCCCTTAAATTGCGCGGATCTCGTTGAGATTAGCGGCTTAGACTTTCTCAGCCGGGAAAAAACGCGCGACGACTTCGCTCGCCAGCCGCGCGGGGCGCAATGTTTCGGCGTCGATGCAGCACCAGCTCGACTTGACCTCGGCCAGCACATCTTCGCCGCGCTTGATGATCGTCTCGTAAAAGGCGCGGGCGCCCTGGACCTTTTCCAGGATCACCGTCGCGATGACCTGATCGTCGAGGAAGGCCGGGCGGCGATAGGTGATCTCGTGCTTCAGCGCGACCCACAGGTGCGCCGCGACCGCGTCGGGCGGCGCGATATGGCGCCAGTGCGACAGCACTGCTTCCTGCACCCAGCTCAGATAATGGGCGTTGTTGACGTGCCCCATGAAATCGATCTGGTCGGAACCGACGGCGATCGGATGGTCGTGCGGGAGTGAAGCGGCGGTCATATCGTTGACACTAGTGTCAACAATATGTGACGGAAAGATGAAATCTCAACCCCGCCCGCGATAGGGCGCAACGCCCTGATCGGGTAGCCACAGGTTTGCGGGCGGCGGACCCGATTGCCAGAACACATCGATCGGGATGCCGCCGCGCGGATACCAATAGCCGCCGATGCGTAGCCATTGGGGCTGCATTTCGTCGAACAGGCGGCGGCCGATGCCGACGGTGCAATCCTCGTGAAAGCCTGCGTGGTTGCGGAACGATCCGAGGAACAGTTTCAGACTCTTCGATTCGACGATCGTATCGCTGGGGGCATAATCGATAACGAGATGCGCAAAATCGGGCTGGCCGGTGACCGGACAGAGCGAGGTGAATTCGGGCGCCGCAAAGCGCACAAGGTAAAGCTCGCCGGCGCGCGGATTGGGAACATAGTCAAGGAGTGCAGCTTCGGGCGCGGCAGGTAGGTTGCTCGATTGGCCAAGATGTTTGGGTGCGAGCGGCGGATGGCTGGAATCACTCATGGAAACCGTCTAGGGCGCAGCGCGGCCATTGTCACCGATGGGATGTTCCCAATTGGAGGGAAATTGGCCGGGTTCAGCGCCAATTCAGCGGCGCCGGCCAAAAATGAACAATTCGGGATCGCAAAATCGAAATGACGGACAAGAATTTGGGGCAAAGCAGCAGGACAGCGCGATTGGCGCTGGTTGCGCTGGTGCTCGCGCTGGCGAGTGCTGCGCCCGCGCGCGCGCAGGATGCGGACACGCCAACCCCGGCGCCGTCGTCAATCTTCCGCCTTCCCCCCGCCGACGACGGTCGCGCGCCCGGCGTGCAGGGTCCGGCCGATAATGGCCTGCCGCCGGTCGCGCCGAACGAACGACGCGGCGCGCAGCAATCCGCGCCGACGCCGTCGCCTGTACCGCCGCGCGTGACGCCGACCCAGCCGACAACCACAACCGCGCCACCCCCATCGACCCTGACCCGCCGCGACACTGCGGCACCGGATTCGCCGCGTACGGCGCCCGCAACCCCTGATGCCGCGCCCGATTCGGCGGGGCAGGCCGATATCGCGCTGCCACCGCCGCAAACGGCCACTTCCCAGGTTGCGCCGCCGACCGGGGCCGCTGCACCCGAACGCGATGACCCGCCGATCGCCGCGACGCCCCGTGAGGCGCCCTCGGGAACGCCGCTCTGGGCCTGGATTTTAACGGTGCTTGCCGCGCTCGGCGCCGGACTGTGGTATTGGCGTCGCCGTCCGGCGCTGGCGGGCCCGGCCGGCGATGCAGGGGCTGAGGCACCGCGTCCCACCGTCCCACCGTCGGCGCCGCGCGCTGCGCCGGCGCCCGCTCCGCGCCCTACGCCCGCTCGCCCTGTGCCCGCCCGCTCACCGGCCGAACCGCGCGGCGCATCGCCGCTCGTCACTCGCGTTGCGGGGGAACAGCGCGCGCTGGTCGCCATGACGCTCGATATCCGCAGCATCCGCTTTGCGTCCGATCATGTCGCGGTCGGCTTTGCGCTCCATCTGGTCAATCAGGGGACGCTCCCTGCGACCGGGCTGATGGTCCGGATCGCGCTCAATCAGGGATCGGCGATGCCCGAGTCGGTGCTAGGTCGCTTTTTCGACGGCGCCGGCGGCAGCGTGCTGCGCGACGACATGATGCTTGGCGTCGGCGCGGGAGAAGAATTGTCGACCGAAGTCATGTTGCCGCGCGCGACGATCGAGCCGCTGCTGATCGGCGGCAAGCCCATGCTGGTCCCGGTGATCGCATTTGACGTGACCTATCATTGGGACGGCGAGGGCGATGCCTTTGGCCAGAATGCCAGCAGTTTCGTGCTCGGCCGCGAGCAAGACGGCGGCGGCAGTGACAAGCTCGCGCCGCTGCCGCTAGACCGTCCATCCTATCTGGTCGATCGCCCGGGGGTGCGGGCTACGGCGGTGAAACGCGCTCAGTAGTTTCGCGCACGTGCATCCGAATCGCCGAATTTTTGTTGCGGCGCAGCATTGGCTGAGGCACAGCGCCACCGTGCTTGAAAAAGGACACGGCGGGGCATAGGCTTGTCCTCCCCGGAAAGAGCAGCGCAGGATGGCCGGCAAAGGGATCAAAGGTTCCGATCGGTCGCAACAGGAGCATGACATGGACGCCTTGGTCTCAACCGACTGGCTGGAACGCGAACTGGGGGCGTCAGACCTGCGGGTCGTCGACGCGACGAAATTCTTGGGCGACTCCGGGCGCGACGCGCGCGCCGAATATGAGGCGGGCCATATCCCCGGCGCGGTGTTCATGGATCTCGCCGAGTTGACCGATCCGTCGAGCGCCGTCGACAATATGGCGCCGCAGGCTGAAAAATTCGCCAGCCGCATGCAATCGCTGGGCCTTGGCGATGGCAGCCGTATCGTGCTCTACGACGACAGCCCGCTGAAAAGCGCAGCGCGTGCATGGTGGCTCCTGAAACTGTTCGGCGCGCATGATGTGGCGCTGCTCGACGGCGGCCTTGCGAAATGGAAGGCCGAAGGCCGCGCGCTCGAAATGGGCAGGCAGACGCTGCGCCACCGCCACTTCACCGTGTGGCGCGATGCCAAAGCGGTGCGGACCAAGGATCAGATGCTGGCGAACGTCGACAGCGGCGCCGAACAGGTCGTCGATGCGCGTCCTGCGGCGCGCTTCACCGGCGAGGAACGCGACCCGCGCCCCGGCCTCGCCCCCGGGCACATCCCGAATTCACGCAGCCTGCCGCACAGCGCGCTGTTCAACGCCGACGGCACCTGGAAACAGGGCGAGGATCTGAAGGCCGCGTTCGACGCCGCCGGCGTCGACCTCGACAAGCCGCTCGTCACCACCTGCGGCAGCGGCATGACCGCGACCGTTGTAGCTTTTGGCGCGCATCTGCTCGGCAAGGACGACGTGGCGGTCTATGACGGCAGCTGGACCGAATGGGGCGCCGACCCCGCAACCCCGAAGGCTACCGGCTCGGCTTGAAAATGAAACGCGTCGCCCCCGCGTTCGTGGGGGCGACGATTTCGTTCAGTACCCGACCTTCTTTGCGCGCTCGATGCATTCGACGATGATGCGCTTGGCTTCATCGACATCGCCCCAACCGTTGAGCTTTGCCCATTTTCCGGGCTCAAGGTCTTTGTAATGGGTGAAGAAATGCTCGATCTGCTGCAGCACGATCGGCGGCATGTCCTTGTAGCTCGCGACGTCCGAATAATAAGGGAAGGTCTTGTTGACGGGCACGCAGAGCAATTTCTCGTCGCCGCCGGCGTCATCCTCCATCAACAGTACGCCAATCGGGCGACACTTGACCACCGCGCCCGCGACGATCGGCGAGCGTGCGACGACCAGTGCGTCAAGCGGATCGCCGTCTTCGCCAAGCGTGTGCGGCACGAAGCCGTAATTGGCGGGGTAGCGCATCGGGGTGTGCAGGAAACGGTCGACGAACAGCGCGCCCGATGCCTTGTCGAATTCATATTTCACCGGCTCGCCGCCGATCGGAACTTCGATCAGGACATTCAGGCTGTCGGGTGGGCTGTCGCCGGCGGGGATCAGGTCGATGCGCATGGGAGAGTGGAGTCCTTTGTTTTTAGAATCGCGGGCGCCTTTAGCGCCCGATGGCGCGAAAAGTCGAGGGCGAGCTTCTGCCTCCTCCCGCAAGCGGGAGGGGCTAGGGGTGGGCGTGAGCGAAGCGAACGAGCGACGGTTGCATGACCCACCCGGCTGTGACTAGCAGACAGGTCCGCAAGTCTCGCTGCCCGTCCCGCTTGCGGGAGGGGGGTTAAAGTACCCGTTTCGGTGCCAACAAACGATCGAACCAATCCGGCCCGCTGCCGCTTTTCTCGACGTGCGGCCAACGCAGCCCGCCGTGATAGGCAAGGTCGGCCTGGCGATACCGTCCGCCGCGCTCGACCAGCAGCCGCACCGGGGTCTTCCCATCGGTCGCGGCGCGCACCGCGGCCTCCAGCCGTTCCTTGCTGTAACTTACGCCATCCACCGCGACGATTTTGGTGCCGTTGACGATATCGGCTTTGAACGCCGGGCCATCCCATAGAATCGCGCTGGCGACGCCATCCTTGTCGATCGTCATCCCAAGCGAATGAGTCAGGTCATAATTCTTGGCCTGCGCCATGCGATCGCGGTCGTACACGTTCGGCGCGTCGCGCCACACCAACCGGTATCCCGCGCGCTCGATGCCCGCCACCGGGGCGCCCTGTCCGGGCGTTTGCAACCGCTGGCGCAGGAACCCCGCCCAGTCATGCGGATGCACCGCGTTCAGCGCTTGGGCGACATCGTCGAAATCATAGGTATCCTGCCCCCAATCGCCATCGCGGCCGCCGAAAAAGATACGCGCGAAATCGTCTAGGCTTTTGGCATCGTTCGTCGCTTGCCGGATCAGCAGGTCGGCCTCGAGCCAGGTCAGCGAACCCTCATTGTAATAATCTTCGCCCCGCGACCAGCTCGCAAAGGACTTCGGCTTGCGCGCCGCAATCACCGGATCCAGCGTCGTATCCTCCACCGCACGCCATTCGCGCCCCGGCTGCGCGCTGTAGAAACCGGCGTTGGTCGCCCATTCGGCGAGGATCATCTCCTTCGACTGCATCCCCGATCGACCCGCAAGGACCAGATCCCAATAGCTCGTCTGGCCTTCGTAAACCCACAGCAGATTGCCCTGCATCGGGGTGCGGTAATCGGCGGTCCATAATTTGTCGGGGCGGCGATATTTGCCGTTCCAGCTGTGGACCAGCTCGTGCGGAAGCAACCCGCGTTCGCTGTCATTCTCGTCCCACTCGGTGAAATAGTCGCGATTGCGGCTGTTTTCGCTGCTGCGATGATGCTCCAGCCCGATCCCGCCGAGTTCGTCGGTCAGCGCGAGCAGAAATTCATAGCGGTCGAAATGACGGACCCCGAACAGCGCCACCGTTTCGGACACCAGCGCCGCGTGACGCGCTATCTGGTCGGGACTGGCCTCCAGATACTTCGCCTCGTCGGCGACGACGTTCAGCGTGACATTCTGCCCCAGGTCCCATTTGCGGAAATATTTGCCGGCAAACATCGGGCTGTCGACCAGCACCTCGTAATTGGTCGGGGCATAGCTGTAGCGGTTGCCCGACACCTTCAGCCCGTCGAGCGCCGCGGCGCCGGTCCACCCGTCTGGCAGCATGACCTCCAATTGGACCGGGATCTGCCGCGTGAAATATCCCGCCGGGTACAGGCTGACCTGTTCCCATTGCAGGTTCATCATTGCCGGGGTGACGACGACGCGACCCTCTGTCGTGCGCGTCGGTGACAGGAAATCAAAGACGATGTCGATGCTTTTGACGCCTGCGGGAACATCGATGTCGAACGCATAGACATCGGTCGGCTGGCGCGTCCAGCTGAGTAACTTGCCCCCTGCGCTCGCCTTGAACCCCGCCAGCTCGGCGATCGCGCCGCGTGGCGCGTGCTTGCCGGGCAGCCATTCGGGATAGAGCAACGTCAGCTTACCAGGCTTGGTGACCGGGACTGTCTGATGGACATGAAAGATGCCGCGCGCGACGTCGGTCGCATCGACCTTCAACTGCATCGTGCCCGGATAGGGTTTGTCGGCGGGCAGCGCGATGGTCAGTGGCTGGACGACCGGCTGTGGGCGGCTGTTGCCGGTCTGGGCAAAAGCGGCAGGGTTGATAGCGATCAGGGCGGCGGCGACGAGCATTTGTTTTTTCATCGGTGAGTTCTGCCGCGAAATGGGCGCGAGGTCCAGACTTAGCCCCTCCCCTTCAGGGGGGAGCTTGGGGTGGGAGCCGGTGAGGTGGGGCCAAGGCCGATGGCCCCCAACCAGCCCGACCAAAGGTCCGGCTGTCGCCGAACCAAGTCTCGCTGCGCCGCCCCTGAAGGGGAGGGGTTTGTCTCCCTTTGCGCCTCCGCAAAAATCGACTAGACGCCGCGCCCATGAGCAAGGACAAATCCGCCAAAATCCCGACCCCGCAGGCTGTGCGCGGCACCCAGGACATGCTCGGCGATTTCGCCGACCGCTTTGCGCATGTCGTCGATGCCTTTGAACGGGTGCGCCGGCTCTATGGCTACAAGCGCATCGAGGTGCCGGTGATCGAGCCGACCGCGGTGTTCGCGCGCTCGCTGGGTGAGACGACCGATGTGGTGTCGAAGGAAATGTATTCGTTCGAGGACCGTGGTGGCGAATCGATCACGCTGCGCCCCGAATTCACCGCAGGCATCGCGCGCGCCTATATCACCAACGGCTGGCAGCAGTTCGCGCCGCTGAAGGTCGCGACGCATGGACCGTTGTTCCGCTACGAACGCCCGCAAAAGGGGCGCTATCGCCAGTTTCACCAGCTCGACGCCGAAGTGCTGGGCAGCGACAGCCCGCTCGCCGATGCTGAGCTGCTGGTGTTTGCTGACCAGCTCCTCAAGGAATTGGGCATATCGGAAGGCGTGACCCTGACGCTCAACACGCTCGGCGATGCGGCCAGCCGCGATGCCTGGCGCGCGGCGCTGGTCGATCATTTCGAGGCGCACCGTAGCGATCTGTCTGAAGACAGCCTCGCGCGGCTCGACAAGAATCCGCTGCGGATATTGGACAGCAAGGATCCGAACGACCGCCCGATCGCCGACAGCGCGCCCGACATCGATGCGTATCTGACCGGCGAAGCGCAGAATTTCTTCGGCGCGGTCACGTCGGGTTTGGACGCCGCAGGCGTCGCGTGGGAACGCAATGCGCGGCTGGTGCGAGGGCTTGACTATTACCGCCACACGGCGTTCGAATTCGTCACCGATCGGCTGGGAGCGCAGGGTACTGTGCTCGGCGGCGGCCGCTACGACGGGCTGATCGAAGCGCTCGGCGGCCCGCCGACCGCGGCGGTCGGCTGGGCCGCGGGGATCGAGCGGCTGGCGATGTTGTTGGATGAGCCGAAAGCCGATCTTTTGAACGTCATCATGGCCGTCGAAGATGATCTCGCTATTCCAGCCGCGCAGAATATTATTGCCGCGTTCCGTCTGAACGGCCTTTCTGCTGACATGGTGGCGACGGGCTCGGCCCGAAAACGCTATGACAAAGCGACAAAGATCAACGCCCACGTTTTGATGTCACTGCGGTGGGTCGACGACCAGCCCGTTATTCGCACGCAGTCGGCAACGCAAAACGACGTCCTTATGCAGGCTCAGAAAATTCTAGATGGCTTGGGCTATCACAACGCCTGACTGGACAACGATCGTCATCCCGGACTTGATCCGGGGTCCATGCGGCACCGGCGGCCTTGGATCCCGGATCATGCCTGGGATGACGAAGAATTGAAACGATAGAATAGATGACCAACGTATCCGAACGTCAGATCGACGCCATCATCGAACGCCATGCTGCGCTTCAGGCACGCATGGCGACCGGCGATATGGCGCCCGCCGACTTTGTTGCGGCGTCGAAGGAGTTTTCCGAACTCGAACCCGTCGCCACCGCGGCGCGCGAAGTCGTGCGGTTGCGCGGCGAACTGACCGCGCTGAACGAAATGCTCGCCGACCCCGAGATGAAGGCGATGGCGGCCGAGGAAATCGCGGCGGTCGAGAATGCGCTGCCCGCCGCTGAACATGACTTGGCACTCCAGCTGCTACCCAAGGATGTCGCCGATGCGCGCGCCGCGATGCTCGAAATTCGCGCCGGGACCGGCGGCGACGAAGCGGCGCTGTTCGCGGGCGACCTGCTGCGCATGTATAGCCGCTTCGCCGATGGGCAGGGGTGGAAGGTCGAGATCATCTCGGCGAACGAGGCCGAAATGGGCGGCTATAAGGAAGTTGTCGCGTCGGTGTCGGGGCAGGGGGTGTTCGCGCGCCTCAAGTTCGAAAGCGGCGTGCACCGCGTCCAGCGCGTCCCCGCGACCGAAAGCCAGGGGCGCATCCACACCAGCGCCGCAACCGTCGCCGTGCTGCCCGAGGCTGAGGAGGTCGACGTCGCGATCAACGACAGCGACCTCAAGATCGACATCTACCGCGCGTCCGGCGCGGGCGGCCAGCACGTCAATACCACCGACAGCGCGATCCGCATCACTCATATCCCCAGCGGCCTCGTCGTCATCCAGCAGGACCAGCGCAGCCAGCACAAGAACCGCGCGAAGGCGATGCAGGTGCTGCGCGCGCGGCTCTATGATCTGGAGCGCGCGAAGATCCACGATGCAGAGGCGTCGGCGCGCAAATCGATGGTCGGGTCGGGGGACCGCTCTGAACGCATCCGCACCTATAATTTCCCGCAAGGGCGCGTCACCGACCACCGCATCAATCTGACCCTCCACCGCCTGCCCGAAATCATCGAGGGGCAGATGGACGAGCTGATCGACGCGCTGATCGCCGAGGATCAGGCGCAGCGACTGGCGGGCCTGGGTGACTGAGCCTGTGACGTTTTCGGGGGTAGCCGAATCGCTCCGCACCGCCACGAACCTGCTGACGGGCGTCAGCGACACGCCGCGGCTCGACGCCGAGCTGCTGATGGCGCATGCCCTTGGGGTGGAGCGGCAGGCGGTGCTGCTCGATCCGGGGCGCTTCGCGATTCCCGAACTCTACACCCATTTGATCGCCCGCCGCATGGCGCACGAACCGATCGCCTATATCGTCGGCTATCGCGATTTCTGGACGCTGCGGGTCTCGGTCGGGCCGGGGGTGCTGATCCCGCGTCCCGACAGTGAAACGCTCGTTGAGGCATCCCTCGACTTCGCGCGGGAGCGGGGAGCGGGGTGGCCGTCGCGCGTGTTGGACCTTGGCACCGGGCCGGGAACCTTGTTGCTCGCGGTGCTCAGCGAGTTTCCGGCGGCGACGGGGCTGGGTGTCGATGTGTCCGAACAGGCGCTGGCCTATGCGCGCGATAACGCCGAGGAACTGGGCATGGCGGGTCGCGCTGCTTTCCAGTTGGGCGACTGGGCCGACGGCATCGACGGTCTGTTCGACATCATCCTGTGCAATCCGCCCTATATCGGTGACGAAGAGCCGCTGATGCCCGATGTAGCCGACCACGAACCCGCTGGCGCGTTGTTCGCCGGTCCCGATGGGCTCGACGACTATCGTCGCATCATCCCCAATCTGCCGCGCCTGCTCACCCCCGGCGGCGTCGCGATCCTTGAAATCGGCGCGACCCAACATACCTCGGCGCGGCAACTCGCCGAAACGGCGGGTTTCCGCGTCACTTGTCGCCAGGATCTCGGTGGGCGCGACCGAGCGCTTTTACTGACGCGCCTCCGACCCGCCCCGCAAATTTAGCTTGGTTTTCGCCGCAAAGCGGGTTAGGGGCCAGTCACAGACCCGACTGGGGTACCTTTGGCGATGCACCAGCATCGATACTGGTCCGGAGGATCTGCTTCCCACTTACGATGTTCGTACCGGGCTTCGGTCCATACGAGCGGTAAAGGGCAAGAACCGCGCAAGGAGCGCGGGCACGACGCGCAAGATGCGCGGTCGGCCAAAAGGGGTTGGCATAGCTTATTAGCTTTTCGACAGGATGTCTCAGTTGAACATGAACAACCGGCAAAGCGGTCGCCGTCGCGGCCGCAACAATAACAACAACAGCAATAACAATCGTCCGCAATCGGGCGGCCGCGGTGGCGTCGATCAGGCGAACCGCATCGACAGCCGGGCGCGCGGCAACGGCGCCCAGATGATCGAGAAATACCGCAACCTGGCGCGCGATGCGCAGTTGGCCGGTGACCGGGTGCAGACCGAATATTACCTCCAGTTCGCCGATCATTATTTCCGCGTCGTGAGCGATTTCCGCATCCGCCAGGAAGAAAAGAACGCACAGAACGGCCAGGATCGCGGGCAGGATCGCCAGCGCGAAATTCGCGGCGTCGAAGATTTCGACGGCCATGACGATAGCGATTTGGATATGGACGCCGACCGCGACGACAATGGCGACGACAACCGCGGCGAGCGGAGTGATCGTGGCGAACGTAGTGATCGTGGCGACCGCAACGAGCGCAGTGATCGCAACGACCGTCCCGAGCGCAGCCAGCGCGAAGCGCGCGGCAACCGCGACACGCGCAGCGACCAAGGCGACGATAATCGTGGCAATCGCCAGTCGCAGGACCGCCCGCGCCGTGATCGCGACGAGGGACGCAGCGATGTTCGCAATGGCGATGGCGTCGACACCGAAACTGACAGCGTCGAAACCGTCGCAGAAGAAGTGCCCGCACCGCGCGCCAACCGCCGCAGCCCGCGCCGCCCGCGCGCGGCAGAGGCCGACAGCAACGACGATGGCGGCAACGCCGGCATCGACACCGCGGTGCTACCCCCGGCCATCGGTCGCCCCGAACGCAGCGTCGAAACCGACGCGGAGGCCGATGGCGGCGAGGCTGCCCCCGCCGCCAAGCCGCGCCGTACTCGCCGCACCCTGGCGACGCGCAGCCCCGGGGTCGAAGCCGCCGAGTAACAGTACATCTTCGCGCTGGTCATTGACCGGCGCATGACATAGCCTCCTCGTAGTCACATCTGCGGGGAGGCTTTTTAATGCGCGCTTTGGCAAGGACTTGCGGTGCAGTGGTCGTCGCTGGCGCATTGGCGGGCCTCCCGGCGGCGGCGCAGGATGGGATGCCAGGCAACGCGCAAGGCGATGTCGCCGTCACCATTTATAACAATGGCCAGTCGCTGGTGCAGGACGAGCGCCAGCTCAGCGTCGTCGCCGGGCGCAATCGCATCGAATTTCCCGACGTGTCGGCGCGCATCCGTCCCGAAACGGTGACGCTGTCGGGTCCCGGCATCGCCATCGTCGAGCAGAATTTCGATTTCGACCTGCTCACCCCCGACAAGTTGATGGACAAGGCGGTCGGCCAGTCGATCACGCTGGTGCGCACCAATCCCGCGACCGGCGCCGAACGCACCGAGCGCGCCAAAGTGCTCGCCGCGAACGGCGGTATCGTGCTGCAGATCGGTGAACGGATCGAGGTGCTGCGCGACGACGGCCTGCCGGTGCGCGCGGTGTTCGATCGCTTGCCGCCCAATTTGCGCGCGCGACCGACGTTGTCGGTGACGGTCGATGCCGCCAGCGCCGGGATGGTCCCGACGCGCCTGTCGTACCTCACCCCCAATCTGGGCTGGACTGCCGATTATGTCGCGCTGTTCGATGCGGCAAAGGGGTCGATGGACATTCAGGGGTGGGTGACGCTGACCAACAGCACCGGGACGACCTTTGCCAATGCGCGCACGTTGCTCGTTGCGGGCAATCCGGGCGGGGGCGGCGGCTTTCGCCAGATGACCGGCGCGATGGACAGCGCGGGGACCGAAAGCAACGATCGCGAACGGCTCGGTGACTATTATCTCTATCCGCTGGCCGAGCGCACGACGATCGCCAACGCGCAGCAAAAGCAGGTGAGCTTCCTCGACGTGAAGCGCGCGCCCGCACAATCGACCTATGAATATGTCAATCGCTGGCTGGGGAGCAGCACCGAAGCAGTGAGCACCGCCAGCGTGCTGCGATTTTCAACCTCGCGGCAGGGCGGGCTGGGCGACCAGCTGCCCGCCGGGACGATCCGCGTCTATATGCGCGATGCGCGCGGCGACCCGCAGTTCATCGGCGAAAACAGCATCGGCCACACCCCGATGGGATCGGCGATGTCGCTGCGCACCGGCGACGCTTTTGACGTCAAGGTCCAGCCGACCGTGGTGTCGCGCACTCGCAAGGGCGATTCGCGCTGGATGACCAAAATGAAATATACCGTCACCAACGCGCGGCCGGGGCCGGTGACGGTGTTGCTGGCGCAGGACGGGCTGTATGGCGACGTGCGGATCAGCGAGGAGAGCCTGAAGGGCGAGCGCATTTCCGCCGACCGCGTCGAATGGCGGGTTCCGGTGCCCGCCAATGGCAAGACCGACGTTACTATCGCCTTCGATACGCGCTACTAAGGCGCACACGATGCGGGGTGCGTTCCTGCTAGCATGGATCGCGGCGCTGCTGGCGCCGGTGTCGGCGCGTGCGCAGGCCGAACCAGCGATCGTCGTGTCGGCAAACATCGACGAAGCCGCGGTCACTGTCTATCGTGCCCCGAATCGCGGTGGCGGAGCGATCAATCCGAATTGGCCTCAGGGTTTCGCCTTCATTACCGAAACGCGCACCGTCGCGCTGCCCGCCGGCACATCGGTGTTGCGGTTCGAAGGCGTCGCCGAAGGATTGCTGCCCGAAACCGCAGTGGTCAGCGGCCTGCCCGACGGGGTGACAGAAAAGAACCGCGACGCACGGCTGCTGACACCCGCGGGACTCGTGGATGCATATCTGAAACGCAGCGTGACGCTGCGCCGCACCAACCGCGCGACTGGCAAGGTTGTCGAGCAGCAGGCGGTGATCCAGGCTGGCCCGAACGGCGGCGTGATCCTGCAAAATGCCGCAGGAGGCTTCGAGGCGCTGGCGTGCTCGGGCCTTCCCGAACGGATGCTCTACCCGCGCGTGCCCAAGGATCTGTCTGCAAAGCCGACGCTGTCGATCTTGGTTGATAGCAAGGCGGCGCGGACGCTGACGTTGCAGCTGCTATATCTCGCCGAAGGCTTCGACTGGGCCGCCAATTATGTCGCCGACCGCGGATCGGACGGCAAGACGCTGGGACTGACCGGCTGGATCACCGTCGCCAATGGCGGCGTCACCAGCTTTCCCGGCGCCCAGCTCAATGTCATCGCGGGGCGGCTGAACAAGGTTCACAGCCCGCCGCTGCCGCGCAGCACCCCGGGGCCGCTGATATTGCGCTGCTGGCCAATGGATATCACCAGCTCCCATCCGTTGTGGGAATTGCCGCCGATCATCGAGTTCGAAGAGGAATTTCGCATGGACGCCGCAGAGGATGTGGTGGTGACCGGCAGTCGTATCGATCGACGCGAAGGGCTGATGTATTTGCCTGCCCCCGCGCCGGCGATCGCGCCGCCACCGCCGCCGCCCGCCGAGGATCTGGGCGACCTCAAATTCTACCGCGTCCCGTTTCGCGTCGATGTGTCGGCGAAGGGGCAGAAACAGGTCGCCTTGCTCGCGAAGGACAAGGTCGCGGTCGAACAGCTTTATGCGGCCACGCTTTACCAGAACAACCAACCGCAACCGCTGATGATGCGGCTGCGCGTCCAGAACCGCGAAGCCGACGGGCTGGGGCTCGCGCTGCCCGCCGGGACGGCGGCGGTGTTCGAAACGATCGGCGGCCAGCGCTTGCTCGTCGGCGAGGCAGCGATCGGTGACAAGGCGAAGGATGAGCGGGTCGATTACGACATTGGCCAAAGCCCGGCGGTGCAATTTCGCGCCGTGGTCCAAGAGCGCGGCGCCAAGGATGCCTATCAAACTTGGCAGGTCACGCTGACCAACGCGCGGCCGTTCGACGCCGAGGTCGAGATGCTGATTCCCTTTGCCATCGACCCGGCGCCCGAAGATTGGGAACGGCGCGGCAGCAGCTGGGTCTGGCGAGTGCGCGTGCCCGCCAACGACAGCCTGGCGCAGAGCTTTCGTCAGAAACTGAAGGACGACTGATTCGCGGCGCCGGCGGTAAAGATCAGCCCGGCGGCAATGCCCGCGGTCGGTGATTTTCGTCGAGCGCAACAAAGGTGAACAGTCCGCCGGTGACCTTGACCTCTTCCTGCTCGCGCCCGCGCGTCGCGATGACTTCGATGCGGATGCCCATCGAGGTGCGCCCGCGCCGTTCGAGATGAGCATAGACCGAGATGATGTCGCGCAGCAGGATCGGCGCGATGAACTCCATCGCCTCGATCGCCACCGTCGCGGTTGGCCCCTGCGCGACGCGCGCGGCGACGATGCCGCCGGCGATATCCATCTGGCTCAAGACCCAGCCGCCAAAGATATGGCCATTGCTGTTGATGTCGGCGGGGGCGGGGACGATGCGCAGAATCGGGTCGCGCAGCGAATCGGACGGAATATTATCGGTCATGATTCATATCCGGATCGTTTTCGAAAGGATCTTCGATGGCCTCGTCATGCCCGCTGCCGCTCGACAGAAAGACGAGCCCCATCAGCGCGGTGCCAAGCAGGACCGACAGGCCGACTCCGGCGGCGGTCGCGATAATCATATGGATGGTCAGCGCCTCGCCCATGCTGAAACGCAGCCAGCCGAGCGCGCCGACTACGGCGAGCAGCGACACCAGCGCCATGCCGCGCATCAGGCGGCGATAGCGTGCCCAGGCGATTTCCGACGTCGCGTCCTTGTCGAGCGGGGAGGGTTTGACCATGGCGCCTCCATGAACCAAGCCGGGACCAAGGCCAAGCGCGAATGGAATACGGTCAGATGTTTCAGCTTTGCCGCGAATCATGATAGACTTGGTATCCAAAGAATCGACATGGGGAGCGGCAAGGCATGACGATCGGAGCGATCCTCCACGGGCACACGAGCCCCGTAATTTCGGCGCGCAAGGAAGACACGGTGCGCGCGGTGCTCGACCTGCTCGCCCAGCACCGCATCGGCGCGGTGCCGGTGATGGAGGGGGAGGCGATCGTCGGCATTTTTTCCGAACGCGATCTGGTCCGGTTGATGTCGTCCTATGGCCCCGAGGCGCTCGATCGCAAGCTCGACGAAGTGATGACGAAATCGCCCGTCACCTGCGATCCGGGGACGGCGGTGATGGGGGCACTGTCGCAAATGACCCAGCGCCGGATCCGCCACTTGCCCGTCGTCGACGGCGGGCGACTCGTCGGCTTTGTGTCGATCGGTGACCTCGTCAAATATCGCATCGACCGCATCGAGGCCGAGGCCGCGGCGATGCGCGACTATATCGCGTCCTGATCGGCGGCATCGGCGACGGGTGGCTGGCGGCGGAGAATCAGCCGCAAGACTTCGGCGATCGCCTCGCGTTCGAGCAGCCAGAGCAGCGCGCCATAAAGTGCGACACCCAGCGCAGCGAGCACGGCGAGCCGTATCGGCGCGGCCAGCCTTAGCGGTTCGATCGCTTCCCCGGTCAGGCCGACGGCCACCGCCATCACGAGCGCCGGCGCGAGCCCTGGTAACATCGCGCGCCCAATTTCCCACAGCGACACCCCGATCAGCGGCGCCGAGAATCGTGCGGTGACGAGCAGCAATAGCGGTGCGGCGATCAGCCACGCCCACGCCATGCCGATCAGCCCCCATTGGGCGCCGATCAGAAAGGCGACCGGAAACAGGATCGCGCCGCTGAGCGCCGTGAACATCGACAGCGAGGGTTTGCCGAGCGCATTGGTCAGCGGCGCAAAAAGGATCTGTACCGTCATCAGCATCAGCCCGAGCGCGATGATCTGAATATAGGGGACCATGCCCAGCCATTTTGCCCCGAACACTGTCTCGACCATCGGCGCCGCGGTCACCGCTAGCCCGCAATAAAAGGGTGCTGCGACGAGCATTAACAAGCGCACCGTCTTCAGAAAGCTCCACCGCACCGCGTTCCTGTCGTGCTTGATTCTCGCATAAGCGGGAAAGGCAACCTCGTTCAGCGGCGGTACGAACTTTGCCATAAAGATCTGCGCCAGGAACAGCGCCTCGGCATACAGCCCGAGCGCATGCGGTTCGAAGCGCCCACCAGCGATGAAGATGTCGGACTGGCTTTGCATCAGCCAGAACAGCTGGCTGAACAACACCGCCGACCCGAAGCCAATGATCTGGCCGCAGCCTTTGAAGTTGAAACTGGGCCACACCAGCAGCCTCGCGACGACCGTCAGCCCGATTGCGCGCGTCCAGAACAGGGCGATCGGTGCGTAAACGAGCGTCCATACCCCATAGCCGGCGAGCGCACACGCCAGCGCGGTGCTCGCCCCCGCCAGCGCCGCGAGCAGATTGACCAGCGCCTGCCGCCGAAAATCGAGCGCGCGGCTCATTATCACCTCGGGCAACGCAATAAAGGGGGTGGCAAGGAATATCAGGGCCTGGACGCGGAGCAGGTCGGCGACGATCGGCTGGCCATAATAGGCCGCTGCGATCGGCGCGCCAAAGAACTGGATGGCGGCGAGCAGCCCATTGAGCAGCAACAGTAGCCCGAACGCCTGTCGGAGCCGGAACGGATCGACCGTATCGGACTGGACCAGCGCGCTCGCGAATCCCCAGCCGTTGAGGAAGGCGAGGAAGGCAATGACGACCTGCGTCATCGCAAACAGCCCGTAGTCGGCCGGGTCGAGCAGGCGAATCACCATCAGCGTCGCCGACCAGGTGATGATCTGCGCGAGAATCTGGCTACCCGAGCGCCAGATCACCGCCGAGCGGACGCGATCGCCGAACTTCGCCCGGTCGACGATTCCATCCTGACCGTCAAAATTGCTCAAGCGCGCTGTACCTGTCCCTGTGCCGCTGCGCGCACCGGGCGGCGGCGGCTCGATCCCTGATGGCGCCGCTGGCGCCAGGCCAGCATCGGCGGCGCGAGCCAGGGAAAGACACTCCATAGAGCGAAGGCAGCGGACCACAATGGGTTGTTCAGATACTGGCGCCGGGCGCGCAATTTCATCAGTCCGGGCCGTACATTGCCGGCAATGACAGCCGCGAAGGCTTCTTCGACGTCGAGCCGCTCCAACTCACCGTGCCGCACGGCGTCGGCAACTGCGGCTTCGTGGCTCCCCGGCATCGCGGCGATGACCTTGTCATAGACCCGAATGTTACCACGGATGTTCCGCAGCAGGCTCGCCGACGCCGATCGCGGGCGGACGCGATAGTCGCCCAAAACCGCGTCGATATAGCGAACATGGCCGC
>NZ_JADIZJ010000001.1:0-600000 GCF_016704835.1 Sphingopyxis sp. | reverse complement strand
GTCTCCTGAAGGAACTCGGCAAATTGCCTCCGTACCTTCGGAAGAAGGAGGCCCCACTTCTGGGCAACCAGTTGTGGGGGGCACAGGCCAGGGGGTAGCGACTGTTTAGCAAAAACACAGGGCTCTGCTAAGTCGGCTTCAAGACGACGTATAGGGCCTGACGCCTGCCCGGTGCCTGAAGGTTAAGTGGAGTGGTGCAAGCTGCGAAATGAAGCCCAGGTAAACGGCGGCCGTAACTATAACGGTCCTAAGGTAGCGAAATTCCTTGTCGGGTAAGTTCCGACCTGCACGAATGGCGTAACGACTTCCCCACTGTCTCCAGGAGATGCTCAGCGAAATTGAATTCTCCGTGAAGATGCGGAGTACCCGCGGTTAGACGGAAAGACCCCGTGCACCTTTACTGCAGCTTCAGAGTGGCATTAGGAAAGAACTGTGTAGCATAGGTGGGAGGCTTTGAAGCCAGGTCGCCAGATCTGGTGGAGCCATAGGTGAAATACCACCCTGTTGTTTTCTGATGTCTAACCTCGATCCATGAAACTGGATCAGGGACCCTCTGTGGCGGGTAGTTTGACTGGGGCGGTCGCCTCCTAAAGAGTAACGGAGGCGTGCGAAGGTAGGCTCAGGTTGGTCGGAAATCAACCGTCGAGTGCAATGGCATAAGCCTGCCTGACTGCGAGACTGACGAGTCGAGCAGAGACGAAAGTCGGTCATAGTGATCCGGTGGTCCCGAGTGGAAGGGCCATCGCTCAACGGATAAAAGGTACGCCGGGGATAACAGGCTGATGATTCCCAAGAGCTCATATCGACGGAATCGTTTGGCACCTCGATGTCGGCTCATCACATCCTGGGGCTGGAGCAGGTCCCAAGGGTTTGGCTGTTCGCCAATTAAAGTGGTACGTGAGCTGGGTTCAGAACGTCGTGAGACAGTTTGGTCCCTATCTGCCGTGGGCGTCGAAATTTGAGAGGAGTTGACCCTAGTACGAGAGGACCGGGTTGAACATACCTCTGGTGTACCTGTCGTCACGCCAGTGGCGCAGCAGGGTAGCTATGTATGGACGGGATAACCGCTGAAAGCATCTAAGCGGGAAGCCTCCCTCAAGATAAGATTTCATAGAGCCGTGGAAGACCACCACGTTGATAGATCGGATGTAGAAGCGCGGTAACGTGTGGAGCTAACCGATACTAATTGCTCTATTCGCACTTAAGAGTCCCACCATCAACGACAGTCCTGATAGGATTGTCCGCGAAGTGGATGATTGTAATATAGTCCAAATTGCACGGGCATTCGATTGAAACCCAAATTCGACCCACGCCGGCTTCATTGCTTGGTGACCATGGCGTCAGTGACCCACCCGATCCCATCTCGAACTCGGCCGTGAAACCTGACAGCGCCGATGGTACTATGGCTCAAGCCCTGGAAGAGTAGGACGTCGCCAGGCATTGTAGCCGGCGTGTGGACGAATTTTGGAAAAACCCATTCACAAAGTTAGAGGCCGGCAGAAATGCCGGCCTTTTGCTGTTTTCGCGGAACGCTACGGCGCCGTGACATTGGTGGCGCGGGATGGAGCAGCCCGGTAGCTCGTCAGGCTCATAACCTGAAGGTCGTAGGTTCAAATCCTACTCCCGCAACCAACAAAAGCCCGCGTTCCCCAGGGGATTGCGGGCTTTTTTGCGTCTGTCGCTCGCTTCTTGATGGCGGCGCGAAATGACCGACATGGGAGGCAAGCTGCCCTCATATCGTCGGTGTGGTCGCTATTGCGGGCACCGGGCTATGGGGGCATCGTCGCTCCCCACGCACGGTAAAATGTGTCGATAGCAGCGTCGATTTCGGCAGCGATCCGCTGGTGGTCACGACCTTCGGGCAGGCCGAGCACTGCGTGCTGGTAGATGCCTGACTGGCAAAGACCGGCGAAATGGTAGACCGCCTGCATCGGATCGCCCGGGCGGAGTTCGCCGCGCGCCATCTTTTCCGCCATCCATTCGGCAAGCCGCGCCTTGCCCCGGCGTGGGCCGCGATCATAAAAGGTTTCGGCGAGATGCGGGAAGCGCTCGGCTTCGGCAACGACGAGGCGATAGAGCGCGAGCAAGGCCGGCGACATCAGCGTCGCCATAAGCACATGGCCGAAGCGGCCAAGAACGTCGGTCACCGGCTCATCGACAGGCAGGTCGATCTGCAGAGCCTGCCCATAGCTGGCAACGATATCGTCAACAACGGCGGCGAACAGATCTTCTTTCGATGGGAAATAGGTCCACAAGGTCGTCTTCGACCCGCCGACCTTGCCGGCGATCGACGACATGGTCGTCCCGGCATAGCCATTGGCGAAAAACAGCGCGCGCGCCGCATCGACAAAGGCCTTGCGCCGCGCCGCCGCGGCGTTATCGACGGCAAGTGTACGGTCTAGTATCATTTCGATTGACAACCCATTTTCTGAAGTTCATTGGCGCATGATACCAGCTAGTATCGTTGGAAGCCATGCCCCGATCGATTTTTCTCACACCCGCCGTGTTCGGCCTGCTTGCAGGGTGCACGAACGTTCCCGACCTAGGGCCGGCTCCTGTCCCTGCGTCCGCTACGGCGCTTGCGTCGGGCGCCAGCTATACCGACGCGTCAGGTCCGTGGCCTGCCGAGGGCTGGTGGCAGGGTTTTGGCGATGCGCAGCTGTCGACGCTGATCGCCGAAGGGTTGGATGGTTCGCCCGATGTCGCAATTGCCGCGGCGCGGCTCCGCGCCGCCGAGGCGCTCGCGCAGCAGGCGGGTTCCGCCCTGTCGCCGCGGGTTGTGGCAGAGGGTAGCGTTGGCGGCGTCCAGCAGAGCAAGAATCTGGGGATCCCGCCGCAATTCGTCCCCGACGGGATACAGGATACCGGCCATATCGCGGCGACCTTTGTGTTCGATCTCGATCTGTGGGGCCGCAATCGGTCCGCGCTCGCGGCGGCGACGTCGGAGGTCGAAGCTGCGCTTGTCGACGCGGCGCAAGCGCGGCTGATGTTGACCACCGCGGTGGCGTCGGCCTACGCCGATCTCGCCGGGTATCACGCGGCGCGCGACGTTGCCGTAGAAGCGGTGCGCGTGCGCACCGCAAGCGCTGACGTGTCGGGCGCCCGCGCGCGCGCCGGTATCGAAAATCAGGCAAGCGAACGGCAGGCCGAAAGCCGCGCCGCGTCTTCGCGCGCCGATATCGTGGCGCTTAATGAAGCGATTGCGCTGACTCGCAACCGGCTCGCCGCGCTGGTCGGCGCCGGTCCCGACCGCGGTCTGGTGATTACGCGGCCCATGCTGGCTCGCCCGCCGCTTGGCCTGCCGAGCGGCGCCGGTATCGACCTGATCGGGCGGCGACCCGACATCGTTGCGGCTCGCCTGCGCGCCGAAGCGGCCGCCAAGCGCATCGACGTTGCGCGCGCGGATTTCTACCCCAATCTCAGTCTCTCGGCGCTGGTCGGTCTTCAGTCGCTCGGGCTATCGAACCTGTTCAGCGCGGGCTCCGAATATGGCAATGGCGGCGCCGCGATCAGCCTGCCGATGTTCGACGGCGGACGGCTCGCGGGGCGTTACCGCGGCGTCCGCGCCGATTATGACATCGCGGTTGCGAATTATGACCGTAGCCTGATCGGCGCGCTGCGCGACGTCGCCGACATCGCGCAGAGCCGCGCCGCGACCGACCGCCAGCTGGTCGAACGACAAGAGGCGCTCGCCGCCGCCACAGAAGGCGCGAAGCTCGCGGGGCTGCGCTATCGGGCCGGGCTGTCAAACCAACTCGATCAGCTGACCGCCGAGGACAATATGGTCGCCTTGCGCCGCGCCGTCGCCGACCTCGAGGCGCGGCGCCTTTCGCTCGACATCGCCCTTATCCGCGCGCTCGGCGGCGGATATCGGTCCGCCAATCCAACAGGAGACGAATGATGGCCGATGAAACGGCTGCGTCGCCGACCGACGCTCCCGAAGCCACCCCGCCCGAACGCACGGCGAAGCGCACCAAGGCGTTCCGCATTCTCGGGGTTGTCATCCGGACGGCCGCGATCTTGTGGGGGCTCTGGTACTTCCTGACGCAGTCTGGCCGTGTCCACACCGACAATGCTTATGTCGGCGCTGACGCCGCGCAGGTGACCGCGCTGATCTCCGGACCTGTCAAGGAAGTCCGCGTCAGCGGGACGCAGGCGGTGAAGAAGGGCGACATCCTCGTCATTCTCGATGACGCTGATCAGCGGATCCTGGTCGCCGACGCCGAAGCCGCATTGCGTCTGGCACGTCAACGCTATGGTCAGGCAAGCGCGACCGCCGACGCGGCCCGCGCCCGGGTAGGTGCTCGCGGCGCCGATATTGCGCAGGCGCGTGCGCGGCTCCGCGATGCCGACGCGGCGGTGATGCGCACCCGCGCCGAATTCGCACGGCGTGAGAGCATCGCGGGGACCGGCGCTGTGTCTGGCGAAGAACTTTCGGCGGCGCGCGCGGCGCTTGCCTCGGCGCAGGCGGCGCGCGACCTCGCCGCCGCCGGTATCGTGTCGGCCGAAGCAACGCGTGGTTCAGCAGGCGGCGATCTCGGCGCCGCCGAAGCCGTGGTGCGCGGGACGACGATCAACACCGCCCCCGATGTGGCGGCGGCCGAAGCGCGGCTCGAAAAAGCCCGCCTCGACCTTGCCCGCACCGTGCTGCGCGCCCCGGTCGACGGCATCGTCACCAACCGGCAGGTTCAGGTCGGCCAGCGGATTGCCGCGGGCGCGCCGATCATGATCCTGGTCCCGGTCGCGACCGCCTATGTCGATGCCAATTTCAAGGAAAGCCAGTTCCAAGACATCCGCATCGGCCAGCCGGTTGAGCTGACCTCGGACTTTTACGGCGGCGACGTCGTCTATCGTGGCAAGGTCGTCGGTATCGCCGGCGGTACCGGCGCGGCTTTCTCGTTGATCCCGGCCCAGAATGCGACGGGCAATTGGGTAAAGGTGGTGCAGCGCCTGCCGGTGCGTATCGCGCTCGATCCGAAGCAGCTCAAAGAGTATCCCCTGCGGGTCGGGCTATCGATGGAAGCCACGATCGACACGCGCGGCCGATAAGCGATGGCCAGCGCCGCCGCCTCTGCCGCCGCGATACCCGCCGAGCCGCAACCGCTTACCGGCGTGCGTCTGATCGTCGCCGCCTTCGCTCTCGCGCTCGCCAATTTCGTCGTCGTGCTCGACATGACGATCGCCAATGTGTCGGTGCCGCATATCGCGGGCGGGCTCGCGGTGTCGCCGACCCAGGGCACTTGGGTGATCACCAGCTATGCGGTCGCCGATGCGATCGCAGTGCCGCTCACCGGCTGGCTCGCGATGCGGTTCGGGACCGTGCGCTGGTTCATGATCTCGATCATCGGCTTCGGAATTTTCTCATTTCTGTGCGGGATATCAAGCACCCTTGACGCGCTGATCCTGTTCCGCGTTCTGCAGGGACTTGCGGGCGGTCCGCTAATGCCGCTGTCGCAGATATTGTTGCTACGGATTTTCCCGAAAAAGAAAGCTGGAATCGGCCTTGCGATCTGGGCGATGACGACGACGACGGCGCCGATCCTAGGGCCGATTCTGGGGGGCGCGATCAGCGACAATTGGACCTGGCCGTGGATCTTTTTCATCAATCTGCCGGTCGTCGCGATATGCGGTTTTGGCGTGTTTTCCTTGCTGACGCCGTTCGAAACCAAGCGCGAAAAAGCACGAATCGACACGGTCGGTTTGATCCTGCTCGTCGTCTCGGTCGGCGCGTTCCAGATCATGCTCGATACCGGGCGCGAGCATGACTGGTTCGCATCGACATGGATTGTCGGGCTCGCGGTTCTCGCCGCGATCAGCTTCGCCGCCTTTGTAATCTGGGAACTAACCGACGCCAATCCGGTCGTGAACTTGCGCATCTTCCGGTTTCGCGGGTTCAGTTTTGCGACGGTTGCCATATCGCTTGGCTTTGGCGCCTTCTTCTCGCAGGTCGTGCTAACTCCGCTCTGGCTCCAGCAGGTGGCGGGCTATACGGCGACCGAGACAGGCTATATCGTTGCGTGGATCGGCGTGTTCGCGGTGCTGTTCTCGCCCATTGCTGCGGGTCTGATCGGCAAGATCGACATTCGGATTTCGATCTGCGCCGGCATTTTGTGGATGGCGATGACTTCGGTCCTCCGCGCCAGTTGGAATGCCGATGTAAACTATTGGACGCTGGCGCTGCCGCATTTGTTGCAAGGGATGGGCATGCCCTTTTTCTTTGTCGGTCTGACCGCGCTGGCGCTGAGTTCGGTACCCGAAAAGGATCAGACTTCTGCAGCCGGGTTGATGAGCTTCCTGCGTACCCTGAGCGGCGCGATGGGCACCGCTATGGCGACGACAGCGTGGGACAGCGCCAGTCGCACCTCGCGGTCCGAACTGGCGTCATCGCTCAACGATCCGGGGGCGACGATGAGCGCGTTGGAGCGCGCGGGGCTGACCCTCGAGCAGGCGCGCGGCGTGATCGACCGGCTGGTCGAGGTTCAGGCGGCGACGCAGGGCGTGCTGCACCTATTCCTGGCGTCGGGAACAATTTTTCTCATTGCCGCCGCCGCGGTATGGTGCGCGCCGCTACCCAAACGGGTGTCAATGGGGACCGCACACTAATCGTGTCACCCGCACGATCATCCGGTCGCGAACAGTTGGCGTATATCCGCAAATGCCTTGAACTCCAGCGCATTACCCGCGGGGTCGATGAAGAACATCGTTGATTGCTCGCCCGGTTGTCCGGCAAAACGCGTCTGCGGTTCGATGACGAACGCGACGCCGTGCGCGACCAGCCGGTCGGCCAGCGCCTGCCAGTCGGCGGGGAGCAGAACGACGCCGAAATGCGGCACCGGCACCGCATGGCCGTCAACCGGATTATGCCCCGCCACCGCTTCGCGCCGCTCGGTGCGGTGTGCCACGATCTGGTGGCCATAGAGGTTGAAGTCGATCCAGTCGGCATCGCTGCGCCCCTCGGGGCAGCCGAGCACGCTGCCATAGAAATGCCGTGCGGCGTCGAGATCGTCGACGGGAAAGGCGATGTGGAAGGGGGCAAGGTCGGTCATTCTTTGCATCTGCCGCACCTTTGAGCAGAATACCAGTGCAGGACTTGGGTTGTGCGCCGCAACATGCTAGGCGCGCGCCCATGCTGACGATCAACGGAATCACTGTACGCCTTGGTGGGCGCACCATCCTCGAACGCGCCACCGCTAGCCTACCGGCAAAAAGCCGCGTTGGGCTGATCGGGCGCAATGGCGCGGGCAAATCGACGCTGATGAAGGTGATGATCGGCCAGCTCGAGGCGGACGAAGGCAGCGTCGACATGCCGCGGCGGACGCGCGTCGGCTATATCGCACAGGAAGCACCGAGCGGCACCGCGACGCCGTTCGACACCGTGCTCGCCGCCGATACCGAACGCGCGGCGCTCCTCGCCGCCTCGGAAACCGAGCAGGATCCCGACAAGCTCGGCGATATCCACGAACGGCTGATCGCAATCGACGCCTACACCGCCCCGGCGCGCGCCGCGCGCATCCTGATCGGGCTCGGCTTCGACGAGGATATGCAGGGCCAGCCCCTCGACAGTTTCTCGGGCGGGTGGAAGATGCGCGTTGCGCTCGCGGCGCTGCTGTTTTCCGAGCCCGATCTGCTGCTGCTCGACGAACCGTCGAACCACCTCGACCTCGAAGCGACCTTGTGGCTCGAAAACTTTCTGCGCGGCTATCCGGGGCAGCTCGTCGTCATTAGCCACGAACGTGACCTTCTCAACAATGTCGTCGACAATATCCTCCATCTCGAGGGCGGCAAGGTGATGCTCTATGCCGGCGGCTATGACGCGTTCGAGCGCCAACGCGCCGAACGCGCCGCCCAACTCGCAGCCGCCAAGGCATCGCAGGATGCCCAGCGCGCCAAGCTGCAGGACTATGTCGCGCGCAACAGCGCGCGCGCCTCGACCGCCAAGCAGGCGCAGTCGCGCGCCAAGATGCTCGCGCGGATGCAACCGATCGCCGCGCTGGCGGAAGATCAGACGCTCGCGTTCGATTTTCCTAGCCCCGACGAGCTGAAACCGCCGCTGATCACGCTCGATCTCGCCAGCGTCGGCTACGCCGACAAGCCGGTTCTCCAGCGGCTCAACCTGCGGATCGACCCCGATGACCGCATCGCGCTGCTCGGCCGCAACGGCAATGGCAAGACGACGCTCGCCCGCTTACTCGCGGCGCAGCTGGTGCCTATGGCCGGCGCCATGGCGGCATCGGGCAAGATGCGCGTCGGCTATTTCACCCAATATCAGGTCGAGGAACTCGACGGCAAGGACACCCCGCTGGCGCATATGACGCGGGTGATGGAAGGCAAGACGCAGGGCGCGGTGCGCGCGCAGCTCGGCCGTTTCGGCTTTTCGGGCAACAAGGCGATGACCGAGGTCGCCAAACTGTCGGGCGGCGAAAAGGCGCGGCTGGCGCTGGCGCTGATCACCCGGGACGCGCCGCATCTGCTGATCCTCGACGAACCAACCAACCACCTCGACGTCGATGCGCGCGAGGCGCTGGTACAGGCACTCAATGGCTTCGACGGCGCAGTCGTGCTGGTCAGCCACGACCGCCACATGCTCGAACTTACTGCCGACCGGCTGGTGCTCGTCGATGACGGCACCGCGCGCGAATATGACGGCAGCATGGACGATTATGTCGACATGATCCTCGGCAAGGGTCCGCAAAAGGACCGGGTGTCGAAAGCCGACAAGAAGGAAGACCGCAAGGCCGCCGCCGCAGCGCGCGAGGCCGCGGCGAAGGTGCGCAAGGAAGTGTCGGACGCCGAGGCCGATCTCGCAAAATATCAGGTCATTCTGTCGGCCATCGACCGCGCGATGTTTGATCCGCAGGGTGCGGAGAATGAATATAAGGGCCTGACGATGAGCGAATTGTCGCAGCGGCGCGGCAAGATCGTCGCGGCGCAGGAAGCCGCCGAAGCACGCTGGGTAGCGGCGGGAGAAGCTCTGGAGGCATTTGAGGGCGCGGGGGCGTAAAGCGCGTTGCAGTGCCGTAACGTCGCATAACCCGTCATTGCGAGTGAAGCGAAGCAATCCAGAGCGGTTTGGACCACGCTGGATTGCCGCATCGCTGCGCTCCTCGCAATGACAGGTCGTTTCTACCGATGGACTTGGCGGTTTGGTGCCGCCGCGCATTGACTCCCGCGCCCCAATCCATCATAATAGTTTCAATTGAAACTAGATGGGATGATGACGATGACCGACCTGTTCGACAATCCGCTGGGCCTCGACGGTTTTGAATTCGTTGAATTCTCTGCACCCGAAAAGGGTATTCTCGAACCGGTTTTCCAGGCGATGGGTTTCACCCAGATCGCGCATCACCGTTCGAAGGACGTCCAGCTGTGGCGCCAGGGCGGGATCAACCTGATCGCCAACTACGAACCCAAATCGCCCGCGGCCTATTTCGCCGCCGAGCATGGCCCGTCGGCATGCGGCATGGGCTGGCGCGTCCGCGACGCCGCCAAGGCATATGCCGAAGCAATCGGACGCGGCGCCGAGCCGGTTGAGGTCAATCCCGGCCCGATGGAACTGCGATTGCCCGCGATTCGCGGCATCGGCGGCTCGATCATCTACCTGATCGACCGCTACGGCGACGACCTCAGCATCTACGACATCGACTTCGTTTACGAAGACGGCATCGATCGCCATCCGGTGGGCGCCGGAATGCAGCTGATCGATCACCTGACCCACAATGTCTATGGCGGCCGCATGGCGCATTGGGCGGCCTTTTACGAGCGCATCGCGGGCTTCCGCGAGATCCGCTATTTCGACATCAAGGGCGAATATACCGGCCTTACCTCAAAGGCGATGACGGCCCCCGACGGCAAGATCCGCATTCCCTTGAACGAAGAGGGCGCCGGTGGCGGCGGCCAGATCGAGGAATATCTGCGCGCTTATAATGGCGAGGGCATCCAGCATATCGCGTTCAGCTGCGACGATCTTTACGCAGCGTGGGACAAGCTCAAAGCGCTCGGCAACCCCTTCGCCCCCGCGCCGCCGGCGACCTATTACGAGATGCTCGCCGATCGCCTGCCCGGCCATGGCGAGCCGGTCGAGGCGCTGCAGTCGCGCGGCATCCTGCTCGATGGCTCGACCGAAGATGGCGACCCGCGCCTGCTGCTCCAGATTTTCGGCCAGACCGTGATCGGCCCGGTCTTCTTCGAATTCATCCAGCGCAAAAAGGATGAAGGGTTCGGCGAGGGCAATTTCACCGCGCTGTTCAAATCGATGGAGATGGACCAGATCCGTCGCGGCGCGCTTAACGTAACGGAGCCCGCCGAATGACCAGCCCGATCAAATTGGGCGGGGTCCACCACGCCGCCTATCGCTGCAAGGACGCGAAGGAAACGGTCGACTGGTACGAGCGGATGCTCGGCATGACCTACACCACCGCGTTTGCCGAGGATCATGTCCCATCGACCGGCGAATATGACCCTTATATGCATGTCTTCCTCGAAGCGGGGAACGGCAATATTCTGGCGTTCTTTGAGCTGCCCAACCAGCCGGTCATGGGGCGCGACGAGAATACGCCGGCATGGGTGCAGCATCTGGCGTTCAAGGTCGGCAGCTTCGACGAACTGGTCGCGGCGAAGGCGCATCTGGAAAGCGAAGGCGTCGACGTACTGGGCCCGACCCACCACGGCATCTTCAAGTCGATCTATTTCTTCGACCCCAACGGCCATCGCGTCGAGCTGGCGTGCGATATCGGCACGGCGGAGCAATATGCCGAGCTGAAGCGCGTCGCGCCTTTGATGCTGGAAGAATGGAGCCAGACGAAGAAAGCGCCGCGCCACGCCGACTGGCTGCACACTGCCGCGAACGAATAGGCCTCGCTGATCAGAACTTCCGCGAAAAGCTGACCAGATCGGCGTCGGGATCGCCGTCGCCGCAGATCAGCGCGCGCAGCATCTGCGCCGCCATCATCGAAAAGGTGATGCCGTTGCCGCCATAGCCCATCGCGGCATAACAGTTCGGCATCCGAGGGATCCGCCCGATCGTCGGGGTGCCGGTCTTGCTATCGCCGAAACTGCCCGCCCAGGCATGCACCGGCGTCGCGTCGATCATCGGCAGCAGCGCGCCAAGCTTGCGCGACAAGGCCGCGGTCTTGTCAGCAATCTTGGCATCGCGCTCGTCGGCGTCGCTGATTTCCTCATCCTCGCCGCCGCAGATCACTTCGCCCGCCGGGGTGGTGGCGATATAGAGATATGGGTCGGCGGCTTCCCCAGATCATCGCAGCAGTCGGCCAGATCGCCCGCGGCTGTGGCTTGGTCGCAATCGACCAGCTGGAGATGATCGTGTTCCCCTTGCGCGGCACCCCCTTCATCATCTCATAGCCGGTCGCGACGACCAAAGTGCGCGCGCGGATTTCGCGGCCATCGGCGCTCTGCAGCGTCACCCTGCTCTCGCTCGGCGCCACGTCGCAAATGTCCACCGGGCTGTAGACCCGCGCGCCGTGCCCGATCGCGACGTTCAGATAGCCCGCGGCCAGCTGCCGCGGATCGGCCGAGTAATTGCCGAACCCGATGATCGCATGGCGGCCCTTGATGCCATAGCGATCGAGCACCGCCGCGGGTTTCAGCAGCTCGATCTCGAACCCCGCGCGCCGCCGCGCATCGGCTTCGCGCGCCAGGCCTTCGGCGTCGAGGACATTGCCGTGTAGGTAGATCGACCCGCGCGTCGCGGCATCGACCTTCAGCCCCAGCCGCTCGGTGCGGTCGCGCAGCGCATCGACCGACTGGCGCGACCGGCGCCAGAGCCGCTCGGCGCGATCGCGGCCGATCTGCTCGGACAACAGCGACAGCGGCGTGTCGATTTCATATTGCAGCATCGCGGTAGAGGCGGCGGTCGATCCGTCGAGCGGGCTGCGTCGATCAACGACGACCACCTGTAACCCCGCCTCCGAAAGCGTTTCGGCGATCAGCGCCCCCGAAATCCCGGCGCCGATGACCACGACATCACAGTGGATGTCGCGGGTCAGTGGCCGGGTCGGAACGGTCGGGCGCCGCCGCGCCGACCAGATCGACTGGCCGGTCCGTAAATCGCGATGGTGGGTTGCCGAGGCCTGGTTCGGGCGCGCGGTGGTCTTCATCATGGGATGCTCCGTGCCGCGGCCGACGCGACACGCACGTAATTCACGGGGTGGCTCCCGGTTGCGCCGCAGCTGCTATTTCTGGTCGAGCCCGATGCTCTGCAGCGTCGCACTGCTGCATTTGTCGGCTTCCTTGGCCCCGCCGTCGCCCGACAGCGCGCCGATCGCGAGGAACCCGGCGACTACCGCAATGACGAACGCGCCGGTGACCCAGATCAGATATTTGTCGATAAACGCCTTGATCGGCGCGCCGAACAGCTTGAACAAAATGCCGACCAGCATGAATGAAAAGGCGCGACTCGCGAGGCTGGCCCAAAGGAACGTCCAAAAGTTCATATGGATGAACCCCGCGGTGATCGTCAGCAGCTTGAACGGGATCGGGGTCGCGCCCTTGATCAGGATAATCTCGGCGCCGAATTCGCGCAGATAGCAGGCGGCCGGCGGAAACGCTTCGGTCAGACCGAGCACCCCGAGCAGCCACAGGCCAACGCTTTCATACAGGAAAAAGCCGATCCCATAGCCGAACACGCCGCCCGCGACCGACGCGAGAGTGCAGATCAGCGCATAGCGCACCGCTTTTTGCGGATTGGCCAAGCACATCAGCCCCAGCATCGGGTGCGGCGGAATCGGGAAGAAACTCGCCTCGACAAAGGCCACCAGCGCCAGCCAATATTCGGCGTGTGGATGCGCCGATTTGTCCATCGTCCAGTTGTACATATTCTGGATCAGCGACTTGTTGCGGGGGGTGGCGGTCATGCTGGTCCTTGTCAAACGCCGCGCTCGCGACCGTCGCTGCTGCTATGCCGTTCGCGTCGAGCGAAGTCGAGATACGTGAAGCACCCGCTCCTCAAGCGTGTCTCGACTTCGCTCGACACGCATGGGGTTCGGGTTTTCTTAGTGCCGGAAATGCCGCATGCCGGTGAACACCATCGCGAGTCCGGCGTCATTCGCCGCGGCGATCACCTCGTCGTCGCGGATCGATCCGCCCGGCTGGATCACGCAGGTCGCGCCCGCCTCGACCGCCGCCAGCAGCCCGTCGGCAAAGGGGAAGAAGGCATCGCTCGCCACCGCGCTGCCGACCGTGCGCGGCTGCGCCCAGCCTTGCGATTCGGCAGCTTCGCGCGCCTTCACCGCGGCGATGCGCGCGCTGTCGCGGCGGTTCATCTGCCCGGCGCCGATGCCCGCGGTCGATCCGCCCTTGGCGTAAACGATCGCGTTCGATTTGACATGCTTGGCGATCGTCCACGCGAACAGCGCGTCGGCCAGTTCTTCCTCGGTCGGGGCGCGATCGGTGACCAGTTTCAGGTCAGCGCGAGTGATGCGGCCGTTGTCGCGGCTCTGCGCCAGCCAGCCGCCCGCGATCGTCTTCATCATCAACCCGCCGCGCGCCGGATCGGGCAGCTCGCCGGTCAGCAGAAGGCGCAAATTCTTTTTCTTCGCAAACACGCCGCGCGCGTCGGCGTCGGCGTCGGGGGCACAGACGACCTCGGTAAAGATGCTGCTGATCGCCTCGGCCGTGGCGCCGTCGAGCGGCCGGTTGACCGCGATGATCCCGCCGAAAGCCGACACATCGTCGCATTTCAGCGCCGCGTCATACGCTTCGGCGATCGTCGCCGCACTCGCGACGCCGCACGGATTGGCGTGCTTGACGATGACGCAGGTGGGGTCGGCTTGGCGGAATTCGGCTACCAATTCGAGCGCAGCGTCGGCGTCGTTGATATTGTTGTAGCTCAGCTCCTTGCCCTGCACCTGTTCAGCTTGCGCAATCCCGCGCGAGGACGGGCCGGCAGAGAGATAAAGCGCCGCCTTCTGATGCGGGTTCTCGCCATAGCGCAGCTCGCTTGCCAGCTTCGCGGTCAGCGGCAACGTGTCGGGGAACAGCTTGCCCTGATCGGCAAAGGCGAACCAGCTCGCGATCATGCCGTCATAGGTCGCGGTATGCGCGAAGGCCGTCGCGGCAAGGCGTTTGCGCAGCGCCAGCGTGGTCGCGCCGCCGTTCGCGTCCATCTCGGCGATCACCGCGGCATAATCCCCGGGCTCGGTGACGATGTTGACGAAAGCGTGGTTCTTGGCCGCCGAGCGCACCATCGCCGGGCCGCCGATGTCGATATTCTCGATGATCTCGTCGCGCGCTGCGCCCTTCGCGACCGTCGCCGCGAAGGGGTAAAGGTTGACGATCACCAGGTCGATCGCGCCGATCCCATGTTCGTCCATCGCCGCGACATGCGCCGCATCGTCGCGCACCGCCAGGATGCCGCCGTGGACGGCGGGGTGCAGCGTCTTGACGCGCCCATCCATCATCTCGGGAAAACCGGTGAGGTCGGCGACGTCGAGGACATTGTGCCCTGCGTCGCGCAGCGCCTTCGCCGTTCCCCCGGTCGACACCAGTTCGACCCCGTGGCGGACAAGTGCGGTGGCCAGATCGGCGAGCCCCGCCTTGTCGCTGACGGACAAAAGCGCGCGGCGGACGGGGACGAGATCGGTCATGGGAAGGGCGGCCTTTGAAGACGGGAAAGACGCGGTCCCCCTAGTCGGGTCACTCCACAAGAGCAAGTATCGTCGCCCGCCTTCGCGGGGGCGACGATGCATTAAAGCCCCAGCGCCGCCGCGATCATATCCCAGCGCAACAGCTTGAAATTTTGCGCCTCGGGCGCATTGTCGCCGTCCTGCGCGAGAAAGATGCCGCCCGGGTAGGCCGGGCCGAAATTGCCCGCGATCGCCTCGATCCCGTCGGTTTCACTTGTCGCACCGAACTGACCCGCCGCAACGGCAAAGCGGCCGACATATTCGACCGACGGCAGACGGAACACCGCATAGGCATTGTCGCCCTGGCTCGAGGCGATCAGGTACCGCTGCCCCTTATGGTCGATTGTGGCGAGGCCTTCGAGGTCGGCGACGAGCCGCTCGTTGTCGATCGGCGCGACCAGCCGGCCCGCGGCGCCCTTGCCGTCCTGCTTCAGCTCCCACAAGCCGCCGACCTCTTCGCCGACATAGAGGGTGTCGCCGTCGAACACGCATCCTTCGGACTGGGTCGCGATCTTGTGCTCCCACTGAACGGTGAAGGTAGGCGCGCCATCAATCGCCAGCGTACCAACGCGCACGGTACCGTCCTTGACGATCAGCGCCGCGGTGATCGGAGCGCCCGGCGCTCCTTTCTTCAGGCACAGGCCATAGGCTTCGCCGCTGCCTGCCGCCGCGCGGCCCAGCGCGGTCAGCGCGGGCGTGGCGCCATCGAGGCGATAGACCGCCAGATGCGCGTTCAGCCCGTCGTTGCGGTCGCTCGCGACAATGATGTCGCCGACGACATCGACATTGTTGACCAGCCCGCTTTTCAAGAACGCCAGATCTTTGCCCGCCAAGTCATAAACGTGCAGCCCCGCCTTCTTGTCGGTCGCGATGATCAGCGCGCGGCCCGGATTGGCGGGATCGACCCAGATCGCCGGATCGTCGGCGGCATCGGCGCGTCCGGTCCCGACCGGCGCGGTTTCCCCGGTCGCGGTCACCTGCACGGGCGGCAACCCGGTGATGACAGGCGCCGCCTGCCCCGCGCACCCGGTCAGCAGCGATGCAAATGCGAGCGAAGTCAGCAGCTTCCCTTTGCTGGTGGCGGTCATCACGATTTCCCCTGTTTCCATTGGTGCCCAAGGCGATTGGCGCGCCCCGTTCCAGCAAAGCACGCGCGCGTCAATCCCATAATATTTCCGTCACTTAACGGTCACGTAAACGTCTCGATGCTCGCCGCAAACTGTCACATGGCGCCCCTAGAGGCGCGGCAACCACAAAGGGGGCCTGACCAACATGATTCGTACTTTCAGCCTGAATTCCGCCGCGGCGCTTGCGCTCGCCACCGCCATGATGTCCACTCCCGCCGCCGCGCAGGACGCGCAGGACATGGCGCCGATCCAGAATTCGGATGGCAGCATCACCACCTCGCAGGACATCGTCGTCCTCGGCAGCATCGGCTATCGCAACCGCAGCGAGGATCAAGCCGAGCCCGTTCTTTCCTACGACAGCGAGTTTTTTCAGCGCTTCGAGCCGCTGACCGCGGGCGATGCGCTGAAGCGGGTGCCGTCGGTGACCTTCCTCTCCGACGTGATCGAAAGCGACGGCGCCCGATTGCGCGGTCTGCCGCCGGGCTATACCCAGATCCTGATCAATGGCGAAAAAGTGCCCGGGTCGAATGCCGACCGCAGCTTTTTCCTTGACCGCATCCCTGCCGAACTGATCGACCGCGTCGAAATCGTCCGCTCGTCGTCGGCGCGGCGCACCGGCGATGCAGTCGCAGGCACGCTCAATATCAAGCTGCGCGACGGCTACGAACTCGACGGCGGTTATCTGCGAGCAGGCGGCCTCTATTATGACGACAAGGAACTTGAACCTAGCGTCGGCGGTGTGTTCGGCGGCGCGCTCGGCCCGGGGCGCTTCCTGCTTGGCGCCAATTTCCAGGGGCGGCACAATCCCAAGAAGAAGTTCTCGCTGCGCTACGACGAATCGCCCGAGAACGACCCGGAGTTCGCCACCAACAATTTCCAGAACCGCGAAGACCAGACCGACACGCGCGACGGCAAGGATTATTCGTTCAACGCGACCTACGACATCAAGGGCGATGCGACCGATTTTTCGGTGAACGGCTTTTACGTCCACACCGACCGCACCGAGACCGAACGCAGCTTCGAATATAATCACCCGACCAACATCAACGGTCCGATCCGCGCGACACCGCCGGGCAATCTGACCGTCGACAATGCCAATATCGCGACGATCAACCAGGACAATTACAGCGTCAACGGCAAGCTCGCGCACCGCTGGTCGGCGGGCAAGACCAGCCTCAAAGTCGGCTATGCCTATTTCGACGAAGACCGCTTCGAAACCGAATATGAGGTCGAATTCGACCGCACGCTGCCGCGCTTTACCGGTGACCAGACGCTGACCGGCATCACCGACAAGGAATTTTCGGTGCGGCTCGAACATGAAATCGCGCTTAGGGAAGATACCAAACTGCTGTTCGGTGGGCTGTGGCAGGATAAGGATCGCGATACGTCGATCACCGCCGCGCCGCGCGACCGCTATAATCTGACCGCCGCCAATCGGCAGGGCTACGACCAGTTCACTCGCAACCCGACCGAGTTCGTGCGGACGTTCGGCGCCTTCACGCCGGGGCCGGGCGGGCTCAACACGATCGAGGAAAAGCGACTCGATGGCTTTGCGCTGGTCGAGGGCGACATGCCCGGCCTTAAGTGGGAAGCCGGGGTACGCTATGAAACCACCGATCTGACGATCGACGATTTCACCGTCCCCGCGGCGGTGCAGCGCACGACCAACGATTACGCCAAGCTGCTGCCCTCCGCGTCGGTCAAGATCGATGTCGGCCCCCGCGGCCGCGTCATCGCCTCGGCCGCCCGCACTAGCCGCCGTCCGGAGTTCAATTTCCTCTCGCCCGCCGAGCTCGAGGCGGAACTGGGCGACAACGACCTGATCGGTAATCCGTTGCTGGATCCTGAAACCGCGTGGGGTTTTGACCTCGGCTACGAGCAGCGGCTAGGCCGCGCGGGCATCGCGGGGGTCAATATGTTCTACCGCAAGGTGAACGATCTGATCGAGCTCACCAACATCGGCGGCCCGGGCTCGGAAGGCGCGGGCACTTTCAACTATCAGCCGCAGAATATCGGCGACGGCAAGGTGTGGGGGGTCGAATTCGACCTGTCGACCGACCTTGGCTTCGTCGGCCTGCCCGACACCGGCGTGTTCGGTAATATCTCGTGGCTCGACAGCAAGATCGACGACGAATTCGGCGAGCGGCGCTTCAATGGCCAGAGCAAATATGTCTATAATTTCGGGGTCATTCAGGACATCCCGTCGCTTGGCGCGGCGTTCGGCGCGACCTATCGCAAGCAGGGTGGGGCATTCGACCGCACCGTCGGCGAAGAGGTGTTCACGACCTATGGCGCCGATCTCGAAATTTTCGTCGAAAAGCGATTCGGCAAAAGCTTCACGATCCGCGCGGTCGGGGCGAACCTGCTCAACGGTGCGAAGCGCGAGGCGTTCAACAAGTTCACGACGATCGGCGATCAGAACGACCGCGGGCTTGGCACCTTCGACGAATATGAACTCGAAAGCGAAAAAGCCGGACCGGTGTTCCAGCTGATGGCGCGCTACGCTTTCTGAAGGTTCGGCGGCCGGCGCTCAGTCCCTGGGGCGCCGCCTTTTGGCCCCTTCGTCATTGCGAGGAGCGAAGCGACGACGCAATCCAGAGCGGCGCAAGACAGCCCCTGGATTGCTTCGCTTCGCCCGCAATCACGGCGTATTTCAGCCGATATGCTTGAAAATCCACCCGATGCTCGCCCCGCCCGCGGGCGCGGTGCCGGTCACGACCAACTGTTCGGTCGGGTGCGGGCGGCCTTCGCCGTCGACCCAAAGGCTTTGCTCGACGTCCAGCGCGCCCTCCGAGGTGCGGAATTGCCACAGCGGCCCACCGTTGATGCGCAGCAGCGCCCCCAATTTGTCGGCGGTCAGGCTCGCCGAAATATGGCGCCCCAGATGAAAGCGCAGCGCGAATCCTTTGTCACCCTTGCGCCGGGTGCGCGGGGCGGGGAGAAGCATGTCCTCGCCGCGCAGCTCGCGCCCGTTCGGCGAAAGGATGAGCAGGCGGCGGTGGATCAGCCCGTGACGCCGCGCATAGCCGTCGTGGCTCATCTCGACGCGGCTGCCCTGTGGCGTCTCGCGGCGGTCGAGTTCGACCTCGGTCACGCCCTTGCCGAGCGAGCCGTTCGCCAGGATCGCGGTCGAATTGGTATCGGCCAGAATCAGCGTCGAATGCGCCGCGGTGGTGCGCAGTCCGCGCGCCAGGTCGGCGGGGATCGTCGCGCCGGTCAGCGCCGCGCCGCCGCAATTGACGACAATGCGCTCGTCGCCATCGCTCAGCTCGAACGCCAGCGTCGAGGCGCAACCCGCCTCGGTCACCCGCGCAATGGGGGGCGGGGCGGCGTCCGCGAGCAGCACGACCTTGTTCGCGACCAGCCGCTGATAGCCCCAGTCGCGCGCCTGTTTCAGGGGTCGGGTGCGCACGCCGCTCGCCGCGACGATCGCCTGGACATGCGCCGCCGACGTCGCGCCGCTGCCCTGCCAGCTGCCCATGCCGCCGTCGCTGTGGAGCAGCCCGAGCAGCGCCGGAACCGCGCGCGTCAGCACTTCCTGCACAAAGGGGGGCACTTCCATCCGGCGCATGTCATACACTTTGGCGAGCATCGCCAGCGCCATCACCGCGTCGAGCTGCGCCTGCGGTGAGCGCGAGATATTGCCGCCGTCGGCGTAGAAGCTTGTCTCCAGCACCTTGCGCAGACCCGCCTCGCCGAAAATCTGCCGCGGCTCGCCGCCGGGCATCAGCAGCGACGCGGCGACGATGCCGATCCACGCGACCATCTGGCCGGTGCCCGGGCGCGTCTTGTCGGCGACGCGATCAAGATGCCGCGCCGCGCGCGCAAGGTGATTGAGCACCGCCGAACGATAGACAAGGTCGCTAGACGACAGGATCAGCGGCGCGTGGGCGGCCCAGAACAGGATACGCCACGCGGTGTTGTCGGCCTTCCACGCCGGTTCGCTCACCGTCTCGCCATGCACGCCGAGCCAGTGGCGAACCACCGCTTCGGCGATCGGCGCGCCGTCGACGCGGGTGCCGGTCGCAGCCAGATCGCGCAGCCACGCAAAGCTGTGCAGATAATCGGCAAAGGTCGGCGCGACGGTCAGCGCCGCAAAATCGAGTTCGCCGAGCGGCAGCTTCAAGCCGCGGTGCAGGAAATGCCCGGCGCGGATCGCGGTCCCGGCGCGGGTGTCGCCCGGCACCGGGTCGGCCGGAACCCCGAGCAATTTTAGCGGAAAGCGGCCTTTCAGCCGGAACGCATGGAGCGGCGTGCGCCAGGTCAGCCGGGTGATTGCATTGGCGACGCGGTCGCCCAGCGACAGTCCCTTGTCGGCGGGCAGGCGGATCAGCCGTTTGCCGGGCTCAATCGAATCGTCGATCGGCGGCGCGTCGTCAGCCAGATCGAGCGGCGGAACGGCAGGGGCCGAAGTCAACGGTCTCCCTTCCATCGTTCAGGCGCCCCGCAGCCGCCGGATATTGTCGGCATAGGCATCCGGGCCACCCTTGAAGGTTGCGGTCCCCGCTACCAGCACGTCAGCCCCCGCGGCGATCGCCAGCGGCGCCGTCGCGGCATCAATCCCGCCATCGACCTCCAGCCGGATGTCGCGGCCGGTCTTGTCGATCATCTTGCGAACCGCCTCGATCTTTCGCAGCTGGGCCGTGATGAAGCTCTGGCCGCCGAACCCCGGATTGACACTCATAATCAGCACCAGGTCAATGTCGTCGATAAGATAATCGAGCATCTTGGCCGGGGTCGCGGGGTTGAGCGACACCCCCGCCTGCTTGCCCAGCGATTTGATGTGCTGGATACTGCGGTGGATGTGCGGCCCAGCCTCGGGGTGCACGGTGATGATGTCGGCGCCGGCGGCGGCAAAGGCGTCGAGGAAATGATCGACCGGCGATATCATCAGATGGACGTCGAAGGGCAGGGTGGAGTGCGGGCGCAACGCCTTCACCACCGCTGGACCGATCGTCAGGTTCGGCACAAAATGCCCGTCCATCACGTCGATATGGACCCAATCGGCCCCCGCGGCCTCGATCGCGCGCACTTCTTCGCCCAGCCGCGCGAAGTCGGCGCTCAAGATCGACGGAGCGATACGGAAGGGGGCGGGGGTGTTAGTCATGACCATCGGCCTTAACCATCAACCCATTGGGGGGCAAGCGGGGTAGCGGCGCCAGCGGTGGAAAAGGTTAGCGACCCTCCCTGTGGCAAAGCCATGGGGCGGGGGGACCGTTCGCGAAGCGAATGGGGGAGGGGCAGCGACGCGGCGTCAAAACCCCTCCGTCAGCGCTGCGGGCTGCCACCTCCCCACCGCTGCGCGAAAGGGAGGATTGGGAAATCCATTTACCGCCAGCGCCAGCCGCCCTCGGTCTTGGCGCGATAGATCGGCATGGGCGCCAGTCCCGCGACGATGACCGCGATCGTCATCGCGATTGGACGGCCCTGCAGCGCCAGAGCCAACCCGGTGATCATCGCGACGTGCAGCGCGATGAAAAACCAACCCTCCCAAGCAACCGGCAGCCCGGTACCGAACCCGTGGCTTTTGGCGCGAAACCATGGCCCTTTGCGCATGAACAGGTGCATCATGACTGACTCTCCTCTTTTGGCGGTCGCCCGCGCCGTGCCGACGCGGCGGCCTTGGGCTTGACCCCGCGCCGCGCCAGCGCCTCGCGCAGCAGCACTTCGATCTCGGCATTGGCGCTGCGCAGCTCGTCCGCCGCCAGCCGCTCGACCGCGGCGTAGAGCGCCGGATCGAGGCGAAGGGCAAAGGCTTTCTTTGGCGGCGAAGGCATAGGAAAAACCTCAATCCCCGTTCGCATCGAGCGATGTCGAGATGCCGGGAGGTCGTATGCTCACGGCGGTTGTCTCGACTTCGCTCGACACGAACGCGTTTCTTTCGTCAGTAAAGCGACCCGGCGTTCACCACCGGCTGCGTATCGCGTTCGCCGCAAAGCACGACCATCAGGTTCGAAACCATCGCAGCCTTGCGTTCGTCGTCGAGTTCGACGACGCCTTTTTCGGCAAGCAGGTTGAGCGCCATTTCGACCATTGTGACCGCGCCTTCGACCAGCTTCTTGCGCGCCGAAATCACCGCTTCCGCCTGCTGACGGCGCAGCATCGCCCCGGCAATTTCCTGCGCATAGGCGAGGTGCGTTAGTCCGCATTCGTCGACGGTGATCCCCGCGACGCTCAACCGCTCAATCAGCGCCTTGCGCAGCTCGACCCCGACCTCGTCATGATTGCCGCGCAGCGTGATTTCCTGATGCTCGATATCGTCATAGGGATAGCGCGAGCCGATCGAGCGCACCGCGGCCTCGATCTGCGCCATCACAAATTCCTTGTAATCGTCGACGTCGAACAGCGCCTGCGCTGTGTCAGTGACGCGCCACACGACCTGCGCCGCCATCTCGATCGGGTTGCCGCGCAGGTCGTTGACCTTGATCTTGTCCGAAATGACGTTGTTCGCGCGCACCGCGATCTTCTTGCGCGTCAGCCATGGGAGAACCCAGCGCAGCCCTTCCTCGCGGTCGGTGCCTTTATACGCACCGAAAAGCTGGATTGCCGCCGCTTCATTGGGGTTGATCAGGTAAAAGCCACACAGGATCAGAAAGCCGACCACCGCCGAGACGGCGACGACCGCCCATTTCCATGCGACCTGATATTCAGCAGTTGCATTGCTCACCCCCGCCCAAACGGCGATGCCGAGCAACACCGCCCAGATCAGCAGCATCAGATAACCGCTCTGCGTCAGCGCGCGCGTCTCGCGACTGCGGTTCAGCGCGGGTGTTGTTCCCTCAACCATGGTTTTGCCCTCCGACTCGATATAAAGATGATATCATATTTATATCGAAATTGGCTGTGGTCAATTGGTTTCGGAAGGATGTGGTGGGAGCGCAGCTTTGGGAGTGCAGGGATGGGTTACCCGGGGCGGTCCAAGTCCAGTCCGGGGGACTGGACAACCCCGCACTCGCGCGCAGCGGGTGGTGGAGGGACCGCAAGGGCGGCGCCATGGCCACGCCGTCGGCGCTGCGCGCGGCCACCTCCCATCGCCGCACGACAGGGAGGATCAATGTCTGCAATCGATAGCAAGCTGCCGCTTATCAATCGCGCCGTTGCATGATCCAGCTGAACGCCATCGCGTTGAATAGCGTGTAAAGCCCATAGAGGATCAGTGCGGTGAACCAGCCCCGGGTCGCGATCGCCATGGCGCCGACGAGCAGGAGAAACTCGAAGACATAGGTGATATGCGGTCCCGCCTTGTCGGAGAGTGGTTTGACCATCTGCTGGATCAGCGGGTCGTCGCTTTCCATAAAGGCGCGGTGCATCGCGAAATTGGCGATGCCGGCGAAAAAAATGGCGACAAGGGCTATAACCATAGGTTTGCAAATGGGGGAGCCGGGGTGGAAATGCCAGTCACTTTCAGGCTATAGAGAGGTGTCGGACGCGCCGTGGCGGCGCCAATGATCGAACGAACCCGGCTTCTGCCTCCCCAGAGAAGGACTCTTCGATGGCATTTTCTCCCCGCTTTGCGGCTATGGGCCTGTTTGCCCTAGCGGTTCAGCCTGCGAACGCGGCGCAGGAGCCCGTGAACCCGCCGCAGCCGAATCCCGCGCTGGCGGATCCGGTGCTGGCCAATCCGGTTCCGACCTTTCAGGTTCCGCTCGACCCGCCATTGCCCGATGCCGTCCGCGCTATGATCGACGCTGCTTTCGCGAGCGGCCAAAACGACGATGTCGAAGCGGTGGCCAAAGTCGCCCGCATGACCCACCCCGGCAACGTCGGCGAAATCCATGCGCTGCTCGCGCATTATCGAGCCGGACATCCGCCGGTGGTTCCGCCCAACCCAGTGCGCAACATGCTCGCCGCCGCCATTGCGACCGGCAAGGATGCCGATGTCGAGGCAGTCGCGACGCTGGCGAAAAAGGCCAATCCCGACGACGCGACTGAGATCGAAACGCGGCTGGTTGCCTATCGTGCTGAGCGTCAGCGGCTAAAGGACGCGGCCGCGGCGGCCGAGCGCGCCAGATTGGCATCGGCGAAATTCTGGCAGAACTGGAAGGGCGAGGGGCAGATCGGCGCTGCGCAAAGCAGCGGCAACACCAAATCGGCGGGGCTGAGCGCGGGACTGGCGCTGTCGCGCCAGGGGATCGACTGGACGCACAAAGTGCGCGCGCAGACCGATTATCAGCGGACCAACGGGCGAACCTCGGTCGAACGCTATCTCGTCGAGCTTGAGCCGCAATATAGGATCAACGACCGTGCCTTTGGGTTCGGATTCGGGCGGTGGGAGCATGACCGGATATTGGGTTATGATACGCGCTGGAACGTGTCGGGCGGGCTTGGGTACAAGGTGATCGACGGCAAGACAATGTCTCTGAGCCTGAAGGGCGGTCCGGCGTGGCGGCAGACCGATTTTATCAGCGGCGCGCGCGACAGCGAACTGACCGCGCTGGGCGGGCTCGACTTCGGCTGGCAATTGTCGCCGACCTTGCGGCTGACGCAGGTTGCCTCGACGATCGTCGGCGAGGCGAACAGTTCGACCAATTCGCTGACCGCGCTCAACGCCAAGCTGACCGGCGCGCTGTCAGCGCGCATAGCCTATTCGGCGCAAATCGACACCAGCCCGCCGCCGGGCATTGAAAGCGTCGATACCCAGACGCGGTTCACACTGGTGTATGGCTTCTGAATCCTCCCTGCCGCGAAGCGGTGGGGAGGGGAGACGTTCGCGAAGCGAATGGTGGAGGGTCCGCAGCAGTTGCGCCAAAGCCCCTCCGGCAGCTTCTTTGAGGCTGCCACCTCCCCACGGCTTTCTCCCCAGGGAGGATCAGTCATCGTTGAAGGCGTTCGCGCCGCCGATCTCCTGCCCATCGACCAGCAGGCCGATGCCGGGGACATGGTTGAACTCAATCCGAATGCCGTCGGGATCTTCGAACAACACCGAATAATAGCCCGGTGCCCATGGCTCTTCCTGCGGCCGGTGGACGATATGGATGTCGGTGCGGCTGATCAGAAATGCGTGGACGGCATCAACCGCGGCGCGGTCGCGCATCCGGAAGCAGGCGTGATGCAGCCCCGGCGCCCCCTGGTTGAACCGCCGGCCGACATTGTCTGCGCTGGGCGTCCGGATGCCGATCGCGGTGCGCCCGCCGACGCCATACAGCATATGCTCGCTGTCGAGCACGATCTTGAGCTCCAAATGGTCGATGAGGTCGCGCCAAAAGGCGGTCGAGCGGGCGAAATCGCCCGCGGTCAGGATGACATGCGCGACGCCGTTGAGGGCAGTCATTGGCCTCTCCCTATTTGATCGCCGCCAGCGTGTAGAGGAATTCGGCGAAGCCCATTGTGGCGTCGACTAGCCCCGCGACCTTGGGGTTGGCCGAATCGATCAGGAAATATTCGTCGGGGGCGTGAGCCCCCGACCCGTGGCCGATGCCGAAATGGGCGGCGGGGATCGACACCGGTGGCGCGGTGAAGGTTGCGCCCGGCCAGCTGCCTGCCATCCGCGGGTTGAGGCTGGTGGCGATGCCGAGCTGTTTATAGGTCGCGAGTTCGGAGCGGACGAGGCGACTGTCTTCGGCGACCTCGGTCGGATCATAGCCGCCCGACACATTGACCTCGACATCCTTGAAGCCATGCTTGTCGAGATGCGCGCGCAGTTTCTGCTCGGCCTCGGCGCGAGTCTGGTTGGGGACGAGGCGTAAGTCGAGCTTGGCGACGGCGCGGCCGGGCAGGATCGTTTTGCCGCCGGGGCCGGTGTAGCCAGCAACCAGCCCCTCGATATTGACCGTCGGTTCCTGCGCGAGCCGGATCAGCGCATCGTCATAGGCGAGGTTGTCGATCCAGTGGGTGATGCCGAGCACCGCCTTTTGCTGCGCTTCGTCGCCTGCCTTCGCGGCTTCGCGGATCAGCGCCTTTTCGCGTGTCGTAAGCGGGCGGACATTTTCGTACCAGCCCTCGATCGCGGGCTTGTTGCCATCGGGGTTGACGAGCGTCTGGAGTGCCTGCACGAGCCGCCAGGCGGGCGAATCGACCATCGCCTTTAGGCTCGAATGCACGTCGCCCTTTGGGCCGCGGCCCCATTTCTCGCCGCTCGCGATCAGTTCGAGTTCGATAATACCCTTCGACCCCAGGTTAACCGTGACGTTGCCGGTCTTGCCCTGCGAGGCGAAGGGGATGAAGATGCCTTCGCATTTCTTCAATGCAGCGAGGATGTTGGGCTTGGTCGCGATTTGGCGGAAGTGCGGTGACCCGATCTCCTCCTCGCCTTCACAGACGAGGACGATGTTGACCGGCAATTTCGCTTTGGCGGCGCGGATCGCGTGGAGCGCGGCGAGGAAGGTGGCCTCGGGACCCTTCTGGTTCACCGCGCCCCGGCCCATGATCGCCTGTCCGAAACCGGGGCGGTCGACCATCTTGCCCTCGAGCGGCGGCGACGACCATTCGGCGGGGTCGAACTGTTTGACGTCGTACATGAAATAGATGCCGAGCGTGCGCGGCGCGCCAACGTCGATCGTGCCGAACACGCCGGGATGACCGTCGGTCGGCACGATCTCCACATTGGTGAAACCCGCGTCTTTCGCGAGTTCGGCCATATAGGCCGCGCCCTCGGCCATGCTGCGGTTCTCGGCGGCGATCGAGGGGAGGGCGATCCAATCGCGGATGCGCTTGATCGACGCGTCCTTGCCGGCCTCGGCCGCCTTGCGGATCGCTGAGGTCTGGCTGCTCGCGGCGAGGATGGGCAATGGACTCATCATGGCTGCGCCGGCGCCGAGCATGACGGCACCGCGGATCAGCTCGCGGCGGTTCGGTCGATCGATGTAACGGAAATCCACGGCTCGTCCCCTAGGCTGTTTCGATTGATGGCAAGTCTGGCGGATATCCTACGGAAGGCAAGGCGATGATTGACGTTGCCGGTTGGCGCTGCGTAGCATGGCCGTTGAGGGAGGCCGGGCGATGGACTTTGCGGGCAAGAGCGTGGTCGTTACCGGCGGCGCAACCGGGATCGGGTTCGCGCTGGCGAAGCGCATCGGCGCGGCGCGTGGGCGGATCATCCTGTTCGAGCCGCGCGTGGCCAAGCTGGACGAGGCGGTCGCCGAACTGGCGCGGCTGGGCGTCGAGGCACGGTCATTCGTTGGCGATGTTACCGACGCGGCAGCGGTTGAGGCGCTTGCCGATTTCGCCTGGGACGTCCATGGGCGCGCCGACGTGATCATCAACAATGCGGGCGTGTCCGGCCCGCGCGCGCCGGTACTCGATACGGACCCCGATGCAGCGCGCGCGCTATTCGAGGTCAATTTCTGGGGCGTCTGGAACGGCATTCGTACCTTTGGACGTCGTTTTCGCGATGACGGCTTGCCCGCCGCCATCTATGCGACCGCGTCCGAAAATGGCTTGTTCAACGCCGTCCGCACGCGCGGCGGCGCCTATGTTGCCAGCAAGCACGCGGTCCTCGGTCTGATGGACATTGTCCGCAACGAGGTTCCGGCGAATGTTGAGGTCGGTGTCATCATCCCGGGATGGGTGAAATCCGACATGACGCGCAACGCCGACGCAGCAATGAACGCCGACGCTTTTGCGGCGCGCATTGTCCCGCAGATGGAAGCGTGCGGATTTTACCTGGTCAGCCACCCCTATAATGTCGTTCGGATGGAAGAGCGCTGGGCTGAAGCCTATGCCGCGTTTTCCAAATATGCGCCGCGCGAAGCGGGCGACGAGCAAATGGACGTCCAGCTGTTCATCGAACGGATGCAGGCGGCGCAGACCGCAGGGTAGGCGGCGTTCGCTACACCCCTTCCCGCAACCCCTCATCCTTGATCCGCTTTTGCCACAGCATCGGCGCGTTGACGTGGACATTCTGGCCTTCGCTGCCGACCGCGACCTTCACCGGAACATCCTGCCCCTCGAATTCGTAGATCGCCTCCATGCCAAGGTCGGCGAAGCCGACAACCTGGCTGCCCTTGATCGCGCGTGCGACGAGATAGGCGGCGCCGCCGACCGCCATCAGATAGGCGCTCTTGTGGTTTGCGATCGCCTGCGTCGCGGCGGGCCCCCGCTCGGCCTTGCCGACGCAGGCGAGCAGGCCTTGATCGAGCATCATGTCCATGAACTTGTCCATGCGCGTCGCGGTCGTCGGGCCAGCGGGGCCGACGATTTCCTCGCCGACCGGATCGACCGGGCCGACATAATAGATCACACGGTCGCGGAAGCTGACGGGCAGCTCCTCGCCCCTGGCCAGCATCTCGGCGATGCGCTTGTGTGCCGCGTCGCGGCCGGTGAGCATCTTGCCATTGAGGAGAAGCCGGTCGCCCTGCTTCCAGCTCGCGACCACTTCGGGCGTCAGATTGTCGAGGTCGACGCGGATCGCCGCCTGGTCGGGCTTCCAGTCGATCTGCGGATAGTCGGCGAGCACCGGCGGCTCGAGGAAGGCCGGACCGCTGCCGTCGAGCGTCACATGCGCGTGGCGCGTCGCGGCGCAATTGGGGATCATCGCGACGGGTTTTGACGCCGCATGCGTCGGCCAGTCGGCGATCTTGACGTCGAGAACCGTGGCGAGCCCGCCCAGCCCCTGCGCGCCGATGCCGAGCGCGTTGACCTTTTCATAGAGCTCGATGCGCAGCTCTTCGGTCGGATTGCTTGGCCCGCGCGCAAGCAACTCGGTCATGTCGATCGGATCCATCAGCGACTGCTTGGCGAGCAGCATGGCCTTTTCGGCGGTGCCGCCGATGCCGATACCGAGCATGCCCGGCGGGCACCAGCCCGCGCCCATCTGCGGCACCATTTCGAGCACCCAGTCGACGATCGAGTCCGACGGGTTCATCATCTTGAACTTCGACTTGTTCTCGCTGCCGCCGCCCTTTGCGGCGACGTCGATCACGACCTTGTTGCCGGGCACCATTTCGACGTTGAGCACCGAGGGCGTGTTGTCCTTGGTGTTGACGCGGCTGAAAGCCGGGTCGGCGAGGATCGAGGCGCGAAGCTTGTTTTCGGGGTGCAGGTAGGCGCGGCGCACGCCCTCATCGATGACCTGCTGCAGGCTGCGGGGCGAATCAAGGCGGCAGTCCATGCCCCATTTGATGAACACGGTGACGATGCCGGTGTCCTGGCAGATCGGGCGATGTCCCTCGGCGCACATGCGGCTGTTCGAGAGGATCTGCGCCATCGCGTCCTTGGCGGCGGCTGAGACCTCGCGCTCGTAGGCGGCGGCGAGCGCGCGAATATAGTCCATCGGGTGAAAATAGCTGATGTACTGGAGCGCGTCAGCGATGGTTTCGACCAAATCGTCCTCGCGGATCATGACGGTGTTCATGGATGCAGCCTTTCGCCCTGTTTGCGGGATTCGCGGTTTCCCTAGACCCGCATGCGCGGAGTGGGAAGGGGGTCAGGCGCGGCCGAAATCGCCGAGCGGGCGTTTCTGGACCAGCGCGCGCCAGCTTCCCGTCGCGGCCAGCGCGAGCAGCAACAGCCAACCACCCGCGGCCGACGGGATCAGCGCCCAGGCGAAGGCGGCGGGGGTGATGAGCGCCATCACCGTGGGGATCGCGGCGAGGATCGCGACCGAGCCGACCAGCGCCCACCAGCGCCCCAGCTTCGTCGCCGCGGCGCCGATGACGACATTGGTCGCGGCAAGGAGCATGAACTTTGCCGCGACGGGATAGGGCAGGCTGGCCATTGCAGGCGAATAATTGCCCGCGGTAAAGGCGGCCTGAATGTCGAAGAGCAGCGAGTTTTCATATGCATCGCACAGCGCCGCGGCGACCGGGAGCGCCGCCGCCGCGAGCAGCGCGCGTAGGAGAAGCTCGCGCCACAGTGCGAGACAGCCGCTGGCGAGGAAGCCCGCGTAGAGCAGCATGTAGAAATAATCCTGCTCGTTCCCGGCGCGCATCGCCGCGAGACGCGTGACCTGATGCGGATCGGTAAAGAAGCCGAAGATCGCTTCAAGGTCGGCTTGCCCACTGGCAAATTCGAAGGCGAGGACCGGTGGTCCAAAGCCCGGGGCGATGTCATGCCCGCTTTGCGGGAAGACCTGTCCGAGATAGAGGCCAAACAGCAGTACCGCGATCCCGAATGCGAGCGTGGCGACCCACCAGCGTGTCGGTGCAGACGGACGGCTCTGCTGCGCTTTGATCGAGTGTTGCAGCCACCCGACCATCGTCTAGATGTCCGGTGGAGCGCGCCGGCTCACCTTATTGGCACTCGGCGCATTTGCCGCGGACTTCGATTACCGGGCGCTCGGCAGCGAAGCCGGTGGCGTTGGCGGCGGCGCGAACGCCGGTTGACAATTTGTCGTCATCGACATGCACCGCGCTGCCGCAAGTGTCGCAGATCAGGAAGATGCAGTCGTGCAGGCAGCCGGGATGGCTGTTCGCGACAAAGGCGTTGGCGCTTTCGACGCGGCGGACAAGGTTATTGGCGACGAACAGGTCGAGAATGCGATAGACGCTGTTCGGCGCGACGCGCTTGCCGCGCGCCTTCGAGACCATATCGGCGATTTCATAGGCGCTGGCGGGCTTGCCGATTTCGGCGACGGCGTCGAAAATCTGCGCGCGCATGTCGGTCCACGCTTCGCCCGCGCCCTCGAGCGCAGTTTGTGCTGCCTTGGCGAGCGAGGCGCCGCTGGCCTCGACGTGCGGGTGGTCATGCTTGCCCATGGGCGTTTCCTTTTGCCGCGCGGCTGTTCGCGCCAACTCTTGGGAATAATGTAGGCTGTTTAGGGGGGGTCCGCAAGCCGCGGACCGGTCCATTCCGGCGCCGCGATCAGTGCCGCGCGCGCCGATTAAGATCGTGCCCGAGCGCGACGACGGCGACGCCGATCATTGTCGCGATCACTTCGCTGCCGTCGTGCGGCCGCGACAACGCACCTGCCATCATCCCCAGCCCGAAGCTGCCGACCGCGAACGGCATCATATAACCGTGGCTGAGCACGCCCGAGACGAGGGTGATGAGCGCAAAGCCGATCGCGATGATCAGCCCGATCTCGTGGAACAAGTGATTTTCGAGAAACACGCCGCCGACTGACGCGATCGACGCGAAAAAGACCGTCGTCGCCAGGCAATGGACGAGGCAAAGTCCCGACAGGCCCATCGCCAGCTGGTCGCCCGAAAGCGAGGTGAGCGGCCGGGCGTCGCGCGCAGCCCGCACCACCGCGCCAAGGCGCGTCAGGACAGGGGCAGGGCTGGCGACTTGGGTCACCCGATTCTCCATTGGGGCAATTGCGGTGTTGGATATGGCATAACATGACAGAGGTTACAATGTCTCATTGCGGCGAAATCCTGTCGCCGTCCCTTTTTCGTCATTCCCGCAAAAGTGGGAACCCAGCGAACAGGCGTCGATTCTGCGTTCATGCTTTTGCGGGAATGACGAAAGGACTTAGCTGACCGCTTCCTCCGCCCGCAAAGCCTTCCGGTCCAGTTTGCCGATCATCGTCTTGGGCAGATTTAGCCGCACTTCGACCGCGTTTACGCGTTCATGTTTGCCGAGCTGGGGGTTGAGCCAGGCGGCGAGTGCTTCGCCTGATATTTCGAAGCCCTCCTCCAGCGTAACGAACGCTTTCGGCGATTCGCCGCGATAGGCGTCAGGGACGCCCAGCACGATCGCTTCCTTGACCGCCGGATGCTCGTAAAGATGCGCTTCGATAACGCTGGGATAGACTTTGAAGCCGCCGACCGCGATCATGTCCTTCAGCCGGTCGACGATGCGGATATAGCCGCCCTCCTCGACCATCGCGACGTCGCCGGTGCGCAGCCAGCGGTCGGCGGTGAAGCTGTCGAGATCGGCGTCAGGGCGGTTCCAATAGCCCTGCATGATCTGTGGCCCCTTGACCGCCAGTTCGCCGGGCTCGCCCGCGGGGGCGGTCATGGCCGGATTTTCCTTATCGAGAAGGCGGACGTGCGTAGCGGGCAGCGGCTGGCCGATCGTGCCGGGGCGGACGGGGCCGTCATAGGGGTTCGTCGCGACGACCCCCGAGCTTTCGGTGAGGCCATAGCCTTCGACGAGCGAGGCGCCGGTCGCGGCGGTGAATTTTTCGCGCAGTTCAGCGGGCATCGGCGCGCCGCCCGAGATGCAGATGCGCAGGCTGGAAAAATCGGTCTTCGCCAGATCGGGATGGTCGAGCAGTGCCTGATACATCGTCGGCACCCCGGGGAGCGCGGTCGTCTTCGTGCGGGTGATTGCGGCAAGCGCCTGTTTTGCATCGAAGCGCGGCAGCATCGTAATCGTTCCGCCGTTCAGGATGGTACGGTTGAGGACGCAGGTGTTGGCGAAGACGTGGAAAAAGGGAAGCACACCGAGGATGCGGTCCTCGGCATCGTGGTCGGGGTCGATTGCGTTCACCTGCCGCGCATTAGCGGTCAGATTTTGATGGGTGAGCTTGGCGCCTTTCGGAGTTCCGGTGGTGCCGCCGGTATATTGAATCAATGCGACATCCTGTTCGGGATCGATCGCGACCGGTTCGGCTCGGCCATCGTTGGCAATCAGCGCCGAGAAGCGGATGACGCGCGGATCGGCGGGCAGCCGCGCGATCTCGGCGCGCTTGAACAGGCGGTAGAGTATCGATTTGTGAGCCGATAGTCCGCCGGCGACCGAGCCGACCACGAGGCGCTGCAGGCTCGACCCGTCGAGCACCTGCAAGGCGGTGGGCAGCAGCGCCGCGGCGCTCACGGTGAACAGCGTGTCGGTGCCCGAATCTTCGACTTGTTCCTCAAGCTCGCGGGCGGTGTAGAGCGGCGAGAAATTGACAACGGTCGCCCCGGCGGCGAGCGCACCATAATAGGCCGCGACATAATGCGGGACGTTGGGCAGGAACAGGCCGACGCGGCGGCCCTTGCCGAGCCCGAGCAGCTGGAGCCCCCGCGCAACGCGCGCGGCGCCGCGGGCGACTTCAAAGTAGCTGAAACGGCGGCCCATGAAGTCGAGCATTGTCGCATCTCCGCGCTGCGTCACGCTGGCGGCAAGCATGTCGGGAAGCGTCAGCGGTGCGAAGGACTGGTCCCAGTCGGTGGGGTGATGATAATCGGTCGACCAGGAAAATTCGCTATTCATTGCGGGGATAAAACCTCTCATTCTTGTGGCTTTCCTGACACTAGGGTCGGTAAGCCGACATCGCAACCGGGCCGCGCTTGCGGCGCCGCTATGCTGCGGCTAGTCGTGCGGGTAGCAACAAAGGGGACGGTCATGAACTTGGTGCAATCGCGTTCGACCATCGGGGCCTGCGCACTCGCGTTAGCGGTCTTGAGTGCGCTGCCGGCTACGGCGAAGGACAAGGACGCCCCGACCACGCCGGCGCAGATTCAGCAGCTATATGACTGCCGCGCAATTCCCGATGCTGCCGCGCGGCTCGCGTGTTTCGACCGGCAGGTCGCGGCGCTCGAACAGGCGCAGACGGCCAACGACATCACCTTTTTCGACCGCAATTCAGCGCAAAAAGCAAGGCGCGGACTCTTCGGTTTCACCCTGCGCGACCTGCCTTTCTTTGGCGGTGGCGACGATGACAGGGAAAAGATGTCGCGGCTTGAATCGACGATAAAATGGGCGCGCCGCGAGGGCTTTAACAAGATGCGCTTCGAAATCGAGGACGGCGCGATTTGGCTTCAGACTGACCAAACGGACCTGCCGCGAGATCCCAAGGCGGGTGAAAAGGTCGTGATCACCCCTGGCGCGGTGGGTAGCTATTTTGCTGAGATTGGCAGTCTCAAACGCATTCGCGTTCGCCGTGAGCGCTGACGCCGTCCGGAGCGCGAGGCGGATGGAGACAAACGATGTCAGGCGATCAGAGCATGCGCGCGGCGGGCGATAGCTCTCCCTTTGTCCTGCTCGATGATGCGCGCGTGGCGGGGGCGGCGCCCGCACGACTGTTTCAGAACCCGGTCGAAATTCTGGCCGCGCGGGACACCGCGGAAATTCCTGCCCTGTTCGACGCGTTGGAAGCCGGCGGGGTCCGGGGGCTGCATGCTGCAGGCTATCTGCACTATGAAGCGGGCAAGGGGCTGTCGCCTGCGTGGCGCGGGGCGCCGGATATGGTCGAGGCAGATAGGCCGCCACTGGCCTGGTTCGGACTGTTCGAGCGGGTCGAGCGGATCGATGCCGATGCGGTACCAGCCGTGCTGCCCGATCCGGCATCGGCGTGGATCGGTGCGGTGACGCCGCGGGTTACGCGCACCGACTATCTGGCCGCGGTCGAGGCGGTGCTCGCCTATATCGCGGCGGGCGACATTTATCAGGCGAACCTGACCTTTCGCGCCGAGGTGCCGCTGCTGGGCAACCCGCTGGCGATCCACGCGCGGCTGCGGCAGACCGCTCGCGCGGGCTATGGCGGGGTTATCTGGACCGGCGAGCAGGCGATTGTTTCGCACTCGCCCGAGCTGTTTTTTGCGCTGCGTGGGCGGCAGGTGATGGCGCGCCCCATGAAAGGCACGGCGGCACGGCTGGTCGACGCCGCGGCCGATGCGGCAGCGGCGCGCGAGCTTGCCGATGATCCCAAACAGCGCGCCGAAAATCTAATGATCGTCGACCTGATCCGCAACGATCTGTCGCGCGTCGCGGTGCCCGGGTCGGTCGCGGTGCCCGACCTGTTTCGCGTCGAAAGCTTTCCGACAATTCACCAACTCGTCTCCGACGTCAGTGCGCGCCTGCCCGATGGCGTCGGCGCGGTCGATGTGCTGCGCGCCGCTTTTCCCTGCGGATCGATCACGGGCGCGCCCAAGGTGCGCGCGATGGAGATCATCGACGAACTGGAGGGCGACGCGCGCGGGCTTTACACGGGCTCGATCGGTTTCATCGAGGCTGGGGGCGACGCAGCGTTCAATGTCGCGATCCGCACGCTGGTGCTTCCCGGCGCCAACGACTTGCAAGGCGGCGCAAATCGCGCCACGCTGGGATTGGGTTCTGGAATTGTTGCCGACAGCCAACCGGCTGAGGAATGGCGCGAATGTCTGGCGAAGGGGGAGTTTGTGGGGGCAGCGGGCGCGCGTTTCGACCTGATCGAGACCATGTTCTTTGATCCCGTCGAGGGGGTCCAGCGGCTGGAGGGGCATTTGGCGCGGATGAAGGCGAGCGCAGAAACGCTTGGCTTTGCGTTCGACCGCCATGGTGCGCGCAACAGCCTGCAATCGGCGACGTTCCGCCTGCGCAGCGCGGCGCGGGTGCGGATGCGGCTGGCGCCGTCGGGCGCGCTCGCGGTCGAGGTATCGCCGCTGCCGCGGCTGGCCGAACTGCCGGTGCCGGTCGCGGTGCGCCCCGCGCCCATGGCCGCTGACGATTTCCGCCTGGCGCACAAGACCAGCCAGCGCGCCGCCTATGACGCGGCGCGGCACGACAGCGCCGCCGCCGAGGTGGTGTTCGTCGACGAGCCGGGGTTTGTGACCGAGGGCAGCTGGAGCACCGTTTTCGTCGAACGCGACGGACAGCTGCTGACCCCGCCGCTGGCGCTGGGGCTGCTGCCCGGAGTGCTGCGCGCGGAGCTGATCGACAAAGGCCGCGCGGTTGAATCGTACCTGCGACTTGGCGATTTGGCAGCCGGTTTCTTCGTCGGCAATTCGCTGCGCGGGTTGATCCCGGCGCGGTTGCTGGACGCTACGGCAACGGAATAGTCTCACCTGCACGCTGCATAGGTAAATTATCCCACGCTGCGCTTGCGAATTCGGGACGGAGGCTTTAGGCGCGGCCCCGCGCAATTTCCTGTCAAATCGCCGCCTGTCCGCGCAAGCCACGGAAAGAAGTCCCATGTCGCTGAAGCCGCATATCTCCGCCGCCCTCAACCGCATCCAGCCGTCGGCCACGCTTGCGATGACCGCGCGCGTTTCGGCGCTGAAAGCCGCGGGCGTCGATGTGATCGGGCTGAGCGCGGGCGAACCCGATTTCGACACACCCGATTTCGTCAAGGAAGCCGCGATCGAGGCGATCCGCAATGGGCAGACCAAATATACGCTGGTCGATGGCACCGTCGCGCTGAAAGAAGCGATCCGCGGCAAGTTCCGCCGCGACAACGGGCTCGATTTCGGGCTTGACCAGATCACGGTCAATGTTGGCGGCAAGCACACCTTGTTCAACGCGCTGGTCGCGACGGTCGACAAGGGCGACGAGGTTATTATCCCGGCGCCCTATTGGGTGAGCTATCCCGACATCGTGGCGTTCGCGGGCGGCACCCCGGTGATCATCGAGGGCAGTGCGGCGCAGAATTACAAGATCACGCCCGCCCAGCTCGACGCCGCGATCACGCCCAAGACGCGTTGGGTGATGCTCAACTCGCCGTCGAACCCGTCGGGCGCCGCTTATTCGGGCGAAGAGATCGATGGGCTCGGCGAGGTCATCCGGCGCCACAGCCATGTGATGGTAATGACCGACGATATGTACGAGCATGTCTGGTACGCCGATTTCGCCTTTTCGACCTTCGCCCAGCGCTGCCCCGACCTGATCGACCGCATCCTGACCGTGAACGGCTGCTCGAAAGCCTATGCGATGACCGGTTGGCGAATCGGTTATGCCGGTGGTCCAGCCTGGCTGATCAAGGCGATGGGCAAGCTCCAGTCGCAGTCGACCTCGAACCCCTGTTCGATCGCACAGGCTGCCGCCGCCGCGGCGCTTGGCGGGCCGCAGCAGTTCCTCGACGATCGCAATGCGGCGTTCAAGAAGCGCCGCGACATGGTGGTCGCGATGCTCAACGATGCGCCGGGCCTCAGCTGCCCGACCCCCGATGGCGCTTTTTACGTCTATCCCGATGCGAGTGGCTGCATGGGCAAGAAGGCGGCCGATGGCGCGCTGATCGACACCGACGAGAAGCTGATCGACTATTTCCTCGATAGTGCGAAAGTCGCGGCGGTGCATGGTGCGGCCTTTGGCCTGTCGCCTGCGTTCCGCGTTTCCTATGCGACATCGGAAGCGGTGCTGAAGGAAGCGTGCGTGCGCATCCAGCAGGCGTGTGCGGCGCTGCGCTAACACTATGCTTTTTGGTCCATCCCGGCTTTCGCCCCGGATGGACAAAAGGTTTACGCCAGCATAGCAATTCTGTACCGACCGGTCTTGTAATGCTGGCGGCGGAGCCTATCTCAACCTGAACGGCGGCTAAGCGTGCGGTTCACCGGATAGTAAGCCATCCTGTTTAGGGTGACGGAGATCACTGCACGGTTGGTCGGGGCGCGCCATATCGTCGGTGTAACCAAAGCGGTTTTGGCCGCGAATAACCATAGATGAAAAAAGAGGCTCCCCATGCTCAATCTCTTCCGCTCCGACTGGTTTTTGTCGATGCTCGCCGGCTTCGCAATTGGCGCGACCTATATCGTGCTCAACCAGCCCGCGCTGCTGATCCCCGCGTGAAGCACGCCTGCGGCGCACCGTTCAGCCGGATCATCGCGACGCTCGTCGCTGGTGCGATCGTCGCGCAATGCGCGCCGGCGCAGGCCGAAAGCGTCGTCAAGCTCCCTGCTGCGGCGGTTGATCCGGCGGTGAATGCAAAGCGCGCGACCGCGGTGCTTGCGGGTGGCTGTTTCTGGGGAGTCGAGGGGGTCTTTGCCAATGTAAAGGGCGTTATATCGGTCGAATCGGGCTATCATGGCGGCAGCGCCGCGACCGCGAAATATGAACTGACCCACGACGGCAAATCGGGCCATGCCGAGGCGGTGCGGATCGTTTATGACCCGACGCAGGTCAGCTACGGCAGCTTGCTCCGCGTCCTGTTTTCGGTGGTTGCTGATCCGACCCTGAAGAATCGTCAGGGACCGGATTCGGGTACTCAATATCGCGCCGCGATCGTCCCGCTCGACGCAACGCAACGTCAGGTCGCGACCGCCTACCTGGCGCAGATCGGCAAGGGCAAATATTTCGTCCGGCCAATCGTCGTACCGGTCGAAAGCTACAAGCGCTTTTACCCCGCCGAAACCAATCACCAGGATTTCATGCGCCGCAATCCGTCGAACGGCTATATCGTCCGCTGGGACGCGCCCAAGCTCGCGGCATTTAAGCGGCTGTTCCCGGCGATGGTACGGCCCACCCCCGCACCCTGACGGCCGCGCGGCTCCGCCACTCGTCGCGCCTGAGGAATCATTCATCGCAAACTGCTGGTCCCCCTTGCACGCCTGCGAGACCAGATGGCTCGGGGATTTTGTACAAGACGCAGGTTGCGGGGTTTTCATGAAGTTAGCGTTATCGGGTCGGCCGCTTCTCGCCATGACGACGAGCGCCGCCGTGCTCGCAGGTTGCGTGAGCAGCGCGGCGATCGTCCCGGCGCCGCGAACGCAGGCGGCGGTGCCGCGACCCACGGGATCGGTGACCGTCCCGATCGGCCAGCCGGTGCGATCGACGATGCCGCGCCCCGCCGGTCCGCTCGATCCCGGGTTTCGCCGCCCCCCGGCCGGACTGACCGAACGCATCCATTTTCTATGGCGCGCCTTTCCGGGCAAGACCGGGATCGCGGTGCAGCGCATCGACGGCGAATGGGCGATTGCGCAGCGCGGGGGTGACCTTTTTCCCCAACAAAGCGTGTCGAAGCTTTGGGTCAGCCTGGCGGCGCTCGATGCGGTCGATCAGGGACGCGTTCGGCTCGACCAACAAGTGCGGATCGGTCCCGAGGATCTGACCTTATTCTATCAGCCGCTCGCCGCGCGTGTCCGCGCGCAGGGGTCGGTGACGATGACCGTGCGCAGCCTGATCGAAACAGCGATCACGCAAAGTGACAACACTGCGAACGACAGCCTGCTGCGCACCGTCGGCGGTCCGGGCGCGGTGCGCGCCTTCATGGCCAAGAAAGATCTGGGAGCGATCCGCTTCGGTCCCGGCGAACGCCTGCTGCAAAGCGGGATCGCCGGGATGACGTGGCAGCAAAGCTATTCGGTCGCGCGCAATTTCGAAACCGCGCGCGCCGCAATCTCCCCGGCAACCCGCCGCGCGGCGATGGACAATTATCTCGCCAACCCGATCGATGGCGCAAGCCCGACGGCGATCGCTAGCGCGCTCGCCCGGCTGGCGCGCGGGACATTGCTCGCACCCGAATCAACCGATTATCTGCTCGATGTGATGAGCCGGACGAAAAGCGGGCCGAAGCGGCTCAAGGCCGGCCTGCCACCCGGCTGGAAATTCCTGCACAAGACCGGGACGGGCCAGAATCTGGGCGGAATGACCGCGGGCTATAACGATATCGGCATCGCCACCGCGCCGGATGGCACCCGCTATGCTATTGTCGTGATGATGGGGACCACGACGTCGCCGATTCCCGCACGCATGGCGCTGATGCAGTCGGTTTCGAGCGCGGTCGCGGAATTTCATGGAAGATAATCGCTGATGCGGATCGCTGTTCTGTCCTTGTCGCTGCTCGCGCTGGCCGCCTGCGCCTCCCCCGAAGCGCGGCTCCGCACTGGCTTGGTCAACGCCGGGCTGTCGCAATCGATCGCGTCGTGCATGTCCGAACGGATGGTCGACCGGCTGTCGCTACTTCAGCTGCGCCGCCTCGGTTCGCTCTCCAGCCTGAAGGATAAGAAGATAAGCGATCTGTCGCTCAATCAGTTCCTCCGCAAGGTCCGCGCGCTCAAAGACCCCGAGATATTGACGGTCACGACCAGCTCGGCGGCGCTCTGCGCTTTTCGCTAGGCAAGAATATCTGCGGCGCTGCGGGGTAGCCTTGCTCGCCAACTTGTGCTTAGGCGGCGGCAATTCTCCCCGCCCCAAGACTCGAAAGGCCCGGCAGACCTCATGAACATCCACGAATATCAGGCGAAAGAACTGCTCGCGAAATACGGCGTCGCGGTGCCCAAGGGCATTGCTGCGATGACCGTCGAGGAAGCCGTCGCCGCGGCAAAGCAGCTGCCCGGGCCGCTCTATGTCGTAAAGTCGCAGATTCATGCGGGTGGCCGCGGCAAGGGCAAGTTCAAGGAACTCGGCCCCGATGCGAAGGGCGGCGTCCGCCTCGCCAAGACGATCGAAGAGGTCGAAGCGCACGCCAAGGACATGCTCGGCAATACGCTGGTGACGATCCAGACCGGCGACACGGGCAAGCAGGTCAATCGACTCTACATCACCGACGGCGCCGACATTAAGCAGGAATTCTACCTCGCTTTGCTCGTCGACCGCGCGTCGAGCCGCATCGCGGTCGTCGCCTCGACCGAAGGCGGCATGGACATCGAAACCGTCGCGCACGACACGCCGGAAAAGATTCACACGATCACCATCGATCCCGCCACCGGCCTCCAGCCGCACCATGGCCGCAGCGTCGCCGCGGCGCTCGGCCTGTCGGGCGACCTGGCGAAACAGGCGGCCAAGGTTCTTGCCGGTCTCTATGCCGCGTTCCTCGGTACCGATGCCGAACAGATTGAAATCAACCCGCTCGCGGTGTGCGAAGGCAAGGATGGCGACGAACTGCTCGTGCTCGACGCCAAGGTGGCGTTCGACGGTAATGCGATGTTCCGCCACAAGGATCTCGCCGAGTTGCGCGACCTGACCGAGGAAGATCCGGCCGAAGTCGAAGCGTCCGAATATGACCTCGCCTACATCAAGCTCGACGGCAATATTGGCTGCATGGTGAACGGTGCAGGGTTGGCGATGGCGACGATGGACATCATCAAGCTCAACGGCGAATTCCCCGCCAACTTCCTCGACGTCGGCGGCGGCGCTTCGAAGGAAAAGGTCACCGCGGCGTTCAAGATCATCCTCAAGGATCCGGCGGTGAAGGGCATTCTCGTCAACATCTTCGGCGGCATCATGAAGTGCGACATCATCGCCGATGGCATCGTTGCCGCGGCGAAGGAAGTGAATCTGTCGGTGCCGCTGGTCGTGCGCCTGGAAGGCACGAACGTGCAGCAGGGCAAGGACATCCTTGCCAATTCGGGGCTGCCGATCGTCGCGGCAAACGATCTGGGCGATGCGGCAAAGAAAATTGTCGCGGAGGTCCGCGCTGCCTAAGCCGATTGCCTCTTTACGCGAGGGGGAGGCTTCAGGTTGACGTTTACGTAAAGCGCAATTATGGCGCAGTGCACAATTTGCTGAGAGGAGCTTTAGGCCCATGAAAATCCTCGTCCCCGTGAAGCGGGTGCTCGATTACAATGTGAAGCCGCGGGTCAAATCCGACGGCACCGGCGTTGACCTGGCGAACGTCAAAATGTCGATGAACCCGTTCGACGAGATCGGGGTCGAAGAAGCGATCCGCCTGCGCGAAAAGGGCGTCGCGACCGAAATCATCGCGGTGTCGGTCGGCCCGGCGAAGGCGCAGGAAACGCTGCGCACCGCGCTCGCGATGGGTGCCGACCGTGCGATCCTCGTGCTGACCGACGACGCGGTCGAGCCGCTGGCGCTGGCGAAGATTTTCAAGGCGATTGCCGATGCCGAACAACCGGGTCTCGTGATCCTCGGCAAGCAGGCGATCGACGACGACAACAACCAGACCGGCCAGATGCTCGCCGCGCTCACCGGCTGGGCGCAAGGCACCTTCGCCAGCGCGGTCAATGTTGACGGCGATCATGCCAATGTGACGCGCGAAGTCGATGGCGGGCTCGAAACGGTGAAGCTGAAGCTTCCCGCGATCGTCACCACCGACCTGCGTCTGAACGAGCCGCGCTACGCGTCGCTGCCGAACATCATGAAGGCGAAGTCGAAGCCGCTCGATACCAAGAGCCCCGCCGATTACGGGGTCGACACCGCGCCGCGGGTCAAGGTCGTCAAGGTGTCCGAACCGCCCGTCCGTTCGGCCGGTGTCAAGGTCGCCGATGTCGATGAACTGGTTGCCAAGCTGAAGGCGATGGGAGTGCACTCATGAAAACTCTGGTTTGGGTCGAACATGACGGCAAGGCCGTCAAGGACGCCACGCTCGCGGTGGTCACCGCCGCATCGAAGCTCGGCGAAGTCCATCTGCTCGTCGCCGGTAGCGGTGTCGATGCGGTCGCCAAGGAAGCCGCGCAGATCGCCGGCGTAGGCAAGGTCCATGTCGCCGACAACGCTGCTTTCGGCCACAATCTGCCCGAAAATGTCGCGCCGCTCGTCGCCGAATTGATGGGCCACCATGACGCGTTCCTCGCGCCCGCGACGACCACCGGCAAGAATATTGCCCCGCGGGTCGCCGCGCTGCTCGATGTGATGCAGATCAGCGAGATCCTGTCAGTCGAGGGTCCCAAGACCTTCACCCGCCCGATCTACGCCGGCAATGCGATTGCTACGGTCGAATCGTCGGACGCCAAGCTCGTCCTGACCGTGCGCGGTACCGCTTTCGACAAGGCCGCGACCTCGGGCGGTTCGGGTACGGTCGAAGCCGTTGGCGCTGGCAGTGATGCCGGTATCTCAAGCTTCGTTGGCGCCGAAATTGCCAAGTCGGAGCGTCCCGAGCTCACCTCGGCCAAGATCATCGTGTCGGGCGGCCGCGCGCTCGGCTCATCCGAGAAATATCAGGAAGTGATCGTTCCGCTCGCCGACAAGCTGAACGCCGCGCTAGGCGCCAGCCGCGCCGCGGTCGATGCCGGCTATGTCCCTAACGACTATCAGGTCGGCCAGACCGGCAAGATCGTCGCGCCGCAGGTGTACTTCGCGATCGGCATCTCGGGCGCGATCCAGCATCTCGCGGGGATGAAGGATTCGAAGACGATCGTCGCGATCAACAAGGACGAAGACGCCCCGATCTTCCAGGTCGCCGACTTCGGCCTCGTCGCCGACCTGTTCAGCGCGGTTCCCGAACTGACCGGCAAGATCTAAAACGGTCCTGTCGGTGGCCGGCAACCATCCCGGAGTCCCCGGCCTTGGCGACGCCCCGTTTAATGCCGGGGGTCGCCGCTCGGCGCGTCCCGGGATCGGCCGCGAAGTCGATGACGACGACAATGGCGAAGAAGACGATCACGGTCGCGCGCTGATTTTGGCGAGTGTGGCGCGCGACGCGCGGCTCAATCAGAAATTCCTGCTGCTGATCACGCTGTCGTCGGCGATTGCGACGCTGGGCCTGCTGCAAAGCTCGGCGGCGGTGGTGATCGGCGCGATGCTTGTGTCGCCGCTGCTTGGCCCGATCATGGGGGTCGGCTTCGGGCTGGCGACGCTCGAAAGCAATTTGATCAAACGATCGCTGGTGACGATGGCGGCCGGGATGGCGCTCGCGATCATTGTTGCGATGCTGATCATCTGGATATCGCCGATTCAGGACGTGACGGCTGAACTGCGCGCGCGGACCCAGCCGACCCTGCTCGACCTGGGGGTCGCGGTCGTCGGGGGCATTGCGGGCGTGTATGCGATCATGCGCAAGCTGTCGGGGGTAATGGTCGGCGTCGCGATTGCGACCGCGCTGGTGCCACCATTGTCGACGATCGGCTTTGGTCTGGCGACCGGCCGCTTCGACTTTGCGCTGGGAGCGGCGCTGCTGTTCCTAACCAACACGCTGGCGATTGCGTTTGCGGCGACCGGCATCGCGCGGATCAACCGTTTCGGGCCGTCGCTGACGCCGCAGCATACGGCGATGCAGGTGATCGGGATCATCGTCACGCTGGGCATCTTGTCGATCCCGCTCGCGCTGTCGCTCAACAACATCGCGCGCGAGCTGCGGGCGCGCACCACGGTACAGTCCGAACTTGACACCCTGCTGGGCGATGGCGACCGTATCGACACGCTGACCGTGCGCGTCGAAAATGACGACATCGCCGTGGACGGCGTCGTGCTGGTCGATCAATATGCCTCGCAGCTCAACCAGCGGCTGGCCAGCAACGTCCGCAACGAGCTCGCCCGCAATGTGCGCGTCAGTATTGTCCAGCTGCGCCAGCAGACCAACGCCGCGGTGCAGTTCGAAGAACGGCTGAACCAGCGCATCGCAACGCTCGAGCAACGCGAAGCCGATAGCGGCACGATCCTCGCAAAGCTGACGGTCGGCGAACTGGTGCGCCGCGACCGCGTGATGATCGACGCGCAGGCACGCCGCGTCGTCGTCCAGCGCGATCGCGAGGCCGAAGGCGACCAGGTCGCCGCCGCGGTCGACCGGATCATGGCATCGGTGCAGGCGGATCATCCGCAATGGCTGATCCAGAATGGCGCCTTGACCGCGGCGGAGAGCCCCGCTGCCGAATGATGCGCATTTGACGGGCATCATGGTGCCCGTCATCCCCTCGCGACGGTCGTGCGTCGTTATCCGAACGGTAAACCCTTCGTCCTAGTGGCGGCAATATGGCCCTGATCAGCGATTATCAGCAGCGGCAGATGCGCGACACCGAACTGCGGCGTTTCGACCGCTGGTTCGTCGATACAGCGATGGGTCCGGCGTACCGCTGCCGTGACGGGCGAGCGCGGGGGGTGAAGCCCGACGAGGTCGCGCGCTGGCGCGGCGAGGTCGAGGCTCATGTCGATGCGATGATCGCGGCGATCCCGGTGCAGGCTGCATGGGCGATCGGCGCGCTGCTCATCATCGTGTTCGGCGGCGGCTGGCTGCTCGACCTGCTGGCGATCCCGCAGCGATACCATGGCCCCGCGATCGGGCTGGGCGCGTTCATCGTCGAGGTTGGCATGATCGGCATCGAAATCTGGGACTATGTCGCGGGCTGGCGGGCTCGCCGCGACGGCATCGAAGCGGCGATCGCCGCACGCGCGCCTTTGCCGATCGATCCGGCGCGGCTGGGCAGCGGGCACAACGGGTTCCAGACGGGCATGCTCCTGCTGGTCGCGGCGCTCATCCTGTTCGCTTACGCCTCGCATCTCGACCAAGGGTTGATTGAGCGTGCCGACTGGCGCTGGGTGTTCGCCGCGATCCCGCTGGCGTGGGGACTGCATTTTGCCGCAAAATGGTATGACCGGCGGATCAAGCGCCTGCGCTGAAAACGACCGCACGGGATTGTCACCCACTTGCGACCCGCAATGTCGGCCGATAGGATGTCCTTATGATGATTGCACAAAATGGCGCGCTAACGGTGCTGGCTTTGGCGCTGCAGCCGGCCCCTCCACCGGTCACAGACGCAATCACGACGCTTGAGCCGTCGTCGAAGTGGAATGTGCATTATGCGGATGATTATTGCCGCCTGGCGCGCAATTTCGGAACCGGCGATCAAAGTATCACGTTGCTGATCGACCGTTTTGCGCCAAGTAGCGTCTTTCGCCTCAATCTGGTCGGTCCGCCGATGAAGCGGAGCGCGGCCGATGGCACGGCGACGATCCGTTTCGGCCCCGACCTGCCCGAACAGAAGCTCGACTTTTACATGGGCGATTTTGGCGAGGGTCAGCCCGCCTGGATCTTCCGCTCGGGTGTTTACCTGCGGCCGGCGCCCGCGAGTGCCGCGGGGGTTATTCCGGCCCCGGCCATCATTGCCGAAAACGACGAGGCATCGGTCACCGAGATCGGCATCGGACGGCCACTGCGCAAACCGGTGCGGTTGCGAACGGGGTCGATGAAGGGCGCCTTCACCGCGCTGCGCACCTGCACCGATCAGTTGCTCGCATCCTGGGGCGTCGATGCCGAGCAGAATCGAAAATTGTCGCGGCCGGCCAAACCGATGAGCTCACCCGCGACCTGGCTCAGGCCCAACGACTATCCGCCCGATATGATCCGCAAATATCAGCCAGGTCTGGTCCAGTTCCGGCTCGTCATCGGCGAGGATGGGCGCCCCAAATCCTGTCATATTCAGCAGTCGACCAATCCTGAGGGATTCGACGCGGCCGTTTGCAAAGCCCTGATGCGCCGCGCCGAATTCGAGCCTGCACTCGATGAGAACGGGCGGCCGGTTGCGTCCTATTATTTGAACCTGGCGCGTTTCATGGTTCCTTGATGCCGCCAAGCGCGCCATCCTGACGCGATTGCCGGCTTGCGCTCGCGGTCCGTAGCCCGCACCATTGGCGCGATGATCGATCTGCGCCCTTTGCTATCCGCTTTCATGGTGCGGACCGTCGGTCCTGGAGGCGTGTCGGGCCTGATCCGCTTGTCGGGCGGCGCCAATATGGAAAGCTGGGCGTTCGACTGGGTGGGCGGCGCTTATGTGCTGCGGCGTGCGCCGTCAGCGGATTATATGGCGGGGCGGCCCTATGGCCATGCCGACGAAGCGGCGCTGGTGATCGCGGCGCATGACGCGGGGGTGAAGGCGCCCGAGGTCGTCGGAGTGCTGACGGATAGCGATGGCATGGGCACCGGCTATGTGATGCGGCGGGTCATCGCCGAAGTGAACCCCGCGAAGATTTTGGCCGATCCGCCGCCGTCGCTGCTGACCGATCTGGGTCGCGAGCTGGCGCGCATCCATGCCATTCCGGCGGCGACGATCCCGGCCGCCATCCCGCTGATGGACACCGCCGCCGCGCTCGCCGAGCTGAAGGCGCGCTTTTTCGATTATGGCGGCGATCGGCCGGTGATCGCGCTCGCAATCAAATGGTGCGAGGATCATCTGCCGCCGCCCGCCGACCCCGTACTCGTCCATGGCGACTACCGCATGGGCAACATCATGGTCGATGCGGACGGTCTCGCCGTCGTGCTCGACTGGGAGCTCGCGCACCGCGGTGACGCGCATGAGGATCTGGCGTTCGGTTGCATGACGGTGTGGCGGTTCGGGCGAATCGACCAGTCGGCGTTTGGGGTGGGTAGCCTCGATGATTATTTCGCCGCTTATGAGGCCGCGGGCGGGGGCGCGGTCGACCGCGAGCGCTTCCACTTCTGGCTGGTGTATCGCACCCTGTGGTGGGCGCTCGGCTGTTTGCAGATGGGGCAGGCGTGGCGCAGCGGCGCCGATCCGACAGTCGAACGCGTCGTCGTTGGGCGGCGCACCGCCGAACAGGAACTTGACCTGCTGTTGTTGCTGGAGGCCGAAGCGCCAGCGGCCGAGTGCGACCGCGCGCTGCCGTCATTGTCACCGGCTGTTTCGGCACCGACGGGCGAGCCGACCAACCGCGAGGTGGTGCAGGCGGTGCGCGACTGGCTGGCCGAGGAGATCAAGCCCAACGCCGAGGGCCATGCGAAGTTTCAGGTCGCGGTGGCGATGAATGCGCTCGGGATCGTGATGCGCGATCTGGATGCCGGGGTGCGCGCGGAGGACAAGGCGCTGGCGACCGCCTTGCTCAGCGGCGCGACCACCCTCGCCGAACCCGGCCTGCTCGCGAAACTGCGCCGCGCGGTGCTCGATAAATGCGCGGTCGACAGCCCCAAATATGCTGCGTTTTGCGCGGCGCGCGCCGACTGGCGCGGATAACAGGACAAGGGAGAGAGACATGGATTTTGCGATGCCCGCCGAGTTGCAGGCCTATCTGGACGAACTCGATGCCTTCATCGCGGCCGAGATCAAGCCGCTGGAGGACGCCGACGACAATATCCGCTTCTTCGACCATCGCCGCGAACATGCGCGCACCGACTGGGACAATCAGGGGCTCCCGCGCCGCGACTGGGAGCAGTTGCTCAAAGCGGCGACGCGCAAGGCCGACGCCGCGGGGCACTGGCGCTTCTCGGCGCCGAAAAAATATGGCGGCAATGACGGGTCGAACCTCGCGATGGCGGTAATCCGCGAGCATTTTGCGGCCAAAGGGCTGGGCCTCCACAACGATCTGCAGAACGAGCATAGCATCGTCGGCAATTTCCCGTTCGTTGAGATGTTCGAACAATTTGCGACGAGCGACGAACAGAAGCAGGAGTTCATCATCGGCGGGTTCGAGGGCAAGCGGCGCACCGCGTTCGGCCTCACCGAACCCGATCATGGCAGCGACGCGACGCATATGGAAACGCGCGGGGTGCGCGAGACGCGCGATGGAGTCGAGGGCTGGCGGATCGACGGGCGCAAGATGTGGATCACCGGCATGCATGTCGCGACCCACTGCGCGACCTTTTGCCGCACCGATGGCAAGGATGGCGATGCGAAGGGGATCACCTGCCTGCTCGTCCCCACTGGCACGCCGGGGATGACCGTCGACGAATATATGTGGACCTTCAACATGCCGACCGACCATCCGCGCATGACCTTCGACAATGTGTGGGTGCCAGATAGTGCGCGCCTCGGCCCGGTCGGCGGCGGGCTGTCGATCGCCCAGAGCTTCGTCCACCAGAACCGTATCCGGCAGGCGGCGTCGTCGCTGGGCGCCGCGGTGTTCTGTATCGAGGAAAGCGTCAAATATGCGCGGACGCGCAAGCCATTCGGCGAGGCGCTCGCCCGCAATCAGGCGATCCAGTTCCCGCTCGTCGAGCTGGCGACGCAGGCCGAAATGCTGCGCCTGCTGATCCGCAAGACCGCGTGGGACATGGACAACGCCCCGCACAAGGAGATCGAGCACACGCTGTCGGACAAGGTCAGCATGTGCAATTACTGGGCGAACCGGCTGTGCTGCGAAGCCGCCGACCGTGCGATGCAGGTGCATGGCGGCCTCGGTTACTCGCGGCACAAGCCCTTCGAGCATATCTATCGCCACCACCGCCGCTACCGGATCACCGAGGGGGCGGAGGAGATTCAGATGAGGAAGGTCGGGGCATATCTGTTCGGCTATCTGGGGCCGCGCAAGGGAACGCTGGGGTAAGTTGAAAGCGGACTATGTTCCCTCCCCCTGGAGGGGGAGGCAGCGAGACTTGGAAGCTTGCTTCCCAGTCGCAGCGACGGGGGTGCCGTTCCGGCCTCAAGCAGCAGTGCAAGGACGCGCCTCACCCCCATCCAACTTCGCCTAATCGCTGCGCGATAAGGGGCTACATATCCTTCCCCCATCAAGGGGGAAGGGACGTAGGCGCTCAGCGCTTGCGCACAAACTCCGCGCGCAGCACCAGCCCCTTGATCCCCTCGTGTCGACAATCGATTTCCTGCGTGTCTCCGGTCAGGCGGATCGACTTGATCACGGTGCCGACCTTCAATGTCTGCCCCGCGCCCTTGACGGTCAGATCCTTCACCAGCACGACCGAGTCGCCATCGGCGAGCAGATTGCCGACCGCGTCGCGGACTTCGGGTCCGGCGGCAGCGGCGGCATCGCGCGCCGCGATGTCGCCCGCTGACAGCCATTCGCCGCTCGCTTCGTCATAGACATAATCATCGTCGGCCATGCTGGTCCTAACTCGGTTTGCGGAAGCGCAGGGTAAACTGGTCGGTCTTGCCGCGGATCGCAGGGTCGAAGACGTTCGTTGTCCGCTGGTCATCGGCGCGCCGGTAGAGGTCGCTCTCGGCCTCCAGCTTGAACCCGGCCTTGGTCAGCGCCGCGACCACCGCCGCCTTGTCGATGCGGTGCAGGCTGTCGGCCAGCGTCGTCCCCGTCCCGTCGGCGGCGCTGTGGTCGACGACGATCAGCGCGCCGCCGGGTTTCAGCGCCGCGAACAGCGCGGCGCTCGCCTTTTCGCCGGTGCCTTCGGGAAAGGGCTTCAGATAGAGGTCGTGGAAATTCTGCACCGTGATGATCGTGTCGAGCGGTCGGGCAAAGGCGGGCGCGGCGAACGGACCGGCAACGGCTTCGACATTGGCATAGGCGGCGTCGACCGCGGCCTGATCGGTGCCATATTGCGCCTTGAATGCGATGAACTCGGCAGGCTGGAAGGCGTGGACCTTACCCGCGGGGCCGACGGCGGCGGCGAGCAGGCGGGTGACATAGCCGCCTCCCATGACGAAATCGCCGACCTGTTCGCCGGGTGCGATCTGCGCGAAGGCCAGCAGCTCGGCGGGTTTGCGCGCCGCGTCACGCTCGCGGTCGGCGGCGGGGCGCGCCGGATCGGCGAGCGCGGCGGCATAGTCGGTCGCAGCGGCTTCTTTGGCGGTCAGCGGGGTCGCCGACAGGGCGAGCAGCAGCGCGAGGGTAAGCGGACGGATCATGGCATCGACTCCCGTGGTGTATCGCGCCAGTATAACAGCATCGCGTCCCCTTCGCCCGTTTATTTGCATATCGCGAATTTGATGATAGGTTTCTTCGTGAAACTAAAAAATCAGGAGAGTCGGGATGTTTGATCTGGTGATTCGCGGCGGCACCGTCGTCGATGGTTCGGGCGGCGCGCCCTTTGTCGCCGACGTCGCGATCGACGGCGACCGGATCGTCGCGGTGGGTGAAAACCTCGGCGCGGGGCGCGACGAAATCGACGCCAGCGGCAAGATCGTCACCCCCGGCTTCGTCGACGTCCACACCCATTATGACGGCCAGGCGACATGGGACGCCGAAATGGCGCCATCGAGCTGGCACGGCGTGACCACCGTCGTCATGGGCAATTGCGGGGTCGGCTTTGCCCCTGCCAAGCCCGACCGCCACGAATGGCTGATCTCGCTGATGGAGGGGGTCGAGGACATCCCGGGCACGGCGCTCGCCGAGGGTATGAGCTGGGACTGGGAGACCTTCCCCGAATATATGGACGCGCTCGAAAAACTGCCGCGCACCGTCGACGTCGCCTGCCACGTCCCGCACGGCGCGGTGCGCGCCTATGTGCTCGGCGACCGCGAGAAGCCCGGCGCGATCCCGACCGACGCCGATATTGCGGAGATGTCGCGGATCGTCGAGGAGGGTATCCGCGCCGGTGCGCTCGGTTTCTCGACCAGCCGCACCGTGCTCCACAAATCGATCGACGGCGAACTCGTCCCCGGCACCACTGCGACCGCCGAGGAGCTGATCGCGATCGGCCGCGCGATGGGGCGCGTCGGTTACGGCGTGTTCGAAATGGCGAGCGACCTGAAACGCGAGTGGAACGAGTTTCAGTGGATGGGCGACCTCAGCCGCGAAACCGGGCTGCCGGTGACCTTCGCCGCGCTCCAGTCGATTGCCAAGGAATTGCCGCTCGAAGAGCAGATCGAGGAAATGCGGCGCCAGAACGCGACCGGTGCCAACATCGTCGCGCAGATCGCGCTGCGCGGCAACGGCATTATCATGGCGTGGCAGGGCACGGTGCATCCGTTCCGCTTCAAACCGGCCTGGAACGAGATCATTGACCTGCAGTGGGCTGAGCAGCTCGCGAAGCTGAAAGACCCGGCGTTCAAGGCACGGATGATCGCAGAAGAGAATGTCTGGCCCGAAAGCGATATCATCGATTTCCTGAAAATCGTCGCACTCGGCTGGCCGGTGCAGTTCGAGATGGACCCCGACTTCAACTACGAACCCAAGATGGACGAAAGCATCATGGCGCGCGCCACCGCCGCCGGGGTCAGCTCTTCCGAGTATGCCTATGACCTGCTGATGAAGGACGAGGGCAAGGGCTTCATCTATTTCCCGATCCTCAACTACCGCGATGGCAACCTCAATTTCCTTGAGGATTTGCAGCATGCCGACGACACGGTGAACAGCCTGTCCGACGGCGGCGCGCATTGCGGAACGATCTGCGACGCAGCCTCGCCGACATTCATGCTCCAGCATTGGGTGCGCGACCGGGCGGGCAAACGCATCGCGCTCGAACATGCGGTCAAGCGCCAGTGCCGCGATACTGCGCTGCTTTACGGGCTTGAGGATCGCGGCATACTCGCGCCCGGCTATCTCGCCGATCTCAACGTCATCGACATGGACGCGATCAAGCTCGGCAAGCCGTGGCTGGCGTTCGATCTGCCCGCGGGCGGCAAGCGCCTGCTGCAAAAGGCCGACGGCTATGTCGCGACGATCAAGTCCGGCGACGTCACCTTCCGCGATGGCGCCATGCAGGGGCCGACCCCCGGCGGGGTGATCCGCGGCCCGCAGCGCGTCGAAATGGCGATGGCGGCCGAATAATGCGGGCGGTCCAGCTTCGCGCCCCCGCCTCGCTCGATAATCTGACGCTGGTCGATCTGGCCGACCCCGGTGATCCGGGGCCGTTCGAGATCCGGGTGCGGCTCGCTGCGTCGTCGCTCAATTTTCATGATTATGCCGTCGTCGTCGGATTGATTCCCGCTGCCGACGGCCGCATCCCGATGTCCGACGGCGCCGGGACGGTCGAGGCGGTGGGCGAGGGGGTCACGCAGTTCAAACCGGGCGACACCGTCGTGTCGATCTTCTTTCCCGACTGGATCGACGGTGCCCCGCCCGCGACGGCGTTTCGCCGCGTGCCGGGCGACGGTATCGACGGTTACGCGCGCGAAGTGGTGGTGACGCCGCAGCACTGGTTTACGGGCGTTCCGCAGGGGTACAGCGCCGCCGAGGCCGCGACTCTGACCTGCGCCGGACTCACCGCATGGCGCGCTTTGTTCGTCGACGGGGTGACGCAGCCGGGATCGACCGTGCTGGTGCAGGGCAGCGGCGGGGTGTCGGTGTTCGCGCTGCAATTCGCCAAGGCCGCGGGCGCACGGGTGATCGCGACAAGCTCGTCGGGCGCCAAGCTGGAGCGGCTGAAGGCACTGGGGGCCGACGAGCTGATCAATTATAAGGATGTGCCCGGGTGGGGCGCCAGTGCGCTCGAGCTGACCGGCGGGCGCGGGGTCGATACCGTCGTCGAAATCGGCGGTGCAGGTACGCTCGACCAGTCGATGATGGCGACCCGCGTCGGCGGCCATGTCGCGCTGATCGGCGTCCTCGCGGGCTTCGCCGGACCGGTGCAGACCGGGTTACTGATGGCAAAGAATCTGCGCGTGCAGGGGCTGACCGTCGGTAGCCGCCAGCAACAGCTCGACATGATCGCGGGGATCGAGGCGAACGGCATTCGCCCGATTATCAGCGATAATTTCCCGCTCGAACGCCTCGCCGATGCATTCGGGCATCAGGCGGCGAATGCGCATTTCGGGAAGATCGTGGTGGATATCTAACCCTCGTCATTGCGAGCGCAGGGACGCAAACCAGAGCCCGCGTACTCCGCCCTTGACTGCTTCGCTGCGCTCGCAATGGCGACGGCAGAGGGAGCTCTTAAACCCCGCTACCATGCCCCGCTTCGCCGTGCCGGATGCTATCGCGCTTCACCCCATATTCGGCGCCCCAGCGGTCGGTCATTTGCGCACGGATCGCCCATAGCTCGGGGAAGAAACGGTGCCGCGCGCCGGCGTCGAGCAGGTCGACCGCGCGACCGCTGATCGCTTTTGATCCCATGCCGATCGAGCGGTGGACGAGGTAGATGTGGTGGGCGCGGAATTTCTGGAACAGCTCGTCGAACTCGATCAGCGCCTCGGCGACCAGATAGGCTTCGTCGTGGGCATAGCCGGTGTCGTAAATGTCGGTGAGCGTCCGGTTTTGCGGGTCCAGATAGAGGGTGCAATAGCAGTCCCATAGCCCCGCGGGCAGGGTCAACAGCATCTGGAACCCCGGGCTTTCCTGCCCCGACCCGTTGCCGAGCTGAAGCCGGATCGCCTGATAGTCATAGGGGCTCATCGTTTCGATCAGCGCCAGCTGGTCGGTCATCATCCGCAGCAGCATATGGACGCGGCCGAACAGGGTGATGGCGCGCATGATCTGACCATCCCGCAAATGCTGGTCGATTTCGGCGAGCGTGAAGGCGGCGAGCTTCATCCACAATTCCTCGACCTGATGGACGATCTGGAATTGCAGTTCGTCGGGAGTGACGAGGTCGGCGAGCGGTTTCTGGCAGGCGAGGAGGCGGTCGACCGCGAGGTAAACGCCATAATCCTTGAGGACGGGGGCTTCGAGGCGGGCGTGGATATCGGTTTTGTCGAGCATGGGGTATTCCCTTGCAAAAATGGCACGGCTGAGCGGATCGGTGCAATCAGCCGAGCGGATACACCCCCGCGGGTGGGCGTCGCGGTGATCCCGACTGGCCGAGCCAAAGCAAGGGCGCGGCGCCCTTCATTTGGTCAGCAGGTCCGCGGGCAGCGTCGGTTCGCTGACCAGCTTGGCCATCCGCCTCCACATCTCGTCGCGGCTCGGTTTGCCGCGTTCGATATGCGCGCGGACTATGGCTTCGCCGAGGCCGTAGTTAATGACATAGCTGCGATACTGGTCGGTGAAGCTGACCGATTGTTCGGCGCGTTTTTCCGACACCAGCAGATATTTCTGGGTCAGCGTCACCGCGGTGGGACGGTCGATCACGCCGTCGAGATATTGCTGCGCGATGGTGAGCCGCGCGCCGGCGAGCGCGTCGATCGCCTTGAGCAGCTGCCAGTAACGATCGTCTGACGGCACCGGGATTTCGGCGAGCGGCATCAGCACGTCGCGCTCGGTCGCGGCCTTACTCGCTTCGGGAAAGGCGAGGTCGATGCCGAAATTGGCGGTGCCTTCGGCGATCAGGCTTTGCGGGCTGTAGAGCGGATAGACGCTGAATTCGGCCCAGCCGCGCTCTTTGACCAGCTTTTCCTCGAGCTTCATGTTGAGCAGGTGGTGGCCTGGATAACCCTCGTGACAGCCGAGGTCGAGCGCGCGCGACAGGCGGATCGGCAGGTCGGTGTTGACCTGGATCAGGCTGTGGTAGGCGCCCTGATAATAATTATAGCCGCTCCAGCTTTTGCCGGTGACGAACTCGAGCCGGAAGCTCTCGCCATCGGGCATCGGAATATGCGCGAGGCTGCGGCCGCGGCAGCGCGCGATCGCGACGTCGAACACCTTTTGCAGCCGGCCCTTGGGAATGGTGAAACGATCGAGAAAGGCCTCGACCCGCGTCGCGAGCGGACCGATGCCGGGAACGAGCGCCTCAACCGCGGCGAGATGCTGGTCATAGCTGGCGAAGGGTTGGAGCTGCGGGCGGACGCCGAACAGGCGCTCAGCTTCGTCGGCGAAGGCGAAGCGCGTGCCCTGCATCATCATGAGCCGCGTTTCGCCGGCGCGCAGCTGGGCGCGCAAGAAAGCGGCGCGGCGGCGGTCCTGCGGGTCGGACAGGCGGCGCGCGGTGTCGTTGAGCCGAGCGGTCAGATCGCGCGTTGCGGCGAGCAAGGCCGGCTTGTCGCGCGGTGCTGCCTCGGCCGCGGTCTTCAGCTCGGGCGGGCCGTAATAGGCGTCGATATAGCCGTCCTCGTGGGTACCGATCTCGAGTGTCAGCCGGAGGTAGGTTGCGGCAATGTCGTTCAGCGCCTGCGCCGAGGCCGGAGTGCGGCGGACGTTAATTGCGGCGATGTCGGAGGTGCCGGAAACGCGCGCGGTCTGGCCGGTTGCGCAGCCCGACAGGATGGTGGCGGCGGCCAGCGCCAGCGTCGTTGACTTGCACATCATGCGGTTAGGGGCTCATCGTCTTCGGAGGTGTCCTCGACATCGCCGTCGGCGGCGATTTCGGCATCGGATTCGCGCTCGACCGCTTCATGCTGGTGATGGAGCGGGGCAAAGCGCAGAACGGTAAAACCGACAAGCGCCGCGGCGAGCGATCCCATCAGGATGCCGATCTTGGCCTCTTCGATTAGCAGCGCATTGCCAGGGAAGGCGAGCCCGCCAATGAACAGGCTCATGGTGAACCCGATCCCGCAGAGCATTGCGACGCCATAAATTTGCAGCCAGGTCGCCCCGCGCAGCTTTCCCGCGATGCCGAGTTTGACCGCCAGCCACACGCTGCCGAAAATGCCGATCTGCTTGCCGAAGAACAACCCCGCCGCGATGCCGAGCGGCAGCGGCGCGAACAGCTGTTCGGCGGTCAGTCCGCCGACATCGACCCCGGCGTTGGCGAAACCGAACAGCGGCACGATCGCAAAGGCGACCCAGGGGTGGAGCCCATGTTCGAGCCGGTGGAGCGGCGAGGTCTGGCTGTCGGGGGCGCCAGGGGTGCGCTCGAACGGGATCGCCATCGCCGCCAGCACACCGGCGATGGTGGCGTGGACGCCCGACAGCAGCATCGCGTACCACAGCAACAGGAACATCAGCAGGTAGAGCGGCAGGCTTTTTACCCCTTGCCGGTTCATCACGAACATCGCGCTCAGGATTGCGGCGGCGGCGCCGAGTGCGGCCAGGTTGATTTCGGCGGTGTAGAAGAGCGCGATGATCGCCACCGCGCCCATGTCGTCGACGATCGCGACAGTTACGAGGAACAGCTTGAGCGATGTCGGCGCGCGCTTGCCGAGGAGCGCGAGCACCCCCATCGCAAAGGCGATGTCGGTGGCGGCGGGAATCGCCCAGCCTTGCGCCAGCCCCGGCGTCGAGCCGGCAAACATCAGATACAGCGCCGCGGGCACGGCCATCCCCGCCGCCGCGGCGATGAACGGCAGCCGCCGCCGGTCCCAGCTGGCGAGCCGTCCGTCAACGAACTCACGCTTGATTTCGAGCCCGACGAGCAGGAAAAAAACCGCCATCAATCCGTCGTTTATCCACAGATGGACCGTCATCGGCCCGAGCTTGTCGGTCAGCACCGGACCCGTCACCGCATGGATCGCATGATGGTACGCATCGCCCAGCGCCGAATTAGCAATAATCATCGCCATTATGGCGGCGAAAATCAGCAGCATGCCGCCGGCGCTTTCGCTCTCAAGAAAGTCGCGCAGCGCCGAAGGCGGCGCAATTCTGCCATTCATCGAACGATCATTCCTCTTGTGCCGTCAGCGGTGCCGGTGTCCTAGCTCTTGGCGCCTGTCTTTACAAATTCACCTTGGGATTTAGCACTGTCGGTGTGGGTGCCACGCCGGCACGAGGCCGGTGGGTCGCGCTATCGACCGCATGGCTGGAATGGCTCGGCCGTGGGACCAGCTACGAACGGATGCTGTTTGCGTCGGTGAGCATCCTGTTGATCGGGCTCGACGACCTGTTGGGCGGAGCGTTGCGGATGGCCGTGCGGCGCAGCAAGGCCGACTGGTACTCGGTCAGTGAACAGAACAGGCGGCGCCGGGGCAGGGCAAGCCATTCTGGATGCGGCGCCAGATCGCCGGCTGGTTGCTCGGCGGCCGGCTCAATCTGCGCGATGGCGCTTTGTGCGCGCCTGAAGGCATCGCGGCAGCAAGCCAGCTGGGCGGCAGTCAGGCCGGATTTCGGGTCGCTTAGGGGTTCGGCGATACCGGTCGCGCTCGCGCGTATGGCCGCGCGACGTTGGCGGTGCGGCGCCGTGAACCGCGCGAGCTTGCTTTGGCTTTTGCTCCGGTCGGGCATTGGGCGGTCGATGTCTTGGTTGAACAGCGCCTGGCAGTGGGCAAAGAACGGGGCACCGCGTTCGCCGCGAAGGTCACCGGCGGGGTCGGCGATGTCGCGCTACCGTGTGGATTCCGGCTCGAAGCTAATGGACAGGCGGGCATGGTTGGGGCGCAGCGCGATGGATTTGCCGATGGGGCGAATGTGATCGACCGCCGACTTGGCCCCGACGAGGACGCGCCGTTGCGGATCGGTGCGCTGGCGGCGGGGGGCGGTTCAGCCGGGTGCGGCGCGCGTCGACGTCGGGCCGCGGTTGACCCTGAGCCTGCCGAATGTCGGCGACGGCAGCCGGATCGCGCTCGACCGGCGCCAGCGGTTTGCGGTAAATGCGCGGCGCAAACGCGGATTGGCGCTGACGCTTGCGAGCGACTTTTAAGCTGCCGCAAAAATAGCGGTACAGCCGATTCCCCGCACCGAAAAAATACTCTAGGGTCATCGGACTCGGCGCAGTTTTACGCCGCAGACGCATGTTTCGAGGCCCATGGACCTTTACCTTCCTGTCGCCAATCTGTCGGTCAATGCACTGGTCATCGTCTTGCTTGGCGGCGGCGTCGGGTTTCTGTCGGGTATGTTCGGCGTCGGCGGCGGGTTCCTGACCACGCCTTTGCTGATCTTTTACGGGATCCCGCCGACCGTCGCCGCTGCGTCAGCGGCGACGCAGGTCACCGGCGCGAGCGTGTCGGGGGTGATGGCGCATCTGGAACGCGACGGGGTCGATCTGCGGATGGGCGCGGTGCTGGTCGCTGGCGGGCTGCTGGGGTCGCTGATCGGCGCCGGGTTGTTCGAACTGCTCACCGCCTGGGGGCAAATCGATACGGTAATTTCGGTGCTCTATGTCGCGCTGCTCGGTACGGTCGGTACGTTCATGGGGCGCGAGGCGTGGGGCAGCTATCGTGCTGCGCAGGCCGGATTGCCCGCTCCCGCGCGCAAGCGGCGCCATCATCCGATGGTTGCCAATCTGCCGCTGCGCTGGCGCTTCTATCGTTCGGGCCTTTACATCTCACCGCTCGCGCCGCTGCTGCTCGGAATGATCGGCGGGGTGCTGACGATGCTGCTCGGAGTCGGCGGTGGCTTCATCATGGTCCCGGCGATGCTGTATCTGCTCGGCATGGGAACGCAGGTCGTCGTCGGCACCTCGCTGTTCCAGATCCTGTTCGTGACGATCGCAACGACGATGGTTCACGCGCTCACCACCGGCGCGGTCGACATTGTACTCGCGGGGCTGCTGCTGCTCGGCAGCGTCGTCGGGGCGCAATTCGGGGCGCGCTTTGCGCAAAAGGCGCGGCCCGAATATCTGCGGCTCGCGCTGGCGGTGATCGTGCTGCTGGTGGCGCTGCAAATGGCGGTCGGCCTGTTCATCCGGCCCGATGAAATTTACTCGGTGCAATGATGTGTCGGGCCGCCTTGATCCTGTGGCTCGCGGCGCTGATGCTTCCGGTTGGCACGGCGAAGGCGGCCGATCCGCGGCTGGTTCCCGATGTGTCGAGCCGCGCGATCGATATCCAGTACAGCTTTACCGGTGAGGAGTTGCTGCTGTTCGGCGCCATCCTCTATCCCGACCAGCGACTGCCCGACGACCGCGCCGACATCGTCGTCGTGCTGAAAGGACCGATGCGCCCGATCGTGCTGCGCGAAAAGCGGCGGGTTGCCGGGATATGGGTTAACGCGAGCAGCATTCGGCTTCGCACATCGCCGGGATTTTACGCGATCGGATCGTCGCGCCCGATCGACAAGCTGGTCGACGAACGTACCGCGGCGATTTTCGAACTGGGGCTCGCCAATCTGTCGATGTCGCCGACCGAGTTTTCGGAGGCAAGCAAGCTGCAACGCTTTGAAGCGGGCCTGACCGATCTTTATCGTCGGCTCGGGCTATTCTATGAAAATCCGGCAGCGGTCGAAATTACCGAAGGGGTCCTCTATCGCGCACGTATCCCGGTGCCGGCGCGCGTCCCGGTGGGTACTTATCGTGCCGAGACATTTTTGATCAGTCGCGGCCGGGTGCTTGCCGTCGCCTCGCGCGACGTGCAGATCCGCAAGGCGGGGTTCGAACGCTTTGTTGCGCTGGCGGCGCAACGCCACGGCTTTCTTTATGGCCTGACGGCGGTGATCTTGTCGCTGCTGCTCGGCTATGCTGCGTCGGCGATTTTCCGCCGTCGTTGAACCAGGGTCCGGACAGGAAGTCTTTAGCCTATATTTACCCTGACCTGCGATACCGACGTCCGGGACCATTTTAGGCGGGGCGTTTTGATGGATATGCAGAGTGGCGGATTTCCCGTCGGTGATTCGACGGCGGCGCAGCATGTTCGGCTCGCCGGCGGCGGTGCGTCGGCTTCGGTGGCCCCGGTGATCAACCATCATCGCGACGATCTGATGATCGGCGAAGTCACCGATATTTCGGGTTCGGCTTCACGCATCCTGCTGGACGCCGCGACGATCGGTAATTTGGCGGGATCGAGCGACGCTGCGGTAGCCATGGCCGGACAAGTCGGGGCGCAGGTCAAGGTCCGCGTTGGCAATATCTGGCTGATCGCCAGCATCCGTGACCAGCAATTGCACGCCCGCGGCGAAGGGTTGATCGTTGCGACGATCGATTTTCTGGGCGAAGGCGAAGAAGAAAAGATCACCGGCCGAATTTCGAATTTCCGGCGCGGCGTCACCCGCTATCCGATTCCGGGCAGCCAGGTGTTCGCCGCGACCAGCGCCGACCTCAAGCAAATTTATGCCGCCGACGAACGCGCGCATGTCGAAATCGGCACCGTCTATCCGACCAAGGATATTCGCGGCTCGCTCTATGTCGACGCTATGCTCGGCAAGCATTTTGCGCTGCTCGGCTCGACCGGTACGGGTAAATCGACCAGCGCCGCGCTGATCCTGCACAAGATCTGCGAACTCGCGCCGCAGGGTCATATCGTGATGATCGACCCGCACGGCGAATATTCGGCGGCGTTCAAGGGTATCGGCGCGCTGTTCGACGTCGATAACTTGGCCATGCCCTATTGGCTGATGAACTTTGAGGAACATTGTGAAGTGTTCGTCACCGCCGAAGGTCGTGACCGTCAGGCGGACTGCGACGTGCTGTCGCGCTGCCTGTTGCAGGCACGCACGAAGAACCGGCTGGCCGAAGGCATGTCGAAAATCACTGTCGATTCGCCGATACCCTATCTTCTCTCTGACCTGCTCGGCATCCTGACCAATGAAATGGGCAGGCTCGACAAGGCCACTTCAACCGCGCCGTTCATGCGGATCAAGGGCAAGATCGAAGAAATGCGCGCTGACCCGCGTTATAATTTTATGTTCTCGGGCATGCTCGTCGCCGACACGATGGCGGGCTTTCTCGGCAAGATTTTTCGCTTGCCGTCGGACGGGCGACCGATTTCGATCATCGACGTTTCGGGGGTGCCTTCGGATATCACCGGGGTCGTCGTCGCGGTGCTGTCGCGCCTGACCTTTGACTATGCAATCTGGTCGCGCGGCGAACCGCAACGCCCGATCCTGCTCGTTTGCGAAGAAGCGCATCGCTATATCCCGTCGAAAGACGTCGGGACCGGGCAGGCGGTGCGCAAGATTCTGGAACGGATCGCCAAAGAAGGCCGTAAATATGGCGTGTCGCTGGGGCTGATCACCCAGCGCCCGTCCGATCTGGCTGAAGGCGTGCTGTCACAGTGCGGCACGATCATTTCGATGCGCCTCAACAACGAGCGCGACCAGCATTTCGTCAAAGCGGCGATGCCCGAAGGCGCGCGCGGATTCATCGATTCGATCCCCGCGCTGCGCAACCGCGAATGTATCGTTTGCGGCGAAGGCGTGTCGATCCCGATCCGCGTGTATCTTGATACGTTGGAAGAAGAAAAGCGACCCGCCTCGAGCGACCCGCTGTTCTCGAAGCTGTGGAAGGAGACCGGCGGCGAGGCCGAGATCCTCGAGCGGGTGGTCAAACGCTGGCGCAGTCAGGGGCGGTAAGCCACTGCGACGACAAACGCCGCTCGCTTCGAGCAAAGTCGATATGCCCATCGGTCGCGCATCCTCTCACAGTGTCTCAACTTCGCTCGACACGAACGGACATAGGCGTCAGCTTTCCGGCGGTTCCCACAATTCGATCGGATTGCCCTCGGGGTCGTGAACGCGCGCGAAGCGGCCGATTGCCGGGTCGTTCCACTCGCCCTTGGTGATCACTTCGTCACCCGCCGCATGAAAAGGCGCGAGCACGGCGTCGAGGTCAGCGACGCGCAAGTTGAGCATATGCTGCTTGTCGGCAGCGAAATAGTCGGTGTCGCTTTTGAACGCACTGAACACCACCGGGCCAGCGGTCACGTTCCACGCCCACTCGTCGATCGGGCCGGTGTCGTCGGCGTTGCAGCCGGCGCCGATACCCAGCCTTTCCTTGTACCAGGTGTTCAGAGCGTCGGGGTCGCGCGCCCGGAAAAACAGCCCGCCGATGCCTTTAACATGTCCCATCCCAGCCTCCCTGTCGTGTGGCAGGCAGCCTAGCCCGGTTGCGTCAGCGTTTCCACTCTCCGCTGGCGCGGAATTCTTCGCGGACCTGGCCTGACTGGTTGAGCCGCGGATCGGCGTAAGTCTGTGTGGGTGGAGCCGTTGACGGTGTTGCGATCGGCGCTGCGGGCGCCAGGGTGCCGGGCAGCGGCGCCGCGGCGACATCGGGCAGCGCTGCGCCGACGCCGCTGAGCATCGGGGCGGGACCGGCGCCGGGCGGAACGCCCAGACCCTTGAGGATTGCCAACTGCTGTGCGAGCGGCAGATAGGGACCCGGTACCGGCTCGCGGCCAAGGTACGGCGCCCGAAACGCATCGACCATGCCCCAGCGGCCGCGCCAGCGGTGGAAGATATGCGCGCCGACGATGTTGGTCATCACCAGGCTTTTGCCCCAGCGCGGCCAGATCGCCTGCGTGTGGTAATGGGTTGCCAGACCGACCTTCGGAAAGACATATCCGCCGAGCGCCGCCGATGCGACGCGGCTGGCGCGTAACCAGTTGGGCTTGCTGGGTGCGCGCGCCATCGCGCCGTCGCAGCTGAAGGTGAACTGGCAGACGCCCGCGCGCTGCGAACCCTGAAACACCACGCCGCACACGGTGTTGGGGAAGCTCGGGTGGCGAACACGGTTGATGACCGTCTGCGCAACGCCGCGCATCCCGTCGTCGGTTTCCGACGCGGCCTCATAATATATGGCAGCGGTCAGGCAGTAATGGGCGCGCTCGCGATCGAGCGCAGTGACGCCGCGAAAAACATAGGGCTTGGCCGGCGGCCCGACGAAGGCCTCGTCGCGCAGCAACGCAGGGTCGGCGGGGGGCCGCGCCGCGGCATCGCCAAAGCCGATGCTCGCGGGATCGGGCAGCGTCGGATCGATTTTGAGCGCGTCCTCATAATCCTCGGCATTCATGATCGCCCAGCGCGCCGGGTCATACGCGCGAAATTCGAGCGGCACCGACACGCTGTACGGGCCGAACACCGCGGGCGGGCGGAGCTGTCCGCTCGACAGCAGGAAGGCGAGGCATGCGACCGCCATCACGGCGATGATCGCGGCCCAAAAGCCACGCCCCGGTCCCGCCGGTTTTTCCGGCGCCGGGTCGCGCCACGTCGAGCGGGCGGTCAGGGACAGTTCGGGCTTCATGCGTGCGATAAATTCCATCGCCGCGCCCGCGGATGATTCGCACGCACGGCTGCCGAACCGCCTTATACCCGCAAACGCGAACAAAATGTTGCAATGTGTCGGTTGGCCCACAGCGGAACAACCACCGTGCACAGGCTTAATGCGGCTATGCTAGCCGTTAGTGCCCTGTTGAGTGCGTTCGGGTAGGCGGGTTCCATGACCATCGCCGACATTCCATCCTATTGGCGCAGCGCGCGCACCGATTGGCGCATGTGGTTGCTGCTGGCTTTCGGACTGGTATTTCTGTGGACCGGGTCGATCATCGATCCGGCCGATAACTGCAGCGAGGACGGCCGCGAATGCGCGCCCTGGCTGGTGCCACTGGCACAAGGCTTCGGGGCGCTGGTCGCACTTGGCGCCGGACTCAACATGCTCGCCAATCCGAACCGCGGCAGCTTTATCGATCCCGCAACGGGCGACCTCGTGTGGTGGAAGGGGCGGATCGGGAGCAGCGGCGGCGATGAGGGACGAATCCATCCCTCGCAGATCAGCATGTTGCGCATCGTGCGACAGGAAGACAATGGCGACGCAGTGCACCTCTATGACCGCGCTGGCGACCGGCTGTCCTGGTTCGATGAGGAAGTGATCCCGTGGCCTTATGATCGCTGGGCGGTGCGGCTGGCAGCGCGCTGGCCGCATATCGAGGTCGAACGAGTCGACTAACCGATGATGATCGGAACCGCGGCCGGGTGCGGGGGGCCGGTGAAATATTTGCGCAAGCCGCGCTTGGCGCGATACGCATCGATGCGCTGGGCATAATGGCCGGGCAGATCAAAGCTGGCATGGCGGGCGCTGGCGCCGCGGCCGCGCGGCTGACTGAGCGTCATTAGCGCCATCTGGTGATGGTAGAAAAGCTCGTTCATGTCCATTGGATCATCCTCTGGGGCCGGATCGAGCTGGGTGCTGAGCGAACGGCGAATGGTCCGGCCCGGCGCCCAAGGACGCCGGGCCGGAGTTCATTCATGCAGGCTGAAGATTGACAGCCGAGGTCTTGCCGCGCTGGTCGGTTTCCAGCTCGTAAGAAACGCGCTGTTCCTTGTTCAGCGTCGACATGCCGGCGCGCTCGACGGCAGTGATGTGGACGAAGCTGTCGCCCGAACCATCTTCATTGGCAATGAAACCATAGCCTTTGTCGCTGTTGAAGAATTTTACGGTGCCGATGGGCATGGGATGTTTCCTTTCACGAAAACAGATAATCAACCGGCAAAAGCGCCGGAGGAGCTGGTAGCGCGTGAAGGGAAGTATCAGCCGTAGGCATCAAATTTCCGTCGCAGGCGACGTTAGCGGAACCGGACTGCAATAAATTTGACGAAAAGTCAAGCTTTTGCGCCGGTCATGGAATCCTGATCGCGGACAAACATAAGGATTCGGCAAATCATCTGCTGCCTCACCTCGCTATGCCGTCCCCAAAAGCGTGTTTCACCGCGATGGAAAAGCGACTTCTGCTCCTGGGTGTCGGCGTGACATTGTATCGGTTGCTTTCCAAATGCATCCGTGGACGCCATGATGTTGCCGTTGCGGGCGCGGTGACGGTCCGGCGACGTATGGGGACGATATTGGATCAATTGTAGGGGGGGCCGCATGCGTGACGGCAACAAGCTCGAGCAAAGCTTCTGGCGCTTCTGGCTGGGCGGTTTGCTCATCCTGGCTATTATGATCGCGATGAACCCCCTGTTTGTGAACGATGTGTCGCCAGGGGGGATAAGGGACCATCAATCGGCCGGTAGTGCCATGCGCGTCGATGCCATTCAGGCGGCTTGGCGGGCGGCGGGGGTGATGGACATTGCGCAGTGGGCCATCGCGTTGGACCTTGTCTATATCGCCATCTATTCCTTTGGGGCCTATTGTGGCGGGCAGATGTTTCATGCCGCACAGCAACCGGCGCTGCGAAGGCTGGGCTGGATGATCATCGCGGCCGCGATCATTGTTGGGGTCGCCGATTATATCGAGACGATCTGTCAGTTTATCCAGGCGCTGCGGTTTGCCGGCGATGACAGATTGGCCGAGATTGCCGCGGCAGCGCAGCCGATCAAGTCGACAGCGTTCCTGATCAGCCTGTTCGGTATAATCACGGCACTGGTCATCCGCCGGCGGGCACGTCGCTCCGCAAAGGGCTGACGTGGGAAGTCGGCGCTCCCGCTATCTCATTCCCCCTTGCCGACTCACGCGCCGCAGCCTATATGCAGCGCACTTCTTGACATGGTTAGCCAGTTGGGACGTCGGGGCCGCGGGCCGCGGCGGCTATACCCACATGCTTGCCGGTCATCTGATTTGAAAGACTGACTTGGCCGATCTTGATGCCCTGACCGCGATCATCGCGCCCGAAGCCGAGGCGATGGGCCTGTCGCTCGTGCGCGTCGCCTTTTTTGGCGGCGAGAGCGATCCGACGCTGCAGGTAATGGCCGAGCGTCCCGAGACGCGTCAGCTGACGATCGACGATTGCGCCGACCTGTCGCGCCGCATTTCGGGGCAGCTCGACGCGCTGGAGGAAGCAGGCAAGGATCCGATCGAGCTGGCGTATCGGCTCGAGGTATCGTCACCGGGCATCGACCGGCCGTTGACCCGGCCCAGCGACTTTGCCGACTGGGCGGGGCATGAAGCGAAGGTCGCGCTGAAGGAAAAACTCAACGGCCGCCAGCGCTTCAACGGCCTGCTGGTCGGGATCGACGGCGATGTCGTCACGATTTTGGATAAGGAAGAGGTCGAGCACATGCTGCCATTCGACGCGATCGACACGGCCAAGCTGGTGCTCACCGACAAACTCATTGCTGCAACCGTCCCGCTTTCAGCCGAAGGCGCCGACGAACTGGAAGAAGAAGGACAGGACTGATGGCCACTGCCATTTCCGCCAACCGCGCCGAACTGCTGGCGATTGCCAACAGCGTCGCCAGCGAGAAGATGATCGACAAGACGATCGTCATCGAGGCGATCGAAGAAGCGATCCAGCGCGCCGCGCGCGCTCGCTATGGGGCCGAGAACGACATCCGCGCCAAGCTCGACGTCCAGACCGGCGACTTGCGCCTGTGGCGCGTCGTCGAGGTCGTCGAGACGGTTGAGGATTATTTCAAACAGGTTGACCTCGCCGCCGGCCAGAAATTGCAAAAGGACGCGCAGCTTGGCGACTTCATTGTCGATCCGCTGCCCGCGGTCGACTTGGGCCGCATTGACGCGCAGTCGGCGAAGCAGGTGATTTTCCAGAAGGTCCGCGAAGCCGACCGGGCGCGTCAGTTTGAAGAGTTCAAGGACCGCGCCGGCGAGCTGATTACCGGCGTCGTCAAATCGGTCGAATTCGGTCACATCGTTGTCAACCTCGGTCGCGCCGAGGGCGTCATCCGCCGCGACCAGCAGATCCCGCGCGAACTGATGCGCGTCGGCGACCGCGTCCGCGCGCTGATCCTGTCGGTGCGCAGCGAAACGCGCGGTCCGCAGATTTTCCTCAGCCGCGCACACCCCGACTTCATGAAGAAGCTGTTCGCGCAGGAAGTGCCCGAAATCTACGACGGCATCATCGAGATCAAGGCCGCCGCCCGCGACCCGGGTTCGCGCGCCAAGATCGGCGTCATCAGCTATGACAGCAGCATCGACCCGGTCGGCGCCTGCGTCGGTATGAAGGGCAGCCGCGTCCAGGCGGTCGTCCAGGAAATGCAGGGCGAAAAGATCGACATCATCCCCTGGTCTGAAGATACGGCGACCTTCGTCGTCAACGCGCTCCAGCCCGCAACGGTCCAGCGCGTCGTTATCGACGAAGATGACAGCCGTATCGAAGTCGTCGTTCCCGACGACCAGCTGTCGCTCGCCATCGGCCGCCGCGGCCAGAATGTCCGTCTCGCCAGCCAGCTGACCGGCAGCCAGATCGACATCATGACCGAGGCCGACGCGAGCGAAAAGCGCCAGCGCGAATTCGTCGAACGCTCGACGATGTTCCAGGAAGAGTTGGACGTCGACGAAACGCTCGCGCAGCTGCTGGTCGCCGAGGGTTTCACCGAACTCGAAGAAGTCGCTTATGTCGGCATCGAGGAACTTGCTGGGATCGAAGGCTTTGACGAAGAACTGGCGCAGGAACTCCAAAGCCGCGCGCTCGAAGGGCTCGAGCGCCGCGAAGAAGCATCGCGCGCCGAACGCCGCGAGCTGGGCGTCGAGGACGATCTGGCCGCGATCCCGCACCTGACCGAAGCGATGCTGGTCGTGCTGGGCAAGGCGGGCATCAAGACGCTCGACGACCTCGCCGATCTGGCGACCGACGAGCTGATCGCCAAGAAGCGCACCGACAACCGCCGCGGTCCGCCGCGCAGCGAGCGAGCCGAGGACAAGGGCGGCGTGCTGGGAGAATATGGCCTGAGCGAAGAGCAGGGCAACGAGATCATCATGGCGGCGCGCGCCCACTGGTTCGACGACGAAGAGTCGAACGAACCGGTGGTAACCGCACCGCAAGCTGGGCCCGCGGCGGAGCCGCTAACCGGGGAGGCCGCTGATGCGGACCCCGCACAATGATCAGCTGAGCGAACCAGACCGCGCTGGTCGGCGCGGCCAGCATGTGCCTGAACGGCGCTGCGTCATAACCGGCGAGGTTTCGCCGGCCGAAAGGCTTGTGCGCTTGGCGCTTGGCCCCGACGGCACTATAGCGCCCGACGTGCTCGGCAAGGCGCCGGGGCGCGGGGCGTGGATCGGCGTCGATCGCGCCACACTCGAAGCGAGCCAAGCGAAGGGCAAGCTGAAGAGCGGGCTCGCGCGGGCGTTGCAGGACGGCAATTTCACCATCCCCGACGATCTGGGCGCGCGGATCGAGGCGCAGCTGGCACGCGCGACGCTTGACCGGCTGGGGCTGGAATCGCGATCGGGCACTTTGCTCAGCGGCAATGAAAAGATCGAGACTGCAGCGCGCAAGGGGCAGGTCCGCCTGCTGCTCCACGCCAGCGATGCCGGCGAGGATGGGCGCAAGAAACTGGCGCAGGCCTGGCGCGTCGGCGAAGATGCCGAAGGGTCGGGGCGCGAGGGGCGGGTCTTGCCGGTGGACCGCAGCACCCTATCTATGGCATTAGGCCGCGAGAATGCGGTGCATCTGGCGTTGACCGACGCCCGCGCCGCGGCGCGGGTGCTGGCGCATTTGAGCCGCTGGCAGTTTTTTACAGGATGGAGTAGGGACGCGGCCAACCGCGATTCCGACCCGCATGCCCCGCCGCTTGCTGGCGAGGACAAAATTGGGGCGGCGCCGACAGGCTCCGCCGCTTCGGACGCGTTTTGAAGGAATGATGAGTTTCGATGAGTGACGAACAGGACAAACCGACCCTGACCCGCAAGCCTTTGGGGCTGAAGCGGACGGTCGAGGCCGGACAGGTGCAGCAGCAATTCAGCCACGGTCGCCGCAACACGGTGGTGGTCGAGGTGAAGCGTCGCCGCGTGCTCGGTCGTCCTGGCGATCCTGCGCCCGAACCGGTGGTCGAAGAGGTTGAGGCCGCTCCGGCGCCCGCGCCGGTTGCTGCGCCTGCGCCCGCGCCGAAACCCGCCGCGCCGCGCGCGAGCGAGAATGACAGCCTGATGTCGCGTCAGGAACGTCAGGTGCAGTTGCTGCGCGAGGCCGAAGAAGCGCGCATGTCGTCGCTCGAGGACAATCGCCGCCGCGAAGAGGCCGCCCGCGCCCGCGCCGCCGACGAAGAGAAACAGCGCGCTGAACAGACCGCCGCCAAGCCCGCCGCGCCCGCGCCCGCGCCCGCCCCGACGCCGGCCGCCGCCGAGACGGTTGCCGATACACCCGCGGTGGAAGCGCCGCGGGCCGAGGCCGCCCCGCGCGCCGCGCCCAGCGCCGCCCCGGCCCCGCGACGCTTTACCCCGGTCGAGGCGCCCAAGCGGCCTGAGCCCAAGCGCCCTGAGCCCAAGCCGAGCCGTGGCGGCGACGCGCGCCGGCAGTCGGGCAAACTGACCGTCACGCGCGCGCTCAACGAAGATGAAGGCGCGCGCGCCCGCAGCCTTGCGGCGCTGAAGCGCGCCCGCGAAAAGGAAAAGCGTTCGCACACCGCATCGTCGGGTCCGCGCGAGAAGCAGGTCCGCGAAGTCGTGGTACCCGAAAGCATCACGGTGCAGGAACTCGCCAACCGCATGGCCGAGAAGACCGGCGACCTGGTCAAGGCGCTGTTCAAGCTGGGCAGTCCGTCGGCGAGCACCGACACAATCGACCAGGATATCGCCGAACTGCTGGTCACCGAATTCGGGCACGAGATCATTCGCGTCAGCGAAGGCGATGTCGATATCCGTCATGACGAAGATATCGACGACGCCGAGCATCTGAAGCCGCGCGCGCCGGTGGTCACGATCATGGGCCATGTCGATCACGGCAAGACCAGCCTGCTCGACGCGCTGCGCGGGGCGAATGTGCAGGCGGGCGAAGCTGGCGGCATCACCCAGCATATTGGCGCCTATCAGGTGAAAACCCCCGACGGATCGCTTGTCACCTTCCTCGATACGCCGGGCCACGAAGCCTTTACCGAGATGCGTCAGCGCGGAGCCAATGTCACCGACATCGTCATCCTGGTCGTCGCGGCCGATGATGGCCTCAAGCCGCAGTCGATCGAGGCTATCGCCCATGCGAAGGCGGCGGGCGTGCCGATCATCGTTGCGATCAACAAGATCGACAAGGAAGGCGCCAACCCGCAGCGCGTCCGCGAACGCCTTCTCGAGCATGAGCTGGTGGTCGAGGAAATGGGCGGCGACGTGCAGAATGTCGAAGTGTCGGCGCTCAAGAAAACCGGCCTCGACAAGTTGCTCGACGCGATCGCGGTGCAGGCCGAAATCATGGAGCTGAAAGCCAACCCCGACCGCGCCGCCGAAGGCACGGTGATCGAAGCCAAGCTCGACAAGGGCCGCGGTCCGGTGGCGACGATCCTCGTCCGTCGCGGGACGCTCAAGGTCGGCGACATCTTTGTCTGCGGCGCCGAAAGTGGCCGCGTCCGCGCGCTGATCGACGATCAGGGCAAGCAGATCAAATCGGCGACCCCGTCGATGCCGGTCGAAGTGTTGGGTCTGGGCGGCGTGCCGATGGCGGGCGATACGCTCACCGTCGTTGAGAATGAAGCGCGTGCCCGCGAAGTCGCGACCTATCGTCAGGAACAGGCGACGCGCAAGCGCACTGTCCAGGCGCCGGTCAGCCTGGAAGGCATGTTCGAAGCACTGGCCGACAAGACAAACGTCATCCAGTTCCCGGTGATCATCAAGGGCGATGTGCAGGGGTCGGTCGAAGCTATCGTCAACGCCTTGAACAAGCTGTCGACCGACGAGATCCGCGTCCGCGTGCTCCAGTCGGGCGCCGGGGCGATCACCGAAAGCGATGTGACGCTGGCGGCGGCGACCAAGGCGCCGATCATCGGCTTTAATGTCCGCCCGAATCCCAAGGCGCGCGAGATCGCGAAGCGCGAAAATGTGCGCTTCATGTACCATGACGTCATCTATCACCTGACCGACGAAATCAGGAAAGAGATGGCGGGCGAGCTGGGTCCGGAGCGGATCGAAACCGTCGTTGGCCGCGCCGAGGTCAAGGACGTGTTCCCGGCCGGGAAGCGCGACAAGGCCGCGGGCCTGCTCGTGCTCGAAGGCGCCATCCGCAAGGGGCTGCACGCGCGTCTTACCCGCGACGACGTCATCGTGTCGGCGACGACGATTGCGTCACTCCGTCGCTTCAAGGATGACGTCGCCGAAGTGCGCGCGGGTCTGGAATGCGGTGTCGTGTTGTCGGATACCAACGACATCAAGGCGGGCGATAATCTGGAAGTCTTTGAAGTCGAAATGCGCGATCGGACGCTTTAACACGCGTCCGCTCGGCGCGGATCAGGAGGCGTCGGCATGGCTCGCTATGTGGCCTTATTCGGCAGCATCAACGTCGGGGGCAACCGGCTGACGATGGCCGATCTGCGCGCGGCGTTCGAGGCCGAGGGGTTTGCCGACGTCGAGACCGTCGTGGCCAGCGGCAATGTCATCTTCTCGCACCCGGCGCGGCCGACGCGCGGGCTGGAGGAAAAGCTCACGTTGATGGTCGACGACCGGTTTGACATGCAGTGCGCGGCGCTGGTGCGCAGTCGCGACGAACTGGCGGCGGGAATTGCGGACAATCCGTTTGGGGGGACGAATGAGGACAGGTTCGTCCACACCATGTTCCTCGACGGGCAGCCGACGCAGGCGCAGTTCGATGGGCTGGCGGCCGACAAGTGGATCAAGCCGAACGAGCGCCTCGCACTCGGCGACCGCGCGCTCTATATCGATTATGGCGACGGCGTCGGCGACAGCAAATTGACCGCGCGGCTTATCGAGCGGCGGCTGGAACATAAGGGCACATCGCGCAACATGCGCTCGATCGCGCGGATCGTCGCGAAACTGGATGAATTGGAAAAGGGTGCGGCATGAAAGCGGCAGACACCAAAGGCCCTACGGTCCGCGCGCTGCGCGTTGGCGAACAGGTGCGCCACATCCTGTCGGACATTCTCGCGCGCGGTGACGTGCACGACGATCTGCTGGCAAAACATCCGGTGAGCGTCACCGAAGTGCGCATGTCGTCGGACCTGCGTCATGCGACGGTGTTCGTGAAGTCGCTGCTCGGCAAGGAAGAGGAGGCAGTGCTGAAGGCGCTGCGCACCAACACCGCCTGGCTGCAAAAGAGCGTCGCCGGAAAGATGACGCTGAAATATGCCGCAAAGCTGAAATTCTTGTCGGACGAGAGCTTTGACGAGGCAAGCCATATCGAACAATTGCTGCGCGATCCAAAAGTCGCGCGTGATCTCGCGGGCCGCGAGAGCGAATAGGCGCCCCTTTCCGAATTAATCGCGATAACCAGCCGGGGCGAGACGCGCATCCTGCGCGATCCGTTCAGCAACAAGCCGATCGTGCGTTCTTATGCAACCAAAAGGGTCTGCGGTGCGATCATCGATTTGCAGGCCATCAAACTGATGAAATTCGCCGCCAGCTGATTTCGCGCTGGCGCGATGGGCGCCCGGTCCATGCTCCCTTCCCCCTTTCGGGGCGGACCGGGCGCTTACTTTTCTTGATAGAGACATGGCGATGACCATGAGCCTGAGCGAGGCGCGCGCGATTGCGTATAGCGATCGAATCCCCCGGCGACGCTGAACGGGTGCGCGTGACCTATTGGGCGGGTATCGCAGACGATGGCCCGGGTGTCGTCGAAGCGATCCGGCAGGGGATCGTGCGAATGACGCGGCGTTTATACGGCGCCCGCGATGGCACCGATCCGGCGCCGCCCGCTCCCCTCTCCAGAAGAGGAAAATTCTGTACGTCTTACTCGCCCGGAAGCGCGTTGTTCGCTTTGTAATCCTTGAACTTGTCGGTGAAGTTCGCGAGGTAATCCTCGATCTGCATGTCGGCGTCTTCCGACGCGACCTTCTCTGAATCGCCGCCTGAGCGACCCAGCGCGATCACCGCTTTGCGGAACGCGTCGCGTTCGGTCGAACAGTTCGCCTTGAGCGCCATTTCATATTCGACCTCTTCGACCTTGGCCTCAAGCGACTTTTTCATGTCGTCGCGTAAGCATTTGGTGAAGGCGGCGCGCGTCGTGTCGACCGCGGCGGTGGGCGCTGGCGCCATGGCGGCCAAAAGCAATGTCGTAATCAGCATCCCGTGACTCCCCAGTTTCGGATGGTTTTTGTGATGAGGAGAATAAACGATGGCGACTGAAAATGGGAGCGCTTTTCTGCTGAAGGTCGGCGACGGCGCTGCGCCGCCCAGCTATCGGACGGTGGCGGGACTGCGCACGACCCAGTTGTCCGTGAACGGCGAGGCGGTGACCGTCACGACCAAGGATTCGCGCAGCCGGCGGACGCTGTTGTCGGGCGCCGGGGTAAGTTCGGTGTCGGTCAGCGCGGTAGGGATCTGTACCGGGTCTGCCGCAGAGGTGCGGGTGCGCGGCCATGCGCTGGCCGGGACAATTGACGATTTTGAACTGAGTTTCGAAAGCGGTGAGCGGCTGCGCAGGCGTTTCCTGGTGAGCCGATCGCGCTCGGCGCAGAACGGTCCGCAGCGGCGCCGGGCAATTGGCGGAACCGTTGGCGCCGGGCAGCGATATCTCCTCGATGACGTCAACGCGGCGCTGGTCGCGCTCGTCAATCCGTCGATGTCATTGGAATCGTTCGACGATGCTGCGCTGCTGGGCGGTGCCAATCGGGTAATGGCGGGCGACGAATTGCTGCAGTTTGCGGTCGCCAACCTGTCGCGGCGGGCGTTTAGCGGCTGGCGCGCTTGCTGCAGCGGAGGGTGGCGCCGCGCGGTTGCAGTGGGCGCGGCGCGCGGCTCAAGCGTGCTGACCGACGTGGCAGTGCCAATTGGCGGCGCGGCGCTGCGGCCGCTGGCGCCGGCCCATGGGCGGATCGTGTCCGACCGCGCGGGCGGTGTTTTCATTTCGTAGCGGCGACGCAGCCTCGTCGACGCCGGCTGGCGCGATCAAGTCGGTCTGCCGATTGGTGAGGGGCAATAGGCGTGGCGGATCACATAGTCGCCCCCCGTTCGGGGTATTGCGCCTTGGGAGACCGCAAGCCCGGATCTGCATATCGCGGCTGCCGTTCTCGCGGCGCTGCCGCCTGACACGATGATCGCGATTCGCCAGTCCGGTGATTTTGCGCTGACATAAGAGGATGAAACCCTGAGCAAAATACCGATGACCCGGCGCCTTGCATTGCCGCTACTGAGGGTGGCGCAGGCAGAGAAAGTCACGCACAACGGGGCGCTGACGCTGATCGACTCGTTGGTCCATGCCGCGGTCGAAGTCAGGCCGTTGAACGATCCGCCCGCCGATCCGGATTCGAAGCGATGCTGGCTGGTCGGCGCGGTCCCCGCAGGCGATTGGATCGGGCAGGGGAACGCGATTGCGATACGGACTATCGGCGGCTGACGATTTGCCGCGCCGCGCGCCGCGCGCCGGGATCGCGGTGGTGCGGCTGGGCGATGGCGCGCGGCTGCGATTCGACCACCGCGAATGGGTCGCGCCAGCAACCATTGTCACCCCATCGGGCGGCTCGACAATCGATGCCGAAGCGCGTAGCGCTCTTGCAACGTTGATCCTGCACCTTGAAGCGCAGGGCCTTCTGATTTCAGGCTGAATTTCCTCCCGTTGGTTTTAAATGTGCGACTTTTTGGCAACAGATTGACGATTTGTTCACTTGCACGGAACCAAAGCGGCGAGTAGGACGTCTGCCGAGACGTATATCTCAATTTGAAAGGGGAATTACTATGAGGAAGCTTGCCGTAGCTGTGGCGTTAGCCTCCACTGCCCTGGCGTCGCCTGCTTTGGCGCGCGACGACTCTTGGTATGTTGGCGTTGGTGCCGGCGCAATGATCGTTGAAGACCTGGATCTCGATATCGGCACCTTTAGCAACGCCGGTTCGCTCGATCATCGGGCTGGTTATGATTTCGAAGGTACCGTCGGTTATGACTTTGGCGGCTTCCGCGCCGAAGTTGAGGTCGGTTATCGTGAAGCCGACATCAAGTCGGGCCGTTTCACGACACCGGGTATTCCGCAGTCGGTTGGCGGCGCAGGTGCGTTGTACACCGGCTCGACCGCACTGAACGGCGATACGAACGCGCTGAGCTTCATGGTCAATGGTATGCTCGACTTCGGTGACGACGACGGGCTTCAGGGCTTTATCGGCGGTGGCGCCGGTGTTGCTCGCGTGTCGGTCGAACCTGTGTTCGCCGGTGCGTTCCTCGACGATTCGGACACGGGCTTCGCGTGGCAGGCTATCGCCGGTATTCGCGCGCCGCTCAGCGACTCCATCGACGTTGGCCTGAAGTATCGCTTCTTCAACGTCGACAATGTCGATATGGTCGATCAAATCGGTCGCGACGTTTCGACGCGCTTCCGTTCGCACTCGATCCTCGGGACGCTGACCTTCAACTTCGGCGGCGCACCGGAGCCGGTTGTGGCACCTCCGCCCCCGCCGCCCCCGCCGCCCCCGCCGCCCCCGCCGCCCCCGCCGCCTCCGCCGGTGGTTTGCGAACCTGGGCCGTACATCGTGTACTTCGACTGGGATCAGTCGAACATCACGCCGGAAGCGGCTTCGACGCTCGACAACGCGATCAGCGCTTATAACCGTGGTTGCACGGGTACGCAGGTCATGCTCGCCGGTCACGCTGACCGTTCGGGTGCAGCCACGTACAACGTCGGCCTGTCGGAACGCCGCAACACTGCGGTTCGCAGCTATCTGACCGCTCGCGGTATCTCTGATGGTTCGATCAGCGCGCAGGGCTTCGGCGAAAGCCGCCCGGCTGTTGCTACCGCCGATGGCGTCCGCAACGACCAGAACCGTCGTGTGGAAATCACTTACGGTCCGAACTCGGGCATGTAAGACCGGTTTCCATTCCCGATCGGGACTGGAAGAGACAAGTGAGGGCGGTACCGGAAGGTGCCGCCCTTTCTTTTTTCAAGTGCGGGATGTTGGCGTAAAGCGCCACGGCCGGATTTCTATTGCGCTGTTGGAAAAATGGTATATCATAACATTGGTGGTTCGGTAGGCGGCAGCGCGAATGTCCGATGCCGGACCTGCGTGCGGGCAGTCAGCTGTCGGACGAACCGACGATAGCGGTGCCCCAATGGGGAGACAGCTAATGCGTCGACACCGCAGCATGTTTCATCGCAGCATTTTCAGAGCTGACCCCAATGGCGACCCCGATATCAACACGACCCCGCTGATCGACGTGATGCTGGTGATGCTGGTGATGTTCATCATCACCATTCCGCCGCCGACGCATAGCGTGGATATCACTCTCCCGGCGGTTGACGCTGGCCGCGCCGAGGTGCGCAACGAAAACCGCATCACCATCGACACCGCGGACGTAATCCGCTGGAACGGCGAGGCGATCGATTTGGCGCAGTTGGGTGAGCTGGTGAAGACGGCATCGACACGGCCCGATGCTGCGACGCTGATGTTCGAACCCGAAGCGCGGGCTCGGTACCTGCGCGTCGACGAGGCGATAGGGGCGATCCGGCGCAACGGGGGATCGACCATCGCCTTTCGCGGCATCCAGCGATATGCCGCGGCGATCTGATCGCTCAACTGCGCTTGGCGGCGGTCAGGCGGTGGGAGCGGTGCCGGAGCGGAGATGCGCCAGCATATAACCGACATAGTCGGCCTTGCCGAGCGGGACGCCCATGTGGCGCAGGATCGAATAGGCCGCGACGAGGTGGAAGTAGAACTGCGGCTGCGCCCAGTCGCGAACATAGGCGCGCGCGGTCATGTCGAAGACCATGCCATTGGGCAGGTCGAAGCTAACAGGTCGATCCGGGTCGGCGTCTATGGTGGCGGCATCGACGCTATCGAGCCACGCGAGCGTCGATGCGATCTGCGCCTGCAGCCCGGAAAAGTCGGATGCGTCGTCGGGCAGCGTGGGAGCGCCGGTGGCGCCGAGCCGTGACGGCGGCTGGAGCGCCTGCAGGCAGCTGGAGCGAATTTGTGCCGCGAGCGGGAACATGTCGGGCGCCAGCCGCGCGACTATGAGCTGCAATTCGCCGACGCCGTTGTCGGCGCCCCAGGCGAGAGCCTTGTCGAGCTGCGCGGACAGCGCGCGCAGCCCGTTTCTATAGGCCGGAACGGTCATGTCGTAGAGCATCGTCATATCCTTTACAGGGTGCCGGTCAGGCGGGGGCGAGATTATCCTGAAATTGCAGGCGCGCGAGGCGGGCATAGAGGCCGTCAGCGGCGACGAGTGTATCGTGCTTGCCCTCCTCGACGATGCGACCGTTGTCCATGACGATGATGCGGTCGGCAGCGCGGACGGTCGCGAGCCGGTGCGCGATGACGATCGTGGTGCGGTCGTGCATCAATGTTTCGAGCGCGTCCTGAACCAGCTTTTCGGATTCGGCGTCGAGCGCCGAGGTTGCTTCATCAAGCAGCAGCAGCGGGGCGCGCCGGAGAAGTGCCCGCGCGATCGCGACGCGCTGACGCTGGCCGCCTGACAGGCGGGCGCCGCCCTCGCCCATGAAGGTATCGAGACCTTCGGGAAGTTTGCGCAAGAAATCCTCGGCATTGGCGGCGCGGGCAGCGTCCCAAAGCTGGTCGTCGGTGGCGTCCCAATTGCCGTAGCGCAGATTGTCACGTGCCGAAGCGGCGAAGATTACCGTTTCCTGCGGCACCATCGCGATCCGAGCGCGGATGTCGGCGGGGTCGGCATCGACCAAGGGGACGCCGTCGAGCAGGATGTGCCCCGCTTGCGGATCATAGAATCGCTCGGCGAGCTGAAACAGGGTCGATTTGCCTGCGCCCGAGGGGCCGACGATCGCGACGGTTTCGCGCGGCTGGATCGCGAGGTTGAAATCATGCAGCGCCGGGGCGTCGGGGCGGGTCGGATAGTGGAAGTCGACGTGGGCGAACTCAAGCGTGCCGCGTGACGGTTCGGGAAAGGCGCGCGGCTGTGCCGGGGGGGCAATGCTCGCTTCGGCATTGAGCAGTTCGCTAAGCCGTTCGGCGGCGCCCGCGGCGCGCAGCAGGTCGCCATAGACTTCGGTCAGCGCGCCGAACGCCCCCGCGACGAGCCCGCCGGTGAGGACGAAGGCGGCGATCGTGCCGCCGGTGATCGTCCCCGCGGCAACTCCCTCGGCCCCATACCAAAGCAGGGTGGTGATCGCGCCGAACAGCAGACCGATGACGATCGCGGTCATGATCGCGCGGAGGCGAATGCGGCGCTTGGCGGTCGTGAAAGTCGCTTCGACGGCGCTCGCGAAGCGCGCCGCCTCCCGCTCTTCTTGACCGAAAGCCTGGACGATCTTCATCGCGCCAAGCTGTTCAGAGGTGGTGGCGCCGATGTCGGCGACGCGGTCCTGGCTCGACCGCGAGACATTCTGGAGGCGGCGGCCAAGCAGCACGATCGGCATGATGATGACGGGAATGCCGAGCAGGATCCCACCGGTCAGCTTGGGTGACAGGGTGAACAGATAAGCGATGCCGCCGATCCCCATCACCATGTTACGTAGCGCCACCGACACGGTCGTGCCGACCACCTGCTCGATGATCGTCGTGTCCGACGTCATCCGTGAGGCGATTTCGGACGGTCGATTTTCTTCGAAAAAACCGGGGGCGAGGCGGAGCAGGTTACGCTGCACCGCTTGGCGGATGTCGGCAACGGTCCGCTCGCCGAGCCAGCTGACGAAGTAGAAACGCAGCGCGGTGGCGAGCGCGAGGGTCAGGACGATGCCGTAGAATAAGCGGAAATGCGGGGCGACGTCGCCGCCGCCAGCCACAAAGCCGCTGTCAATCATTTCCTTGAATTGCCAGGGGATCGCCAGCGTCGCGAGCGCAGCAACGCCGAGTGCGACCGCCGCGATCGCCAGTTGCAGCGGATAGGCGCTGGCATGGTGCCAGATCATCCTGAGGCTGCCAAGCTTGCGGCGCGGTTCGGCGGGAGCTTTCGCGGCGGGAAGATCGGGGGTACTGGCCATCGCAGCGGCCCTAGCAGTGGCGGCGCCCGCGCTCAACGCCGCAGAATAGTGCTGTGCTTCATGGATTATGAAGCCCGATTGCATAATGAGCGGCGTCATTTCGGACAAAGATGATCGCAAGCGGCGTTTATGACGCATTGCACAATGGATCGGATGCCCTAGACTGGCGCCAACGAATGGACGCTCACAGAGCGTCGGGCTTGCCAAGGATCCGAACGAATATGCTGTATCACGCTTTTGAAATGCAAAAGAGCTGGCTCGCGGGCGCGAGCGCGCTGGCGACTGCGGGCGCGCAGGTCATGCAGCATCCAGCGAACCCGCTCGGTTATTTCGGCGGCAGCCCGCAATTCGCGTCGGCGCTGGAGGTATTCGCGCACGCTGCCGCGCCGCGCGGCAAGCCCGGGTTCGAACTGTATGAAACCGAAGTCGATGGTGAAATCGTGCGGGTGACCGAGGCGGTCGAGGCGCGCAAACCCTTTGGCCAGCTCAAGCATTTTAAGCACAAGGGCACAAAGGATGCGCCCAAGCTGCTGATCGTTGCACCGATGTCGGGCCATTATGCGACCTTGCTGCGCGGCACGGTCGAGCGGATGTTACCAGGTCACGACGTGTGGATCACCGACTGGCGCGACGCGCGCAATGTACCACTGGAGGCGGGCAAGTTCGACCTCGACGACTATATCGATTATTTGATCGGCTGGATGGAGCATATCGGCCCCGGCGCGCATATGCTGGCGGTGTGCCAGCCGTCGGTCCCGGCGCTAGCCGCTGCGGCGATCATGGCCGCCGACAGGAACGAGTGCCGGCCCAAGACGCTGACGATGATGGGCGGCCCGATCGACACGCGCAAGGCGCCGACCGCGGTCAACCAGCATGCGATGACGCGCCCGCATGCGTGGTTTCAGGAAAATGTCATCGTGACCGTTCCCGCCTGGTATCCGGGCGCCGGCCGCCGCGTCTATCCCGGCTTCCTGCAGCTTGCGGGCTTCATGTCGATGAACCTGGGTAATCATATGATGAGCCATTGGACGATGTTCAAACATCTGGTCGATGGCGACGGCGAAGAGGCCGACAAGACCAAGGAATTTTACGACGAATATCGCTCGGTCTGCGACATGACCGCTGAATTCTATCTGCAAACCGTCGATGTCGTGTTCCAGCGCCATGCGCTGCCCAAGGGCGAAATGCTGCATCGCGGCCAGCCGGTCGACCTCAATGCGATCGAGGATATCGCGATCCTGGCTATAGAGGGCGAGCGCGACGATATTTCGGGGATCGGGCAGACCAAGGCGGCGCTGACACTGACCAAATCGCTCCCCGCCGGGAAGAAGAAATATCTGATGGCCAAGACCGTCGGCCATTACGGCATCTTCAACGGCCGCAAATGGCGCGAGAATATTGCGCCGGTCGTCGAAGCGTGGATTCGCAGCAACGGGGGTTAATGTTTGTCCGCATATGATCAGTAATTGCGGTTGCCCGGCGCCAGCCGCGGCCTAGAGCGTCACCAAGTAACGCTTGCTGTCAAACCCGCTGGGCTCTCGGCTTTCGCCGGGGGGCATGAGGGCTGCTCCACCCCCTTGACGGACGTTCCGACGCATAATTGCGGGATTCAATGCATCGGCGACGTCCGCACCGCCCAATAAACCAGATAGAGCGATCCCGCCCACAGCAGCAGGATAAACGCCATCCCCGTGCGGCTCGACGGGCGTTCGCTGGCGGCTTCCGCGGCGGCGTGGAGTTCGGCCCATAGCGCGGCGGGGATCAGGCGGCGGACCGCCCACAGGCCGAGCGGCACGATGATCAGGTCGTCGAGCCATCCCAGCACCGGAATGAAATCGGGGATCAGGTCGATCGGCGACAGCGCATAAGCCGCGACCGCGATCGCGAGGAAACGCGCAAGCAGCGGCACCCGCGGATCGCGTGCAGCGAACCATGCGGCGTGCGCCTCCACCGCGAGACGGTGGCCAACGTCGCCGATGCGTTCGGAAAGGGATTTGCCGGTCATCGCGATCTACCCTAGCCTTCCCGCATGGCTATCCAACTGAAAAGCGCACGCGTCGAGCGTTGGGCGGTCGCGGGATCATTCGTGAGCGCGCGCGGCGCCAAGACCTTTGTCGATGTCGTCATCGCCGAGGTCGAGGGTGCGGGCGCGATCGGGCGTGGCGAAGGAACCCCAGTCTATTATCTGGGCGAGGATGCCGCGGGGTGCCGCGATGCGATTCTGCGCACCGCCCCCCATATCGGCGACATGGGTGCGGTCGAGGCGCGGGCCGCGGTGCAGGAATTGCTGGCGCCCGGCGCCGCGCGCAACGCGCTCGACTGCGCGCTGTGGGATCTGGAAGCGAAACAGCGCGGGCTGCGGCTCTGGCAAGTGACCGGCTGCGACGGCGCGCCGACCGCGCGGGTTACCGCCTTCACCATCTCGTTCGGATCGCCGGGGGCAATGGCCGAACAGGCCGCGACCGCCGAAGCCGATGGTTTTCGCCTGCTCAAGATCAAGCTGACCGGAGAGAATGATCGGCTGCGGGTGGCGGCGGTGCGCAAGGGGCGCCCGAGGCGCGGCTGATCGTCGACGCCAATGAAATGTGGGGGCAGCTCGACATATTGGCGGAGGCCGAGGCTCTTGCCGATTTCGGCGTTGAGATGATCGAGCAGCCGGTCGGGGTCGGCGCCGACGCGCTGCTCGACCCCATCTATGCGCCGATTCCCTTTGTTGCCGATGAAAGCTGTCAGACCGCGGCCGATGTCGCGCGGATCGGGGCGTTCTACGATGGGGTGAACATCAAGCTCGACAAGGCGGGCGGGCTGACCGAGGCACTGCGGATCGCCGACGCCGCCGACGCGACGGGCCTGTCGATCATGGTCGGCTGCATGCTGTCGACGAGCCTGGCGATCGCACCCGCGTTCGTGCTGGCGCAGCGCGCGCGCTGGGTAGATCTCGACGGTCCGGCGCTGCTGGGGCGCGACCGCGAGGGTGGCTTCGAGTTTCGCGAGGGGCGGATCGGTCCGCCAGTCGGTTGACAAGTTCCTCCCCGTCGCGCAGCGATGGGGAACGACACCGCCGCCGCAGGCGGTGGTCGAGGGGCCACGACGGCTACGTCAAAGCCCCTCCGTGAGCGCTTCGCGCTGCCACCTCCCCCTGGCTACGCCGGAGGGAGGATTTGAAATTACAGCGCTACCTCGGCATGCTGACCAAGTTCGCCTTCCTTCATCGTCATGCCAGTCATCAGCTTGAAAATGCCCTTGATCCCCGGATCGGCGGTCCAGATTTCGGCGTCGGCGAGTTCGAAACGCAGCAGGACCAGCTTGGGATCGTCTTTGCCACCTTCGTACCAGGCCGCGACACCATTGCTCCACAGCTTGTCGAGCACCGCGCGGTCGCTTTCATGGACCAACGTTCCCGAAATACAGGCGAACAGCTCATGACCCTTCGACGCAAATTGCGCCATCGCGGGACCCCCGCCCGATAAGCGGTTGTCGGTCGAGGTAAAGAACCAAAAGGCGCTGTTGGCGTCCTTGTCGAGCTGGGCGTTCATCGGAATATGATGCTCGCGCTCGCCAGTCGCGCCGATCATCACATAGGGGCTGTCGGCCAAGGCTTTCCAAAACTGTTCTTTGATGTCGTCGCTCATCGGGTGCTCCTTATTTTGCGCGTGGATGAGTGCCTAACGCGCCACTGCCCCCCAATGTTGCGCCGCTCAGCTCGCGGGCGCGTCTAACTGACGTTCGATCCAGCCGGGCTGGGCGATGAAGGCGGTAAAGCCCGTCGCGGGAAGCCGGGTTGGCATCATGTTATCAGTCTGGTTGGCAAAGCCACCGGTCGGTCGCCCGACCACGGTGGCGAGTTTGTGATCCTGCATCGTCGTGGCGAACAAAATGCCGGCCGAATAGGTCAGCTCGTCGATGAGCACGGCAACGCGGCCTTTGAATCGCGTGTCGGCGGGCGCGGGCTGGATCAGTTTGTCATCGACGACAAGTTCGCGCATCGACCCAGCGGCGCCGCGATAATCGAGCAGGCCATTATTCTCGTCGTGCAGCCGCTCGCGCGCCCGCGACACCTGTGCGGCGGGAGGGTTCTGGACGGATTGGATGATACGCGCACCCGCGTCGCTCTGGCCGCCGGTGTTGCCGCGCACGTCAATGATCAGCCGCGATACGCCGGGCTCGCTGATCGCCGCGAACAATCTGGTCGGCGGCGCGTTCCAGCACGCCGCCGCTGCCAATCTGAGTATCGAGTTTCGGTGTGGCTGCCTGACGATCTGCGATGACGGACCCGGCCTTGTGACGACAACCGATATATTCGGCCCTTCATCAAAGGCGAAACGAGCGAAGGCAGTGGGCTTGGTCTCGATACTTCGCGGCGGTTGTGCGCCGCCGCCGGCATCGGCCTGACCAGCGGTGTTGGACCGCACAGGCGCGGCGCCCGTTTCACGCAATTATTCGCCGACGATAGAAAATCGCGCTGATATGGTCTAATCCTGTCGCCATGCCCGACCAGAGACCCCGCTATCGAACTTATACCAGCGCCGCGGGTGGTTGGGGCGCTGCCGCGGCAACCGCCAAGGTGCTGCTCGAACAAAGCGTTGTCGGCAAGGGATCGCGCGCGCTGCTGGCGATGAACCAGCCGGGCGGGTTCAAATGTCCGAGCTGCGCCTTTCCAGACGCGACTTGCACCAAGAAGCTCGAGTTCTGCGAAAACGGTGCCAAGGCGCTCGCGCACGAGGCGACAAAGTTCCGCGTCACGCGCGAATTTTTCGCGGCGCACAGCGTGTCGGCGCTGATGGAGCAGTCGGATTATTGGCTCGAGATGCAGGGTCGGCTGACCGAGCCGATGCGCTATGACCCCGCGACCGACTATTATGTACCCGTCAGCTGGGACGATGCCTTCGCGCTGATCGGTCGGCATCTGCGCGCGCTCGACAGCCCGCACCAGGCCGAATTCTACACCTCGGGTCGCACAGCTAACGAGACGGCGTTCCTCTACTCGATCTTCGTGCGCGAGTTTGGCACCAATAATTTCCCCGACTGTTCGAACATGTGCCACGAGCCGACAAGCCGCGGGCTGCCGCCGTCGATCGGGATCGGCAAGGGCACGGTGATCCTCGACGATTTCGAACATGCCGAGGCAATTTTCCTGATGGGTCACAATGCGGGAACCAACGCGCCGCGGATGATGACCCCGCTGGTCGAGGCGCGAAAGCGCGGCGTCCCGATCGTCGCGGTCAACCCGATGCCCGAACGCGCGCTCGTCCGCTTCACCGAGCCGCAGGACATCGTTCAGATGGCGACCTTCGCATCGACCGAGGTCACCAGCGAGTTTGTCCATATCCGGATCGGCGGCGACTTGGCGCTGATCAAGGGCATGATGAAGGTCATGTTCGAGCGCGACGCCGCGGGCGAGGCGGTTTTCGACCATGACTTCATTGCCGAGCACACCGATGGTTTTGCTGCACTCAAGGCCGACATCGCAGGGCAGGAGTGGCCCGCGATCGTCGAAGCATCGGGGCTCGACGAGGCGCAGATCCGCCGTTGCGCCGACATTTATATCCGCTCGCGAGCGACGATCATCTGCTACGGTATGGGAGTAACCCAGCACCAGCAGGGCTCGCAGCTGGTCCAGCAGATCGCCAATCTGTTGCTGCTCAGGGGCAATTTTGGCAAGCCTGGGGCCGGCATCTCGCCGATCCGGGGCCATTCAAACGTCCAGGGCGACCGCACCGTCGGGATCGATGAGAAACCGAGCCAGGCTTATCTGGACAAGGTGCGCGAGGTGCTCGGGTTCGAGCCGCCGCGCGAAAACGGGCATCACACTGTCGAATCGGTCGAGGCGATGCTGAACGGCACCGCCAAGGTTTTCATCGGCCTTGGCGGCAATTTTGTGCGCGCGGTGCCCGATACCGACCGAGCCTATGACGCGATGCGTCAGCTTGACCTGACCGTCGGGATCGCGACAAAACTCAATCGCGGGCATCTGGTCCATGGCAAGGACGCGTTGATCCTGCCCGTCGTCGCTCGCTCGGAACGGATCGAAACCGCGGCGGGCGAACAGTTCGTCACGATCGAGGATTCGATGTCGAACGTGACCGCCTCGCGCGGCGTGCTCGAACCCGCAAGCCCCCATCTGCTGACCGAGACCGAAATCGTCTGCCGCATGGCGGTGGCGACGCTGCCTAACAGCAAGGTCGATTGGGCCGGCTATATCGACGATTACAGCCTGATCCGCGACAAGATCGCTGCAGTCTATCCCGCGATCTACGAAGACTTCTCCGAGCGGATCAAGGCGCCAACCGGCTTCCACCTCGACATCCCGCCGCGCCGCCGCGCGTGGGCGACCTCGAACGGCAAAGCGAATTTCCTGATCCTGCCAGGGCTCGCGGTCAACGCGCCGGTCGCCGACCCGACCATGCTGCGGCTCGCCACCGTGCGCTCGCACGACCAGTTCAACACGACGATCTACAGCTACAACGACCGCTATCGCGGCGTGTACAATGATCGGATGGTGCTGTTCATGAACGCCGACGACATCGCCGACCGCCAGCTGGCAGCAGGGGCGAAAGTCGCGCTCGAAACCATCACCGACGATGGCATCGTCCGCCGCGTCGAAGGGCTGACGATCATCGACTATCCGATGTCACGCGGGTCGGTCGCGGGCTATTATCCCGAGCTCAACCCGCTGCTGCCGCTCGCTTTTTACGACAAGACCAGCGGCTGTCCGGCGGCGAAGGCGATCCCGGTCCGCGTCGTGGCGGTCGGCGCCGTTGCCTAAGCGCACGCAAATCGCCGTCGGTCACCGCATCGCCCCGGCACGCTTCCTGCTCTTTGCTGGCGCGCTAATCGTCGCGGGCGGCGGCGCGTCGGTGCTCGGTTGCGATCCGCGCACCGCGCTGCTCATCGGTTTCGACATCGCCACGCTTGTCTTTCTGGGCGCCATCGCGCCCCTGCTCGGTGCCGACGCCGATCGGATGCGGCGCACGGCCGAAAGCAACGACGCCAACCGCGCCGGGCTGCTCGCGATTGCGGTGCTGCTGTCGCTGGTGATCCTGTTCGCGGTGGGGACGCTGATCGCCGGTCCGGACGCGCTCGACCGCAGCGCGATTGTTCTGATCATCGCGACGCTGGCGCTGGCGTGGCTGTTCGCGAACATGGTATTCACCCTCCACTATGCGCATCTCTATTATCTGCAGATGGAGGGCCACGACCAGGGTGGTATTGAGGTGCCGGGGATCAAAGAGCCCGGATATTGGGATTTCCTGTATTTCGCTTTCACGCTCGGGATGACCTTCCAGACGTCGGACATCACCATATCGGGCGCGCATATGCGCCGCGTCGTGCTCGGCCATTGCATGGCGGCGTTCATCTTCAACATGGGCATATTGGCGTTCACCGTGAACGCCATCGGCGGGTCATAGACTCCGCAGCTGCTGCAGGTCTGCGATGCCGTTGATGTTCGGCGGCACGAAATCGCTCGCCACCGCGCGCGCTCCGATCCGGCGGGCAAAAGCGCGGACGGCCAGATCGTCGCCATCCGTCAACACCGCCTTCAGGTCGTCGAGCGCCGAGACGGGCCAAAGGCCGATCACCGGCTGCGTGGCGAGGAAAGCCGGAGCCGGTTCGAGCAGTTCGCGCACGTCGGGTGGCAGGCGCACGCAATCAACGGAAACGGTCAGCACCTGATTAAAACCCTGATCGACTGCGTGGATCAGCGCCGCGGCGATGCCGCCCAGCGGCCCCATGTCCGCCCGCGGCCAGTCGGCGATTTTCCCTCTGCCGACAACGACGACCGCGTCGCAATGCGGGCGTAGCGCCGCCAGCGCATGATCCAGCAGCGTCTGCCCGTCCAACATCGCGACCGCCTTGTCGGAGCCAAAGCGACGCGACTGACCGCCCGCCAGCACCGCGCCCAGCGTCTTCACGCGATCATCCCCCGCGCGTCGTTGATGACCAGCGCCGAATCCGCGCGCGCCAATGCGACCAGCGTCAGCCCCGCCTGCACCGCGCGCTCCGCGGCGAGGCTGGTCGGTGCCGAAATGGTCACCAGCATCGGACACCCCGCGCGCACCGTTTTTTCGACCAGTTCGTAACTGCACCGCGCCGACAGCAGGATAAAGCCGGTAGCCGGGTCGGTCCCTGCGCGCGCCAGCGCTCCGATCAGCTTGTCGAGCGCATTGTGCCGCCCGACATCTTCGCGCGCGCACAGGATTTCGCCCGTCGGCGCACAAAAAGCAGCGGCATGCACCGCGCCGGTGGCTTGGCCCAGCGGCTGATGATCGCGCAGCGCCGCCAGCGCGGCAGCAATCGCGTCGCGGTCGGTGGCGATGCGCGCGGTCAGCGGCGGCAGCGGGCGCAGGACCTGCTCGATATTCTCGATCCCGCACAGCCCGCAGCTGCTCTCGCTCACCCGCTGGCGCGCGCGTTCGAGCGCGATCGCCTTGCGTTCTGACGGTACCCAGATGCGCAGCGCCCAGCCGCCCTCGACCGGGTGAATGTCGATGCGCTCGATCTGGTCTGGCGTTTCGACCAGCCCTTCGCTCAGCGCGAAGCCCAGGCCATAATCCTCCAGATCGACCGGGGTCGCCATCATCACCGCATAGCCGATGCCGCCGACCTCGATCGACACCGGCGCCTCCACCGCAAGGCTGCGGACCAGCGCCGCGTCGCCGGGTTCAGCGAGGCCGAGCCGTTGCACCGTGAGATTGATTGATTGCTGCTCGGGTTTCATCGCAGCCTTGTCCCGCGCGGCGACGCCAATGGCAAGCCAGCTTGTCTGGCGTGGGACGATTGCGATTTCCGGCGTGCAGCGTATCAATCGCCCATGCAAACGCCGATTCTCGCGGTCCTTTTGGGCGAGGTGCGCCCCTTTCGAGGCGAGCGCGAACCGAGCGCGATCGGCAAACTTCCCGTCGAGCATGCGGTCGCGGTCGGCACGACGGGGCTGGCCGGCGACGAGCAGGCCGATCGCACCGTCCATGGCGGCGTCGACAAGGCGATCCACCATTATCCTGCCGATCATTATGCGTGGTGGCGTCAGCATCTGGGCAATGCGCCGTTGCTGGATGCACCAGGCGCGTTCGGCGAGAATATCTCGACCACAGGCTTCGACGAAACCAACGTCTGCCTCGGCGACCGCTTCCGCCTCGGTACCGCGCTCGTCGAGGTCAGCCAGGCGCGCCAGCCCTGCTGGAAACTCGACCATCGTTTCGGCACTAAGGGCGTTATGGCCGCGGTGGTGAAGACGCGGCGGACCGGCTGGTATTACCGCGTCATCGAGGCGGGGCAGGTGCGCGCGGGCGACAGTCTCGAACTGTTGGAACGCCCCTATCCCGACTGGCCGCTGGCATCGCTGTTCGGCCTGCTGATCGGCGGCGAAGCGAAGGATCGCCCCGCAGACCTGCGCGCGTTGCGCGAGATTCCGGTGCTCGCCGAAAGCTGGAAAGTCCGCCGCGCCAAGCTCGCGGAGCAATATGGCGCCGACCTTTAAGGGCGTTCGCTCCTGCGGCCGAGCCACGCGGCAAGCTTCGCCACATCCTCCGCGCTGAAATGCAGCCCCAGCTTGCTGCGCCGCCACAATATGTCGTCGGTCGTCTGCGCCCATTCCTGCTCGACCAGCCACGCCGCCTCTGCCACGCTCAGTCCGTTCGCAATCTCGCCGCCGAGCGCGTCCCAGCCGTCGGCATCGCCCAGCCAGCTCCGCGCGTCGGTGCCATAGGCCTTGACGATGCGATCGACCGTTGCTGCGGCCAGGAAGGGATAGGCGAGCTTGATTTCGGCCTTGAGCGCCGCCGCGCCGCTGATCGGGAAATCGCCACCCGGCAGCGCCGTTTTGCCGGTCCAGGGATTCCCCGACAGTGCTGGCACATGGCCCACCAGCGCGTCGACTGCTGCCTCGGCGACATGGCGATAGCTGGTGATCTTGCCGCCATAGATGGTGAGCAGCGGAGCGCCCTCTGCCATGTCGAGATCGATGCGATAGCCGCGCGTCGCTGCCTCGGGACGCCCTGAGCCATCCTCGATCAGCGGCCGCACTCCCGAATAGGTCCATATCACGTCGGCGGAGGTGATGGCGTCGCGGAAATACAGGCTGGCGCCCTCGCACAGATATGCGATTTCGTCGGCGCTTGCCCGCGCTTCGCTGGCGGGGCCATCATGATCGACGTCGGTCGTACCGATCAGCGTGAAGTCGCGCTCATAGGGGATCGCAAAGAATATCCGCCCGTCGGGCAGCTGGAAGAAATAGGCATAGTCGTGCTGGAACAACCGCCGCACCACGATATGCGACCCGCGCACCAGCCGCATCTTATGATCGGGCTCGGCATCGGCGCGCTTGAGCAGGTCGAGCACTGCCGGTCCGGCCGCATTGACGATCGCGCGGCCGGTGAAGCGATAGCTATGACCGTTGTCGCAGCTCGCCTCGACGACCCACAGCCCGTCTTCGCAGCGCAGCATGTCGGCGCGGGTGCGGGTGCGGACCTTGGCGCCATGCTCGGCGGCGTCGCGCGCATTGAGTACTACCAGCCGCGCGTCATCGACCCAGCCGTCCGAATATTCAAAGCCATGCGTATATTGCGGCTGCAACACCTCGCCCGCGACGTGGCGGCGAAGGTCGATCGAGAGCGTTGCGGGCAGCTTTTTGCGCCCGCCGATATGGTCATAGAGAAACAACCCGAGCCGCAGCAGCCAGCGCGGGCGGAGCCCCGGCCGGTGCGGCAGCACGAAGCGCAGCGGCCAGATGATGTGCGGCGCGATGCCCCACAGGGTCTCGCGTTCCTTCAGCGCCTCGCGCACCAGGCCGAATTCATAATGCTCCAGATAACGCAGCCCGCCATGGATCAGCTTGGTCGATGCCGACGAGGTGCCCTGCGCCAGATCGCCCGCCTCGAGCAGCAGCACTCGCGCCCCGCGTCCCGCGGCGTCGCGCGCGACTCCGGCGCCGTTGACCCCGCCGCCGACGACGATGACATCATAGGGAAGGGCGCTGTCGGGCATGGGAGTGTTCTTAGAATCCTTCTTCGCGGGATTGAACCCATCCTTTAGGCGGTGCGGCCGGCAATCGTCACCCCGGACTTGATCCGGGGTCGATGACGTCGCCGCTTGCATGGATCTCGGATTCAAGTCCGGGTTGACGAAGGGCAGGGAATCGCCGCGGCTTACGTATGCGCGTTGCAATCATGCCCCCGCTCCGCCATTTCCCCTGATGGATATCCAAGGGGACTGGCGTGAGCGTGAAAGTCGAAACATTGGTGCTGTTCGGCGCGACGGGCGACCTCGCGCAGCGCATGCTCTTTCCCTCGCTCTATAATCTCCACCTCGACGGGCTGCTCGCCGACGCGCTGACGATCATCGGATCGGGGCGCTCGAAGATGGACCGTGACGCGGTCCAGCAGCAGGTGCGCGAGGCGCTGGCCGAGCATCTGCCCGACGACCGAATTGAAGACGCTGCCGTCGCGGCCTTTCTCGCGCGCATCGACTATTGCGCGATCGATGCCGGGTCGGGCACGGGCTATGACGAGCTTGCCGCGCTGCTCGGCGACCGGATGCAGCGCCCGATCGGTGTCTATCTTTCGACCCCGCCATCGATGTTCGGACCGATCGCGCAGGGGCTGAAGGCCGCGGGCATCGCCTGCGCCGAATGCCGCATCGCGATGGAAAAGCCGATCGGCCACGACCTCGCTTCGTCGCGCGAAGTCAATCAACAGGTCGGCGATGCCTTCGCCGAGGACCATGTGTTCCGCATCGACCATTATCTCGGCAAGGAAACGGTGCAGAACCTGCTCGCGCTGCGCTTTGCCAATATGTTGTTCGAGCCGCTGTGGAATGCGCAGGCGATCGACCATGTCCAGATCACCGTCGCCGAAACCGTCGGTCTCGAAGGCCGCGTCTCCTATTATGACGGGGTCGGCGCGCTCAAGGACATGGTCCAGAACCATATGCTCCAGCTGCTCTCGATCATCGCGATGGAACCGCCGTCGAGCGTGTCGTCGACCGCGGTGCGCGACGAGAAGGTCAAGTTGCTCCGTTCGCTGCGCAAGCTGACCGCCGAGGACGTGAAGGCGCATAGCGTGAAGGGGCAGTATAGCAGCGGCGCGGTCAATGGCAGCGCGGTCGCGGGCTATGCCGACGAGCTGGGTCAACCGTCGAACACCGAAACCTTCGTCGCGATCAAGGCCTATATCGACAATTGGCGCTGGAAGGGCGTGCCCTTTTATCTGCGCACCGGCAAGCGCATGCCCCAGCGCAAGTCCGAAGTGCTGATCCAGTTCAAGCCGGTACCGCACAACATCTTTGCGCGGGTCGGGGCAGGCAAGCTCGACGCCAATATGATGATCATCAACCTGCAGCCCGAAGAGAATATCCGCGTTAAGGTGATGGCGAAACAGCCAGGGCTCGACCGCGACGGGGTGAAGCTGAAAGAGGTGACAATGGACGTCTCGCTCTCGCACAGCTTCGCGGGCGAACGGCGGCGGATTGCGTACGAACGCCTGCTGCTCGATTTCATCGAGGGCGACCAGACCCTGTTCGTGCGCCGCGATGAGGTCGAGGCGCAATGGCAGTGGATCGATTCGATCCGCGACGCCTGGGCCGCGGTCGACATGGCGCCGCAGAGCTATACGGCGGGCAGTTGGGGTCCGTCGAGCGCGATCGCGCTGATCGAACGCGACGGGGCAAGCTGGCATGACTGATCTTCACCCCGCCATCGCAAAAGTGACCGAGCGGATCGTCGAGCGCAGCCGCAAGGGCCGCGCCGCCTATCTCGACCTGATGGACCGCCAGCGCCAAGCGGGGACCAACCGCGGCAATCTGTCGTGCGGCAACCTCGCGCATGGCTTCGCCGCGGCGGGCGACGACAAGCCGGTGATCCGCACCGGCTGCGCGATGAACATCGGGATCGTCACCAGCTACAACGACATGCTCTCGGCGCATCAGCCCTATGGCCGCTACCCCGAGCAGATCAAACTCTTTGCGCGCGAAGTCGGCGCCACCGCGCAGGTCGCGGGCGGCGTCCCTGCGATGTGCGACGGGGTGACGCAGGGGCAGGCGGGCATGGACCTGTCGCTGTTCAGTCGCGACAATATCGCGCAAGGGACCGCGATCGCGCTCAGCCATGCGATGTTCGAGAGCGTGTTGCTGCTCGGCATCTGCGACAAGATCGTCCCCGGTCTGCTGATCGGCGCGCTGCGCTTCGGCCATCTGCCGCAGATATTGATCCCCGCCGGGCCGATGCCTTCGGGGCTCGCCAACAAGGAAAAACAGCGCGTCCGCCAGCTTTATGCCGAAGGCAAGGCGACCCGCGACGAACTGCTCGACGCCGAAGCGGCCTCCTATCATGGCGCGGGCACCTGCACCTTTTACGGCACTGCCAACAGCAACCAGATGATGATGGAGTTGATGGGGCTCCACATCCCCGGCAGCGCCTTCACCAACCCCGGCACCAAATTGCGCCAAGAGCTCACCCGCGCCGCAACGCACCGGGTGGCCGCGATCGGCTGGGACGGCGACGACTATCGCCCGCTGGCGCGCTGCGTCGACGAGAAGGCGATCATCAACGCTGCGATCGGGCTGCTCGCGACGGGCGGGTCGACCAACCACGCGATCCACCTGCCGGCGATCGCGCGCGCGGCGGGGATCATCATCGACTGGCAGGATTTCGACGAGCTCAGCCATGCGGTGCCGCTGCTCGCGCGCGTTTATCCGAACGGCGCGGGCGATGTGAACAATTTCCATGCCGCAGGCGGCATCGGCTATATCGTGCGCGAGTTGCTCGATGCGAGGCTGCTGCACGGCGATGTGCTGACGGTGGGCGGGACGATGGCCGACTATGCGAGCGAGCCCGTGCTCGCCGAGGATGCGCTGCAATGGCAACCCGCGCCCACCGAAAGCCGCGACGACACGATGCTGCGTCCCGTTATCGCGCCTTTTTCGCCCGACGGCGGGATGCGCCTGCTCACGGGCAATCTCGGCCGCGCGATTATCAAGACGAGCGCGGTCGCCGAAGATCGCTGGACGATCGAGGCGCCGTGCCGGATCTTCGACAATCAGGACGCGGTGCTGGCGGCGTTCAAGGCGGGTGAACTCGAACAAGACGCCATCGTCGTCGTCCGTTTTCAGGGGCCGCGCGCCAACGGTATGCCCGAACTTCACAAGCTGACCCCCGCACTCGGCGTGCTGCAGGACCGCGGTTTCCGCGTCGCGCTGCTCACCGACGGACGGATGTCGGGCGCCAGCGGCAAGGTGCCCGCGGTAATCCACCTCTCGCCCGAGGCGCTGCCCGGCGCCGACGGGGTCAGCGGCCCGCTGGCCTTCCTCACCGACGGCGACATCGTCCGCGTCTGCGCGCGCCAGGGCGAAGTGCTGGCGCTGGTCGACCCCGCAATCTGGGCCGCGCGCACCCCCGCCGTTGCGCCGCCGCCTGCGCTCGGCGTAGGCCGCGAACTGTTCGCCCTGTTCCGCCACCACGCCGACGAAGCCGAAAAGGGCGGGTCGGCGGTGTTGGCGGCGATGGAGAGCGTGATTTAGTCCGGCGCCCCCCCCCGCGAAGGCGGGGGCCGCCATCGGCTTTGCGCCAACTTGCCAACCGCCCCGCCTTCGCGGGGGCGACGAAGGAATAGAAATGACCGACCAATCGATCGACCAGATCATGCGCCTTGCCCCCGTCATCCCGGTGATCGTCATCGACCGGGTCGAAGACGCGGTGCCGATGGCCGAGGCGCTCGTCGCGGGCGGGCTGACGGTTCTGGAGGTCACCCTCCGCACCCCTGCCGCGCTCGACGCGATCACCGCGATGAAAGCCGTGAAAGGCGCTATCGTCGGCGCGGGGACCGTGCTCGACCCTGCGATGCTGGCGGGCGCAATCCACGCCGGCGCCGAGTTCATCGTCTCGCCCGGGCTCACCGACAATCTCGGCAAGGCCGCAGTCGCCAGCGGCATTCCGTTCCTGCCAGGTACCGCCAACGCCGGCGACATCATGCGCGGGATGGACCTCGGCCTCGACCGCTTCAAATTCTTTCCCGCGGCGACCAGTGGCGGCATTCCGGCGCTGAAAGCGCTTGCCGGTCCCTTCAGTCAGGCGCGCTTCTGCCCGACCGGCGGCATCAGCCTGTCGACTGCACCCGACTGGCTCGCGCTCGAAGCGGTGGTGTGCGTCGGCGGCAGCTGGGTGGTCCCGTCGGGGCCGCTCGATCCCGCGCGGATCGAGACGCTGGCGCGCGAGGCAGCGGCACTTTCGCGCCATTGATAAACGCCATCTTTACTGTCACTGTGCCTAGGTAAAGCGGCATTATAGCCGTTGGTGGGGAGACAGACGTGGCGAGGCCGCAACCGCATTTGGATGAAGTTCTAGCATCGGAGCCGGGGTCGCATATCGCCGCGCTGTTCGATTTCGACGGCACCATCATCTCGGGCTATTCCGCCACGGCGATGCTGCGCGAGAAATTCCAGCGCCGCGAAATGTCGATGGAAGAGATCGCCGAAACCGTGCAGGTTATCGCGCAGCACAGCCTCGGCACCATCGGATTTTCCGGCCTGATGTCGGGCGCCGCGAAATTCATGAAAGGCGTCGAGGAACAAAGGTTTATCGAGTTCGGCGAAGAGCTCTACAAAAAGCATATCGCGCGCAAGATTTACCCCGAAACCCGCGCGATCATCGAGGCGCATCAGGCGAAGGGGCACCGCGTCGCGATCATCTCGTCGGCGACGATCTATCAAATCGAACCGACCGCGCGCGACCTTGGTATCACGGACATCAAATGCTCGGCCTATGAAATCGAGGATGGTGTCTTCACCGGCGACATCATCCGCCCGCTCTGTTTCGGGGACGGCAAGGTGCTCGCCGCCGAGGAACTCGCCGTCGAATATGGCCTCGATCTCGACCAGAGCTTTTTCTATTCGGACAGCGACGACGATATCGAACTGCTGGAACGCGTCGGCAAGCCGCGCCCGCTCAACCCGAATTTGAAACTGAAAGCCATTGCCGAGGAAAATGGCTGGCCGGTGCAGCGATTCGGCAGCCGCGGCACGCCAAGCTGGGTCGATTACACCCGCACCATTTACGCCACGGGCTCGCTTGTTGGCGCCTTTGCCGCCGGCCTGCCGATCTGGGCGCTGACGCGCTCACAGCGCGAGGCAGCGAATTTCTCGATCGGGCTGTTCGGCGATTTCGCGACCGCGATCACCGGGGTCGAACTCGAGGTCGAGGACGAAAAGAACCTGTGGTCTTCTCGACCCTGCGTCTTCATCTTCAACCACCAGAGCAAGGCCGATGTGATGATCCTCGCCAAGCTCATCCGCCGCGACATGGGCGGAGTGGGCAAGAAAGAGATCAAGAACATCCCCATCCTCGGCAAGCTGATGGAATGGGGCGGCACTGTCTTCGTCGACCGCGCCGACGGCAAGAGCGCGATCAAGGCGATGGAGCCGCTGGTCGACGCGATCAAGATCGAGGGCAAGTCGATCTGCATCTCGCCCGAAGGCACGCGCAGCCTGACCCCGAAGCTTGAACCGTTCAAGAAGGGTGGCTTCCACCTGGCGATGCAGGCCGGGGTGCCGATCGTCCCGATCGTGATCCATAACGCCACCGACGTCGCGCCGAAGAACGAGTTCGTGATGCGGCCCGCAACGGTGCGCGTCACCGTGTTGCCGCCGGTCGATACGGCGGGGTGGACCCCGCGGACGATTAACAACCATGTCCGCGATGTCCGTAACATGTTCTTGCGTACCCTCGGCCAGCCCGAGGAAAGCGTGGCGGAATCGGTGGCGAAGGAACCTACGCCAGAGGCTGCTGTCCCCGAGGTGAAGGCCGAAAAAGCCAAGTCCAAGAAGACAGTGGCCAAAAAACCCGCCGCGAAGAAAAAGGCGCCCGCGACAAAGGCGGCCACCAAGAAAGCCTCCCCGAGAAAGGGAAGGGCGACCTAGCGCATGGTTCACCTCGTTATTGCGAGCGTAGCGAAGCAATCCAGGGCGGCCCGCCCCACGCTGGATTGCTTCGCTACGCTCGCAATAACGGAGGGGTTTTAACCAGTGGCCGACGGAACCGCCCGCACCCCCATTATAACGGAGGATGCGGCCGACCGGCTCTACATCATCGACGCGCGCAACGGTGTCGAACGCCAGCTCTTGCTCGACTGGGTTCATGCCACTGCGGGCGAGACTGAGCCGCAATGGGCCAGCCTTGCGATCGCCGACGACGACCATGCCCTGCCGCTCGAAACGCTCCGCGCTCGGCTCGACGGGCAGCCGTCACGCCAGGTGGTGCCGCTGCGCGTCGCGTGGCGCATTCCGGGCTTCGAGCGCGACCGCGCACTCAAATTCCGCCACATCATCTTCGGCGACCCGCGCCATCCCGGGCCGCTCCGCGCGCGGCTGATCCTGCTCCGCGACCGCCGCCGCGCGCAAATATTGGTCGGTGACGCGGCGACGCTCGACGCGCTGCGTAGCCGGTTCGCGGCGCAAACCGGCGGCGGCGATGCGGCTGGCCCCGATGGCGCCGAATTCGCCGGTTTCGTCGCGCGGCAGGCGGGGCTCGCGCTCGACGTCGCCGAACGCGGCATCCGCGGCACCCGCTACAAGGTGCCGCGCTTCGTCGCCGATGGCCTGCGCACCAGCCCCAAATTCCGCGCCGCACTCGCCGAATTGTCCGAGGCAACCGGCCGCCCGGTCGCGGATCTGTTTCGCGAAGCCCGCCCGCTAATGAAAGAGGTCGTCGCGCGGCCCAGCGCGCTGTTCCTCGACCTGCGCGCCCGGCTCGACCGCATGATGTTCGGCGGCTACGCGCCCGAAATGGAGGTCGACGCCGCCGAGCTCGCGCGGCTCCGCGCGATCCTGCGCGAGCATCCGACCGCGATCCTTTTTACCCACAAAACCTATATCGATGGCGCGACGCCCAGCCGCCTCACTTACGAAAACGACATGCCGATGCTGCACAGCTTCGGCGGTGCCAATCTCGACTTTGCAGTGATGGGCGAATTTTTCCGCCGCTCGGGGATGATCTTCATCCGCCGCAGCTTTCAGGACCAGCCGGTCTATAAGCTCGTGCTGCGCCACTATATCGCTTGGCTGCTCGCGAAGCGTTTCCCGCTCAGCTGGGCATTCGAGGGCACGCGCTCGCGGCTCGGCAAGCTGATGCCGCCCAAATATGGCCTGATGAAATATGTCCTCGACGCCGCCCACGCGACGGGGACACGCGGGGTCCATTTTGTCCCCTTTGTCACCAGCTTCGACTTGATCCGCGATGTCGAGGAATATGCCGCCGAACAGACGGGGCGCAGCAAAAAGCCCGAGAGCCTGTCGTGGTTCATTGGCTATATGAAGAGCCTGCGCGAACCGTCAGGGCGCATCCGGCTCGACATCGGCAACCCGGTGGTGATCGACACCGCGCCCGGTGCCGACGACAAGCGCGCGCTCGAAAAAATCGCCTTTGCGGTCGCGGTCGAGGCGAACCGGGTGACGCCGCTGACGGTGACTTCGGTGATGTGCCTGATCCTGCTCGGCATGGCGCCGCGCGGGGCCACCTCGGCCGAACTGCTCGGCGCGATCGGTGCGGTGACCGACTGGGCGCGGGCGCGCGGCATCCGGATCAGCAGCGAACTGGGCAGCGGAGACGACGCCGCGCTTTCCGCCACCGTCGATACGCTCGTCACCAGCGGGCTGCTCACCCGCTACGAAGCGGGCAGCGAAAATGTCTATTCGATCGACCCCGCCAAACATCCGATGGCGAGCTATTATCGCAACATCATTGCGCATCATTTCCTCAACCGCGCGATGATCGAACTCGCGCTGTTCGAACTGCGCGACGCCGATAGCCGCGACGCGACAGCGGCGTTCTGGGACGAGATCGATCGCCTGCGAGACCTGTTCAAATTCGAATTCTTCTATCCGCCGCGCGACGAGCATATGGCCGCCTTGCGCGCCGAACTTGAACGCATCGACCCGCTGTGGGACCGTCGCCTCGCCAGCGGCGACCGCGGCATCGTGCAGCTGCTGCGCCGTTGCCAGCCCGTTGTCGGCCACGCGATCCTGCTGCCTTATGCCGAGGCCTATTCGGTTGTCGCCGATCTGCTCGCGCGCGCACGGCTTGGCGATGCGGTCGATGAAAAGGCCTTGCTCGACGCCGCGCTGACCGAGGGCAAGCAGGCCTATCTGCTCCGCCGGATCAGCAGCGAAGCCGCTATCGGCAAATTGCTGTTCGCCAACGGCCTGTCGCTGATGCGCCATATGGGGTTCGCCGAGCCCGCGACGCCCGACATCCTCGCGGCGCGCCGCGCGTTACTGATGGAACTGCGCGGGCTGGCGAACGTGATGGAGACGATGCGGCTGTCGACTGTCGCGCTGGCGGATCGGTTGCCGGGGGGCGATCAATGAGCGCGCCTCGCCCAACCTCGTCATCCCGGCGAAGCCCGGAAACTCGGCGGTGCATTATATATCGAGGTCGAGATCCCGGCCTTCGCCGGGATGACGGCAGAATTGATTTCAGAGGACCCTAACATGCTCAAACAGCTCAGCGCGCAGGACGCCCAGTTCCTCTACACCCAGACGGCTAACAACCTGACCCACATCATGGGGGTCTATATCTACGACCCCTCGACCGCCCCGGGCGGCTTCGTGCGCTTCAAGGACATCATCCGCCACGTCGAAAGCCGCGTCCACACCTCGCCTTTGTTCAAGCGCCGCCTCCACCGCCTGCCGTTCGACATGGACCATCCCTATTGGGTCGAGGACGAGCATTTCGATGTCGAGGCGCATATGAGCCACGCGCGCCTGCCCGAGCCCGGCGACTGGCGGCAATTCTGCATCGCCGTGGCGCGCTATTTCTCGAAACCGATGGATATGAACCGCCCGCTGTGGGATATTTATATCATCGAGGGGCTCGACCGTATTCCGGGCATACCCAAAGGCAGCTTCGCGATGCTCCACCGCGTCCACCACGCCGCGGTCGATGGCGCGTCGGGGGCCCATGCCTTCATCGCGATGAGCGACTTCGATGCCAAGGGCACCCCCGCGATCGCCGAACCGCCGCCGGTCGAGGATCTGGGCGATGCGCCATCGAGCGCCGAAACGCTGTCGCGCGCCTGGTCGGCATCGCTGCAATCGCCGGTGAAGTTCATGAACGCGCTGATGAAAATGTCGCCGGCCATCATCTCGTCGGCGCGCAAGGCGATGGCCGAGGGCGGGATGACCGCAGGGGTACCCGAAACGCGCTTCAACGTGCCCGTCGGCCCACACAAGATGTTCGACGGCACTTCAGTGGCGCTCGCCGATGTCGCGGTAGTCCGTAAGAAGGTGCCGGGCGCGACGGTCAACGACGTCGTGCTGACCACCGTCGGCGGCGCGCTGCGCAAATATCTGGTGAAGCACAAGGAACTGCCCAAGGACAGCCTGGTCGCGGTCGCGCCGATCAATCTGCGCGGCAAGGAAAAGGGAGCGGGCAAAGCCAGCACCCCCGGCAATCAGGTCTCGGCAATGAGCGTCCCGGTGCGCTCCGACATCGCCGACCCGCTCGCGCGCCTCGCGGCGATCCGCGACTATACGGTTCAGGCAAAGGAGGCGAAGGCTGGGGTCAGCGCGCGGATCATGACGGACCTGTCGCAGCATATCCCCGGCGCGACGATGGCGGCGGTCGCGCGGCTCGTCACCAGCGAACGCTTCGCGGTGCGCGGCACCAACCTCTTCATCTCGAACGTCCCCGGCGCGCAGGTTCCGCTCTATCTGGCGGGCGCGCAGCTCGTCATGCAGCATGGCATGGCGCCGCTCGCGAACAATATGGGGCTGTTCGTCGCGACCCCCAGCTACAACGGCCGCATCGCCTTTTCGATCATCTGCGAGCGCGCGATCATGCCCGACATCGCCTTTTTCCGCGAATGTATCGAGGAAAGTTTTGCTGACCTGATGGCGGGGGTGCCGAAAGCCGAAAAGACCAAAGCCGCTACGGCAACGCCGAAACCGGCGCCCAAGACGGCGCCAAAACCGAAGGCGAAACCGAAAGCCGTCCCGAAACCTGCCACCAAACCGCGGGCGAAACCGGTTGCCAAAGGCAACGCAACCCGCAAGACTCCGAAAAAATAACCATGTTCTGCAGGACGACTAGATGCTTTTCACCCCGACGCTCAGCGCCGACCGCGATCTTGTGACTGCGCCCGATTACATCGCCTGGGCCAAGGCCGCACGCGAGCATGACAAGAAATCGGGGCTTCAGACGTGGCGCGACGCCGACGAGAGCAAGCATTTCGATTACAAGGCGATCCGCGCCCGGCTCGAACGGCTGCGCAAACTGTCGGCGGCGGGCGACGTCAAGGGGCTGCTGTTCGTCCTCAACGAGGGCATTCACGGCAATATCGACGGCATGGGCCACGAGCGCCTCTATCAAAAGGCGCGCTTCGGCACGAAGACGCTGATCGAGGATTATGTCGCCGAGGTCGTCGACTCATTGGGCAAGATCGCCGCGGCGCGCAGCATCCCCCGCGAGGAAAAGCGCGACTTCTTCCGCCGCGCCCAGCATTGCTACGGCCGCTCGGCGCTGCTGTTGTCGGGCTCGGGCAGCTTCCTGTTCTTCCACATCGGCGTCGTGAAAGCTTTGTGGTCCGAAGGCGTGCTCCCCGCGATCATGTCGGGCGCCAGCGGGGGATCGATCGTTGCCGCGGTCGTCTGCACCCGCAAGGACAGCGAAATCGGCGCGCTGCTCGAAAGCGAGCGTCTCGCCAATCCGGCGCGCGATCCCAAACAAAAGCGGCTGGCGTCGGACGAGGTGCGCGACCGGCTTGCCGACCTGATCCCCGACCTGACCTTTCAGGAAGCGTTCGAAATCAGCGGCCGCCACCTAAACGTCTCGGTCGCGCCCGCCGAAAAGCATCAGAACGGCCGCCTCCTTAACGCAATCACCGCGCCCAACGTGCTGATCCGCGAAGCGGTGCTCGCATCGTGCGCGGTTCCCGGCGTCTTCCCGCCGGTAATGCTGATGGCGCGCGACGACAAGGGCGAGCGGATCGCGTACCAGCCCGATCGGCGCTGGGTCGACGGGTCGGTGACGCACGATATCCCGACCAAGCGGCTCGAACGCCTCTATGGGGTCAACCACCATATCGTCAGCCAGGCCAACCCGATCGCGCTGCCCTTCGCGACCGATACGCGCAAGCAGATGGCGCCGATCGAGGCCATTCAACATGCGTCGATGGCGACCTTCAAGGCGTGGCTGAATGCCAATATGATCATTTTCCAGAAACCGCTCGAATGGGTGCCACCGCTCAACAGTCTCGCCAACATGGCGCGTTCGGTGATCAATCAGGAATATACCGGCGACATCAACATCATCCGCCCGCCCAAATTCTGGTCGCCCGCGAAGATCCTGAGCGATCTGGGGCAGGAGGATATCGACGAACTGATTGACACCGGCGAGCGCACCGCCTGGCCCAAGGTCGAAATGGTCCGTACCCAGACCGCGATCAGCCGTGCGCTCGAAGGCATATTGGCCAGGATCGACCGCGCGGGCGACGACGGCCCCGGCCACCGCAGCACCGCGGCGCTGAAGAAGGCCGTCCGCTAATATGTCGGCGGTGATCCTGCCCGCGGGATCGGTCGGTGCCGGGGCAAAGCTCCACGTCACGCACTGGCTGCCCGCAGGCCTGCCAAACGCCGTGGTGCTGCTCGCGCACGGCTATGCCGAACATGCGGGGCGCTACGGCCATGTCGCGCAGCGGCTGACCGACGCGGGCTATGCGGTCTATGCGATCGACCATTGGGGGCACGGCCTGTCGGACGGCGACGGAGGTTTCGTCCCGCGCTTTTCGGCATTCACCGACGGCATGGCTGAACTGCTGACCCTGGTTGAGGTCAACCATGGCTCCACCCCGCGCCTGCTGCTCGGCCACAGCATGGGCGGGCTGATTTCGACTTTGTTCCTGATCGAGCGCGAGCAAGCGTTCGCTGCTGCTGCGCTCTCCGGCCCCGCGATCGTCCCCGCCACGCCGCCCTCGCGCTTCACAGTCTGGATCAGCCGCTTCCTGTCACGCTTCTTCCCGCGCCTCGGCGTGCTGTCGCTCGACGCCAATGGCGTCAGCCGCGATCCCGCGGTGGTCGCCGCCTATCTCGCTGACCCGCTCGTTTACACCGGCAAGATCGGCGCGCGGCTCGGCAAGGAATTCATGGACGCGATGGCCGCGGCGCAGGCGGGCGCTCCCCGGATCACGCTGCCGATCCTGCTCCAGCATGGTGAGTTGGACAGCCTCGCGTCGGCTCAAGGATCTCAATATCTGTTCGATCAGGTTGGCTCGGCCGACAAGACGCTCAAAATCTACCCAGCCCTGTTCCACGAAATTTACAACGAGCCGGAACGCGATGCGGTGCTGGACGATTTGATCGGCTGGTTCGACGCGCGCGTGTCGAAAGCAGAATAAACCCCGCCCCTGAAGGGGAGGGGTTAAAGGACCAGACCATGAAAATCCTCCTCATCCTCCTCTTCGCCCCGCTCATCGCGCTCGGGCTGATGTATTTCATCTTCCCGGGCCGCCTCGTGGCGCTCGGGCGGGCGCTGCTGCGCCAGCGCGGACGGATGGTGCAGAAAAGCATCACCGTCGATGGCCGCAGTTGGCCCTATCTGGAGGGTGGAGACCCGGCGAAACCCTTGCTGCTGCTCGTCCACGGCTTTGCCGGCGACAAGGACAACTGGTCGATGATCGCGCCGCACCTCACTCGCGACTATCATGTCATCGCGCCCGACCTGCCGGGCTTCGGCGAGAATGAGCGCAATCCCGACCTGGCCTATGATCTTGGCGCGCAGACCGCGCGGCTCAAGCAGTTCGCCGACACGCTCGGTCTGGACCGCCCGCATGTCGGCGGCAACAGCATGGGCGGCTGGATCGCGCTGCGATACGCGATCGACTATCCGGAAGCGCTCGCCAGCCTGATCCTGCTCAACAACGCCGGGGTCAACGGCGCGAACGAAAGCGATCTGCAGAAACAGGCGGCGAATGAGGATTATAACCCGCTCGTCCTTGCGGGGCTCGAGGACGCCGACCGGCTGGTCGGCATGGTCGTCCACAAACCGCCCTATATCCCGGCGCGGCTCAAACCGGTGCTCTACGCCGACGCGCTCAAATATCGCGACCAACTCGACGGCATATTCTGGACGATCGCCAACGAAGGCCGTGACCATCCGCTCAACGAGCGGCTCGGCGAGGTCAAGGCGCCGACGTTGATCATCTGGGGCCGCCACGACCGCCTGCTCGACGTCAGCTGCGTGCCCGTGCTCGAAGCGGGAATCGCGGGCAGCCAGAGCCACATTTTCGAACATGTCGGCCATGTCCCGATGATTGAGGATCCCAAGGCGACCGCCGCGGTGATGAAGGCATTTCTGGCCAAACACTGATCCTCCCTGTGGCGACGTGTTCAGACTGGGGACATGACAGACAGGTGTTCGGAGACATGGTTTACAGGTCTCGCGTTTCATTGGGAATGCCGTGGAGTGATATGGATTTGATTTTCTGATGCCGGAAGAAGGCATCGAACTCGCCGTCACGCGGTGTCGGTCGCAGGGCGATGATTTTTTTGATGAACGCCTTGGGGAACCGGAAGGGACGGTTTTTGAAGCTGACCCAGCCGTTGGCCCACCTTCCCGAAATGTAAGACAACACGCTTGGCCAACCATTCTTGCCAAGCTGTAAAACTCTCGCCACTCTCCCCACAAAACAGGGGAGAGAAATATGCGCCTGAAGGTCGGCCTGCTCGGTGGGGGCAGCTGGGGGACGACGGTCGCGGCGGTGGTGTCGCGCAACGCCCCGATCACCCTGTGGGCGCGCGATGCCGAGACCGTCAAGGGCATCAACCGCGACAATGAGAACCGCAAATACCTGCCCGGCATCAAACTGCCGACTACGCTGCGCGCGACCAGCGACATGGCCGAGGTCGTCGCGGGCGCCGACGTCCTCATCATGGGCGTCCCCTCGCACAGCTTTCGCGCGGTGCTCGAGGAGGCACGCGAGCACCTCCGCCCATGGGTACCCGTCATCAGCCTGACCAAAGGCCTCGAACTCTCGTCGGGCAAAAGGATGACCGAACTCATCGAGGAAGTGCTCCCCGGCCACCCCGTCGGTGTCCTCACCGGCCCCAATCTCGCGCGCGAGATCATGACGGGGCAGGCGGCGGCAAGCGTGTTGTCGATGGAGGATGAGATCGTCGTCCGCGCGCTCCAGCCGGTGTTCCATTCGGGTCTGTTCCGCGTGTACACCAACACCGACCTGCTCGGCTGCGAACTTGGCGGGGTGCTCAAGAATATCATCGCGATCGCGGTCGGCATGGGCGATGGGCTGGGGGCGGGGGACAACACCCGCTCGGCTCTGATGACGCGCGGGCTGGCCGAGATCACGCGGCTGGGCGTCGCGATGGGCGGGCGTCCTGAAACCTTTGCCGGCCTCACCGGCATGGGCGACCTGATCGCGACCTGCACCAGCCCGCTCAGCCGCAACCGCCATGTCGGGGTCGAACTCGGCAAGGGACGCCCGATCGACGAAATCATCGCGGGGATGAATATGGTCGCCGAGGGGGTGAAGAGCGCGCCGACCGTGATCGCGCTCGCCGAGCGCTACAATCTCGACATGCCGATCGCGCGCGACGTGTTCGATGTCACGCAGGGCAAACGCAGCGCGCAGGAGGTGTTTCGCGGGCTGCTCCGCTCGGCGGTGGGCGACGAAGCGCACCCCGGCTGACTCGTCGGCGCCAAATCCACCGCCAACCGTGCCGAATGTCCGTTTAGCCGCGAAGACATTCGCTGCCTGCTTCGTTGACTCCCCTGACCGCCCGGCAACGGCCGGACAATCAGGAGATGGACGATGAAAAAATGGACCACCCTTGCAGTCATTCTGGCGCTCCCCGCCACCGCCGCGGTTGCTGCCGTTCCCTATAAATCGATGCCGCCAGGGTTCGAAGCGCCGCCGATCCGCGAGCGGCCAATCGCGGGCGTCGTCAACCAGCAATGGTATAATTACAAAACCGACATTCTCGAGGCGGAAAAGGAGCTGACCAGCGACCTGCGCCGCGCCACCGACCGCGAAGATCGCTGGGATGCGTGGGATGAATGGGAAACCGAGATTGTCGACGCCGACAAGGATTATGTGAAGGAAATGCGTAAGAAGGGTTATCGCAGCGGCCGCGTGACGGTCGGAGGTTAAGTTTCCCCGGAGCTGTTCCGGGTCGCAAGGGAAGGGCGGGCGTCATGGGGCGTCCGCCCTTTTCATATTTTTCCTCGCCCCACGAAGGCGGGGGTCGCGAGCGGCCTGACCCGGCATCACCGATTAAAACGACGGCGGTCCCCGCCTTCGCGCGGGCGACGGAGATCTAAACTCCGCCCTCCGCCAACAACGCCTGCGCCTCGGCGCCCTGCCAATCAATCGCCCCGACAACGCGCCACAGCTCGCGTCCTTCGCCGTCATAAAAAATGCTTGTCGGCAACGCGCTGTTCGCGGCATCGAGCAACCCGTTCTCGGGATCGAGATACGGCTGCAACGCCTTCAGCCCCGCCTTCTGGAACCACGGATCAACCACCTCAGAGCCCTGCAAATCCTGCGCCACCGCCATCACCGTCATCCGCTCGCCGCTTTTCGCGGCAAGCGCATCGAGCGTCGGCATTTCGGCCACGCACGGCGCGCACCAGGTCGCCCACAGGTTGACCAGCAGCGGCTTGCCGCGGAACGCCGCGAGTGTGACCGCTGCATCGTCAGGGCCGCGGAACGCTACCGTGGGCGCCGTCTTGCCCCTTTGACTGCGGTCGATCTGATACTGAAACTGCCGCAGTCCTGTCGCTTGGCCCGCCGAAACATTTGCTTGACCCTCTGCCGCTTGCCCGCCGTCCTGCTTTTCCCTATCGCAGCCCGCGATTGATCCGGCCAGCAGCAAGGCGAGGATCGCAAGATACGGGTTTGGGACGCGGCGAATGACGGTTACTCCGGACAAGAGCAGCATGTGGGGTGGCCGCTTCGGTGGCGGTCCGGCCGCGATCATGCAAGAAATTAATGCCTCAATCCCCGTCGACAAGCGCCTGTGGGAAGAAGATATCGCCGCCAGCCGCGCGCATGCGGCGATGCTTGGTGCCGCCGGAATCATCCGAGCCGACGACGCAGTCCAGATCGACCGCGGACTCGCACAGATCGCCGGTGAATTCGCCGCGAACGGCGTCCCCGTCGATCTCGCGCTCGAAGACATCCACATGACCGTCGAATCGCGGCTGAAGGACATCGTCGGCGAAGCCGCCGGACGTCTCCACACCGCGCGCTCGCGCAACGATCAGGTCGCGACCGATTTCCGCCTGTGGACGCGCACCGCGTGCGAGCGCATCGACGCCGGGCTCGCCGCGATGCAGGCCGCGCTGCTGGCGCGCGCCGACGAACATGCCGACAGCATCATGCCCGGCTTCACGCATCTTCAGGTCGCGCAGCCGGTGACGCTCGGGCATCATCTCCTCGCCTATGTCGAAATGCTCGGCCGCGATCGCAGCCGCTTTGCCGACGCGCGCCGCCGCCTCAACGAATCGCCGCTCGGCGCCGCCGCGCTTGCGGGCACCGGCTTTCCCATCGACCGCGCCGCCACTGCCGCGGCACTTGGCTTCGACCGCCCGATGGCGAACAGCATCGACGCGGTGTCCGACCGCGACTTCGCGCTCGAATTTTGCGCCGCGGCCTCGATCGCCGCGATCCACCTGTCGCGGCTCGCCGAAGAAATCGTCATCTGGGCCAGCCAGCCCTTCGGTTTCATCAGCCTGCCCGACGCGTGGTCGACGGGAAGCTCGATCATGCCGCAAAAGCGCAACCCCGACGCCGCCGAACTGGTGCGCGGTCGCGCCGGGCTGCTGCTCGGAGCGTTCCAGCGGCTGGCGGTGATCGTCAAAGGCCTGCCGCTGACCTATTCCAAGGATCTGCAGGACGACAAGGAAACCGTCTTCGGCGCCTTCGACGCGCTTGCGCTGTCGCTCGCCGCGATGACCGGAATGATCGAAGCGTTGACCTTTCGTACCGACCGCATGCGCGCGCTCGCTGCATCGGGCTATTCGACCGCGACCGACCTCGCCGACTGGCTGGTGCGCGAGGCGGGACTGCCGTTCCGTGAGGCGCATCATGTCGTCGGTTCGTGCGTCAAGCGCGCCGAAGAGCTGGGCGTCGAACTCTCCGCGCTGCCCGAGGGCGATGCCGCCGCGATCCATCCGGCGGTGACATCCGATGTGCTCGCGGCGCTGACCGTCGAGGCGTCGATCGCCAGTCGCACCAGCTATGGCGGCACTGCCCCCGAGCGGGTAAGGCAGGCCATATCCGCGGCCCGCGCCGCGCTGAAAGGAACAAGTTGATGGCGATGAAGCGCCTCATCATAGCAACAATTGCCGCTTCCGCGCTGCTCGGCGCGTGCGGCAGCAAGGAAGATTTGAAGGCCGTTGCAGGCCAGCCTGCGCCGGTCGTTCCCGTCGGCGCGCCCCGCGCCCCGACTACCGAGGAGCTTACGACGCCCGACGCGCAGGCCCGGCCTGCGCGCAGCGACGAACTTCTCAAACGGTCCGAACGCCGCGAACCCGATGATTTCGACTTGCCGCCTCCGGGCTGAGCCTCAGGACTAAAATAATGGATCAATTTGCACTACGTGACGGCGTCCTTCACGCCGAAGACATTCCGCTGCCCCGCATCGCCGAAGAAGTCGGCACCCCCGTCTATGTCTATTCGCGCGCGATGCTCGAACGCCACGCGCAGGAATTTCGCGACGGATTGAAGGACGTGCCGCGCAAGCACCTCGCCTTTGCGATCAAGAGCAACCCCAACCTCGGCGTGCTACGCGTCCTCGCGCGGCAGGGTTACGGCGCCGACGTCGTGTCGGGCGGCGAGCTCGAACGCGCGCTTGCCGCGGGTATGGCGCCCGAGGACATCGTCTTTTCGGGTGTCGGCAAGACCCGTGCCGAGCTGGCGCAGGGGCTCGACCGCGGCATCGGCCAGTTCAATATCGAACATGAGCCCGAAGGTATCGCGCTGGCTGAAATCGCGCTCGCCAAGGAAATGACCGCGCGCGCGGTGCTGCGCGTCAATCCCGATGTGGATGCCGGTACCCACGCCAAGATTTCGACCGGCAAGGCCGACAACAAGTTCGGCGTCGGGATAGACGTCGCGCCCGCGATGTTCGACCGCCTAGCGGCGCTGCCGGGGCTTCAGCTGCGCGGCATCGCGGTGCATATCGGCAGCCAGCTAACCAGCCTAGATCCGCTCGAAGCGGCGTTCACCCGCGTCGGCCGCCTGGTCGCCGACCTGCGCGCCGCGGGGCACAGCATCACCCATGTCGATCTCGGCGGCGGACTTGGGGTGTCGTACAAGCCCGGTGACAATCCGCCGACCATGGCCGAATATGGCGCAATGGTCGCGCGCGTGACGAAGGATTGGGACGTTACCCTGATGTTCGAACCCGGCCGCGTGATCGCGGGCAACACCGGGGTGCTGCTGACCGAGGTTCTCTGGGTTAAGCCCGGCGCGACCAACCCCTTCGTTATCGTCGATGCCGCGATGAATGACCTCGCGCGCCCGGCGCTCTACGACGCCTATCATGATTTCGTCGCGGTCAAGCCGACCGGCGAAAAGATGACCGCGTCGATCGTCGGCCCGGTATGCGAAACCGGCGACACCTTCGCGCGCGACCGCGTTACCGACAAGGTCGAATCGGGCGACCTCGCGGTATTCCGCACCGCTGGCGCCTATGGCGCGACGATGGCGTCGACCTACAACAGCCGCAGCCTGGTGCCCGAAGTGCTCGTCGACGGCGATCGCTACATCAAGGTCGCCGACCGCATCGCCGCCAGCACGATCATGGCGGCCGAGCGCGTGCCCGACTGGATCGTTTGAGCCTCGTCATTGCGATGGCCCCGGCGAAGGCCGGGGGACGCTGCAATCCAGAGTGGCGTAAACCGCTCTGGATTGCTTCGCTTCGCTCGCAATGACGATTGCTATGAAATCGGCAGGGTTTAGAACCGTCCAATGCACCAACTCCCGATCTTCCTCAACCTCACCGGCCGCACGGTCGTGCTGGTCGGGGTGGGAGAGGCGGCTGACGCCAAGGCCCGGCTGATCGAGCGGGCGGGCGGGCGCATTGTCCCGGCGTGGGAACAAGGTGCGACCATCGCCTTCGTCGCGCTCGACGACGAGAGCGAAGCGCGCAACGCCGCCGCTGCCCTTCGCGCCGACGGCCTGCTCGTGAACGTCGTCGACCGCCCCGACCTCTGCGATTTCACCACACCTGCGATCGTCGATCGCGCCCCCGTCACCATTGCCATTGGCACCGGCGGCGCCTCGGCCGGGCTCGCCAAGGCGGTGCGCCAGCGGATCGAGGCACATTTACCGGCCCGCCTCGGCGCGCTGGCATCGGCGCTCTACGCCGCACGCGACGCGATGAAAGCCCGCTGGCCCGCCGCCACTGACCGCCGCCGCGCCATCGACGTCGCGCTGGCGCCAGGCGGCGCGCTCGACCCGCTCGACGCGGCTGCGGCGGACAAGGTCGCGGCATGGCTGGCAAGCGACACCGCCACCCGGCCGTCGCGCCTCGAAACGATCCACCTCGCCAGCGCCGACCCCGACGACCTCACCCTGCGGGCGGCGCGCCTGCTGGGCGAGGCTGACCATATCTTCCACCCCGCGAGCATCCCCGCCGCGATCCTCGCCCGCGCCCGCGCCGATGCGGTGCGGCACGTCATCGATGCCGCGCCGGACGATCCGCGGCCCGGCCTGTCGATCTGGCTCGCCCCACCGCACGACATTATGCGAAGTTAACTGGCAGCGGCGGAAGCCGCTTCCTAGCCCTGTCGGCGGCGACCGCTTCTCCCGGTCGGATATGTGCGGCCTCTGCCTCTGCTCCACCGCGCGCCAAACATCGCGGCCGCGCGCGTCCTTTGCGATCTTTCATGCCCCCGCCGCGATGCGCGACCTTGACGATCTTGGCGCATGGCTGGCCGCCAACCCCTTGTTTGCGGGGTCGATGCGGTGACAAATTTGACGAGTTTCGCCTGCCGGGCGCTCCGTTGGCATTCAGGGGCCGAAATTTGGGCGCGTTGGGCTGACTTTCCCTGAACTTTGCCCGTACCTGGACCGAAAAGCGCGCCGTCCGCTCGGGGCGGTCCGCTCCCTGCTGACAGCGCGCATTTCCCCTGCTAACGCGCCCGCATGACCACGCCCATGTCCCACATCCGTAACTTCTCCATCATCGCGCATATCGATCATGGCAAATCGACGCTCGCCGACCGGTTGATCCAGTTCACCGGCGGGCTCACCGCGCGCGAAATGTCGGCGCAGGTGCTCGACAATATGGACATCGAAAAAGAGCGCGGAATCACCATCAAGGCGCAGACGGTGCGCCTGAAATACAAGGCGCATGATGGCGAGACCTATGAGCTCAACCTGATGGACACCCCGGGCCATGTCGACTTCGCCTATGAAGTGTCGCGGTCATTGGCGGCGTGCGAGGGCGCGTTGCTGGTTGTCGACGCGGCGCAGGGGGTCGAGGCGCAGACGCTGGCGAACGTCTATCAGTCGATCGAGCACGACCATGAAATCGTGCCGGTGATCAACAAGATCGACCTGCCCGCCGCCGACGTCGACAAGGTGAAAGCCGAGATCGAGGATATCATCGGGCTGCCCGCCGACAATGCAGTGCTCGCGTCGGCGAAATCGGGGATTGGGATCGAGGAAGCGCTCGAGGCGATCGTCACGCGCATCCCTCCGCCCAAAGGCGACGCGAATGCGCCGCTGACCGCGATGCTCGTCGACAGCTGGTACGACCCCTATCTCGGCGTCGTCATCCTGATCCGCGTCATCGACGGGGTGCTGAAAAAAGGCCAGCAGATCAAGTTTATGCAGGCGGGGACCACCCACCTGATCGACCGCGTCGGCTGTTTCACGCCCAAGATCGAGCAGCTCTCCGAGCTTGGCCCAGGGGAAATCGGCTTCATCACCGCGCAGATCAAGGACGTCGCACAGGCGCGCGTCGGCGACACTGTGACCGACGCCAAGCGCCCCGCGGCGCAGGCGCTGCCGGGGTTCAAGGAAGTCCAGCCGGTCGTGTTCTGCGGCATGTTCCCGACCGACGCGAACGATTTCGAGAAATTGCGCGAGAGCATCCAGAAGCTGCGCCTCAACGATGCGTCGTTCAGCTTCGAAATGGAGAGCAGCGCCGCGCTCGGCTTCGGCTTCCGCTGCGGCTTCCTCGGCCTCCTCCACCTCGAGATCATCCAGGAGCGGCTGACCCGTGAATATGACCTTGATCTGATCACCACCGCGCCGTCGGTGGTGTATAAGCTCAAGCTCGGCCACACCAAGAATGAGGCTGCGAAGGAGATTGAACTCCACAACCCCGCAGATATGCCCGACCCCAACCGCATCGACGAGATCGAGGAGCCGTGGATCGAAGCGGTGATCTATGTCCCCGACGAATATCTCGGCTCGATCCTGAAGCTGTGCCAGGACCGCCGCGGGGTGCAGAAGAACCTCACTTATGTCGGCGGCCGGGCGCAGATCACCTATGAACTGCCGCTCAACGAAGTGGTGTTCGATTTCTACGACCGGCTGAAGAGCATCAGCCGCGGCTATGCGTCGTTCGACTATCACCAGATCGGCCACCGCCCCGGCGACCTCGTCAAAATGAGCATCCTGGTCAACAACGAGCCGGTCGACGCGCTGTCGATGATCGTCCACCGCGGCACCGCCGAAACGCGCGGCCGCGGCATGTGCGAGCGGCTGAAGGACCTGATCCCGCGCCACATGTTCAAGATCCCGATTCAGGCCGCGATCGGCGGCAAGGTGATCGCGCGCGAAACCATCGCCGCGCTGCGCAAGGACGTCACCGCCAAATGCTACGGCGGCGACGCGACCCGCAAGAAAAAGCTGCTCGAAAAGCAGAAAGAGGGCAAAAAGCGGATGCGTGAATATGGCAATGTGAACATCCCGCAAGAGGCGTTCATTGCCGCGCTGCGGATGGGCGATGACGCCTGATCAGGCTTGGCAAAAGCGCGGTGCCCGGGCTGATGCTCCTGCTAGCCGCCTGCGCCCCGGCGTCGGTTGGACCAGTGAATGGAGAGCGGGCGGTGGACGACAAGCCGATCATGACGTGGCCCGACCTGCTGACCCGCGCCAAGCCGGTCGCCGATGCGACCGTCCGCTATGGCGATGAGGCGTTGCAGCTGGTCGATGTCTGGGTGCCGAAGGGACAGGGGGCCGCACCCCGCGGTGATCATGATCCACGGCGGCTGCTGGCAAACCGCGGTGGCCGAGCGTGACATCATGAACTGGATCGCCGACGACCTGCGCGCGCACGGCGTCGGGGTGTGGAACATCGAGTATCGCGGCGTCGACCGCGGCGGCGGAATGCCCGGCACCTATGAGGATGTGGCGCGCGCCGCTGATCTGTTCGTTGCCGAGGGTGGCAGACATGGGCTCGACACCGGCGGCACGCGGATTGCGATCGGGCATAGCGCGGGCGGGCATCTGGCGCTGTGGTTGGCGCGGCGCCCAGCGCTGGCGGCGGACGATGCGCTGCGCGGCGCCGATCCGATCCGGATCGACCACGCGATCAGCCAGGGTGGACTCCCCGACCTGCGCGCGGGTGCGGCGAGCAGCGGCCATGCGTGCGGTGCCGACGCCCCCGCGGCGATGGCGCGCGGCGACTATGCGCGCACCTCACCCCCCGAAATGCCGCTCGGCAGCGCGCGCGAGATGCAGTTCAACAACGACCGCGACCCCGTCACTCCGCCTGCAACCGGCGCAGCTTACAGCGCCGCAATGGCGAAGCGCGGCGTAACGGTGCCCATGGAGGTGACCCCGGGCGAAGGTCATGTCGAACTGATTGCGCCCGACGGAGTCAGCTGGAGCAAACAGCGCGCGGCGATCCTGGCGGCGCTGGGGCGGCCAGCCGCCGCGCCTACATCTCGATAGCGATTCGCACCTTCGCCGGATTGGTGCCGGCGACGCGCGCGATTTCGGCGCGGGCGCGCACGATCCGGTCGACGAGCTTTACCTTTCGGTCAAATCGGCGCTGCTGAGCGGTCCGACGGACGAGGCGTTGCGCCGCTGCGTCGGCGCCTAGAACTGCGCTGCCTTTGGCAGAAGTTGAACTGCTTTCACCCTCGCGTTCATCCGAGAGCAATAGGTGAGCGGCGAATTGCCAGCGGCATCGGCGGTCCCTATCGTATGGGGGCTGGGAGGCCGCAATGAACGCGACGGACAGACAGGCACCGGGACGGGCGAAGGCGATCGAGGACATCGCGGTACATAGCGCGCTGAACGACGGTACCGTGGTGTGCTTGCGAACGATCACGCCCGACGACGAGCAGTTGCTGCGCGACGGGATCGCCAAATTGTCGGCAGAGTCGCGCTATCTGCGCTTTTTCTCTCCCGTCCCGGTCCTGCCCGACGCGGTGATCGAGCGGCTGGTTGATGTCGACGGCCACGACCATATCGCTTGGGGAGCGATCTGCACCGAGTGCGAAGGGCAGCCGGCGATCGGAGCGGTCCATGCGGTGCGTTATGGCAACGGCGGCCGCGCGGGCGAGTTTTCGATCGCGGTGGTCGATGCATTCCAGGGACAGGGGCTGGCGCAGATGATGACCGCTGCGCTGCTGGTCCACTGCCTATCAGAGGGGTTGGCGGTGCTCGATGTCCATATCCTCTCGGAAAATTCCGCAGCAAAACGGCTAGTGAAATCGCTCAACGCCGAATGGACCGGCGAGTCGGTCGGCGTTGCCGAATATCGGCTCGACGTTGCGGCAGGCTTGGCCGCGCTGCGGGCCGACGTCGATGTGCCCGGGGTGCAGGATGTCCTGCGCGCACTGGAAGTTGGCGGGAAGAGAGCTGGCTAGTCCCTCCCGCCGTCGGGGGTCGCTACCGACGGCGGGAGGGTAGGCCGTGGCGCGAAATCGCCGAAACGCTCCGGCCACCCCGCTCGCATAGCGATGATGGGATTACAAAGTGGTGACGATCGTCACATGAGGTCACAAATTGATGAAAAATGTCCCGCTCACGACAAAGGGCGCCGGAATTGCTGCCGGCGCCCTTCGCACTGCCCATTAGGGGAGGCAGTGTTTATTTGGTTTGCGTGTCGCCGACGCCGGTTTCGGACGGAGCGATTTCGCCATTATCGTCCATGGCGTTCGCCTTTTCCTCACCCATTTCTTCGACGACGTCAGCCTTGTTTTCCATGGCTTCCTTCGTCGGCCCTTCGGGCATAGCGTCAGCCTGATCGTCGATGGCTTCGGACTGCGCTTCGGCCTGATCTTCGACCTTGTCGGCAGCAGGGCTCTGGCAGGCGCCAAGCGCAAGGGCCGAGGTGGCGGCGAGGGTAATAAACATCTTACGCATAATCGAGTGACTCCCAAAGTTGACTCCGGGGCTTAACGCGGGGTGAACGCGAGGGTTGCAAAGAAAACGTCAAATTGCAGAAAGTCCTTTACTTTCCGCGTTGCGGTGTCGGCGACAGCCAAAAAAAGAGGGCGCCATAAGCGCCCTCTCTCGTCGATCCTGTTCCGAGTGCGATCAGAAGCGCTGCTGGCGCTCGTAGAGGTCGCGATAGTGCTGGATACGCGTGACGCGCAGCCCGGGCATGCCACTGCGATCTATCGATCGTTGCCAGCTGGCAAATTCCTCGAGCGTCAAGCTGTAGCGTTCGCACGCCTCGTCAACGCTGAGCAGACCGCCATTGACCGCCGCGACGACCTCGGCTTTGCGGCGCACGACCCACCGAGTCGTCGACGGCGGCGGCAGCGAGTCGATCGTCAGCGGTTCACCGAGGGGGCCGATGACCTGAGCCGGCCGGATTTTCTGATTCTCGATCATATTCATTCCATGGTTTCATCGTCGGGGGGGATTTGGTCCGACGCATTTGTCTCTAAATCAGAGGGGCTCAACATCGGCTGAAATCCTCTGGTAAACAGGCCGTTCATAGTTTCGGGCAGGGCGTTCACACTGTCCGACAGGTCGAAGAAACGAACAACATGCTGCCCATTTTGTTCCGGCGTACGCCGCTTTGCGCAGAGCAAATAACGCAATTGGTTAAGTGTTGCGGCATGCGCCTGACGCGTCGCCTGCGCCCGGAGCAACCGAACGGTGGGCTGCGCAGCCTGCCGCGCGCCGGTGACGGCCAGAATGATGTCAAAGCCGGGCTTTGACAGTCTGGCCGCACCGGCAAGGCGCGGAAATTCGGACGGGGCGACATTCATGAGGCCGGTCTAGCGCCGACCGCCTAAGGTCACGTAAATGCCTATTTCATGCCTTGTTAGCGAAGCTTAACCCCCGTCAATATCTTGACATCGATGGCGGAAAAGCTGGCATTTTTAGCTGCGGGTCCCTAGATGGCGCGCATCATGGCGACGATGATTTCTCCTGCCGGGCTCGCCCAGGCCGACTTTCAGCTGGCCATGCCGCTGCAAGATCGGCGAATCGTCGTTGCGATGTCGGGCGGAGTCGATTCGAGCGTAGTCGCCGCGCTCGCGGCGCGATCGGGCGCCGAAGTGATCGGGGTCACGCTGCAGCTTTACGATCATGGCGCCAAGGCGAAACGCGTTGGCGCCTGCTGTGCCGGGCAGGATATCAAGGATGCGCGCGCGGTCGCCGACCGGCTGGGCTTTGCGCATCACGTCTATGACCATGAAAGCCGTTTTCGCGACACGGTGATCGACCAGTTCGCCGACGAATATCTCAATGGCCGTACGCCGATTCCATGCGTGCGCTGCAACATGGGGGTGAAGTTCACCGACCTGTTCGCTCTGGCGAAGGACTTGGGCGCCGATTGCCTGGCGACCGGTCATTATGTCCGGCGCATGATGGGGCCCAACGGTGCCGAGTTGCATCGCGCGGTCGATCCGGCGCGCGACCAGAGTTATTTCCTGTTCGCAACGACGCAGGACCAGCTCAATTTCCTACGCTTCCCCTTGGGTGGCATGGAAAAGAGCGCTGTGCGCGAGATCGCGCGCGAGCTGGGACTGGGCGTCGCGGCGAAACCCGACAGCCAGGACATCTGTTTCGTACCCGACGGCGATTATGCGACGCTTGTCCGCAAGCTGCGCCCCGAGGCCGATGATCAAGGCGACATCGTCCATATCGATGGGACGGTGCTCGGCGCACACAAGGGGCTGATCCATTATACCGTCGGCCAGCGGCGCGGGATCGAGATCGGCGGACAGGCCGAACCGCTGTATGTTGTGCGCCTCGACGCACCGGCAAAGCAGGTGGTTGTCGGTCCGCGGCGCGCGCTTGCGGTGTCGGCTGCGCGGCTGGGCGAAGCGAACTGGCTGGGCGAAGTCGACGGGCGCAAGGTGCTCGCCAAGGTGCGCAGCATGGCACGACCGGTGGCGGCGAGCGTCGCCGGCGAGCGGCTGATCTTTAGCGACGCCGAATATGGCGTGGCTCCGGGACAGGCGGCGGTGCTTTACGATGCCGCCGATAGCACACGCGTGCTGGGCGGCGCCTGGATCGAAGAGACTTTCGCCGTCGACGCGCGATAAGCCGGTGCAACCATTGACATTCCCGCCTGTTGGTTCAGCTTGGACCACGGCAACGGGGAGACTTTGATGACCAACTGGATCTGGCGCGGCGCGGTGCTGTTGTGGGCTGCCTTTTTTGCGATCGTCGGTTTGCGCGGGCTTTTCGATCCAATGAGCTATTCCGAGACCTTTAATTTCTCCATCACCGGAGTCGCGATCAATACGCTGCGCGCTGATTTATCGGCTTTTTTCATCATTGCGTCGGGTGCGGCAGTCATCGGGGCGCTGGTCCCAAGCTGGGTGCGCGCCTTGCTGGTGCCCGCCGCACTGTTCGGTATGGCATTTGTCGGTCGTCTGATTGGGGCCGCCATGGGCGATCCAACCAATTGGGGCATTATTCAGGGGATGATCGTCGAGGCGCTCACGGTTGTGCTGATGCTGGCCAGCTGGTGGGTGCTGTCGCGTCCCGTAACGGTTCAGGAACCCGCAGTCCATGTCAGCGGCGCGGACGATCTGACCGGATAAAAAGCCGCTAACGGCGCACCGAAAAGGCGCTCGTCTTGTCTTTTCAGTCATTTTGTGAACAAATGTGCGCCGGGTTGCTTCTTTTTCCTTTGGTGGTGGAGGGGGCGTATGGCAGCGGATGACGACAAACGGGCGAGTTCGGACAGACGGTCGACGGACAGACGCGTTACCGACGATCCCGCATATAAAGGACCGGAGCGTCGCAAAGACGACCGGCGGACGGGCAAGGATCGCCGGTCACCTGACGGAGCGTGACGGGCAGGAGACTTTCGTTGGCTGAACCGAACGTACCGCGCCTGAGCATCGACATCGTGTCCGACGTGATGTGCCCATGGTGCATCATCGGTTGGCTGAAATTTCAGACCGTAATGGAGCATTTCGAAGGTCGATTGGATTTCCGCGTGCAGTGGCACCCGTTCGAGCTCAATCCCGACATGCCGCCCGCGGGCGAAGATGCCGGCGAGCATGTGATGCGCAAATATGGTATCACCGCCGAACAAAGCCGCGCGAATAGCAGCAATATGGCGGGCATCGCTGCCGAGCTGGGCTTTACGTTCAACCGCGGCCCCGATTTCCGGATGCGCAACAGTTTTGACGCGCACCGGCTGCTGACCTGGGCGGGCGCGCTCGAAGAGCCCGAGCAGGCGACCGCGACCGGCGTGCAGACCGCGCTGAAGCTAGCTTTGTTTGCGGCGCATTTCACTTTTAATCGCGATGTCAGCGACCATGTGGTGCTCGCCGACGTTGCCGCATCGGTCGGTCTTGACGGTGCCCGCGCCGCGTCGATCCTGGGATCGGGCGAGTTCGGTGAGATGGTCCGCACCGAACAAGTCTATTGGGCCGATCAGAATATTACTGGGGTCCCGGCGTTCATTCTGGGGGGACGGATGTTGATCCCCGGCGCACAGGATCCCGAGGTGTTTATTCGCGTGATCGAGAACAAGGTGCTCGCCGCCGCGGCTTGACGACTGTGCCGGCCACGGAACGTGTCGGCCCGCCGGCGCGTTTCCCGATCGTCCCTCTTTCAAGGAGCCGATCATGGCCGATAGCCCGCGCAATCCCGATAGCGAAGCCCCCGAAGCGATCAACCGCGAGCAGGACGAAGAGGAAGCGCAAGCGCAGACAGTGGCCGAGGCGGCGCGGCACGAACGCCCGCTGCCGGAGAGCTCAAAGGTCAGCTCGGGCGACGTCAGCGATGACGTGCAGGATCTGGTCGATCATATGACGCAGATGGAACGCTCGGGTCAGATCGACATGGATGCCTATCGCGGCGAACGCAGCGACGACGACGAGGACGGCGAGCTGGGGCCCGGCGGTATTGACGATGATGAGCCGCGCGGGGCGCCGTGATGCTTATCGCTTGGAACGAATAAGGTCGGCGATCGCGATCGGACCCAGCGTAAGCATAAAGCTGATCATCATGAATGCGAAGATGAGTACGGGTGTCTGCATAAGTGGGTGAGTCATTCGTCGCCTCCTTTGATCTGACGGTGTCTTACCTTCGCCCGGTTGCCCTTCGGCGTCCTTGATCTGCGTCAAAACGATGACGCGAACGCAGGACGAGCTCCGGTTTGGCGCGAGCGAGGGGGTTGTCTGTTGCAAGTTTGACGGCCTCGCGCGGCCGTTCGGCGGGCGACGGCGGCGTAACCGCGCGCGGCGTCGGCTGCCGAGTGCTATTGCTCGTGTAGCGGTGCATCCGACCAGCTGCACGGTTCGTCAGCATGCAGCACCTCGGCAGGACCGAACGAGCGGTAACGGGGCGATTTGCAAACAAGCCTTGCTTTGGGGCAGCTTGTCGGCGGGGCCGGATCGAACGCCGCTGTCAAACGTATCTGGTGGGTACTTCGCGGGCTTTCCCGCAAAGCGGCAAGGAGAATGACGATGGCTGAGCATGACCATAGCGCGATCAAGGAACATATGACCATCATTGGCGCCGATGGCGTCCATGTAGGCACCGTCGATCATCTCGACGGCGAACGGATCAAGATGGCGAAGAGCGACAGCGTCGACGGAAAGCATCATTATCTGCCTGCCGGGCTGGTCGCGGGCGTCGAAGGCGATACGATCCGCCTGTCGGCGACCGGCGCGACCGCGGTCGATCTGTTCGAAGAAGCCGAATAGCGCGCGTCATAATCGAGGATCCGCGGCGTAATTTGACATCCTGGCACCGAAACTGGCTCGCTCTTCCCCCCCTTGGAGCGGGCCATTTTCATATCAGCCAGCGGCGCCCGCGCGCGATTGACACGTCCGTGAACGCGAATTCTGCGGGCTGCCAAACGGCGAAAGGGAGCCGGTGTTCCGGCTCCCTCCCCGATCGCGATGCGATACGTTTCTTATTCGGCTTTGGCGGTGGTATGCGCCTGGATCTCAGCGCTCGACAGCTTGGTCACCAGACCGTGGGTCGCACCGACCGCGCCGTGATACACCTCCGACAGCGGCACATTGTAGAGCTTGCCGCCACGAATCACGACCGCGGTGCCGCCCTCAACGCTCTGGACGGTGCCGATGCTTTTGCCGTCGGGGCCGTGCATTTCGGCGCCGGCGCGGACCTGTTCGCGAGTGGCGAGAGTCAAGGTCGTGGCATCCACGGCGTTGTTCACCGTGCCATCGACGCGGTCGACGGTCTTGCCGACCGGATTGGTGACGCTGTCGACGACGCCGCCGGGGGCAACTCCGACCTGGCCGCCGACATTGACGTCGGCGACGGTGCCCAGCTGGGCGAGCGCAGGGGCTGCGAGAAGGGCGGTGCCGGCGGCGAGCAGGACAAAGGTCTTGCGCATGATAGGGCTCCTTGAGCGGGCGTCCGGGGGTGGACGCGTCGGCGGAGCAACCCGCCAGCGTGGCGCCCGTTGCACGATGTTTCGCTGAATGGGGCAGGGCGCGGCGTCGGCGCGACGAGCGACGGCGGCTGGCGCCGCGCCGCCGCGGTGCCTATATGCGCGGCGATGGCGCGGTTGAACCACAGAATAGTCGTGATCGGGCGGCTCATGGCGAAGCCGCTGGCGGCGGGGCAGTTGCTGTGCGTGCTGGCGCTGACCGGGCTGCTGATCCGCCAAGCGGAAGGCGAGGGGGCGGTGGAGATCGTCCGCCACATCCTGTTTGGTAACCTGATGGTGACCGCGCTGATCGGCGTCGCGGCGCTAGGGCTGTTGAATTTCCACCGGCTTTGGCGCCAGCGCGAGACCTATATCTGGCACGACGGCGCGCGGCTGTACCGCGGTAGCAGCGACAGCTGGCCGCTGAGCCTGATCCGCGACGTGGTGATCACGCGCAATGAAATCGGCATCGAATCGCTGCGGCTGATCGTCGATGACGACAGCGAAGTGACGCGCGAGCTGGTCAAGCTGGCGCTGCTTGCTGACCCGCCCGAGGCGGTGCGCGGCGGGGTAATGTTCGCAGTCGCGGGAGTGCGTGGGTTTCCGGCCGGATCGGTGCTGAATTAGGCGGGGTGCGCCCCCGTCCGCGGCGTCAAAATTGGCGCTCTGCCTACCGTTGTTTTGAATTTTTACCTGCCCAGCGCCTATGGCCACGGGTCCATGTCTTCTGGCGTGGGGTTAAGCTCAAACCATGCGGAATTTGCGCTGAAGGCTATCAAGCGGGGTTTGCCCGTCAGTCATTAGGCTAAAAAGGTTGCGCTCAATGTCGCTAAGGACATGGCAATGACCGTCCAAAGTCAGCCAATCAAATCTCTAATCGCCCTTTTCAAACCGAAAACCCGCCCGCATTGCGCCGGTTCGAGCTCGCCGACAGCACCTTCTTGCCCTGCGGGGTCAGCGCCCATTTCGCGCCCTGTTTTACCACCAGCCCCAGCGTGACGAGTTCGTCGCGGATCGGGTCGGTGGGAAGCTGGGGGCGGCGGTTCGAAAGGCCTTCGAGCGTCGAACGCTGCGGCTGGCTGAGGATGATGAGTTTCTGTTTTTCGGTCATTCGGGTTCTTCTGCTTGTTGCGGGCGCCGCGATGGCGGTCTTGCCGCTCTTAGCCCACCCTGCTGCGACTAACCAGCAAGCTGGCAAGTCTCGCTGCCCCTCCCCTGAAGGGGAGGGGACAGGGCTAAATTATTCGGCGGCGATGCCGGCCTTCGCGAACATGTCTTCGCCGTCGGTTTCGGCGGTAATCACCGGGGCGGTGTCGTCGTTCGCCTTGGCCTTCTTGCGGTTGTCGAAGCTGGACCAGACATTGTTCCACTCGCCGCGCGTCGCGCCCTTGCTGTATTCGGTCGCGCGCGTTTCGAAGAAATTGGCGTGCTCGACGCCGTTGAGCAGCGGCGCGAGCCAGGGGAGGGGGTGTTCCTCGATCATGTAGATCGGCGCGAAGCCGAGCTGGCCGAGGCGCCAGTCGGCAATGTAGCGGATGTAGCGCTTGATTTCCTTGGGCGTCATGCCGGGGACGGGGCCTTGTTCGAACGCGAGGTCGATGAACGCATCCTCGAGCCGCACGGTTTTCTGGCAGGTGTCGATGATGTCTTCCTTAACCGCCTTGGTCAGACAGTCGCGTTCCTTGGTGAAGGTGTGGAACAGCTTAATGATGCCTTCGCAATGCAGGCTTTCGTCGCGGATCGACCAGCTGACGATCTGGCCCATGCCCTTCATCTTGTTGAAGCGCGGGAAGTTCATCAGCATCGCGAAGCTGGCGAAGAGCTGAAGCCCCTCGGTAAAGCCGCCGAACATCGCGAGGGTGCGGGCGATATCCTCGTCATTGTCGACGCCGAACTGCTGCATATAATCATGCTTGGCGCGCATCTCGTCATATTCGAGAAACATGCCATACTCGCTTTCGGGCATGCCGATGGTGTCGAGCAGATGGCTGTACGCCGCGATGTGCACCGTCTCCATGTTGGAAAACGCGGTCAGCATCATCTTGATTTCGGTCGGCTTGAACACGCGGCCGTAATTTTCGTGGTAGCAATTCTGCACCTCGATATCGGCCTGAGTGAAGAAGCGGAAGATCTGGGTGAGCAGATTGCGTTCATGGTCGCTGATCTTCTGCGCCCAGTCGCGGCAATCCTCGCCGAGCGGCACTTCCTCGGGCATCCAGTGGATCTGCTGCTGGCGCTTCCAGAAATCGAATGCCCAAGGGTATTCGAAGGGCTTGTAGGTGTTGCGGGCTTCTAGAAGGGGCATGGCGGCTATCCTCGGTTCGATTTTTCGTTTCGTGTGCCCCGGCGAAGGACGGGGTCCCGTCTGGCTTGGCGTAAGGCTGCTCTGGACCCCGGCTTTCGCCGGGGAACAGGGAGCGCGCTACCTTATTGGCAGGCCAGACACTCGTCGTAATCGGTCGTCTGCAGCTCATACACCGGCGCTTCGGCGGTGTTATCGGCCTCGACCCCGCCCGCGAAGCCGGCGCGTTGGACCGATTTCGAGCGGAGATAATAGAGCGATTTGATGCCGAGTTCCCATGCGCGATAGTGGAGCATGAGCAGGTCCCATTTCTCGACGTCCGCGGGGATGAACAGGTTCAACGACGCGGCCTGGTCGATATAGGGGGTGCGGTCGGCGGCGAGTTCGAGCAGCCAGCGCTGGTCGATCTCGAAGCTGGTCTTGAAACAATCCTTTTCGTCGACGGTCAGGAAGTCGAGGTGCTGGACGCTGCCACCCTTCTCCAGAATCGAGTTCCAGATATTGTCGCTGTTCTTCGCCTTGTCGACGAGCAGCGCTTCCAAATGCGGGTTGCGGATCGAGAAGCTGCCCGAGAGCGTCTTGTGCGTGTAGATGTTCGCCGGGATCGGCTCGATGCACGCGCTGGTGCCGCCGCAGATGATCGAGATCGACGCGGTCGGCGCGATCGCCATCTTGCAGCTGAAGCGCTCCATCACCCCCTGATCGGCGGCGTCGGGGCAGGGGCCGCGTTCCTTGGCGAGCAGCATCGAGGCCTGATCGACCTGCGCGCGGATATGCTTGAAGACACGAAGGTTCGACGATTTCGCCATCGCGCCCTCGAAGGGCAGGCCGCGCGCCTGCAGGAAGCTGTGGAAGCCCATCACACCGAGGCCGACCGAGCGTTCGCGGCTGGCGCTATATTTGGCGCGTGCCATTTCGGGCGGGGCGCGGTCGATATAATCCTGCAGGACGTTGTCGAGCATGCGCATGACATCCTCGATGAAGCCCTTGTCGCTGTTCCACTCGTCCCAGGTTTCCAGGTTGAGCGACGAGAGGCAGCAGACCGCGGTGCGATCGTTGCCGAGATGGTCGCGACCGGTGGGCAGGGTGATTTCGCTGCACAGGTTGGATGTGGTGACCTTGAGGCCGAGATCGCGGTGATGCTTGGGCATCATGCGGTTCACCTGGTCGATGAAGATGATGTACGGCTCACCCGTTGCGAGGCGCGTTTCGACGAGCTTCTGGAACAAAGAGCGCGCATCGACGCTGCCGCGGACGCTCTGGTCCTTAGGGCTGCGCAGGTTGAATTTGGTGCCGTCGCGGACGGCTTCCATGAATTCGTCGGTGATCAGCACGCCGTGGTGGAGGTTGAGCGCCTTGCGGTTGAAGTCGCCCGACGGTTTGCGGATTTCGAGGAACTCCTCGATCTCGGGATGGCTGATGTCGAGGTAGCAGGCGGCCGAACCGCGGCGCAGCGACCCTTGGCTGATCGCGAGGGTCAGGCTGTCCATCACGCGGACGAAGGGAATGATGCCGCTGGTCTTGCCGTTGAGCCCGACGGGTTCGCCGATGCCGCGCACGCTGCCCCAATAGGTACCGATGCCGCCGCCGCGGCTGGCGAGCCAGACATTCTCGTTCCATGTCTCGACAATGCCCTCGAGGCTATCGGGGACCGAGTTGAGATAGCAGCTGATCGGCAGGCCGCGACCGGTGCCGCCGTTCGAGAGAACGGGGGTGGCGGGCATGAACCACAACTTCGAGATATAATCGTACAGGCGCTGCGCGTGCTCCTGATCGTCAGCATAGGCCGACGCGACGCGCGCGAAGAGATCCTGATATGATTCGCCGGGGAGGAGATAGCGATCCTCGAGCGTTTCCTTGCCGAAGTCGGTGAGCAGCGCGTCGCGGCTGCGATCGGTGACGATATCGAATCGGCGCGCGTGGACCTTCGCCTCGCTGCTGTCATTGAGCTTGGCGGTCTGGGACGCTTCAGAGACCGATTCGGTCGCTGGAGGCGCTTCGTTTTTCGTCAATTCTGCCGTCGCCACGTCGCTCGTCTCCACCCGTTCTGTCTCGCGAAAATCCATCTTGTTCGTCCCCGATTGCCCATGCGCCGCAGCGCATATGTTCCTGTCTTGTTCGACTCGGGACGAAGCCCCAGCCTAGCATCTATTCGATCCGCGGGGGCACATATTTTTGGCCGCACGAAGCACTTTTCCGAGCCCATATGAGATGAGCGACGGAAATCCGCCATTTTTGGCTAACCACTAATTCTTGGGGTGCCCCCTCGGCCGACCCACCATCTATAGTGCCACGTCGGCGCGAAGACGCAAGACGGTAAATGACAGATTAGCGACTCGGTTCGTCGATAATTTGATTCGTCTCGTCGCTCGCGATGGACGAGTTCGACGCCTCGCGCCAGCCTTTCCGCGGATTAGCGCCGCGATTGGCGAAGCAGGGCCCGTGCGCGCTTTTTTGGGTTGCGGCGGCGGTGCCAGCGCTGGGAGCTTCAGGCTCAATACGTGCCCGGATTTTGTCGTGCTCCTCCGCGGCGAGCGTGCGCACGAGAGGCAAAGAAAAAGGGCCCCGAACATGTCCGGGACCCCTTTCTATCTGATATTCGGATTAAGCTTCGCCGCCGCCGTTACCGGAGCCGCCGCCGCCCATCCATCTCCAAAACCAACCCATAAGATATCTCCTGTCGGCACTGCCCACGAAGAACAGTTAACGGAGCATATACCATCTTTGGTAAGGTAAATCGAGTCTTAACCATAAAATTGCCGCCAATCTGGCAGCTATCCGGTGCGGTTTTGCGGGGGGGCGGCAAGGGCGATCGCGAGCTCGGAAAATAATTGCGGTTTTCCAAGATGATAACCCTGCCCAACATCACAGCCGAGCTGGCCCAGAAGTGCCATGGTATCGGCATCTTCGATACCCTCGGCGACAGCGACCGCGCCGAGACGATGTGCTAGGTCAATGGTAGATTTAACGACTTCGAGGTTTCGCTGCGAATCGCGCATGGTCATCACGAATCGCTTGTCGATCTTGATTTCATCCGCCTCGATTTCGGTCAGATATTCGAGGTTTGACTGGCCCGTGCCATAATCGTCGATCGACAGGCGGATGCCGGTGCGGCGTAGCTGGGCGAGCGTCTGGCGCGCCTGGCGGCTGTTTTCGATCTGCGCGGTTTCGGTGATCTCGATCGTCAGGATTTCGGGCGGCAGATGATGCGCGGTCAGCATGACGCGGATCGTCCCGACCAGGTCGCTATGGTCGAGTAGCGCGGCGGACAGGTTGACCGACATGTTGATGCGCAGGCCGCGCTCGAAAAGCTGTGCCGCCGAACGGATCGCTTGATCCATGACGAATAGGGTCAGGCGATAGATATCCTGGCTCTTTTCGGCCTGAACGATGAATTCGTCAGGCGGGATTGGTCCGCGGGTCGGGTGGGTCCAGCGCGCGAGCGCCTCGACCCCGACCAGCTTGCCGGTTGCGATGGCATATTGCGGCTGGAACGCGACCCAGATGTCACCGCCGGTGAGCGCGTCCTCGAGCTGCGAGTGGAAGCTCAATTGCCAGCCGGCGTCATCCTTTTGCCGCGGGACATATTTGGTCCACAGCGCGCGCGTGCGGATCGCGCGTTCGGCAGCGACGAGCGCGGCGGCGAGGCGTTGGGCGTTCGATCCTTCGAACTCGTCGTTGACCCCGAAGGCGATCGCGACGTCGACGCGCAATTCGCCGATGGTCAGTGGAGCGTTGAACAGCGCGGCGAGCCCCGCGAGCTGCCCCTCGATCTGGCTGTGCTGATAATAGGGCACGAGCCACGCGAAAGTGCCGTCGAGATCGTGGTGCAGCGTCGTGCCCTGCGACGCCAGTTGCAGGCGGCGGGTGACCTGTTCGACCAGCTTGCCGATGCCGTCGCCGGGAATGAAGGCGGCAAGATCCTCGAAATTGACGACCTTGGCGGCGACAACGGTCGCGCTGCCGAACGAAGCCTGCGTTCGTAGCGCTTCGAAGTTGGGCAGGCCGGATATGGGATTTTCGCGCTGAGCTGAGGAGCGGCGGCGGGTGCGCGACACGTTGGCGCTCATCGCCGCGATCAGGAAGCACGCGGCGCCGACGTGAATGGTTATGAGCGACAGGCTACCCACCACCTTTACCACGATCAGCCCTGCGGTGAGCCCTAGGGCAGACATCACGTGCCAGCGGCCGCGTTGCCATGCCAGCGCGGCGACCATGGCGATGAAGGTGAACGCAAGCGCGGCCAGCCAGCCGACATCGACCGGCTGGCCGCGCTTGAGCGCCTCGCCAGCGATCAGATGGATGTAGGCACCGTGAACCTTGTCATGGCCGGGCAGATAATGCTGGTCGGGCGATGCGGTCGATGCTGGCGCGAAGATTACATCCTTGCCGCGCAGGAGCTGTGGATCCAGCTTGCCCGTCAAGACGTCGATTGCGCTATATTGGGTGATCGTATCCGGGTCGTAAGACAGGTCGAGGGCAAATTTGCTCGGCTCGTCGAGCGGGCGGTTCGCAAGCAGCGCGGCGAAGCTGGGAAGAGTGCGGCCTTCAGCGTGCACCGCGAGCGGCACCTTCCACACCTGCCAGAATTCATATTCCCAGCCGATAAAGCCGCGCGGCGCCTGTATCCCGAGACGCGGGTCGGGCCATTGCGGCGTCGTAGCCGTGGTACCCTCGAAGCTGGCCGACGGCACCGCGAGCACGATGCGATTGCCCATGTCGCGCACGGCCGCTGCAAATTCGGGGAATTCGCGGTCCGTGACCCGGCGTCCGTAGGAAAAGTCAATGAACAGGCGCTTGGCTGGCGATGCGTCGATGGCCCGCACCAGCGCCATATGGTGCTTGATGTCGAAATCTTGGTTGCCGATGGCCTGCAACGTCTTGTCGTCGAGCGCGACAATGACGGTCTCGCCCGACACCGCGCGGGCGGCAAGGCGGCTGGTCGCCATCGAGATCATCCGGTCGGGCAACTCGCCTGCACCGCTGACGCCCACCATGACGCTGAGCAACAGCGCCAGGGCGATCGTGCGCCAGCTGATAATCAGACTTTTGACCGGAAGGGGCACGCACGTCTCCAGCGATTGCTGCTCGTGCCTAGTCCCAGATGGTTATCATCGCGTTAATCATGAACAAATTCTTGAGCGCCGCAATGCGCCGGAAACCCGCCTAAATCGGGCAGTTTCAAGCAAATTTTGGCAGCGGGGTCAGTGCCGCGTCGCCTGCTAGCGCCGAGGCGGCAAGGCCGGTTGCCGCGGGGACGATTTGCCCAAGGTAAAAGCGCGTCGAGGCAATTTTTGCCTCGAGGAACGCGCGGTCGCCATTGCCGTCTTCGAGCGCCGTCTTTGCGCCGCGATGTTGCAGCGCCATCAACCAGCCGCAGGTCGCGGTGGCGAGCATCGTGAGATAGGGGTAGCTGCCCGCGAGGCGGTCGGCGGTGTTCGCGCCGACCATCCAGTCGGTGACCGCGCGGCAGGCGTCGGCGAGCTGCTGGAGTTCGGGGAAGTCGCCCGCGCCGTGCGCGATGTCATCGATCAAGCCGCGGACAAGATCGCCGCCCGCCATGCCGAGCTTGCGCCCGACTAGGTCAGCCGCCTGGATGCCGTTGGTGCCTTCGTAAATCGGGGCGATGCGCGCGTCGCGATAATGCTGCGCGGCGCCGGTTTCCTCGATGAAGCCCATCCCGCCATGGACCTGGATGCCGAGGCTGGCGACCTCGCAGCCGATGTCGGTCGCGTGCGCCTTGACCAGCGGGATCAGGATTTCGGCGCGCATCGCGGCGGCTTCGTCGCCGAGCTTGCCGAAGTCGGTCTGGGCGGCGGCATAATAGGTCAGCGCGCGCGCGGCCTCGGTCTGCGCGCGCATCCGCCACAACATACGGCGCACGTCGGGATGCTGGTCGATCGTGACCGGATTGCGGTCGGTGCCGCCCGCGAGCGCCGACTGGACGCGCTCGGCAGCGAAACGCTGCGCCTGTTGCGACGCGCGTTCGGCGATCTGGACGCCCTGACAGCCGACGAGCAGGCGCGCGGCGTTCATCATCACGAACATCGCGCGCATGCCGCCCATTTCGGCACCGACGATCTCACCGAGGCAGTCTTCGTCTTCGCCATAGATCATCACCGCGGTCGGCGAGCCGTGGATGCCGAGCTTATGTTCGATCGACGCGCATCGAACGCCGTTCGAATGCACGGGCTTGCCGCCCTCGTCGAGGCGGTATTTGGGGACGAGAAACAGCGAAATGCCGCGCGTCCCTTCGGGCGCCCCGGGGGTGCGCGCAAGGACGAGGTGGACGATATTGTCGGTGAGGTCATGCTCGCCGAAGGTGATGAAGATCTTTTGTCCCTTGATCTTGTAGAGCCCGGCATGTTCGCCTTCGGTGACGAGCTCGGCGGTCGAGCGCAGCGCGCCGACATCGCTGCCCGCGGCGGGCTCGGTGAGGTTCATCGTGCCGTTCCATGCGCCCGAGACGAGGTTGGGCAGCCAGGTCTGGCGCTGATGCTCGGTCCCATAGGCCATCAGCGCGTGGATCGCACCAGGGGTCAGGATGTTGCAGAGGGTAAAGCCCATGTCGGCGGTGCCGAGCGCCTCGATGATCACGGTCGCCAGCGTGAAGGGCAGGCCTTGGCCGCCATATTCCTCCGGCCCGTCGATGCTGCCCCAGCCCGCGTCGACGAATGCCTGATAGGCTTCCTTGAACCCCGGCGGCATGGTGACCTTGCCGTCTTCCCATTTGGGGTTCTGGACGTCGCCGATGCGGTTGAGCGGGGCGTAAACCTCTGCGGCGAATTCGCCGATGCCGTTGACGATCGCTTCAACCATGTCGGGGGTTGCGGCGGCGAATTTGTCGTGCGCCGCCATCGCGTCGATGCGCGCGATATGATCAAGGACGAAGAGCTGTTCGGTGGTGGGCGGCGTGTAGGTCATGAAAGGCCGACTTTCCTGGTGAATATCGTTGCGCGGGCGCTATAGCGCGGCATGGCTCGCGGTCAAATTCCACTATGGCGATAACCGACATCGCTCCGTTCGATGCGAACGCCATTGCGCGCGCGCTAACACTGGTCGTGCAGGGCCAGCCAGTCGCCGTGCCGACCGAAACCGTTTACGGCCTCGCCGCCGATGCGCGCAACCCCGACGCAGTGGCGCGCATCTATGCCGCGAAGGGGCGCCCCGATTTTAATCCGTTGATTGTGCATGTGGCGGATTTGGCGGCAGCCGAGCGGCTAGGCGTATTTGGTGTCGTCGAACGCGCGCTGGCGGCGGTATTCTGGCCGGGTCCGCTGACGTTGGTGGTGCCGCGCAGCGCCGATTGTCCGGTCGCGAGCATTGCGACGGCGGGGCTCGATACGATCGCGCTGCGGGTGCCGGGGCACCGCGCGATGCAGGCTTTGCTGGCGGCGACCGGCGCGCCGCTCGCCGCCCCGAGCGCCAATGCGAGCGGGGGGGTTAGCCCGACGAAGGCCGAGCATGTACTCGCGACGTTGGACGGGCGGATTGCGCTGGTGATCGACGATGGCCCCTGCACAGCGGGCGTGGAATCGACGATCGCCCGGGTGAAGGACGGTGCGATCGAGGTGCTGCGGCCGGGGCCGGTGACTGCCGACATGCTGGCCGAGGCGAGCGGGTTGCCGGTGAACGGGGTGACGGGATCAGAGATCGTCGCGCCGGGGATGCTGGCGAGCCATTATGCCCCGGGCAAGCCGGTGCGATTGGGCGCGGTGGATTTTGCGGCCGATGAGTTCGCGATCGGATTCGGTTCGGTCGCTGGCGATTGCCAGTTGAGCGCAAGGGGCGATCTGAACGAAGCGGCGGCGCGGTTGTTCGATGCGCTGCATGCGGGGGCGGCGAGTGCCAAGGCGAAAATCGCGGTCGCGACGATTCCCGCTGAAGGGCTGGGCGCGGCGGTCAATGATCGGTTGGCGAGGGCGGCGGTATAGGTTCCCCTCCCATAAAGGGGACGGGGAAGGCTAGGCCGCTGCCGGCTCGATCGGGTCGAGTTGCGGGGTTTTCCGCGCCACGATCAGGCACGCGATCACGATCAGCACGGCCCCGGCGATTGTCGGCCAGGTGACCGCTTCGTCGAAGAACATCCAGCCGAACAGCATCGCCCACAGGAAACCGGTATATTCGGTGGTCGCCAGGATCTGCGCCTCGGCGCGGGCATAGGCCCAACTGAGCAGAAGCAGCGATGTCACCGCCAGAAAAGCCGCGCCCATGAGCGGAAGCGCCTGATCGTCGCCGGGGAGGGCAAGGAACCAGGGTGCGCCCGCCGCGAGGATCAGCGCGACGAAGCCGTTCTGGAAAAAGGCAATCTCCATCGGCTCGGCCATCTTCGCCTGCTGCCGCGCGAGGATGAGATTATAGGCATAGAGCAGCGCCGAGGCGAACACCGCGGCGACCGCCCACAAGGCTTCGGGCGCATAGTCGCCGCGGCCGAGCTTGCCCGCAACGATGACGATCACCCCGACGATGCCGAGTAGCGACGCGATGATCGAGCGCGGTCCGATGCGTTCGCCGAGGAAGACCGCGGCCATATAGAGCGTTACGAGCGGCGCAATGAAGGCGATCGCGATTGCTTCGGCCATCGGCAGCCGCGCCAGCGCCCAGAAGAAGCTGACCGCCATGCCTGCGACGAACAGCGAGCGCACGGCGTGAATGCGCAGCGTTTTGGCGTCGGGCATTGCGGGGCGGCTGGCGAAATAGATCGCGCCGCTGAGGATCGTACCGGCACCGGTGCGCCACAGCACCGCGTTATAGGCTCCGATGTCTATCGACAGCCCCTTCATCAGCACATCCATCGCCGAAAAGGTCGCAATGCCCGCGCACGCGATCAGGAACGGGACGAGCGGAGATGGCGAATCGGGACGCATGGGCGCGCCTTAGCGGAAGGTCGCCTGTCCCGCGCCGTCGATGTTGAGCTTTTGGCCCGAACAATAGGAATTTGCATCGCTGACGAACCAGACGACCGCCGCGGCGACGTCGGCGGGGACGGCGACGCGGCCGAAGGGCATTTTCGCGTCGAGGTGGTGGATATCGGCATTGCCAGTGATCGCGCGCGACAATTTTTCGCCCATGTCGCTGACGGTGAGCGCGGGGGCGACGATGTTTACGCGCACGCCGTTCTTGAGCTCCTCCTTGGCGAGCGTGAGCGCGAGCGCTTCGCCCGCGGCCTTCGCCATCGTGTAAGGGGCGCCGTTCGGCGCGTTCACATAGGTCGCGACGCTGGAGATGAAGATGATGTCGGACCGGTTGTGCTGGCGCAGTTGCGGCAGCGTGAGGCGCGACAGGCGGTGCGGGCCGGCGGCGTGCACTGCGAAGAGCTTGTCGACTTCCTCGGCGGTCGTGTCGGCCACGGATTGCCCGCGGCTCGCGATGCCGGCGTTGTTGATCAGGATCGACATTGGCCCGAAATCGGCCGCGACCGCGGCGACCATCGCGGCGCACGCGGCCTCGTCGGTGACCGAGGCCTGATAGGCCTTTGCCTTGCGGCCGAGCGCCTCGATCGCGGCAACGGTTTCGGCGGCTTCCAGTTGACCGCGCGTGTAGTTCACCGCGACGTCGGCGCCGGCCTCTGCCAGCCCGATCGCGATGCCGCGGCCGATCCCGCGCGAGGCGCCGGTGACGAGAGCGACGCGCCCCGCAAGGTTAATGCCGGCCATCTGTCTCTCCCTAATCCATCAGTTCGTTATAGATGTCGTCGTCGCTGCGGCTGGCGGCGTCGCGCCATTTCGGCGCGGCCTTGCGGTTCAGGACGGTGCCGTCGGCATCGAGAACCGCAACGGTCGGGGTGCCCTTGATCTTCTTGAACCCGAAGCGTTTCGGCACTTCAGGATTGCGGCCCCAACCGCGGACATGTGGCATGCCGATGTCGGCATAGACGATCTCGTAGCGATCGCGCACCGCGGCGAAGCGTTCGGTGGCGAGCAGGTTGGCGAGCCAGGCGCTATCATGGCAGCCGCCGGTGCCCATAACAAGCAGCACGGGCTTGCCCGATTGTCTTGCGGCAGTGAGCGCGGCGTCGATCGCGGGGATCGGGTCGGCGATGAAGGCGGTGCTTTTATACGCGTCTTCAACGCCCGGAAGTGTTCGAATTTCGGCGGCGGCAGGCGTAATCGCGAGCAGCGCTGCGAGGGCGAAGGAGATCGGGCGCATCATTTTCCGACGATAGGTTTTGCATGACGTTTCCGTCAACGTAAGATAGCCTTTGCCGCATGAGTTGGAAAAAAGAAATCGACGAACTCGCCGCGCGCCGCGCGATGGCCGAGAAGATGGGCGGCGAGGAAAAGGTCGCGCGTCAACATGGTCGCGGCAAGTTGGATGCGCGGGCGCGGCTCGCGGGCATCGTCGATGCAGGCAGCTTTCGCGAGATCGGGAAAATCGCGGGGCGCGGAAAATATGGCGCCGACGGCGAGCTGGAAGACCTGGCGGCGAGCAACTTCATTTTCGGGCGCGCAAATATCGACGGGCGGCCGGTCGTCGCCTCGGCCGACGATTTCACCGTGCGCGGCGGCGCGGCCGATGCGGCGTTGCACCGTAAGTTCGTGCAGTGCGAGGCAATGGCGCATGAATATCGGCTGCCACTGATCCGCATGATCGACGGGACCGGCGGCGGCGGGTCGGTCAAGACGCTGGAGGATATGGGATATACCTATATCCCGCATGTTCCGGGCTGGCACGAGATCATCGCGAATCTCGACACGGTGCCGGTTGTCGCGCTGGCGCTGGGGCCGACCGCAGGGCTGGGCGCGGCGCGGGTGGTGGCGAGCCATTACAGCATCATGGTGCGCGGATTGTCGCAATTGTTCGCGGCGGGACCAGCGGTGGCGGCGGCGATCGGCGACACGTTGGACCGCGAGGAGCTGGGCGGGACCGATGTCCATACACGCAACGGGGTGGTCGACGACGAGGTTGCGAGCGAGGCCGAGGCGTTTGCGGTGGCGCGGCGGTTCCTGTCGTATCTGCCGTCGTCGATCCATGATCGGGCTTTGCGGACCGAATGCAGCGATCCGGCCGATCGGCGCGACGAGAGCTTGCTCTTGGTCGTCCCGCGCGAGGCGAAGCAGGTCTATTCGATGCGGCGGATTACCGGCGCGGTGTTCGATCAGGGCAGTTTTTTCGAAATGGGGGCGCGTTGGGGGCGGGCGGTGATCACCGCCTTTGCCCGGCTTGACGGATATCCGGTCGCGGTACTCGCGAGCGATCCGTCGTATCTTGGCGGCTCGTGGGACGCAAAGACGAGCGAGAAGGCCGAACGCTTCGTCAAACTGGCGGACCAGTTCCGGCTGCCGATCGTCCATCTTGTCGACAATCCCGGCTTCATGATCGGCGGCGAGGCCGAGCGGACGGGGACGATCCGTTACGGGGTGCAGGCGATGAACGCGATCTACCGCGCGACGGTGCCGCTGGCGTCGGTGGTGGTCCGCCGCGCCTATGGGATCGCAGGCAGCGCGATGTCGAACGCCGAGCGCTTCCAGTATCGCTTCGCCTGGCCGTCAGGCGACTGGGGCAGCCTGCCAATAGAGGGTGGGGTCGAGGTAGCGTATAAGAGCGAGCTCGAGGCGGCCGAAGACCCGGCGGCCCATCTGACGGCGATCCGTGAGCGATTGAACCGGGTGCGGTCGCCGTTCCGGACGGCGGAGAAATATGGGGTCGAGGATATTGTCGACCCGCGCGACACGCGGCCGCTGCTGTGCGAGTTTGCGGAATTGGCGTGGCGGGTGTTGAAGTAGACGGCCCCACCGACTTCGTCATTGCGGGGAGCGCAGCGACGAAGCAAGCTCCAGCTCACGTCAAGGCGTTCCGGAGGCTGGAGATTGCTTCGCTGCGCTTGCAATGACGAAGGGAGGATCGGCATGACCGCGCAACGCCATCACGGCATGGACTGGCTGCGGATCGGGGCGTTCGCGCTGCTGATCCTCTATCATATCGGCATGTATTTCGTGCCGTGGGGATGGCACGTCAAAATCGCCCAGCCGCTCGATTGGGTCGCGATCCCGATGCTCGCGACGAACGGCTGGCGGCTGGCCTTGCTGTTCCTCGTCTCGGGCTATGCGAGCGCCGCGCTGTTTGCAAAACTGGGCGGCAGCACTTCCTTTGCGCGGTCGCGCAGCGCGCGGTTGTTGATCCCGCTGATCTTTGCCGTCGTTGTCGTCATCCCGCCGCAGCCATGGATCGACCTGGCGGGCCAGCATGGCTACCCCCACGATTTCCTGCATTTCTGGCTCCACGACTATTTCGGTTTCAAGTTCATCGATGGCATTGCGCTGCCGACATGGCAGCATCTTTGGTTCGTCGTGTACCTGTGGGTTTACACGATGCTTGCGGCGCTGGTGCTGGCGCTGTTGCCTGCAGGCACGCGGAGGGGGATTGCCGATGGCGCGGCGCGGTTGCTGAACGGATGGGGGCTGCTCGCCGTCCCGATCGTCGGGTGGATCGCGATTTATCTCGTGTTTCCGGACCATGACGAGACGCATGCGTTGTTCGACGACGGACCATCGCATCTTCACTATCTGATGGCGTTTGCGGTCGGTTGGCTGCTGCGCGTGCGCCCGGTCCTGTTCGATGCGGCGGCACGGTGGTGGAAGCTCGCGCTGGCGCTCGCGCTGATCGCGTTCGTCCCGATCGCATGGATTGAATGGACCTGGCCGGGCGACACGGTGGCGCCCAACTGGGTGTTCCTGCCCTATCACATCGCGCGGCAGGTCAATGGCTGGATGGCGATCATTGCGCTGGTTGGCATCGCCGACCGCTATTGGAACCGCGACCATCCCAAACGCGCGATGCTCGCCGAGGCGGTGTTCCCTTTTTACATCATGCACCAGTCGATCATCGTTGTCGTCGGCTGGTACCTGCTCCGGGCCAATGTCGCTGCGCTGCCGTCCTTTGTGATCCTGATCGCGGCGACGGTGACGGGGTGCTGGCTTTTTTACTGGATCGGGCGCAGCATCGGCTGGTTGCGGCCGCTGATCGGATTGCAGCGCCAATAAGGGGGAGATCATCATGGGTGCATTGAAAGGCGTTCTCGCGATCGTCGGGGTCGCGATGATTTTGGTCGGCGGACTGTGGGCGCTGCAGGGGCTCGACATCGTGCGCTGGCCGGCGAGCAGCTTCATGCTGGGCGACACGACATGGACGCGCAACGGCGTCGTGCTCGCGGTGGTCGGGATCTTTCTGGTCTGGTTCGCGCGCAAGCGCTAACGATTCGACTACAAATGTAGTTGATCTGTGTTGTTGATATGATACACCTCCAACCGGCCGGGGCCGATTGGAGACAGGTATGATTCGTTTTTCACGCATATTGCCCGCGCTGATGGTCGCCGCCGGAACGGTGATCGCGTCAGTTATCGCGCCGCCACCCGCGCTCGCTGCGGACGAAGTCAGCGCCAATGTGATCGCCGAAACATATGCGGCGTTGCTCGAGCGCGACTATGTCTATCCGGAAACGGGCAAGCGTTACGCCGCGGCAATTCGCGCCGGCATCGCCGCGGGGCGGTATGCGTCACTGATCGGCGAGGCGCTGGGAAAGGCGATCGATCAGGACGTCAATGCAGTGTCGCCCGACGGCCATTTGCGCTTGCGAGCACCCGAAGCACCCGAAGCACCCGAAGCAGCCGAGGCAGCGGCCGCTGCGAACGCAGGGCCGTCACGCCGGGCGCAGAAGCTGCCGATCGAGCAGGCAGGGTGGATCGCACCTGGGATTGCCTTTGTGCGCTTCAACGTCTTTCCGATGGATTGCGACGTGACCGCCCAAACCGCAAAATTTATGGCCGATCACGCCGATGCCAAGGCGATCATCTTTGACATCCGCACGCACAACGGCGGCGGACTCGATCAGATGGACGTGATCTTTCCCTGGCTGTTTTCGGAGCCGACGCGCCTGGTGACGATGGCGACGCGCGCGTCGGTCGATGCACGCGGCGGATCGCCGATTGACGGACTGGCCTCGATGCGAATGGTCAAGGGCAACCCCGGGATGGTGACGCGCGAGCATTGGGTGGCGCCGGGCGCCGACGCGCGGTTGCGCGACGCCAAAGTCTATGTGCTGACCTCGGGCGCCAGCGCGTCGGCGGCCGAGCATTTCGCGCTGGCCATGAAGCACACTGGTCGCGGGACGCTTGTCGGCGCACCGACCGCGGGAGCCAATCACTTCGGGACCGGCGAGGACCTGGGGAATGGCTACGCCGCTTTCATCCCGGTCGGACGGACCTATGACCCCAAGACCGGCAAGGATTGGGAAGGCGTCGGGGTCGCGCCCGATATTCCAGTGATGCCCGCCGACGCGCTGTTGCGCGTGCTCACCGACATGGGTGTCGCGCCCGACGCGGCGCGGCGTCTTTCAGACGCGCATAGGCCAAGTTGGCCAATGGAACGGCGGCGGCCACGCCCGGGTCGTTAGGACCTTTTCCGCGCGGCCGAAACGGCCGGCGCTGACCGCCGCGACGCTTCCTTATTTGCCGAGTGCGAAGCTCGTCGAGGAAAGGAATTTCCAGCCGCTGGTGGTGCGCACCAGCGTTTCGACGATCCCCTCCTTACCCCAATCGGGTTTGTCGGTGCCCCGCTGGCTGACGATGGTCAGCGCATAGGTGACGACAGCGGTGTCGCCGCTGAGCGAGATCGACAGCGGGCTCAGCTCATATTGGATGACCTTGCCCTGCGTGTTCTGGAACTTGGTCCAGCGGACAGCCGAATCCTTGCCGCGCGGCGCGGCAAATTCGGACGACCATACGACCATCTGCGGATCGGCATAGTTGGCAGGCCATTTGCCGTTCTGCGCGACGTCGTCGACCCAGCTTTGCTGAACGACTTTCCACGCGTCACTTTGTTCGGCCGACCAGGTCGGCATCTGGGCGCTGGCGATCGGCACCATGGCCAAAACGAAAAGGGCCGCCGAAGCGGCAAGCAACTTGCTGTGCATCATCTTTCCCCTGTTGACGCCGGCACCCGTTGTGGGAAACCGACTCGTTCGCAAACGCGCGAACCCGCTGCGGCCCAGCGGGCAGGAGAGCACGAGCGGCGGGTCGTGGCAAACGGTCAGAGGGGGTAGGCGGTAAACGGCGCCGATCAGGCGGTTTCGGCTAGCGCGGTCAGTGCGCTGCTATCGACGCGCATGACGGTCCATTCGTCCATCAGTTTGGCGCCGAGGCTTTGGTAAAACCCGATCGCGGGGGCGTTCCAGTCGAGCACGCTCCATTCGAGTCGCGCGCAATCACGTTCGACGCAAAGCTGGGCGAGGTGGGCGAGCAAGGCCTTGCCCAACCCCAATCCGCGCGCCGCGGGGCGCACGAACAGATCCTCCAGATAAAGGCCGGGGCGCCCCTCGAAGGTCGAGAAATTGTGGAAGAAGAGTGCGAAGCCTTGCGGCGTGCCGTCCAGCTCGCCGATCACCACCTCGGCATAAGGGCGCGAGCCGAACAGCTTTTCGCCAAGCTGCGCCTCTTCGAAGCGGACTTCGTGCGCCAGCTTTTCATAGTCGGCGAGGTCGCGGATAAACTGCGCGATCAGCGGCAGGTCGGTGGGGGCGGCGGAGCGGATAAATAACGTCATAGCGGCCCTGTGTCGGGACGCGGCGCAGCTGTCAAATCCGGGTGGGGTCGGCGACGGTGGATAAGCGGGGACGTACCGCGCGCGCAGTGAGGTGGTTGCCATTGTTTCCTAATGACCGCTGTAGCGCGGCGATGCCTATTTCCCAATCCCCGCCGCTTGTTCCAGCTCGACCAGCGCATCCTCGAGATAGTCGATCAGCCGCTGCACATGCGGCACACTGCGGCGGCACGCGGTGATGCCGAAATCGATATTCTTGTGGTTGCTGACTTGCGTGATGTTCATCGCCATGCCGTCGACGGGGATGCTCGCGGGATACATGCCGTCGAGCCGTGCGCCGTTCCAGTACAGCTGTTCGCGCGGGCCGGGGACGTTCGAAATGGTGACGCTATACGCTGGGAATTTGTCGGCGGTGCGGGTGAGCGCGGTCAGCATCTGCGGCATTTGCGTGATCGCGGTATAGATCTGGATCTGCTGCGCGGTCATTTCGCGCAGCTGCGCTTTGGCGGCGTTCATCGACGCCTGGATCGTCCGCATGCGCTCGGCGGGATCGTCGATGTGGGTGGCGAGGTTCGCGGTGACCGCAGCGACCGAGTTGGCCGCGTCGATGTCGTCTTTCGGCCGAATCGACACCGGTGCCATGGCTTTCAGCGGCTTGTCGGGCAGCTCGTTGAGCGATTGCAGATATTTGCGCATCGCCCCCGAACACATGCCAAGCACCGCGTCGTTGATCGTCCCGTCATAGGCCTTGCCCATCGCGCGCACGCGTTCGAGCGACCAGCTTTGCGCCACAAAGCGCCGCGCGCCGGTGATGTTGCGATTGAAACTGGTGCGCGGTACCGACCAAGGCGTCGTCAGGTCGCTGCCGCCCATACCGAACATCGCGGCGGCATATTGGTTGAGTGCCTTGGTCACCCCGACGCTGTTGCCCCATTGTTCTTTCAGGAAACCGCCGATGGCCTTGAGGTCGGTAAGGCTGGGGGTGGGCGGCTTTTTCTGCGCCGGGAATTTGCGCTTATAGGCTTCATAGGCCTCGACCGACATCGGCGAAAAACTGCGCTTCTCCTTGGGATCGGCGCTGAGCATCGCGTTGGTGAAGTGCATCGACGATGCGCCGTCCATCAGCGCATGGTGAATCTTGAAATAGGTCGCGATCTGGCGGTCGGGGAGCCCCGAGATCAGGGTGATTTCCCACATCGGCCGGGTGCGGTCGAGCAGGGTGCCATGGAGGCGTGAGACGAGCTCGAACATCTCGCGATAGCGCCCCGGTTTGGGCAACGCGGCGCTGCGGACATGGTAATGCATGTCGATGTCTTTGTCAGGAACCAGGCGGATCGGGCCGTACTGGCCGAGCGCGGTCAGTTTGAGCACCTCGCTGAACGGGCGGCGCAGCCCTTCGGACTGGCGCAGGTTCGCGAGCTGATCGTTCAGCCACCCGGTTTCGTCGACCTTGTCGGGCAGGGTATAGAGATTGACCCCCCCGACATGCATCGGTGTCTCGCGCGTCTCCGCGACGAGAAACATCGCGTCGGTGACCGGCATCAGCCGCATGGCAGCTCTCCCACTGTTTATGCTGCGTCCTTGATGCGCAGCATGAAAGGGGGGTGGGGGTGAGTCAAGCAGCCCGCCCGTCGTCCCGGCCTGCGTCCGGGTGACGACGAGGGGGTGATTGCCTCTCCCAAGGGGAGAGGCTAGCAGCACGTCATGGCTAAGCTCTATTTCTACTACGCCAGCATGAATGCCGGCAAATCGACGACGCTGCTCCAGGCGGATTTCAACTATCGCGAGCGCGGAATGGAAACGATGCTGTGGACCGCGGCGCTCGACGATCGTTATGGCGCGGGGCAGGTGACAAGCCGCATCGGCTTGATCGCCGAGGCGCACAAGTTCGATCCCGACAGCAACCTGTGGGCTGCGGTCAACGCCGAGAACGCCGAGCGCCCGCTTGCCTGTGTGCTGGTCGATGAGGCGCAGTTCCTCACCCGGGCGCAGGTTCTCGACCTCGCGCGACTGGCCGACGAGGTTGAAATCCCGGTGCTCTGCTATGGGCTGCGCACCGACTTTTCGGCCGAATTGTTCCCTGGCTCGGCGGCGCTGCTCGGCATCGCCGACGCGCTCGTCGAGCTCAAAGCCGTGTGCGAATGCGGGCGCAAGGCGACGATGAACTTGCGCGTCGATGAACAGGGTCGCGCGGTGGTCGAGGGCGCGCAGACCGAAATCGGCGGTAACGACCGCTACGTCGCGATGTGCCGGCGGCATTTCATGGCCAAGCGGCGCGAGGCAGCGGCGGCGATCGCCGATGCTTGACCGGCTCTATGTCGATCTTGCCGATGGCGACCTGCGGCTCTTCAAGCTGACGCAAGCGCATCGCGAGACGCTGCGCGCCGTTTGCGCCGCCGACGGCGATGTCTGGGAGATTTATTCGTCGAGCTTTGGTCCTGATCATTTTGACCAGAGCTTTGATGCACTGATTGGTGGGGGAGGCCGGATGCCCTATGCGATCATTGATGGCGACCGGCTAATCGGGATGACAGCGTGGCTGCGTCCCGACTGGTCGGCACAGACGGTCGAGATCGGCAATAGCTATATCCACCCCGCCGCGCGCGGCACCGGCTTCAACGGGCGTTTGAAAAAGCTGATGATCGATCATGCCTTTGCGGCCGGTATCCGCCGCATCGAGTTCCGCATCGACGAGCGCAACGCGCGCAGCCAGGCGGCGGTCGCGAAGCTCGGCGGGGTCAAGGAAGGCGTGCTGCGCGCCGAGCGCATGACCTGGACCGGCCATGTGCGCGACACGGGACTATGGTCGCTGCTGGCGAAAGAATGGCAGGGGTGATCCTATCCATGGCTTCGCCACAGGGAGGATATGCGTCAGCACCCGTTCAGCCTCGCTATGCTAAGCGAGTCGCCATGAAGAATCTCGCACTCTCCCTGGCCGCCGTCCTGCTTCCCCTTTCTGCAGCGGCGGCCAACGAGCCTGACCCCCAATCCGCCGCGGCGCCGCATGAACTCGGCGTCGAGGCGAGCATCGCTTTTCCGAGCGACAGTTCGATCCGCAACTGGCAGGCCGATCGCGGCCGCGGCATCTGGATCCAGGATCGACAGCGCACCTGGTATTACGGCACCTTCGCGGGATATTGCCGCGAAGTCGATTTTGCCCAGGCGATTGGCGTCGAAACGCGCGGCGCGGGGCGGCTCGATCGCTTCTCGGCCATATTGGTGCGCGGTGAGCGATGCCCGTTGACATCCTTCGTGACCTCCGCGGGACCGCCGACGCGGCGCGACCGGGAAAAGGACACCATGGGCAAAAAACCCGCCGGAAATTGACAGCGGCCCGCCCGTGGCCGTAGCGGGCGCGGATGAACGGCTGGATTATCCTCGACAAGCCTTTGGGGCTCGGCTCGACGCAGGCGGTCGGTGCGGTCAAGCGCGTGTGCCGCGAGGCGGGGCTGGGTAAGGTTAAGGTCGGCCATGGCGGAACGCTCGACCCACTCGCCTCGGGGGTGCTGCCGATCGCGCTGGGCGAAGCGACGAAGCTGTGTGGGCGGATGCTCGATGCGAGCAAGGTTTATGCTTTCACTGTAAAGTTCGGAACCGAAACCGACGGACTAGACGCCGAGGGCGAGGTGGTGGCGACGAGCGACGTGCGGCCGACGCTCGCCGAGATTGAAGCGGCGTTGCCGCGCTTTACCGGAGCGATCGAGCAGGTGCCGCCTGCTTACTCAGCGATCAAGATCGACGGACAGCGGGCTTATGATCTGGCGCGCAAGGGTGAGGCGGTCGAGATGAAGGCGCGCGCGGTGACCATTTTCTCGCTTCGTCGTGCCGGGCTCGATCCGGCATCCATTGCGGCGCCGACAGAATGGACCCCGGATCCCGTCCGGGGTGAAGAGCACGGGGGAGGGCAGCTGGAATCCATAACGCTGACCGCTCACGTCTCCAAAGGCACCTATATCCGCTCGCTTGCTCGCGACATTGCGCAGGCGGCCGGTACCGTCGGGCATGTCACGATGCTGCGCCGCACGAAGGCCGGGCCTTTCACCCTCGATCACGCGATTTCGCTGGACAAACTCAACGCATTCGGTCAAGGCGCCGCCCAATCAGAAGTCATTCTGCCGCTCGAGGCAGGGCTGGTCGACATCCCGGCTCTGAACCTTTCCCCGGAAGCGGCAGGGGCGATCCGTCAGGGTCGCGTCTGGACCGGGGTAAGCGCGGATGACGGGCTCTATTGGGGACGGGACGATGACAATCGTCCGATTGCCCTGATCGAGGCTTTGGCGGGAACGCTGAAGGTCGTGCGCGGCTTCAACCTATAATCAGGATGTTCGAGGAAATATCTATGTCGATTACCGCCGAGCGTAAGACCGAAGTCATCACCGACAATGCCCGAGCAAAGGGTGATACCGGTTCGCCGGAAGTGCAGGTCGCAATTCTGACCGACCGCATCAACACGCTGACCGCCCATTTCAAGGCGCACCACAAGGATAATCACAGCCGCCGCGGCCTGCTGATGATGGTCAACAAGCGTCGCAGCCTCCTCGACTATCTGAAGAAGAAGGACGAGGGCCGCTATCAGGCACTGATCGCGAAGCTGGGTCTGCGTAAGTAAGAATTTCTGGCGGCCCCGGTTTTCCGGGGCCGCTGTCATATTGGTCTCGTGCAAATTTGCCGAACCACAGGGCCGCTCCCGCATCCGGTGGGACCGCCATTGGGGCCGACAGACGCCCCGCACCGCCCCGGGTCGGATTACCCGGAATCAGAGGCCCCGCCCGGCATCGGGCCCGGCGGGCGAAGGAAACTCCATGTTTGACGTGAAAAAAGTATCGATCGAGTGGGGCGGTGAAACGCTGACCCTCGAAACGGGCAAGGTTGCCCGTCAGGCCTATGGCGCGGTTGTCGCGACGCTCGGCGAAACGATGGTCCTGGCCGCGGTTACCGCCGCCAAGACGGTCAAGGAAGGGCAGGACTTCTTCCCCCTGACTGTCCATTATCAGGAAAAATATTCGGGCGCAGGCCGCATCCCCGGCGGCTTCTTCAAGCGCGAGCGCGGCGCGACGGAAAAGGAGACGCTGGTCTCCCGCCTGATCGACCGGCCGGTCCGCCCGCTGTTCCCCGAAGGTTTCTACAACGAGATCAACGTCATCGCGCAGGTCCTGTCCTATGACGGCGAGATCGAGCCCGATATCCTCGCGATGGTCGCCGCGTCGGCCGCGCTCACCATTTCGGGCGTTCCCTTCATGGGCCCGATCGGCGCCGCACGCGTCGGTTATGTCGATGGCGAATATATCCTGAACCCGACCGATGCGCAGGTTGCCGAAGGCGACCTCGATCTGGTCGTCGCCGCGACTTACGATGCGGTGATGATGGTCGAATCCGAAGCCAATGAGCTGTCGGAAGAGATCATGCTCGGCGCCGTGCTGTTTGCCCACGACGCGTGCAAGGACGTGGTCAAGGCGATCGTGAAGCTGGCCGAACAGGCTGCCAAGGATCCCTGGGACATGGCCGAACAGGCCGACCTGACCGCCGCCAAGGACAAGCTGAAGAAGCTGATCGGCAAGGACATCGCCGCGGCGTACAAGCTGACCGACAAGTCGGCTCGCTCGAACGCGCTGAACGCAGCCCGCGCTGCTGCCAAGGCCGCTTTCGCCGACGCCGCGCCGCAGGATCAGATGGCCGCCGGCAAGTTGATGAAGAAGCTCGAAGCCGAAATCGTCCGCGGCGCCATCCTCAAGGACGGCAAGCGTATCGACGGCCGCACGACGACGCAGATTCGTCCCATCCTTGCCGAAACGCACTTCCTGCCCCGCGCGCATGGCTCGGCGCTGTTCACCCGCGGCGAGACGCAGACGATCGCGACCTGTACCCTGGGCACCAAGGACAGCGAGCAGATGATCGACGGCCTCAACGGCCTCAGCTACTCGAACTTCATGCTGCACTATAACTTCCCGCCCTATTCGGTCGGTGAAGTCGGCCGCTTCGGGGCGCCCAGCCGCCGCGATATCGGTCACGGCAAGCTCGCTTGGCGTGCGCTGCACGCGGTGCTGCCGACGAAGGACGAGTTCCCGTACACGATCCGCATCACCAGCGACATCACCGAGTCGAACGGGTCGTCGTCGATGGCGTCGGTTTGCGGCGGTTCGCTTGCGATGATGGACGCCGGCGTGCCGCTGAAGCGTCCGGTTTCGGGCATCGCGATGGGCCTGATCCTCGAAGGCAAGGATTTCGCGATCCTGTCGGACATCCTGGGCGATGAAGATCACCTCGGCGACATGGATTTCAAGGTGGCGGGCACCGCCAACGGCATCACCACGATGCAGATGGACATCAAGATCGCGGGCATCACGCGCGAGATCTTCGAAGCTGCTTTGAATCAGGCCAAGGAAGGCCGCGCGCACATCCTCGGCGAAATGGCCAAGGCGCTGGGCGAAGCCCGCACCGAGCTGTCCGATTATGCCCCGCGTATCGAGACGATGCAGATCGACAAGGCGAAGATCCGCGACATCATCGGCACTGGCGGCAAGGTGATCCGCGAAATCGTCGCGACCACCGGCGCCAAGGTCGACATCGACGACGAAGGTCTGATCAAGATTTCGTCGAGCGATCCGGCGCAGATCGAAGCCGCGCGCAAGTGGATTTCGGGCATCGTCGAAGAAGCCGAAGTCGGCAAAATCTATGATGGCAAGGTCGTCAACCTCGTCGATTTCGGCGCGTTCGTGAATTTCATGGGCGGCAAGGATGGCCTGGTTCACGTTAGCGAAATCGCCAATGAGCGCGTCGAAAAGGTCTCGGATGTTCTGGCCGAGGGCCAGGAAGTCAAGGTCAAGGTGCTCGAGATCGACCAGCGGGGCAAGGTTCGCCTGTCGATGCGCGTCGTCGATCAGGAAACCGGCGCCGAACTGGAAGACACGCGCCCGCCGCGTGAAGGCGGCGATCGCGGTCCCCGCGGTCCGCGCCGTGATGGCGGCGGCGGCGGCGGCGACCGTGGCCCGCGCGGTGACGGTGGCGGTCGTGGTGACCGTGGTCCTCGTCGCGATGGCGGCGGCGACCGTGGCCCGCGCCGCGAAGGTGGCGGTGCCGGTGGCGATCGTGGCCCGCGCCGCGAACGCAACGAAGGTCCGGAAGACCAGGGCCATGTGCCCGACTTCCTCAAGGACTAATTCCTTCGCAATCGAAACAAAGAAAGGGGCTGCTTCGGCGGCCCCTTTTTTGTTGCGCTGCGCAGACGGCGAAACGCTATCTGCGCGCTGCGGCGCTCTTGTCGCGGATCGCCTTGAATTCGCTGCCTGCTTTCCAGTCGGGCCAGCGCTCCGAGCGCGCGAGCTCGTCACCGATGGTGTAGAGCAGCGAAATATCCTGCACCGCGCCGTCGAGGTTCCAGTTCGGACCCCATGCGTCGCACGCCTGATGGTAGCATTTGCCGGTATAGGCATCGACCCACGCCTGCCCCGCGGGTCTGCCGCCATTGACGAGATCGGAGGCACCGGCGATGCCCATCATCAACAGCACGGGGACGCCGCGCTTGGCCATGCTGAAATGGTCGGCGCGGTAGAACAGACCACGTTCGGGCAAGCTTTCGACCGAAACCGTGCGCTCCTGCGCGGCGGCGACGCGTGCGAGATCGTCCTCCAGCGTTCCCTGTCCCTTGCCGATCAGGATCACGTCCTTGGCGCGGCCCGCGGTTTGCAGAATGTCGAGGCCGAGGTTGACGACGGTCTTCTCGACCGGAAAGATCGGGTTTGCGGCATAGGCTTCCGAACCCAAGAGGCCCCGTTCCTCGGCGGTCCAAAAGGCGAAGACGATACTGCGGTCGGGCGGCGGCGCGGCCTTGAACCCCCGGGCGATTTCGAACAATCCCGCGACGCCGAGCGCGTCATCGTTTGCACCGGCGCGATAGATGCGACCCGCTTCGTCAGGCGCGCCTTCGCCATAGGCATCCCAGTGGGCGCCATACATCACGACCTCGTCGGGTCGTTTGGTGCCAGGGATTTTCCCGAGGACGTTCTGGCTTTGCACGACTGCCTGCGTCACGGGGATTGAGGCATTGAAGCTGGTGCCAAGGTCGACGGGTTTGAAATCCTTGCGCCGCGCGGCGACGCGCAACTTGGCGAGATTCTGACCCGCATTCGCGAAGAGTTTTGTTGCCGTCTCGCCCGAAATCCAGCCTTGCAGCGCGAGGCTTGTCACCTTGTCGGGCGGTACGACGAGGCCGTAATTTTCGCCACCGCCGCTTTTCACGACGTTCCAGCCATAGCCGACGCCGTCGGTGTCATGGACGATCAGCGCGGCGATCGCGCCGCGCCGCGTTGCCTCTTCGAATTTGTAGGTCCAGCGGCCGTAATAGGTCATCGTCCGACCGCCAAACTTGCCGAAAACATCCTCACCTTTGGCGGCGACAAAATCGGGATCGTTGATCAGGAAGACCGCGACCTTGCCCTTCAGATCCTCGCCCTTGAAATCATCCCAGCCACGTTCAGCGGCAGTGACGCCGTAGCCGACGAAAACCATTGGGGCGTTTTCGACGACCGCCTGATCCTTCGGCTGGAGTGTCGAGACATAGATGTCGGTGCCAAAGCTGACCGGCGTCTCGGTACCCTTGCGGTCGAACGCGAGCGTCGTCGCGGCACCGAGGCGAGTGTGGAGCAACGGCACGGGCTGGGTCCAGCCGCCGTCCACGCCCGCGGGTTCGAGCCCGAGTGCCTGCAAACGCCCGATCAAATAGCCGACCGTCCGTTCTTCGCCAATCGTCCCGGGCGCGCGGCCCTGAAACTGATCGGAGGCGAGGGTCCGGACGGTCTGGGTCAGGTTGGCGGCGTCGATGGCAGATGCGGTTTGCGCGATGGCAGGGACCGAAACTGCAGCCAGAAGTGATGCGGCGACGAGGCGAAAGGTCATGAGGCTGGGGTTTCCCGGTTGGTGAACTGCATGCGTAGAAGTTTTTGGAGCGACTTTGAAGCGCACAGGACATTGGGCGGCGAACTGTCATTTGACCGCAAGAAACGGAGCGTTCGCAGGGTGGCGGCGTGGCACGTGCGGGGCATGAAAAAGATGACCGAGACCGATATCGCCGCGCGCATCGCCGCGCTCGACTGGGCCGCCACGTCTGCTTCACTCGACCGTGAAGGGTGGGTGGTGCTGCCGGGGCTGTTCTCCTTTGCCGAATGCGAGGCAACCGCGTCGCTCTATTCGCGGAAAGCGCTCTTTCGCAGCCACGTACAGATGGCACGGCACGGGTTTGGGCGCGGCGAGTATCGATATTTCACCTATCCGCTGCCGCCGCTGGTCGCCGGGTTGCGCGGGGCGCTTTATGCGCGGCTCGCGCCGATCGCGAACCGCTGGTACGAGCGGATGGGGCACGACGCGCGCTTCCCCGCCAGTCACCCCGACTATCTGGCACGTTGTCATGCGGCGGGGCAGGGGCGGCCGACGCCGTTGCTGCTGCACTATGGACCGGGTGATTATAATTGCCTGCACCGTGATCTGTATGGGGCAGAGATATTTCCGTTGCAGGTTGCGGTATTGCTGTCGGCCCCTGGCGTGGATTTCGGCGGCGGCGAGTTGGTGCTTACCGAGCAGCGGCCGCGGATGCAGTCGCGCGCGGCGGTGGTGCCGATAGGCAAGGGCGATGCGGTGGTGTTTGCGGTCAACGAGCGGCCGGTCGCGGGTAGTCGCGGCGATTACCGGGTGGCGATGCGGCACGGGGTGAGCGCTGTGCGGTCGGGGCGGCGGCACACGTTGGGCATGATCTTTCACGACGCCGCATAAAATCGCCCGCCGGGTGGACATGGCGGCTGCGGCGGTTAAGCCAAGTGCTCCCCCACGGCATCAGCGAGGACAGCGGCGATGGATTTTTCCCGGCTTCAGGTCAGCAGCAAGATCGGCGACGACTGGGTCTATCCGCAGCCGGCGTGCCTGAACTTCGGCTGGCTGGAGGTCGATCGCGACCCTGCGCATCGGATTTACTGGGAGGAATATGGCAATCCCGCGGGCGAGCCGGTGATGTTCCTGCACGGCGGCCCCGGCGGCGCCTGTGCCCCGGCGATGGCGCGCTTTTTCGACCCCAAACGCTATCGCGTCATCCTGTTCGATCAGCGCGGGTGCGGCAAGAGCGAGCCCAATGTCGCGTCGGCAGGGCCAGCAGTTGCGCTCGCCAAGAACACGACCGCCGACCTGATCGGCGACATCGAAAAATTGCGTGATCATCTCACGATCACCGGCGCCATGCATGTCTTCGGGGGCAGTTGGGGCAGCACGCTGGCGATGGCCTATGCCATCCAACACCCGGCGCATTGTGCCAGCCTGATCCTGCGCGGCATCTTTCTGGGTGCGGCGGAAGATCTCGACTATCTGTATCAGGGCAATGCGGCGACGTGGGCTACCGACCCCTATGGCCTCACCGCGCCGGGGGCGTATATCAAATATCCGGAGGAGTGGGCGGCGCTGCTGAACGTGCTGACGCCCGCCGAGCGCAGCGATGTGATGGCGTCGTACAAGGCGATTTTTGACAGGGTGCCGACAAGCGCCGCGGACAAGGCGCGGCAAATGGAAGCAGCTGTGACTTGGTCGCTGTGGGAGGGGGTCATTTCGAACATGATCCCCGAAGCCGCCGCCACCGGCAAGTTCGGCGAGGCCAATTTTGCGCTGTGTTTTGCGCAGATCGAGGCGCATTATTTCGCCAATGAGCTGTTCATTCCGGCGGGGCATTTTTTCGACCATATCGGCGTGCTGGCGGCGATCCCGATCCACATTGTCCATGGCCGGTTCGATGAGGTTTGCCCGCTGACCCAGGCATCGCGGTTGGTCGCCGCGTTGCGCGCGGCGGGGGCGGGGCCGCTGAGCTATGTCGTCACCAACGCCGGACATAGCGCGATGGAGCGCGAAAATGCGCTGGCGCTGACCGCGGTGATGGATGGATTGGCGCCGCTCGATCGGACGTAGGTCGCGGATCTGCGCTTACGCGGCCTTGCCGTGCGCAACGTCCATGCTCACCGAGCTGCCGGCATCGATCTCGGCCGCCTTGGCCTCGACCAGCTTGACGATATGCCCGATCATGTCGGCGTCGGCGACATGATGGTCGGTGACCCCCGACAGATAAACCATATGCCTGCCATTGCCGCCGCCAGTGATGCCGATGTCGGTTTCGCGCGCTTCGCCGGGGCCGTTGACGACGCAGCCGAGGACCGAGAGCGACATCGGCGTCTTGATGTGGCCGAGCGCTTCTTCGAGCGCCTGTACGGTGCGAATGACGTCGAAGCCCTGCCGCGCGCAGCTTGGGCAGGAGACGACACGAACGCCGCGGGTGCGCAGCCCCAACGATTTCAGGATTTCGTAGCCGACGCGAACTTCTTCCTCGGGTTCCGCCGAGAGCGACACGCGGATCGTGTCGCCGATCCCCGCCCACAGCAGGTTGCCGATGCCGAGCGCGCTTTTGACCGTGCCGCCGATCAGCCCACCCGCTTCGGTGATCCCCAGATGCAACGGGCAATCGACCGCATCGGCGAGTTGCACATAGGCGGCGACCGCGAGGAAGACATCGCTCGCCTTTACCGCGACCTTATAGTCGTGGAAGTCATGATCCTGGAGCAGCTTGATATGGTCGAGCGCGCTTTCGACGAGCGCCTCGGGGCAGGGCTCGCCATATTTTTCGAGCAGGTCTTTTTCGAGGCTGCCAGCGTTGACCCCGATGCGGATCGCACACCCGTTGGCCTTGGCTGCGCGGACGACCTCGCCAACGCGCTCGCTGCTGCCGATGTTGCCGGGGTTGATGCGCAGGCATGCCGCGCCCGCGTCGGCGGCTTCGAGCGCGCGCTTATAGTGGAAATGGATATCGGCGATGATCGGGATGCGCGCGGCGCGGACGATCTTTCCCAATGCCGCAGTCGATGCGGTGTCAGGGCAGGAGACGCGGATCAGGTCGGCGCCGGCTTCCTCGCAGCGGCGGATCTGGTCGATCGTCGCGAGCGCATCGCTGGTCAGTGTGTTGGTCATCGTCTGCACGGTAATTGGCGCGCCGCCGCCGACCGGGACAGTGCCGACCATGATCTGGCGGCTGGTGCGCCGCGCGATGTCGCGCCAGGGGCGCAGGCCGGGGTTGTGATCGCTCATGGTTTCGGGCTCGATCGAGAGGGGACAGGTGCGCTCTTTAGCGGTGCAACGGGCGATTGGCAAAGCGCAAGCGGCGCCCGATCGGCTGTTGCGTGAAAGACACAGTCTGCCTTCTATTCCGCGCCGCGCGCAATTTTTGTTTGTGCATTGCAGCAGAATCGGCAATCCGAAGCGCGTTCGTCCCTATCAGGCCCGTAAGAACGAGGCGTGAAGACGCAACGCAGGCTGGGACGATCCGTTGTTTTGTTTAGGGGGGATCACCCATGAAGTTTCTTACCAAAGCATGTTTCGGCATGCTGCTCGCCGCGTCGGCGCTATCGACGCCCGCCTTCGCTCAGGAAGAAGAAGCCAGCGGTCCGGTCTCGCTTTCGGGCGGTATTTCGGTCACGTCGGACTATCGTTTCCGCGGCATATCGCTGTCGAACGAAAAGGTTGAAGTTCAATCGACGCTGACCGTCAGCCATGAAAGCGGTTTTTATGTCGGTGCGTGGGGCTCCGGCCTTCCTGACAGCCCGCTGTACGGCAAATATGAGCTCGACCTCTATGCCGGCTTCGCAACCGAGATCGCCCCCGGCACCACGGTCGATATCGGCGCGACCTATTATGTGTACCCGGGCAATTCAGATTTTGCCGGTGACAGCGACTATATCGAAATCATCGGCAAGCTGTCACATGACATCGGCCCCGTCTCGGCGACCGGCATGATCGCTTATGCCCCTGACCAGAACTCGCTCGGCAGCAATGACAATATCTATGCAAATCTTGGCCTGGGGTATGGCATCCCCGATACCCCCGTCACGCTGAACGCAGCGCTTGGCTACACCGATGGCTCGCTCGGCGCGCTGGCACCGGGTGGCAATTATCTCGACTGGATGCTCGGCGCCTCGTTCGCCGCCGGCCCTGCGACCTTCACCGTGCAATATATCGACACCGACATCCAAAAGTCGGGCGTCAAAGCCATCGACACTCTGTTCGATCCAACCGTGGTCTTTACGCTGGGCTTTTCTTTCTGATCGCCTAGCGGGTCAGCGACCACGCGTTAAGGGGGGCGGCTTCGGGGGAGGCCGCCCCCTTTTTCGTGCGGATTTCCAGCTTGCCGCTTCGGAACGCTGACGTGCCGGCTTGCGACCAACAATTTTCAAATCGGCCTGTCATACGACGCCGATTGTATCTCGATATATTGTTTCAAATGAAACTTGATTCGCGCAATCACCTGTGGCGGAAAAGTCGCATCGCCGCAGCGATCATGCGTTGTCGGGATTTTTTTATTGTGCAATGCAGCATTTTTGCTAACAGAAGCATCACGCAAGACCGGACTGGCCCGAAACGAGGTTGGCCGTCGGGCGGCAGGCAGGGACGATCCGTTTAACCTATTAGGGATCTGTCCATGAAAAATCTCTCCCGCGCATGCCTCGGCTTGGCGCTCGCCGTTTCTGCTATGCCCGCTACCGCTTTCGCCCAGGAAGAAGGGCCGAGCGATAGCATCACCATCACCGGCGGCGCCGCCGTGGTCAGCGATTATCGCTTTCGCGGTTTCAGCCAGTCGAATGAAGAAGCCGCGATCCAAGGCACCTTCACGATCGCCCACGACAGCGGCTTTTATCTCGGTACCTGGGGATCCAGCATCGGCTTTGCCAACGGTACTGAAATTGACGTTTATGGCGGCTTTGCCACTGAGCTGACCCCCGGTCTCACCGGGGATATCGGTGTCACCGCCTACCTGTATCCGGGCGCGAACAATGCGACGGTCATCGAGCCCTATGCCGCACTGACCGGCTCGATCGGCCCGGCCTCGGTCAAGGGTGGCGTGGCTTGGGCACCGAGTGGTCAGGATTCGCTGGGCGATGCCAGCGCCATTTATCTCTATACCGATCTCGGCGTCGCAATCCCCGATACCCCCGTCAAGCTGAAGGCCCATCTTGGCTATGCCAAGAGCGATAGCTTCCTCGGCGGTCTCGACGGCGACGTGATCGACTATTCGGTTGGCGTCGATTTCACTTGGAAAGTCCTTACGCTGGGGGTCGCCTATATCAACACCGACGCGCCGAAGATCGGCGGATACAAGGAAGCGATCGGCGCGGATGGCGCAGTGGTCTTTTCGCTCGGCGCGGCGTTCTGACATCAGGTTGGGGCGGCTTCTGGGGGAAGCCGCCCCTTTTCTTCGCGGGGTCACAAGAAAGAGCAACATTTCGGGTCATCTTCCCTGGTTGAACCGCTTGCCACAACGCGCTTGACCAAATCGGCGAACCGTGCAATTTCATCGACGAGTTGAAATTGCCGGAGCGTATCCCCCATGCCTCAAGCGTCTCAAACCTCGCAAAGCGTCACCGTGCCGCCCGTTTCGCCTCCGGCGCGCAGTGAGCGCAGTCCGGGCGTAAAGCTGGTCATAGCCGTACTGATTGCGGTCGCGCTGATGGTTCCGCTCCTGATGATCTACGGCCTGCTCTGGGATCGCCAGCAGCAGGCCGAAATTGCACAGGCATCGATCGGTCAGGGCTGGGGCGGGCAACAGACGATCGCCGGACCGGTGATCGTTATCCCCTATCGCGCCACCGAAACGACGACGGTGACGGAGAATGGCAAGGATGTGACGCGGACGGTGAACACGATCCGCAACCTCTATCTCTCGCCGCAAGCCAATGCCGCTGACGTCGTCATCAAGCCCGAAAAACGCAAGAAGGCGATTTACGAGACGGTTGTGTACGAAAGCCAGATTTCGGGCAGCGCCGATTTTGTGCTGCCTGCTGACATCGCGCGCTTTGGCGTCGCGCGTGAGGCGCTGATGCTCGACCGCGCCGAGGTGCGGCTTGGGGTCAGCGACGCGCGCGGGTTGGTCGATGGCAATAGCGTCGCGGTCAATGGTACGCCGTTGGCATTGCAGCCGGGCAAGGGGCTGCTCTCGACCGGCAATTCGGGCACCTTCGCTTTTGTCGATTGGAGCGCGGCGGCGCCGCTGAAGGTTGATTACAAGATCGGCGTACGCGGACTGGGTGATTTCAAGCTGATCCCGCGCGGCGTCGATACGCGCTGGTCGGTCAAATCGAGCTGGCCGAACCCCAGCTTCGGCGGCGATTTTCTGCCTGCGAAGCGCAGTGTGACGGCGGGCGGCTTTACCGCCACCTATGCGGTGCCGAATCTGGCATTGGGGCAGGCGCAGGTGCTTACCGGCGACTTGTCGCCGCCGGTGACGACAAACTATGGCCCGCGCGACGCCTATGTCGAAGCGGTTGCCGTTTCGGCGCCGAGCGACGGCAGTGCGGGCGAAGCGTCGGGCGGGACCGCCAAGGCGGTGGCGATCAGCCTGATCGAACCCGTTGATCTGTACAGCCAAGTCGATCGGGCGATCAAATACGGCTTCCTGTTCATCGGCTTTACCTTCGTCGCCTTCCTGATGTTCGACATCATCGCGGGCGCGCGTGTGGCCCCGGCCGAATATCTGCTGACCGGGGTGGCATTGGTGCTGTTCTTCGTGCTGCTGCTCGCCTTTGCCGAGGTGATCGGATTTACCTTTGCCTATATGCTGGCGTCGGCGGCAATCATCGGGTTGCTGGCGTTTTACAGCGCCGCAGTGCTCAAAAGCTGGAAACGGGCGCGGTTCCTCGCGGCGATGTTGGTTGGGCTCTATGCGCTGCTCTATGTGCTGCTGAACCTTGAGGCTTACTCGCTGCTCATCGGTTCGGTGCTGATGTTCTTCGCCCTTGCCGGGGTGATGTACATGACGCGGAGCATCGATTGGAGCGGGCTAGGGAAAAAGGATGAGGTGGCGGCGTAAGGACTCCTCTCCCTTAGGCGAGGAGGTGGCGCTTGCCAGCTTGCTGGCTAGCGGATCCCGCGAAGGGATGGGAGGCTGAGTTATTCGGCATGGTTCGAACCCTTTACCCGCTGCGACTGGGTGGCAAAGCCACCCAGTCGCGCTGCCCTCTCCCGATGAGAGAGGTTTCAGCTACCGCCAGCGCAGATTGTGGGGGCCGAGATCCGCGAGGGTTTTGGCCCCCATCAATTTCATGCCGCGTTCCATTTCGGCGCGGAGCAGTGCGATCGCGCGGCTCACGCCGTCCTCGCCCGCCGCTGCGAGCGCGTAGAGGTAGAGGCGTCCGCCCGAACAGGCCTTCGCGCCAACCGACAAGGCTTTGAGGACGTGGGTGCCGCGCGTGATGCCGCCGTCGCAGATGACCTCGATCCTGTCGCCGACCGCATCGACGATTTGCGCGAGCGCATCGAACGGCGCGATGCTGCCGTCGAGCTGGCGCCCGCCATGGTTCGATACCATGATCGCGGTGGCGCCGATGTCGACCGCGCGCTTGGCATCCTCGACCGCAGCGATGCCTTTCAGGCAGAAGGGGCCGTCCCATTGCTGGCGGATCGCCTCGGCACGGCGCCAGTCGAGGCTTTGGTCAAGCATCGTCGTGAAATAGTCGGCGACCGATTTGGGGACGCTCGATCCTTCGGAGACGTGCGTCGCGAGATTGGGCAGGCTGAACTTTTCGCGCAGCACATAGTTGAGTCCCCAGCCGGGCTTGGCGGCGTAGCTCAGCATATTGCCCGGCGTGAAGCGCGGCGGCGAGGTGAAGCCAGAACGCAGGCAGCGTTCGCGGTTGCCGCCGACTATGGTGTCGACGGTCAGCGCGACGGCATCGAACTTCGCATCGCGCGCGGCGGCGAGCATCGCGCGGTTTAGCCCTTCGTCGTGGTGGACATAGAGTTGGAACAGCTTGGGGCCGCCGGTGAGTGCGCCCGCTTCGGCCAGGCTGATCGTCGCGAGACTGGAAATGCCCGCGACGGTGCCAGCGTTCGCGGCGGCGCGCAAAACCGCACGCTCGCCCTGCCAGTGGAACAGGCGCTGGAGGGCGGTCGGCGAAAGGAAGAGCGGCATCGCTATTTCGCGGCCGAACAGCGTCGTCTTCATGTCGACGCTTTCGACCCCGGCAAGAACGCGCGGGATGAGGTCGCAATCGTCGAACGCCGCGCGGTTGCGGCGGCGGGTGACCTCGTCGTCGGCGGCGCCGTCGATATAGTCGAACACCGGCCAGGGCAGGCGGCGCTTCGCGAGCGCGCGGAAGTCGTCGATATTGTGGCAGTCGGTTAGGCGCACGCTCACTTACCCCTCAAATCGTCATCCTGGCGAAGGCCGGGACCTCACGCTCACGCCTTCCCGCACCGGCAAGATGCCGGCCTTCGCCGGGATGACGGAGAGGGGAGCGGCAAAAAGACACGGGTGACCTAAAAAACCGTCCGCGCCGCCACGGTCCCCTTGGTCGCGAAGCTGAAACGCGGCTCGACCGCGAGGTTCGCGTCGAGAATATGCGCTGCGACGCGCTTGCCGACGGTCGGGCCGTTCTTGAATCCGTGCCCCGATCCGCCCCCGACGAGCCAGATGCGTTCCTGTCCCGGAAAGCGGTCGATCAGATAGTCGCCGTTCGAGCTGTTCTCATATTGGCAGACCCGTCCGCCGATCAATGGCGCCGAGGCAAGGCCGGGAAAGCGCCGCGCGATATAGGCGCGGGCTTCGGCAATGCCCGCCGGAGTCAGTTGCCGCTCCACCGTATCAGGGTCAATCACCGGCCCGTGCACGTCGATTGCGATTTTGAACCCCGCGCCCTCAAGGTCGGGGATGCCGTAAACAATGCGGCCATTGTTGAAATCGGCCCAAACCGGCAGTTCTGGTGGCGCGAAGCGCGTATCGCCCTGCGGGGCGCCGAAATGATAGACCTCCTGCCGCGTTGCGACGATCTTGTTCATCAGCTGCTGCGGGAAGAGTTCGGCAAGCCATGGGCCGGCGGCGTAGACGAGCTGGTCTGCGGTGCCGCCATCGGGGAGTGCGTGTTGCTTGATCCGTTTCGAAAAGAGCGGCGCGGGCATGACGACGCGTTCGACCGCGATCTGCGCGTCGGCGATCACTTCCTGCACGCCGCGCCCGGCGATCAGTGCTCCGGTTTCGGTTTCGAGAACGCCCGTCTCGCCCTGATAGAACTGCATCTGGCGATATTTGTCCTGCAGCCAGCGGACATCGCCATGCTCGTGGCGGACGCGGTTCGCCTGCAGCCACGCGAGCGACTGCGCGGTATAAGCGTCGCCCTGCGGCGCGAACCAGAGGACGCCCGTGTTGTGGAAGATCGGCGCACTCGCGCTGTCCGAGAGGTCCTTCCAGTATTGAAGCGAGTCGCGCGCCATCTCCGAATAGATGGTGTCGGCGCCATAGCCCATGCGGATGACACGGCTCTCGCCGCCCGACGAGGCGCGCGCGTGGCCCGCGCCATAGGCGTCGAACAGTCGCACGCTCTTCCCAGCGCGCAGCAGGTGCCACGCGGTCCAGGCGCCGAAGACGCCGGCGCCGACGATCGCAACATCGACATGCGGGACCTTGGGCTTCGCGGGTTTGCGCTTCTTCGAGCGGCGTTCCTTGCGCTCGTCCGCGGTCGCGGCGGCTGCGACGGGCAGCGCGGTGAGGCCGGTGAGCAGCGCGCGACGGGTCGGCACGTCAGCGACCAACGTTAGCCCCCTCGTTTTTCTTGTAATAGCGATAGCCGCCTATCCAGGTTTCGAGCGGGGTCATGCGGCGGATTTCGTCGGGACTGGCGAGCATCGGGTCGGCTTCGACGATCAGGAAGTCGGCGCGCATCCCGGGCATCAACGTACCGATGCGGTCCTCAGCGAACCCGGCGAAAGCGGCGGTGCGCGTGAAGCCGTCGAGTGCGGTCTCGCGCGTCACGATCTCCTCGGGGCGCCAGCCGCCGAAAGGCTCGCCCTTCGCATCGGTGCGCGAGATCGCGGCGGCGATGCCGGGGAAGGGGTTGGCGCTTTCGACCGGGACGTCGGAACCAAAGGCGAGGCGAGCGCCCGCTGTTTCGAGGCTACGCCACGCATAGGCGCCTTTCAGGCGGTCGGGACCGAGGCGCGCTTCGGCCATCACGCGGTCGCTGGTCTGGTGCACCGGCTGCATCGAGGCGATGACCTTAAGCGCCGCTAAGCGCGGAATGTCGACGGGGTCGATGATCTGCGCATGCTCGATACGCCAGCGGCGCTCGCCGGGGAGGTCGGCAGTGAGGTCGGTGATGGCGTCCAAAGCCTCGGCGTTGGCGGCGTCGCCGATCGCGTGGATCGCGACCTGAAACTTGTCCATCGACGCGCGGACCATCTTGTTGCGCAGCTGCGCGGGGGTGAGGAGGGGCAAACCCTTCTGTCCCGGCGCGTCGCTGTACGGCGCCTTCAGCCAGGCGCCGCGCGATCCCAGCGCGCCATCGAGATAGAGCTTCACGCCGACCATGCGGAGGCGGTCGTCGTAAAGCCAGGGCGTCGGCTCGCTGCCCGCGATCGTCGCCATATTGTCGATGTCGCCGGCGTAGCTGAGGATCCGCACCGCCAGCTGTTTCTTGTCGCCGGCGCGGCGAAACGCCTGCCAGTCGAGGATCGACGTGCCCATGTCGGCGATCGCGGTGATCCCCTGTTCGAGCAGTTTCTGCTGCGCGAGGTAAAGCGCGCGGTCGAGATCGCGCGCGAGCGGTTTGGGCTTGGCGCTGTTGACCAGCGCCATCGCGGCATCGACGAAAACGCCGCTCGGCTTGCCGCTTTCCATTTCGATGCGGCCGCCTTCGGGCGATTTGCTCGCGGCGGTGATCTTCGCCGCGGTCATCGCTGCGGTGTTCGCCCAGCCGGCGTGACCGTCGACACGCTCGAGCCAGACGGGGCGGTTCGGGACCGCGGCGTCGAGGTCGGCGGCGGTCGGGAAGCGGCCGAGTCCCCATTTCTCCTGATTCCAGCCCGACCCGATGATCCACGGCATTTCGGGATTTTCGGCGGCATATTTGCGGATTGCCGCCTGCGCTTCGGCGAGCGAATTGGTTCCGCTGAGGTCGAGCAGCATCAGCTGGAAACCCAGCCCCATAACGTGGCCATGCGCGTCGATCAGTCCGGGGATAAGCGTGCGACCCTTGCCGTCCTCCTTGAAATCGGGGCGTTCGGGGCGCTTGTCCTTACGGTCGAGCAGCTGCTTGACCTTGCCCTGCGTGTCGATGACGAGCCCGGTAAAGCGGACGAGCTTGCCGTCCTTGTCGAGCGTGATGCCGTTGACGTTATCTACGAGCGTGTCGGCGTGCGCGGGTGCGGCGAGGGTCAGCGCGAGCGCCGTCAAGATCAGGCGCTTCACTTGGGCAACCTCGTCACGAGCGAGCTGGTGTCCTTTCGCCCGCCGCCGGCCTTTTGCACATCGGCATAAAATTGATCGACGAGGCTGGCGAGAGGCAGCGTCGCGCCGTTGACGCGCGCTTCGTCGATCGCGAGGCCGAGATCCTTGCGCATCCAGTCGACCGCAAAGCCGAAGTCGAATTCGTCCTTCGCCATCGTGCTCCAGCGGTTGAGCATCTGCCAGCTTGCTGCGGCACCGCCCGAGACAGCGTCGAACACCTTGTCGATGTCGAGTTTCGACGCCTGTGCGAAACGCAGCGCTTCGGACAGGCCCTGAATGACACCTGCGATTGCGATCTGGTTGACCATCTTGGTCGTCTGGCCCGCGCCGGGGCCGCCGATATGGACCATACGCGCGGCATAGGCCTGCATCACCGGTTCGGCTGCGGCGAAGGCGGCTTTGGTGCCGCCGCACATGATCGAAAGTGTGCCATTCTGCGCGCCCGCCTCGCCGCCCGAGACGGGGGCGTCAACGCTTTGAAGGCCGAGCCCTTCGGCCTCGACCGACAGCTGGCGCGCGATGCGCGCGGAAACGGTCGTGTGGTCGATAAACAGCGTGCCCTTGCGCATCGCCCGAAAGGCGCCATCGCGCCCTAACGTCACCTGCGTCAGGTCGTCGTCGTTGCCAACGCAGGTTAGGACGACATCGGCGTCCCGCACGGCGTCGGCCGGGGTCGATGCTGCGGCGCCGCCATGCGCGGCGACCCAGGCATCGGCCTTGGCGCGGGTGCGGTTATAGACGGTGAGAATGTAGCCCGCTTTGGCGAGATGACTCGCCATCGGTCCGCCCATGACGCCGGTGCCGATGAAGCTGATGCGCAATTTTTGTTCGTTCATGGGGGAACTCATAAGCATAGTTTGCGCAGCGCGCCAGATGGGGTAGGGCCAGCCGCATTATGAGCACTACCGCACCTTCTCTCTCCGCCGCCGATTTTCCGGCGATCACCCTCGACGATGTACGCGCGGCGGCGAAGCGAATTGACGGCGCGGTGATCCGCACCCCGACGCTCCATTCGCAGACATTGTCCGAGATGGTCGGCGCCGAGGTGTGGCTGAAATTCGAAAATCTGCAATTCACTGCGGCGTACAAGGAACGCGGCGCCCTGAACGCGCTGCTGCTGATGGACCCCGAACAGCGTGCGCGCGGCGTCATCGCAGCGTCGGCGGGCAATCATGCGCAGGGGCTGGCTTACCATGGCAAGCGCCTCGGCGTTCCGGTCACGATCGTGATGCCCAAGACGACGCCGCAGGTGAAAGTGTCGCAGACGGCAAGCCATGGAGCCGAAATCGTGCTGTTCGGCGAAAAGTTCGACGATGCCTCGGCGCATGCGCGCGAGCTGGAAATCGAACGCGGGCTGACCTTTGTCCATCCGTTCGATCATCCGCATGTCGCCGCGGGGCAGGGCACGGTCGCGCTCGAAATGCTCGAAGATGTCCCCGAACTCGACACGCTGATCGTCCCGATCGGCGGCGGCGGGCTGCTCGCGGGCATGGGCACCGCGGCGCGCGGGATCAAGAACGACATGCGCCTTGTCGGCGTGCAGGCCGAGCTGTATCCGTCGATGTATGCGGCGCTGAACGGCGTCGATATGGCGTGCGAAGGCGATACGCTGGCCGAGGGTATCGCGGTGAAGGAGCCGGGTACTTTCACGCGCAAGCTTGTTGCCGAATTGAACGATGACATTGTGTTGGTGGCCGAACGCCATCTCGAGCGCGCGGTCAGCCTGTTGCTGCAGATCGAAAAGACGGTGGTCGAGGGGGCGGGCGCCGCTGGCCTCGCAGCGATGCTCGCGCATCCCGAAGAGTTCGCGGGGCGCAAGGTCGGATTGGTGCTGACCGGCGGCAATATCGACACGCGGCTGCTTGCCAATGTGCTGCTCCGCGATCTCGCGCGCTCGGGTCGCATCGCGCGGCTCCGCATCCGCTTGCAGGACCGCCCCGGCGCGCTGTTCAAGGTGATGAAGCTGTTCGACGAGAAGCAGGTCAACATCATCGAAATCTATCACCAGCGCATCTTTACGACGCTGCCCGCCAAGGGGCTGATCACCGACATCGAGTGCGAGGCGCGCGACCGCGAGCATCTCGACAGCCTCGTCGCCTCGCTGCGCGATGCGGGTTATATGGTGACCACTGTCGAGCTCGCATGAGGGAGTTCACCCTCAAACTCGTCGCGACGCCCGAGAGCATTGACGAGCTTGGGCCTGTCAACAATGCTGTGTGGTTCCAGTGGATCCAACAGGTCGCGACCGGCCATTGGGACGCTGCGGCCCCGCAGGAGCATAAGGACGCGTACATCTGGGTCGTCGTGCGCCACGAGATCGACTATCTCCGCGCGCTGGGAATCGGCGAGACGGTGACCGCGCGGACGTGGGTCGCCGACCAGCCGCAGGGCGCCAAGTTCGACCGCTTCATGGATTTCACCGGCGAGGGCGGCAAAGTGCATGTCCGGGCGCGGACGGTGTGGGCGCTGCTCGACAAGGCGAGCGGACGCCCGCTCCGGGTAACGGCGGAGGTCGTGGCGCCGTTTCGGGATTGAGGCCGGTTTTTTGGGGGGTAGCGAACAGCAACTGCTGTTCGCTAGCTGCTATCGCCCCCCCTACGCCACCTCTTCCTGCAACGCCTTCACAATTGCCGCAACTGACGTCGGCGCATAGGCGAAGCCCATATGACCGCAGTCGACCTCGATCTGGCGGTCGCTTTCGTGCGGGGCGCCGCGGGCGCTGTTCACCGCGACGACGCCGTCATAGGAGGACCACAGCGCAAAAGTCGGCATTTCGGGGCGCGGGGCGGGGTGGAAGTCGATCGGGGGATTGTCGACCGGGTGGCGCGCGACCAGGTGGTAGAGGCGCCAGGCGCGGTTGGCGCGGCGGCTGCCGGAGAAGGGTGAGCCGAGGGTGACGACGCGCGCCACCTTGCCCGGATGATGCTTGGCATATTCGCGCGCGTAAATGCCGCCGAGGCTCCAGCCGACCAGCGCCGGGGCGTGGCCGGTGCGATCGATGATCCACTGGACGCGCGTGTCGATACGTTCGATGATGTCGGGCGTGGCGCCGCGGTTGAATCCGAGCCCCCAGGCGTAGCAGCGAAAACCCGCGCGGCGCAGATCGGCGCGCAGCGCCTTGGTCGCCCAGTCGCCTGAGAGGAATCCGGGTAGCACCATCACCGGCGGATGGTCGCTGTCGGGATTGGGTTCGGCGGGCATCGGCCGTATTCGGCCCCACAGCGCGCGCGTCAGACTTGTCACCTCGCGCCACAGCAGCCCCAGCGGCGGCAGCGCGTCGGGATCGGGGATGCGCGCCGGCCATTCGGCGCGCCGGGTGAGGAGGCTGCGGATCATGGAGGCCGCCTATAGCAGAATTTACCCCTCTGCGAAGGCAGGCGTCGATCGCCGGCCGGTTCCCGGTTGCGTCCACCGGAGATGGCGCCCCGCCTTCGCGGCACCAGGATTAAGGGGCAGGTTTCACTTCTTCGGAACCAGTTTCACCAGTTTGCCGTCCTCGCCGTCGATGAGCAACCACACCGTCCCGTCGTCACCAACTTCGACCTCGCGGACTCGGGTGCCGAAATCCCAGCGATCGGATTTGGTTAGCTTGTCGCCGTCGATCTGCATCCGGATCAGCCCCTCGCCCGACAGGGCGCCCATCAGCAGACTGTTCTTCCAGCCGGGATAAAGATCGCCGTTGTACCAAACGAGACCGGCGGGAGAGACCGAGGGGTTCCACCAGAGTTTCGGCGCGGCAAATTCGGGGCGCGTCGGATGGTCGGGGATGTCCTTGCCGTCATAATGGTCGCCGTTAGACACGATCGGATAGCCGTAATTGGCCTTCGCCGCGACGAGGTTGACCTCGTCGCCGCCCTTGGGCCCCATTTCCTGATTCCAGAGCTTGCCCGACCCGTCGAAGGCTAGACCGAGGATGTTGCGGTGGCCCAGCGACCAGATCTGCGCGGTGACGCCGCCTTGCGCCGCGAACGGATTGTCGGAGGGGATGCTGCCGTCGGGATTGAGGCGCAATATTTTGCCGAGATTGGCCTTCATATCCTGCGCGGGGTCGAATTTCTGTCTTTCGCCCGAGCCGATGAAGAGATATTTGCCGTCGGGCGAAAAGGCGAGGCGGTGCGAAAAATGGCCGCGGCCGCTGACCTTTGGCGACTGGACCCAGATCGTTTTCAGTCCCTCCAGCCGCGGCGTCGCGCCTTGCACCAGCTTGGCCATGCCGACGACCGCACCATAGGTGCCGCCTTCGCCGGACTCGATCCAGCTGAGATAGACGGTGCCGCTGGTTGTGAAATCGGGCGCGACGACGATGTCGCCGAAGCCGCCTTGGCCGCCATAGGCCACCGCGGGAACGCCCGCGACGTCGAGCGTCGGGCCATTCTCTTGCCACAGTTTCAGTTTGCCAGATTTTTCGGTGATCAGCGCGGCGCGGGTACCGGGGACAAAGGTCATCGCCCAAGGTTCGTTGAAGCTCGCGACCTCTTGCACGGTGAAGGGCGCGTCGGCGACCGGGGTCGCCGTATGATCGCCCGACGCGGCGAGCGTGGCGGGGTCGGCGGCTTTGCTCGATGTGGTGCTCGCTGAGCAAGCGCGTGCGGCTAGCGCAGCGGCGATGGCGAGAAGCGGCAATGAGTGCATGGCAAGAGGCTCACTTTGCTAGGGGAGGGATGCTGCAATCTGGCGCGGCGGCGCGGCAAAGTCGATAGACCTCGATCCGGTTCTAGCGGTTCGCGGCCTCACGGCGTGCGGTAATGATTTCAACGCTGTCCATGATCGCATCTACGGCTTCGCTGGCGGGCGGCGCGTCGGCACGCTTTTGCGAGAAATGGCCGCTGTTCATTATCTCTTCGAGCGCGGCCCGGGCGCGCGATACACGACTTTTCATCGTGCCGAGCGCGCAATCGCAGATGCTCGCCGCTTCTTCGTAAGACATGCCACCGGCGCCGACCAGAATCAGCGCTTCGCGCTGGTCCTGCGGCAACTCCATCAGCCCGCGCTGGAGGTCGGCCATTTCGCCGCTTTCTTCCTGACTGGCGGGGGTCGACATCGTACGCTCGACCGCGGTCTCGTCATATTCGCCAACGAATTTGTTGCGGCGCATCTGCGACAAAAACGTGTTGCGCAGGATGACAAAAGTCCACGCCTTGATCGAAGTGCCGCGCTCGAACCGTTCGCGTGATGCCCAGGCTTTTACCATCGTGTCCTGCGTCAAATCGTCAGCAAGGTCGGGATTGCCCGATAAGCTGCGACCATAAGCACGCAGATGCGGGATCACGGCGGCGAGCAATGCCTTGAACTCGGCGTCGGAAAGGCTGCCGCCGGTTGGCGTCGCAGCGACGGTTCCAGACATTACTGCTTGGAGCTTTTCTGATCGAGTTGCGACAACAGATCGAGCATATGATCGGGAAGCTGTTCGGACACGATGTTGCCATAGATCATCCGCAGCTTGGCACTCACGGGTTCGGGCGCCTGGCGACCGGTCAGCGTGCGATGCCACTTGTCGCTGTCGGTGCCGGGAAAGCTGCCCTGCTTGCGATTTGGCGCATCAGCACCCGGGGGCGGGGTGCCCGTGCCGTTCGACCGGTTGTTGCCTTGCGTAGCCATGTCGCAGCAACGACGAAAAGCCCCGCGAGTTCCAATCCCGTGCGTTTTTTGCGACGAAAGCGTTGCCAAGATGCCACAGCCGCCCTATTCGGGGCGCCGCGTAGGCGACCAGGCTTGCGGCGAGGGGTTATGCTTTGCCTTTCCCGCATTGCGGAAGGTTGGAGGTCGTCGCTTGCTTTCCGTCATCTATATAAGCGTTGCCGATCCAATGATCGGCGAACAGGATATCGCCGCGCTGCTCGTGCAGGCGCGTCGCAACAATCAGCGCGATGCGCTGACCGGCGCGCTGATCTTCAATGGCCACAATTTCCTGCAATTGCTCGAAGGTCCTGCTGACAAGGTCGATGCCTGTCTGGCGGTAATCCGCAGCGATTCGCGGCACAGCGGGATGGTAGAAATCCGCCGCCGAACGATCGAAGAGCGCGGCTTTGCCGAATGGACGATGCTCTATGACCCGCAGTTCCGCGGCCATGACGAGGCCTTGTCGCGTTTGGCGGGAAACGGACGGCTCGACCCACAAGATGCGTTAATGATCGAAAATTTCATTGCGCTTGGGCGCCGCGCTCGCTCTGCAATCGCGACCGATGATTGACGGCTTCGCGCGGCTTTTTCGGCCAGTTCCGCCGTTCCGGTTTGCATCGGCGGCATGACGCGCTAAGCCTGATCTGAAAATTGATCGTTGTCCCAAAAAACAAGGCTATAGTATCAACGATATAACGACCCAAGCGCACGGCGCTCAACCGCTCGACGACGCCAGCTTCAAGCAGGAATTGGCGGCGATGCTGCCGCATCTGCGCGCCTTCGGACGCAGCCTGTGCGGTAACGCCGACCTCGCCGACGATCTGGTTCAGGAAACGATGCTGAAAGCGTGGAAGGCGCGCGTGCAATATGTGCCGGGACCGGCCAGCATGAAAAGCTGGGCGTTCGTGATCCTGCGCAACTGTTTCCTGTCGCAGATGCGGCGAAAGAAGTTCACCGCCGAATATGACGAGCTCGCCGCCGAACGGCTTCTCGTCGCACCCGACGACCAGGACGACAGCCTGCATCTCGCCGATGTCCAGCGCGCGTTGCTGATGCTGCCCGTCGATCAGCGCGAGGCGCTCGTGCTAATCGGTGCCGGCCAGCTGTCCTATGAGGAAGGCGCGGCGATCTGCGACTGTGCGGTTGGGACGATGAAAAGCCGCGTGTCGCGCGCACGCACCGCGCTGCAAGCGATATTGGAAAGCGGAACGATGCCGCGCCGCAGCTCCGATGTGCTGCCGTCGAGCGAGGTGTTTCGATCGATCATGGACGACGTCGACCATCTGACCACGAACGGACCTGGCCGGGAATAGTTTCGGCTACACCGCCAGCTGCGGGGTGAACAGCAAGCTCTGGCTGATCGCGGCGCGCACCGTGTTCTCGCGGAATGGTTTCGAGATCAGGAAGGTCGGTTCCACCCGCCCGCCGGTGAGTAAGCGTTCTGGAAAGGCGGTGATGAAGATCGCCGGTACCGGAGCGATCGCCAGAATATCCTGCACCGCGTCGATCCCCGACGATCCGTCAGCGAGCTGAATGTCGGCGAGAACCAGCCCCGCATCGGTCGCTTCGAATGCGGCAACGGCGTCGGCGTGGGTGGTGGCGACCCCCGCAACGCTGTGCCCGAGTTCGCGGACGATCTGTTCGAGTTCCATTGCGATCAGCGGCTCATCCTCGATGATCAGCACCGACGTTCGCGATTCGCGGTCGAGGTCGGCGACCGCTTCGGCAAGCAGGGTTTCGACGGTCAATTGATCGGTGCCGGTAATGATCGCGGCTTCGTCGACAGAAAAGCCTTCGAGTGCGGTCAGGAGCAAAATCTGGCGGCCCAATGGAGTGATCTGTGCAAGCCGCCTATTCGCGGCGAGAACGAACGGATCTTCGCCGTCGTCATCGCCTTCGCCATCGTCGATATAGGCGCTTTCCCATATACGATGAAAATTCCGGTACAGGTCAATGCGAGTGCCGTTGCCGACACTGAATTCGTCGGGCGCGGCAACAATGACTTCCAGAGTGGTATGAACAAAATTGTCGCCATGTTGCTGGCTGCCGGTCAGCGCGCGCGCGTAACGGCGCAGATACGGCAAATGTCCGCGAAGTTCTTCACCCAATGGCATTATGCACCTCCCGCTTTCGCCCGTCATACGCGTCCAGGCAGGTGACGGTTCCGCGCGCGCGCGCCAAAAAATGCGCGACGCCCGGCTGCAACTTGTCATCGTGCGATGCGTAGAGTCTGCCGGGACGCCTTCGCGTCAGCGTTTAAGTGAGCGGAATTGCGCCGCTTTTCCGATTCGACGGCAAACAGACTTTTTTAGGGACCATATTCATGGCAGAGCGGCCCACAGGATCCGGAGGACGTGAGGGGCAACAATTGGCGGATGGCGCTGATACGGACCGGGATCGGGCAGAGCAGCTTCGTCTTGCAACGCTTCGCGAATACCGCATTCTGGACACTGGCCCGGAGGAAGCGTTCGATCGTGTGACCAAGATGGTCGCCGATCTTTACGACGCGCCGATCGCGCTGGTATCGCTGGTCGACGATTGCCGCCAATGGTTCAAGTCGGCCTATGGCCTCGACGCCTCCGAAACGCCGCGCGACATCAGCTTTTGCCAGTATGTCCTCGCCCAACACGAGCCGGTGATCATTACCGACGTGCTGGGTGATCCTCGGTTTCGTGACAATCCGCTGGTGACGGGCGAGCCTTTCATTCGCTTTTATGCCGGGGTACCGCTGCGCGCCTATAACGGCGCTATCCTTGGCACCTTGTGCGTCATCGATCGCAAGGAACGCGGCACTCTCGCCGAACGTGAGTTGGCGCGTCTTGAGGATTTTGCCGCGATCATTATGGCGGAGGCAGACCTGCGGCGCATCGTTGCGCAGCGTGATGAAGCAAGGCAGACGCTTGAGCGTGCGCTTGATTTTTCGGGCATCGCCACATGGCGCTACGACGCACGAACCGGCGCGATCCAGTGGAGCGGCGCGGTGGCCGAGCTATGGGGCGCCGATTTCCATACTGCGCTTGCCGATATCGGCGGCTTTTTCGAGCGGCTCCATCCCGATGATCGCGACGCGGTGCGCGCTGTCCTAGACGAATCGGTCGCAAATGGCAGCCATTATGCGACCGAATATCGCATCCAGCATCCCGAGCGCGGTGTGCGCTGGATCGCCGTTCGCGCTGACTGGGACGTCAACACCACCGACGCGATTCTGACCGGGATCAGCATCGACATCACCGAACAGAAAAGTCGCCAGGAAAATGCCAATCTGTTGATGCGCGAACTGCACCACCGGATGCGCAACCTGTTCGCGACGGTCAGCGCGATCATCTCGCTCACTCGCCACGCTGCGACCGATGTCGATGATTATGTCGAGCGGATCACGGGGCGCCTTGATGCCTTGAACCGCGCCCAAAATGTTCTGCTCGGCGCCAATTTCATGACCGGGTCGATGCACGCGCTGCTGCGCGAGGTCGAGGCAGCCTTTCCGCGCATCCGCTGGTCCGGCCCCGACCTTTTGCTCCCCGAAAATGCGCTGGTCGCGATGGCGCTGGTGTTCAATGAACTGGCCACCAATGCGGTCAAACATGGCGCGCTTTCGGGGGCAGCAGGGGACGTCGATGTCCGATGGACGCAGGATCCGGAAGGCATCGATCCGCGGCTGTTCCGCCTGACCTGGATCGAAACGGGCAACGACGGCCCGATCGGACCGCCCGAGAAGACCAGCTTTGGCACCTTGTTGATGGAGCGCAGCGTGCGTAACAATCTGGGCGGCACGATTGAGCGGCGTTGGGAGCCGACGGGACTGGTGCTCGAAATCACATTGCCCGCGCGATGGCGTGACGCCTAACCGCGTCAGAGCGGTTTGTTCCTGCTATGTTCCTATGCTAGATATAGGAAATGACTGGAAAACCGATTCTCGAAAAGCTCAGCATTTTGGCCGATGCCGCGAAATATGACGCCTCATGTGCGTCGTCGGGGTCGGTCAAACGCGATTCGACCGAGACCAAAGGGATCGGATCGACCGAGGGTATGGGCATTTGCCACAGTTATGCGCCCGACGGGCGGTGCATTTCGCTGCTCAAGATCCTGCTGACCAATTTCTGCATCTATGACTGCCGCTTCTGCATCAACCGTGCGTCGAGCAATGTGCCGCGGGCGCGCTTCAATCCGCAGGAGGTCGTCCGGCTCACGCTCGATTTCTACAAGCGCAACTATATCGAGGGACTGTTCCTGTCGTCGGGGATCATTCGGTCCGAAGATTACACGATGGAGCAACTGGTCGAGGTCGCGCGGATCCTGCGCGAGGAGCATCATTTTCAGGGTTATATCCATCTCAAGACGATCGCGGGGGCTGATCCCGGCCTGATCGCGCTCGCGGGACTTTATGCCGACCGGCTGTCGACCAATGTCGAACTGCCAACCGAGGCTGGATTGCAAAGCTTTGCGCCCGAGAAAAAGCCCGAAACGATCCGCAAGACGATGGCATCTGTGCGGGTCGGCGTCGACGATGCGAACGAGGCGGCGAAAGGGCGTCTGCTCAAAAAGGCAAAGCCGCCACGCTTTGCGCCCGCGGGACAGTCGAGCCAGATGATCGTCGGCGCCGATGGGTCGCGCGACGACGACATATTGGCGACGGCGACCAACCTTTATTCGGGCTATCGGCTGCGCCGCGTCTATTATTCAGCGTATAGTCCGATTCCCGACGCGAGCATCGATTTGCCGCCGGTCCGCCCACCGCTGATGCGCGAACACCGGCTGTACCAGGCCGATTGGCTGCTGCGATTCTATGGCTTTCAGCGCGCCGAAATCATGGAGGGGGCGAGCGACGGGATGCTCGACCTCCACATCGATCCCAAACTCGCTTGGGCGCTGATGCGGCGTGATATTTTTCCGGTCGACATCAATCGCGCTCCGCGTGAGCTGTTGCTCCGTGTGCCGGGGCTCGGAACGCGCGCGGTCGACCGGATTGTGGCGGTGCGGCGGACGGGCAAACTGCGGATTGGCGATCTTGCGAAGCTCACCGCGTCGGTGAAGAAAGTCCTGCCTTTCATCGTCACTCCCGACTGGCAACCGGGATCGCTGACCGACAGCGCCAGCCTGCGCGCGCGTTTCGCCCCGCCGGCGGAGCAACTGTCGCTGGCGTTATGAGGGAGGTCGTGCTCGCCCGCCCCGGCGATTTCGCCGAATGGCGTGATGCAGCGCGCGGTTTGCTCGGGGGCGGCGTAGCGCCCGAGCATGTGAGCTGGCGGAGCGTTGAAGAGGGCGCGTCGCTGTTTGGTGACGACGCACCGCCCGCGTCGGGCGGGACCGTATCGCTGCCGCGCGAATTGCTCGTCATGGCCGACCGAGTGATTTGCCACCGCGATGCCGGGGTTCCCGCGCGGCTCTATCGCATCATCTGGCGCGCAGCGCAGGATCGGCAATTGCTCGCCCGGACGACCGACGCCGATATCGACTGGCTGCGGGGAACCGACAAGGCGATCCGTCGCGACATTCATAAGATGCACGCCTTCGTGCGCTTCCGGCGCTTGGGGGAAGATGCGGGGCGCGAAAGCTTCGTGGCGTGGTTTGAACCCTCACACCGCATCCTGCGGCTGACGGCGCCTTTCTTTCAGCGCCGCTTCTACGGCATGGACTGGGCGATCGTGACGCCCGATGCGCGCGCGATCTGGCGGGACGAGACGCTCGGTTATGGCCCCGGCGGGACGAAGGACGAGGTGCCCGATTGCGACATCGTCGAGGATCAATGGCGCACCTATTATGGCGCGATCTTCAATCCGGCGCGCGTCAAGATCGACGCAATGCGGTCGGAAATGCCCAAGAAATACTGGAAAAACCTGCCCGAAGCGCAGGATATTGCGCCGCTGCTTGCGGGCGCCGCGGCGCGGGTGGAACGGATGCGCGCGACCGCCGTTTCGCTTGCAAACCCGCAAACCGAGAAATGGCGAACCCGCGTCCCCGAGGAGCTGGCCCTGACCGACGATATCGACACGCTGGATGACCTCGCCCGCGCAATGGGCGGCTGCACGCGCTGCCCGCTGCATTGCGACGCGACGCAGGCGGTGGCCGGGGAGGGGCCGGAGGCGGCGCGCATAATGCTGGTCGGCGAGCAGCCGGGTGACCGCGAGGATCTGGAAGGGCGGCCGTTTGTCGGACCCGCGGGGCAGGTGCTTAACGAGGTGCTGGAGGAAGCGGGGCTCGACCGAAGCCGACTGTTCCTGACGAATGCGGTCAAGCATTTCAAATTCGAACCGCGCGGCAAGCGGCGCCTGCACCAGAACCCGACGACGGGGGAGATTGATATCTGCCGCTGGTGGCTCGACAAGGAACGCGCGCTGGTAAAGCCCGATCTGATCGTCACCCTGGGCGGCAGCGCGCTGCGCGGGGTGACGGGCAAGAGCATGAGCATCGCATCGATGCGCGGCGCGGTGCATGAACTTGGCGGCGGTACGAAGCTGGTCGCGACGATCCATCCGTCCTTTCTGCTGCGGCTGCCCGACCGGGCGCGTGCGGACTTAGAGCGCGCGGCATTCGTCGCCGACCTGGCGCGCGTGCGCGAGCTCGCCGCCTGATGGCAAAAGCAAAATCCTGGCTCGAACCGCATGCGCAAGGTCTGTATGTGAAGCCGGCCGACCTGTGGATCGACCCGTCGCGTCCCGTCGAGCGAGCGGCTGTGACCCACGGCCACGCCGACCATGCGCGCAGCGGCCACGGGGCTGTGTTCGCGACCCCCGAAACGTTGGCGATCATGGCGCTGCGTTACGGCGTCGATGTCGAGGCGAGCCATAATCAGGCATTCGGTTATAGCGATGGCTTCGAGCTCGGCGGGGTGCGCTTCAGCTTTTTCCCTGCGGGGCATGTGCTGGGCAGCGCGCAGATCCTGATGGAATATGCAGGCGAGCGTATCATCATCACCGGCGACTACAAACGCCGCCCCGACCCGACCTGCGCGCTGTTCGAGGTCGTACCGTGCGATATCTTCATCACCGAGGCGACCTTTGGCCTGCCGGTGTTCCGCCATCCGCCGACGGACCAGGAAATTGCCAAGCTGATCGGCGCAGTGCGCGCCGAACCCGATCGCTGCGTGCTCGTCGGCGCCTATGCGCTGGGCAAGGCGCAGCGGGTGATGGCGGAGCTCCGCGCCGCGGGATGGGACGCGCCGATCTATATCCACGGCGCGATGGAGAAAATGTGCGCGCTCTATGCCGCGCACGGCGTCGATCTGGGCGAATTGCGGCTGGTCAGCGAGACCGACAAGACCGACATGGCGGGGCAGATCATCGTCGCGCCGCCCTCGGCGCTGAACGACCGCTGGTCGCGCCGATTGCCCGATCCGGTCACCGCGATGGCGTCAGGCTGGATGCGCGTCCGCCAGCGTGCCCGCCAGCGGATGGTCGAACTGCCGTTGGTGATTTCGGATCATGCCGATTGGGAAGAACTGACGACGACGATTTCACAGGTGAATCCGAAGGAAACGTGGATCACCCACGGCAGCGAGGACGGTTTGCTGCGCTGGTGCGAACTGCATCAGCGCCAGGCGCGCGCGCTGCATCTTGTCGGGCGCGATCTGGAGGAAGAGGCGTGAAGGCGTTCGCGGCCCTGATCGACCGGCTCATCTATACGCGCTCGCGCAACAGCAAGCTGGCGCTGCTCGTCGATTATCTGCGCCATACGCCCGACCCCGATCGCGGCTGGGCGATCGCGGCGCTGATCGAGAGTCTCGATTTCCCAGCGGTGAAATCGGCGATGGTGCGGGCGCTTCTTGCGACGCGGGTCGATGAGGAATTGTTCCGGCTGTCGCGGCATTTTGTGGGCGATACCGCGGAGACCGCGGCGCTATTGTGGCCCGACGCGCCGGGCGCACAAGCAGACCTCACAGTGGCGGCGGCGGCAGACGCCCTGTCCGCCGCCACTCGCGCCACCGCCCCTCAAATCCTCGCGTCGCTCCTCGACTGCCTCGACGCCGATGGCCGCTATGCGCTGCTCAAGCTCGCGCTGGGCGGAATGCGCGTCGGAGTGTCGGCGCGACTGGCGAAGCAGGCGTTCGCCCAGGCGTTTGCCGTGCCCGTCGACGATGTCGAGGAGCTGTGGCACGCGATCCCGCCGCCCTATGCACCGCTGTTTGCATGGGGCGAGGGAAGGGCCGAACGCCCCGATCTCGCCGATGTCGCATTTTTCCGCCCCTTCATGCTCGCGCATCCACTGGAGGAGACCACCGTCGATCTCGCCGAATATGCCGCCGAGTGGAAGTGGGACGGCATTCGCGTCCAGATCGTTCATGGTGGCGGCCAGACCCGCATCTACAGCCGCGGCGGTGAGGAGATCAGCGGCGCATTCCCTGAACTGGTGGCGGCGTTCGATCAGGATGCGGTGATCGACGGTGAATTGCTCGTGCGCGGCGAAGCGCAAGGCGGCGAAGCCGCGAGCTTCAATTCGCTTCAGCAACGGCTCGGGCGCAAGACGGTGTCGAAGAAGATGCTCGCCGATTATCCGGCGTTCGTACGCGTTTATGACCTGCTCGCGATCGATGGCAACGATCTGCGCTCCTTACCTTGGACCGAACGGCGGCGGCAGTTGGAAAGCTTTGTGCCACGTCTCGACGACAGCCATTTCGACCTGTCGCAGGTGATTGAAGCGCGCGATTTCAATGACCTTGCTGAACGCCGCGCGGGTGCGCGCGATGCTGCGATTGAGGGAGTTATGCTCAAGCGCCGCGATGCGCCCTATGTCCCGGGGCGGCGCGCTGGGCTGTGGTATAAATGGAAGCGCGACCCGCTCACCGCCGATTGCGTGATGATGTACGCGCAGCGCGGCAATGGACGCCGCGCGAGCTTCTATTCTGACTATACCTTCGGATGCTGGAGCGATGACGGTGAGCTGCTTCCCGTCGGCAAAGCCTATTCGGGGTTCACCGACGAGGAGCTGAAATGGCTCGACAAGTTCGTCCGCGACAACACGCTGAACCGCTTCGGACCGGTGCGCGAGATCGAAAAGTCGCTCGTGCTCGAGGTCGCGTTCGATTCGATTCACAGCAGCAAGCGCCACAAGTCGGGGCTCGCGATGCGCTTCCCGCGCATATCGCGCATCCGCCGCGACAAGCCTGCCGAGGAGGCCGATCGGATTGCAGCGTTGCTGGCGATGGTGACGTAAATCTCGTCGTCATTGCTTCGCTTCGCTGGCAATGACGAGAAGAAAAATTCCCCGCCCAAACCTTGCAACTCTGCGCCCCGATGCCGAGTTAAAGCCCTCATCCCCTCAGAAAACCACCGGAGACTGCCATGACGATCGCTCTTCCCCCGCTGCCTTACAAGCAGGACGCGCTCGAGCCGCATATTTCCGCCGACACGCTCGCGACGCATCATGGCAAGCACCACAAGGCCTATGTCGACAAGGTCAATGCGGCAATCGCAGGAACCGACCTTGCCGACAAGCCGCTCGAAGAAATCGTCCACCATGCCGAGGGCGCGGGCAACAAGGGCCTGTTCAACAACGCCGCCCAATCGTGGAACCATGCCTTTTACTGGAACAGCCTGACCCCCGAAAAGACCGCTCCCGACGGCGACCTGCTCGCCGCGATCGAGCGCGATTTCGGCTCGCTCGACGATCTGAAAAAGAAGCTCAAGGAAACCGCGGTCAACCATTTCGCGTCGGGCTGGGCCTGGCTCGTGTCGCGCGACGGGACGCTGTCGGTCACCGATACCCACGACGCCGGCACCGAGCTGGTCGCGGGCATTAAGCCCATCCTCGTGATCGACGTGTGGGAACATGCCTATTACATCGACCGCAAGAATCTGCGCCCCGCCTATGTCGATGCGGTCGTTGACGAACTGCTCAACTGGGATTTCGCCGCAGAGAATTTCGCGCGCGATACGACTTGGACCTTTCCAGCCTGACCGTAAGGGAAATTTGAACTGCTATCTATCGTCATGACGGCGCCGCCCCTATAGCGCCGCCATGACGATCAGCCTGTTCGAATTGTTCAAAATCGGGGTCGGCCCCTCTAGCTCGCACACCGTCGGGCCGATGGTCGCCGCGCGGCGCTTCACCATGTGGCTAGACGAGCAGGCGATGCTCGACCGGACAGCGCATGTCGAAGCCGATCTGTACGGATCGCTCGCGCTGACCGGCAAGGGCCATGCTGCCGATACCGCGATCGTCGCGGGTCTGGCGGGCGAAATTCCCGCGAGCACCAGCCTCGCCGCGATCAAGGCGCATTGGGACCGCGCGGAGAGCGAAGGCTTCCTCTACCTGCTCGGCCGCCAGCGCGTGCGGTTCCAGCCGAAACGCGACCTGCATTTCCAGATGCGCCAGCGCCAGCCCTTTCACAGCAATGCGGTGAGCTTTACCGCGCGCGATGCCGACGGCGAAATCCTCGCCAAGCGCATGTATTTTTCGATCGGCGGCGGCTTCGTCGTCGACGAGGATGAGGCGGGGCGCAACAGCCGCGGCGCCGAGGACGAGGTCGAGCTGCCCTTCGCCTTCACCTCGGGCGCCGACCTGCTGAGCATGGGCGCCGCGTCGGGAAAGAGCTTTGCCGAAATGATGCTCGAAAACGAACTCGTCCATCGCAGCTTCGATGAGGTGAACACCGGGCTCGACGCGATCGCCGGGGCGATGGATGCGTCGATCGATGCGGGCTGCTGCAGCACCGGCATTCTGCCCGGCGGGCTGAAGGTCAAGCGCCGCGCGCCGCAGATCGCCGCCGATATCCAGAGCCGTCACGAACAAAATCTGACCGATCCGCTCGCGATGATGGACTGGATCAACCTTTGGGCAATGGCGGTGAACGAGGAAAATGCCGCGGGCGGCAAGGTCGTTACCGCGCCGACCAATGGCGCCGCAGGGATCATCCCCGCGGTGATCCGCTTCTACCGCCGCGGTTATCGCGGCGATGACGCCGGGGTCCGCACCTTCCTGCTCGCCGCGGGCGCCGTCGGCGCGCTCTACAAACGCAACGCCAGCATCTCTGGCGCCGAGGTTGGCTGCCAGGGCGAAGTCGGCGTCGCCTGCTCGATGGCAGCGGCGGGACTGGCCGCTGCGCTGGGCGGGACGAATGCGCAGGTCGAAAATGCCGCCGAAATCGGCATGGAGCATAATCTCGGCCTGACGTGTGATCCGATAGGCGGGCCGGTGCAGATCCCGTGCATCGAGCGCAACGCGATGGGTTCGATCAAGGCGATCGATGCGAGCCGTATCGCCATGATCGGCGACGGCACGCATGTCGTGAGCCTCGACACGGTGATCGCGACGATGCTGCAGACCGGGCGCGATATGCGCGATAAGTATAAGGAAACGTCGAAGGGCGGGCTGGCGGTCAGTGTGGTCGAGTGTTGAGGGTCACGTCGTTTTCCTCGTCACCCTGGACTGGATCCGGGCACCCGCTGCGCGACGTTGAAACCGGAACCCCGGATCAAGCCCGGGGTGACGAGGTTTGTTGGAGAACCGCAGGCAGTTCCTCGCGCAACTTGTCGATCAGCAGCCGCACCTTCGGCAGCAAGTGGCGGCGCTGCGGATAGACGGCCCAGATCGGTTCCCCCTGCGGGCGCAGCGGGTCGAGGAGCGAGACGAGCGCGCCGCTTTGCAGATGCGGCATCACGTAGAAGTCAGGAAGCTGGCAGACGCCATGCCCCGCAAGCGCGGCTTCGGTGACTGCGGTGCCGCTGTTGCAGCGCCAGCGGCCGGCGGGGCGGTGGGTGATGTCCTTGCCCTGCGCGCGGAAATGCCAAGCGGGGGCGGTACCGAGCATGCATTCGTGGCGCGCGAGATCGTCGATCGACGCGGGCGTGCCGGCGCGCGCGAGATAGGCGGGAGCGGCGCATAGATAGAGGCTGCGCGAGGCGATGCGCGACGCGACGAGGCCCGAGTTCGGCAGCGTGCCGGTGCGGATCGCAAGGTCGAAGCCCTCGGTGAGCAGGTCGACGACGCGGTTGGTAAGTTCGAGCGTCACCGTCACGTCGGGAAAGGCGAAGGCATAATCGCGCGCGATCTGCGCGACGAAGCGTTCGCCCATTGCGATCGAACAGGTCATCCGGACCTCGCCGCGCGGCGCACCGTCGTCGCTGACCGCCGAGAGCGCATCGTTGCGCGCGGCGATGAGGCCGCGGAACTGCTCGATCAGCGTGCGGCCCGCCGGGGTCGGGACGACGCGGCGCGTCGTGCGCACGAAGATCTGCGCGCCGATGCGGTTTTCGAGGCGAATCACCGCGCGACTGATGTGCGAAGTCGAGGTGCCGAGCCGCGCCGCCGCGGCGACGAAGCTTCCCGCGTCGGCGATCGCGACGATCTCGTCGATGCCCTCCCAAGCGCCCATTATCTCACCTCCGGGATAATATATTGCCGATTGGCCCCTTTATCGTGCTTTGGATCGGTGTACAGCGGGCCAGATCAATTTCTCGCAGGAGTGCTCCTATGAAGACCCGCGCCGCCGTAGCGTTCGAAGCAAAGAAGCCGCTTGAAATCGTCGAACTCGATCTCGAAGGCCCAAAAGCGGGCGAGGTCCTTGTCGAGATCATGGCGACGGGCATCTGCCACACCGATGCCTATACGCTCGACGGCTTCGACAGCGAGGGCATCTTCCCGAGCGTGCTGGGGCACGAGGGCGCGGGGATCGTGCGCGAAGTCGGCGCGGGGGTGACGAGCGTCGTCCCCGGCGACCATGTGATCCCGCTCTACACCCCCGAATGCCGCCAGTGCAAAAGCTGCCTTTCGGGCAAGACCAACCTCTGCACCGCGATCCGCGCGACGCAGGGCAAGGGTCTGATGCCCGACGGCACGAGCCGGTTCAGCTACAAGGGCCAACCGATCTTCCATTATATGGGCTGTTCGACCTTCTCGAACTTCACCGTATTGCCCGAGATCGCGGTCGCGAAAATCCGCGAGGACGCGCCGTTCCAGTCGAGCTGCTATATCGGCTGCGGCGTGACCACCGGGGTTGGCGCGGTGATCAACACCGCCAAGGTGCAGGTCGGCGACAATGTCGTCATCTTCGGGCTCGGCGGGATCGGGCTTAACGTGATCCAGGGCGCGCGGCTTGCGGGTGCGAACAAGATCATCGGCGTCGATATCAACCCGGCGCGCGAGGAATGGGGCCGCAAGTTCGGCATGACCGACTTCCTCAATAGCAAGGGCATGAGCCGCGAAGACACGGTCGCCGCGATCGTGCAGCTGACCGACGGCGGCGCCGACTATAGCTTTGACGCCACCGGCAACACCGAGGTGATGCGCACCGCATTGGAAGCCTGCCATCGCGGCTGGGGAACCTCGATCATCATCGGCGTCGCCGAGGCGGGCAAGGAAATCGCGACGCGTCCGTTCCAGCTCGTCACCGGGCGCAACTGGCGCGGCACCGCGTTCGGCGGCGCCAAAGGGCGCACCGACGTCCCCAAGATCGTCGACATGTATATGACCGGCAAAATCGAGATCGACCCGATGATCACCCACGTCATGGGGCTGGAAGAGATCAACAAGGGCTTCGACCTGATGCATGCGGGGACAAGCATCCGGTCGGTGGTAGTATACTAAAAAGCAGTTCCGTTTCTCGCCAAGCTTCGTCATTGCGAGGAGCGGAGCGACGCGGCATTCCAGAGTTTGCGTAAACCGCTATGGATTGCTTCGCTCCGCTCGCAATGACGTCAATTGGGGAGTGACAATTTGACCGGACCTTATGTCCTGACCTTCAGCTGCGCCGATGCGGTCGGCATCGTCGCCGCCGTAACGGGGCTACTCGCCGAGCGCGACGGCTTCATCCTCGACAGCCAGCAATATGCCGACCTTGGTTCGGGGCGTTTTTTCATGCGCGTTGCCTTTCGCGGCGCCGGGCCGCGCTTTCCCGAGGGGCTGGCTGGGGTGCAGGCGGCGTTTGCGCCGATCGTCGATCGTTTCGCGATGGACGCGCGGATTAGCGATAGCGCCGCAAAACCGCGCTTCATCATTGCGGTGTCGCAAGGTAGCCATTGCCTCAACGACTTGCTCCACCGCTGGTCGACCGGCAACCTCGCGATCGACATCGTCGCGGTGGTGTCGAACCACGAACATCAGCGGCGACTGAGTGAATGGCATGGCGTGCCGTTCCACCATTTCCCGGTCAACGACGCCAATCGTCCCCAACAGGAAGCGCGCATCCTTGATCTGATGGCGCGCAGCGGCGCCGATTATCTGGTGCTCGCGCGCTATATGCAGGTGTTGTCGCAGGACCTGTCGGGGAAACTTGCGGGGCGCTGCGTCAATATCCACCACAGCTTCCTGCCGGGGTTCAAGGGCGCGAAGCCGTATCACCGCGCACAGGAACGCGGTGTGAAACTGATCGGCGCGACAGCACATTTCGTGACCAGCGACCTCGACGAAGGCCCGATCATCGAACAGGCGGTCGAGCGCGTCGATCACCGCGACAGCGTCGAGGATTTGATCCGTATCGGCCGCGATGTCGAGGCGCAAGTGCTGGCGAAAGCGGTGCGCTGGGTCGCCGAACAGCGCGTGCTGATCGATGGCCGCAAGACGGTGGTCTTCCGCTGACAAGGCTGGCACAAGTTCGGTATCGATTCGCAACCAAAAAAGGAGAGAGCGATGTACAGTCACAATATGGTCGGCACGAATGACGTGGCGAAAGCGAAGACATTCTTTGATGCGACCTTCCAGGCGATCGGCGGCAAGCCGGGGATCCAGGACGACAAGGGCCGCCTGATCTATATGCACAATGACGGCCTGTTTCTGGTGACGCCGCCGATTGACGGCCAGCCGGCGACCGCGGGCAATGGCTGCACCATCGGCTTCGCGATGGCAGACGAGGCGCAGGCCAAGGCGTGGCACGACGCCGGCGTTGCTGCGGGCGGCACCAGCATCGAAGATCCGCCGGGTGTGCGCGAAGGCAGCTTTGGCCAGCTTTACCTTGCCTATCTGCGCGATCCTGACGGTAACAAGCTGTGCGCACTGAAGCGCTTGTAATCGGCCGATAGCACCCATGCGCGGCGAAGCGGGATTGCGGGCGGACCTTCGTGCGCTGTCGATCCCCTTCGCCGAACATGAACATGATGCGGTGTTCACTGTGGCCGAAAGCGATGCGGTGCACGCCGCGATGCCCGGCGCGCACACGAAGAATTTGTTCCTGAAGGACAAGGGCGGGGCGTTTTGGCTCATCACCGTCCCGTCCGATGCGCGGGTCGACCTGAAGCGGCTGCCCGGCGCGATCGGTTGCAAGCATGTCAGTTTCGGCAAGGCTGAAGACATGGCACGCCTGCTCGGCATCACGCCGGGGTCGGTAACCCCGCTCGCGGCGATCAACGCCGCGCCGGATAGCATCACCGTAGTGCTCGACGCGGCGCTGGCCGACGCCGATCCGGTCAACATCCACCCGCTGCGCAACACCGCGACGCTTGCACTCGCGGGCGCCGCGATTCTCCACCTGCTACGCCATTGGGGGCATACGCCAGTGGTTACGGCGCTTCCCGTCGCGGGTTAGGCCGCCATCGCCATCCACATCGCGCCGATCAGTGCGAACGAGCGCGTATCGCCGGTCAGTCCGCTGTTCATCTTGTTCATGACGTAGCTGTACGTCGCGCAGGCATCCATATCGATGATGATCACCGACCCGCCATAGCCGCCCCAGAAGATGGTGTTCGGATTGGGCAGCGGGACCAGCTCGCTGGGCAGGCCAAAGCCCATGCCGAATCGCACCGGAATGCCCAAGATCAGGTCGGTGCCCTCGCTCTGCAGATCGAGCGCTTTGCGGCAGCCCGCTTCGGACAGGATGCGCTTGCCTTTTGCTACCCCGCCGTTGGCGAGCAGCGCGTGAATTTCGGCGACGCTGCGCGCGTTGCCCGTGCCGCCCGCGGCCGGGATCTCGGCGCCGCGCCAGGCGCGCGTCCGGGTCGCGAGGACGTCGATGCCGGGATTGGCGAAAGTCTTTCGCTGGATGTCGCTGGTAAATTCGCGCGGCGTTTCGGGCGGCGGGATCAAGTCGGCCACGCGGTGGTCCTCCGACGCTGGCAAGCCGATATGGAAATCGGCGCCAAGCGGCTGCGCGATTTCTTCGCGGAAGACGGTGCCGAGCGATTTGCCGGTGATGCGGCGCACGACCTCACCGACAAGATAACCTTGGGTGATTGCGTGATAGCCCGGCGCGCTGCCGGGTTCCCACCAGGGCGCTTGTGCGGCGAGCAGCGAGGTTGCCATGTCCCAGTCGTAGAAATCCTCGGTGGTCATAGGCGCTTCCCAGCCAGACAGGCCGGCGCTGTGGCTCATCAGCTGCGCCACGGTGACGGTGTCCTTGCCGTTCGCAGCGAATTCGGGCCAGTAGCGCACGACCGGCGCTGCGAAATCGAGCTCGCCGCGGTCGGCTAGCAGCAACGCAGTGAGCGCGGTCATCGTCTTGGTGGTGGAATAGACGTTGACGATCGTGTCGGCCTGCCACGGCCGCGTTTTCGCGTCATCAGCGTAGCCGCCCCACAGGTCGACCACGGTTTCGCCGTCGATCGTCGCGCAGAATGACAGGCCGACGTCGGTACCTGCGGCAAGGCTCGCCGCCATGCCGAGGCGAACGCTAGCGAAGCGGTCGTGGCAGTTCCCGTGAATGGCGTTGTCGACCATGCGGCGCGTCTCCCCCTTTGGATATTTGGCCAGCATGCCCTAGGCTGGTGAAAAGACAAGCAGGACGAACCATGACCATCGAAACCCTCTCCACCGTTCGCAGCCACGGTGGCACGCAAGGCGTGTACAAGCACCAAAGTGCGACCACCGGCACCGACATGACCTTTGCGGTCTTTGTTCCCGACCATGCGGAAGGCGCGAAGCTGCCGGTGCTCTGGTATCTGTCGGGGCTGACCTGCACCCACGCCAATGTGATGGAGAAAGGCGAGTATCGCGCCGCCTGCGCCGAGCATGGCATCATTTTTATCGCGCCCGACACCTCGCCGCGCGGAGAGGGCGTTCCAGACGATCCCGACGCCGCCTGGGATTTCGGGCTGGGCGCGGGCTTTTACGTCGATGCGACCGAGGAACCGTGGGCCTCGAATTACCGGATGCGATCCTATGTCGAGGACGAGCTGCCGTCGCTGGTGCTGCGTGAATTTGCCGCTGCCGACATGACGCGGCAGGGGATTACCGGTCATTCGATGGGCGGGCATGGCGCGCTGACTGTCGCGCTGCGAACGCCCGATCGCTTTCGCTCGGTGTCGGCGTTTTCGCCGATTGTGGCTCCGCTGCAATGTCAGTGGGGCGAAAAGGCGCTCGGTCATTACCTTGGCGCCAATCGCGAGGCGTGGACGGCCTATGATGCCTGTGCGTTGATCGCAAGCGGTGCGCAAGTGGCCGACCTGCTCGTCGATCAAGGGGAGACCGACAGCTTCCTGGCCGATCAGCTCAAGACGCATTTGCTGGTCGAGGCGTGCGAGCTGGCCGGGCAAAAGGCGACCATCCGGATGCAGCCGGGGTATGACCACAGCTATTATTTCATCTCGACCTTTTTGGCCGAGCATGTGGCTTGGCATGCGGAGCGGTTGAAGGCGTAACCGTCGCCCCGCGTTCGGGGGCCACGGTCAATTATGTTCCGGAATCAGCAGCGTCGATCCCGTCGTCCGCCCGGCCTGCAAATCGGCATGCGCGCGTGCCGCGTCTTGCAGTCCGTAACGCTGGCCGACGGTGACCTTCACCGCGCCCGATGTGATAATGTCGAACACGCGTGCCGCGCCTGCGGCGCGTTCGCCGGAGTGGAGATAATAGTCGAACAGGGTCGGCCGGGTCACAAACTGCGATCCATGCTGCGCGAGCACGCCGAGATTCACGCCGGTCACCGGCCCACCGGCATTCCCATAGCTGACGATCAGTCCGCGGCGCGCGGTGGCTTTCAGCGAGACCTCCCATGTGGCCATGCCGATGCCGTCAAACGTCACCGGGACGCCCTGACCATCGGTGATCTCGCGGACATGCGCCGCGACATCGTCGCTCTTGTACATCAGCACATGGTCGGCGCCGGCTTCACGCGCGGCGTGCGCCTTCGCATCGGTGCTGACGGTGCCGATGACCGTCGCGCCGATCGCCTTCAGCCATTGGACGAGGATCAGCCCGACCCCGCCGGCGGCGGCATGGACGAGCACCGGCCAGCCTGCTTCGACTTTCGCGCAGCGCTCGACGAGCATCTCGACCGTGCACGCCTTGAGCAGCGCGGCGGCAGCGGTCTCGTCGTCGATCGTAGCGGGAAGCTTGAACAATGATGCCGCTGTGACCAGTCGCGCGCTGGCATAAGCGGTGCGCTCGGGACCAAAGGTCGCGACGCGGTCGCCGGGCCGGAAGCCGTGGACGCCTTCGCCGACCGCGATGATTTCACCGGCAGACTCGACTCCGAGCCCGCTGGGGAACGGAACCGGATAGGTGCCATCGCGGTGATAAGTGTCGAGATAGTTGAGCCCGACCGCGGTCTGACGCAGCAGCACCTGACCGGGGCCGGGTTCGCCGAGCGTCACCTCGCGCCAGTCGATGACCTCGGGTCCGCCCTGGCATTCGATAAAGGCTTCGATCGCTTGCATGCACCTGTCTCCTGCTGTCCGGTCCATCTGGAGGGCCTGGGAGAAGAGCGCAAGGGCAACTCAGTCCATCGACATCGTCATTGCGAGGAGCCGAAGGCGACGCGGCAATCCAGAGCTTTGCAGGACTGCTCTGGATTGATTCGCTCAGCTCGCAATGACGACGTCTAAAAAGTTGGCCGTCAGCTTACTTGCTTGGACGGCGCGGGCTGCGCTGGATGAACGGCTTGGGCTTGTAGCGATCGGTGGGCTTGCCACCGGGACCCCCGGGACCACGCGGACGATCACCGAAGCTGCGGTCGCCACCGGGCGCCCGGCCCAGCGTGCTGCGCGGGGTGCCGTCGCGCGGGCCGCCATGCCCGGCCTTGTCGCGGCGCGGCGGATACGTCGGGCCCTCGGGCGCCGGAGTGATCGCCACGCCGCTGTCGTCCTCGCCGTCTTCATTGGCGCTGCGGATGACCGCCTCGGCAAAGCGATCGGCGATCGCGCGCGGAATGTTGAACATCGTTTCCTTGGGCCCGATGCGGATCGCGCCGATCTCGTTCTTGCTCACATGCCCGCGGCGGCAGAGCAGGGGCAGGATCCAGCGCGGATCGGCATTCTGGTGGCGGCCGATGTTGAGGCGGAACCAGACGCTGTCCTCGAAGCCTTCGCGCTGATCGCCACCGGCGCCGCGCTCGGGGCGCTCGAAGCGCTCGCCGCGTTCGGGGCGGCCGGCGGTGTCGCGGCCGCGCGGGCCGTTGTCGATCAGATCTTCGGGCGGCGGCATCAGCGCGCGGTGCGCCTGGACGAGCGAGGCGGCGATGTCTTCGGGGGTGCGTTCGGCCATCAGGCGCTGTGCGAGTTCGATATCTTCGGCTTCATGCTCGACCGGGGTGAGCAGCTTTTCCATCAGCCGCTCCTGGTCGCGCTTGCGCACATCGGCGGCGGTCGGGGCGTCCATCCATTCGGCTTCGATCCGCGCGCCGCGCAGCATGCCATCGACGCGTCGGCGGCGCGGATAGGGGACGATGATGACCGCGGTGCCCTTTTTGCCCGCGCGACCGGTACGGCCCGACCGGTGCTGGAGCGCTTCGGCATCGCGGGGGATTTCGACGTGGACGACTAGGCTGAGCGTCGGCAGATCGATGCCGCGCGCGGCGACGTCGGTCGCGACGCAAACCTTGGCGCGGCGATCACGCAGCGCTTGCAGCGCGGCGTTGCGCTCATTCTGGCTATGCTCGCCCGACAGCGCGACCGCGGCGAAGCCGCGCTCGACAAGGCTGGCGTGGAGGCGGCGGACATTGTCGCGCGTCGCACAGAACAGCATCGCGGTTTCGGCGTCGTGGAGACGCAGCAGGTTGACCACCGCGCCTTCGATATCGGCGGGGGCGACGGTGACGGCCTGATAGGCGATGTCGCCATGGCCGCGGTCCTGGCCGACTGTCGAGATGCGTAGCGCGTCCTTCTGATACCGCTTGGCGAGCTGAACGATCGGGTTGGGGATCGTCGCCGAGAACAGCAAAGTGCGGCGGGTCGCGGGGGTGCCGTCGAGGATCTCCTCAAGATCATCGCGAAAGCCCATGTCGAGCATCTCGTCGGCTTCGTCGAGCACCGCAACGCGAAGCGCCGAGAGGTCGAGCGCGCCGCGTTCGAGATGATCGCGCAGGCGTCCGGGGGTGCCGACGACGATTTGCACGCCCTGACCCAATGCGCGCCGTTCCTTGCTGGCATCCATGCCGCCGACGCAAGTCGCGATGCGCGCGCCAGCCTTGGCGTAAAGCCAGCTCAGTTCGCGGCTGACCTGAAGCGCGAGTTCGCGGGTCGGCGCGATGATCAGTGCCAGCGGCGAGGTCGCGAACGGCAGGCGGCCGTCTTCGATCAGCTCATCGCCCATCGCGAGGCCGAACGCGACGGTCTTGCCCGACCCGGTTTGGGCGGAGACGAGCAGATCGCGGCCCTTGGCCTGATCTTCGCTGACTTGCGACTGCACGGGGGTGAGCGCTTCATAGCCGCGCGCGGTCAGGGCGTCCGAAAGGACGGGGGAAAGATTTTCGAAAGTCATTATTATCTCAATAATATAGGCGGCCACCGGTGCGGTGGCGGGCCGACAGAAAGGGGCTCAATGGGCTTAAATCACCTGTCCGGCAGCGTGTCCGCTCGCCCAGGCCCATTGAAAATTATAGCCGCCTAACCACCCTGTGACATCTACGGCCTCGCCGACCGCATAGAGGTTCGCGACGGTTTTGGCCACCATTGTTTGCGACGACAGGCTGGCGGTGGCGATTCCGCCGATTGTGACCTCGGCTTTCGCAAAACCTTCGGTGCCGTTCGGGTGGAAAATCCAGCGGGCGAGGCGCGATTCGGCATCGGCGAGTTTGCGATCGGTCAGGGCGGCAAGTTCGCCAGGAAGCGCGAGGCGTTCGGCGAGCGTTTCGGCGAGACGATCGGGCAACAGCGCACCCAGCGCCGCGCGCAGGGAGGCACGTGGTCGGGCACGTTTGGCGTCGATCAGCCAGCCCTGCGGCGCATCGGGCAACAGGTCGATGGTCACGGGTTCGCCGCGGCGCCAATAGCTGCTCACCTGCAAGATCGCCGGACCCGAAAGTCCGCGGTGGGTGAAGAGCGCGGCTTCGCGGAACGCGGACTTGCCTGCGCGCGCCTCGACCGGCGCGGCGATTCCCGAAAGTTCGCGGAAGAGGACATCGTCGCCGCCGAGCGTGAGCGGGACGAGCGCAGGGCGCGGTTCGACGACCTTGAGCCCGAACTGACGCGCGAGGTCATAAGCAGATCCGGTCGCGCCCATCTGAGGATCGATGGTCCGCCGGTGGCGATGACCAAACTGACAGCGCTGAAGCTCGCATCGCCGAAGCCGACGGTGAACTTGCCGTCGGTGTGGGTGACATCGTTCACCGGTTGACCGGTGCGGACATCGACCCCGCCCTTGGCCGCTTCCTGCAGCAGCATCGCGACGATCTGCTTTGCCGACCCGTCGCAGAAGAGCTGGCCCAGCGTCTTTTCGTGGTAGGCGATGCCATAGCCGTCGACGAGCGCGATGAAATCGGCGGGGGTATAGCGCGCGAGCGCCGACTTGGCGAAATGCGGGTTGGCGGAGATGAAGCGATCGGGCGCAGTGTTCACATTGGTGAAGTTGCAACGCCCGCCGCCCGAGATCAGGATCTTCTTCCCTGCCTGGTCGGCATGATCGAGCAGCAGCACGCGCCGCCCGCGCTGCCCCGCGACCGCGGCGCACATCAGTCCGGCCGCGCCGGCACCCAGCACGATGGCATCATATTCATTGGTCGACATAGTGGCTCAGTGCAGCTTCGAAATCGGCAGGCTGTCGGCCTTGGCGCGCGCCTTCACCGATTCTTCGCTGCGCGTCAGCGCCTTCGCGATCGACTTCAGCGGCAGACCCTTTTTGGCGAGCGTGTGGAGCTTGTCGATTTCGGTCGGGGTCCACGGCTGTTTGTGGCGTTCGAACTTGTCTTTCATAGCTGCGTCTCCGGGTCGGTCTCGACGGCAAGGAGGGCGATCGCATCCTCGCGCCCCTGATATTCGACGCTCTCCCCCGCCTCGGCGCCCATCAGCGCGCGCGCAAGCGGCGCCGAAAAGGCGACGCATCCCAGCGCCGGGTCGGCTTCATCGCCGCCGACAATGGTGATCGTTTTGTCGGCCTTGTTCAGGCGATAGGTCACACGACTGCCGATGCCGACACTGGCATCGGCGGGCGGCTCCTGGACGTCGGCAGTCGATTGGCGGGTGTGGAAATAGCGCAGCCGGCGCTGTAATTTCTTGCGCGCCTCCTCGTCGCCGGTCGCCGCGATCTCGGCCTCGATCCGCTCGACCGCTTCGCCGAGCAGCCGCAGTCCGCGCGGGGTCACAAGGTTCGGGCCGACCGCGATGGGCAGCTCGAATTCAGGTTCCTTATGCTCGTCGTCGCCCTCGCGGCGAAACGCTACACTCATGGTCTGACTTTCCGGTCGAAATCGCAAAAACCGGCCCTGCGCGCCGAAGGTGGCGACAAAATGGCGCGGCGGACCGAACGGCCGTAACCTTTGGGCGCGGCCCACCGAAACTCCTGTCGATGCCGTCCCCCCGCATCACCGTTTTCAAAGGGAGTATCCAACATGTCGAATAGCCTGAAACTGTCGCTCGCCGCCTCGGCGGTTCTTGCCATGGCTGCCGGTGCGGTCGCCGTACCCGCGGTTGCCGCCGACGGCGCCAAGGAGCGCTGCTATGGCGTGTCGCTGAAGGGCAAAAATGATTGCGCCGCCGGTCCGGGCACCAGCTGCGCCGGCACCTCGATCGTCGATTACCAGGGCAATGCCTGGAAATATGTAACGAAAGGCAGCTGCGTCAAGATGGGCGGTACACTCGCCGCGCACAAGGGCAACGCCAGGCCGGTCGCCAAGAAGAGTTGAGGCAAGTGCCCCCCCGCCCGCTCCGTGACTTGCCGCAGCGCGCCGGCTTCGGGTTGAAGCCCGAACATTATGCGGACGTGCTAGCGGCGGCGGCGCGGGCATCCCCGCCCGCCTGGACCGAAGTACATCCCCAAAACTACTTTGGCGCAGGCGGGCCTCCGCACCAATGGCTGACCGCGATCGCGGACTGTTTGCCGCTAAGCTTCCATTCGGTCGGACTGTCACTGGGGTCGGCGACGGGCGTCGATCTTGGCGAGCTGGAATCGCTCGCGACGCTATGCGACCGCTATGACCCGGCGATGGTGTCAGACCACCTGAGCTGGAGCAACGGACCGGACGAAAAATTCCCCGACTTGCTGCCGATTCCCTACAGCCATGCGGCTCTCTACCATTTCGTGCGCGAAGTCGGGCGTGTGCAGGACCGCTTGGGGCGAGCGATATTGATCGAAAACCCCTCGCGCTACCTCGCATATGCCAGTGACGATTGGGACGAAGTCGATTTCCTCCACGAACTGTGCCGTCGAAGCGGTTGCGCGCTGCTGCTCGATATCAACAATGTCGAGGTGTCGGCGTTCAACCTTGGGCGCGATGCTGCGTCGTGGCTGGAGGCCTTCGATCCGCGGCTGGTCGGCGAAGTGCATGTTGCGGGTCATAGCCGCAAAGACGACGATATGGACGGTACGATCGCGGTCGACGACCACGGGTCGCCGGTGCGCGACAGTTGCTGGGATTTGCTCGCGGCCTTTCTGCGCCGCGCCGGAACCAAGCCGGTGCTGGTCGAGTGGGACAGCGCTGTTCCCGATTATGCGACGCTGATGGCCGAGGTTGCCAAGGCCGACGCGATGCTCGTGCTGGAGCCGGTCAATGCTTGAAATGCAGGCTGCGATCGCCGCAACGCTGCTTCGCGGCCCGCGCCACCTGCCCGCCGACCTGTTCGCGGGCGATAGCGCCGCGGTACTGCGCGGACTGCGCGTCCATGCCAACACCATCTCGCACGCGCGGCTGGTCGCACTCGAAGACACGTTCCCGCGCACGCGCGACCATCTCGGAGCCGCCGAGTTCAACCGCGTTTCGCGGGCTTTCATCGACGTCGGCGGCGCGCTTGGCCGTTCGCTGGCGCTGATTGGAGAGGCCTTTCCTGGCTGGCTCGCCGATCCGGTCGCCGCCGATCTGGCGCGCGTCGAATGGGCTTGGCTCGAAAGCTATCACGCCGCGGATGCTCCGGCGCTGACGCTGGCTGATCTGGCCGGGCTCGACGAAGCGGCGTTGCTCGATCTTGCCGTGCGGTGCCATCCGACGTTGCGCGTCGCGATCCTGTCACGCGCCATCGCGCCACTCGTCGACCCCGGCTTTGCGCGCGAGGTGCGGGTGCTACTCATCGCACGGCCCGATGCCGAAGTGCGGCTGTTTGCGATCACCGATGCCGATGTCGCCGCACTGGCCATGGCGCGGGAATTGGCACCGCTCGGTAACCTCATTGCGCATCTCGCCGAAGGACATCCCGAAGGCGGTGCCGCCGTGGCGAGACTGATCGCAGCCGGGGCGTTCGAGAGGGTTTGAGAGATGACACGGGTGATTGCATTTTACGATCGCGCGGTTGCCCTGGCGGCGGGCCGGGTACCCGAGGCTATCGCGCTGCTGTTGCTACGTCTCGCGCTCGCCGGCGTGTTCTGGCGATCGGGGCTGACCAAGGTTGTCGAAGGCGGCGTGCTGCAGATCGACCCGTTGCAATATGATCTGTTCGCGTCGGAATTTTCAGGCCTGCCGCTCGATCCTGCGATTGCGGTACCGCTGACCACATACGCCGAACATCTGTTTCCGATCCTGCTGCTTCTCGGTCTGGCGACGCGGTTGTCGGCGGGCGCGTTGCTGGCGATGACGCTGGTGATCCAGATCTTTGTGTTTCCCGACGCATGGTGGCCGGTCCACTCATTGTGGGCCGCGATGGCGGCGATATTGATCGTACGCGGCGGCGGGCTGTTCTCGCTCGACACAATCATTGCTAGATTGCGGCGCAAATGAGCATCGACGAACCCTCGCTGGCGCGGTTGATGGCGGCATCGCAGCGGGGCGACCGCGCCGCCTATCGCGCGCTGCTGGGCGATTCGGGCAAATGGCTGGCGCGGTATTTTGCGCGCCGCATCGCGCCGCACCAGATCGACGATCTGGTGCAGGACACGCTGGTGTCGGTGCATCGCAAGCTCGCCACCTGGGATAATAGCCGGCCGTTCCTGCCCTGGCTGGCGGCGATCGCGCGCTATCGGTGGATCGACATGTTGCGCCGCCAGCGCGACGAGGTCGAACTGGGCGAGGGCGACGCGGCGGTCGGGGCAGAGGATGAGGTCGTCCACGCGCGCCTCAGCCTCGGCCGCATGCTCACCCTGCTTCCCGCGGGACAGGCGCAGGTGATTACGCTGGTCAAGATCGAAGGTGCCTCGATCGCGGAGGCGTCAAAGATTTGCGGGCAGAGCGAGTCGCTAGTGAAAGTGAATATCCATCGCGGGCTGAAAAAGCTGGCGCAATTGATTGAAAGCGAATGAAATGACGAATGCATCGATCGACGATCTGATCGACGACCTGGCGGGCGAGCTCGAACCCGTATGCCCTCGCCGCGTCGCGCGCGGGTCTTTGTGGGTCGCGGGCGGTTGGCTCGTCGGCGCCGCGTTGCTTCTGTGGTTTGTTGGCCCGCGGCACGATCTGGCCGACGGCGCGATGATGCCGCCGCTGCCCCTGCTTGCTTTCTGGCTGATTGTCGCGCTGGGTTTATCCGCGGCGTGGAGCGCGCTGCGGATGGGATTGCCCGGCGTCGGGCGCGATTACAGCGGTTGGCGATGGGCCGGGCTGGCGGCGCTCGCGCTGCCCTTTTCGGCATTGGTGATGGCGTTGAGCGACGGTCACGCGGCGCTGGAAGCGGCGCACCCCGAAAATGGCATGCACTGCCTGGCGCAGGGTGTGTTTGCCGGTCTCGGCGTCGGCGCAGCGCTTTTCGCCTGGCTGAAGGGCGGGGCGCCGACGTCGCCATCGCGCGCCGGCTGGGTGGTCGGCATCGCGGCCGGCGCAGCGGGCGCGACGATTGTCGCGCTGCACTGTGCGGCGAACGACATGATGCATATCGCGTTGTGGCATGGTCTGGCGGTCGCGCTGTCGGGCGTCGTCGGCCGGGTGCTGTTGGCGCCGCTGCTGCGCTGGTAGCGGCGCTGGACAAACAATCTCCTTTGTGTATTATGTTCGTAATACACAAAGGAGATTGGCGATGCGTAACTGGACGATGGCGGTGCTGCCGCTGGCCTTGGCAATGACGGTCACCGCGTGCAGCGGTGCCGACCACAAAGACGGCGACAAGTCGGGCAAGGGCGAGACGACGCGATCCGCCGATGCGGGTCCGGTCACCACCAAAAGTTACGCACAGACCGGCTTTACCGAGGTCAAGGTTGCCGGCCCGGACGATGTCACTATTCGCCAGGGCGATGCGTTCTCGATCAGCGCCAAGGGACCGCAAGCCATTCTTGACCGGCTTGAGATCGAGCTCGATGGGCCGACGCTGTCGATCGGGCGCAAGCGGGAAAGTTTCAGCTTTTCGAACCGCGATGTCGATGATGTCGAGATCATCATTACCATGCCTCGTCTCAGCGCGGTGCGCCTGACCGGTTCGGGAACGATCGATGCCGACAGCGTCGATGGCGACGCGGTCGAGGCGGTCGTCACGGGATCGGGCGATCTCAAGATCGCGAAACTGACCGGCAAGCGCGCCGAAATCAGCGTGTCGGGTTCGGGTGATATCGAAATCGGCGGCGGGACGGTTGGCGCGGGCGAGTATAGCGTCACCGGATCGGGCAATATCGATGCCGACGGGCTGGTCGCACAGACGCTCGACGTGTCGATCACTGGGTCGGGCGATGTCGGGGCGCAGGCGACTGGCAAGGCGGACATCAACATCCTGGGATCGGGCGACGTGACGCTGGGTGGGGGGGCGAATTGTTCGTCGCGCCAGATGGGGTCCGGGTCGGTAACCTGCAAATAACGCGGTGCTGGTGCCGCCTGCCGCGACGGGGTAAGGCGGCACCATGACCCTTGCCCTCCATAGCGCCGTGCTTACGGCCGTCGTCCTGCTTGCGATCGCACCTGCCGCAGCCGCCGAAAAACGCTTTGGGCTGACCAGCTTCGAGGCGATCGAGGTCAACGCCGATTATATCATCGAAGTGACGACGCGCGCGCCGGTTGGCGCGGTGGCGACCGGACCGCAGGACGGACTCGACCGGCTGACCATCGAAGCGCGCGACGGGCGACTGGTGATCGGTCAGCGCCAGTTTGCGGGCGACGCAAATCGCCGGGTGCCGCGCGGCGCGGTGACGATCCGTATCAATGCTGCCAACCTGCGTTCGGCGACAATGGGCGGCGCAGGATCGCTGCGGATCGACCGGATGAAAGGTGCGCGAGTGATCGTGGGGCTGCGCGGCCCCGGGTCGCTTTCGGTCGGTGCAATCATAACCGATCGGTTGTCGGTCGCGATGCTCGGCAATGGTACGATGACGCTGGCCGGCACCGCGAAACAGGCGCAGATGACGACGTCAGGTGCCGGGATGTTCGATGCAGGGGCGCTGGCGGTCGACATGTTGAACTTTGATGGCGAAGGCGCGGGCGACCATATCCTGCGCGCGGTGAAAACCGCCACGGTGACGGCGCGCGGCGTCGGCAAGACCGTTGTGCTCGGCAAGCCCGTGTGCACTGTGCGCAATGTCGGTACCGGGCCGGTGCAATGCGGAACGGCGAAACGGTGACGGTTGGCCCGTTAATTTGCTGTTCCCATCGAGCGAAGTCGAGATGCCCCACGGCCAAGCACCATTCTGACAGGTGGCTCGACTTCGCGCGACACGAACAGATTCAGAATCGGCGTCGCGTTACTGTCCGGCGGTTCCCAATCCGTCGATCTTCTTCGACTGGCGCATGATCAGTCCCGGGAACCAACGCGCGAGGCGCGACAGCCGCTTGGCCATCTTGCCGACCGTCACATGGACCTTGTCGCCATGCACTGCCGCCCATGCCGCCTCGGCGACACGTTCGACTGGGATGATTTCAAAGCCGCTGGCAGACAGGCGATTGCGTGCCGGTTCGTTGCTGTCGGCGCTGACCTGATCGAGGAGGGGCGTGTCGATGAACCCCGGCATCAGCGAACGGACCTTGATACCATGTTTGGCAAATTCGATTTCAAGCGCCTCGGTCAACCCGCGCACCGCAAATTTAGTCGCCGAATAGACGGCCAGCCCGGCGACGCCGTAGAAGCCCGACGCTGACCCTGTATTGAGGATCGTCGATCCCGGCGTCGCCCTGAGCAAGGGTAGCGCCATATAGATGCCATTAATGACGCCGCCAAAATTGATCGCGATCAGCCGGTCGGCCTCTGCGGGCGGCATGTCGGCGAACTGACCGCCGGTGCCGATGCCGGCGTTGTTGAACAGCACGTCGAGGCGGCCGCTGCTTGACGAAGCGAAGGCGTCAAGCGCGGCCTTCCATTGGTCGCGGTCGCGCACGTCCATCACGTGCCGCGACGAGGCGCCTTCGGGAAGCATGGCGGCGGTTTCGTCAATCCCGGCGCGGTTGACGTCGGCGATCCCGACGAACCAGCCCTGTCCGGCAAAATGGCGCGCCACCGCGCGGCCGATGCCCGATCCGCCACCGGTGATGAAAATCGCCTTCCGTGCCATGCTCCCCTCCTTACATTTATGTCAGTGAGACTTGATGCGAAGTTGACTTATGCGTCAAGCGGCAATCGCGGCTTGGCAAGGCCTTGTGCGGCTGGCTAAGAGGGCGGCGATGACCCGCGGCTTCCGCCTGATCCTCCTGTCGCTATTGCTCCTATGCGCCGGACTGACCAATCCGGCGCGCGCCGAGGTGATCGTCAGCTTCTACAGCCATGATTTCGGCGACCGCTTTCCGCACGCCTTCGTCGTGCTGCGGGGCAAAATCGACGCGACTGACGAGGTGATCGACGCCAATTACGGCTTTACCGCGTCGTCGGTCAGTCCGGCGATCCTGTTCGGGTCGGTCAAAGGCGAGGTGCAGGTGTCGAAGCCCGACTATATCGCCAAGAGCGATCACCAGTTCGATGTCATCGTCGATGATGCGACCTTTGCGCGGTTGATGACGAAGGTCGCCGAATGGCGCGACCGCAAACAGCCGAGTTACAGTTTGAATAAACGCAATTGCGTGCATTTCGTGATGGAGCTGGCCGAGGCCGTCGGGCTGAAGGTCAATCGCAAGAGCAAATTGTTCAAGAAGCCGAAGAGTTTTTTGATCGAGGTGAAAGAGCTGAACCCGAAGCTTCAATAAAGGACGTTTTATGCTGCTTTCGGTATTGATGTTTGCGGCACTTCAAGATGGAGAAGCTGCTGGAAATCTGTCCAAACCAGCGGCTCCGGCGACGAACCCCGGAAGCTGGATGACGAACGTCGACTATCCGGCGACGGCTATGCGGGAAGGGCGTGAGGGGACGACGGGATTTCGCCTCGCTTTTGGAGCTGACGGACTTCCAACAAGCTGTGAAATTACCGCGCCCAGTGGTCACAGCGACCTTGATGGCGCAACTTGCCGACTAGCTATGGCGCGCGCGCGGTTTACGCCCGGGCGCAACGCGCAGGGTGAAGCGACGGGTGGCACTTACGTCAACCGGATCCGTTGGCAGATTCCGGACGGATATTTGTCGCGGCTCGCGAGTGCGGGTTTCAGCATCGACGAGAGCGGGAAGAGTTGGCCGCGCGGACCATCGCCGCTGCCAGTCATGCTGATGATTGACGCAGTAAGTCACTATCCCGCCGCGGCGCGTGAAGCGAAATATGAAGGAGCCGTTCATTTGGCGATCAGCGTTGATGCCTGGGGCAAGGTGACTGGCTGCAGCATTATCGACAGCAGTATGTCGGCTGAGCTGGATGCAGCAGCCTGCGCAGTAATAAGAAAGAATGGCGCATTTGAGCCTGCGCTCGACAGCGCGGGGAAGGCGACCAACGGTGTCGTGCCAGCGGTGTTCCAGTGGATCCTACCGCGCGACGACGTTGATACCGCAAGTGGCACGACGCGAAACCCGGTGGAAAAATTCCCGTTCTCAAAACCGGCCGATGAAAGGATATCGGTGCATGTCGATGCGGAAGGCGCCGTCAGCCGCTGTACCTTTTCTGGCACGGCGGACCCCGCGCGATTTCCGGCCGGTGCATCACCCTGCGATATGTTCGGAGACGCGCAGCGCTATATCCCCTTTGTGGACGCGAGTGGTAAAGCTGTGGCGAAGCGGATTACGTTTCGGACGGAACTGAAAATTGAAGACGCGAGCAATGCATCGTCGACCGCTCGATAGCATGCACCCCTAGACGCTACGCCGCTTTCACCCTATGTTCAGGGAACGGGGCGCAATATTTCACGCTCCGGACAACAACAGGGGCGATTTTTGCGGTTATTGCTGACCCTTTTGGCATTGCTGACCGGCCTGGCGACTGCCGACCGGGCGGTCGCTGCGCCTGCCGTTCCGGCCGCGATGGGGGCGCTTGTCCTGCTCGCCGAAACGGCGGGGCAGGCCGAAGTCAGCGATAGCGAACGCCGCCCGACTGCGACGACGCCGACCCGCCGTTCCAGCGGCGGCACCGGCCGCAAACCCCGCAAAGCCCCGCCGCCGCATCTTCCTGGCCTGCTTACCGGCAGCGACCGCGCGCTCGAGTAGAGCGGCGCCTTAGCGTCCTGTTTCTCAGGCGCCGCCCTGCTAGGGGGCTTTTGCATATTTTGCGGCCCATGCGCCGCCTCTTTATTCACATTCCAAGGAATATTCGATGATTTCTGGCCTCGCCAAGAGCCTGTTCGGCTCGTCCAACGATCGTTATGTCGCCTCGATCCGCAAAATCGTCGACAAGATCAACGGCTTTGAATCCACCATGCAGGCGTTCGATGACGCGACACTTCAGGCGCAGACACCGAAATTCCGCGCCCGGCTCGAAGCCGGAGAGACACTCGACGACATTCTGCCCGAAGCCTTTGCCACCGTGCGCGAAGCCGCGGTTCGCACGCTCGGCATGCGCCATTTCGACGTTCAGATGATCGGCGGCATCGTCATGCATCGCGGCGAGATCGCCGAAATGGGTACCGGCGAAGGCAAGACTTTGGTGGCGACGCTCGCCGCCTATCTCAACGCGCTTGAGGGCAAGGGCGTCCATGTCGTCACCGTCAACGACTATCTCGCCCGCCGCGACGCCGAATGGATGGGGCAGGTCTATGGCTTCCTGGGGCTGACCACCGGGATCATCGTCCCCAACCTCAACGAAATGCAGCGCCGCGACGCTTATGGCAGCGACATCACCTATGCGACGAACAACGAACTGGGGTTCGATTATCTGCGCGACAACATGAAGTTTGACCGCCAGCAGATGGTCCACCGCACCTTCAATTTCGCAATCGTTGACGAAGTCGATTCAATCCTGATCGACGAAGCGCGCACCCCGCTGATCATTTCTGGCCCCACCGATGATAAGTCCGAACTCTATATTCGCGTCAACGAGGTCGTCCTCAATTTGACCGAGGATGATTATGAGAAGGACGAAAAGTCCAAGTCGATCAACCTGACCGAAGATGGCACCGAGCATGTCGAGCGGTTGCTCGAGGATGCCGGGCTGCTCCAGGGCAGCAACCTTTACGACATCGAGAACACCCAGGTCGTCCATCACGTCAATCAGGCGCTGAAGGCGATCCAGATGTTCCGCATCGATACCGACTATATCGTCAAGGACGGCAAGGTCGTGATCATTGACGAATTCACCGGCCGCATGATGGACGGGCGCCGCTGGTCTGACGGCCTGCATCAGGCGGTCGAGGCGAAGGAGGGCGTGCAGATCGAGCCCGAGAACCAAACCCTCGCGTCGATCACCTTCCAGAATTATTTCCGCATGTACCCCAAGCTTTCCGGCATGACCGGAACAGCGGCGACCGAAGCCGCCGAATTCTTCGACATTTACAAGATGAATGTCGTCAACATCCCGACCAACCGGCCGATCGCGCGTATCGACGATGAGGATGAGTTCTACAAGAATATCACCGACAAGTTCGGGGCGATCGCCAAGACGATCCGTGATGCAAACGAGCGCGGCCAGCCGGTGCTGGTCGGCACGGTGTCGATCGAAAAGTCCGAGCTGCTGTCGTCCTACCTCGAAAAGGAAGGCGTCGCGCACAGCGTGCTCAACGCGCGTTTCCATGAAAGCGAGGCGCATATCGTCGCGCAGGCGGGGCGCACGGGCGCGGTCACCATCGCAACCAACATGGCGGGCCGCGGCACCGATATCAAATTGGGCGGCAACGAAGAATTTCGTATCGACGACGAGCTGAAGGATGTGCCTGAAGGGCCCGAGCGCGAAGCCGGAATTGCGCGCATTCAGGCCGAAGTCGCTGCCGAGCGCGAAGCAGTGAAAGCCGCGGGCGGGTTGTTTGTGCTCGCCACCGAGCGCCACGAAAGCCGCCGCATCGACAACCAGCTGCGCGGCCGCTCCGGGCGCCAGGGCGATCCGGGCCTGTCGAAATTCTATCTCTGCCTCGACGACGACCTGCTGCGCATCTTTGGTCCCGACACCTTGTTCTCCAAGATGATGAACAAGAACCTCGAGGATGGCGAAGCGATCGGGTCGAAATGGCTGTCAAAGGCGATCGAGACCGCGCAGAAAAAGGTCGAGGCGCGCAATTACGATATCCGCAAACAGGTTGTCGAATACGACAACGTCATGAACGACCAACGCAAGGTGATCTACGAACAGCGCGGCGAGATCATCGACAGTGAGACCGTCGATGAAGTGATGATCGCGATGCGTGCCGAAACGGTCAATGCGATCGTTGCTGACGCCTGCCCGCCCGGTAGCTATCCCGAGCAGTGGGATATCGAGCAAATGAAGGAGCGCGTCGCCAATATCCTCGACCTCAATCCGCCAATCGATTCGTGGATGGAAGAGGACGCGGTCGACGCCGAAATTTTCGAAGAGCGCATCCAGGCGATGGCCGATGCCGTCGCGGCCGAAAAGGCGGCGCTCGTCGATCCGGACACGTGGAAGGGCATCGAGAAATCCGTCCTGCTTCAGACGCTCGACCATCAATGGAAAGAGCATCTCGCGACGCTCGACGCGCTGCGCCAGGTCGTGTTCCTGCGCGCCTATGCGCAGAAGCAGCCGATCAACGAATATAAGCAGGAAGCCTTTGCGCTGTTCGAACGCATGTTGTCGAACATCCGCGAGGATGTGACGCGCACCGTCGCGCGCATCGACCTGCGTTTCGACGAACCCGAGCCGATGCTGCTGCCCGATCTGCCCGATTTTTTGACGACGCATATCGATCCGTTTACCGGCGAAGATAACAGCGCCGACATCGATAGCGGCGGTCTGGGGCTGATTGCGAACACGCTGCCGCCGATGCAGATCCCGCGTCCCGATTTGCCCGAGGGCGACAACCCCTATGCGGCACTGGAGATCAGCCGCAACGCGCCGTGCCCCTGTGGTTCGGGCCGCAAGTACAAGCATTGCCACGGCCAGATCTGACGCGGCTCTGACGCGATGACCGGGCTCGGCGCGCTCTTTGGCTTGACCGCGTTGCTTTACGCTGCGGTCGGCTTCGGCGGCGGTTCGACCTATACCGCGCTGTTGTTGCTGGCCGGCGTGGCGGTCGGGCTTGTCCCGGCGATCAGCCTGGCGTGCAATGTCATCGTTGTCAGCGGCGGGACCATCCGCTTCGCGCGTTCGGGCGTGACACCCTGGGTGAAAGCGCTTCCGCTTGTCGCCGTCGCGGCGCCGCTTGCCTTCCTCGGCGGGCTGACGCCAGTGAAGCAGGGGGTGCTTGTCACGCTGCTCGGTCTGTCGCTGCTCGCCTCGGCGCTGGCGCTGCTGATCCAGCCGCTTACGGCTAGGCCGGTCAAGCTGTCGCCCGCGCTATTGCTGCCGATCACGGCGGCGCTCGGCTATCTCGCCGGTGTTGTCGGTATCGGCGGCGGCATCTTCCTCGCGCCGATCCTGCATCTCATTCGCTGGGCTGAAGAGCGCTCCGTCGCGGCGACGGCGAGCCTCTTCATCCTCGTCAACAGCCTGTTCGGCCTGACCGGCCAACTGCTGAAAGGTAAGGGCGGCGAGATGGTCGGCGCCGTTGCAAGCTACTGGCCGCTGCTGATCGCGGTGCTGATCGGCGGCGCTATCGGGACTCAGCTTGCGGTGAAGAGCGGGCCCGCGACACTGATCCGGCGGCTCACCGCCTTGCTGGTTGGTGTCGTTGCTATCCGTTTGTTGGTTGGATTCTAACGCTTTTTTGTACGCTTGCCTTCCCGCGCGGCGGTGCTAGCATTGCCCACACAAGCTTGGAGGCCACGTAGCCGACAAGCGACGCAGCAGCTGGAACACGGGACGCCGCGTAGGCCTACGGTATTGGGCGCGGCACGAATTGGCACGTTGCGTGGAAAGGGCAGGCGCATTTCCTTTTTTGACGAGATGAACAGCCAGGAGGGCGAAACCCGGTCGCCCTATCGCGAATATTGCGGGTGGTTCGAGGCCGAGGATGTGGCGCGCATCCAGCACAAGGCAGTGCAGGCCGAGGCGCTGTTCCGCACAACGGGGATCACCTTCAACGTCTATGGCGCCGTCGATGGCGACGAGCGGCTGATCCCTTTCGACGTCGTGCCGCGGATCATTTCGGCCAGCGAATGGCGCCGCCTGTCGCGCGGCATCGAACAGCGCGTCCGCGCGCTCAACGCCTTCCTCTACGACATCTATCACCGGCAAGAGATTTTGCGCGCCGGACGCGTGCCGACCGACCTGATCGCCGGCAACGCGGCGTTCCTGCCGATGATGATGGGGCTCGATCCACCCGGCGGCATCTATACCCATATCAGCGGCACCGACATTGTCCGCACCGGCGCCAATGAATTTTATGTGCTCGAGGATAATGCGCGCACCCCGTCTGGGGTATCGTACATGCTCGAGAACCGCGAAACGATGCTCCAGATGTTTCCCGAGCTGTTCGCGAAAGTGCCGGTGCGCGAGGTCAGCGACTATCCGATCAATCTTTTGAAATCGCTCGCCGCGTGCGCGCCGCCCGCGTGCGGCGGCACGCCGACCGTCGCGGTTCTGACCCCCGGCATCCACAACAGCGCCTATTATGAGCACAGCTATCTCGCCGACCATATGGGCGCCGAGCTGGTCGAGGGGCATGATCTGCGCGTTGTCGATGGGCGCGTCGCGATGCGTACGACGCAGGGGTATCGGGCGATCGACGTCCTTTATCGCCGCGTCGACGATGATTTTCTCGATCCGCTGAACTTCCGGCCGGATTCGATGCTCGGCGTGCCGGGTATCTGGGACGTGTACCGGGCAGGGGGGATCACGATCGCCAACGCGCCGGGCACGGGCATTGCCGACGACAAGGCGCTCTACAGCTACATGCCCGACATCATCGAATTTTATACCGGCGAAAAGGCGCTGCTGCCCAATGTGCCGACCTGGCGCTGTTCGGACCCTGAGCATCTGCGCGAGGTGCTCGATCGCTTGCCTGAGCTCGTAGTCAAGGAAGTCCACGGATCGGGTGGTTACGGGATGCTCGTTGGTCCTGCGGCGAGCAAGAAGGAACTCACGGCCTTCCGCGCCAAGCTGGAAGCGAACCCGGGCAATTATATCGCGCAGCCGACGTTGTCGCTGTCGACCGTGCCGATCTTCACCAAAAAGGGTCTCGCGCCGCGCCACGTCGACTTGCGGCCGTTCGTGCTGATGTCGCCGCAAGGGATTACGATCACCCCGGGCGGGCTGACGCGCGTTGCGATGACGCGGGGGTCGCTGGTCGTGAATTCGAGCCAGGGCGGCGGGACCAAAGATACCTGGGTGTTGGAAGATTGATGCTGGGCAAGACCGCAGGCAGCCTCTTCTGGATGGCACGTTATCTTGAGCGCAGCGAGAATAATGCGCGGCTGATCGACGCGGGGTTTCGCATCGCGCTGACGCGATCATCGACCGCGGCGGCCGAATGGAAATCGGTACTGGTGACCGCAGGTGTCAATCAGGCGTTCAAGGCGGCGCATGGCGACTATAGCTCGGCGCGGGTGATCGATTTCTTGCTCCGCGACCCTGCCAACCCGTCTAGCATCCTTTCGGTGATCCGGCAGGCGCGCGACAATGCCCGCACTGCGCGCACCGCGCTGACCCGCGAGACATGGGAAGCGGTCAACACCAGCTGGATGACGCTCGTCGCGCTGCTCAAGCGGCAAGTGCGCGAGGACGACCTGCCCGACGTACTGACGACGATCCGCCAGCAGAGTGCGCAGGTGCGCGGCGCGCTCAACGGCACGATGCTGCGCAACGACGGCTATCATTTCGCGCTGCTTGGCACCTATCTCGAACGCGCCGATAACACGGCGCGCATCCTCGACGTCAAATATTATCTGCTGCTGCCTTCGGTCGCGCATATTGGCACTTCGATCGACAATGTGCAGTGGGAGACGATCCTGCGCTCGGTGTAGGCGCACCGCGCCTATCACTGGCTCTACGGTACCGAGATCAGCGCGCTGAAGATTGCGGAGTTCCTGATCCTCTATCGTCAGATGCCGCGCAGTCTGGCTTTTTGCAGCGAGCGGATGGAGCAGCATCTGGCGCAGCTGCAACGCCATTACGGCGAAGAGACCGAGGCGTGGCGGCTGGCGCATGCGCTGAGCCATGACAAACTCAATGCGCCGATCCAGTCGATCTTCGACGGCGGTCTCCACCAATATGTGACCGGCTTCCTTCGCGATACTGCCACCCTCGCGCGGCAGGTCGAGCGCGACTATCGGTTTGTCGAATGAAACTTCGCGTCGAGCATATCACCAGCTATCAATATGACGCGCCGGTCAAATATGCGCTTCAGCAGCTTAAGCTGACGCCCAAGGACCGGCCGGGGCAGCAACATATCGTCGACTGGGCGATCGACATCGAAGGCGGCTCGCAGCAGCTGCACTATAGCGATCACCACGGTAACGGCGTCGACCTGATCGCGATCGATGGCGGCGTGAGCGAGTTGACGATTCGCTGTCATGGCACCGTCGAGCTGGAAACCTGGGACGGCGTGATCGGCGCGCACCGCGGCGCGATGCCGCTATGGACCTTCCTGCGTCCGACGCCGCTCACCCGCGCGGGGCGGCAGGTGCGCGCGCTGACCGCGCAACTCGGCCGCGACTATGCTAATGATATCGAGCGCGCGCATGCGCTGTCGGCGCTGATCATCGACCGTCTGGCCTACCGGATCGGCGTAACCGATGCCGAAACGACCGCCGAACAGGCGCTCGGCAGCGATGGCGGGGTGTGTCAGGACCACGCGCATATCTTCATCGCCGCGATGCGCCATCTGGGGCATCCGGCGCGCTATGTATCGGGCTATCTGATGATGAACGACCGTACCCAGCAGGACGCGACGCACGCATGGGCGGAGGCGCATTTCGAGCATATCGGCTGGATCGGTTTCGACATCAGTAACGGCCATTCGCCCGACCAGCGCTATATCCGCGTTGCCACCGGGCTCGATTATCGCGATGCCGCCCCCGTTCGCGGCATGCGTTATGGCGCGGCGCAGGAGAATCTGGTTGTCCAATTGCAGGTCCAGCAATAAGCGGACTGGGGCGACATGAACTATCCGGGGCGGGGATACGGGATTCGATGACTTATTGCGTTGGCATGCGTTTGAACAAAGGGCTGGTGTTCATGTCGGACACCCGCACCAACGCGGGTGTCGACGACATCGCGCAGGTCCGCAAGATGCGCAGCTGGCACGTGCCGGGCGAGCGCGTGATCTCGCTGATGTCGGCAGGAAATCTGGCAACGACGCAAGCGGTGGTCAGCCTGCTCGACGAACGCACCAAAGCGCCCGAAGATCGCCACCCGTCGATCCTGGCGGCGCCATCGATGTTCCAGATCGCGACGATCGTCGGCGAAACGCTGCGCCAGATCGTCATGCGCCACAATGCCGAAGGGCCGGCGGCGGCATCGCCCTTTCGCGCTTCGCTGATCGTCGGCGGGCAGATTGCGGGCGCCGAGCCCCGGCTGTTTCTGGTCTATCCCGAGGGCAATTTCATCGAGGCGGGTGAGGACAATCCGTTTTTCCAGATTGGCGAGACTAAATATGGGCGCCCGATCATCGTGCGATCCTACGATCCCGCGATGTCTTTTGAAGATGCCGTCAAGCTTCTCTGCGTGTCGTTCGATTCGACGATCCGCGCCAACGCCGGGGTCGACCTGCCGATCGATCTCAAGATCCACGAGCGTGACGATTTTACGACAGTGCGTGAACGGCGCTTCGAGCGTGGCGATGCGTATTTCGACAGCGTTGCCAACGGCTGGGCGGAAGCGCTGGGGATTGCGCTGGCTGAATTACCGGACTTTCATTTTTAAGAGCAGAGCGGCGCTCTAATTTCGTTCGGGTCGAGCGACGTCAAGATACCGCTCGACCTTGCGCTGCTCCGATGGACATCTCGACTTCGCTCGATGCGAACGGGTTTTGAAATTTTACCTGTTCTTCCGCCCCTCGATCAGCCCGTCGACCAGGCTCGGATCGGCGAGCGTCGAGGTATCGCCCAGCGACCCGAAATCATTCTCGGCAATCTTGCGCAGGATGCGGCGCATGATCTTTCCCGAGCGTGTCTTGGGCAGGCCCGGTGTCAGGTGGATATGGTCCGGCGTCGCGATCGGGCCGATCTCCTTGCGCACCTGCTGCCTGAGCGCGGCGGCGACCTCGTCGGTCGGCTCGACCCCGGCGTTGAGGGTGACATAGGCGTAGATGCCCTGGCCCTTGATGTCGTGCGGAAAACCGACAACCGCCGCCTCGGCGACCAGTTCGTGGAGAACGAGCGCGCTTTCGACCTCGGCAGTGCCCATCCGATGGCCCGACACGTTGATCACATCGTCGACGCGGCCGGTGATGCGCCAATAACCGTCGGCGTCACGACGGCAGCCGTCGCCGGTGAAATATTTGCCTTTGTAGGTCGAGAAATAGGTCTCGGCGAAGCGTCCGTGATCGCCAAAGATCGTGCGCGCCTGCCCCGGCCAGCTGTGCGTGATGCACAGATTGCCTTCGGCCGCGCCGCCGGTCTGCTCATCGACGAGCACGCCGCCCTCGGCATCAACGAGTTGCGGGCGGATGCCGAAAAAGGGCTTGCCCGCGCTCCCCGGTTGCATCGGATGCGCGCCGGGCAGGGTGGTGATCATGATGCCGCCGGTCTCGGTCTGCCACCAGGTGTCGATCACCGGCACGCGGCCCTTGCCAACGATCTGGTGATACCAGCGCCAGGCCTCGGGATTGATCGGCTCGCCGACGCTGCCGAGCAGGCGGAGCGAGCCGAGGTCATGGCGTGTCACATAATCGTCGCCCTCGCGCATCAGTGCGCGGATCGCGGTCGGTGCGGTGTAGAGGATGTTCACCTTGTGCTTGTCGACCACCTGCCAGAATCGGTCGTGATCCGGATAGTTTGGTACGCCCTCGAACATCAGCGTCGTCGCGCCATTCTGCAGCGGGCCGTAAACGACATAGGAGTGGCCGGTGACCCAGCCGATGTCGGCGGTACACCAGAAGATTTCGTGCGCGCGATAGTCGAAGCCGTAGTGGAAGGTGCTGGAGGTCCAAACACTATAGCCGCCGACGGTGTGGAGCACACCCTTGGGCTTGCCGGTCGAGCCCGAGGTATAGAGGATGAAGAGCGGGTCCTCTGCATTCATCGGCTCGCACGGGCAGTCGCCCGGAACATCGGCCGACAGTGCGTCATACCAATGGTCGCGGCCTTCCTTCATCGCGATATCGCCGCCGGTGTGCGCGATGACGAGCACGGCTTTCACATTGACGCGTTCGAGCGCCTTGTCCACATTGGCCTTGAGCGGCACCGTCTTGCCGCCGCGCAGTCCCTCGTCGGCGCAGATCACCCAGTCGCTTGAACAATCCTCGATGCGGCCGTGGATCGCCTCGGGCGAGAAGCCGCCGAAGACAACGCTGTGTACCGCGCCAATGCGCGCACAGGCCAGCATCGCGGCCGCGCCTTCGGGGATCATCGGCATATAGATGGTGACGCGGTCGCCCTTCTGGACGCCCATTTTTTTCAGCGTATTGGCGAAGCGGACGACATCGGCGAGCAGCGCCGAATAGCTGATCGTGCGCGTCTCTCCGTCGGGCGCGTCGGGTTCGAAAATGATCGCGGTGCGGTCACCATGACCCGCGGCGACAGGGCGGTCGACCGCGTTGTGACAGCGGTTGAGGACGCCATCCTGATACCATTTGATTTCGACCGGGTCATAGGACCAGTTCCCAATCCTGGTGGGCGCGTTCATCCAGTCGATGCGTTTGGCCTGCTGCGCCCAGAAGGCGTCGGGATCGGTGATGCTTTGGGCATAAAGCCGGTCGTAATCGGCTGCGCTGCAATGGGTGTTGGCCGCGGCATCCGCCGGAACGGGAACGAAGGGCTCGGACGGCGGCAACTCGGACACAGGCGACTCTCCCATTCGGGTTTGCATTGTTCGCCCGCTGCGATAACCCGCGAGCCACAAGTTGCAAGGCGCGAAGACATTAATGAAGGGACAGACGATGGTTCAACTGGGCCAGGAGACAGGGGCGCTGCTCGACAGGCTGGGGGTGGACCGAACGCTTTGGACCGAAGGGTCGATGCCATCGGCAACCCCTCTGACCGGCGAGCGACTGGGCATGGTGCAGGTCGTCGATGCTGCCGCGATCGACAACCGCCTTGACGCCGCAACCGCGGCGTTCCGTGTCTGGCGCCGCGTGCCGGCTCCGCGCCGGGGCGAGCTGGTGCGGTTGTGGGGCGAGGAATTGCGCGCAGCAAAGGACGATCTGGCCAGGCTGGTGACGATCGAGGCGGGCAAGATCCCGTCAGAGGGCGCGGGCGAAGTGCAGGAGATGATCGATATCTGCGACTTCGCGGTCGGGCTGTCGCGCCAGCTCTACGGCTTGACGATCGCAACCGAGCGGCGGGGGCACCGGATGATGGAGGTCTGGCATCCGCTGGGTGTTGTCGGGGTGATTTCGGCTTTCAACTTCCCGGTCGCGGTATGGGCGTGGAACGCTGCGCTGGCGCTGGTGTGCGGCAACAGCGTGCTGTGGAAACCGTCCGAAAAGACGCCGCTCACCGCGCTGGCCGTGCAAGCGGTGTTTGGCCGCGCCGAAGCGCGGTTTGGCGATGCGCCTGAAGGCCTCTCGCAATTGCTAATCGGTGGGCGTGAGTTGGGTGAGGCGCTCGTCGATGATCGGCGCGTCGCGCTGGTGTCGGCAACCGGATCGACGCGGATGGGTCGCAGCGTGGCGCCACGGCTCGCGGGCCGATTCGCGCGCGCGATCCTCGAGCTCGGCGGCAACAATGGCGCGATCGTAGCCCCATCAGCCGACCTCGATCTGGCGCTGCGCGGCGTGGCGTTCGGCGCCATGGGGACTGCGGGGCAGCGCTGTACGACGACGCGGCGACTGTTCCTGCACGACAGCATCTATGACGGCTTTGTCGCCAAGCTGAAGGCCGCCTATGCGACCGTTGGCGTCGGCAATCCGCTGGAGAGCGAGGTCCTTGTCGGGCCGTTGATTGACCGTGCGGCGTATGACGCGATGCAGGGCGCGCTGGGGGCGGCGGCCGCTGTCGGCGGCATCGTGCATGGCGGCGAGCGTGTCGGTGACGGAGGGAGCTTTTATGTGAAGCCCGCGCTGGTGGAGATGCCGGGGCAGGTCGGGCCGGTGCGCGATGAGACTTTTGCGCCGATCCTGTATGTCATGCGCTACGATGATCTGGATGCGGTGATCGATCTTCATAACGACGTCGCGGCGGGACTGTCGTCGGCGATTTTCACCACTGACGTGCGCGAGGCCGAGCGGTTCCTGGTAGCGAGCGATTGCGGGATCGCCAACGTCAATCTGGGCACGAGCGGGGCCGAGATCGGAGGGGCGTTCGGCGGGGAGAAGGAAACCGGCGGCGGGCGCGAAAGCGGGTCCGATTCGTGGCGCCAATATATGCGGCGCGCGACCAATACGATCAATTATTCGAACGCGCTGCCGCTGGCGCAGGGGGTGTTGTTCGAAATCGACTAGGCTGCGCGATTAGCGCTGCTGCAGCGGTGCAGTCAGGTCGATCCGCGCGATTTCCTTGATCTGGCCGGCGTCGATACGCGCTTCGACCAGACTGGTGCCCATCAGGCCGAAGATGCGGCCCGCGAGGAACACCGGGCGCGAATTGCCGTACCAATCGATGCAGGAGACTTCGCAGTCGTAATCGGGGTGCGTTTCGACATCGTCGGCGGGCACCGCGATTAGCGCTCCGGCGTCGGCGAGCTGTCCTGCGGGCGATTTGGTCAGAAAGCTCAAATCGCTGCTGAGCGACCGCCACCACCAGCGACCGGTGTCATCTTTGATCTCGACCGTCGGCACGCCGATGAGGCCGTTGCCGCCGGCATCGACGACGCTGTTGAACGCATGGCTGCGCCCTTCGCTTTCGTAGCGGCGGGGAAGGAAGGTCGACGACAGGATATGCGGGCTTTTGGCCAGACCGATCAGCGTCAGATTCAACCCCTTTTCGTCGCGATAGCCGTTGACGATGATGTCGCTTCCGACGCGTTCGGTGCGGACGATATTGTGCGGGATGTCGATCACCACCGCATTGCGGGGGCGTTGGACGGGAACGGCGACCACTTTCGACGCCTGCGGGCCGTCCTTCGCATCGGGCGGATAGCCGCCCCACCGGTCGCGCCCGCCGAAAACCAGCCAGTCGTCGGCGAAGCGATTTTCGATAACCCGTTTGCCGGTCGAGGGCAGCGGCGTGAAAGCGCCGTCGGGAACGGGTTCGAAAAGCGTGCCGAAGCTGCTGGTCCGGATTTTCAGAAAGCTGTTTTCGGCCGGGGCGCGATAAGCGCCTTCGCAGCGGAAGGTGCGCCAGTCGACCAGAGCACGAAACTCTCCATCGCGTTCATCCATCGACAGATGGTCATAAGGCACGCCCGAGACGCCCGCGACGCTGGCGTCGCGCTCGTCGATCGGCAGGCGATAGAGCGCGCCCGGTACAACGTCGCGCCGTTCAGCACGCGGCAGGTCGGGATAGGGCCGGTCATAATTCCAATCCTTCACGCATTCGTCCGCGTCCCCCAAGTCGTCGTAGCCACCCGACGCGTTCCACAAATAGATCGTTTCGGGTGACACGAACATTTCGGCAGCTGCGGGTCCGACGAAGCCGGTCGTGCGACAGTCGAGGCTGCGCTTACGGTCGAAATCGCCGAGTGGACACACCGAAATCGCATGGATGGTCGGGTCGGTCGTACGCAGCACCGGCTTGTAGATTGTGCGCACGTCGAGCAGCGGGGTGCCTTCGGCCTGCCGCTTCTTGCGCTCCGCCTCGGGCACCCAGCGCCGTAGCACGGGACGATCCTCAAGCTTCTCAAATTGTTCGAGCGAATAGGGCGTGTAGACGATCAGCCGATCGCCGACGATGCGCGTCGCATAATTGTCGATATCGTAGTAATCGTCGGACGTGATCAGGAAGACGCCTTCGCTCTTAACCTTGCCGCTTTCCTGGTCGAGCTTGAAGATCGACATTTCGCTCGCGTCGTCTTCATAGCTATAGGCGGTGATGATGACATGGTCGCCCTGAACCAGCATCTCGTCATGCCAGTCAGCACCCTCGAAATCGTCCTCCCATTGATATGTCTTGACGCGGTCCGCGGGCAGGCGCCGATAGACGTCGGTGCGGTCGGTGAGTTGCATCGTTTTCACGTTGATCGCAAAGATGCGGCCATCCTGCAGCACGAGCAGATAGTCGCCGATCTGCTTGACGATATCGCCTTCGTCGACCCCGGCGGTCTGGACATTGGTGATCGAGGTCGGCGCCGAAACTTTCGATCCGGTCACCACGACGTCCGCGGCGCTGTCCTCGGTCGGGCAGAGTTCGGGATCTTCGCAGACGGGCACATCTTCCTGCGTGAATGCCGCGATGACGATCTCGGTTTCCGCTCCCGCGTCAGCATGGTCGCGGCGGTCCTTGAGCCGATCCAGCGTCTTGAGATAGCGGCGAAACTCGCCTTCGCCCGAAAAGCGGACGAGTTCCTTTTCGGTGATGGCGTCGAACGATCGGTCTTCGAATGCCGGAACCTGCGCGGCCATGTTTGTGACCTCGCCCGATGTTGCCGCGCAACCCGCGAGCGATACCATCATCCCCGCCAGCCAATATCCCCGCATTGATTCGCCCCTCCCTTTTGGAAAAGGAATATCATGAATGCCTAGCGAGAGTTAGCGCATTGCGCGGGTCAGGCGGCGCGCCATCCATAGCCGGTATCGAGCGCGACAATCTGCCCCGCCGTGCCGACGGGTTCGCTGGTGCCGTCAGTAAGGAAGGCGAGCATGGCGGCATCGGCGACATCGACATGCGCGAGCGTCCGCGCACCAGGGGGGGTGCGGGCAACCACCACCCCTGCGCGGGGGGCACCGTCGCGGCCGTAGAAGATCGTATAGGTCTCGATCGTCGCCGCTCCGGTGTAATCCTCGACCAGCGCGGGCACTGCGCCACGCTTCGCTTCGGCTTCGGCTTGATAGTCGAAATCCTGCGGGAAGCTCGCCGCGGCGACCGGCTTGCTACCCAGCACAATACAGTGGTTGTCGGTCGCGAATCCGCCGTTCGCGAACAGAAAGCCATAGCGGCCCTCAACGCGCAGGTGATCAACCATCGAAACGATGGCGTGGCTCATATAGTTGGCGATCGGGCCGCCGCCAAAGGTCAATCCGCCGAACACCGTCGCGGGGCGGTCCCACGGCCAGCCGAGGATGCGCCGCGCCATTTTCGGAACGCAGGGAAAGCAGCTATAGAGTTCGACGAAATCGAAATCGCCAGCGGTCAAGCCGTTGAGTTCGAGCGTGCGTGTGATCGATGTCTCCATGCTGACGCTGCCGTCATACCGGTCGCGATGGAGGATGCTCGCGGGCTCCTTCGCCGCGGCGCCCATGCCGACATGGATCAGGCGATCTTCGGGGATGCCGCGGCGCCATGCCTCGGCAAGACTGGCGACGATGAAGCCGGCGCCCTGGTTCACGGACGAATTGGCGACCATCAGTTTCGAATAGGGGAAGGCGATCGGACGGTTGCGTTCGTCGATGCGCAGGATGTCGGCGGGCGAGGCGGGCTTGCGAATCCACGCGTCTTCGTTCGCGGCGGCAACCTCGGAAAAACGCGACCAGATTTCGGCGCTCTCGAACTGCGCGTCTTCGAGGCTCTGGCCCCAGGCGGCGCGTGTCGCATTTTCGTAAAGCGGATAGACGTCGACCGGCGCCGCGAGGCCATGCTTTTGCGCATAATTGGGTTCGCGCCGCGTCGCGACCTGACGGATTGCGTTATAGCTCTTGTCTTCGCCGCTGGCGGCCTTGGCGGCGCGGCCGGCGGCAGTGCGCAGCGCCTCGCCGCCTACGATCGCCGCGAGTTTGACCTCGCCTGCGGCAATGCGGTTCGCGGCTTCGTTGAGCAGGCGCACCGGGGTGTCGCCGTGCGGTGCGGCGGACTGGTAGTTGATCGCCGGAGTCGCACCGATCGCGGCGGCAAGGGGCTCGCATAGCTTGCCGAGATGGTGAAAGCTGATCTGATCGACGATCGCGAGGCTGTCGAGGTCGGCCAGTGATACGCCAGCGTCATCGGCGGCAACTTTCAGCGCCGCGATCATCAGCCCGAGCGAATCGAGACCATCGTCGGGATCCTCGGGCCGGTCGTTCACCTGCCCGACGCCGATGATGACGGGGATGCGCTCGGGGTCGGTCATCGTCATGTCAGCGCGCCTTCCACTCGGGCTTACGCTTTTCGGCAAAGGCCCGCGGGCCTTCGCGGGCGTCCTCGCTGCGCATCAGCGCGGTGCGCTCGAGCGTGTTGGATTCCCAATAGGGCGCGTCGGCGGCGATGCGGCCGTCGTGGATGCCGAGCGCGACGCGCTTCGATGCCTGCACCGATAGCGGCGCGTTGCCGGCAATCTTTTCGGCGAGCGCGATTGCGGTGGGAAGCAGGTCGGCGAGCGGTACGACATGATTGACCAGCCCGAATTCGGCGGCGCGCGCGGCGGGGATCGGGTCGCCGGTCAGCATATATTCCATCGCGAGCTTCCGCGGAATTTGCTGCGCGAGGCGGAAGGCACCTCCCGCCGCGGCGAACAGCCCGACCTTCACTTCTGGCAGGCCGAACTGAGCATGGTCGGCGGCGACGATGATGTCGCTCATGAGAGCAATCTCGCAGCCGCCGCCCAAGGCGAAGCCGTTGACCGCGGCGATGATCGGTTTCGAGATCGGGTGCGACACCATGCCAGCGAAACCCCACGCCTGCTGGGCCGGATCATCGGGATAGAGGCTTTCGCCGCGCGACAGCGCGACGAGGTCGGCGCCCGCACAAAAGCTCTTGTCGCCCGCGGCGGTGATCACGACGGCGCGGATTTCGGGGTCGTTCTCGGCGGTTTCGAGCGCGGTGCCGATGCCGATGTGGACCGCGGCGTTGACCGCATTGCGCGCCTCGGGCCGGTTGATCGTGACGATCAGGATGTGGCCGCGACGTTCGGTGAGGATAGTGGTGTCGGTCATCGCGAATCTCTCCCTTTGGCGGGAGTATCGCGGTTGGTTGACGTTTACGTCAACTGTAATCCTCTCTGTAGCGAAGCCAAGGAGAGGGGGACCGTCCGCAAGATGGTGGAGGGGCGGCAACGCTGCGTCATAGCCCTGCCGTCAGCGGCTACCCGCTGCCACCTCCCCATGGCTGTGCGACACGGAGGATTTTGCTTCAGATCGACTGCCCGGTCTTCGCCCAGTCGGCCAGGAAACCCTCGATCCCCTTTTCGGTCAGAATATGTTTAAACAGCCCTTTGATCACCGACGGCGGCGCGGTCATCACATCGGCGCCGATCTTGGCGGCTTCGAGTACATGGATTCCGTGGCGGACGCTGGCGACAAGGATCTGGGTCGCGTAGCCATAGTTATCGTAAATCAGCCGGATGTCGGAGATCAGCTGCATCCCGTCGAAGCCATTGTCGTCGTGGCGGCCGACGAAGGGCGAAACGAAGGTCGCGCCGGCCTTGGCGGCGAGCAGCGCTTGCGCGGCCGAGAAACAGAGCGTGACATTGACCATCGTGCCGTCGCTGGTCAGCGCTTTGCAGGTTTTCAGGCCGTCGATCGTCAATGGAACCTTGATGCAGACGTTATCCGCGATGCGGCGGAGGATTTCGGCCTCCTTCATCATCGTTTCATGGTCGAGCGCAACGACTTCGGCCGACACGGGACCAGTGGTGAGCGCGCAGATTTCCTTCGTCACTTCCTTGAAATCGCGACCCGATCTGGCGATCAGCGACGGGTTGGTGGTCACGCCGTCGAGCAGGCCGGTCGCGGCGAGTTCCTGAATGTCGGCGATTTCGGCGGTGTCGGCGAAGAATTTCATGGCGCGGGGCTTTCTGATGATTCGGCTGCCGATCTCCTAAAGCCCTTTGGACGTCATTGCGAGCGGAGCGAAGCAATCTCCAGCCATCGGCCTTGCGCAAGGTCGATGGCTGGGGATTGCAGCACCGCCTTCCGCTCCCCGCAATGACGACGGCGGAAAGGGCTGGCGTTCCATCTTTGTTCCGATTATGCGCGACGCATGGCCAAAGCGAAACGCCAATATGTCTGTCAGAATTGCGGCTCCGCCACCTATCGCTGGCAGGGGCAGTGCGCCGATTGCGGCGAGTGGAACACTTTGGTCGAAGAGACCGGGGAAACGGCATTCTCGGCCAAGCACGACCTGAGCAAGGGCGGGCGCACAATTGCGCTCGAAACGCTCGACGCCGACAGCAAGATGCCCGAGCGCATGCTGTGCGGGATCGCCGAATTCGACCGCGCGCTGGGCGGCGGTTTTGTGGCGGGGTCGGCGACGTTGATCGGCGGCGATCCGGGAATAGGCAAGTCGACCTTGCTGCTGCAGGCGGCCGGGCGGCTCGCAAAGGCGGGCAAGTCGGTGGTCTATATCAGCGGCGAGGAGGCGGCGGCGCAGGTGCGGCTGCGGGCGCAGCGGCTCGGTCTCGGCAATGCGCCCGTCGCGCTGGCGAGCGCGACGTCGGTGCGCGACATTTTGGCGACGCTCGACCGGCAGACCGCCGATTTCGTTGTGATCGATTCGATTCAGACGATGCACAGCGACCTGATCGACAGCGCCCCCGGCACGGTCAGTCAGGTCCGCGCGTCGGCGCAGGAACTGATCCGTTACGCCAAGGATAGCGACGCTGCGATCGTGCTGGTCGGGCATGTCACCAAGGACGGGACCATCGCAGGGCCGCGCGTGCTTGAGCATATGGTCGACACCGTGCTGGCGTTCGAGGGTGAGCGCAGCCACCAGTATCGCATCCTGCGCGCCGTAAAGAACCGCTTTGGCGGCACCGACGAGATCGGAGTGTTCGCGATGGGCGAGGAGGGGCTGGGCGAGGTTTCGAACCCGTCGAGCCTGTTCCTGACCGACCGGAGCCGCGACGTGCCGGGATCGGTGGTATTTCCGGCATTGGAAGGGACCCGTCCGGTGCTCGTTGAGGTCCAGGCGCTGACCGTGCGGCTGGCGAGCGGGGCGACGCCGCGCCGTGCGGTGGTCGGCTGGGACAGCGGGCGGCTCGCGATGGTGCTCGCGGTGCTCGAAGCGCGCTGCGGGCTGCCGATGGGCGCCGCCGAGGTCTATCTCAACATCGCGGGCGGCTACCGGCTCACTGATCCCGCCGCCGACCTCGCGGTCGCCGCGGCGCTGATTTCGGCGTTCAGCGAACGGCCGGTGCCCGCCGACGCGATCGTCTTTGGCGAATTGTCGCTTTCGGGCGAGGTGCGGCAGGTTTCGCATGATGGGCTCAGGCTGCGCGAGGCGGCAAAGCTGGGTTTTTCCAGCGGTTGGGGGCCAAAGGGAATGAAGCCGGTCGGAGGAATATCGGTGACCGGTTTCGAACGGCTCGGCGAACTCGTTGACCTGATGCTCGGTCGCGACTAGCCACCCCTGAATGGGAAGTCTGACAGCTCTGGATATCCTCGTGCTGACGCTCGTCGGCGGCAGCGCGGTGCTCGGTTTTACGCGCGGCCTGGTGCAGGAAGTAACGACGTTACTCGCCTGGATCCTGGCGATCGCTGCGGTGCGCTTTTTTCATCCGCTCGTGACCGACTTGTTGACGGGCTGGGTCGGCAGTGGCGGCGCCGCCGCGATGCTGGCGTTTGTGCTGTTGTTTGGCGGCGTCTTTGCCTTTGCCAAATGGGGATCGCGCGCGATGGGGCAGCGCAGCCGCGCGTCGCTCGTTGGCGGATTCGACCGCGGGCTGGGTGCGGGGTTTGGTGCGGTCAAGGGGCTGCTGATCGCGGCAATCGGCTTCATGCTCGTCACGCTGCTCTATGATATCGGCTACGGCAACGCGCAGCGTCCGGCGTGGATGACCGACAGCCGCACCTATCCCGCGCTCAATGCGTCGAGTCAGGCGCTGAGCAAGGTGATCGCCGAGCGTCGGGCGGAAGCGCGCGAGGCCGAAGCCGAAGCGCCGACGCCATGAGCGCCCCCCTGTACAACCGCGACATATTGGCGCTGGCGGTGGCGACCTCCGAACATCTGCCCAATCCCGACGCCCGTTACCATTCTACCGCACGCGCGCCGCTGTGCGGCAGCCGCATCCTGCTTGATCTTGATGCCGATGAGGCGGGACGGGTGACCGGTATCGGCATGCATGTTGAAGCCTGCGCGCTGGGACAGGCCGCCGCGACGCTGCTGGCACGTCACGTCACGGGGCGCAGCCGCGACGAGATTCGCGGTGCGCGCGATGCGATTGCCGACTGGTTCGGCGGCACCGGCGAAGTGCCCGACTGGCCGGGATTCGATTTGCTTGCCCCCGCGCGCGATTATCCGGCGCGGCAGGGGGCGATCCTGCTGCCCTTCGACGCCGCGATCCTGGCGCTCGAGAAACAGGGCGTGCGCGTATGACCCTGCTCGCGCTGACCGCGGTGGCAGCCGAAGTGGCCGCCGAGCAGGCGAGCGACACCGCGCTGATCGAGGGGGCGATCCTGCTCGGGGTCGCGACGCTGTTCGTTCTGCTGTTCCGCCGCCTCGGGCTCGGCGCGGTGCTGGGCTATCTGGTCGCGGGCTCGCTCGTCGGCCCCTATGGCCTTGGCCTGGTCGGGGGCGGCGAATCGAAGCTCGCCTTTGCTGAAATCGGCATCGCCTTTCTGCTGTTTCTCGTTGGGCTTGAACTCCATCCACGGCGTTTGTGGGATATGCGGCGTGCGATCTTCGGGCTAGGTCTGGCGCAGGTCGTGATCACAGGACTGATCCTTTCCGCCCTCCTCTTTCTGACGCTCGGCTTTAGCTGGCAGGCGGCGCTCGCGCTCGGTCTGCCGCTTGCGCTGTCGTCAACCGCGCAGGTGCTGCCCGGCCTCAAAAGCTCTGGTCGGATCAATTCGCCGTTCGGCGAGAAGGCGTTTTCGGTACTGCTGTTTCAGGATCTGGCAATCGTGCCGATGATCACGATCATCGCGGTGCTGTCGCGCGCACCCGGCAATCCCGACGCGCCACCCGGATGGCAGATGGCGCTCTACACCGTTGCTGCGATCATCGTTCTCGTTGTCGTCGGGCGCTTCGTCGTCAACCCGCTGCTGCGGATCATCGGACGTTATGGCGAGCGCGAGCTGTTTGTGGTCGTCGGGCTGCTCGTCGTGCTTGCCAGCGCTGCCTTCATGCACAGCCTGCATCTGTCGACCGCGCTCGGGGCTTTCATTGCTGGGGTGATGCTCGCCGATTCGCCCTACCGCCACGAGATCGAGGCCGATATCGAGCCCTTCCGCCTCGTGCTGCTCGGGTTGTTCTTCCTCGCGGTCGGCATGGTGCTCGACCTCAATGTCATTCGCGAAGACCCGCTGCGCGTCGTCGCGCTCGCTGCCGCGCTGGTCGCAGTGAAGGTCGCGGTATTGACTGTGATCGTCCGCCTGTTCGGCAAGCCGTGGAACGTCGCGCTCGGGCTCGGCCTGTTGCTCAGTCAGGGCGGCGAGTTCGGTTTTCTGCTGTTCACCCAAGCGACCGATGCGCAGCTGATCGCGCCCGAGGCGGCGAGCCTGTTCAGCGCAGTCGTCACGCTGTCGATGATATCGACGCCGTTCCTGATGCTGTTCGCGCGCAATCTGGAGTTCGCGCCCGAAAACGTCAAAGCCGATCTCGACGATCCAGAAAACGCCCCGCGCGGGTCGGCGATCGTCGTTGGTTACGGCCGCTTCGGGCAGATCGTGACACAGATGCTCCACGCGGTCGATTGTTCGGTGACGCTGATCGACAAGAAGCCGAGCCAGATCGAAACGTCGGGACGCTATAACACCAAGGTTTATTACGGCGACGGCTTGAAAGTCGATGTGCTGCGCCGCGCGGATGCCGCGGATGCGCGACTGATCATATTTTGCACCGACGATCGCGGCTTCAACGCCGCCGTTCTCGCGCCGATCGTGGAGGCGTTTCCCAAAGCCAAAATCCTGACCCGCGTCTTCGATCGCCGCCAGCTGATGGCGATCGACGGCGCGGGGGTCGACGGCGCGGTGCGCGAAACCTTTGAAAGCTCGATCGCGCTCGGGCTGTTGGCGCTCAAGCAGATCGACGTCAGCGACGCCGAGATCGCCGATGTCGAACAGGCGCTGCGTCATCTCGATTCCGAGCGATTGCATGCGCAGATCAGCGAGGGCGATCTGACCGCGGGGATGGACCATCGTTTTATAGCGGGCGGTGGGCGACAGGCAGCGAGCGTGCTCGAAACGCTGCGCGAACGGCGCCGCGCGGCGAAATTGGCAAAGGAAGAGGGCGAAGCGGCTGGCGCCTAACGCGTTTGCTCGCCGTCCAGAAATGCCGCCACTGTATCAAGGCCAAATTCGTCGGTAACGAAGCTCTGACCGATCCCGCGCGTCAGGATCAATGGCAGCTTGCCACCGCGCACCTTCTTGTCGTGGGCCATATGCCCTGCAAGAGTCGCTCCGTCGGCATCGACCCCGGCGCTGGCCAGATCGTATGGCAGGCCGACCGCGGCGAGATGCGCCGCGACGCGGTCGGCGTCGGCCACTGTGCACAGGCCTTGCGCCGCAGAGAGACGATGCGCGAGCGCCATGCCCGCCGCGACCGCTTCACCGTGGAGCAGCTTGTCCGAATAGCCGGTTTCGGCCTCGAGCGCGTGGCCGAAGCTGTGGCCGAGATTGAGCAGCGCGCGGATGTCCTGTGTCTCGCGCTCGTCGGCGGCGACGATGCGGGCCTTTGCCGCTACGCTATGGGCGATTGCCTTGTGCCGCGCTGAGCTGTCGCCTGCGAGCAGCTCAGCGCCATGCGCTTCGCACCAGGCGAAAAAATCAGCGTCGTTGATCAGGCCATATTTGACGACTTCGGCATAACCCGCTGCCAGATCGCGGCGCGGCAGCGATTCGAGCGTCGTCGGGTCGACCACGACCAACGCAGGCTGGTGAAAGGCGCCGATCATATTCTTGCCCGCGGCGACGTTGATCGCGGTCTTGCCGCCAACGCTGCTGTCCACCTGCGCGAGCAGGGTGGTTGGCACCTGAATGAAGTTGCAGCCGCGTTTAACGATACTGCAGGCGAAGCCGACGAGGTCGCCGATCACGCCGCCGCCGAGCGCGACGACATGGTCGCTGCGTTCGATACCTTCGCCGATCAGCCATTCGGCCAAGCGCGCGAGCCCCGCCCAGCTTTTCGTGGCCTCGCCGGGTTCGAGGACGAACGAAGAAAAGGAGATATTCTCCATCGCCAGCGCCGTGCCGAGCGGAACCAGGTAATGCTCGGCGACATGGGCGTCGGTGACGATCATCGTCCGCGGGCGCTTGAGCAGCGGCGCGACATGCGGGCCGATATTGCGAATCAACCCGTCGCCGATCAGGATCGGATAACTGCGAGCGCCAAGGTCAACGGTCAGCTGTTCCATTGCGGATATTCCCCCTTTGACAGGGCCTCCAAAATCGCGCGCACAGTGTGATCGTGCGGCGTGCTCGCCGAGCTGACGCGTAGATGTGCTTCAGCATAGATGGGGTTACGCACCGCCGCCAGTTCTCGCAGTACCTCGCGGGGGTCGCGGTTCTTGAGCAGCGGCCGGTGGCTGCGGCGGCCCACGCGCTCGACCAATGTCTCTATGTCGGCGTCGAGCCAGATGCAGAGGCTGTCCCGCAGGATCAGCGCGCGCGTTTCGGAGTTGATGAAGGCGCCGCCGCCGGTCGCCAGCACCATCGGTTTGCCCGCGAGCAGCCGGGCAATCACCCGCCGCTCGCCATCGCGAAAATGCGCTTCGCCAAAGCGTTCGAAAATATCGGTTATCGTCATGTCTGCGGCGCGTTCGATTTCGTCGTCGGCGTCGGCAAAGCGCATCCCGAGCCGCCCGGCCAGACGGCGGCCAACGGTCGATTTTCCCGACCCCATCAACCCGACGAGCACGATCGACCGGTCGCGGATCGCGGCGGGGATTGCGCTGGAGCTGCTTGGCGCCGGGCTTTTCGGGTTTCGCGACATGATGCGCGCGGCTATACCGCTCGCGACGCGCGGAACAACGGTTTTCGCCGATAAACGAAGGCGTGGCCGGTCGGGTACGCAGGATTGAGGTGGACGTGGCCGACAAGATTGGCGAAAGCGTGGCGCGATGACGAAAAAACTGCTGACGCTGACCTTGGCCCTGTCCGGTACTTCGCTGACTGCCATGCTGGTGCTGCCCGCGATCGCGCAGGAGTCGCTGCTGCCCGAAGGCTTTGGCAACCCCGCCGAGACCCCGGCGCCCCGCCCGACGCCGACGCCGTCGCAAACTCCGGCGCCAGCATCGACCCCCAAGAACAGCACGACCCCGCCGCCGGTCACGTCGACGGTCGGCGCCACCGACACCGCCGGAACGCCCGCCGAAGCCGCTGCAGATGAGGGCGAAGACGGCGAAGAGGTCGAACGCGGCACGCTGAAATACGACCTGCCGCCGGGCGCACGGCGCCTGCTTACCCGCATCGGGCCGCTGACCCCCGAAACCGGCGGGCTCGCCCCCGATGCCTTTGGCGTGCGCGGCCAATATGCGGCGGCGATCATGCGCCGGACGAACGGACAGTTTGCGTCGCGCTGGGGCCAGATTCTGCTCCGCCGCTCGCTTGCCTCGGCGATCGACACCCCCGACACGATCAACGGCGCTGATCTTGCCGCCGAACGCGCGTCTCTCCTCCTTCGCATGGGCGAAGCGATCGCGGCGCGCTGGATCGTCCAGGCAGTCGATTATGACCGAGCGACCCCGCGCTTGGTCGCCGCCGCGCAGCAGACCTATCTTGCCAATGCCGATCCCGCCGGCATGTGTCCCTATGTGCCCGCGGGCTTGGCGGGTGGCGATGAGCAGACGTGGCGACTGTCGGCCGCAATCTGCTCGGGGCTGGCCGGCGAAGCCGGACCAGCGGGCTGGGCGATCGGCCGGGTGCGGTCGAGCGGCAGGATTTCCAACTTCGACATATTACTCGCCGAACGCGTGCTCGGCGCGACGGGTAGCGGTCGCCGGTCGACAACGATCGAGTGGGACAATGTTGATCGCCTGAGCAGCTGGCGCTTTGGCATGGCGACGGCAACCGCAGTCCCCGTTCCCGAAGCACTGCGCACCGCCGCGCCCGCCAATATGAAGGGTTGGACGGTGCTTGCGCCGATGACCGACATGGCAAGCCGTGTTGCCGCCGCGCCCGAAGCGGCGGCGCGCGGGGTGTTGTCGAGCGAAGCCTATGTGTCGCTGCTGAGCGCGGCGGCGAGCGAAGAAGAACCTTCTGAAGCTCTCGCCGCGCAATCCGACCAGCTCCGCGCTGCCTTTGGTTCGGCGCAGGGCGCAGACCGTTATGCCGCGATGGAGGGGATCTGGGCTGCGGGTACGACGCCGGTGCAGCGCTATGCCGCGATGGTTTCGACTGCGCGCGCCGCCGCCGCGCTGCCGGTCGGCACCGTGGTCGGCGACGATCCCTGGCAACTGCTTGGATCAATGCTCGCGGGCGGTTATGACGACAATGCTATTGCTTGGGTGCCGACGATCACGGTGGGCAGCCACGCTTGGGGCGTGCTCGCGGTCGGATCGCCACGGCCCCTGAACGGGACGACGGCGGGCACTGTCGGGCAGTTTTCGGGCGATGACGACAGCGTTGATTTTCTGCGCTCGAAGTTCCTGCTTGCCGGACTGGCGGGTCTAGGTAGGATCGATGCGGCCGCCGCGGCGTCGGCGGCGAGCGACCTTGAGGTCGATCTTGGCAAGCAGACGCGCTGGTCGCGCGCCATCATGGCCGCGGCCGAACGGCGCGAACCCGGGATGGTTGCCTTGCTGGCCGCGGCAGGAATGCAGGGTGAATGGTCGAAAGTGCCGCCCTATCATCTCTATTATATTGTCCGCGCGCTGCGCGAGGTGGGCCTGGCGTCCGAAGCGCGGATGATCGCCGCCGAAGCGCTGGTGCGTGTGTGAACCCGTAAACGCGTCGGACATCGATCATGTCTGACGGGATGGCGATTGACCGTTTTCTGGAGATGATGGCGGCCGAGCGCGGCGCTTCGCGCAACACGCTCGCGGCTTATCGCCGCGATCTGGAGCAGGCGGCAGAGTTTTTGACGGGCCGACTGGCCGATGCCGACTTGGCAGCACTTCGAAAATTGATGGCCGATTATCAATCGCTTGCGGCAAGCAGTGCGGCGCGCAAGCTGTCGGCGCTTCGCCAGTTCTTTGCTTTTCTGCTCGACGAGGGCGACCGGGCGGACAATCCCGCGCTTGATATTGCGCGGCCCACCACTCGCCGCCCGCTGCCACGCATCTTGACGCATGAGCATGTCGAGCGGCTGTTCGCGCAGGCCGAAGGAGAAGCCGCGGGCGAAGCGCCGCCTGCGCCCGCGGTGCGGATGCTACTGTTACTCGAGTTTCTTTATGGATCGGGGCTCCGCGCGAGCGAACTGGTGTCGCTGCCGCGGCGCGCGATCACTGGCGAGCGCGAATATCTCATCGTCCGGGGGAAGGGCGACAAGGAGCGTCTGGTGCCGCTGTCAGATCGCGCCCGCGGCGCGCTCATTCGCTGGCTTGAGTTGCTCGCCGACGGTTCGCCCTGGCTGTTTCCGTCGGGCAAGAGCCATGTCTCGCGCGTCCGGCTGTTCCAGATGCTGCGTGACCTCGCGGGCCGCGCCGGGATCGATCCGACTGCCGTCAGCCCGCATGTGCTGCGCCACGCCTTTGCCACCCATTTGCTCGAAGGCGGTGCGGACCTGCGCGCGCTGCAGCTGATGCTCGGCCATGCCGACATCGCGACGACCGAAATCTATACCCATGTCGACAGCCAACGCCTGGTCGAACTGGTCAACCGCCGCCATCCGCTCGCAACGATGCACGTCGGACACGCATCAGCAGACGTTGACGTTGCCGAGCCATCGGCTTAGCGGTCCGACGATGACAGCCTTTCTGGACTTCGAAAAACAGGTCGCCGCGCTCGATCGGCAGATTGCCGAGCTGCGCGAAATGGGCGACGACCCCACGCTCAACATCGACAATGATATTGCGCGGTTGGAGGACAAATCCTCGAAATTGCTGCGCGATATCTACACGAAGCTGACACCGTGGCAAAAGACGCAGGTCGCGCGCCACCCCGATCGGCCGCATTTCAAACATTATATTGCGGAGATGTTCGACGCTTGGATGCCGCTCGCCGGCGACCGCAATTTCGGCGACGATCAGGCGATCCTCGGCGGCCTTGCGCGCTTTCGCGGCCGCCGCGTGATGGTGATCGGCCATGAAAAGGGCGACGATATTCCCTCGCGCATGAAGCATAATTTCGGGATGGCGAAGCCAGAGGGCTACCGCAAGGCGATCCGGTTGATGCAACTCGCCGACCGTTTCGGGCTGCCGGTGATCACGCTGGTCGACACCTCGGGCGCCTTTCCAGGCATCCAGGCGGAAGAGCGCGGTCAGGCCGAAGCCATCGCGCGCTCGACCGAACAATGTCTTGCACTCGGCGTCCCGATGGTTGCGGCGATCGTCGGCGAGGGTGGTTCAGGCGGCGCGATCGCACTTGCCGCGGCCAACCGCGTGCTTATGTTCGAACATGCCGTCTATTCGGTGATTTCGCCCGAAGGCTGCGCATCGATCCTGTGGCGGACATCGGACAAGGCCGCCGATGCCGCCGCCGCAATGAAGATGTCGGCCCAGGATCTGCTCGGATTGAAGATTATCGATCGCATCATTCCCGAACCGGTCGGCGGCGCGCATCGCGATCCCGACGTCGCAATTGCGGCGCTTGGCGACGCGATTGCGCAGGAACTGGACAGTCTGTCAGGGTTGCCGCGCGATACGATTCTGGCGGCGCGCGAGGAGAAGTTTCTCGCCATGGGGCGCGCCTGAGGCACCGCGATAGCGGAACCCGAGCGCTGCAATTTGCGTTCATCCGCACGATATTGGCCACGGCACCGGCAAGCTGCGGTTCAGCGAGCGCTTGCCTGGCGGTGAATTAGGGATATCCTTCGAATGACGAGCAGCATGTGGGAGGTGCATCGATGACCAAAATCAGGAAAAATGGTATGGCGATCACGCTCGCAGCATCGGTCGCGCTCGGCAGTCTCGCCCTCACCGGCGTCGCCGATGCGCAGCTCAAAGCGATCAAGACCGCGACCAATATCTCACCCGCCGAACGAAAGCAGGGCGACGAGGCCCATCCACAACTGTTGGCCGAATTCGGCGGCCCGTACAGCGGCCCGCAAGCGGCCTACGTCAATCGCGTCGGTCAGAATATCGCACTGCAATCGGGATTGTCGAACGCGCGCAGCGACTTCACCGTCACCTTGCTCAATTCGCCGGTGAACAATGCCTTCGCGATCCCGGGTGGCTATGTCTATGTCACCCGTCAGCTGATGGCGTTGATGAACGATGAGGCCGAACTTGCCGGGGTGCTGGGGCATGAGGTTGGCCACGTCGCGGCCCAACACAGCAAGAAACGCCAGTCGGCGGCGACGCGCAACACGATCCTTGGCGTCCTGGGGGCGGTGCTGGGCGGCGCGATCGGCGATAGCGGCGGTGTGCTCGGTGGGCTTGGCGGGTTGCTCCAGAACAATGCTATGCAAGTCGCGCAGTTTGCGACGCTGGGTTTTTCACGCAGCCAGGAATTGCAGGCCGACCAGCTTGGCGTGCAATATTTGCGCAGCGCAGGCTATGACCCGCTCGCGCTGTCGACAATGCTGGCCAGCCTTGCCAATCAGACCAATCTCGACGCACGCCTGTCGGGCGGCGATGCGCGGTCGCTGCCTGCGTGGGCGAGCACGCACCCCGACCCGGCCTCGCGCGTCCGCAACGCGCAGATACTGGCGAGCCGCGTTGGCGGTACCGGGGGGACGCGGAACACCGATGCATTTTTGAACTCGATCGATAATGTCCTTTATGGCGACGATCCGGCGCAGGGCGTGGTTGAGGGCAATGAGTTCCTCCACCCCGACCTGCAGTTGCGCTTCTCGGTGCCCAGCGGCTACGCGATGCAAAACGGCGCGACTGCGGTGTCGATCAGCGGCAATGGCGGGCAGGCGCAATTCACGACCGGCCCATTTAACGGCGACATGAACGCCTATATCGCGGCCGCGTTCAAATCGGTCGCGGGCAACACTGCGATCAGCCCCAGCGCGGTCCAGCGTACCACCGTGGGCGGCATCCCCGCATCCTATTCGACGGCGCGGGTCGCCAGCCAGTCGGGGCAGGTCGATGTGACCGTCTTCGCCTATGAATTTTCGCGGAGCAGCGCCTTCCACTTTGTCACCTTGACCAAGGCTGGCGGAACGGGTGCGTTCAATTCGATGTTCAACAGCGTCCGGCGCCTGAGCGCGGTTGAGGCGGCGGCGATCAAACCGCGGCGGATCGATGTGGTGACGGTGGCCCGCGGCGATACGATGGCTAGCTTGGCGCGGCGTATGGCGTACAGCAATTATCAGGCCGAACGGTTTCAGGTGCTTAACCGGCTGACCGCATCAAGCCGCTTGACCCCGGGGCAGAAGGTGAAAATTGTCGTTTACGCCAGTCGGTAGAAGCGCGAGAAAAAAAAGGGCGGTGGATTGCTCCACCGCCCTCTCTTTTGCCGCTCGCGCCCAGAGGCGCGAACGCCGAACCTTACTTGTCCAGTTCGGTCGAAACTTCGTTGAAGGTGTTGCCGACGCTTTCGCCAACAGCAGTCATCGCAGTGATGCCGGCGACGGCGATGAGAGCGGCAATCAGGCCGTATTCGATGGCGGTAGCGGCCTTGGTGTCGCGGACGAACTTTTTGATGAACTTCATGACTGGTCTCCTAATTTCACTTACCCTGTTGACGGTCTGGTCTGGGTCAACACTGGCTGGTTTAAGGCGAATAGGTTTTGAAAATCTTAATGGCCGATACCGAAAAACTGGAACGACAGTCCAGAAAGGAGACAGCCATCGTAACGCTACATGTTGGTTTGGGCGGCTGTCGAAACCTCATTCCACATGGTTCCGGTGCTATTCGCCACATTGCCGACGGCGGTGACAGCCGCCAGAAATATAAGGGCTATGAGCAGCCCATATTCGACGGCTGTAGCGGCCCTGGTCGACCGCATCAGCCTGTAAAGATTGCGCATTGTTCCACCCCTGACTGAAGTATAGTTCCCGAGGATGCCCATGATCGCACAGGAAAGTTAACAATTTGTCCGCGACCAACCCCGGAAAACCGCCGAAAAGCAGCCTGATTGTCGTTGCTGCCGCACTTGTCGATCGTGACGGCCGGCTGCTGGTACAGCAGCGCCCCGAAGGCCTGTCGATGGCGGGGCTATGGGAATTTCCCGGCGGCAAGATCGAACCTGGCGAAACGCCGGAACAGGCGCTGGTGCGCGAGTTGGCCGAAGAACTGGCTATCGACGTCGAGCAGGCCTGTCTGGCCCCAGCTTGTTTTGCCAGCGACATGCTAGGCGACCGGCATCTGTTGCTACTGCTCTATGTGTGCCGGAAATGGCGCGGTACGCCGACGCCTCAGCACGCCAGCGCGCTCCGCTGGGCGAGGCCGGTCGAACTGCATGGTCTGGCGATGCCGCCCGCCGACAAACCGCTGATCGGCCTGCTGGAGGCGTTGATCTAGCTTTTCGGCTTCAAAGCGGCGGCGAGCGAGGCGGTGCCGCTGCCACGTCTGGCCGGCTGCGGCTGGTCCGGATGCGGCGCCCAGCCACTGAAATGGATGATGCGCAGGCTTTCGGCGATGCGTCCGTCGGGATCGGCCTGCGCGGCAAAGACAGCGGCGATCCTTCCGACTTCCTCGCGCGTCAGCGGCGACGGGGCGGGCGCAAGTCGGCTCGACAGTCCAGCGGCGCGTAAGTCGCGGACCAGCGCGAACCAGTCGCCGTAGCGTACGGTCAGTGCCTCGACATCGACCACGGGCAGCGTGAAACCCACACGTTGAAGCAAATTGCCCATCGCCGCGAGGTCGATCTGTGGGTGCAGCCGCGCGATCGGGCGGACGCCGTCGGCCATCACCGCGCGGCGCAGCCGCGGCAGACTGCCGTCGCCCACGAACGCGCCGAGCAGGAGGCCGTCCGGCGCGAGCAGCGCGCGCAGGCGGACCAGCGCGCCGGGCACGTCGTTGACGCTATCGAGCCCGCCGGGCCAGAGAATGAGGTCGAAACTGGCAAAAGGCAGATTGATGGCGTCGGCCTCGACCACGATGGCGCCGCTTTCGGCTGCGAGGCGCGGCCCCGCCTCGACAATGGTCAGGTCGGCGCAGAGCGCTCGCAGATGTTCGGCGAGCGCAGCATCATGCGCACCGATGAGCAATGCGCGCGGAAATTTGCGCGTAACCATCGCCAGTCGGTCGAGCAGGGTTTCGGCGACGATGGGCGCGAGGAAATTGGCCGATGCGGGCTGCCACGCCATGCGGTCGCGTTGGGCACCGTGGCGGGCGGACGAAAAAAGCGGGCGGGGCGACTGCGACATGCGCCGCTTGTGCCGTCCGCGGCGTTGCTTCACAAGCTGGTGATGGCGAGTGCGACGGGTGATGTCGAAAAAGAAGATGCGCCGGCCGGCGAGTTGCTCGGCGGTTTGCGCATCGCGGCGCGTGCGATCGTCGATTACGCGTTGCCCCAGCTGCGGCCTCATCGTCGGCGAAGATCGCCAGTTGCCTGACCTGCTGGTCGCCGCCGCTGCACCGTTGGCGCCTGTGGTCGCGCGGCTTCAACGAGGCGGCACCGGTCGCGGACGATCTGGCGCGGGTAAGCGGAGCGCCACGCGACCATCATCTTCTGTACCGGTCAAATCGACCGCATCGCTCCGCGGCAATGGGCGGCGCGAGCGTGAGCGAAGCGTCGCCGGGGCGTTTGCGCTTGCGGGCGATGCCACAGCGCGCGCTACAGGGCGCCACATCATGTTGATCGACGATGCCCATGCCAGCGGCGCAACATTGTGCGCTGCGGTAAAAGTGCTGCGGCGCAGCGTCGCGGTGCGCGTGTCGGCGCTGACTTGGGCGCGGTTATTCCCGAGGCACTGATGACGAGCAACATATTTGACTTTGCTTCGTTGGATTCCGATATGTCGGATTAGATGATGACAGGATAGCCAAATGGCCAAGATCGAAGTTTTTACCAAATTTCTTTGCCCCTATTGCTCGCGCGCCAAGGCGCTGCTCGATGGCAAGGGCGCTGAATATCAAGAGATTGACGTGACGATGGACCGCGCCGGGTTCGACGCGATGATCGAACGCGCCGGCGGTGCACGCACCGTACCGCAGATATTCATCGACGGACAGCATATCGGCGGCAGCGATGACATGGCTGCACTCGACGCGCGCGGCGGGCTCGACCCACTGCTGGGGCTCGGCTGACCTTGATCGTTTTTGACCTTTGCTGCGCTGCCGGAGATCACCGTTTCGAAGCCTGGTTCGCGAGCAGCGACAGCTTTGCCGACCAACAGGCGCGCGGTCTGATTGGCTGTCCGGTGTGCGGCGACAGTGAGGTCGTAAAAGCGGTGATGGCGCCGCGTATTGGCGCCAAGTCGAACCAGCTGACATTCAAAGTGCCGACCACTCGCGACCATTCCCCTGCTGCGACCGAAATTTCGCCCGAACTGGTGCGTAAAGTGATGGCCGAAATCGCAGCGAAACAGGCCGAGATGCTGCCGCAGTCGCGCTGGGTCGGGCGCGATTTTGCTGACGCAGCGCGCGCCATGCACGAAGGCCGCGCCGCCGAGGTTCTGATCCACGGGCAGGCCTCGCCGCAGGAGGCGCAGGCGCTACGCGACGACGGGATTGCGGCGATGCCTTTGCTGGTCCCGATCGTCCCGCCGGACGCCGTCAATTGAGCCAAGCTAATTGACGCTGCGCATCCGGCGCCGCTAAACGAATCGCAGCGCACCCGTAGCTCAGCAGGATAGAGCATCAGATTCCTAATCTGGGGGCCGTGGGTTCGAATCCCGCCGGGTGCACCATTTTCAATGGCTTAGCGTTCAGAATTTTAATTTAACGTGGTCCACGACGTTTCTCTGGTTTCTCCATGAGACGCTATCCGGTCTGGTCAAAGCCGGTCGCTTATCTTCCCAATTAAGAATCGATTCTATCAATCATGACGACCTGACCTACGCCATAAAGGTGCAGGTTTTGGGAGTGGTGGACATATGGTCGCAAAACGAAATGAATGATGTAGACCTCACAAAGCAAGTTTCTCACGATCTGGCCTTGATTCTGCAATGCCGACCGGACCTTGTTCGTGAACCCGTCGGGGACAGCGGCCTATACCGACTGCATCAACAGGCCGGACAAACGACTGCACCCGACAAGGGCCAGATCATCACTTTGCACTTGGAAGGCGGGAGCCATCCATAGACGCCAGTCGGCAAGCGGCCACCCCCAGTCCTGTGGGGCGAAGCACTTGCGGACCGCTGACGGCCATTTTGGGAGGGGCGCGAATTTGGAGGTAATTGTCAGCGGAGGCGAATTGTGATCTCTCCTCTCGCGAAATGCTTCAATAGGGGAGGGGACGATGATTTGGTTTAGAACTTTTCTCGCGGCGTGCCTGCTGTCTATTCTCATTTATACCGGCGTCACGATTGGCGCGCATGGATGGAATCTGCTGCCAATTTTCTTCGGCGACATGGCTGCCATGGCGTGGCCCGGCCAGTTCAATTTTGACTTTTTCACCTTCCTTTTGCTCTCAGGACTTTGGACCGCTTGGCGCAACGACTTCACCCTTAGCGGCATTGCGCTTGGCCTGCTCGCGGTATTGGGCGGAATGCTATTTCTCTCGGTCTATCTGATCATCCTCAGCTTTCGTCATCAGGGTGATATCAGCGAGATGATGCTGGGAGCCAAGCGCGTGCGTGGGCATTCCGCTCACAGGCTGCCGTAAATGGGTTCGGCTTTGCTGCTAGCCAGCTGGCAGAAGCTGTCGTCGACGCGCCAAAAGGAAAGGCCGCTTTCCGCCTAGCCGTTTCTCAATGCCGACGGTCCCAGTCGGCCACTATCCCGTTTTCGAAGGCCTGACAGAGCTCAACATCATCTTCTTCCAAAGATTAATGCGTTGCCCCCATCCGTTGCAACCACCGTCGAAAAGCCGACAATCTGAGGATTGAAGTCGGCTACGCCGTGAGGGCCTTAAACTGCGCTCAGCTTTTCAATCTCCGGTGCGCCCGCCAGGCACGGACCAAGTTTCGCGCCGAGGGTGCGGAAATGGTCGGAGGCGCGGTGCGCATCGACCGCCGCGCCGTCGTCATAGCATTCCATGACCTTGTAAATGCCGGTCTCGTCGGTGCGGAACAATCGATAGTAGCTGTTGCCGGGCTCGTTCGCGGCGACCGCGGGGGCAAGCTCGGCGAAGACGCCCTCGAATTCGGCTTCCTTGCCGGGCTGGACGCGGATCGTCGCGATGATACCGATGGCACTCATGTCATTCTCCCTAAAGTTCAGGCTTTCAAATCGGGGTCGACGTCCCAGCCGTCCTCGACCTGAACGCCGAAGCTGTTCAGGATCATCGAAACCTGGGTGTATTGGCCCACGGTCATCACCAGATCCATCCGGCCCTTGTTGCCGAGGCGGGCGAGCGCCGCCCAAGTGGCATCGGTGACGAAATGATCGCAGGTGAGTTCGTCGGTAGCGCGCAGCATGGCTTGGTCGAGGTCGCTCCAGCCGACGGCATCGGGACCGGCCTTGACGCGCGCGATCTCGGCTTCGGTGAGGCCGCAGTCGAGGCCGATGCGCTTGTGCTGCGTCCACTCATAGCCCGAGCGGCAGTTGTAGCCGGTGCGCAGGATAACGAGTTCGCGATCGCGCGCGGTGAGCGCATTGCGCTTCGACAGGATGTAATTTCCCCACGCGAGGAAGGCGGTCAGCGCCCGTGGCGCATGGGCGAGGGTGCGGAAGATATTGAGGATCTTGCCGCCGCCGACCTTGCCTCCATCGGAGGCAAGGAAGGGTTCAAGCGCCGCGCGCTGATCGGTATCGAGCCGGCCCAGATCGACCGGCTCGATACGCGATTTACCTAGGCGCAAATCAGAAGACCTCGAACAGGCCCGCTGCGCCCTGACCGCCGCCGATGCACATCGTGACAACGGCATATTTCACGCCGCGGCGCTTGCCTTCGAGCAGCGCGTGGCCGACACAGCGCGCGCCGGTCATACCGAACGGGTGGCCGATCGAGATCGAGCCGCCGTTGACGTTGAGCAGCTCGTTCGGAATGCCGAGCTTGTCGCGGCAGTACAGCACCTGCACGGCGAAGGCTTCGTTGAGTTCCCACAGGCCGATGTCGTCCATCTTGAGCTCGAAGCGTTCGAGCAGCTTGGGGATCGCGAACACGGGGCCGATGCCCATTTCGTCGGGTTCGGTGCCCGCGACCGCCATGCCGACATAGCGGCCAAGCGGCTGGAGGCCACGCTTTTCGGCGACCTTGGCTTCCATTACGACGCACGCCGACGATCCGTCGGCGAGCTGGCTGGCGTTGCCCGCGGTAATCGTGTGACCCTCACCCATCACCGGTTTCAGGCTTGACAGCCCTTCGAGCGTGGTGTCGGCGCGGTTGCACTCGTCCCTGTCAGCGGTAACCTCTTTGAACGAAACTTCCTTGGTTTCCTTGTCCATCACGCCCATCGTCGCGTTGCACGCGACGATTTCGTCGGCATAGAGGCCCGCGGCCTGCGCCGCGGCAGTGCGCTGCTGCGACTGGAGCGAATATTCATCCTGTGCTTCGCGGCTGATGTTGTAGCGCTTGGCGACGACCTCGGCGGTGCCGATCATCGGCATATAGGTGTCCTTGTGCATCGCGATCAGCTCGGCGTCGGTCTCGATGAAGACCTTGCCGCTGCCGCTGACCTTCGAGATGCTTTCAACCCCGCCGGCGACGCAGATGTCCTGGCGGTCGACGATGATCTGCTTGGCGGCGGTCGCGATTGTCATCAGGCCGGACGAACATTGGCGGTCGATCGACATGCCGGGGACAGTGACGGGCAGCCCGGCGCGCAACGCGATCAGGCGCGCAACATTCATCGTCTGCGAGCCCTGCTGCATGGCGGCGCCGAACAGCACGTCGTCGATCTCGCCGCCGTCGAGGCCGGCGCGTTCAACCGCGGCCTTGACCGAGTAAGCGCCGAGCGTCGGCGACAAGGTGTTGTTGAACGAGCCGCGGCCTGACTTGGTCAGCGGAGTGCGGGCGGTGGAAACGATGACGGCGTCACGCATGTTGATATTCCTCTTCGAAGAGTTTGAGAGAATCTTTGCCGGGGAGGGCGGCGCTCAAACGAAAAACTGGCTGATCCATTCGGCGATCAGGGCGGGCTTTTCCTCGCCCTCGATCTCGACGGTCACTTCATTGGTCTGTTGCCACTGGCCGGGACGCTTTTCTTCCAGTTCGAGCAGCTTGATATGGCTGCGCACGCGCTTGCCCGAGCGAACCGGCGACAGAAAACGCACTTTGTTGCAGCCGTAATTGACGCCCATCTTGACGCCGCCCACCTTGGGGCCGTCGGTGCTCTGGCCGAGCATCGGCATCAGCGACAGGGTCAGGAAACCGTGCGCGATGGTGCCGCCGAACGGCGTCAGCTTGGCCTTTTCTTCGTCGATATGGATGAACTGGTGGTCGCCCGTCGCGTCGGCGAACTTGTTGATCATGTCCTGATCGACGAGCACCCAATCGGAAGTGCCGAGATGTTCACCGACCTTGGTCTGCAATTCCTGCGGCGTGATTGTGGCCATCGCTCATCCCCTCGATCATTGGTTCGGCGCGCGTTCTAGGCCTGTCTGGACGCCTTGCACAAGGCCCAAGCCGCCATCCCAAGGCGCCGTAGCGTCAGCTGCGCTTGGCGGTCTTCTCCGCATTGGCCTTGGGTTTCGGGGACTCGGCAAAAGGCATGATCATCGTGCCGTCGGGCGCGGCGGTGAAGGTCGTCTGGGTTGGATAGGCAAATTCGTAACCGGCCTTGGCCATCGCCTCGAACACGCGAATGCCGACGTCGGTGCGCGCTGCGGCGACGACGTCGAATTCGTCGCTGAACACATCGAACAGCAATTCGAAATCGAGACTGGAAGGACCAAAGGTCAGGAAGCTCGAGCGGATGAATTCCTGCCCCGACGCAACCACCTAGACCGTCGCGGTGCTGGTGTCATATTTGATCGTCTCGCCGACGCGAAACGGCCGGTCAAAAATGATCGACAGCGACGCGAACAAGTCCGAAAAAATACCCTGCGCGGCAAGACCGATAGCGATACCACCAATGCCCAGACCCGCGACCAGTCCGGTGACATTGACCCCCATATTGTCGAGAATGACGATCGTCGCGATCGCGAACAGCGCGACGCTGATCAGCAGGCGGATGATCCCCATCGCGTTCGCCAGCGTCTCGTTATGCCCGTCCGATGCGCGGCGTTGGATCAGCCCAAGGATGACCTCTCGCGCCCAGATCGCGACCTGCAGCACGACCGCGACGGTGAACACCAGCTGGATGATCTGCATGATCACCGCGGGGGGCTGGGCATAGCCGGCGACCATGCGGACCGCGACAATGGCGAGCACGAAAGACTTGGTCTTGTGGATCACCCGCCCGACGATGTGGGTCAGGGTGAATTCGCCCGGCGTGGCCTGCGCGCGCTTCAGCGCAAAGCCGCGGATCATGGAAAGCAGGAAATAGATCGCGAGACCCGCGGCGATCGCGATGCCGATCTGGAGCCAATGGCTGTTCACCCACGCGACGCTGCTGTCCCACCAGGCGCGTATGTCGGCAAGCGGGTTGCGGGTCGGAGCCTCGGCGACGGTCTTGGCGGCAACAGACTGCGCCGCGGCAAGGATGGAGAAAGTCACGTCGGTCCTCTTGGGTCTGGGGTCAGGCGGATTGCAGCAGCGCCGCAGCGGCGGGGGCGCGCTCCAGATAGGCCAAAAATCCGCGTTCGTAACGCGAAAGATATTTGGCCACGCGCGGCAACGGTCCGACTGCCGCGGCAAAGTCGCTCCGGTCCTGCGCCGCTGCGATCATCGCAGGGTGGACATAGGCCTTGCGCGCGATCGCCGGGGTGTTGCCGAGCCGGTCGGCGACATGTTCGAGCATCGCCTTGAGGGTGGGTGGTTCAGCGGCGTCATACAGGAACGAAAAGGCCTCGACGCTCGCCGACCAGGTACGGAAATGCTTGGCGCTGAATTCGTCGCCCATCGCCTCGCGGATATAGGCGTTCACATCTTCGGACGCGACCGTGCAGACTCCGCTATCGTCTTCATATTGGAACAGATTCTGCCCCGGCAGATCCTGCAAGCGGCGTACCAATGTCGTCAGGTTGCGGTCACTGATCATTACCTCCTTTTGGGCGCCGCCCTTGGCGCGGTAGCTCAGCCGCAGCGTCTTGCCGATCAGTTTGGCGTGCCGCTGACGCAACGTGGTTGCACCGAAGCTTTTGTTCGCTGCGACATATTGTTCGTTGCCGACGCGTAGCGCCGCAAGGTCGAGCAGCCGGACGACCGCGCCGACGACGCGTTCCTGACACAGGTTACGCCGCGCCAGATCGTCCACCAGCCGCGCGCGCAGCAGCGGCAGCGCATGGCCAAAGGCGGCGCAGCGGTCATATTTGTCGGCTTCGCGCGCCAGCCGGAAATCGGGATGATAACGATATTGCTTGCGTCCGCGTGCGTCAAAACCGGTGGCGAGGATATGGCCGTTGGCAGCGGGGCAGTACCACGCATCCTCATAGGCTGGGGGCAGCGCGATCGAATTGAGCCGCGCGATTTCGTGGCGGTCGCGAACGATTTTCCCGCTGCTGTCTCGGTACCGCCATCCCTCGCCGACACGTTCGCGCGTAATGCCTGGCAAGCCATCGTCAACATGGATCAGGCGCGGAGTGGACATGGCGCATTAGCGCCCCGATGTGGCCGATGGTTCCCGAAAAGCATATTAGCTCTTGCCCGGGTCCGCCGCGAAAGCCGTTTGCGGTGTGGCGAGCAGGCGGTCGCCGGCGCGCTGGACGATCCGCCGTCCAGGCACTTCCAGGCCAACATGCACAATATGCGACACGGCGAGCGTCAGCAAGACAAAGGCCAGGATCATCGCCGGATGTACCAGCGCCAGGTCATCGACGAAAAAGAGCTTGAACAGGATCCACAGGAAGAAGTGTGACAGATAGACTGCGTAGCTGATATCGCCGAGCCATTGCGCGACCCGGCCGGACAACATCGGGCGCGGCGCCGTCGATGCCTGGAGCGCCAGAATGACGACGGCCGCCATGATCAGCGGTACCGCCGCCGGCTGCGAATGGGCGCCGATCAGCAGCAACGTGCTCGCACCGACCAGCCCAAACGCGGTGGCGTAAATGATTACGGAGCCATGCACTCGTTCGCGCTGCCCGATCCACCATTGGCAGAGGATGATTCCGAGGCCGAATTCGACGAGGCAGCGGATCAGTCCCGTGGTTGGAATGGCGTCGCCGATGCTGGTCCGTCCGGTTGCCGCAAACCACCATCCAACCCCCGCCGCCAATGCAAGAGCGAGCAGCGGAAAACGCCACGCGTCGATGCGCAGGCGTGCCAGCCAGCCGCCCGTGACGGCGAGCACCAGATAGGCTGCCCATTCGGTTGAAATCGACCACGCCGGATCGTTCCATGCCAACTGATCGCCGAATCCCCAATTTTGGACCAGGAGATAATGCGCGGGCAACGCGCTGAAGTGATATTGTGCGCCGGGGTCGCGTCCGCTGATGATCAGCGCCACCGCGAAGAGGGCCATTGCCGTCAAGATCGCCAGATGCAAGGGAAAGATTCGCGCGAAGCGCCGGACGATGAAATGCGGCGCGGCGCGAATGCCTTGCTCGCCGAACTGCGCGCCGTAATTCCACCACAGGACAAAGCCCGACAGGACGAAGAACAGGTCAACTGCCAGATAGCCCTGCGCCAGAACGGCGATGCCTTGTTCGGGCAGAAAGCCCGTCATCGCGCCGCGGATATGATAGAATAGCACCGCCAGCGCGGCGATCCCGCGCAAGCCGGTCAGCGTTGGCAGCATGGTCACCGGCGCAGATGCAGTCATGCCGCGACACCGACCTGGCGCGGCGTCATCGGCCGCATCCCCGATTGGCGCTCGCGGCGACGGCAATAAGTGGACAACCCGATCTCGAGCGCCAGCATCATGTAAATGAAAGGCTGGAATGCGATGCCGACGAACAGCGACCCGACCAGATACACGATATGGCCATGCTGGAGCGCAGTGGCCAGCGGCGCGATCCATTGCTCCTCGGCCCGCCGCGTCTTGAGATAACGACGGCGCAATCCTTCCATCCGGGCCAGCCCGACAGCGTGGAGCAGCAGCCACAGGGCAAGGCCGGGATAGCCCTGTTCGCCCAGCATCTCGAAATAGCTCGAGTGATAGGCGCGCGACTGTTCCTCATAAACCGTGGCCGCGGCGTCCTGTGGCGCCGATGGGTCGTAAGCGCTTCCGGCTTTTTCGACGCGGACACGGTTCTGGATATACGCGTTGAAGCCGCCACCGAAGGGGTGCTCCTTCGCATAGTCCCATGTCCAGGCCCATACCGCGACCCGAGTCGATGCCGATTGGTCGGCCTTGTAGCCCTGAATCGTTTCCATCCGCTCGGTGTAACTTTGGGGCAGGAACGGGACTACGGCGATGGCTAGCAGCCCGGCGCCTGTGATATAGAGAAAGCGATGCCTGACCGCGCGCAGCGACAGGATTGCCAGGACAGCCAGGCACACAAGTCCGGTGCGCGCCTGCGTTCCCACCGGCAGCAACATGCAGGCGAAACAGAGCGCAAAACAGAATAAAGAGACACGCCAGTCAGGCGGAAAAATGGTGCCATGACGGCGATACCACAGGATGAGCGGGATGATCGAAATGGCGACGGTCGACATCGTGCTGCCTTCGTACAGCCCATAATTTTCGTTGAGCAGCAGCTGTAGCGACCCGTAGCCGCCGCCGCCCGCAGCGGTCTTGATCCCGCCCGCAATCGCAATCGAGGCGGCCGAGAGCAGCAGGATCAGCGCAAGCGATTCGATCCGCAGTTTGGTCCGTAGTGTGAGCGGCAGGAAAATCGCCCAAACGAGCGCCTTCCAAACCCAACTCCATTTATCCTGCGCTTCGACCGGGAAGTCGGCCGACATCGTCGTCATTCCGCAATAGGCGAGGAGCAGCAAGAGCAGCATCTGCCGCCCCGACCAGCGCGTATCGCGCTTGTCGTCGGCGGCAAGCCAGCCGAGGATCGCAAGCCCAAAGACGATCAGCGAGATCGGGATCGAGTTGATCAGAAAATAGCTTAGCCGCTGCGGCGCGACGATGTCGATGTAGCAAAAGCACAGCACAAACAGGAACGGTTTGCGGACCCCGACCCCGATGAAGGCGAACAGAAAGGCGACGAACGCAATGTCACGCATCGGGGTGGTCTTCCGGTTCCGCGTCGCGGTTTTGCTGCCATTGCATACGCGGGCTGACCTCGCGATCGAGATCGTCGCGATGGAGCAGTCGCCATAATGCAATCGCCATCAAGGCGTGCGTTAGACCAATGGAAAAATTGTCGACCATGTCGCCATTCGCCTAGGCTATCTGGGTTGACGCGGCGTTAAGCCTTGTCTGCCAGAGGCCAACATAATGACCCGAATATTGCACGTCCTCGATCATAGCCTGCCGACGCACAGCGGCTACACCTTTCGCACCCGCGCGCTGATGAAGGCGCAGGCGTCAAAGGGCTGGGACGTTGCTGGGGTAACCGGGCTGCGCCATCCTGAGCCTGGGCCGGACGGCGAAACGGTCGACGGGCTGACCTTTTACCGCACCCCGCCCATCGCGCCCGCGCGCGCGCCGATCCGCGAATGGCGCGAAATCGGCGCGCTGGCTAAGCGGGTCGAAGCGTTGGCGAGGCAATGGAAGCCCGATGTGCTGCACGCGCATTCGCCGGTGCTCGACGGTCTCGCGGCGCTGCGCGTCGGCAAGCGGCTGGGCATCCCGGTCATCTATGAAATCCGCGCGTTCTGGGAGGATGCCTCGGTCGGCAACGGCACCGGGCGCGAGGGAAGCCTGCGTTACTGGCTGACCAGGCAGCTTGAGACGCATGCGGCGAAATCGGCAGATGCAGTCGCGGTGATCTGTGAGGGACTGCGCGGCGACCTGATCGCGCGCGGGATCGATGCGGACAAAATTACTGTCTCGCCAAACGGCGTCGACCTGGAGCTGTTCGGCGATCCGCCACCGCGCGACAATAGTTTGGCGGACACGCTGGGGATTGCCGCCGACGACGCGGTGATCGGCTATATCGGCAGCTTTTACGATTATGAGGGGATCGACGACCTGATCGCCGCGATGCCCGCGCTGGTTGCTGTGCAGCCTCGCGCGCGGCTGCTGCTTGTTGGCGGCGGGCCGATGGAGGCGGCGCTGAAGGCGCAGGCCGCGGTGTCCTGTGCTGCTGCGCAGATCCATTTCGTTGGCCGCGTGCCGCATCACGAGGTCGAGCGATATTATTCGCTGATCGATATCCTCGCCTATCCGCGCAAGAAGATGCGGCTCACCGATCTGGTTACCCCGCTCAAGCCGCTCGAGGCGATGGCGCAGGGCAAGCTGGTCGCGGCCTCGGATGTCGGCGGCCACCGCGAATTGATTGAGGACGGCGTCACCGGGACGCTATTCGCCCCCGACGAACCCAAATCGATTGCCGATGCGCTGGCGAAGCTACTCGAAAATCGGGGGATTTGGGCGCAACGAAGGCGGACAGCACGTATTTTTGTGGAAACCCATCGTAACTGGTCATCAAACATTTTACGTTACGAGCCGGTTTACCAGCGATTGCTGCGCGGCGCCGCCTGAACGCACCAGCGCCGCGACGATTTTTTTTGGCCCGACGGGCCGCACGGAACTGGACGTTATGGACGAGACCCGCGACAACCCCGGCCAGGCCGTATCGAGCGCGCTGCTCCGTGCGCTGCGCCCCGCCGTGCCGGCCGTGATTGGCGCTGCGGCGCTGATCTTTCTGTTCGCCGCCGTGATGCCGATGTCGTGGATCGCGGGGATCGGCTGGAACCTCTATCTCGATCGGCTGTCAGACTATTTTGTGCCGCCGATCGGCAATGCCGGACGGCTCGTGCTGGCGCTCGGCATGGCAGCGATCGCCGCGCTGATCGCGGGCTTGGTCGCGCTGCTGATCGCGCAGCCCGAAGCGGCGGGCCTGACCTCTCTGCGCGGACGTTTCCGCCGCGCGCCCGATGCGGATGCAGACGAGGATAGCGACGCCTTCTGGACGCGCCGCCGCCGTGTCGATCTGCATCCCGACGATCCGCTGCGCCCGCCGATCCGTGCCGGCCGCGATCTTCCCGCGGGCGGACTAGGACCGCTGACTGGCGCCACCGCTGCCGACCATAGCGCCGAGGCCGACCTGTGGCTCGATGAATTTACCGAACAAAATGCCGATGAGCTGGTGCTTGCCGATCTCGCCCCCGGCGAAGTGGTGGTCACCGGCGACGAGCCTTGGCTCCAGCCCGCCGATATGAACGCGCCGCCGCTGCCCGCGCCCACGGACAATTCGCTGGGCGCGATGGTCGCACGGCTCGAGGCGGGACTTGCCCGCCGCCGCGAACCGGCAAGCGAGGTGGCTGCGACGACTGCGAGTCCGGCGCCTGGTGATGGCGCCGTCGCGGATCCCGAGGTTGATTTTGCGCTCGAAGCTGCGCTCAGCACCCTGCAGCGGATGACGCGTCAGTCGGTCGGCTAGCGTCCGCCCGCTCAATCTTCCACCGTCAGAATTTCGATCTGCAATGCGGCCGGCGCCTTGCCGCATTCAGCGACGACATCGGCGACGACATGACCGGGCAGCGGCCATTCGGCCGCGTTCAACGCGCCCTGTAACGCGGCGCCGACCGTTTTTGCGTCACCCTCCGCCAGAACGCAGGGAAAGATGTGGCGCGCGCCGACAAAATTCGCGCTCGCCCACGGCCGGAGCGTCGACGCGCCGATCGCCAGTCCGCTCGGTAAAGCGCCGCCAAGTAGGTGGCGCAAACGGCGGTGCGGGCAGCCGGGACGGGGCGACTGCGCGGGCGACCAGCGCGTCATGCCTGTGCTCCCCTGGCGGATTCCCGAAAGAGCCGTGTCCGCCGGTCGCCCTGCGGTGCGACCCGGCCCGCATGACACTCGGTACGCCACGCGTTCATGTAATGTTCCACACGACAGATCAGCTGAACGCCAGGTTCGCGACCGTCACGCAAATCGCGGACCAGCCGCGGGTCGCGCACCGCGGCGCGGCCAAACACGGTGGGCGGCATCGCCGACTCCTTCAAAAAGGCGTCGATCCGTTGCAACAATGTGCGCTCCATAATTTCCTCCGTGATCGTGTTGACAACCGGGCGACTCACCCGATAGGAGAAATCCTATCTGATGCTCATTTTCCTACTTGTCTAGGAAAAATCCGCTTGCTAGGGACGAAATAGGAAGGACAATTGCACTACCCCATGAGCGACCATGTTGCCGACCCGCGCGCCGCGCTCGACCGCCTCTTGATCGACAAGGGCATCGATTATGCGCGTCTGTCGCAGGTGATCGGGCGCAACCCTGCTTATATCCAGCAATATATCAAGCGCGGCTCACCGCGGCGGCTCGCCGAACAGGACCGCGCGCGGATCGCCGCCTATTTGGGGGTGTCAGAAGCCCTGCTCGGCGGGCCGATCCAGCGTGTTGCGAGCGCGGCGTGGATGCGCGGCCCGGGGATGATCCTGGTCCCGAAACTGGCGATCGGCGCCTCGGCGGGCGCGGGGGCCAGCGTCGAGGGCGAACCGGTCGAGGGCGAGGTCGCGTTCGACCCCAAATGGCTGCGCGACCTCGGCGCTGATCCGCGTGCGCTCAGCATTATTCGCGTCGAGGGCGATTCGATGGCGCCGACGCTGGACGATGGCGACGACATACTCGTCGACGGTGGCGACACCGCGGCGCGGCTGCGCGACGGCATTTATGTCCTGCGCATGGACGATGTGCTGATGGTCAAGCGCGTCGCGCGCGCACCGGGACCGGGGCGGATTTCGGTGATCAGCGACAATCCGCATTATCGCAGCTGGGACGACCTGCCGATGGCGTCGGTGCGGCTGGTGGGCCGCGTTGTGTGGACGGGGCGGCGGGTGCGGTAACCTGATCATCCCCATCGCTTCGCGGAGGGGGGATCAGGCAGCGTTCCGCCGCGTTAACGCGGCGCCGCCATCACCGCTTCGATTTCATGCTCGAGTACTTCGGCGCGCTGGCATTGTTCTTCGTTGCCGTCGCGGCATTTCCCGGCGGCTTTGTCGCGTTGGCGCGACAGCTTGCCCAGCTGCTCCTCGCGCTTGCGCATCTCGCGGCCGCGGTTGCGATCGGATTCGTCCTGGCTAGTCGTCGTCCAGTCGGCGACTTGCCCAACGGCCTTGACCGGCGCGGTGACGACGGTTTTCACCGCGCTGATGCAGCCGGTGAGTAGCGGCAGCGCCGCAAGGGTGATGATGATGGCACGCATGGTCGTCGTCTCCCTTACGGAATTTCGCCCATTGCATAGCGGCCGGGATGTGAACAGCAGATTGCGACGGACGGCCCAGACCAAGCGCTGCGCGAAGGATTAGAAGGCTTGCGGCGGCGCCTCGCGGTGTTAGGTTGACGCTGCGCCGGGGGCGTCCATGGCCACCGGTGGGGAGGAGGGTCATATGACGAACATACAAAAAGGCTTGGCCGAGCTGATCGGCACATTCTGGCTTGTCTTCGGCGGCTGCGGCAGTGCGGTGCTGGCGGCAGCATTTCCCGATGTCGGCATTGGCCTGCTCGGTGTGTCGCTCGCGTTCGGCTTGACGGTCGTCACCATGGCCTATGCGATCGGCCATATCTCGGGCTGTCACCTCAATCCCGCGGTGACCGTAGGGCTGTGGGCGGGCGGGCGCTTCGAGGCGAGCGATATCCCGCTTTATGTCGGCGCGCAGGTGGTCGGCGCGGTGATCGCGGCGTTCCTGCTGTTCTACATTGCCAGCGGCAATCCCGGCTATGATCTGGCAACCAACGGCCTCGCAGCCAATGGTTTTGATGCCGGGTCGCCGGGCGGTTACGACATCTGGTCGGCGTTCCTGATTGAGATCGTGCTCACCGCTTTCTTCCTGTGGATCATCATGGGGTCGACCGATGGGCGCGCGCCCGCAGGCTTTGCCCCGCTCGCCATCGGGCTGGCGTTGACGCTGATCCATCTGATCTCGATTCCGGTCACCAACACCTCGGTCAACCCGGCGCGCAGCACCGGCCCGGCGCTCGTCGTCGGCGGGCTCGCGATCCAGCAATTGTGGCTGTTCTGGCTCGCACCGCTGATCGGCGGCGCGGTGGGCGGCTTGCTGTACAAGACGTTAGGGGCCGACACCTTCCCGAAACCGAATATCGAAGGCGCATAGTCGCCGATCCGGCGGGGGCTAGCCGCCTCCGCCGGTCTTATGTCAGCAAATCGATCGCAAAGGCGCGCACTTCGGCGGCGATATCGGGGCGTTGCAGCGCCACCGCCAGATTGGCCTGGATATAGCCCGCCTTCGATCCGCAGTCGTAGCGCGCCCCGTCAAAGGTCACGGCGTGGAACGGCTGGGTGCCGATCATGCTAGCCATCGCGTCGGTCAGCTGGATTTCGCCGCCCGCGCCCTTCTCCTGCCCCTCAAGCACGCGCATCACCTCGGGCTGGAGGATGTAGCGGCCCGAGATGATCAGGTTCGACGGCGCATCGGCAACCGACGGTTTCTCGACCAGCCCGGTGACTTCGGTCAGCGATCCGTCCTGCGCGCCGGGCGCGATGACACCATAGCTCGACACCTGGTCGCGCGGCACTTCGAGCACCGAGATCAGATTGCCGCCGACCTGGTGGTAGGCATCGACCATCTGCTTCATGCAGCCGGGCGATCCGTGCATGAACTCGTCGGGCAAGAAGATCGCAAAGGGTTCGTCGCCGACGATCGACCGCGCGCACCAGATCGCATGACCGAGCCCCAGCGGCTCCTGCTGGCGGACATAGGCGCAATTGCCCGGCCCGAGCCGCGTCGGCGCAAGCACCGAGAGATCCTTGCCGCGCTCGGACATCGTCTTTTCCAGCTCGAACGCGATGTCGAAATGATCCTCGATCGCGCTCTTGCCGCGGCCGGTGACAAAGATCATCTGCTCGATCCCCGCCTCGCGCGCTTCATCGACCGCGTACTGGATCAACGGCCGATCGACGATCGGCAGCATCTCCTTCGGAATCGCCTTGGTCGCCGGCAAAAAGCGCGTGCCGAGACCGGCAACGGGAAAAACGGCTTTGCGGATCGGTTTCATGCGCGGGGCTTAGCTGCGAAAGGTTGACAAGGAAAGTCGAACGAGCCGCCGATACCTCGGCTATCGTGGCGTCACGATCACCACCACCCGGCGGTTGTCCTGACGCCCTTCATCGGTATCGTTGCTCGACATCGGTACCGCTTCGCCGCGGCCGACGATCTGATCGGCGGTGATTTGCATCCCGCTGGCCTGCATCGGCACGGCGACGGCCGCTGCGCGCGCTTGGGACAGTGTCAGATTATAGGCGGCCGTCCCCATTGAATCGGTATGGCCCTCGACCCGCGCTGTCGTGATTCCGACCGCTAAGAGCCTTTCCGCCATACCGGCAACATAGTCCAGTTGCTCAGTCGACACTCGGCTTTCATTAGTGGAAAACAGCAAGCGTTCGGGCATGTTTAACGTCCAGTCGAAACGCTTGTCGACAAAGCCTTCGGCCTTCAGCACGGCAATTTGTTGCGGAGAGAACCCGACCTGCGGCGGCACGCTTTGGCAGGCCGCGAGCAGCGAAGCGCCGAGGACAAGTAGCAAGCTTTTGACCGATTGGAGCATAGTCTGGGTCACGGCATCACTCCGATGGTTAAACTCAGGAACGGTTGCTCAGTTTGTCGGCGTACATCGCGGCATCGGCCGCGGTCAGCAGCGCCGTCGCATCACCGCCGTTGTCGGGATAGACGGCGACGCCGACGCTGACCGACGCGTGATAAGTCGCGCCGCCGGGAAGTACGACCGGCTGGGTGACGCAGGCGCGAATGCTATTCGCCAGGTTGTAGGGGGCGGCGTCAGCGTCGAGTGGATCGACGATGACAATGAATTCGTCACCACCAACGCGCGCGGCGAAATCGCCTTTGCGCAGCGTTTCCTTGATACGCGCTGACAATGCGATCAGCACCGCGTCGCCCGCGGCGTGGCCGAAACTGTCGTTTGCGGCCTTGAAATTGTCGGCGTCGATAAACAGCAGGGCAAAGCGTTCGCCGCGCGCTTCGGTCGATGCAATGCGCAGCGCGAGCTGCTCGTCAAAGGAATCGCGGTTCGGCAACGCGGTCAGCGTGTCGTGCGAGGCGCGGTGCGCAAGCATCGCGCGTTCGCTTTCCATATGCCCCTGCCAGCCCTGCAATTCGTCGAGCAGCGCGTTGATGTCGCCGCCCAGCCGATCGAGTTCGGCGATGCCTAAGGGTTTGACGCGCTTGTCGAACCGGCGGTGGAGCCGAACGTCATGTGCGACGGTCGCGATCTCGTTCAAAGGCTTGACCAGTTCATATTCGAACCGACGCGCCAGGAAGATCGTCCCGAACGCCGTGATGAGCAGGCAGCCGAGTCCGGCGAGCAGACCGATGCGGACATAGTCGATCAGCGTCGAGCTATCGCCCCAGACCTCGATCGTCCCGATTGCCGAGCCGTTGCGTTTGACAGCCACTGCGAAGGGGCGCGGGAAAAACATCCGGGTCAGTAACGGCGCGGGGTCCGCGAGCGGCGAGGTCCACTGCGTCAGCGGCTGCCCGACATCGTTAAGCACGCGCAGCCGCGCGATCCCGGGGATACGGGTCAGCGGTTCCAATCCCTCGCGCGCTGCCTGCGGATCGTTGAATACCAGCGCGGGCTCGATGCCATAAGCGCCAAGCTGCGCGGCCAGCTCCATGTTGCGATCGGCATAGCCGCGCAGCGCCGAAACCCCGGCGAGCAGGATGGTGAGGCCCGACAGCGCGACCGCGAACAGTGTGATGCCGAAGTGAAAGCGCGAGAGCAGCTTTTGCAGTGTCGTGCGCGCGCCGATCCGTTCGGGGCTTTTTCCCGTCATGGCGGGGCTCCCGTGCTACGCCCGATCGTCAGCACGCGCGGGTCGATCCGCAGTGGCCCGCGCCCGATAGCGTCGAGGTTGACCGAAAAGCTGAGGCTTGCGGCGCGGCCACTGACGCAGAACATCGCGCCGTAAATGCACGCGGCGTCATCATCTGTGATCGTCAGGATGGGGCGGCCGCGGACCCATGCAATGAGTTGCCGCCGGTCGGTTACCGCCATTTGGCCGAGGAACAGGATGTCGCAGTCTTTGCGGCTGGTCGCTGCCCCTACAGCGAGCCGCCTTACCGTCACCGAACCAGCACCGGGGACATCGGGCGCCATGCGATCGGTCAGTTGCGGCGTTCCGATCACGCACATCACGCGCGCCGAACCCATAGATCCGTCAGGCCAGCGCGCATAGCTGACGATACCGCCGACCATCCGGTTGACCGCGCGCGCCATCGCATCGTCACTGTCCACGACGATCGTCTGGCTTACGGCCTGAACCGACATCTGGGGCGTCGTCAGCGACGCGCCGATCAGAAACAGCGATGCCAGCACCTTGCCGCGACCCCCAACTGCGCCTGGACCTGGTCTGCCCGAGCGAGGGGGTGTCCGCTAGTCAAAAGGATTGGAAAGTCAAGGAAAAGTGACGTCATGCGGCCATTTGGCAAGGGTCCTCCGGGACCGAATGCCAAGCCAACACGCACCAATTTTTTCATCCAGGCGAAGCCTATCCTGAGCGCCTCGAAGGCCGCCGAAAGAGCCGCGATCTCGCCATTGCATCACGATGCCAAATCGAGATCCCGGCCTTCGCTGGAATGACGGTCCGACGAAATCAGGCGCGCAAGCGGTCAGCAAAACCCTTGCGCAGTTTCGCAAGCTTCGGCGGAATGACCGCCATGCAATAGGGATTGCGCTGCCCTTCGCCATCCCAATAGGATTGGTGGTAATCCTCAGCCGGGTACCAGTCGGATGCGGCTTCGATCGTGGTGACAATCGGCGCCGGCCAATCGCCTTGCGCCCGTTCGATCGCGGCGGGCGCAGCGTCGTCTTGCCCGGCATCGAGTGGGAAAAGCGCGCTGCGATACTGTGTGCCGACGTCATTGCCCTGGCGATTGAGCGTCGTCGGATCATGGGTCGCGAAATGGACATCGAGCAGGTCGTCATAGGAAATGACCGCGGGATCGAAGGTGATCCGGATCGCTTCGGCATGGCCGGTGTCGCCGCCGCATACCTGCTTATAGGTCGGATCAGCGACATGACCGCCGATGTAACCGCTTTCGACGCGCTCGACCCCGGCCAGCGACTGGAACACCGCCTCGGTGCACCAGAAACAGCCTCCGGCAAAAATGGCGATTTCTTGGGTCATGGCATCGATCCTTGTCTGGGAAAGCTCGGGGGAAGCGGATGCCCCCAAAATAGGAGGTGCGCGGCGCTATTCCAAGGGCGGCGGCGCGTCGATCAGCGGCGGGTGGAGCGCTTCGCCCTTGGCGCGCGCCGCTTCAATCCGTGCTGCTTCGGTTTCCAGCGACGCGACGCGGTCGCGCCAATTGGGATGCGTTCCGGCCTGGAACAGCGGGCGACCCTTGCGCTGGCCGAAAGAGGTCCAGAAACGTGCCGCGGCGAGCGAGTCGTACCCCGCACCGGCGAGTAGCCAAACCGACAGCCGATCGGCCTCGACCTCGGTCTGCTTGAACAGCCGTGCGCTGCGCCCGAACTGCTTGCCGAGCCCGCGATCGACCCCCGCGACATCAAGGCGGGCGCGGTGACGCAGGATGTTATGGGCCAGCTCGTGCGCGATCGCCGCCGCCAGTTCATCGTCGTCGTGAGCAAATTCGGTGAGGCCCTGATTGACCAGCACCATTCGGCCGTCGGCGACAGCGCCAGCCTTCTCGCTCGCCTCGACGCGAAAATCGCTGACGCAACCGGCGACGGGGGTGAGGTTCATCGCGCCAGCATCGCCAGTGTCGAGCGCGAGCGGGGCGGTGGGCGGTAAAGCCGCGAGTTTTATCTCGACAGCGGTGATCCGGGCGAAGGGGTGGCCGTCCGCGCCATCGGGCACCGCCCTGCCTTGCATGCCAACGACCGCCACGCCGACGCGCAGTCCCGCCTTTGCGGCTGGCGAGGCTGGTGCAAGCGCCGCAACAAAGGGCGCGTCGCGATCCACGGCGCCATAGGCGGCGAGCGCCTCTGGCCGCCGATCCGCGTCATAAAGGCGCGGATCGCCCCAGACCCAACCGAATTGGGGCTGCTGCACGGGGCACCAGGCGGCATTGGCGGTGGTCAGGCGAAAGCCGATCGCGGCAACGCGCGCCTCCAGCGCCGCCAGCGATGCATATAGCGACGGATCGGCGGGCGCCGCCGCGCTCGCTGGTGCACCGGCGAGCAGCGACAGGGCGGCAGAAAGGACGGAAGCACGATGCAGCATCGGCACCGCATATCAACGCGCGCCTGTCGCGGCCATGAATTTCCCGCTGTTCGTACCTGCCTGACGCTTGCCTATCGACGGCCAAGCGGCGATAGGGCGAAGCGATGACGCACGCCTCGCCATTGTCCCCGCCCGCCACCCGCCAAGCCCGCCCCGCCGCGCTCGCGCGCTGGCTGTGGGCGGTCGCATTGCTGGTGGTCATCGTCGTCGGGGTTGGCGGGATCACGCGCCTGACCGAATCGGGGCTGTCGATCACCGAATGGCGTCCGGTTTCGGGGGTTCTGCCGCCGCTGAACGAGGCCGACTGGATTGCGGAATTCGAAAAATACAAGCAGATCCCCGAATATAAGGAGATCAACCTCGGCATGACCCTGGCCGGGTTCAAGGCGATCTTTTTCTGGGAATGGCTGCACCGCATCCTCGGACGCTTGGTCGGTATGGCGATGGTCGTGCCGCTGACCTGGTACGCCTGGCGGCGCGCGATCCCGGCGGGGTATGGCGGGCGTCTGCTGGCACTGACTTCGCTCGTCGGGCTGCAAGGCGCGCTCGGCTGGTGGATGGTCGCATCGGGGCTCGAATATCGCACCGACGTCAGTCATTTCCGCCTTGCCGCGCATTTGCTGACGGCGCTTTTTCTGCTCGCGGGCCTTGTCTGGACTGCGCGCGACCTTGACGCACTGGCGCGCGATCCGGCGGAACGGCCCACGCGGCTGACCGGCGGCAGCATCGCGGTGATCGCGATCCTGTTCGTCCAGCTGCTGCTCGGCGCGTGGGTCGCGGGTCTCAATGCCGGGTTCGTTGCCAGCAGCTGGCCGTTAATGAACGAACATTTCGTACCCGAAGGAATCGACTGGACGGGCGGCGCGTGGTGGGCGCTGACCAATGATCCCTTCCTGATCCATTTCCTGCATCGCTGGTGGTCGTGGATCGCCGCGCTGGCGTTGTTGCTGCTCGCGCGCAGCTTGTTGCGTTTCGGGGCCAAGCGCGAAGCCGGGCTGCTGATCGTGGTCGTCGGGGCGCAGATGATGCTGGGCATCTGGACCGTAGTGTCGGGCGTCTCGATGTGGGTCGCCGTCGCGCATCAGGTGGTGGGTGCCCTCCTGGTCGGCATCGCCGCCGCGGCGCTGCACCGGCTGGGCCGCACCGCCGCATGATGCTGCTTGCCAAGCAGCTGGCGCAGCTGATCGCCGCACCGCCGACCGGCGACTGCCGACTGCCGACTGCCGACCGCCAAACGCGGCCGGCTGGCGACCGCCGACGTGCGCGCACTGGTCGCCCCCGCGAATGCCGCGATCCCGCTAAGGCAGCGCTCGATGGCGCGAACGTAAGGATTATGCACGACGGTACGCTGCGCACGATCTCAAAGGTTGAGCACAGTCCGATGGCAGCCGGGGACAGCGCCCCGCTGCAAATCGACCATCTGTGGACCGTCGTACCGCCACCGGGCTGGTGATGCAGGAAAGGCGACAGAGCTGGATTGTCGAGGCCGGGGGCGCCGGACAGACGCTCGTCGAAGAGCGGATGCGGGCGTTCGAGCCTGCCTCGTGAAGCATAGGGTATCATAATACCCGTCAGCAAAGCCGCGATATGCTTGACTTTACGCCCGCTTGGCGTCATTGGCCCGCTCCGAAGCGCCGCTGCGTCCCTCGTGGATCAGGCGGCGCAGTTTGTTTCGGGCCTTGGGGCATTGCTCCATCGCCCAGTCCCTATCTGTCAAGGAGCGTGCCATGATGAAGGCGCTGACCAAGACGACTGTATCGGCAAACGCCGCAACGGTCGAAAAGAAATGGGTGCTGATCGACGCCGAGGGCCTGGTCGTGGGCCGCGTGGCAACGATCATCGCCAATATCCTGCGCGGCAAGCACAAGCCGAGCTTCACCCCGCATGTCGACTGCGGTGACAATGTCATCGTCATCAACGCAGAGAAGGTAGCGTTCACCGGCAAGAAGCTGCAGGACAAGCGCTATTACAAGCACACCGGCTATGCCGGCGGCATCAAGGAAACCAGCCCGGCGAAGATCCTCGAAGGCCGTTTCCCCGAGCGCGTGCTCGAAAAGGCCATCGAACGCATGATCCCGCGTGGCCCACTCGGCCGCCAGCAGATGCGCAACCTGCGCATCTTCGCTGGATCGGAACATCCGCATGAAGGGCAGAGCCCCGAAGTGATCGACGTCGCGTCGATGAACCGCAAGAACAAGGTGGGTGCATAATGGCTGACGAACAGACCATGACCGATCTCAAGGACCTCGCCGGCGCCGTCGAAGGCACTGTCGCAGCTCCGGTCTCGACCACACCGCTGCGCGAGAAGATCGTCGACAAGCAAGGCCGCGCTTATGCGACCGGCCGCCGTAAGGACGCCGTCGCCCGCGTATGGCTCAAGCCCGGCACGGGCAAGATCACGATCAACGGCCGCGACCAGGAAGTATATTTCGCGCGTCCGACGCTGCGCCTCGTGATCAACCAGCCTTTCGGCCTGACCGATCGCATCGGCAGCTACGACATTGTCGCCACCGTCAAGGGCGGTGGCCTGTCGGGCCAGGCGGGCGCCGTGCTGCACGGTATCGCGCAGGCGCTGACCCGTTTTGAGCCCGCGCTGCGCGGTGTCGTCAAGACGGCCGGCTTCCTGACCCGCGACAGCCGCACAGTCGAGCGTAAGAAGTACGGCAAGGCCAAGGCCCGCCGCAGCTTCCAGTTCTCGAAGCGATAAGAGCTTTTTCCACCGACGGGTGGAGAAGAGGAGGGCGGTCCGGCAACGGGCCGCCCTTTTTCATGCTTGCGGCGAACGCGACGAACGGAGTTAATATTGGTCATTCAGTAATTATCCGATCGTCATGGGCAGTTAACCTATCCCAATGCGCCAAGTCCTGATCCGGACGAGGTATGCTCCAATGCTAAGGGGGTAGTTGGTAAGGCTTAGTTTCGATTCGGCGCGCGTGCGCCGCAGAGGCTTGCTGGCGTCGGTGTGCGGCTTGCCCGGGACCGGCAAGGACGGGTTCGAATCGGCGGCGGCATCACCGTCACCACCGGCATGTCCATCTGTCGATCGGCGCCGACACGACGATCAGGTGCAAGGATGTATCGACCCCGCGTCATCGCGGTTCGGTGACCTTCCACTTTTGAGCGAAAACCGAACAAAGGGGGAAGGGCGGTCCGGCGACGGGCCGCCCTTTTTTCGTGGCGCGGCGACTGCGGCGCGACGCAACATCCTCGCTGGAGGCGGCGTTGGAGATGTTCAACCTTGAAAGGAACATTTTATGGCCAATTCCAAACCGCTCGCATCGCAGCGTATTCTCATCATGGCCACCGACGGCTTCGAACAGTCCGAACTCGAGGTGCCGCTGGAGCGGCTCCAGGCGGCAGGGGCCGAAGTCGATATCGCGTCGCTCGCCACAGGAGACATTACCGGTTGGGACGGCGACGATTGGGGCGATGACGTCGAGGTCGACCTGAAGATCGCTGACGTCAATATCGATGATTACGCCGCTCTCGTCTTGCCCGGCGGTCAGATGAACCCCGATCTCTTGCGCGTCGAGGAAAGCGCGGTGGCGCTCATTCGCGACTTTGACCGCGCTGGCAAGTCGATCGCCGCCATCTGTCACGCCCCGTGGCTGCTGATCGAGGCGGGACTCGCCGAGGGCAAGCGCCTGACCAGTTACAAGTCGATCCGCACCGATGTCGTCAACGCGGGCGCCGAATTTGTCGACGAGGCGGTCGTGGTCGACGGCAATATTATCACCAGCCGCTGTCCCGACGCTCTGCCTGCTTTTTGCGATGCAATAATTGAAGCGGTGGCTGAAAGCCGCGTTGAAGCCTGATTGCGGAACAATCAGAACAAATCCAAACTCCCGAGCGCCAGCGCCTGCCGCGCTGGTCGCTCGGCCATCACCGCGAACATTTCGTCGCCGCGGTCAGTGCGCTCGACGTTCATCGACGCAAAGACCGCCATGAAATACCCGCTCAAGGCGCCGACGCGGTAATCGTCCCAAAGTGCCGCCGTATCGAAATCGACGCCGTGCGAGCCCAGCGCTGCGATCCAGTGGTCGAAGGCAGGTCGGTCGGCGGCGGCACGCTCGAGCGGGTCGGCGATGCTGGTGCCGACCAGATAAGCGAGGTCCGCCGCGCCGCTGCCACGCCCCAGTGTCTGCCAGTCGACGAGCCAGCAGGCGTTGCCGTCGGGGGAGAACAGGATATTGTCGATGCGCAGGTCGCCATGGACCAGCGTCCGCGCTGCGGGTTCGCGCGACAGATAAGCGTCGAGCTTAGCAACGATGCCCGCGCCGATGTCGAGGATTTCGCGCACGAGGCGGCCCGAATAACGTTCACGAAATCCCAAGTAGAGTTGCGGGAACAGCGCGCGGATCAGATCACCATTGTCGCGCGCGAGCCATGGCATTTGTGCCAGCTGTGGATCGTTCCAGAGGTAGGCGTGGAGCTTCGCTGCGGACTCGATGCACGGTATGAGGCCGCTGAGGCCTAGCCCCGTCAGCTGGTCGCCCTGCCGCGCCGGGGCGAGGTCGGAGAGGATCAGGATGAAGTCGACCTCGTCGTCCGCAATCTCCGAATGGTAGCAGCGCGGTGCCGGAACGCCGCTTGTGGTAGCAAGCTCGCGATACCAGCTGACTTCTTTGACATAGGTGCCAGTGAGTTTAGCGATATTGCGGCTGGCCTCGTCATGGCTTGGGCATTTGGCGATGACGGTAGCGGGGGCGTCGGCGCCATCCTGCCAGTCGCCATCCTTCCAATCGAGCATGAGGCGGTAGCTGTCGCACATCTGCCCGGTGCCGACCTTGGCCGCGCTGAAACCCTTCAGCCTTCCCGGCTGCCCAAGCGCGGCGCCGAGCCAGTCGGCGCTGATCGCCTCGGGCGACGTCGGAAAGCTCATGGGGTGGGTTCCAACAGGCCTGCGAGGCCAGTGGGCGCATGCGGACCGACGAACAATTGTTCGAGCACCCCGAGGCCGTGATCGGTGCGATCGCCGTCCGTCAGCTCGGCGCGAACCAGTGCCTGCACATGCATCGCCAGGGGGTTGCCCCACTCCCGCTCGGCTTCGGACAGGCGGTCGTGCGCGACTTTGAGGTCGCCATGGTCGAAGCCATGGCCCCAGGCGGGATGCGTGTACCCGAGCCCACTCATTGCAAATAGCGGTCCGATGGGGGTAAGGATCAGGCGCGTGCTGCCATCGAAATCGGCGGTCAGTCTGGTCAGGCGCCGCGTCCCCGACTGCCATTCGGCGGCAAACGCCGGATCGGCGAAATGGCGTTCACCGCCATTTCCGCTCACCAGTACTGAGCGGCGATTCCACGCATTGCCTTCACCATCGTCATTGCTGTGGAAGAACAGCGAGCGATCGGCGAAGTTGCACGGCGTCCACAGCCAGAAGAATTGGTTGAAATTGCCCTGCGGCGGCGGCTGCGGTTCGGCGGCGCCGACCGGGCGGATGCCCCAGCTGCGGTCGCGTGTTCCAGCCCAGTTGGCTCCCACTTCGATCCGCGCGCCATCGACTGCCAGCCAGCCCGACCAGTGGCCGTTCTGCGTCATGCGGGTATAGTCCATGAACAGGCGGGTGCCGTTGCGGCGCGTGAAGCGGGGTTCCTCGATAGGGAAATGGCGCGCTGTGAAATGCAGCTCGCCGGCGAGCGGTCCGTCATTGGCGGCAATTGTCAGCGTCAGTCGCTCCAGCGGTTCGTCGATGGTGATCGCAATCGGGCCGACCGCCAGGTCAAGCCGCTCGCCCGCCGAGCGGCGGCTGGCGCGGAGGTTATGCTGCACCCCGTCGATCAGGACGCAGAATGCCGCGTCGACGATGCCCAGCTGAGGATAAAATCCCATCGCGGCGGCGAAGAATATCGATCCGTCGGGCGCATAGCCGTTGAAGAAATAGCGGTCGTAAAAATTGCGGTCGGTGCCGGCGAACGCGATCGGCTCGGCGCTCTGGTGCAGCGGGAAATCGTCGCCCTTGGTCAGCATCGTCGTTCCTCATCCCGTTTTTTCTTGCAACCTAACGCGATGGGACGCGGCGTCAATGCACCGGCGGATCGACCGGGGGAACGGCATGGATAGGCGCCACTGGCTCGCCGGGTTCGCGCGGGGGCAGCGCGTCTGGCGGAACGTCGGCGATCTGCATATCGGGGGTCGGCACCGCTTCTACGTTGCGGACGCGGACGGCCACGTCGTCATCCTTGATACGTAGTTCGTTGAAGCTGGGCGGGGTTGAGCGGATGCGCTGCGACAAGGTGCCGGCGCCGATCATACGGATCGGACCAGCGGCAGTCGGCGCGACCAGATCGAACGCGTCGTGGACATGGCCCGTCAGTACCGCGGCGACGCCGCGCGACGCCAGTGTCTCAAGTGCGCGGGCTCCGCCGCGGGTTAGAGCGCGGCCTTTGGTGCCTGCTTCGACGAGCGGGTGATGCGCGGTGACCAGTGTCAGAGTCTGGGCGGGCAGCGTGTCGATCGCAGCCAGCGTCTTGGCGAGCGCATGACGTGTCACCCAGCCTTTCGACCAATCGAGCCGCCACTGTGCGCGCGCGGTGGTCTTGAGCGGCACGACCGCGACCCCCGCGAGATTAAGCTCGCGTTCGACGAGCCGCTCGATCCGCCGAATGCGGCGATAGGGCCAGAAAAAGCGCGCAAGCGGATTGAAATAGGGCAGGTCGTGATTGCCGACCTCGACCGTGACCGGCACATCGAGCGTTTCGATCCAGTCGCATGCCGCCGCAAACTCGCGGCTGCGGGCGCGCATCGTGAGGTCGCCGGTGATCAGCACCGCGTCGGGCTGTTCGCGGCGGACACATTCCCGAAACCAGTCGAGCGCGGCGCGATCCTCGAGTCCGAAATGCAGGTCGCTGATGTGGAATAGCCGCGTCATGCCGTCGCGAGGAAGTCGACCGCGCTGGAGCCGAGCGAAAATTTCGCGGGCGACGCCATGTCGGCCATTTCGCCGTCGAACTCTAGACTGATCGGTTTGTCGCTTTCGAGCACGACCGTCGCGCCGGTCACGATCGGTTCACTCGGCCCGTCGCGAAAATCGCCGCCCAGCCACGCGAGGCCGTGACGCAGCACATCGCCGGTGCCTTCGGTCAATATGCCATCGGCGCGGATGCCGCCGGGCGTGGGTGTCAGGATCACCGCCGGATAGGCTTTGCCGTCCGTGCCGATACGCACGCCGGGGGCGTTCATCATCTCGTCGAGCGCGTCGGGGGCTGCGCGGCTCGCCTCTATCAGTCCATCCTGCCGCATCGTCTCGCGCACTTCGGCCCAGCGCGTCGCCGGGCCGGCGACGACGGTGATGAAGGCGGTGCCGGCGTTGGAAACGATGGTCGGGATCGGGCTGCGCCGCACCTTGCCCTGCAGGGCATCGGCCAAAATCTCCGGTGCCGGCCGGTCGCCGTGCAGCGCCTTCGACAGCAGGTTAAGCGTCCCCCCCGGCAGCACCAGGATTGCGCCGTCCCAGCCCGCCGCTCTCGTCGCCGCCGCGTTAATCGTGCCGTCGCCGGTCCACACGAGCAGCAGATTGATGCCCTGCCGTGTCAGCTCGGCGGCGTCGGGAATGTCGCCGTCGGGCAAGGCAAAGGTCGCAACGAGCGGGGCGCCGCAGTCGCGGCAGAGTTCGACGATCTGCTCCCGGACAGCGTCGTCATGACTGCCGCTCTGGGTATTGCAGACAAGGGCGGGGCGGGAGAAGGGGCTGGGCATCGCCCTGTCCTACGCATGAGCGCGAAAAAGGTGGCGGACGGTTCTTTCGTCACCCCGGACTTGATCGGGGATCCATCGACCCTTTACCGCAAACCCGCTTGAGCATTCGAGGACCCCGGATCAAGTCCGAGAGACGAAGTAGGGTGTGGTCTCACCGCCCTCCTTGTTCCCCGCGTTCCCGCCCTGTAGGGCGAAACGATGAACGCACAGGCTACCAAAGGACCGCGAGTGATCAAGTTTCTGGTGGTGGCCGCCCTGCTCGTGCTTTTGTTCGGCGGCGCGGCGCGGATGATCGTCGCGGGCGGCGCGAAGTCGCTCAACCTTGGCGACCGAGTGCTCGGCGACAGCGTTGGCGCGACATTGCAGGTTGCGGGGCAGCCCTATGGTGCGGGGGAGCGCAACAAGCTCAATATCTGGGTACCGACGGGGACCAAGAAAACCGACAAGCTGCCGGTGCTTGTCTTCCTCTATGGCGGTGGCTGGTACAGCGGTGTGCGCGACGATTATGGCTTTGCTGGTCGCGCCTTCGCCAAGCAGGGCTTTGTTGTCGTCATCCCTGACTACCGCATCGTGCCCGAGGGCCATTGGCCCGATTTCCTGCACGACAGCGCCGCCGCGGTAGCTTGGACCGACGCGCATATAGCACGCTACGGCGGCGATCCCGATCGCATCGCGCTGTCGGGCCATTCGGCGGGCGCGTATAATGCGATGATGCTGGCGCTTGACCCGCGGTGGATGAAAGCGGCGGGCAGCGATGCGTCGGTCATCCGCGGCGTCGCAGCGCTCGCCGGGCCGGCCGATTTTTACCCGTTCGAAAAGGGCGGCCGGGCCGACGTCGCGATGGGCGACATCAGGCCGGTCGAGCAAACGCAGCCAATTACGTTCGTCCGCGCTGATGCGCCGCCTTTGTGGTTGGGCCATGGCACCGCCGACACCGTCGTGCGGGTGCGCAACAGCCAAAGATTGGCTGCGGCGATGCACAAGGTTGGCGGTTCGGCGACGCTGCGCGAATATGGCGGGCTCAGCCACAATGACCTGGTGATGGCGCTGACCAAGCCGCTGGCGTACAAGGGGCCGATCTTGCCCGAGATGACCGATTTCCTGCGCGGCGTCACCGCGCGCCGCGTCTCGCAAGCGCCAATTGCCCAATGATCCCGGCGATCGTCCTTGCGGGCAGCCGCCCCGGTCTCGACCCGTTGCTCACCGGCAGCGGCGTATTGACGAAGGCGCTGCTCCCGATCGCCGGGCAGCCGATGCTGGTTCATGTCGTGCGCGCGCTGCGCGCCTCGCCGCTGGTCGGTCCAATCACGATCCTGGCGCAGAACAGCGCCGAACTTGCAGCCGAACTGGCGCTGACGGAGCTCGCGAACCTCCATTTTGCGGATTCGGGGCAGGGGATCAGCAGTTCGCTTGCCGCAGCACTGCCCCCCGGCGACGCCCCCCTGCTGGTAACCACTGCCGACCATGTCCTGCTGACGCCCACGATGATCGCCGAATTTCTGAGCGGCGCGGCAGACAGCGATGTGGCGGTGGCGATGGTCGAGCGCGCCGTGCTGCTCCTACGTTATCCGGAATCGAAGCGGACGTGGCTCAAGTTTCGCGGCGGCTGGTGGTCGGGGGCGAACATGTTCTACCTGCGCGGGCGCCGGGTTCTGCCGCTGCTCGATTTCTGGGGCCGGATCGAACGCGACCGCAAAAAGGGACTCAAGATCATTGCCGCCTTCGGCCCGTGGCTGCTGATTGGCGCGCTGCTGCGTCTGTTCACGATTCAGCAGGGCGTAGCGCGCGCCGGGCTGCGTTTCGGGCTGACGGCGAAAGTGGTGCCGATGTCTGAGGCCGAAGCGTGCATCGACGCCGACAAGCCTGTTGATATCGAATTGATTGAGCGGATTAAGGCGGCCAAGTCCGTACCTTAGCTTTCGGCTGCGCCGAGCGCGTCGTCCACCGCCGCAATCGCCAACGCCAGCTCTTCTTCATACGGAATCGTCGCGTCGATATCGACGATCGGCGCGCCGCTGAATGCGAGCATTGGCACCGTCTCGACCTTGCGCGTGATCAGGGCGCGGTTATGGTCGGGTTTGCGCGCCATCACCGTCTCGACGTCGACGTGCAGACGGATGACGAGCGTTGGAACATAGGCCGCCATTTCGACATAAAGCGCGCGTTCCTTGGCTTGCATGGCGGCGAGACGCGCGTCCGTCGCGTAGCCGGCGAGGATTGGGCCGTCGTGGAGGCCCGGCACTTCGATCTGCGGATAGCGGTCGGTGACGACGGTGACACCCGCGCGGCGGCGCTCAACCAGCTGCTCGAACTTCGCACGGCGTTTGCTCGACTTTATCAGTGCGTAGCGTGCTGCGAGGTAGCCCGGGATCGGCCCACCGGGTTCGCGCAGGCTATCGGCAACACCATCAAGGAAGCGATGCAGCGGCGGGCCGATGATCGGCCAACGTCCGATGCGTCGCCCTTGTTCGCCTGAACCGAGGCCAAGATAACCGCTTTCCGCTGCGCGCGTCTTCTGGATATGCGCGAGCAGGTCGGCCGAAAGGGTCGATTTTCCTGACCCGTCGCTGCCGACCACAGCAACGAGGGGAGCGAGTGTTGACTCTGCAGAAATGGGGGGACCGATTTCGTCCCCCATGTGCTCAGCTCAGTTCCTTGAAAAAACCGATCATCTTCAGCCCGCCGACAATGAAGCGGACGACGACGAGCGCGGCATATGCATAGACCCAGTTCCACTGCTCGGCGGTCAGAGCGCCGAAGTCGAAGTCGAGGCGTGCGAACCAGGTCAGGAAAACGGTCGTGGCGAGCAGGAACAGTTTGTTCTGTTCGCGCCAGATCATCCGCTTCCACCAGAAGGGGTATTTGGGCTTCACCCAGCCGTGCAGGCGGGGGAGCAGCGCGGGGACGTCTTTCGCCCATTCTGCATGCGCTGCGCCGAATTTTTCGCGCAAATATTCTTCCTCGTAGATCGAGATGCGTTCGTAGATCAGGATCGCGAGCAGGAAGACAATTGCGCCGAACACCCAACTTCCCGACAGCATCGCCAGCCCGGTGAAATTGAGGATGCGGCCGACGTAAAGCGGGTTGCGCACCAGGCTATAAGGCCCGGTCGTATTGAGTTCGCTTGCCTCGGCAGCGACTTTCGCGCGGCCCGAGGTGCCGAGCGCGGCCCAGCCACTGGTGAAAACGCGGACGATCGCGCCTGCGCTGGCGACGCCGAGCGACAGCCAGAACCAGGTGCAGTCGCCGGTGGCGGTCTGGAACGGACCCCAATCCTTGCTGCACCAGGCAATCAGGACTGAAATCGCGATCGTGATGTAAATATAGGTGCCGCGAATGAAAAAGAGACGCTTGCCGCTGCGGGCGAGTTCTTGTTGGTACATAGGATTCCGCCTGTTGGCCGCAGATCGCGGCAAATACGTGGCGTCTCCTCTAACCGATTTTGCGGCCAAATTAAGACCGAATCACACGATTCGCAGCTTGCGCCCAGTCTTGCCGAGTGAAGCGCGGTCGGCGTGGGGTAGCGCAAAGCGCAGCGACAACCAGATCGCAGCCGCCGCAATGGCAATGATCAACGGTAGCGCCGCCGCGTCGGGCAAGCGGCTGACAAGGAGAGCCAACCCGCCGGCGACGAGTGTGATTGCAAGGCTGCGCAGCGCGACTTTCGGGAATTGATGATCGAACGGGTGCAGCCGTTCGCCAACTGCCAGCTGCACCATGGGAATTGCGGCCATGACGACGAGGCCGATCGACATGGCGAGCGTCACGCCGGTCAGTGCCTCCATATGGCCGACGATCAGCCAGCCAGCGCCGATGGCGACGAGGACGCCAACGATGCTGGCAGTGAGTTGATGTCGGAACGCCGCAACAACCTGCAGCACGGGGAGTGAAATGCCCAGGACCGCCTCGATCGCGCGCGCAAAGAGAAGGATGATCAAAGCAGCCCCTGCGACCTGCGCCTGAGCCCCGAACAGGCCAAGCAGCGATGAACTGCCCGCCGCCAGCACCGCGGTGAGGGGCAGCGCGATCGCCGAAATCAGGCGTGTTGCATAGGCGTAGATGTCGGCGACTTGCGCACGGTCTTCGCGTTCGGCGCTGGCTGCAAGTGGCGCCATCACATACACAAAGGCAATTCGGACGAGCTGAACAACGCTCGACAGCTTGCGCGCAATTGTGAACAGACCGGCGGCTGCGGCACCGGCTGCACCGGGGAGCAGCAGATTCAGGATCAGCGCGGGTGCGTCGCCGAACAGCCGCGCAATGACATTTGACGGCAGGATCGAAAGACCGGCCCAGAAGGTTTGACGCTCGACGTCACTACCGCGCCCGCCGCGCCACAGGTCGGCGAAATTATAATAGCGCGCGAGCAGACGGACGCAGAGGATCGCAGTGATACCAAGCGAGCAAAGATGGGCGATAAACAGCCCCTTGAGCCCGAGGCCGCCCCCAAAGAACATCCCTGCGAATACCAGCCGCATGATCTGTTCCCACACGATCCGCAGCCGGATTTCCGCGCCGAACACCATCCGCGCGCGCATCGCCGAGGTTGCAATCTCGACAAAGGCCCACAGTGGCAGTGCCCAAATGAAAATCCGGATTGCCGGGGTAACGAGTTCGCGGTCCTTCGCGGCGACATTGAGCAGCGGGCCAAGGTCAGCGGCAAAGATGGCAATCGTCGCGGCGACGACGATGCACGGGCCGACGCCAAAAATCATCGCGGTCCGCAGCGCCGCCGCCGCCTCGGCATCGCTCGCCGATTGCGGAACGGTGCGTTGCATTGCGCTGGTCATGCCCATGTCGAAGATATTTTCGAGCAGATTGATCGTCGCCCACAGCACCGCATAGAGGCCGTATCCGGCGAGTCCGAACATGAGCACATAGAGTGGCTGCGCGACGATTTCGACGACCGCGCCGAGCCGTGCGAGCACCGTGGTGCCAAGCCCGCGTGCGACGCTGCGACTGGTGACGGCGGGTTGGGCGGCGCTTTCGCTCATCGTTGCCGCCCTAGCGACTTGCCCGCGCCCCTGCCAGCGGCTTTCGCGCGCGCAGGCCCCGATCACCCCCTTGTCGTCCCCGCCAATCGGGTCTAGTCAGCCCGCAATTGCACAGGGAGCCCGCGACATGGCCGAATTCCGCCTGCCCAAGAACAGCCGCCCGCAAAAGACGGGCAAGACCCACAAGGCCGAAGGCGCGGCGGCGGTCAAGACGTTCCGAGTCTATCGCTACGATCCCGACAGCGGCCAGAATCCGCGCTTCGATACCTTCGAGATCGACACCGAAAAATGCGGTCCGATGGTGCTCGACGCGCTGATCAAGATGAAGAGCGAGCAGGACAGCTCACTGACCTTCCGCCGCTCGTGCCGCGAGGGCATTTGCGGCAGCTGTTCGATGAACATGAACGGCAAGAACGGTCTGGCTTGCACCACCGCGATCGAGGATCTGAAGGGTGACATCACGATCACCCCGCTGCCGGCGATGGATGTGATCAAGGATCTGGTCCCCGACTTCACCCATTTCTATGCGCAATATGCGTCGATCGAACCGTGGCTGAAGACCAAGACGACGACGCCGAGCGGCAAGGAACGGCTCCAGTCGCCCGCCGAGCGCGAAAAGCTCGATGGGCTGTACGAGTGCATCCTGTGCGCTTGCTGCTCGACGAGCTGCCCGAGCTATTGGTGGAACAGCGACAAGTTCCTCGGCCCCGCGATCCTGCTCCAGGCGTATCGCTGGCTCGCCGACAGCCGCGACGAGATGACCGGCGAGCGGCTCGACGAGCTGGAAGACCCGTTCCGCCTCTATCGCTGCCACACGATCATGAACTGCTCGAACGCCTGCCCCAAGGGGCTGAGCCCGGCACGTGCGATCGCCGAGATCAAGAAACTCGAGGCCGAGCGGCAGGTGTGAACGACGGGATCGAGGAACCGAAGCGCCGCGACCATTTCAGCGCCGAGGCGCTGGACAATGGCTGGCTGAGCTGGGATCTCAAGGACGCGAGCCGCTTCAACAGCTTTATCGAGCCGCTGACGGTGCGGGTCGAGCCGCCGACAGCGGATGGCCGCCCCTGCGCGCGGGTGCGGATGGTCGCCGAGCGCAAACACAGCAATCTGGGCGACAATGTTCATGGCGCGGTGACGCTGGCGCTGGTCGACATCGCGTTATTTGCCGCGTCGCATCAGTTCGGGTCGCTCAACGCAGGGCATTCGGTGACGCTCGACCTGTCGACGCAGTTTGTCGGCGCGGGCCGCCTGGGCGAGCCGTTGGACGCCGTGGTCGAGCTGGTGCGCGAGACTGGACGCCTGATCTTCCTGCGCGGGCTGGTGGTGCAGGGTGACGCCGACGAACATATCGTCCTGACCTTCGCCGGAACCATTCGCAAAGCGAGCAAGGATCGGGGCTGATGTCGGTGCTGTCGGCTTATGACGCGCTCGTCGCGGCGGGCGAACTCAAGCCCGATCCCGAGCAGCGCGCCGCCGCGGAACGGCTGAACGCACTGCAGGCGGAACTCGAAGCGGTGCCGCCGCGCGGCAGCCTGCTCTGGCGGCTGACCGGGCGCAAGCCCGAGGCGCCGCGCGGCGTCTATTTGTGGGGCGCGGTCGGGCGCGGCAAGTCGATGTTGATGGACCTGTTTTACGACCAGCTTCACATCCAGCGCAAACGGCGCGTCCACTTCCACGCCTTCATGCTCGATGTCCATTTGCGTATGCGCGAGGTGCGCAAAAGCGAGGCGGGCGATCCTATTCCGCTCGTTGCCGATGCACTGGTTGCCGACGTCCGCTGTCTGGCGTTCGACGAAATGGTGGTGAACAACAGCGCCGACGCGATGATCCTCTCGCGCCTTTTCACCGCACTGATCGACCGCGGGGTGACGGTGGTCGCGACCTCGAACCGCCCGCCGTCTGACCTGTACAAGGACGGGCTCAACCGCGAGCACTTCCTGCCGTTCGTCGCGCTGGTCGAGGCAAAGCTCGACGTGATGGGATTGAATGGCCCGACCGATTATCGCCGCGACCGGCTCGGTGACGGCGCGCGCTGGTTCGTTCCCGCCGACGAGGCGGCGAGCGCGGCGCTGTCGGCCGCCTTTTTCCGCCTGACCGACTATCCGCCCGAGGATCGCGCGCATGTCCCGACCCTCGATCTTGATCTCGGTGGCGGGCGGACGCTGCATGTTCCCAAGGCGCTGAAAGGCGTTGCAGTCTTTTCCTTCAAACGGCTGTGCGCCGAAGCGCGCGGGGCGGCCGACTATCTGGCGGTCGCGCGGCATTTTCACGCCGTCATCATCGTCGGCATTCCCCGCATGGGCCCAGAGAACCGCAACGAGGCGGCGCGCTTCGTCACCCTGATCGACGCACTCTACGAGTATAAGGTCAAGCTGCTCGCGAGCGCGGCGACGATGCCTGATGCCCTCTATGTCGCGGGCGATGGCGCATTCGAATTTGAACGCACCGCAAGCCGCCTGTCCGAGATGCAGTCGGACGATTATCTGGCGTTAGGCCATGGCCAACAGGACGCCGCTGGCAATCTTTCCCCAACGTGAGGAGTTGATCGTCACCGCGACGACGTCGCGGACATAGCGCACCTCATGGGCGAGATGTCCGAACCCCTGTTGAATGACACGGCGTAAGGTGCGAAGCGGCCGCGGCGCGGGAACATGGATCCGTGCCGGACGCGCGGGCGGCGCGGGGAGGGTAGCAAGCCCGCCGCTGGTGACGCGCGGATCGTCAGCGACGGCGCGGCAAAGTGCCTCCATCCGCGAAATGGCGAGGCGATTGGCGACGCGGCGGTCGCGGCTGAGCAATTCGAAACTGTGGCTGAACGCAGAAAACTGGATAGCGCCGCTGGCGGCGCTATGGTCGAGCGCGTCGCGCATTTCCTCTTCGGACATCGCGCATAACTGGGCCGGGCGGAAGCGGCTGGCGCGATCCATCAGCCCGCTCACTGGCACTTCGACCACGCCGTGGTGAACGCGCATACCCATGTTGCCGACATCAAGCGATATCGCGCAGCCATGGCCCAAATAGGCGCCATTAAAACTGCTGTCGAAACGGAAGCCGAGCGCCGCCAGCGCGCGCAGCGTGTCGTCGTTGGCGCCGAAATTCCCGGCGCGAAAAGCGGTCGGTTTCGGGGCACCGGCGCCGACCAGGATATCGCGGGCGAGACTGATCAGCTTCTTTTGCGCCGTCAGCGGGAAATCGCCGATGTTGCGGCCGGTCAACCGCCCCACAGGATTGAAGCGCGCGAAGGCCAGCCATTCGGTGTGGATATGCACCTGCACTTCGTGCCCGCGCTCGACGACGGGACGCACGATTGCGTCGATGACCTCGGGACCGTAAACCAGTGCTGGCATCGGATCGACAAAGAACACCCCGGTCAGGCCGTGGCGCTCGAGCATATCCATCTGGAAATAAATGCCGAAATCGCCGTCGCGGCACCGGCCGAGGATCGAGCTTTCGAAATTCGCGCGTGCATCGGCGCCGCGCTGGTACAGCCCGGCGGACAGCTCGGTATCGACACTGATGATTGCCCGCGTCACCCTCGAATCCTAGCGGCATGGCAATAAGGGACGGTTAACCGGCGATTGTGACCAGGCGCAGTCATCGGTTGCCGACCGTATCTAGAAGCGCGCCGACACATGTACTCCTGCGCCTTGGGTATCGCCCCATGGTACGATCTGGACTCGCGCGTCCGCCTTGCTCGTGATGAGATGGCCAACCGATGTGCCGATGACCGCGCCAACCAGTACATCGCCGACTCGGTGCTTTCGCGCCTCGACGCGCGAAAGCCCAACGAAGGAAGCAACCACATAGGCGGGTAATCCCGCTTCCCAACCGTGGCGGTTGTGGAGCGTCGCGGCTGCAGCGAAGCTGGTCGATGTGTGGCCTGACGGAAAGCTCTTATTGTCGCTGCCATCGGGGCGGCGCGATGGGAATGCTTCCTTGAGCCCCTGGGTGATCAGGATCGTACCTGCAATACTTCCGCCCGCTTGAAGGACGCCGTCCCAGTCGCCCTGAACAGCGGGTACGCCAAAAGCGGCGACGACAAGTGCATTTTTGGCGATCGTCCCGGCGTCGTTCCAGTCATCCTCACTGGCCTGTGCGGGCACCGCCACGCCAAGTGCCAGCACAAGGGCGAATCCGGTGGTGGTTTTCCTGCGCATGCGTCTCTCCCGAAAGGCTCTCCCTTTGGTCACCGTGCAGGTCTAGCGCGATGGTGGTCCGAGGCCAAGTCAATGCCATGTGCGCGCTGCGGATTGCGCGTTTCAGTGTCAAAAAGCCGTCGGTGATGCTGTTTATTAGTATTGCGAACTATTTGCAAAAAAAGCCAGTTTTTCGAGCTTTTCGCGGTTGTTTCGTTAACGGAATCGGCGTAGGGGCGACCCCAGTCTTGGGATCGGCATGGCACTTTAGCCCGTGTGCCGCCGGTCTGTGAAGCATTGCCGGGCTTGCCAGGAAGGGAGTGCCGCGCGCCATGGGACGCAAGAAGATCGCATTGATCGGAGCCGGAAATATCGGCGGGACGCTGGCGCTGCTCGCCGCACAGAAGGAACTCGGCGACGTCGTCCTGTTCGACGTGGTCGAAGGCGTGCCGCAGGGCAAGGCGCTCGACCTGTCGCAGGTCGGCCCGATCGCGGGCTTCGACGCGAAGATCACCGGCACGAACGACTATGCCGACATCGCCGGCGCCGACGTCATCATCGTCACCGCCGGTGTTGCCCGCAAGCCGGGGATGAGCCGCGACGACCTGCTCGGTATCAACCTGAAGGTCATGAAGGCCGTCGGCGAGGGCATCAAGGCCAACGCCCCCGAAGCGTTCGTCATCTGCATCACCAATCCGCTGGACGCCATGGTTTGGGCGCTGCGCGAATTCTCGGGGCTCCCGCACACCAAGGTTGTGGGCATGGCCGGCGTGCTCGATTCGGCGCGCTTCAGCCACTTTATCGCCGACGAGTTCGACGTGTCGGTGAAGGATGTGAACACCTTCGTGCTCGGCGGCCATGGCGACACGATGGTCCCGGTCGTCCGCTATTCGACCGTCAACGGCATCCCCGTTCCCGACCTCGTCAAGATGGGCCTGTCGAGCCAGGACAAGATCGACGCGATCGTCAAGCGCACGCGCGGCGGCGGCGGCGAAATCGTCGCGCTGCTCGGCACCGGTTCGGCTTTTTACGCCCCGGCCGCGAGCGGCATCGCGATGGCTGAAGCGTACCTCGGCGACCAGAAGCGCATCCTGCCTTGTGCCGCTTATGTCGATGGCCAGTATGGGCTCGACGGACTGTATGTTGGTGTTCCAGTGCTGATCGGTGCAGGTGGGGTCGAGAAGATCGTCGAGATCGAACTCGATGCCGACGACAAGGCCGGTCTTCAGGTCTCGGTCGATGCGGTCAAGGAACTGCTTGACGCATGCAAGGCGCTGGATCCCAGCCTCGCCTGATTCCTTTTTGGCGCGCCCGGCGCTTCGCGTTGGGCGCGCTGGCTCTCCCCAGGAGAATTTGATTATGTCCATCCTCATCGACAAGAATACCAAGGTCATCACGCAAGGGATGACCGGCGCCACCGGCACCTTCCACACCGAACAGGCGCTGGCTTATGGCACCCAGATGGTCGGCGGCGTGACGCCGGGCAAGGGCGGCACCACGCATATCGGCCTGCCGAACTTCAATACGGTTGAAGAAGCGAAGGCCGCGACCGGCGCGACCGCGAGCTGCATCTATGTTCCGCCGCCGTTCGCCGCCGATTCGATCCTCGAGGCGATCGATGCCGAGATGGAGCTGATCGTTTGTATTACCGAGGGCATTCCGGTGCTCGACATGGTCAAGGTCAAGCGCGCGCTTTCGGGTTCGAAATCGCGCCTGATCGGCCCCAACTGCCCCGGCGTGCTGACTCCGGGCGAATGCAAGATCGGCATCATGCCGGGCAGCATCTTCTCGAAGGGCAGCGTCGGCGTCGTCTCGCGCTCGGGCACGCTAACCTATGAGGCGGTGTTCCAGACGACCAATGCGGGGCTGGGTCAGACGACCGCGGTCGGCATCGGCGGCGATCCGGTCAACGGCACCAACTTCATCGACGTGCTCGAGCTCTTCCTCGCCGACGAAGCCACCAAATCGATCATCATGATCGGCGAAATCGGCGGCGACGCCGAAGAACAGGCGGCGCAGTTCTTAATCGACGAAGCCAAGCGCGGCCGCAGAAAGCCGATGGCGGGCTTCATCGCGGGCCGTACCGCGCCCCCGGGCCGCCGCATGGGCCATGCCGGTGCGATCGTGTCGGGCGGCAAGGGCGACGCCGAAAGCAAGATTGCGGCGATGGAAGCCGCGGGCATCACCATGTCGGCCAGCCCGTCCGAGCTCGGCACCACGCTCGTCGAAGTGCTGAAAGAACGCGTTTGATTTAAGCGCCCGCTGGCAAGAGTCGTTGTTAGCGGGCGTTGCTCCCCAATATCCTCCCCGGAGCCATTTCTCTGTCGAGAATGGAAAAGACAATGAACCTCGAACGACAAAGCTTTGACATCGACGCGCCGCAGGCCGGCCCCAGCTGGGCGCCGAAAAACTGGCCGCAGATCGACAGCGACGACTTGACCGCTGCGCTCGATCCGCAGCAGATGCAGATCGCCGTCAAGGCGGCCGCTGCGAAGGGCGGCGCGCCGCTGTCGAACGCCGAAGTCGAACGCGCCGCGAATGACTCAATCCGCGCGATGATGCTGATCCGCACCTACCGGGTGCGCGGGCATCTGGCCGCCAATCTCGACCCGCTCGGGCTGACCCAGCGCGAACTCCCTGCCGATCTGACCCCCGAATATCATGGCTTTGTCGGCGCCGATCAGGACCGCCCGGTGTGGCTGGGTGGGACGCTGGGGCTCGAGCGCGCAACGGTGCGCGAAATTGTCGCGATCCTGCGCGCCAATTATTGCAGCAATGTCGGCCTCGAATATATGCACATCGCCGACCTGAAAGAGCGTCAGTTCCTGCAGGAGAGGATGGAAGGCGCCGACAAGATCATCGAATTTTCGGTCGAGGGCAAACGCGCCATCCTGAACAAGGTGATCGAGGCCGAGGAATGGGAGAAATTCCTCGCGCGCAAATATGTCGGGACCAAGCGTTTCGGGCTCGATGGCGGCGAGAGCATGATCCCCGCGATGGAAGCCATCATCAAATATGGCGGCCAGTACGGGGTCAAGGAAATCGTCTATGGCATGGCGCACCGTGGGCGCCTCAACATGCTCGCGAACGTGATGGCAAAGCCGTACAAAATCATTTTCCACGAATTTGCCGGCGGATCGGCGAACCCCGACGACATCGGCGGTTCGGGCGATGTCAAATATCACCTCGGCACCTCGACCGATCGCGACTTCGGCGGCGCATCGGTGCATATGTCGCTGGTCCCCAACCCGTCGCACCTCGAAGCCGTCGACCCGGTCGTGCTCGGCAAGGTGCGCGCGCAGCAGGTGGTGCGTGACGACCTGGAAAAGCATGAGCAGGTGCTGCCGGTGCTGATCCACGGCGACGCAGCGTTCGCGGGGCAGGGGATCGTCTGGGAATGCCTCGGCTTTTCGGGCATTCGCGGCTACAACACAGGCGGCTGCATTCACTTCATCGTCAACAATCAGATCGGTTTCACCACCAGCCCGCAATATGCGCGCTCGTCACCTTATCCGTCCGATGTGGCAAAGGGCGTCATGGCGCCGATCCTCCACGTCAACGGCGATGATCCCGAAGCGGTGACCTTTGCCTGCAAGCTCGCGATCGATTTCCGCCAGCAGTTCAAGCGCGACGTTGTCATCGACATGTGGTGCTATCGCCGCTTTGGCCATAATGAGGGCGACGAGCCTTCGTTCACCCAGCCTTTGATGTATGCGCGTATCCGCCAGCATCCGCCGGTGTCGCAGCTTTGCGCCGCCAAGCTGGAAAGCGAAGGCGTGATCGACGCGGGTTGGGCCGATGCTCGCCGCGCCGAGTTTATCGCGCGGCTCGAAGATGATTTCGAGGGCGCTAAAAGTTACAAGCCGAACAAGGCGGACTGGTTCGCTGGGCGCTGGTCGGGGCTGCACGCCCCCGCTGATCCCGAAAATGCCCGCCGCAATATCTCGACCGGGGTCAGCGACAAATTGTTCGATTCGATCGGCCGGATCATGACCACTGTCCCTGCCGACCTCGACGTCCACAAGACGCTGCGCCGCGTCATCGACGCGCGGGGTGCGATGTTCGCCGACAAGAGCGACAAGGAAGTGTTCGACTGGGCGACCGCCGAAAGCCTCGCCTTTGGTACCTTGCTCAGCGAGGGCTATCAGGTCCGCTTGTCGGGGCAGGATTCGGGGCGTGGTACTTTTAGCCAGCGTCACGCGGTCTGGGTCGATCAGAAGGACGAACGCAAATATGTGCCGCTGACCATCGTGCCACACGGCCGGTTCGAAGTGCTCGACAGCCCCTTGTCCGAATATGGCGTGCTCGGCTTCGAATATGGTTATGCGATGGCCGATCCGAAAAGCCTCGTGCTTTGGGAAGCCCAGTTCGGCGATTTCGCCAATGGCGCGCAGATCATGATCGACCAGTTCATCGCGTCGGGCGAGGCCAAATGGCTGCGCGCCAACGGGCTCGTGCTGCTGCTCCCGCACGGCTATGAAGGACAGGGGCCGGAGCATAGCTCGGCGCGGCTCGAACGCTTCCTGCAGCTGTGCGCGGGCGACAATATCCAGGTGTGCAATATTTCAACCCCGTCGAACTATTTCCACGTCCTGCGCCGCCAGATGCTGCGCCCGTTCCGCAAGCCGCTGATCATCATGACGCCGAAGTCGCTCCTCCGCCACAAGCTGGCCGTGTCGCAGCGCAGCGACTTCATCGGCGAAGCGCATTTCCGCCGCATCATGTCCGACCGCGCCCCGCCCGCGGACGCTGATACCAAACGCGTGGTGCTGTGCTCGGGCAAGGTCGGTTACGACCTGATGGAAGCGCGCGACGCCGCGGGGCTGACCGACACCACGGTGATCCGCATTGAACAGCTCTATCCCTTCCCCGGCGATCCGCTCGCGGTGCGCCTGAAGCGCATGCTGAAGCTGGAGGATGTGGTGTGGGCGCAGGAGGAACCGCGCAACAATGGCGGCTGGTCGTTCGTCGAGCCGTTCATTGAAGACGCGCTGACCGCAGCGGGCAAGAAGGGCATGCGCCCGCGCTATGCCGGACGCGGCGCCGCGGCATCGCCCGCGACGGGCCTGATGAGCCGCCACCAGACTGAGCAGGCGGCGCTGGTCGCCGATGCGCTGGGCCTGAGCGTCCGCGCCGAAATCCGCCGAAGCAAGAACAAAGCCTGAGCCCCCAAGGAACTGTATCGATGAGCACCGAAGTCAAAGTCCCCACGCTGGGCGAAAGCGTTACCGAAGCGACGATCGGCGAATGGCTGAAACAGCCGGGTGACGCGGTTGCGCTCGACGAACCAATAGCCAGCCTAGAGACCGACAAGGTTGCGGTCGAAGTGCCCTCGCCGGTGGCCGGGGTGATGGGCCAGCAGGTCGCCGCGGTCGGCGATACGGTCAATGTCGGTGCGACCATTGCGACGATCGACGCCGGTGACGGCAAGGCCCCTGCACCCGCGGCTGCCCCTGCGGCAAAAGCCGAGGTGGCGGCTCCGGCTCCTAGTGCGACCGCCCCCGCGCCCGTAACCGAGGACAGCGGCGATGGCGTCACCACCCTGTCGCCCGCGGTGCGCCGCCTGGTGCTCGAGCATGGCCTCGACCCCAGCAAGATCAAGGGCACCGGCAAGGATGGCCGACTGACCAAAGAAGACGTCCTCGCCGCGGCGAACGCGGCGCCGGAGGCGGCGCCCGCCGCGGCTCCAGCGCCGGCGGCGACTCCCGCCGCAGCGGGCGCGCCGGGCCGCCGCGAAGAGCGCGTCAAGATGACCCGGATGCGCCAGACGATCGCCAAGCGCCTCAAGGCGGCGCAGGACACCGCGGCGATGCTGACGACGTTCAACGACGTCGACATGTCGGCGGTGATGGCAACGCGCGACAAATATCGCGAGACGTTCGAAAAGAAGCATGGCGTACGCCTCGGCTTCATGAGCTTTTTCACCAAGGCGGTGGCACTCGCCGCGCATGACATTCCCGCGGTCAACGCCCGCATCGACGGTGACGAGATCGTCTATCACGACTATCTCGACGTCTCGGTCGCGGTCAGCGCGCCGAACGGCCTCGTCGTGCCGGTCGTCCGCAACGCCGACGGGCTGAGCTTTGCCGAAATCGAAAAAGCGATCGCCGACCTCGGCAAGCGCGCCAAGGAGGGCACGCTGACGATGGACGACATGACCGGCGGCACCTTCACCATCTCGAACGGCGGCGTGTTCGGCGGCCTGATGTCGACGCCGATCATCAACCCGCCGCAGTCGGCGGTGCTCGGCCTTCACCGCATCGAGGACCGCCCGGTCGTCCGGAATGGCGAGATCGTCATCCGCCCGATGATGTATCTGGCGCTCAGCTATGATCACCGCCTAATCGACGGGCGTGAGGCGGTGACCTTCCTAAAGACGATCAAGGAAGCGATCGAGGATCCGACGCGCCTCCTCATCGACCTCTAAAAGACTTCTCCCCGTCCCCCCGAGGGGTAAAGGAACGACAAATGGCTGATTACGACTACGACGTTCTTGTCATCGGTGCCGGTCCCGGCGGTTATGTCGCGGCTATCCGCGCTGCGCAGCTTGGGCTCAAGACCGCGTGCGCCGATGGCCGTGCAACGCTCGGCGGCACCTGCCTCAACGTCGGCTGCATCCCTTCGAAGGCGATGCTCCATGCGTCCGAATATTATGACGCCGCGGCAAACGGCGCGATGGCGAAGATGGGGATCGACGTGACCCCCAGGCTGAACCTGCCCGCGATGCACGCGCAGCGGATCGACGCGGTCAAAGGATTGACCGGCGGCATCGAATTCCTGTTCAAGAAGAACAAGGTCGACTGGCTGAAAGGCTATGCTGCGTTCGCCGGCAAGGACAGTGTCGAGATTGCGGGCAAGACCTATCGCGCCAAGAACATCATCATTGCGACGGGCTCGTCGGTGACCCCGCTGCCGGGTGTCGATGTCGATAATGACAAGCAGATCATTGTCGATTCGACCGGCGCGCTCGAACTGGCGAAGGTGCCGGGTCATATGGTCGTCATCGGCGGCGGCGTGATCGGGCTTGAGCTTGGCAGCGTGTGGCGCCGACTGGGCGCCAAGGTCACCTGCGTCGAATTCCTCGACCAGATCCTGCCCGGCATGGACGCCGATATCCGAAAGGATGCGAATCGCATCTTCAAGAAGCAAGGCATCGAGTTCAAGCTGAAGACCAAGGTCACCGGCGCCGCGGTCAAGGGCAAGAAGGCCGTGCTGACGCTCGAACCCGCCGCAGGCGGCGACGCGGAAACGCTCGAAGCCGATGTCGTGCTGGTGTCGATCGGGCGGCGCCCGAACACCGATGGGCTGGCGCTCGACAAGGCGGGGCTCGCCGTCAACGCGCGCGGCCAGATCGAAACCGACAATGAATTCGGCACCCAGGTCCCCGGCATCTGGGCCATCGGCGACGTCATCCCCGGCCCGATGCTCGCGCACAAGGCCGAAGACGAAGGCATCGCCTGCGCCGAGAATATCGCGGGCCAGACGGGCATCGTGAACCATGATGTCATCCCGTCGGTCGTCTACACCTGGCCCGAAATCGCCGGGGTCGGCCTGACCGAAGAGCAGGCGAAGGAACGCGGCGAGGTCAAGGTCGGCAAGTTCCCGATGGCGGGCAACAGCCGCGCCAAGACTAATCACGAACCCGATGGATTCGTGAAGATCATTGCCGATGCCAAGACCGACCGCGTGCTCGGCGTGTGGTGCATCGCCAGCGTCGCCGGCACAATGATTGCGCAGGCTGCGCAGGCGATGGAATTTGGCGCCACGTCCGAAGACATCGCCTACACCTGCCACGCGCATCCGACGCACAGTGAGGCGATCAAGGAAGCGGCGATGGCGGTGACGGGCAAGCCGATCCACGTCTGACGCGGAGGGCATCATGCCCGATTTCGACAATGCGCTGATCGTTCGCCTGCTCGACCTGGCGGGCATCGGCGTCTTTGCGCTGTCGGGGGCGTTGATGGCGGTGCGGCTGCGGCAGACGCTCGTCACTGCCGCTTTTTTTGCGCTGGTGACGGGCGTCGGCGGCGGCAGCGTGCGTGACCTGCTGATCGGCGCGCCGGTGTTCTGGGTGCAGGATGGAGCGATTTCGGCGGTATGCATCGCGATCGCATTGATCGTCTGGCTCACCCCCGAACGCTGGTGGCAGGGGCAATTGCTCGAATGGGCCGACGCCGTCGGGCTAGCGGCCTATGCCGTGTTCGGCACGGCCAAGGCGCTGGCGTGGGGCGTGCCACCTGCGCCCGCGCTTTTGATGGGGGTGATCACCGGGTGCGTCGGAGGCACCATCCGCGACATATTGGCGGGGGTGCCGTCGATCATTGTGCGCCCCGAAATCTATGTCACCGCGGCGGCGCTGGCGTCAGGCCTGTTTCTGTTCCTGATGTGGCTCGGCGTCGGCACGCCGGTTGCCGCGGTGGTTGGTGCGGTTGCAGGATTCATCCTGCGCGGCGCGGCGATCCGCTGGTCGCTCGCGCTGCCCGCCTATCGTGATCCCAAAACAGGTGCTTAGGCGCCCGGCTTGACGTTCGCGTCAACTGCGCCATGGTGGCGGATATTCGGCCAAAGGACACCGCAGAATGACCATCGCGCAAACGACTGCCAACGGCATCAGCATCACCTATGACGACAAGGGGCCGAAGGATGCACCGGTGGTCCTGCTGGTGATGGGGTTGGGCGGGCAGTTAACGCTGTGGCCCGACGAGTTCGTCGACGCGCTGAATGTCCACGGGTTTCGCACCATCCGCTATGACAATCGCGACGTCGGTCTTTCGACGCGCTTTGACGCGGCGGGGGTGCCAAACCTCAAATGGATGTTTGTGAAGGCGGCAATCGGGTTGCCGGTGCGCCCCGCCTACACGCTGGCAGACATGGCCGCCGACGGGGTTGCGTTGCTCGATCACCTCGGCGTCGCGCACGCACACATCGTCGGCGCGTCGATGGGCGGAATGATCGCGCAGCATATCGCGGCGCGCTACCCTGATCGCACGTTGTCGCTGACCTCGATCATGTCGAGCACCGGAAACCGCCGCCTGCCGCGCGCGCGCAAGGAAGCGATGCAGGTGTTGGCGAACCGGCCGATGAGCGGTGACCCCGAGGATATGATCGCCTATTCGGTGCGCGCTGCGCGGGTGATTGGAAGCCCCGGCTATCCGGCGGCCGAAGAGCGCCTCCAGCGCCGCGTACGTGCCGATTTCGAACGCGGCTGGTATCCGCAGGGCGTCGCACGGCAAATGGCGGCGATTGTCGCCGATGGCGACCGGCGCGCGCTGCTGAAATCGATCATCGCGCCGACGTTGGTTGTCCACGGCGAGGATGACCCCCTCGTGCCGCTCGCGGCGGGGCACGACACGGTGGATAATATCGCGGGGGCGCGGTTGCTGACGATTCCCGGCATGGGGCATGATCTGCCGCTGGCGCTGGTTGATACGCTGGCTGATGCGATTGCGGGGCATGCGAAAAGTGATGGGGTCGCTGCGTAGCGAACCGCCCAGCTTTCAACGTGCGTCATTGCGAGCGAAGCGAAGCTATCCAGAGCGGTTTACGCAAACTCTGGACCGCCGCGTCGCTTTGCTCCTCGTCATGACGAACGGCTACTTCAGCAGCAGCGCCATAGTCGCAAAGAAGCCCTTCGCCCCAGCTTTGCCCGGGCGCGGCACCGCAGGCAGGTAGCCTCGGCAATCGAGGCACGATGCCTGCACCGAGCCGGTTTGGGTGAGCATCGCCATATCCTGCATCAGCCGCCGTTCGGTCAGCTGGCGGTTCATCGCTGCAATGCCGAACCAGCCGCGCGGCGCGGCGGCGGTTTCCTCTTCGCCTTTGCCCCAGCTGGCGAGCATTTTCGAAAATTCGCTCGGCTCGTCCTCATAATATTTGGCGTGGAAATCTCCGTCGACCTTGGCGAGCTTGGCCGCTGCGGCGAGCGCGTCGGGCAGACCGCCAAACTGATCGACCAAGCCCAGCTGGCGCGCAGTGCCGCCCGCCCAAACGCGCCCTTCGGCAATCGTGCGGATCTTTTCGATCGGCTGCTTACGGCTCTTCGCCACCAGCCCGGTGAAGCGGGCGTAGATGTCCTCGACGCTCGCCTGCGCCAGCGTGTTGAACTCTTCGTTGACGCCGCCGAACACGTCGGGCTGGCCCGACAAAGGTGTCGTTGCGATCCCGTCGGCGGTGACGCCGATCTTGGCGAGCGCCTGATCGAAGCTCGGCAGGATGCCAAACACCCCGATCGATCCGGTGATCGTCTCGGGTTCGGCAAAGATGCGGTCGGCGGGGGTCGAGACCCAATAGCCGCCTGATGCCGCAACATTCGCCATCGACACCACGATCGGTAGCTTCTTGGCCTTGGCGGCGAGCAACGCCTGACGGATTTCTTCGGACGCGAGCACCGATCCGCCGGGCGAATCGACGCGGAGCACAATCGCCTTGGTGCCGCTGTCGGCGGCGGCGTCGAGGATATGCTGGGCGACGGTGGTACCGCCGGCGGTGCCGGTCGGCGCCTCGCCATCGACGATTTCGCCAACGATGGGGATGACCGCGATCGCGCTGCCTTTCGTCTTGGGCGGATTCGCTGCGACCCAGTTTTCGAGCGGGATCGCGTTATATTCCCACGGCTTGCTGTCGTCGTACGCGCCGCTAATTTCCGCGACGCGGGTGTTGAACGCCATCCGGCTGCCGAGCTTATCGATCAGGCCCGCGTCGAGCGATGCCTTGGACAGATCGTTGCCTGCGGCGCGCACTGCGCCCGCAGTGTCGGCAATAAAGGCGTCGATCTTGGCTGCCGGGCGCGCCTTTTTGACGTCGGTCAGCCAATTGTCCCACAGCACACTGGCATAAGCGAGATTGGCTTCCTTCGCTTCGGGCGATTGATCGCTGCGGAGATATGGTTCGACCGCACTTTTGAACGTGCCGACGCGGTAGATGTTGGCGGTGATCCCCAGCCGATCCATCAACCCCTTGTAATAGAGGCGTGATCCGCCGGGACCGGCGATGGCGACGCCGCCGATGCCGTCGGCCCACACTTCGCTGGCGTGCGACGCGATCTGATAGCTGTCGGTGGTGTAGGCGGTGGCAAAGGCCAGCACGGGTTTTTTCTTGGCGCGGACCTTGTCGACCGCGGCGCCGATCTCGGCGAGCGAGACCTGGCCGCCGCCGAGGAAGCGGTCGAGGTCGAGAACGACCGAGGTAATGCGCTTGTCATTCGCGGCGGTTTCGAGCGAATGAACGACGTCGCGGACCCGGATTTCCTGAAGCTGGGCGTTGCCCGACAGGGCAGAGAGGGTGTCGACCTCTGCGGGTTGTTCGCTGACCACCCCGTCGAGTTCGATCAACAGCGCGCCTTCGCTGACCGGCAACCCGGCGTTGGGGCGTCCGGCGAGCAGACCGAACAGCGCAACGAAAAACAGCAGCAGGAAGATCAGCGCGAGCGCGTCCTTGATCCCGACGAGCAGGTTCCAAACCTTGCGCGGGAAACTGGTCCGCGACCTTGACTTGTCGTCGCCGGGGAGGGGGCGGCGCACGGGGATCGCCCAGGGGCCAGCGGGATCGTTCGGGGTGGTGGCGGTGGTTTCGGTCATGCTGCAGATCTAGGGGTGCGGCTCGCCCTTGGCAATGCACGCTTCGACCGGCGGGTCACCGGGGCCTGTCGACGACGTCAGAGCCAGCCTTCGCGGCGGTACCAGCGTACGGTTTCGGTGAGTGTTACGTCTGTGCCGCGTTCCGGGCGCCACAGGGTGGTAGGCGGATGGGCACCTGGTGCCGCGACCCAGTCCGGGTGCGCGATGTAACGCGCGCGGTCGGGGGTCAGCTTGGCGCGGCTGCGGCGGACGAACGTGTCGATCCGGCCGCCCGCCTTGAGCACTGTCATTGGGATGGCGAGCGTCGCGACATGATTGCGCCCAACCGCGCGCCCGATCGCGCGCGCAAAGCTGCGGTGGGACCAGCCTTGCGGACGACCGTCGTCGGGCTCGTAAATCGCGCCGATACTCGTGCTGCGATCGGCGGCGAGCGCCACGAGAAGGCGCGCCAGCTCGTCAACATAGATCGCCGACATGCGTCCGCTGGGAGGCAGCAGCGCAATGCCGCGCCGCGCCATACGAAACAGGTCGAGCATTTCGGTGTCGCCGGGGCCGAAGACGGCGGGGGGGCGAACGATTGTCCAGTCGAGCCCGCTGTCGCGCACGATGACTTCGGCGCGCGCCTTCGACCAACCATAGTCGGAGAGGTCGGGCTCACGCGCCGCAAGCGACGAGACATGGACAAAGCGCGTCACCCCGGCGGCGCGCGCTGCGTCCACGACATGACGCGTCGCGGTAGCATTGCCCGCTTCGAAGGCGGCGCGGGTCGGGACGTTGACGACGCCGCCAATATGCATAACCACGTCGCTGCCCGCCGCCATCTCGGCAAGGCTGTCGGGCCGATCGAGCGCGCCCGCGATCCAGGTCACGCCTTCGCGCGCGGGTTGCGGGCGGCGGGTGAGCGCGCGGATGTGCCAGCCCGCGCCGATCGCCTGCCGCATCGTCGCGCCGCCGACAAAACCGGTCGCGCCGGTCATCGCCAGCAGGTGCTGAGTCACAGCAGCACCATATGGTCGCGGTGGACCATCGCGCTGCGCGGCGCGTAGCCGAGCGCGGCCTCCTGCGCGTCGCGACCAAGCCCCATGATTGCGGCCGCATCAGTCCCGGGTATTCGGACAGTCCGCGCGCGACGATAACGCCGTCGGGACCGGCTATGTCGAGCACGTCGCCGCGGGCAAATACACCAACCACGCTGCTCACTCCGGCCGCAAGCAGGCTCGCCCCGCCGCGCAGTGCGCGCGCCGCACCAGCATCGATCGTCACCCGCCCTTTGGCGGTCAGCCCGCCCGCGAGCCACGCCTTGCGCGCGCTCGCGCCTTTTTCGGCGACAAATAAGGTGTGCCGCGCCGCGGTCGACAGCGGCCGGTCGATCCGTCCTGAGGCGATCGCCAGATGCGCGCCCGCGGCGTTGGCGATGCGCGCGGCGGCGATTTTCGACACCATGCCTCCCGATCCCATACCTGACGCCGAGCCGGTATCGGCCATTGCCTCCACCGCGGCGTCGATGCGTTCGACCCGGGCGATATGCACCGCGTCCGGCTGCACCGGGTTGCGGTCGTATAATCCGTCGACATCGGAGAGCAGCACGACGCCGCCGGCGCCCGCCGCCTGCGCGACGCGGGCGGCGAGGCGGTCGTTGTCACCGAAGCGGATTTCCTCGGTCGCGACGCTGTCATTTTCGTTGATGATCGGAACGACGCCCAAGCTGAGCAGCCGGTCGAGGGTGGCGCTGGCGTTGAGATAACGCCGCCGCTCTTCCAGATCGTCGAGTGTCACCAAAATCTGTGCGGCGGTCAACCCTACGGCGGCCAGCACTTCGGCCCAGACTTGCGACAACACAATCTGACCGGTCGCCGCCGCGGCCTGCGCGTCTTCCAATGTGCCCCGGCCACCCTTCGCCAACCCAAGCCGCCGCGCGCCAAGCGCGATCGCGCCTGATGAGACGACGGCGACCTGCTGACCCGCGCGCGTTCGCTCGGCAATGTCGGCGGCGATTCCTGTCAACCACTCTCGTCGCACCGTGCCATCGGGGTCGACCAGCAGCGCGGATCCGATCTTCACGATCAATCTGGAACAAGAGGAGGGCGCGAACAACATGACGCCGCCGATAGCGCGCGGCGGCCCCCGCGCCAATGCTATTACGTCAGCGAGAGCCGCCGAACGTGTAGCTAAGCGCGAGGCCGACCGACGGCTGGCTGCGGCTACCGAGTTGGCGCGTTACCGGCGAGTCGGCCGTATCGCCGATCAGCCGGTCATAGCGCCCGTAAACGGCGACGCCCCAATTTCGGCCGAGCATCCGGTGATAGCCGACGGTCACACCCACCGACTGGATCCCGCCATCCGCGTCGTAGGCGGCGAGGCCTGAGGTCGCGGCGGCAGCGGGGGTCACCCCGAAATAGGCGTTGGTATATTTGGCATCGCCCAACGTCACGCGCGGGCCGATCGAAAACAGCCAGTCGTCGCCCTCGCGCGCGATATAGTCCGCGCTGACTTCGCCGACCCAGCCCTTATGGCCGCTTAGCGCCTTACGGCCTTCAACGCGGACGCGGATGGCTGGCGTGAGGGAAACCTGCGCAAAACCGCCGGCTTCGAAGGAGAAGCCGACCTTCGGCAGATCGGCGCCGATGTTGGCGCCGGTGCGTTTGCCAATGAATCCCAGCGCCGGTCCAAAAGCAAAGTTGCCCGATTGGATCAGTGGCCCGCCAAAGCTCTCGTCAGCCGCCTCGAAGGTAAATTCGGTTCCTACCCGCTCGCGCGAGACATCGACATAGGGACCGATCGACAGATCTTTCGATCCCGGCCATGACGGCGACAGTTGCGGTCCAAATATGACGCGGGTGCGGTTTTCGGCCCCGCTCGCGGTGTCCTGCGCATGGGCCGGAAGGGCGGCGACGCCGAGAATGGGCGAAACGCAGAGCAGAAACTTGATTGCACGAGGGGCAGTGAACATCCGGAATTCCTTGTTGTTTATGCTACAAGGCTTTCCGCACCCATTCGTTCCTAGACCGGCGACCAATCGGTCGTTTCTTCGCCATCGTCATTGCGGACAACCACGCGCTTTTCGGGGCCAATGATCTCGAGCAGCTTGTCGAGGATCGCGGGCACCCCGGCGCCGCTCGCGCCCGACAACGCCATCACGGGATGGCCGCTTTCTTCGGCAAGCTCGGCCGACAGTGCCGTAACGAGTTCGTCGTCGAGCGTGTCGATCTTGTTCAGCGCCACGATCACGGGCTTGTCGGTCAGATCGGCGCCATAGGCCTCCAGCTCGTCGCGGACGATGCGGTAGCTGGTGGCGACATCTTCATCATTGGCGTCGACCAGATGCAGCAGCACGCGGCAGCGTTCGATATGGCCAAGGAAGCGGTCACCGACCCCGGCGCCGTCGGCGGCACCTTCGATCAGCCCGGGGATGTCGGCGACGACGAACTCATTGCCCTTGTGACTGACCACCCCAAGCTGCGGGCGCAGGGTGGTGAAGGCATAGGCGCCGACCTTGGCCTGCGCGTTGGTGACACCGTTGATGAAAGTCGATTTGCCCGCGTTGGGCAGCCCGACGAGGCCTGCATCGGCGAGCAGCTTGAGCCGCAGCCACACCCATTTTTCTTCGCCCGGCCAGCCCGGTCCGTGCTGGCGCGGGGCGCGGTTGGTGCTCGTCTTATACGATGCGTTACCGCGCCCGCCGTCGCCGCCGCGCAAGAATACGAGCGTTTCGCCCTCCTTGGTCAGATCGGCGAGCAGGCTGCGGTCTTCATCGTCGTCGAGGATCTGGGTGCCGATCGGGACCTCGATGACCAGGTCGGGGCCGCCCGCGCCGGTGCGGTCGCGCCCCGCGCCGGGGGTGCCGCGCTTCGCCTTGAAATGCTGGGTGTAGCGAAAGTCGATCAGCGTGTTCAGACCGGCGACGGCCTCAAAGATGATGTCACCGCCCTTGCCGCCATTGCCGCCGTCGGGACCGCCATATTCGACATATTTTTCGCGCCGGAAGCTGACGGCACCGGGGCCGCCGTCGCCAGACTTGATGTAGATTTTTGCTTGATCAAGGAAATGCATGGGGAGCCTCTGGAGCGGAAACAATCGCGTTCGCATCACGTGAAGCGGCGTCGGCGGTGGTCCTGGTTCGTGTGGCAGCGTCGCATCTGGCGACGTTGCTCGGCACGAATATGGTGGGTGGGTGGCGCTCCCCTTAGTCGCAGCGCACCGAAATGGCCAGTTTTGTCATGCGTCAGCCATCAGTTCGATGAAATGCGCTGGCCTAGCGCCGAGGCGACGCAACTTTACGGGCCAGTGCTCGTTGGGTGGGTAAGGCATCGTACGATGCTTGCCCCATATTTTCCCGAAAGGATTTCAAATGTTTGACAACAAGAATGTCAGCACGCTCAATTCCCTGATTGCCACCACGCTCGACAGCGTCGATGGCTATCGCAAGGCCGCCGAAGAAGCGAACGCAGCGCAGTTTCGCGAAATCTTTCTCAGCCGCGCGAACGAGCGCCAGACGATTGTCACCGCTTTTCAAGCAAAGGTCCGAGAGCTCGGCGGCAATCCCGAAGATGATGGTACCGTGCTCGCGTCGGCGCACCGCGCTTTTCTGGGCCTGCGCGACGCGCTGACCGGTGACCGCAACGATTCGGCGGTCGTTGCCGAGGTCGAACGCGGCGAAGATCATATCAAGGCGAAGTTTGAAAGCGCGCTGAAGGACGGGGATCTGGACCCGGTCGTGCAGCAGCTGATCCAATCCAGCTTTGCCTCGGTTCGCGAAGGCCATGACCAGATGTCGGCGCTCAAGCATCAGTTGAACGCCAGCTAAGACCTTCTCCCACCCTCCCGGAGAAGCATGGAAACGGCGGTCCCGAACAATCGGGGCCGTCGTTTCTATTTGGCGTTCTGCGCCGCCCAGAAGTTCGCGATGCGCCCGGTGATCAACTCGCACGCCAACGCGCGCGCGGTGTCGCGGGGCAAGCCGAGCGCTTCGGCCATCGCGCCCCCCAGCTGAGCATCGCCGAGTGCCATCAGCACCAATGCCAGCGTGTCCTCGTGCATCAGCCGTTTTTCATGCGCATCGGGGGCCATGCCATCGATCAGCTTGTGGATCGCATCGACGATCGGGTCGAGTGCGTCCTCATTGCCCGTTGCTGCCATCCATGTTGCGAGCGCGCCCGCGCCGCCGCTGTCGAAGGCGTCAAAAGCCAGGTCGACGATCTCGCGCACATTGCGCTCGCCCGCGGGCGATTCGGCCATTTTCTCGCCGATCGTCGCGCACACCGTTTCGGCGAGATAGGCGGCGAGCGCCTTTTGCAGCCCTGCGGCGCTGCCAAAATGGTGGAGCAGGTTGGCGTGGGTGCGGTCGATGCGCCCTGCCACGGCCTTCAGCGTCACCGCCGCCGGCCCGGTTTCAATCAATATCTGGCGCGCGGCTTGCAGGGCAACGAACCGGCTTTCCTCGGGACTCAGGCGCTTCTTCACTATTGACATGTATGTAAGTAAACCCTATTCTTATTCCCCATTGTCCCTTTTCGACGGTATGATCCATATGTCCAGCCTTTCCCTCTCCCCGACCCCCGCCGACCTGTCGATCACTCCGCGCGATATGCGCTTTGGCCGCGACGACAACCAGGGCCGCTGGTGGCTGAACGGCGACCCGATCGCGTCGGCCTTCCACACCGCCTTGTCCGTCACCTTTCCGCGCGGCGAGGCGATGTTCATCGAAGCGGTAAAGGCGCACCGTGACGGCGTACCCGACAAGCTGGCGCGCGAAATCCGGGCGTTTACGCAGCAGGAAGTGATCCACAGTCGCGAACATGTCGTGTTCAACAAAAAGGCGGCAGAAGCGGGTTATGACCTCAGCGAACTTGAGGCCGACGTCAATCAGGTGCTCGACCTGATCAAGCAGCGCCCGCAGATCGTCAACCTGATGGCGACGATTGCGCTCGAACATTATACCGCGATGATGGCGTCGGTGATGCTGCGCGACGAGAGCATGTACGCGGGCGCCGAGCCCGAATGGGCCAGCTTATGGAAATGGCACGCGATCGAAGAGATCGAGCATAAGGGCGTCGCTTACGACACCTGGCTGCACGCGACGAAGGATTGGAGCCGCTGGAAACGCTGGCGCGCCAAGTCGCTGATGATGATCCTCGTCACGACGCGCTTCTGGCCCAAGCGGGTGAAGGGCATGAAGAATTTGCTCAAGCAGGACGGCCTGACCGGCTGGCGCGTCACCGCCCGCATCTGGTGGTATCTGCTCGGTTCTCCGGGAGTGCTTCGCAAAAGCTTCCTGCCGTGGCTCAGCTATTTTATGCCTGGCTTCCACCCGTGGAACCACGACGACCGCGCGCTGATCCAGAAATATGAAAGCGACTATGCCGACGCCGTCATGCCGGCGCATGCATCGGGGCCGGATTTGGTCGCCGCGGCGGCCTGAGGTTCAGCCGTCGGCAGCGACGAGTGACCGCGGCGCAATGCGGTAGCCCCAAAAGCACAGCCCGAGCATGAACAGGTTCGAGACGAGATCGAGCGCCATCCAGCGCGTCATCACTGGCACGACGAACACGAAATAATAGTTAAACCAAAAGAAGGGCAAAAGGGCGACGCCGTAGATCACGAAAGTGGCCTTCGTCCAGCGGCTGAAGGCGATGAACAGCCCGCCAAGCACCGCCTGCGCCCCGAAACAGCCCATCAAGAGCGCGCTCGTCGTGCTGAGATGCTGATATTCGGGATTTACTCCGAGCCGTTCGACCATGTGCGGCGCGACGAGGCACCAGGCGCCAAGGATCAAGAAGGGAAGGGCGAGCAGGCGCTGCGGCCAGAGGGGCGTCAACATGACGCGACATTATCAGCCCCGCGCGCGACCGACAATGCCGGGCTGGACGCGGTGGCCGCCGTCCCATATCCCCCTGCGGGTGGAGGGGACCATGCAACCACAGATGACCGCGGCGGAAGTCACGCAGCTCGAGCTGCAGTTGGCGGGGCTATCGTCGCTGCTCGAATTCGGCTGCGGTGGAAGCACGCTGGTCGCGGCGCGGCAGGTGCGGCGGATCGTCAGCGTCGACAGCGATCCTGTCTGGCTGGCCAAAGTGCAGGCGGACATTGCGGGTGAGGCGATCGAATTCACGCCTTTTCACGCCGATATCGGCGCGGTCGGGGAATGGGGCTATCCGACCGACGAAAGCCGCCTGCGCGACTGGCCGCGGTACCACACGCGGATCTGGCAAGGCATGAGCGGCAGCCCCGACGCGGTGCTGATCGACGGACGGTTTCGCGTCGCGTGCCTGTTGCAGGCGATCATTCACTGCAAACCCGACTGCATCTTGCTCTTCCACGATTTTACCAATCGGCCGCATTATCACGTCGTGCTGAAGCACGTTGATGTGCTGACCCGCGTCGATACGCTCGCGGTAATGCGCGCAAAACAGCAGGTCGATGGCAAGGCGGTGCTGCATGATCTGTTCGACCATTATCTGATCCCCGATTGACCCACCGAACGTGCTTCGGCACACCCACGCGCATGCTCAGTATCGCCCCCGTTATCGAGACCGATCGCCTGCGTCTGCGCCCGGGTCGCCTGTCCGACAAGGACACCCACATTGCGATGTGGGCCGACGCCCGGGTCACGCGCTTCATTGGCGGCGAACCGCGCGCGCCCGACGTCAGCTGGGGTAAGTTTTTGAGCTCAGCGGGGCTATGGCCGGTGATGGGGTTCGGATATTGGGTGTTCGCAGAGAAGGCAAACGACGCGCTGATCGGCATGGGAGGCTTAAGCTATTTCGGCCGCGGAATAGCGGAGCTGGAGGGCTATCCCGAGGTCGGCTGGGCGTTCGACGCCGACCATTGGGGCGCGGGCTATGCGACCGAAGCAATGACCGCGGCGCTTGGTTGGGCCGATGCCAATCTTGATGCCGCCGAGGTGCGCTGCATCATCGATCCGGGGCATGACGCGTCGGAGCGCGTTGCGGCGAAACTAGGGTTTCGGTGGATTGGCAGGAGCGATGCGCTCGGGCATGTGGTCGGAATCTACGGGCGGCCACGCGGGGGGTAATCAATCTTCGTCATTGCGAGGCAAGCGACGCTGCAATCCAGAGTTGCGTAAACCGCCCTGGATTGCTTCGCTTCGCTTGCAATGACGCATGTGAACGGGTTCAGGCCGCCTCGACCACCAGCACCCCGCCGTCGGCGCTAACAACGCGGACCTTGGTCCCTTCGGCGGCGTCCGGCCCGCGCACAGGCCATTCGCCGTCACCGACCCGGGCGCGGCCGCGGCCGTTTTCGATCGCGGTCACCAGCGTCAGCACTTCGCCGATCAGCCGTCCGCCGCGCTGGTTAAGCAACGGGTCGCTCGACACGATCGGATTGGCCTTGAGCCAGCGCCGAGCGCCATAAAGTGCGATGAAGGCGAGCACGGCAAAGACGCCGAGCTGCATCGGTACCCCGATCGGGAGCAGAAAGGCCAGCACGCCGGTCGCAATCGCGGCGACGCCGAGCCAGACGAGAAAGAACCCTGGCGCGATGATTTCGGCGGCGCACAGCAGCACCCCGACGGTTAGCCAGGCCCAGTGCGGCGCCATGCTGTTCAGCCATTCGGTCATATCAGCGCACTCCGGGAGCGGTCGGCGGCGTCGGGCCGCGCTCGAAGGCATCGCGGGCGAGTTCGCCAATACCGCCGAGCGTGCCGATCAGCTGCGTCGCCTCGACCGGGAACAGGATCGTCTTGCTGTTCGGGCTCGTAGCGAACTGGCTGACCGCTTCGACATATTTTTGCGCGATGAAATAGTTGATCGCCTGCGCATTGCCGCCGGCGATCGCGTCGGACACCATTTGGGTCGCCTTGGCTTCGGCTTCGGCCTCGCGTTCGCGCGCTTCGGCGTCGCGGAAGGCGGCCTCGCGGCGCCCTTCAGCTTGCAGGATCTGGCCCTGCTTCTCACCCTCGGCGCGCAAGATTTCCGAAGCGCGCATGCCCTCGGCTTCGAGGATGTTGGCGCGCTTCTCGCGCTCGGCCTTCATCTGCCGCGCCATGGCGTTCGAAATGTCGGCGGGGGGACGGATGTCCTTGATCTCGACGCGGGTGATCTTGACCCCCCAAGGCGTCGTCGCCTCATCGACCACGACCAGCAGGCGCGCGTTGATATGGTCGCGCTTCGACAGCGTTTCGTCGAGGTCCATCGACCCCATGACGGTGCGCAGGTTCGTCGTCGTCAGGTTCATGATCGCCAGATAGAGGTCGCTGACTTCATAAGCAGCCTTTGCGGCGTCGAGCACCTGAAAGAAGACGACGCCGTCGACGGCGACCATCGCATTGTCCTTGGTGATGATTTCCTGGCCGGGAATGTCGAGCACCTGCTCCATCATATTGACCTTGCGGCCGACGCGATCGAAGATCGGCATGATGAAGTTCAGCCCCGGCTGCGCGGTATGCGTGTAGCGACCAAAGCGTTCGATCGTGTAGCTGAAACCCTGCCGAACCGGGGTCAGTGCCCACAACAGGAACACCGCCGCCAGCACGACGAGTGCGATCGGAAACCAATAGTCCATCGAAAATCCCCTCTGCGAACCTGACCGTGTGGCCTCACTCCGTTATTGCGAGAATGGCCGCAGTGCGCCAGACAAAAGCGCATGACTCACCCTGAATTTGCTCCGCGATCGCTGCTTTATGTCCCCGGCTCGAGCGCTCGCGCGCTCGAAAAGGCGAGCGGACTGGCCGCTGACATGTTGATCATCGACCTGGAGGACGCAGTGCCTTCGGATCGCAAGGGCGAAGCGCGCGTCGCGATGCGCGCCGCGGTAACGGCGGGTTTTCCGGGCAAGCGCGTCGCGGTGCGGATCAACGCAACCGGGACGGCCGAGCAGGCGGCGGATATCGACGCGCTAGCGGATTTGGAGCTCGACGCCTTGGTGCTGCCCAAGGTCGATGCGCCCGCCGACCTTGGCCCCGCGCGCGGGTTGGGCCTGCCGGTGCTGGCGATGATCGAAACCCCGACGGCGATCTATGCCGCGCGCGACATTGCCGCCGATCCGGCGGTGGTCGGGCTGATAGCAGGGCTTAACGATCTGGCACATGAATTGAAGTTGCCGGACGGTATGGATCGCGGTGCGATGAGCCACGCGATCCAGGCGATCGTGCTGGCGGCGCGCGCGGAGGGCGTGTGGGGTTTTGACGGGGTCTATAACGCGATTGATGATGCCGCGGGTTTCGCGGCCGAAGCGGCCGAAGGAAGGCGGCTCGGTTTCGATGGCAAATCGCTCATCCACCCGTCGCAGGTCGATCCGTGCAACGCCGCCTTCGCGCCGTCGGCGCGCGAGATCGCCGGAGCCGAGGCGCTGGTCGCTGCAGCGACCGGCGGAGCGCAGCGCTACCACGGGCGGATGATCGAGGATATGCACGTCGCGGCGGCGCGGGCGCTGCTGGCGCGGGCGGGGCGCTGAGCAAGTCTGTCATCCCGGCTAAGGCCGGGATCTCGCCGGCACGTTCGGCCGCGAGGTTGAGAACCCGGCCTCCGCCGGGATGATGAAGGTGTGGGCCATTCGTCGTTCGACGAACGCGCCTTGCCTGACCGGGGCGGAAATGCCATGCGGCGGCCCCATGAAGATCATTCGATTCCACACCGTTATTGCGGCCGTCGCCCTCATCGCCTGCCCCCCTTCCGCCGCTTCGGCGGCGCCCGCCAAAGCTGACCCGCCAGTCACCGAGGCGCAGCTTGCCGCGCATATCAAGGCGCTGGCCGATGATGCGTTCGAAGGCCGGGCGCCGGGGAGCGATGGCGAGGACCGCACCATCGCCTATATCGTCGGCGAATGGGCGAAAGCCGGACTAGAAGCGGTGCCGGGCAGCGCGACGCCATGGTTGCAGCCGGTGCCGTTCGTCGAGAGCAAGGCGGTCGCAGGCAGCGCCAAGTTCAAGGTGCATGGCCGCGATTTCAAGTTGGAGAATGATGGCATCATTCTGACCGGACGCGACGCGTCGGTCGCGCTGACCAATGTTTCGGCAATCTTTGTGGGTTACGGCGTCGATGGCGCGGGCAAGGTTAACGCCGACGTCACCGGCAAGCTCGCGATTATGTTGTTCGACAATGCGCCGTTCGGCGACAAACTGCCGCGCTATCGCGAACGGCGGCAGATGCTCGCTGACGCGGGCGCTGCGGCGGTGCTGGTGATCGCGACCGACGCGTTGCCCTGGGCGCAGTTGCGCGACAGCGCCGGCAGCGCCGCGGTGCGACTGGCCGACGCCCAGCCCGGCGCGCCGGTGAGCGGCTTCCTGTCGCTCGAATCCGCCGACGCGCTGTTGAAGAAGGCGGGGCAGGATGGTGCGGCGACGCGTGAGGCAGCTAAGTCGCCCGACTATCGCGGCATTGTGTTGCCGGTGACCGCCGATCTCGCCACCCAATCGGCAGTCCGACCCTTCGTTAGCAACAATGTCATCGCCAAGCTGCCCGGCGCCAAGCCCGACGGCAAAGCCGTGCTGTTCCTCGGCCATTGGGACCATCTCGGTATCTGCGGCAAGGACGGCGAGGCCGATCGCATTTGCAACGGCGCGGTCGACAATGCGAGCGGCATCGCGGTGCTGATCGAGGTGGCCAAGCGGCTGGCGTCGGGCCGCCGTCCCGATCGTGACATTTATTTCCTCGCCACGACGGCGGAAGAAAAAGGTCTGCTCGGCGCGCGATATTTTGCCGATCATCCGGTTGTGCCACTCACCGACATCACCGTCGCGCTCAATATCGACACCATCGCCATCTCACCGCGCGGCACCCCGGTCGCGACGATCGGTCGCGGCAAGCCCGCCTACGACGCGGTCGTTCGCGCCGCTGCGACCAAGCTTGGCCGCACGCTCGACGAAGATGGCGACGCCGATGCCTTCATCCAGCGACAGGACGGCTGGGCGCTTGGCGCCAAGGGCGTGACGTCGCTCATGGTCGGCGGCAGTTTTTCGGACATGCCGCTACTGGAGGCATTTTTGAGCAGCGACTATCACGGCCCAAACGACAATTTCAGCGACAAGATCCCGCTCGGCGGAGCGGCGCAAGATGCCGATCTGCATGTCATGCTGGGGCGGGCGTTTGCCGATGTGAAGGCGTGGCCGGGGAAGTAACTTTCCACATCGTCATTGCGAGCCAAGCGAAGCAATCCAGAGCGGTTTACGCAAACTCTGGATTGCCGCGTCGCTTCGCTCCTCGCAATGCAGAGGCTAGTTTTACGCCGCTTGCTTCGCCCGCTCCGACATTTCCTGATTGAGCATCTCGGCCAGCAGGAACGCCAGTTCCAGCGACTGCCCCGCGTTCAACCGCGGGTCGCAATGCGTGTGGTACCGATCGGCGAGGTCCATCTGCGTCACGTCCATCGCACCGCCGGTGCATTCGGTGACATTCTGCCCGGTCATCTCGATATGGATGCCGCCGCCATGCGTGCCCTCGGCGCGGTGGACGGCGAAGAAGCCGCGCACTTCGGCCAGGATGCGCTCGAACGGGCGCGTCTTGTACCCGTTGTTCGTCTTGATGACATTGCCGTGCATCGGGTCGCACGACCAGACGACAGGATGCCCCGATTCCTTCACCGCGCGGACCAGCTTGGGCAGATGCGCCTCGATTTTGTCATGGCCATAGCGGGTGATCAGCGTCATGCGGCCGGGCACCCGGTTCGGGTTTAGCGTATCGAGCAGGCGCAGCAGCACGTCAGGTTCGAGGCTCGGTCCGCACTTCATGCCGACCGGATTGCCGATACCCCGCAAATATTCGATATGGGCCGACCCTTCGAAGCGGGTGCGATCGCCGACCCACAGGAAATGACCCGAGGTGTCGTACCAGCCGCCGGTCAGGCTGTCCTGCCGCGTCAGCGCCTGCTCATAGGGGAGCAACAGCGCCTCGTGGCTGGTGTAGAAGCTGGTGCCTTTGATCTGCGGCACCGTCTCCGGCGTCACGCCGCAAGCTTCCATGAAGGCAAGGGCTTCGGAAATGCGGCCTGCTGTTTCCTGATATTTTTTCGCCCATGGACTGCGGTCCATGAAGTCGTGCGTCCAGGCATTGACCTGACGCAGATTTGCATAGCCGCCGTTCGCAAAGGCGCGCAGCAGGTTCAGCGTTGCCGCCGACTGGTTATACGCCTTGACCATGCGCTGCGGGTCGGGCTCGCGGCCGGCATCCTCGAACGCGATGTCGTTGATGATGTCGCCGCGATAGCTCGGCAGCGACACGCCTTCGATATCTTCCATATCGGCCGAGCGCGGCTTGGCGAACTGGCCCGCCATGCGGCCGAGCTTCACCACGGGCATTTTGGACGCGAAGGTCAGGACAACCGCCATCTGGAGCAGCACGCGGAAAGTGTCGCGAATATTGTTGGGATGAAATTCGGCAAAGCTTTCGGCGCAGTCGCCGCCCTGGAGCAGGAACGCTTTGCCCTCGGCGACGCGGCCGAGGTCAGCGGTCAGATCGCGCGCCTCGCCGGCGAACACCAGAGGCGGATAATTGCTGAGTTCGCGTTCCGCCGCCGCGAGCGCATCGGCGTCGCGATAGGTGGGGAGTTGGCGGACCTCGTGCGAGCGCCAGCTATGCGGTTGCCAGTTTTTCGTCATCAGCCTGTTCTTCTATGTTCAATCTGGGCGCCGCCATGGCGCTAATGTCGGTCGGACGCAATGCACGCCATCCCGCGAACGATAAAATTAGCATTTTCGTGACGTTTGCGCACCTATACTTTTCTTGGGGACCAAAAACTGATAGTTTGTTTCAGCGTTTTGAAATGTAGCCAGTGCATCCAAGGCATCTGGATATCGGCGACGTTATACATCCAGCGACCTGATCTTGGGTCTCCACGCGAAGCGATCGGCTATGGCGAATTTCGAGTCCGCATGGTTTGTATATGGGGCATTGCTGTTGCTGCTGGCGACCAGCTTTGTCGTGCGCATCGATTATGTCCGGATCGGGCTGGCCGCGGCGGCGCTGGTGGCAGTGCCGCTGGTGCTGTTCCGCGAACCCGATGTCGGCTATGGGATGTTGGTGCTGGCGATCCTGGTCGTCAACATCGGCATTTTGGCGCGTTTGTGGCTGCGCGAGAATAAAGTCAGTTTTTCAACTGAGGAAGAGGCGCTTCGGCGCGAGCATTTCGGCGCCCTCAACCCCGTTGCAGCACGCGGCCTGATTGATCAGGGCCACTGGATTACGGCGCGCCGCGGCGAGATTTTGATCCGCGAAAACCAGGCAGCCCCCAGTTTGTTCTACCTCGCCGAAGGGCAGGCGGCGATCCAGCGCGACGGCGTCGAGGTCGGCAAATTGATCGACGGCGCGCTGATTGGCGAGGCGACGGTGCTCGACGGCACGCATGCGACCGGCACGGTGCTGCTGGGCAGCAACGCGCGGTTGTGGTTTGTGCCGGCGGCAGCGCTTCGCGCGTATCTGGCGGCGAACCCCGCGATCGCGAGCGCGCTGCATGAGGGCTTCGCGCGCGCGCTACGCGGCAAACTGGCGAGCGCGAACACGCGGCTGGCCGATCGGGCGCCGATCGTTTGACCATATTTGCGATCGCACGCCTCGAACTTGTCATCGCTGCCTGCTAATCGCCGCGTCATGACAATGATTCTCTACGGCATTTCGAATTGCGACACGGTGAAAAAGGCGCGGCGCTGGCTTGACGAGCAGGGCGTGGCGTATCGCTTTCACGACGTTCGCAAGGATGGGCTCGACGCGGCTATGCTGCAAAGCTGGATCGATGCGCTAGGCTGGGAAAGGCTGCTCAACAAGGCGGGAACGACCTTCCGCAAGCTGCCCGAAGCACAGAAAGGCGGCCTCGACACAGCATCGGCCAAAGCGCTGATGCTTGACCAGCCCGCGATGATCCGCCGCCCCGTCGTCAAAACCGCCGACGGGATCTGCGTCGGCTTTTCGCCCGCTGACTGGCAGGCGCGTTTTGCGGCATGATCCGATGGATGGCGGCCTTGCTGGCCCTGACGCTGCCCGCCGGTTGCTCCGCTGACCCGATGACCGCGCGATCGACCCTCGACGGCCAGCCGCCGATCGTCATCGCGCACCGCGGTGCGTCAGGCGAACGGCCCGAGCACACGATTGCCGCCTACCGCCTCGCGATCGAGCAGGGTGCTGACTTTATCGAACCCGACCTGGTGCTGACCAAGGACGGCGTGCTGGTGGCTCGGCACGAGAATGAAATTTCTGAGACCACCGACGTCGCCGATCGCCCCGAATTTGCCGATCGCAAGACGACCAAGACGATCGACGGCGGCAAGGCGACCGGCTGGTTCACCGAAGACTTCACGCTCGCCGAATTAAAGACCCTTCGCGCCCGCGAGCGGCTGCCGAAGCTGCGCTCGACCGATTATGATGATCAGTTCGAAATTCCGACCTTCGAAGAAATCCTGACGATACTGACCGAGGTAAACCGGGGACGCGAAAAGCCGGTCGGAATCTATCCCGAAACCAAGCACCCGAGCTATTTCGCATCGATCGGCCTGCCGCACGAAGCGCCGCTGCTCGCGCTGCTCGACCGCTTTGGTTATCGCGGACGCAACGCGCCAGTCTATATTCAGAGCTTCGAAGTGCGGAACCTGATGGACCTGCGCGCCAAAAGCGATCTGCCGCTGATCCAGCTGTTGGACGCCGAAGGCGGACCGCCCGACATGCCCGAAACCAGTTATGCCGCCATGACGTCGCCCGCGGGCCTCAAGTCCGTCGCATCCTATGCCGATGGGATCGGCCCCAACAAGGCGATGGTGATCCCGCGCGGGGCGCTGGGATCGCTGGCCGAACCGACCAGCCTAGTCCGCGACGCCCATGCCGCGGGGCTGAAAGTGCATCCGTGGACGTTTCGCCGCGAGAATTATTTTCTGCCGCTTGGCGACAAGGGCGGGGTGAACCCGGCGGGGCATGGCGATCTGGGAGCCGAGATCGCAGCATACTTGCGCACCGGGATCGACGGATTGTTCAGCGATAACCCGCGCGAGGCGGTGACGGCGGTCAGAAAACCGGTAGAGCCATAAGTGCAAACCCGGCCCGACGCCCCCGGGGAGAGGCGTGGGCCGTACCGCGCGGCGGCGCGGTCGTTAAACCGTTCCGGTTTCCCATTGGAACACCGCGTCGAGCGGCTTGCCGAAAACATGCGCGATGCGGAACGCGACCTCGAGCGAAGGGGAATATTTGCCCTGCTCAATCGCTGCGATCGTCTGCCGCGTCACGCCCACCCGGTTGCCAAGGTCGCCTTGCGTCATTTCGCCCGCCAGAAAGCGCAGCGTGCGGATGTCGTTGGTGAAAGGGAGCGCCACGTCAAATGCCCCGGCGATAGCGCCACAGCTGTGCCCCAACGCGCACCAGCTCGGCCAGAACCACCGTTGCCAAAAGCAGGTTGAGCATGATCGCCGGGCTGACCTGATTGAACGCAGCGACGATGTTGGCGTATACGCCCAGCACCAGCGGGTAATAGGCCAAATGCGTGCCGAACTGATGGATATGCTGTTCACGCTCGTCAGCCTTCAGGCTTGCGTCTGCGGGCGCGCGTGCGGCGATGACGCCGACGACGATACTCATCATCAGAATGATCGCCAATGTGACCACCACCAGCATCCCGCCCGCGGCGCCCATGCCCGCGTTGCTATGCGACAGCGCCCATGGATAGCTCAGAAAATACCAGCCGAATGCGAGCGCGATGGCGATGAACGCGACCCAATGCGTTTTTTCCCGAAATGACATGACATGCTTTCCATTGTTAGTCCTGATACACTTTGTGTAAAAAATATATAACATTGAGTCAAGTGCAGATCACATTGAGATGCTTTCCGCCTTTTGTCCGCTCCGATTAGTCGCTAGGCCACCGCCCCATGTCCACCCTGCCCAAAACGCTCACCTTCGACACCTCGACCAGCCGCGCGAACCCGACGCCGCAGCCGATGAAGCGCCTGACGGTGCCGCGCATCCGCCAGCGCAAAGGCGGTGAGCCGATCGTAATGCTGACCGCTTACACCGTTCGCATGGCGCAGCTGCTCGACCCGCATTGCGATATGCTGCTCGTTGGCGATTCGCTGGGGCAGGTGATTTACGGCCTGCCGCATACGGTCGGAGTGACGATGGAAATGATGGCGCTGCACGGCGCCGCGGTGGTGCGCGGCAGCTATCATGCCGCGGTCATCGTCGACATGCCGTTCGGAAGCTATGAAGCGAGCCCCGAACAGGCGTTCACCAACGCTGCCCATCTGCTCAAGGAAACCGGCGCCGCGGCGGTGAAACTCGAGGGCGGGCGGGCCCTGGCCCCGACGATCGAATTCCTGACCCAGCGTGGCATTCCGGTGATGGGGCATGTCGGGCTGACGCCGCAGGCGGTCAATATCCTTGGCGGCTACGGCGTGCGCGGCAAGAGCGAGGAAGAGGCCAAGGCGATCGTCGACGATTCGATCGCGGTGGCACAGGCCGGCGCCTTTTCGCTGGTGATCGAGGGCGTGCTCGAATCGATCGCGATCGAGGTGACGAGCAAGGTCGCTTGCCCGACGATCGGCATCGGTGCATCGGCGCAATGCGACGGACAGGTGCTGGTCACCGAGGACATGCTGGGCATGTTCGAGCGCGTCCCGAAATTCGTCAAACGCTATCAGGACATGGCTGGCGTCGTCAGCGGCGCGGTCAAGGAATATGCCGAGCAGGTCAGGTCTCGTTCATTCCCGACCGAGGATCAGATCTACGCTGGCTGACGCGAGCGTTTGGCAAGGTTCGGGCCAAGTGAATCGCTTGGCCTTTTTCCGCACCGTCGCTAAGGAAGCCGCGGCGGGATATATGCCCAAAGCCCTGAATGATAAATGGAGGTTTGATTGGCCCTGAGCCCGACCAACGATGCCGCGCTGTTGCAGGAAGTCGATGAAGCGGTCCGCAAGGACCGGCTCGATACGATCATGCAGCGCTATGGCCGGTGGATCATCGGCGGCGTGCTGGCTGCCTTGCTGGCGTTCGGCGGCTATCTGTACTGGAACCATCGTCAGGATGTGGCTCGTGGTGAACAGGCCGAGGAACTGATCGCGACGTTCGAGAAACTCTCGACGAACCAACCCCGCGCCGCGGCCACCGACCTCGAGAAAATCGCTGCCGGCGGCGATCCCGCCTATCGCGCTGCCGCGGTTATGCAGCAGGCCAATGCCAAGGCGCAGGCCGGCGACCTGAAGGCCGCTGCCGCGCTCATGGCGAAAGTCGCTGCGGATACCAAGCTCGACCAGGCGCTGCGCGATCTGGCGCTGATCCGCCAGACCGCCTTCGAATATGACAGCCTGAAGCCCGAAGCCGTGATTGCGCGCATGAAGCCGCTGGTCGATGCCAACGATCCCGTTTCGAGCTGGTTCGCCAGCGCCGCCGAACTATCGGCGACCGCCCATTATCAGCTCGGCCAATATGATCAGGCGGGCGCCCTTTACGGCCGCATCGCCAAGCTGCCCGGCGTCGCCAAATCACTGCAATCGCGCTCGGTGCAGATGGCGGGCATGCTCGGCGTCGATGCCGTCGCCGATCGCGCCGATGAAAGCGCCGCCAAGGACCAGACAGGCAATGCCGCGTCGAAAGCAGCGGCAGCCGCCCCAGTTGAGAAAGCCAATTAATATGCGGAAGACGCGTTTAGGAATGACCGCAGCACTGCTGGCGCTGTCGCTTGCAGGTTGCGGCGTGTTCAAAGGCGATGGTGGACCGAAGACGCCGACGATCGGTGATCGCGTGTCGATTCTGTCGAACGATGCCAGCATCAAGGTCGATCCGGCCACCGCCGCGATTGCCGTCGTCCTACCCGAACCCGCGGTCAACGCGGCCTGGGCACAGTCGGGCGGCAACGCGTCGAAATCAATGGGTCACCCGGCGCTGGCCGCGACGCGTAGCAAGCTGTGGCAGGGCAATATCGCCGGCAGCACCAACAAGCAGCGCCTCGCCGCGTCGCCAGTGATCGCCGACAACCGTCTGTTCGCCGTCGGCACCGATGCCGTCGTGACCGCGCTGGCCGCCGACACCGGCGCGCCGTTGTGGCGAACCGCAATCGGCAGCACGGGCAAGGATTTCAAGGATTCGCTGTTCGGCGGCGGCGCGGGGGTCGACGGATCGGTCGTTTATGCGACCAGCGGTGCGGGTGACGTTGCGGCGCTGAATGTCGCCGACGGATCGGTGATCTGGAAGGTCAAACCCGCGGGGCCGCTGCGCGGCGCCCCGACAATCGCCTTTGGCGGTGTCTATGTGATCACCCAGGACAATCAGATTATCGCACTCAACGCTGCCAATGGCGCTGTTCTGTGGCAGGCGACGGCGTCACTCGAACCCGGCAGCGTGTTCGGCGCGGCATCGCCCGCGGCGGGGCAGGGGACGATCGTCGCCGGCTTCTCGTCGGGCGAGGTTCAGGCCTATCGGTACGAAAACGGCCGCGATCTTTGGGAAGACGCGCTGGCGCGCACCTCGATGGCGTTGTCGGTTTCGACGCTCACCGACGTTGATGCCGATCCGGTCGTCGACAATGGCCGCGTCTTCGCGCTGGGTCAGGGTGGCCGCATGGCGAGCTATGAACTGCTGACCGGTCAGCGCACCTGGGAAATCTCGATCGCGGGCATCTCGACGCCTTATGTCGTCGGCGAGTGGGTTTATGCGATGACCGACGACGGCAAATTGCTGTGCGTCGCGCGCACGTCGGGCAAGGTGCGCTGGCTTCAGCAGCTCGCGCGCTTTCGCGTCGAAACCGAAAAGAAGAAAAAGGATCCCATTCGTTGGACCGGACCGATTCTGGCGGGTGGCCGCCTGATCGCGGTTAACAGCGAGGGGATCATGGCGGAATATTCGCCGACCGACGGTACGCTGCTCGGATCGACTGAATTCAAATCGTCGCTGTCACAGGCGCCGGTGGTGGCGAACAATATTTTGTATATTTTGGCGGATGACGGGCAGATCACGGCCTGGCGCTGATTAGATAGGGACGGTCCCTATTCATTAGGGACTGTCCCTATTTATTAAAGGAATCAACGATGTCGCGATTCGCGACGATAGCCATTGTTGGCCGCCCGAATGTGGGCAAATCGACGCTGTTCAACCGGTTGGTCGGCAAGCGTCTCGCGCTGGTCGACGACCAGCCCGGGGTGACGCGCGACCGGCGTGAAGGCGACGCCAATCTGCTCGGGCTGGAATTTCGCATTGTCGATACTGCTGGTTTCGAAGATCAGGACGCCGCGACCCTGCCCGGGCGGATGCGCGTCCAGACCGAAAAGGCGGTGCGCGAGGCCGATGCCGCTTTGTTCATGATCGACGGCCGCGCCGGCGTCGTCCCGCTCGACGAAGAAATCGCGCGCTGGCTGCGCAGCGAGGACACCCCGATCATCCTGGTGGTCAACAAGGCCGAGGGCAAGCAGGGCGAAAACGGCCTGATGGAATCCTATTCGCTCGGCTTTGACAATCCGGTCGCGCTCAGCGCCGAGCATGGCGACGGGATGGTCGACCTGTTCGACCTGCTGCGCCCGATCGTCGAGCCGTTCGATGAGATCGAGAAGGAGGTTGCCGCCGCGTCCGACGATGAGGATGCGCCGCTTGGCCCGATGAAGCTGGCGATTGTCGGCCGCCCGAACGCGGGCAAATCGACGCTGATCAACCGGATGATCGGTGAGGACCGCCTGATTACCGGACCCGAGGCGGGAATTACCCGCGATTCGATCCGCGTCGACTGGAAATGGGAAGACGACGGCGAGGTTCACGAAATCCAGCTGTTCGACACCGCAGGAATGCGCAAGCGCGCCAAGGTGCAGGACAAGCTGGAGAAAATGTCGGTTGCCGACGCGCTCCACGCGGTCGATTTCGCCGAAGTTGTCGTCCTGCTGCTCGATGCGACCAAAGGGCTGGAATCGCAGGATCTGCATATCGCCGACCGCGTGCTGCAGGAAGGCCGCGCGCTGGTTGTCGCACTCAACAAATGGGACGTCGCCGAAGAGCCGTCGTCGCTGTTCAATGGCGTGCGAGGCGCGCTTGAGGACGGGCTCAGCCAGGTCAAGGGCGTGCCGGTACTGACGATTTCCGGCGCGACCGGCAAAGGCATCGATACGCTGGTGCGTGTTGCCTTCGAACAGCGCGCGATCTGGACCAATCGCGTCTCGACATCGACGCTCAATCGCTGGTTCGAGCGCGCGGTCGATGCCAATCCTCCGCCCGCCCCCGGCGGTAAACGCATCAAGCTGCGTTACATCACCCAGGCGCGCACGCGCCCGCCGACCTTTGTTGTGTTCGGAACGCGAACCGACTCGTTGCCCGGCAGCTATGAACGCTATCTGGTCAACGGCATGCGCAAGGAATTGGGGTTCCAGGGTGTACCGGTGCGTCTCAACTTCCGCAATTCGCGCAATCCCTATGACGAATGAGGTGTCGACGCTGGTCGTCGACGCTCGCGGGATGCGCTGCCCCTGGCCCGCGCTCCGGCTGGCGCGCGCGTTGCGCGATGCCGCTGATGTGCTGCTGATCGCCGACGATCCGCAGGCGGGGCGCGAAGTCGCGGCGCTGGCTACCGAACATGGCTGGTTGGTCGAGGCGGAAACCGCGGCGGATAACGCGGGCCGCTGGCGCGTGCGTCGCTGACCCAAATTGGGGCGGCTTTGCTGACAAGCGCCGTGCGTCGTAACGTCTTTTTTACCGAACTTGGGCATGCATCGGTTGGGACCACGACCAACTTTGCACACCAAGGGACATTACATTGGACGAAATCCTGGTCGATTGGGATGAATTCCGCGCTACGCGCACCCAATTGGGCGCCGCGTTCGTGCGGATTCTCGGCTATTTTCGCGAAGACGGCACCAAGTCGGTGGCGGCGATCGAAGAGGCGATGCGCGCCCGCGATGCAGGCGGCATGGTGATGCCGGCGCACACGTTGAAAAGCGAAGCGCGCCAGTTTGGTGGTGAAAAGCTCGGCGCGGTCGCCGAAGACATTGAAATGTTCGCCCGCCACTGCGTCGAAAGCCAGGTCAGCCCCGAAGAATATCTGCCGCGCGTCGTCGAATTGCGGCGGTTGTTTGAGGAAACGCTGGGAGCGCTCGAGCGTGAGGCCAATCCGCTCGTTCAGCGCCGCCCGGCTGGGTTTGGCCGCGCGGTCGGGTATTAAGCCACCGGAATTTTCCGCATTGGTTGAACCTGCCAGCGCGAAAGACTCCGCCACAGCCATTCGAGCGGCCCATATTGGAAGCGTTCGAGCCACGGTTTGGACCACAATAGCATCGCCGCCCACATGCCGAAGCAGAACAGGTAAAGCGCAGCGCGTCCCACACTGCCGAAAAGTCCCAGCCCATATCCGTAGAAGATCGTGGTCATGATAATCGAGGTGACCAGGTAGTTGGTGAACGCCATGCGGCCGGTTGCCGCGAGCCGCGCGCGTAGCGCTTCGTTCGCCTTCACCTTGATCAGCCACATGATCAGCGCCGCCCAACCGATCGTCATCACGATGTCGAACGGCGCAGACAGCGACAGCGACGCGCCGAACGTCGATACCGCGCTGAACCCACTGCGGACCTGATAGAGCGCGAGCGCCACCAGCGGCGGCACGGCGAACAGGAAACAGCGCAGCGCCCACTTGCGATAGCGCGCGGCCTCCCAGTCGCCGGTCAGCATTCGCGATTTGAACAACGCCATGCCGACCAGCATCAGCCCCATCGTTTCCCACAGGAACATCAGCACCATGACGAACGGCTCGGTCAGCATGTTTCCGGTGCGGTGCGCGACAATGTTGGCATAGCTGCCCAGATAGATCGCCATTTCCTTGGCGTAGCCGGTGGCGCCCGGGCCCATCTCGGCATTCATCTCGGCAAGGCCGGCGCTCAATTTCGAAGCCATTTCGGCGGGCATTTTGCCCGCTTCGGTCAGCGCCATCGTCGCCCAGCCGAGCGCGAGGAAGCCGATTCCGACGACGAAAAACGCTATGGCCCAGATCGTCAGAGCCTTCACCGACAGGTTGCGGAACGCGAACAACAGCAGGCCGCACATCGCATAAAGAAACAGGATGTCGCCGAACCAGATGAGGTAGAAGTGCAGCAGGCCAAAGATGCCCAGCCAGACCATCCGCGAAAAATGCGCACCCGCCGCATTGCGGTTCCCGCTGGTCGCGCTTTCGATGACGAGCAAGGTACTCGCCCCGAACAGCATCGAAAACAGGCCGCGCATCTTGGAATCGATCAGCACGAAATTGACGAACCAGGTGCCAAGGTCGATCCCGCTCACCGGCCCCCCCGCGACCGGGTTCGAATAAGCGGCGAAGGGGAGGGCGAACGCAGCGATGTTCATCGCCAATATGCCCATCACCGCAACCCCCCGAATGGCATCGAGGCTTTCGTATCGGGCTGTGGTCACGGTCTACTCCCCCTTTGCGCAAGCGGCAGAGCTATCCCGCGGGTTCGGTAGCGTCGAGCGCTTTCTCATGTCGACGATCAACGCACTATTGACATATATGTCAGTAGTGCTAGTGCGATTCCACACCCTGATTCGCATGAGACCCGCCATGACCCCGCCCATCTTCTCTCATCCCGACCGCAAGATGCCGACGTTTCGGCCATTCAAGGCGCTGTCGCATTTCCGCAAGCTGATCAAGGACAAGGAAGACACCGAACAGGTGTTCCACATCTTTGAAAGCCTGCCGCGCAAGGGCTTCATGGACGATGCGCGCGCCTTCGTCGAAAGCGACAAGGGGAGGCAGCTGATGGCGAGCGAGCCCTATCTGCCCGACCTGCTCGACGATCATGCCTGGATTGACCAGCTGCCCGAAGGCAGCGTCGGCCACGCCTATGTCACCTTCATGCGCCGCGAGGGCCTGTCGGCCGCTGGCCTCGTCGCCGAAGCCGACAAAATGGGTCGTCCCAAATTTGACGATCAGGTGCAATGGTATGCCAATCGCCTGCGCGACACGCACGACCTGTTCCACATCCTGACCGGCTATGGCCGCGACGCGCTCGGCGAACAGTGCGTGCTCGGCTTCACCTATGGCCAGACGGGCAATTACGGCAATTTCTTCATCGCCTATGCTGGCGGCTACGAAGTGAAGCGCGGGGTGAAAGCTGACGCCCCCGTGTTCGGCGCGATCCGGCAGGGCCAGCGCCATGGCAAGGCATCGCAGGCGATCATCGAGCAGGATATCCGCGCGCTGCTCGCCGAACCGCTCGAAGCCGCGCGTGCGCGGCTCGGGATTGGCGAGCCGACGCTGTATCATGAAGCGCATCGCGCTTACCGCAACCGCGGAATCGATCCGTATAATTTCCTCGCGGCAAAACAGGCGATGGCGGCCTGAACCTTTGATCCTCCCATCGCTACGCGACGGGGAGGAACTATTTTAGCCTCGCGATCAGCGCCTGCGCGGCTGCCGGGTTGCGGACCTTTGCGCCGGAAATGAAGAATATGTAGACGTCGCGGTCGCCTTTCGCCCAATCGCGGGCTTGATCGGCCCAATGGTCGAGCGCCTTGTCGTCATAGCCGGTTTCGATATCCTCCTGCGATCGCTGGAGCCGCGCGTAGGTGAAGTCGGCGGTCTGTTCGTCGATGCACGGAAATTCGTCGCTGTCGGCGTAAACGACCGCCATGTTGCGCTCGCGCAGCATGTCAACGAACGCCGGATCGCGGAAGCTTTCGTCGCGAACCTCGATCGCGTGGCGCAGTGGCAGGCCGTCCTGGCTGTCGGGGAGCAGGTCGAGGAAGCCCGCAAAATCGTGGGGCACGAACTTCTTCGTCGCCATGAATTGCCAGTGGATCGGGCCGAGGCGGTCGCCGAGGCGGGTGATGCCTTGGGCCAGGAACTTCTCGATCGATGCGGCGCCTTCGGCGAGGATCTTGCGGTTGGTGGCGAAGCGCGACGCCTTGACGCTGAACTGCAAGTTGTCTGGGACCGATGCGGCCCAATTGGCGAAGGTTTGGGGTTTCTGGCTGCCATAATAGGTGCCGTTGATCTCGATCCCGGTCAGCCGCTTACCCGCATATTCGAGCTCGCGCTTTTGAGCGAGGCCCGCGGGGTAAAAGGGACCGCGCCACGGTTCGAAGGTCCAGCCGCCGATGCCGATATGGATGCTCATGACTTCATTCCTCCACCCGCAAGCCTTGTCTCGTCATTGCGAGGAACCAAAGGCGACGCAGCAATCTTGTGCTGTCGTCTTGAATGGACGGTTGCGGGAGATTGCTTCGCTACACTCGCGATGACGAACTAGGTGAGCGCCGCGTCGGCTCCCATCAGCGTCGGGAAAAACCCCTCATGCGCTTCGCGAAGTTCGTCGAGCGTGACCTGATGATCGCTGCCCTCCAGCTCAAAGACAATGCGGTCCTTGATCGTGCGGCCAAGCGGATCGACGGGCACGTCGGCACGGCCCGCGGCGTCGAGGAAGTCAGCGAGGCAGGTGTCGCAGACGGTGACGAGGTACAGCCCCTGATCCTCGCCGAAGAAGCTTTCGGCGATACCGAAGGGCTGTTCTTCGCTGACCAGCACACCGATGTTCGATTTGAGTGCCATTTCGGCGAGCGTCACTGCGATGCCGCCGTCGGACACGTCATGGCAGGCGGTGATCCAGCCAGCGGTGATCGCATGTCGGATGAAGTCGCCGGTGCGCTTTTCGCAGCGCAGGTTCACCTCGGGAGGCGGGCCTTCTTCGCGGCCCAATATTTCGCGCAGCCAGATCGACTGGCCGAGATGGCCGGCGCGTTCGCCGACCGCGAGCACGATGTCGCCGGTGCGCTTGAAGCCGATGCCGACCGCCTTGCTCAGGTCCTCGATCACGCCGACGCCGCCGATCGCGGGTGTCGGCAGGATCGCGCTGCCGCCGCCGGTCGCCTTGGATTCATTATAGAGGCTGACGTTGCCCGACACGATCGGATAGTCGAGTGCGCGGCACGCCTGCGCCATGCCGTCGAGGCAGCCAACGATCTGGCCCATGATTTCGGGGCGCTGCGGGTTGGCGAAGTTCAGGCAGTTGGTGATCGCGAGCGGGGTTGCGCCGACCGCGCTGATGTTGCGCCAGGTTTCGGCGACCGCCTGCTTGCCACCCTCGACCGGGTCGGCGTAGCAATAACGTGGGGTGCAGTCGGTCGAGATCGCGAGCGCCCGGTTGGTGCCGTGGATGCGGACAAGCGCGGCGTCGCCGCCCGTCTGCACCGTATCGGCGCCGACCTGGCTGTCATATTGCTCCCAGATCCAGCGGCGGCTCGCGATGTCGGGGGTGCCCATCAAGGTCTTGAGATCGGCCGCGATGTCCTTCGTCTCAGGGAGGTTCGTCAGCGCGGCTGGCTTCGGCGTCGGCACATGCGGCCGGTCGTAGAGCGGCGCGTCGTCGGCGAGCGGGGCGAGCGGGATGTCGCAGACGATCTCGCCATGATGTTCGAGCACCATGCGGCCGGTGTCGGTGACGGTGCCGATGACCGCGAAGTCGAGTTCCCATTTGTGGAAGATCGCTGCGGCGAAATCCTCACGGCCGGGCTTGAGCACCATGAGCATGCGTTCTTGGCTTTCCGACAGCATCATCTCATACGCCGTCATGCCGGTTTCGCGCTGCGGCACATCGTCCATCTTGAGATGGAGGCCGACGCCGCCCTTCGACGCCATTTCGACCGACGAAGACGTGAGGCCCGCGGCGCCCATGTCCTGGATCGCGACGATCGCGTCCGACGCCATCAGTTCGAGGCACGCCTCGATCAGCAGTTTTTCGGTGAAGGGGTCGCCGACCTGCACCGTCGGGCGCTTTTCCTCGGCATCCTCGCCGAAATCGGCCGACGCCATCGTCGCGCCGTGGATGCCGTCGCGGCCGGTCTTCGAGCCGACATAGACGATCGGATTGCCGACGCCGCTCGCGGCCGAATAGAAGATCTTGTCCTGTTCGGCGATGCCGACGGTCATCGCGTTGACGAGGATGTTGCCGTCATAGGCCTTGTGGAAATTGACCTCGCCGCCGACCGTCGGGACGCCGACGCAATTGCCATAGCCGCCGATGCCGTGAACGACGCCCGAGATCAGATGCTTCATCTTCGGATGGTCAGGGCGGCCGAAGCGCAGCGCGTTGAGGTTCGCGACGGGGCGGGCGCCCATCGTGAAGACGTCGCGCAGGATGCCGCCGACCCCGGTCGCCGCGCCCTGATAGGGCTCGATGTACGACGGGTGGTTGTGGCTCTCCATCTTGAAGATCGCGGCGAGCTTCTTGCCGCCGGCGCCTTCGCCGATGTCGATGACGCCGGCATTTTCGCCGGGGCCGCAGATCACCCACGGCGCCTCGGTCGGCAGCTTTTTCAAATGGAGGCGCGAGCTTTTGTAGCTGCAATGCTCGGACCACATGACCGAGAAGATGCCGAGCTCGACGAGGTTCGGCTCGCGCCCAATCGCGTGCAGGACGCGCTCATATTCCTCGGGCGACAGGCCATGGTCGGCAACGACCTGAGGGGTGATGACGGAGGCGGGCGCGGTTGCGGTCTGAGTCATGGCGCGCCTTTAGCGATGTAGGCGCAAAACGAACAGACCCCATGATGCGAAAAGCACCATGGGGTCTGCAGTCGGAGAGGGTATCAGCGCGAGGCGAGGGTGGTCGCGGGCTTGGCGAGCGGCTCGACGTCGCGGAGCGGGAAGCTCACCTGCTGCGAGCCGACGGTACCGCGCACGCGGTGGGTACCGACGCGCAGTGTAAACGGTTTGCCGGTGCGTTCCTCGACGCCGCTGATGACGCGGACGTCACCAACCTGGGTGACGGTGTAGCTGTAGCTGCTGCCCTGATGCTCGAACCGCTGCGTTGCGGCCTCCTCAGCGTGGGCAATGAACGGAACCGCGGCGAACAGCGTCAGGACGGGGAGAATGATCTTCTTCATGATGCAAGTCCTTGTTTGTGAGAACAAAACTCGCCTTTACGCCCCTCTCCCTTGTGCAGCGCAGCATGATTGGCCGCGCGCTGCACGGCAATTGCAAAAAGCGGAATCGTTATTGTCGGAAGTGAAGCGGGCCTAAGCGGCGCGCGGCATCAGGGTCAGCACCAGCCACGCCGCCGCGCCCGCGGCAAATCCGGTCGCGAGCGTCCCCCACGCAATGTCGAGCAGCGTCACCTTGGTCGACCAGATTTTCATCGTCGCATGGTTGGTAAGGTCATAGGTCATATAACAAAAGAAGCCGAACATCGCGCCCCACTGCGCCGCGACCTGCCATTTTCCTGCCGCCAGCGCGGGCGCAACAGCAAAAATCTGGATTCCGAGCATATAGAGCGCGTAAAAAATCAGTGCCGGGGCGGGGCGCCAGCCGTCCAACAACAACGCGCCGATTTCGGGGCGATAGACTTTGACCAACATCGTGCGAAGCCAAAGCGCGTCGATGATGCCGAAGATGAGCGCAGTGGCGACGTAGGCGCCGATGGTTTGCAGGGTCAAGGCGAGGCTCCCATGGCGACCGTCCGACGAATGTCCTGGCCGATTATTAGGACAGCAGCGTAGGCACACATGGTGCGACGTCAAGCTTGACCGCAAGGGGGCGAAAGGGCCAAAGCAGGGCCATGACGGACACCCCCGACGCTGCTGCTGCCCCTGCCCCCGACCCTGCTATCGCCGCGCTATCGTTCGAAGCGGCGATGGGCGAGCTCGAGACGATCGTGCGGCGGCTGGAAAGCGGCGATGTCAGCCTGGAAGAATCGGTCGCGCTCTATGAACGCGGCCATGCGCTGCGCGGGCATTGCGAAGCGCGGCTCGCCGCCGCACAGGCGCGGATCGAGCAAGTGAGCCTGGGCGCCGATGGGCGGCCGACGGGAACCACTCCCTTCGGCGAAAGCTGATCGCATCATGACGGCGGCGAGCGATAATATTTCGGGCGGAACGCAGTTGCTGCTGAACACGCAGGCCGAGGTGATGGCGGGCATCGACCGGCTGTTCGACCAGCTGTTGCCCGTCCCCAAAGACCCGCGGGCACCGCTCTACGAAGCGATGCGCCACGCCGCGATCGCGGGAGGCAAGCGGTTGCGCCCTCTGCTCGTCCGCGCGGCGGGCGATCTGTTTCATGTCGATCGTGGACTGAGCCTGCGCGTCGGCGCGGCGGTCGAGGCGATGCACGTTTATTCGTTGATCCACGACGATCTGCCGTGCATGGACGATGACGATTTGCGCCGCGGCAAGCCGACCGTGCACAAGGCGTTCGACGAGGCGACCGCGGTGCTCGCGGGCGATTCGCTCCACGCGCTGGCGTTTGAGTGGCTGTGCGATCCGGCGACGAGCAGCGATCCGTTCGTACGCGGCGAATTGTGCGGCGAGCTCGCGCGCGCGGCGGGACCGGCGGGCATGGCGGGCGGCCAGATGATGGACCTTGCTGCCGAAACGTCGAACTTCGACCTGCCGACGGTGACGCGGCTGCAACAGCTCAAGACCGGGGCGCTGATCGCCTTTTCGGTTGAGGCCGGCGCGATCCTGGCGCGTATCCCGCCCGAGGGGCGCACCGCGCTGCGCGCCTATGCGCGCGATATTGGCCTCGCGTTCCAGATTGCCGACGACATCATGGATGTCGAGGGCGACGAGGCGCTCGCGGGCAAGGCGCTGCACAAGGATGAAGCTGCGGGCAAAGGTACCTTTGTCACGCTGATGGGACTCGAACGCGCGCGTGGCCAGGCGACCGCGCTGGTTGATCAGGCGATCGGGCATCTGGCGAGTTTTGGCGACGAAGCAACGCTGCTGCGCGCCATTGCGCGCTATGTGGTGGAAAGGGACCGTTGATGCGCATTGGGGTTTATCCCGGAACCTTTGACCCGATCACGCTGGGGCATATGGACATCATCCGCCGCGGCGCGAAGCTGGTCGACCGGCTGGTCATCGGCGTCACCACGAACATCACCAAATCACCTTTGTTCGAAGATGACGAGCGGATCGAGATGGTCCGCGGTGAAGTCGCGGCACTGGGCGGCGACATTCGCGTCGTCGGCTTCAACTCGCTGCTGATGGATTTTGCCGAGCGCGAAGGTGCGGGCATGATCGTGCGCGGTCTACGTGCGGTTGCCGACTTCGAATATGAATATCAGATGGCGGGGATGAATCAGCAGCTCAACGATCGTATCGAGACGGTGTTCCTGATGGCCGACGTCGGCCTGCAACCGATCGCGTCGCGGCTGGTCAAGGAAATCGCGATCTTTGGCGGCGACATCCATAAATTCGTGACGCCTTCGGTGCGCGATGCTGTCGTGGCGCGCATCGCCGAACATGGGCTGCTGCAAGGCGATCGCTGATACCGATCATTGAGCGTTCAGCTTTTTCCCGCTAGGGCGCGCCAGTCGGGGCGCAAATCCTGTTTACTTATCAGAGGCCGATCCAGCATGATTTTTTCCTTCCGCCCCATGATTCTCGCGGCGATGGCGTTCGGTCTCGCGGCTGCGGCCGTCGCGCAGGAGGCACCGCCCGCGCCGAACCCGATGCCAGAGACCGCGCAGCCCGCGTTGCCGATCGAGGCACCCCCGCCGCCGGTCGAAGCCCCGCCCGCCGCAGAAACGCCCATCGCCGCGCCAGCTGCCGCGGAAACCCCGGTGGTTCCTGCGATGACGCCCGACCAGTACATCAATAACCCGGAATTTATGCTCAACCTCGACCTTTCGACGGGCGGCCGGGTGGTAATCCAGCTCTATCCAAACGTCGCGCCCGGCCATGTCGAGCGACTGAAGCAGCTCACGCGCGCGGGCTTTTACGACGGGATCAAGTTCCACCGCGTAATCGACGGGTTCATGGCACAGACCGGCGACCCGACCGCGACCGGACAGGGTGGTTCGCAGCTCCCCGACCTGAAGGCCGAATTCAACGTGACTCCACATTTGCGCGGCACATTGTCGATGGCGCGCGCCGAAAGCGAAGATAGCGCCAACAGCCAGTTCTTCATCATGCTCCAGCCGCGTTTCGCACTCGACCGCCGTTATACCGCGTTCGGGCGGGTGGTATCGGGGATGCAATATGTCGATGCGATCCAGAAGGGCGAACCCCCCGCGGTGATGTCGCGCATCGTTCAGCTGGCGGTTGTCGCTGACAACAAGCCGATGCCGCCGGTGTCGACGCTGGTCGAAGCGGTACCCGCTCCTGCGCCCGCCGCCGAGGTCACCGTCGACCAGCTCAACGCGCCGATCGGGCAGTAAGCGCGGAGGCGCGCCCGAAAGCCATGCGCGTCGACGCCTTCGATTTTGACCTGCCCAACGAACGGATCGCGCTGCGGCCAGCGCGACCGCGCGATACGGCGCGGATGCTCGTGGTCGACGGCGAAACCATCATCGATGCGGGGGTCGGCGACCTGCCTGCGTGGCTGCGGCCCGGCGACTGTCTGGTGTTCAACGATACCCGCGTGATCCCGGCCCAACTAGAGGGGTGGAGGGGCGACGCAAAAATCGGCGCGACGCTGCATAAGCGGATCGACCTGCGCCGCTGGCAAGCGTTCGTTCGCAACGCTAAACGGCTGCGGGTGGGCGAGACGGTCGATTTCGGCGCCAATGTTTTGGCGCTGGCCGAGGAACGACTGGCCGATGGCAGCTTTATCCTGAGCTTTGCAGGTGACGAGCCGGTCGACGTCCTGCTCGAACGCGCAGGCACGATGCCGCTACCGCCTTATATCGCTGGCAAGCGCCCCACCGATGACGACGACCGCGCCGATTACCAGACGATGTTTGCGCGCGAAGATGGTGCTGTCGCCGCGCCGACCGCGGCGCTGCATTTCACGCCCAGCCTGCTCGCCGCGCTTGGAGCCGCGGGCGTCACCACCGAGACACTGACCTTGCACGTCGGCGCCGGCACGTTCCTGCCGGTCAAGGCCGATGACACCAAAGACCATGTGATGCACGCCGAATGGGGGCGGATCGACGCCGACACCGCGGCGCGGCTCAACGCCGTGCGTTTCGCTGGCGGCCGGATCATCGCGGTCGGCACCACCAGCCTGCGCTTGCTGGAAAGCGCGGCGCAGGATGACGGCACGATTGCGCCCTTCGCCGGCGACACCGCGATCTTCATCACCCCCGGTTACCGGTTCAAGGCGATCGACGGTCTAATGACCAATTTCCACCTGCCGCGCTCGACGCTGTTCATGTTGGTCAGTGCGCTGATGGGACTGGAGACGATGCAGGCGGCATACGCCCACGCCATCGCCAACGATTACCGTTTTTACAGCTATGGTGATGCCAGCTTGCTGCTGCCCGATTACTCGGCTTGAGCAATGCCGCGCGGGTTAAATCTCGATGATGATTTTGACGTTGTCGGCGCTGACGTCGGCGGCGTCGGCAAGCTGCGCTTTGGCGCGCGCGACCACGTCGAGGGCGTTTCGGTTCGTCGATCCCAAGCAGTTCGGTGGCCTCTGCACCAAGCAGCGCTGCACGCGTATCGATTCATCAGCCTTGGGCCGTGCCTCAACCTCTTTCCACGCCGGGATGGAAGGTTCGCTAACGCCTGAATCGGCGGCTATGTCCGTAGGTCAGCCGCCTGATTATGTGCAGCCGATGCAGCCGGTCGCCAAAGGCTTCGGTTGGATGCGCATTGGATCTAGCGCCGCGCCGCGATCCGCGGCAACGACGGCGCACAATTGCGCGGCGCCGAGCGTGACAGATGAGCTGGGCGTATCGAACTGGCAGCCATGGATGCCGCTGACCCAGATCATCTTGGCGGCGGTTGCGCCAGCGTGCGGCAAGGCGACTTCGATCGCGTCACCAAGCGCCAGCGTTGCCTTCCAGCAATAGTCCTGCTGCCGAAATATTATGCACCAGCACTTCGACCTCGATGCCGCTCGCCTTGGTTCCTTGCAATTGCAGACGAAGTTTTCGTCGCGCGCGGCTGCTCTTGGTGCCGAATGGCGCCATTGTGTCGATACCTGCTGGAATTGACATTGCGCGCGTTGGTCGGCGGAGCGGAGCTAGGGGGGGCGGGGCAACAGTGCGGCCATGCGTTCGCCAACGCTGGTTAACAATTTGCTCCTGCGTTGTCGTTCCGCGGCAGGAATGGTCCCGGGCATGTGGTTGCCCATTTATTTACAATATCGCAAGGCATTGGGCGCATATCGGATGCAATGTGGGGATCAGCAAGAGTTTGATTTGATGGAAGTGCCATCGCGGATCGATTCCGACGAGCGGCGGGATGATGGAGCCGATGACAGCCAGCGTGGCTTTTTTGGCATGATCGGATCGCGCATCGGCAAACAGCGGGGCGACGTCGTGCCGAACCTGCACACACGCGAAGCACTGCTCCTGCTCCAGAATTACGAAGAAAGTGGGCAGGGCTGGTTCTGGTCGACCGATGCCAAGGGGCAGCTGACCTATATCACCGATTCGGTCGCGCGGCTGATGGGGCGGACCAGTGGGCAATTGCTCGGAACGAGCTTTACCGAATTGTTCCTGCCGGTCGACAGCCACGGCGAACGCCAACGCACCTTGCCGTTCCTGCTGACCAAACAGTCGAAGTTCGACGAACTGCCACTGCGCAGCGCGTTCGAGGGCGACGACCGCTGGTGGGCGATTTCGGGACGGCCGCAGTTCGAGGGCAGCGGCAAGTTCACCGGCTATCGCGGCAGCGGTACGGACATCACCGCGCAGCGCCGATCGGCCGAGGATGCTTCGCGGCTGGCGCTCTATGATTCGCTGACCGGGCTTGCCAACCGCTTCAACATTTCAAAAAAACTCGACTCCACGCTCGCCGCCTTTGCCCAGCAGCAACGCGTCTGCGCGATCATGCTGCTCGATCTCGATCGTTTTAAACAGGTCAACGACACGCTCGGCCATCCGGCGGGCGACGCGCTGCTCAAACAGGTTGCTCAGCGGCTGCTCAAGATTGTCGGTGACAAGGAAATGGTCAGCCGGCTGGGCGGTGACGAATTCCAGATCATCCTTCCTGACCTCGAGGACCGCGGCAAGCTCGGCGATATGGCCGCCGATATCATCGCCAGCCTGTCGCAACCCTATTCGGTCGAGGGCAGCCGTTGTATCATAGGGGCATCGGTCGGGGTGGCGATTGCACCTTTCGACGGCCTGAGCAGCGACGATCTCGTGCGCAACGCCGACCTGGCGCTCTATGCCGCGAAGGGCAATGGGCGCGGCCGCTTCAGCTTCTATTCGAGCGATTTGCATCAGGCTGCCGAGATCCGCCGCGCGCTCGAGGACGATCTGCGCGACGCGCTGGTCCGCGGAGAGATGGAACTGCGATACCAGCCCGTCGTCAATGCCAAGTCGAACATGGTGACGGGGGTCGAGGCACTGATTCGCTGGACGCACCCCGATCGCGGCGTAATCTCACCTAGCGTCTTCATCCCGATCGCCGAGGAAGCCAATCTGATCTGGCCGCTCGGCGAATGGGTGCTGCGCAAAGCGTGCGAGGATGCGGTCAATTGGCCAGGCGACATGCGCGTCGCGGTGAATGTATCGCCGATCCAGTTTGCGAACGACGATTTGCCCAAGATCATCGCCAATGCGTTGGCGACAACGGGGCTGGCGCCCGATCGGCTCGAACTCGAGATCACCGAAAGCGTCTTCCTCGGCGATTCGGCCGACACGGCCAAAATGTTCAAGGCGTTAAAGGGGCTCGGCGTCCGCCTCGCGCTCGACGATTTCGGCACAGGCTATTCGTCGCTAAGCTACCTTCAGACCGCGCCGTTCGACAAGATCAAGATCGACCAGAGTTTTGTGCGCGATGCCACGGTCGCCGGATCGCGCAATGGCGCGATCATCGCGGCGATCGTCGCGCTCGCCGAGGCGCTCGAAATGGAGACGACGGCGGAAGGCATCGAATCGCTCGATCAGCTAGAACTCATCCGTAAGCTCAATGTCAGCCATGTGCAGGGCTATGTTTACAGCAAGCCGGTGCCGCATGCCGAGCTGTTGGATCATGCCGAGGCGGGATCGTGGACGATCAAGCCCGCTGGCCCTGCACGGCAGCGCAACGATCGATTTTCGCTCTTCCGCAAGGTCGGGGCGATCCATGATAATCACCGCTACGATGTCGTCATCCGCAACCTGTCGTCGACCGGCGCTTTTATCGAGGGGATATTGGACGTGCCACTTGGTACCCAGTTCGTCATCGATTTCGGCGAAGGCCAACTGGTCACCGCCACCGTTCGTCGGTCGATGAAGCACCAGCAGGGCGTTGAATTCGAACAGACGATGGTCAGCGACGGCAATGGCGGGCTGTGCACACGCCACCGTGTGTCCCCCTATCTGATCGCCGCAGCAACGCAATCGACCGCCGCGATGGCGTTGCCGATGTTTACGACAACGAGCGACTGGAAAGCCGTCTGATTGACGGCGGGGAACCGTCCGCGTGATCGCCCGTTCTGCTCCGAAACAGGAGACGAACATGGCCGAAACCAAAATCTTTGCGCGGCTGAAGGCCGATCACGACCGGCACCGCAAATTGCTCGACCAGATCGACGAAACCAAAGGTGACAGCTCCGAGCGCGAAAAACTGTTCGAGGCGTTCCGCGTCGAGGTCACCGCGCACGCTGCGTCGGAAGAAATGTCGCTCTATGCGACGATGCTCGGCAAGCCCGATCTGCGCGAGGACGCGCAGCACAGTGTGTCCGAGCATAAGGAAATCGACGATATGCTCACCGAGCTCTACGAGATGGATTTTGCCTCGACCGGCTGGCTGACACGGTTCCGCACGATGAAGCATCGTTACCTCCACCATATCGACGAGGAGGAGGAGGAGATGTTCCCCGAGGCCGAGGAGGGCTTGTCCGAGGCGAAAAAGAAGGAACTCGCGGCGATTTTCGAGAAGGAAAAGCCGAAGGAAAAGGCCAAGGCGGCGGCCGAAGAGCCGTCGAGCGAGGACGATAAGGAATAGCCAAGTCCCCATCCTCCCTGTGGGGAAGCCATGGGCGTTGGCAGCGCGCAGCGGTGGCGGAGCGACCTTAGCGCTGCTGTCGCCGCTCCTCCACCATCGCCTTCGGCGACGCTCCCCCTGCCCATGGCTGCGCGACGGGGAGGATCGGCCTAGCGCTCGACTTTCGGCGCCTTCCCCGCCATAGGCGCCCGCCATGACCGACAGATTCGCCTTTTCGATCGCCGCAACCGACGGCGCCGCGCGCACCGGCGTGATCGCGATGCAGCGCGGCGAAATTCGCACCCCCGCCTTCATGCCCGTCGGCACCGCCGCGACGGTGAAGGCGATGCGCCCCGCAGAAGTGCGCGCCACCGGCGCCGACATCATCCTCGGCAACACCTATCATCTGATGCTGCGCCCGACCGCCGAACGCATGGCGCGGCTGGGCGGCCTCCACAAGTTCATGGCTTGGGACCGGCCCATCCTGACCGACAGCGGCGGTTATCAGGTGATGAGCCTGTCGGCGCTGACCAAGCAGAGCGAAGAGGGCGTGGCTTTCAAAAGCCACCTCGACGGCTCGCGCCATATGCTGACCCCCGAACGGTCGATGGAAATCCAGCGGCAGCTGGGCAGCGATATTGTCATGGCGTTCGACGAATGCCCGCCGAACGGCGTCGATGCCAAGCGCGCTGAGGCGAGCATGGAACGCTCGATGCGCTGGGCGTCGCGCAGCCGCGCCGGGTTTGATGCGGGCGGCGAGCATGCGGCGCGATCAGCGTTGTTCGGCATCCAGCAGGGCTCGCTCGACGAAAAATTGCGCGCCCGATCGGCGGCGGCGCTGACCGACATCGGATTCGACGGCTATGCGATCGGCGGGTTGGCGGTCGGCGAGGGGCAGGCGGCGATGTTCGGCGTGCTCGATTATGCGCCGGCGCAGCTACCCGCCGACCGCCCGCGGTACTTGATGGGTGTCGGCAAGCCCGACGATCTGGTCGGCGCAGTCGCGCGCGGGGTCGACATGTTCGATTGCGTGCTGCCGACGCGGTCGGGGCGCAACGGACAGGCGTTTACCTGGGACGGCCCAATCAATATTCGCAACGCCAGATTTGCTGACGATCGGGAGCCGCTCGCTGCGGCGTGCGGCTGCCCGGTGTGCTCAACCTGGTCGCGCGCCTATCTGCATCATCTCGTGCGATCGGGCGAGATGCTCGGTGCGATGTTGATGACGCAGCACAATCTGCATTTCTATCAGGCGCTGATGCAGGCGATGCGTGATGCGATTGCGGCCGGAAAATTCGCAGCATTTCAAAGCGATTTTGACGCGCGCTACCGGCGATAAGCTCAGTCAAGCTTGCTGAGAAGGTCCAACAGAGTCTGCGGAATCGACTCATCGACGGTCGATTCATAAGCGCGGCGCAGGGCGCCATTGACGTCCTGTCCCTTGGTGGAAGATTTCTTTTCCGCGTCCTTCGCCGAAGTCACGCCGCGTGGCGAACCGGTCTTAGACGACATTATCGGGGCATCCGCTGAACATGGGGCCTGTTGCTAACCGCGCATTTATCAAACCGCAATGGCGCGTTTGTTCTTCCCCATGAAACTAATTTGCGGCTAAATCGTTCCCATGGGGTGAAATTATGTCGGCGAGTGCGGCTGTGAGCCGTGTTTGCTGGGTTTTCGGCGGGTTAAGACCCGCATCAGGAGGGAAATTTATGTCATTGGGTCAGGCGATCGCCCCGCATCTTCCATATTTGCGACGTTATGGTCGGGCGATTTCAGGTAGCCAGCAGAATGGCGACGCGCTGGTCGCGCGTTTGCTTGAAACATTGGTCGCAGATCCCGCGGCTGTCGATACCGGCAATGATCTGCGAATTCAGTTGTACCGGATGGTCCATGATAATTTCGGCCTGATGGCAAATGCTGCCGATGCTGGCGACACCGCCGACCTGACCGACATCGCAATCGCCGACGCGCGGTTACGCCGCATTCCGTCGCTGGCCCGGCAGGCATTGCTGCTGACTGCGGTGGAAGGGTTCAATGCCGAGGATACGGGCCGCATCATTGGCCGCGATACCGACGACGTTAAGACGCTGATCGCCGAGGCGACCCACGAAATCGACCGTCAGACCCGCGCGCGCATCCTGATCATCGAGGACGAACCGATCATCGCGATGGACATCGAGATGATCGTTCGCGACCTCGGCCATGACGTTGTTGCGGTTGCCACCACGCATCGCGAAGCCGTCGCCGAGGCGCAGAAGCATCAACCGGGTCTCGTCCTTGCCGACATCCAGCTCGCCGACAACAGCTCGGGGATCGAGGCGGTGCAGGAAATCCTGACCGCGCTGAAGGTGCCGGTCATCTTTATCACCGCTTTCCCTGAACGGCTGCTCACCGGCGATCGTCCCGAACCGGCGTTCCTGCTCACCAAGCCGTACCAGCCCGCAACGCTGCGCGCGGCGATTTCGCAGGTGTTGTTCTTCGACGAAAACACGGTTCCCGCCTGAGGCAGGCCCAGATGGAAAAGCCGTCATTGCGAGCATAGCGAAGCAATCCAGAGCCCGCGTAAACCGCTCTGGATTGTTTCGCTACGCTCGCAATGACGGGGCGGGGGTTGCTACCTCATTGGGTGCGAGCGATAGCGGCGTTCGATGACAATCCTCGACCCTTCCAGCCGCCACTCGGCGCTTGACCGGCTCACCGCCAACGCGCCATTTTTGGCGCGGCTCGCCGAACTCAACCCCGATGACGTCACGCGCTTCCTGACCGACGGTACTAACGCCGCGCTTTCGGCTGTCTCCGCGCCGCCTGTCGATGACGACATCATGCGCGCGCTGCGCCAATGGCGCGGCCGCATCGCGCTGCTGCTCGCGCTCGGCGATCTGTCGGGTGAACATGATGTGGCGACAACGACGCGGTTGTTGTCGAACTTTGCCGATCAGGCGTGCGATACCGCGCTCGACGCTGCCTTTGCCGAGCGCATTCCGGGGGAGGAAGCGCGCGGGCTTTCGGTGATCGCGCTCGGCAAGCTCGGCAGTCACGAGCTCAACTATTCCTCCGACATCGACCCGATCCTGATCTTCGACCCCGACACGCTGCCGCGTCGGTCGCGCGACGATCCGGGCGAGGCGGCGGTGCGAATCGCGCGGCGCATGACCGAAATATTGTCGGCGCGCACCGGCGACGGCCATGTCCTGCGCGTCGACCTGCGGCTGCGCCCGCATCCCGAAGTGACGCCGATCGTGCTGCCGGTGGATGCGGCAATTTCCTATTATGAATCCGAAGCCTTGGCATGGGAGCAGGCAGCGTTCATCCGCTCGCGCGCCTCGGCGGGCGACCGCGCGCTCGGCGAACAATTTCTCTCCGCGATCCAGCCGTTCATCTGGCGCCGCAGCCTCGATTTCCGCCAGCTCAAGGAAATCGGCGCGATGAGCGATCGCATCCGCGATCATTTCGCGCAGGGGCAGGCGTTCGGCCCGGGCTTCGACCTGAAGCGCGGGCGCGGCGGCATCCGCGAGATCGAGTTTTTCGCGCAGGTTCACCAGCTCATCTATGGCGGGCGCGATTCGTCGCTGCGCGTCCCCGCGACGGTCGACGCGCTCGCGGCGCTCGCGGCGGCGGGGCGAATCGAGCCTGAAGTCGCGACGCGTCTGTCGGGCCATTATGCGACGCTGCGCCGGATCGAGCACCGTTTGCAGATGGTCGAGGACCAGCAGACGCATTGCTTGCCGATTCAGCCCGCCGCGCTCGACGGCGTTGCGCGGCTCGACGGCAAAGCCGACGGCGCTGCGCTGCTCGCGATGCTTGCACCCGTCGCCGCCGACGTCGGCGCCTGTTACGACCGGATTGTCGCCGAGCGCGCGGTCGCGACCGGCTTGCCCCGCGACGACGACAGCCTTGCCGCCCAATTGATCGCGGCGGGCTTCGATCCGCCCGAAGCGGCGCTGCGCACAATCGCCGAATGGCGCGGCGGCAAGCTGCGCGCGCTGCGCAGCCCGGCGGCGCTCGACGCGCTCGAAACGATGCTGCCCGAATTGATCAAGGCGCTCGGCGCGGCGCCCGATCCCGACGCGACGCTGACGCGCTTCGATAAACTCGTCGCGGGGCTGCCGAGCGCGATCAATTTCTTTCATCTGCTCGGCGCGCAACCCGCGCTCGCCCGGATCGCGACGCGCATCCTGTCGCTCGCGCCGACGCTCGCCGACGCGCTCGGCGTGCGCGTCGAACTGATCGAGGGGCTGATCGATCAGCGGGCGTTCGACGCGCCGGCGAACGTGGCCCAGCTGCGCGCCGAATGGGGCCCGGGGCTCGTTGGGCTCGACTATGAGCGCGTGCTCGACCGCGTGCGCGACCATGTCGGCGAGCGGCGCTTCGCCTATGGCGCGCAGCTTGTCGCGGGCGCGACCGACCCGCTGACCGTCGCGTGCGGTTATTCAGACCTGGCCGAAGCGGCGCTCGGGGTGCTCGCAGACGCGACGGTCGCCGAATTCGTCGCGGCGCACGGTGTCGTCCCCGACAGCGAACTGGTCGTGCTCGCGCTCGGGCGCCTCGGCGGCCGCGCCCTGACGCATGCGTCCGACCTCGACCTCATCTATCTGTTCACCGGCGACCATCTCGCCGAATCCGACGGCGCGCGTCCGCTGGGCGCGACGACCTATTACAACCGCCTCGCACAGCGCGTGTCGGGGGCGATGTCGGTGCCGACCGCGGCGGGCAAGCTCTACGACGTCGACACGCGGCTGCGCCCGCAGGGGGCGCAGGGGCCGCTCGTCGTGACGCTCGACAGCTTCGAACGCTATCAGCGCGAGGAAGCCTGGACGTGGGAGCATATGGCGCTGCTCCGCGCGCGGGCGGTCTATGGGTCGGACAAGGCGCGCGCCGAGGTCGGGCGGATCATTGCCGAACTGCTGACGATTCAGCGTGATCCGGTAAAGCTCGCCGCCGACGCTGCCGAGATGCGCGGCAAGATCGCGGCGCACAAGCCCGCGATGGGCGCGCTCGACATCAAGGGCGGGCCGGGCGGGCTCGTCGACCTCGAATTCGCGATGCAGGTTACACAGTTGGTGAGCGGACAATGCCACGACCCGAATATCGCCGCGGCGCTCGCGTGCATGAAGGCGGTGGGACTCGTCGCGCCCGAGGTGATCGAGGCGCACGGTCTGCTCGCGCGGATGCTCGTGATGCTGCGCCTCACGGCGCCCGAGGGCGAGCCGCCGACCGCCGCCGCGCGTCAGCTGGTGGCGAGCCAGTGCGGCGAGCCCGGCTGGCCGCAACTGCTTGCCGCGCACGATGCGGCGCGGCAGGAGATCGCCAACTGGTGGGCGTCGATTCGCCCGCCCACGGCAGAATAATGAATAAGAACTGTCCCTATTTATCAAGGAGACGATAAAATGAGCGCGCCCCAAATCGGAGATGCTTTCCCCGTAGTGAAGCTTCTGGACGCCGACGGCGCGGCGATCGACCTTGCCGCAGTGAAGGGCGCGCCGCTGGTCGTCTATTTCTATCCCAAGGCGGATACGCCCGGCTGTACGACCGAAGCGCAAGATTTCACGCGGCTTGCGCCCGAATTTGCGAAACTGAACGCACAGATCCTTGCGGTGTCGCGCGATGCACCCGCAAAACTGTGCAAGTTCCGCGATAAATATGGCCTGACGGTTCGCCTCGCGTCGGACGAGGAGGGCGCGGTGTGCGAGGCGTTCGGCACCTGGGTCGAAAAGCAGAATTACGGCCGCAGTTATATGGGCATCGAGCGGTCGACCTTCCTGTTCGGTGCCGATGGCAAGCTGGCCCAAGAGTGGCGCAAGGTGCGCGTGAAGGGTCATGCCGACGCGGTTCTGGAGGCGGCAAAAGCGCTCTGACATGCAGTCCCTGGGTGAAGCCGCGCGTGCGGTCCTGCTGACGGCGGGCCCGCACGACAAGCGCCGCGCGGCGCGCAGCATGGCGCGTGCCTGGCGGCAGGGGACGCTCGAACATCGCTGCGACACGCCGATGCCCGATCAGCCGGCGTGGCCGGCCGCGCCCGCACTGCTCGCGCCTAACCGGATGCCGCGGCGCGGCAAGGGCGGGTCCGAACGGGGCCGGATCGCGTTGCTCCATGCGCTCGCGCATATCGAGTTCGTCGCGATCGATCTCGCGGTCGATCTGCTCGGTCGGTTCGGCAACCAATTTCCGCGTGAGTTCGTCGATGACTGGATCGGAGTCGCTGCCGACGAGGCGATGCATTTCGCGCTGCTCGACCGGCGCTTGCGCGCCCTTGGCAGCTATTATGGCGCGCTTCCTGCACACGCCGGATTATGGGAATCGGCTCAGGACACTGCGGATGACGTCCTGGCGCGGCTCGCAATCGTGCCGATGGTGCTCGAAGCGCGCGGACTCGACGTCACACCGTCAACGGTTGAGCGCTTTCACGCTGCAGGCGACGAGTCATCGGCGAAGATTTTATCGCGTATTTACAGCGATGAAATCCGCCATGTGCGCGCGGGCACAGCCTGGTTCGGCTGGCTGTGCGACGAACGGGGATTCAACGCCGTTGAAACGTGGCATGCGCTCGTCAAAGCGCGCTTTCGCGGGGCGATCAAAGCTCCGTTCAACGACTCGGCGCGCCACGACGCCGGTTTAACGCAAGAATACTATGCTGTTATTGCGTCTTAACCATTGGGGCAGCACACAGGCTTCCGCGGGGGATGAGCAATCATCCAAACCAACAAACACCGGCGCCAAGGCCTTCTTATGACTTTGGCGACATGGCACACGCGGGGTCGTATTTTGATAAACACTTTTCTGACGCAGAAGTTGCATCAAGTCGCAATCGTCTGCGCCGCAGCATGTTTCGCTCTGGCCACTCCGGCTGTTCAAGCCGCTGAAACCAGCGCCGATGCTGGTATTATCGCTCCTGACGAACCCGATGACGACAGCTTTACCGCTGGCATTCCGTCGGTCGGCGAAGACAGCGAAGCCCGCGCCATTTTCCAAGCCTGGAAGCGCCTCGACACCGGCCTGACCGCCTCGATCGGCGTTGCGGTGCCGTCGCGCCGCCCGATTGACCAGATGTCGCTGTCGTCGTCGTACGGCATGCGGGTCCACCCTGTTACCGGCAAGGTCGCCCGGCACAACGGCATCGACATCCCGGCGCCGCATGGCACCCCGATTTACGCCACCGCTGACGGCATCGTCGGCCGCGCCCAGCGCCTTGGCGGCTACGGCAATTATGTCGAAGTCGAACATGGCAACGCCATCCAGACGCGCTACGGCCATATGTCTTCTTACGTCGTCATTCCCGGCCAATCGATCAAGAAGGGCGACGTCCTCGGTTACGTCGGTTCAACCGGCCGTTCGACCGGCAACCACCTGCATTATGAAGTCCGCATCGAAGGCGCACCGGTCAACCCGATGCCGTTCGTGCGGTCGGATCAGATGGCGATCGCAGCGATCACCGGCAAGAATGTCGCGATGGGCGGTCCTGAATAAGACTATATGAGCTTTCCTGGGTCGGAGAGGAGGGGCGCCAGGCGGGTCAACCGTCGCGGCGCCCTTTTCATTTGGTTCAGAACGCCTATCTAACGACCATGGCCACGCAGCTTTCCACTATCACCCTGTCGCCCGCCGCTGCGGCGCGCGTCCGCTGGATCGCCGACCGTAAGGGTGAGGCCGACGCGGCGTTGCGCCTTGCCGTTGATGGCGGCGGCTGTTCGGGCTTCACCTATCGCTTCGGCTTGGCGGAGCGTATCGACGCCGACGACATCATTGCCGAGACCGACGGGGTGAAGCTGGTCGTCGACCCGGTCAGCATTGACCTTGTTCGCGGCTGCATCGTCGATTTCGTCGATTCGCTGGGCGGATCGTCGTTCAAGGTCGAGAATCCTAACGCGGCCTCGGGCTGCGGCTGCGGGTCCAGCTTCTCGATCTGACGCCTTTCGCCGCGCCGTGCTTGCTGGCATAGGTGCGCGATGAAAATCGCGACCTTCAATATCAACGGGATCAAGGCCCGTCTGCCGCGCCTCGTCGAATGGCTCGAGGAAACACAGCCCGATGTTGCCTGTTTGCAGGAACTGAAATCGAGCGACGAAACCATGCCGACCAAGGAGATCGAGGCGGCGGGTTACGGGTTTCTCTATCATGGGCAAAAGGGCTTCAACGGCGTCGCGATCCTCGCCAAAGGCACCCAGCCGGTCGAAACGCAGCGCGGCCTCGCAGGCGAGGAAGAAGACGAGCAGTCGCGCTATCTCGAGGCCGATGTTCACGGCCTGCGCGTCGCTTCGATCTATCTTCCCAATGGCAACCCCCAGCCAGGGCCGAAATTCGACTACAAGCTGCGCTGGATGGCGCGGCTGCGCGAGCGCGCGAAATTCCTGCTTGCGTCCGAGATTCCGACGATCCTGACCGGCGATTACAACGTCATCCCGCACGACGACGATGTGTGGGATTCGCGCGCCATGGCCACCGACGCACTGATGCAGCCTGAATCGCGCGATGCCTGGTTCCGCCTGCTCGGCGACGGGTGGACCGACGCGATCCGTAGCCGCCATCCCGGCGGCCACGTCTGGACCTTCTGGGACTATCAGGCGGGCGGCTGGCAGCGCGATCATGGCTTTCGCATCGATCACTTGCTGCTCAGCCCGGCGCTTGCCGACCGGCTGGTCGACGCCGGGGTCGACAAGGATCACCGCGGCCGCGAAAAAGCGAGCGACCATGCGCCTACATGGGCGGTTCTGGCGTAAAGCGCGCTGTGCTAGTCTAATCGAAGCGTCCTTGCGCGCGTAGCGAAGCAAGGACGCTGGATCTTGGGTTCAGGCGTCGGGATAAAGCGTCGTCATCACGCGCGTCGGGCTGAAGGCATAATGATGCGCGACCGCTGCGGCGATCACACTTTCCAATGACCGCGTCGGCTTGAGGTCGCGACCGTCGAGGCGTGCGGACGACGCCAGTCCGGGCCAATCCGCCGAAATTTCTCCACCCTCAGCCAGCCTGCCGCCGAGCAGCATCGCAGTCGATGCGGTGCCATGGTCGGTGCCGCCGGTGCCATTGACCTCGACCGTCCGGCCGAATTCGGTGGCGACGAGAACGAGTGTGTCCGCCCACGCAGGCCCGAGACCCGTCTGGAGCGCGGCGACGAGCTGATCGAGCCCGCGCAGCTGCGCCGCGAGTCGGCCGCGCTGGCCGCTGTGCGTGTCCCAGCCGCCCGTTTCGACCATCATTACGCGTGCGCCGTCGGCAGGCAGCATCAGCGAGGCGGCGAGCTTACCGAGATCGGCGCCGTTGCGGCCGTTGTTACCGCCGATGTCGCTCGCCAGCTCCTGCGTCTTGACCGCGCTGTCCCACAAAGGATGGAGCAGTGGATCGTCGGCATAGAGCGCGGTCAGTCGCGCGATGAGGTCGCTGTCGGCCTGCGGCAGCCGGCTGGGCGCGTAGGTGCCGACCTGAACCGTGCCGCGCAGCGCGAGCGGCACTGCGGGGGCGATCGCGATCGCGTCGCGTTCGGCGGCGGGGAGCAGCGTCAGCAGCCGCCCAACCCAGCCGGTGTCGCGGCCATAGGGCCGCGACCCGCCACCCTCGAGCATATTCTGCCCGTCGAAATGCGACCGGTCGCGATAGCCAGTGGCGACCGCGTGGGCGAAATGCGCCTGCTTGCCCGTGAACAGGCCCGCGGTGGTCGCCATCGCGGGGTGCAGCGTGAACATGCTGTCGAGCTTTGCACCGCCTGCGGTCTCGTCGGCCATCGCGCGTCGCGCGGCGGCGAAGGCAGGGTCGCCGGTCGGCGCGACGATCCCGAGGCCGTCGGCCGCGCCGCGCTGGATGATGAAGACCAGGCGTTTCGGGGTGCCCGCGGCGGCATAGGCGAAACCGGGGAGTGCGCCCGCGGCGGCGACGGTGATCCCCGACAATAGGATCGAGCGGCGTGAGAGGATCATCGTCTATCTCCGCAAAAAGGCCGGGCTGGCGAACAGCATCGCAATGCCCTGGCCCGGGCTGTCGGCGCGCGCGATCGCCCGGCCGGTTTCGGGGGTAAGTGCGTCGGCAAGGACGAGCGGCGCGAGCTGGCGGGGATCGGCGCGGTCGCCGATCCGCCCGGCGATGCGGCTGGCGAGTTCGACGCGCTGCATCAGCGCGGCCGACCCGGCCCAGGTCGCGACCTTGTCGTCATAGCCCGCGGGCGACCCGGGGCGCCAGATTGGCTGCCCAAGCTGGGTGAACATCGCGGCGACATTCTGCTTTTCGCCGAGCGCCGGGATTTTCAGCGCGCGCAGCATCGACACCGTCCAGTCCCACGGCGATTTGAACATCGTTGGCGCGGCGACCCACGGTTCGGATGAGGTAATCAGAAGGCGATACAGCGACGCCAGATCGCCGCCGCTGTTGAGGAAATCAGCGGCGAGCCGATCGACCAGCGATTTCGGCGGTTCGTTGCCGGTGAAGTGGCGCGCCAGCTTGGTCGCGACGTGCCGCGCGGTGGCCGGATGAACCGCAAGGTCACGCAGAATCGACTCGCCCTGAGCGGCGCCGGCGGCGTCATAACGCCGACCCACAACGGTTTGCGCGCCGGGTTCGTGCAGCGGTGCGATAAACACTGTGGCGCCCGGCGCGGCATCGGCCGGCATCAGCCGTTGCCCTACGCCGCGACCAAGTCCGGCGACGGTGAGGCCGGTGAGCGCCTTGGCAAAAGCGGTCACATCGGCCTGTGTGTAACCCGTCCGCACCCCAAGAGTGTGCAGCTCCAATATCTCGCGCGCCAGATTTTCGTTAAGTCCCGGGGCTTGCCGCCTGCCGCGGTCGCGCACCCGGGTGGCGACAGGGCTGTCGGGGCCAAAGCTTTGCGCCTGATCGAGGTACAGCAGCATTGCGGGATGGCGCACCGCGGCGATCAGGAGGTCGGCAAATTTGCCCATGATGTTCGGCCGGATCGCTTCATTTTCATAATTGCCGACAAAACCGATCACCGTCTGCTTGTCGGCCGACACCGCAAAATGATTGGCCCAGAAATGGACGAGCCGTTCGGGAAAGGGCGTCGGCGTCGCGACCGCTGCCGCCAGCCGCGCCGCCGCCGCGTCGACATAATGGCGCCGGATCGTCGACCGCGACAGGCGTCGCAGTTCTGGGCCCATGCCCTTTTCTTCTTCGCTCATCGGCGTGTCGGCTGACTCGCGGCGCATCGCCTGCCGATCCTCGCGATATTCGACATAGGCGGTCGCGATCGCTGTGCGCCCGGCGAGCCCCGCGGTTGCGGCGGGCGCAGGATCATAATCGCCGAGCTGGCGCGTCAGCCACGCTTTGGGATCGCTGATCGCTGGATCGTCAAACCGGCGACCGAGGCCGAAGCGACTGGCCGCAAGATATTGGACTGCCATGACAATGCCTTTCCGCGGCCCAAACGCACGTTGGCCCAATTTTGTCGCAAACCTGTCCCAGGGTTCAGAGCATTTTGTCGTAGATCTGGTAAACCCGGTTGACCTTGGCGTCGATCGCCTCGGCAACCGCCTTCATTCCCTGATTATCGTCGAGCACCCAGCCTATGTCGCCGCGCTCGGTCCCATAATCACGCACGGCGTCGCGGCGGATGAGTTCGATCATCATAAAGGCGAGGGTGCTCGCCATGCGGCTGTTCTGCAGCTTTTTGGCGACCCCCATCAGCGGCACGCGCAGCGTGCGACTTTTCGGCTTGCGCAGCCACCACAGCAATCGCGCCCAGTTGAAGGGGAGCAGCGAGCCGTCCATGTCGATCAGCAATTCGTTGATGTTGGGCAGCACTATGATGAACGCCGCCGCCTCGCCGTCAAGTTCGGCCACACGGACCAGATCCTCGAACACGATCGTCTTCAACTTCTTGCCGACAAAAGCGATTTCGCTGTCGGTCAGCGGCACAAAACCCCAATTGTCGGACCAGGCGTCGTTGAGCAGCCCCATGATCAGTGCCGCTTCGGCGTCGAAATTCTTCTTGTCGACCTTGCGCACCCGGATGCGCGCGTTCTTTTCACCAGCCGCGACGATGCGGTTCACCAGCGGCGAAAAGCCTTCTTTGACGTACACGTCGTAGTTGATCAGCTGTTTGATCGGGCGATAGCCGGTGCCCTCGACCCATCCGCGATAGAGCGGGCTGTTGTGCCCCATCATCACCGTCGGGCGGTTGTCGAAGCCTTCGATGAGCAGTCCGGGCTCGTCCCACACCGAAATCGACAGCGGGCCGAGCGAGCGATGCATGCCCTGACGGCGCAGCCAGTCCTCGGCGGCGACGAGCAGCGCGCGCGTCGTTTCTTCGTTTTCGGCTTCAAGCAGGCCCCAATTGCCGGTGCCCGGCCCCATGCCCTGTTCGACGGTCTGGGCGAGCGCGAGTTCGTCGATATGCGCTGAAATTCGCCCGACGGTGCGACCCTTGCGGCGCGCGAGGAATAGCTGCGCCTTGCCATGCTCGAACCACGGATTCTTGCCCGGGGTGAGCAGGTTATGGACCTCGCCCTTGAGCGACGGCACCCACGCCGGGTCGCCGCGGTTGAGACGAAAGGCGAGCTCGACGAACTCGCGTTTGTCGCCCTTGTTCTTGACCGGGTGGATGGTGATTGGGCCGTCCGAATGTCCGCTCATACTGGTTTCCTGCGATGCCAACCCTATATCGGTGAGGCCGCATTAGGGCATAGTGGCAGCGCTGGCGACCCGCATTTGGCCATTTTGCTGCCACGAAATCATGGTGAAGAGTGCAGGTTATGACGACGATCAATCACTTGGCCGACCGGGTCGCGACTCCCTTCGCTCCGTCGACCGTTAAAACGCCCAAGTCGGCGATCGCCGACGATATGGCGATGATCCGCGCGGCGTCGGAGCTGACGCGCGACCTCGTCACGCCCAGCCCGGGCATCTATTGGACCGATTTTATGGCGTCGGCATTGATCGGCTATGCCGGCGTCGCGGGCGCGATTTTTGCGCCGACGGCTGGGTGGGCGATCGCCGCCGCTTTCGTTGCGATTCTTGCGCTTTACCGTGCCGGCAGCTTCATCCACGAGCTCACCCATATCCGCAAGAATGCGCTGCCGGGTTTTCGCTTCGGCTGGAACCTGCTCGTCGGTGTGCCGCTGCTGATCCCGTCATACATGTATGAGGGCATCCACAGCCTGCACCACAACCGCACCAAATATGGCACGGTCGACGATCCCGAATATCTGCCGCTCGCGCTGATGAAGCCGTGGACGGTGCCGCTGTTCGTCGTCGCCGCAGCCTTTGCCCCGCTCGCGTTGCTGTTCCGATACGCGGTCCTCACCCCGCTGTCGTTCCTGATCCCCCCGCTGCGCCGGATTGTCGTCGAACGCTATTCGGGGATGATCATCAACCCGCTGTTCCGCCGCAAAGCGCCCGACGGCGCGTTCCGCCGCATGTGGGCGTGGCAGGAAGGCGGCGCGTGGGCGTGGTCGAGCCTGCTGATCGCCGCTGGCGTGTTCGGCTGGATTCCGCTGCGCGCGCTGATGATCTTCGGCGCGATCGCTGCGGCGACACTGGTGCTCAATCAGATCCGCACCTTGGTGGCGCATCTGTGGGAAAACGACGGCGCGGTGCTGACCGTGACGGGCCAGTTCCTCGACAGCGTCAATGTGCCTCCACCGGGCCTGCTCCCCGAGCTGTGGGCACCGGTCGGGCTGCGCTATCATGCGCTGCATCATCTGCTGCCGGGCGTCCCCTATCATGCGCTGCCCGAGGCGCACCGCCGCCTGAAGGACGCGCTGCCGACCGATTCGCAATATCATGGCGCGAATTACGGCAGCCTGCCGGAGCTTGTGATGAATCTGGTTGCGGGGTCGGCGCGGGGCAAGGCGGCTTAAGCATCGGGCGATTGCCGAATGCCGGCCTTGGGGGTTTGGTCAAGCGGCCCTCATGTTTTCGTCACCCCGGACTTGATCCGGGGTCCAAGTCCCCTTGCACTTCTTTGGCTGAGAGGGCGGATGGATCCCGGATCAAGTCCGGGATGACGACAGTGGAGGGTCCGCCTTTCGGTCGAAACCGGATTATTCCTCGGTCCTGATCAAAATCATCTCACCGATCAGCGCAAACAGGATGAACGGCCCCCACGCGGCGAGGAAGGGCGAGTAGGCGCCCAAGTCGCCCATCGCGAGCGCGAAATTGTCGGCGACGAAATAGGCGAAGCCGAGCGCCATGCCAAAGATCGCGCGGATGAACAGCTTGCCCGAACGCGCAAGGCCGAACGCGGCGACAGCGCCGAGCAGGGGCATCAGGATCGCCGATAACGGCCCCGAGATCTTGTGCCAGAGCACGCCTTTCAGTGCGTTGACCGGCCGCCCCGCCGCCTCAAGATCGGCAATCGCCGCTCGGAGCTGCAAGAAGGGCAGTTCGTCGCCATCGACCTGCGCCAGCGTGAACTGGTCAGGGCGCACATTCTTCGCCGCGATGATCGTGCCGAGCGGTTCGACTGTGCCTGAGCGGCGCAGGAAGCGCGTCGCGCCCGACAATTCCCACCCGCCCGCGACCGAGCGCGCGCTGTCGGCTTTCAGCATCGACGATAGCACCCCGCCGGTGCGTTCATAGATGGTGACGCCGCGCAAGATGATCGCCGGCCCGCCGGTTTCGACCGTCGTCGCGTTGATCAGATTGTCGCCGTCGCGAACCCAGATATTGCTTCGTACCCCATTGTCCCTGGGAATCTGGGCATATTCGACCTTTTGCCAGGCGCCGAGCGCGGCGGTCGAACGGGTGACGATGCGTTCGTTGAAGGCAAAGCTGATCGCAGCAACGAGCAGTGCGGCGAGGAACAAGGGCGCGAGCACCTGATGCGCGGACATCCCTGACGCCTTCATCGCGACGACCTCGCTGTTCTGGTTAAGCGTGATCAGCGTCAGGATCGTGCCGAGCAGCACCGAAAAGGGCAGAAACGTCTCGATAATTTGCGGCAGCCGCATCCCGACATAACGCCAGACGTCCGAATCGCTGTTGCCCGCAACGGCCAGAATCTTGCCGCTCTCGCCAAGCAGGTCGAGCGTTTGCAGGATCAGCACCAGCGCAAACAGGATCGAAAAGGAGCGGATCAGGAACAGCCGGCCGACGTAGAGCGCCATCGTGCGCGACGGAAAAAAGTGGAGCTGGTGCATATCAGGCCAGGCTTTCCACGACCCGTGGCTTGCGCTGGAACAGCATGAGCAGGCCGCGAATCTTTTGCGCTGCCTTCGCCGCGACCCGCTCCAACGCGCCGATCGGCTGGCCGCCCGGGACATGCGCGACAACATAATACATCCAGATCGCCAGCGCCGCGAACAGCAGGAACGGCAACCACAGCGCAATCAGCGGGTCCATCACCCCGCGAGCACCCATATCCTCGGCATATTGATTGATCTTGTGCTGGGTCACCAGCAGCACGATCGACAGGAACACGCCGAGCGAAGAGGTTGACCGTTTGGGCGGGATCGCCAGCGCTATTGCGATCAGCGGGATCAGGAACATCGACATCACTTCGACGATGCGGAAGTGAAAATTGGCGCGCGATTCGAGCCGTGTCTGCTCGGACTGACGCTGATCCTTGCCCGCAACGAACAGCTCAGGGATGGTCATTTCGCGGTCGGCCCCGCCGCGCAGGCGGAACGCCTCGATCTTGGGCAGCGGGATCGGCAGGTCGTGATTGTCGAAGGTCAGCACGCGCGGCACTGAAAATTTCGGCGATTCGTGGATCAACACCCCCTGCGTCAAACGCAGGATGATCGTGTTCGGATCATCGGTGGCAAGGAACTGGCCGCGCGCTGCGGTCGCCGACACCCGCTGCCCGTCCTTGTTGTCGCCGCGCACGAAAATGCCCCGCAGCGACTTTCCGTCGTCATAACTTTCCTCGATCCGTAGCGTCATCCGGTCCCCCAGCTTGGTGAACTCGCCGACCTTGATCGACGCCCCGAGCGCGCCCGAGCGCAGTTCGAACTGGAGCCCTTCATAGGCGTAGCGGGCGACCGGTTGAATGAAGCCAACGATCGCCAGGTTGAGCGCCGCAAGCGCGATTGCAAAGGCAAAAGGCACGCGCATCAGGCGTCCGAAGCTCATTCCCACGCCTTTCAATACGTCGAGCTCGCTTGTTGTTGCAAGTTTCCGGAAAGCCAGAAGAATCCCCAGCATGAGTCCGATCGGGATCCCCAGCGAGAGATATTCGGGGATGAGGTTCGCCAGCATCCGCCACACAACGCTGACCGGCCCACCCTCGGTCGCGACGAAATCGAACAGACGCAGCATCTTTTCGAGCACGAGCAGCATCGCCGACAAGACCAGCGTACCCAGCATGGGAAAAAGATGAGCCGCGCGATGTAGCGGTCGATGGCAGGCAGCTTATTCAATCTTTCGTCGCCCCATCACCATGATTTGGCCGCAAATGGTTCCGATATGCCGATGCAAGGGCGACAGGGACCCGTGCCAGCGTCTTTAATTTGCGTTCGCTGGCGTGGCTATAACCTCTGGAGGTATTGAGGTCATGTCGAAAATTTTTCTCGCCGGCCTGCTCGCCGCTGGCGCAGCCGGAGCGCTGATCGCGCCCGTCGCGGCGCAGGGTGCGGCATTGGGTCCGGCGGCAGCGCTGTGCAACAGCAATGCCACCGCAGTTCAGGTCGATGTGCGCGGTTTCAAGGCGCGCACCGGAACGCTGCGCGTGCAGATTTACAGCGCGAACAGCAACTATCTGGAAAAGCGCAGGTGGATCGAGCGCGTTGATGTTCCTGTATCGCGCAGCGGCACGATGTCGGTTTGCGTACCGGTGAAGCAGCCGGGTAGCTATGTCGTGTCGGTTCGCCACGACCTGAATGGCAACGGCAAATCGGACCGGAGCGATGGTGCGGGCCTGTCGGGCAATCCTGACATGAAGGTCACCGACTTCATCTTCAAGCGGAAGCCCAAATTGGCGACGGTCAGCTTTGCCGTCGGCGGCGCCACCAAGCGCGTGCCGGTGGTGCTGAACTACGTCAACGGCCTGTCGTTCGACCCGGTCGAATAGGGACTTATGGCCAGCGTCGCGCTTCTTTCCAATCCGCGTTCGACCGGCAACCGTGCCTTGTTGCCGCGGGTTCGCGAATATTGCGCGGCGCACCCCGACATCTTTCACTATGAAGTCGAGGACGTCGACCAGATCGGCGAGGCGATCCGCACCATCGCGATGGTCAGCCCACGCGTCGTCGTCATCAATGGCGGTGATGGCACGGTCCAGGCCGCGCTGACCGAGCTCTATTCGGTCGGCCATTTCGGCGGTTCGCCGCCGCCGGTCGCGGTGCTGCCCAACGGGAAGACCAATTTGATCGCGCTCGACCTCGGCGCCGAAGGTGATCCGATCAAGGCGTTGCAGCGGGTGATCGAACTGGTCGAATCGGGGCGGCTCGAAGATCATGTGATCCAGCGCCAGCTGATCTCGCTCGACAGCGGCGGCGAAGCGCGCCCGGTGCTCGGCATGTTTCTGGGCGGTGCCTATCTTGCCGATGTCATGCTCTATTGCCGTAACCGCATCTACCCGCTCGGCCTGCCTAATGGCGTCTCGCATTTTCTGGCCGCGATTCTGGGCCTGTTCGCGATGATGTTCGGTCTCGGCGGCGGCCGCTTGCCGCCCAAGCCCGAAGCGATGACAGTGTCGCTGATCCGCCAGGGCGAGTTCAAGGGCAAATTCTCGCTGCTGATCGTGACCACGCTGGAAAAGCTGCTGCTCAGCATCCGCACCAATGACAGCGCGGGGCAGAGCGGGCAGATGAAATTGCTTGCAGTCGAACGCGGCATGGGCGCGCTGTTCCGTATGCTCGGGGCCACTTGGCGCGGCACGCTGGGGCAGAACCAGCTCAACGGCGTCCATTTCCAGCAGGGCGACGAAATCCGTATCGAGGGCGAGCGGTCGAACGTCATTTTGGATGGCGAGATTTTCCAGGCGAAATCCGGCATGCCGATCATTCTGACTTCGACGCAGCCGGTCCCCTTCCTGCGCCTCGCCGCCTGAGCGATCGCGTGTCCGACCTGATCGACTTGGTCCATGCCGAATTATCGGCCCCCGTCGACCCCCGTGTCGCCACGATGGCTCAGGCCATCGCCGCCCAATATCCCGGGAGCGCGCGCGCGGTGCTATTTTACGGAAGCTGTCTGCGCGAGAGCGAGCTCGACGGATTGATGCTCGATTTTTATCTGATCGTGTCCGATTATAGCGACGCCTATTCCAAACGCTGGATGGCGGCGGCAAACCGGTTGATTCCTCCCAATGTCTTTCCGTTCCAACATGGCGGACTGATCGCCAAATATGCGGTGCTCAGTGAACGGGACTTTGAACTGCTCAACAGCGGGGAGGCATCCAATGTGTCGGTGTGGGCGCGTTTTGCACAGCCAAGTCGTCTGGTCTGGTCGGTCGATCATGTCGCCGCCGATCGTGTCGTCGCTGCCGTTGTGGAGGCACCGGTGACGCTATTCGAATTGACGATACCGACGATGGTGCCGGACGCATCGGCGCCGCCGGTAGATATATGGCGCGCCGGTTTTGCCCACACTTATCAAGCCGAATTGCGCGCCGAGCGGAACGGGCGATCGGTATCAATCGTCGATGCCGATCTCGACCGTTACGAGCGGTTCGCTGTGGCGACCTTGGCGGAAATCGCGACGCGCCGGGGAATCGGCCCGAATGGCGAGGTTGCGAACGCCTTCCATGCCGATACAGCGCGCCGACGGTGGGGTCAGATGCGTCGCCGCGGCAAGGCGCTCAGCATCGCGCGGCTCGCCAAGGCCAGCCTGACCTACGCCGGCGGCATCGATTATCTGGCGTGGAAGATCAATCGCCATGCAGGGACAAAGATCGAGATCAAGCCGTGGCAGCGCCGCTGGCCGCTGGTCGCCGCGCTGACGCTGGTGCCGCGCCTGATGAAAAGCGGTGCGATCCGGTAGGCCGCCACGGCCTAACTCGCCAGCCGCTGCTCCTCGCTCGGCCGGACCTCGCCGCAGCGCCGGATCGCCTGATCGAGCGCGTTTAGCGTGAAGGGTTTGCGCAGCACGTTATGGTCACCGAAGCTGGCGATGCCGCTCGCGTCACCCGAATAGCCCGTCACGAACAGCACCGACAGGGCGGGCCAGCGCCGTTTGAGCTGCGCGACCATTTCGGGGCCAGTGATGTCGGGCATCAGCACGTCCGACAGGATAAGATCGAATCGACCTCCATCTGCCAACCGGCTCTCGACGAGCCGCTCGGCCTCAAGCGGATTGCCGCACGCGACCGCACTGTGACCCAGTTCCTCGACCGCATCGACCGTTGCTGCCAGCACTCGCTGGTCATCCTCGACCACCAATATGCTCAGCGCTTCGGTCGGCGCAGCAACGGCAGCGTCGCTATCATTGTCGCTCGCGGCGGCGGCGACCCTCTGCGGCTTTGCCACCGGTAGCAGCATGGCGACACTGGTACCGTCGCCTTCGATCGATGAAATCTGCACCTCGCCACCCGACTGGCGGCAAAAGGCGAAGACCTGGCTCATACCGAGGCCCGTTCCCTGACCCGCGGGCTTGGTGGTGTAGAAGGGGTCGAACACGCGTTCGAGCACTTCAGGCGGCATCCCGCATCCGGTATCGATCACCTGCACTGCCAGTGCTTTGCCGTTGCCATCGTCCAGAGTGCGGATCGTCAGCGAACCATGGCCGTTCATCGCGTCGCGCGCATTGACGGCGAGGTTGAGCAGCGCGTTTTCGAACTGCTGCCGGTCGAGCCAGCAGGCGAGGCCGTCGGCGTTGAGGTCGAGGGTCAATGCGATCCGGTCGCCGATGGTTCTTTCGATCAGCTCGGCAAAGCTGGCGATGCAGTCATCGACGGCGGTGATTTCGGGGCGCGCGGGTTCGGATCGGGCAAAGGTGAGCAACCGCCGGGTCAGATCGGCGGCGCGGTTGGCGCCGTCGAGCGCATTGGCAAGGTGGCGCTCGGCCTTTTCGGGAGTATCGGGCAGCCAGCGTTGCGCGAGTTCGAGTCCGCCGACGACAACCGCCAGCATATTGTTGAAATCATGCGCAATGCCGCCGGTCAGCTGGCCGACCGCCTCCATCTTCTGCGCCTGACGCAGCTGCGCCTCGGCCGCTTCGCGCTCGGTCATCTCGCTGCGCAGCGCGATATTGGCGCGTTCGAGTTCGGCGGTGCGCGCCTCGACTGCTTGCTCCAGCTGCATCGCTCGGTCGCTCTCGGCGGCTTGTTCGCGCCGCGCGACGCGGCGTTCGGCTTCGGCGCGAACGAGCGAAAAGGTTGCGCCAATGGCCACCGCCGCCGCGGCGGCGCCGAGCAGTGAGAAGAGCAGGATCGCCTGGTTCAAGCTCGCCCGGTCGGCGGCGGCGACGCGGTTGCGCTCACGCAACAATGCGCGTTCGTTGCCGATGATTTGGGTCAGCAGGCGGTCGATACGGCCGAGCGCGGCGTCATGGCCCGCGGCGTGGTATTTGGAAATTGCGGCAACGGTCTGGCTGTAATTGGCGCTGAGCGCCGCGTCGCCAAGCTGGCTCCCCCGGCGGTCCATCTCCTGTGTGAGTTCGTCGACCAGCTTCGCCTGCACGGCGTTGTCGCGGACGGTGCGGTCGAGCCGGGCCAAATATTGCCGCGCCAAGCCCCATTGTTGTTCAAAGACCCGGCCATCCTCTTTTTGCAACCCGACCGCGAACCGTCCAAGCGCCGCCTCGGCGCGCGCCAGGGTGGCATCGAGCGAGCGGGTCTGAGAAATGACTTCCAGGCTCTGCGTCTGCCAGCCGAGCGAGCGGTCGTAGTTGTCGTTGGCGCGCACGAGCAACAGAACAAGCGCCCCGACAATGCCGGTCAGCATCGTCGCCATGCCGATTGTCAGCCAGAAGCGTAGCCGCTCTCGCCGCGTCTCGGTTTCGGTATCGCCATCCCGTTCGAACACGCGTCCGTCTTACCGGACAAGGGCGGCGCCGCAAAGCGCCGAAACCCCCCGCAATCGTACGCCGCTTCGGTTCGGCGTAAAAAGGAATCCGCTGGTCGGGGGCCGGCTCGGTTCAGCCGATAATCCCGATGCGCTTGCCGGCGCGTTCGAAGCGGCCGAGGATTTCGCCGACCTGTTCGATCGAATGTTCGGCGCACAGCGAACAGCGCAGCAAAGTCATGTTCGCGGGGGTCGCGGGCGGGCGCGCGAGATTGACGTACAGCCCTTCGTCGAGCAGCGCTTCCCACATCATCGCGCCCTTTTCGAGGTCGGGCATGATGACTGCGATGATCGCCGATTGCGCCTCTACGGTGCCGAGCGTGAAGCCCAGATCGCGCAGACCTTTGTGCAGCACCTTCGAATTTTCCCACAGATGCGCGCGCTTGTTCGATCCGTGCATCAGCTTGCGGATACTCGTCGCGGCGGTCGCGACGACACTGGGCGGCAGCGACGCGGTGAAGACATAGGGGCGGCAGACGAGCCGCAGAATTTCGAATTTCGGGTGGTTCGACACGCAGAAACCGCCGACGGTGCCGACGCTCTTGCTGAACGTACCGATGATGAAGTCGACGTCGTCGATCACCCCCTGCGCCTCGGCGACGCCGCGGCCATTCTCGCCGATAAAGCCCATCGAATGCGCCTCGTCGACGAGCACCATCGCGCCAGCTTCCTTGGAGACGCGGATCATCTCTTTCAGCGGCGCGACGTCGCCGAGCATCGAATAGACGCCTTCGAGCACCACCAGCTTGCCGGCCTCCGGAGGCAGGCGCTTCAGCCGCTTTTCCAGCGCTTCGACGTCATTGTGGCGAAAGGCGACAATTTCCGCGTTGCCCATCGCGCAGCCGTCATAGATTGAGGCATGGCTGTCGATGTCGAGGATGACATAGTCACCCTTGCCCGCGATCGTCGAAATGATGCCGAGGTTCGCCTGATAACCCGTTGAAAACACCATGGCATGCTCCATGGCGTAAAATTCTTTGAGCGCCTCTTCGCACTCCTTGTGGCCCTGATAGGTGCCGTTGAGGACGCGGCTGCCGGTGGTGCCCGCGCCGAATTTGTCGAGCGCATCCTTGCCCGCGGCGATGACGTCCGGGTCGAAGGTCATGCCCATATAATTATAGGTGCCGAGCAGGATCGTCTCGCGCCCGTTGCAGATCGCGACGGTCGGCGAGATCACTTTTTCCATCACCAGATTATAGGGATCGGTGACCCCGGTCGCGAGCAGGGTCTCGCGCTGCTGGATCAGCGGATCGAATTTCGAGAAGAGATCGGTCATCGCCCTGTCAGCCCTGCAGTTTCGCCACCGCCGCGACCAGCTGGCCCACGGTTTCGATCTCAGCCTGCATGTTCATGCTGATGATGATGTCGAACGTGTCTTCGACCTCGGCGACAAAATCCATCACCGTCAGGCTGTCCCATTCAAGGTCGCCGGCAAAGGTCGTCGCATCGGTCAGCTCGACACCCTTTTTGTTGAAGGGAGCGATAAGGCCGAAAATCTGGTCGCGCAGGGCGGTGCTCATGTGGTGCGTCCCATAAAGATATAATGTTGCGCGCGGGAATGCCGCGCCATGGTCCGATTGGCAAGCGAATGCGGCGGGAACAGGGCAACATCTTGCCGCTGGCGGCACTTCATGGCATCGCTGTGACGGGTCGCTGGCGTATTGCTAAGGCAAGGGGACAAGCCATGGATAGCGAAAACGCATCGACACCACCGACGCCGCCCGCGGTGTCCTTCCCGCCGAACGCGGTGCATCTGGTGCGCACCAACCAACAGCTGACGATGCAGCTGTCGCAGATGGCCGACCAGAAGGCTTCGATCCTGATGGGCGCGACCTTTGTCGTGTTCACACTCGCGGTCGGGCAGGCGCGCGCCGGAGCGGGGGCGCTGGCGATGCCGCTGACGATCCTCGCGACCTTTTCCTTTCTGTCGGCGCTGCTTGCGGTATCGGCGGTGCTGCCGCGCGTCGGCAAGGCGCCGCCGATCGTGTTCAAAGACGGCAAGGATCACAGCAACATCCTGTTTTTCGGGCGCTTTGCCCAGATGGAGGAGGATGAGTTCATCGACGCGGTCAAGGCGCGGCTGCGGACCGAGGAAGATCTGTACGAGACGATGCTGCGCGACACCTATCAGAACGGCATCGTGCTGGCGCGGCGCAAATATCGCTTTCTGGCCTATGCGTATCGGTTGTTCGTGGTCGGGCTGACGCTGACCTTCGGGGCGTTTGCGTTCGAGATGGTAGCGATGTGGCGGGGGTGAGATAGCATCGTCATTGCGAGGAGCGAAGCGACGCGGCAATCCAGAATGTGCGTAAACCGCTCTGGATTGCTTCACTTTGCTCGCAATAACACCTTGCTGTCGGCGTTGTTGCCTTTTTGCCACCCCCGCCCTCGAAAATTCCCCCGACCATCGCCCCGGATTGAACCGCCGCACCGCCGCGCCTATCCGAGCCGGCTATGTTGCAGCAGGCCACGCCTTTGACCGCGGAAACGCCGCAGGGTCTTCGTCAGGAGTTCCGGGCGACACTGGCGCTTGCCCTGCCGCTGGCGGTGGCGAACCTACTCCAGATGCTCGTCCATGCGATCGACGTCATCTTCGTCGCAAGGCTTGGCGATGCTGCGCTCGCCGCCTCGTCGCTCGGCGTGTCGATTTTCGGCCTGTTGTTATGGACCGGTAGCGGCCTGGTCGGCGCCGCCGCGCCGCTGATCGCCGCCGAGCTTGGGCGCCGCAAACATGCGGTGCGCGAAGTGCGGCGGACGGTGCGCATGGCTTTATGGCTCAGCACTTTGGTATCGCTCGTCTTCATGGTCATTTGCGCCGCAGGCGGACCGATCATGGTCGCGACCGGCCAACCCGCTGAAACCTCGGCGCGCGCTGCCGGTTTCCTGCTGATCCTGATGTGGGGCATGTTCCCGATGATCGCGGCAACGGTGCTGCGTATCTTCGTCTCCGCGCTCGGGCGGCCGACGATCGCGACCGCGATCACCTTTGGCGCGCTTGGCGTCAACGCACTCGGCAACTGGGCGCTCGTGTTCGGCAACCTCGGCATGCCCGCGCTCGGGCTCCATGGCTCGGCGATTTCCAGCGTGTTGACCAGCGTGCTGATGCTGCTCGCCTATGTCGTTGTCATCCAGTCCGACCGGCGCCTGCGGCGCTATCATCTGTTCGGTAACTGGTGGCGCACCGAATGGACGCGCTTTTTCGATATGCTGCGCATCGGCACCCCGATCGCTCTGACGATTTTGGCCGAGGCCGGCCTGTTCACTGGCGCCGCGTTCCTGATGGGACGGATCGGCGAAACCGAACTCGCAGGTCACACGATCGCGCTCCAGGTCGCCGCGCTCGCGTTCCAGATTCCGTTCGGGGTTGCACAGGCGGCAACGATCCGCGTCGGGCTCGCCTATGGTGCGCGCGACCATCGCGGCATCGCGCACGCCGGGCAGGCGTCGCTCGTGCTCGGCATCGGCTTCATGGCGTTCACAGCGCTGTTGATGTGGTTATTCCCGACGCTGGTGCTGTCGATCTATGTCGATGTCGACGCGGCGCGCAATGCGGCGCTCGTCGGTTTCGCAATGCAGTTCCTCGTCGTCGCGGCGGCGTTCCAGCTGTTCGACGGCGCGCAGGCGGTTGCCGCTGGCGTGCTGCGCGGCTTGCAGGACACCCGAACCCCGATGATCATCGCGATCTGCGGTTACTGGATCGCAGGTTATGGTACCGCCATCTACCTCGGCTTCTGGACCCCGCTGGCCGGGGTCGGGGTGTGGATCGGGCTGGCGGTCGGGCTTATTGTGGTGTCAGCGGTGCTGCTGATGCGGTGGCGGATGCGCGCCCGTCTCGGCCTGCTCCCGCTCTGACGCAAAAAACTTGGCGAGCGGTGGTTGACGCCTATCGGACTCCCACCCATATGGCCGTCTGTTAGCACTCATACCCTGTGAGTGCTAAATGACATCCATTGCATCATTGGAGGGATATCCATGCAATTTCGTCCGCTGCACGACCGAGTGCTCGTCCGCCGTATCGAAGCCGAAGAAAAAACGGCTGGCGGCATTATCATCCCCGACACCGCCAAGGAAAAGCCGCAGGAAGGCGAAGTCGTCTCCGTCGGTTCGGGCGCCCGCGCCGACGACGGCAAGGTGACCCCGCTCGACGTCAAGGCCGGCGACCGCATCCTGTTCGGCAAATGGTCGGGCACCGAAGTCAAGGTCGATGGCGAAGAGCTGTTGATCATGAAGGAATCGGACATCCTCGGCGTCATCGCCTGAGCGATTTGATCGAATCTCGAGTGAAGTTGCGCAGTTTTCTGCGCCTTTGAAAGGAATAGCCCCATGGCTGCAAAAGACGTAAAATTTAGCCGCGACGCACGCGAACGCATTATGCGCGGTGTCGACATCCTCGCCGACGCGGTGAAGGTGACCCTCGGTCCCAAGGGCCGCAACGTCGTTATCGACAAGAGCTTCGGCGCTCCCCGCATTACCAAGGACGGCGTCACCGTCGCCAAGGAAATCGAACTCAAGGACAAGTTCGAGAATATGGGCGCGCAGATGGTTCGCGAAGTTGCTTCGAAGACCAACGACCTCGCCGGTGACGGCACGACCACCGCGACCGTTCTGGCGCAGGCGATCGTCCGCGAAGGCATGAAGTCGGTTGCCGCCGGCATGAACCCGATGGATCTGAAGCGCGGTATCGACCTCGCGGTCACCAAGGTTGTCGAAACGATCAAGGCGCAGTCGAAGCCGGTTTCGGGCACCGCTGAAATCGCCCAGGTCGGCATCATTTCGGCCAATGGCGACACCGAAGTCGGCGAGAAAATCGCGCAGGCGATGGACAAGGTCGGTAAGGAAGGCGTGATCACCGTCGAAGAAGCCAAGGGTCTCGATTTCGAGCTCGACGTAGTCGAAGGCATGCAGTTCGACCGCGGTTACCTGAGCCCCTACTTCATCACGAACCCGGAAAAGATGCTCGTCGAGCTGGCCGATCCGTACATCCTGATCTTTGAAAAGAAGCTGTCGAACCTCCAGTCGATGCTGCCGATTCTCGAAGCGGTTGTGCAGTCGGGCCGTCCGCTGCTGATCATCGCCGAAGACATCGAAGGCGAAGCGCTCGCGACGCTGGTGGTCAACCGCCTGCGCGGCGGCCTGAAGGTCGCGGCCGTCAAGGCACCGGGCTTTGGCGATCGTCGCAAGGCGATGCTGCAGGACATCGCGATCCTCACCAACGGTGAAATGATCAGCGAAGACCTGGGCATCAAGCTGGAAACCGTCACGCTGAACATGCTCGGGCAGGCCAAGCGCGTCACCATCGACAAGGACAACACGACGATCGTCGATGGTGCCGGCGATGCCGACACGATCAAGGGCCGCGTCGAACAGATCCGCGCGCAGATTGAAACGACGACCAGCGACTATGACAAGGAAAAGCTGCAGGAACGTCTGGCGAAGCTCGCCGGCGGTGTTGCCGTTATCAAAGTCGGCGGCGCTTCGGAAGTCGAAGTGAAGGAACGCAAGGATCGCGTCGATGATGCGCTTCACGCTACCCGCGCTGCGGTCGAAGAAGGCATTGTCCCCGGCGGCGGCACGGCGCTTCTGTACGCCACCAAAGCACTCGAAGGCCTGACCGGCATCAACGAAGACCAGACCCGCGGCATCGACATCATCCGTCGGGCGCTGCAGGCTCCGGTCCGCCAGATCGCGGAAAACGCCGGCTTTGACGGCGGTGTTGTCGCTGGCAAGCTGTTCGACCAGAAGGACAGCAACTTCGGCTTCAATGCTTCGACCGATGTCTATGAAGACTTGGTCAAGGCCGGTGTCATCGACCCGACCAAGGTCGTGCGCATCGCGCTGCAGGACGCAGCCTCGGTTGCCGGACTGCTGATCACCACTGAAGCCGGCATCGCCGAATCGCCCGACGACAAGCCCGCAATGGGCGGCGGCATGGGCGGCGGCGGCATGGGCGGCATGGGCGGCATGGACTTCTAAGTTCAACCGCTCACCGCTCGGCGCATGCTGACAAGAAGGGGCCGGGGGAGAAATCCTCCGGCCTTTTTCTTTGATCCAGGGTCCACCTTTTCGCGTGCTGTCCGGCATGCCGGCATGCCGGCATGACGAAGGTGCAGAGTGTGCTGACAAAGTGGGGAGCCAGGACATTGCCAGTTCACCTTGTCCCGCATAGCAAGGCGAGATGAGCCTCGTCCTTGCCCTCGCCATGATCGCCGACCCGATCCAGTCGATCGAGCGCTGTGGCTATCGCGTCGTCCAGAGCTACCCCCATGACGCGACCAGCTTCACCCAGGGCCTGTTCTGGGACGACGGCCACCTTTACGAAGCGACCGGCCAGTACGGCCGCTCGCGTCTCGCGAGGCTCGACCTCAAGACCGGCAAGGCGCTCGCGCAGACCAAGCTTCCCCACGACCAGTTCGGCGAAGGCATCACGCGCTGGCGTGACCAGATCATTGGTGTCACCTGGCAGAGCGGGGTCGGCAACCGCTGGCAGATCAAAGATCTGAAACCAGTCGGCACGTTCAAATATGCGGGCGAGGGCTGGGGGGTTACGCTAGTGGGCGACAGTCTCGTGCTCAGCGACGGGACGTCGCAGCTGCGCTTTTTCGATCCTGCGACGATGGCCGAACAAAAGCGCGTCACCGTGCGCTTCGGCACCCGCCCGCTGGCGATGCTCAACGAGCTCGAGACGATCGACGGCGAAATCTGGGCCAATGTCTGGATGACCGACATGATCGTGCGGATCGACCCCGCCAGCGGCGCGATCAAATCCCACATCGATCTGTCGGGGCTCAAAGAGCAGGCGGGCGCCATAGGAAACGATAGTGTTCTCAATGGCATTGCGTGGGATGCCAAGAAAAAGCGCCTGTTCGTGACCGGAAAATATTGGCCCAAACTCTATGAGGTAGCGCTCGCTGACTGTCGCTAGCCGCTGAGCGCCTGCTCCATCCGCGCTGCGGCAGCGTCATAGACGCGCGTTTTCAAACCTGCAGTGATGGCGGGCGGCGTGCGGTCGGGGTGGCCGCCGACATAGGGCGGGGCGGGGTCATATTCGATGGCGAGCTGGATCGCCTGCGCGACCGTGTCGCCGTGTAGTCGCCCGATCAGCATCAGCGCGAAATCGAGCCCCGACGTCACTCCGCCGCTGGTGACCAGATTGCCATCTTCGACGATCCGGGAGTTCACCGGTTCGGCACCGACCAGAGGCAGCAGATGAGCATAGGCCCAATGCGTCGTGGCGCGCTTGCCCGTCAGCAATCCAGCGCGGCCGAGCAGGAAGGCGCCGGTGCAGACGCTCGTGACCCAGTTTGCGCCGGCGGCTTGCCGCGCGATGAAATCAATAGTTGTGGCATCGCCCAGCGCCTCGGCAACGCCATGCCCGCCGGGTACGCACAGTATATCGGCTTGCGGACAGCTCGCGAAATCGTCGGTCGGCAGGATCGAAAAACCGCTGTCGGTGGCGATCGGATCGCGGTCTGCTGCCGCACCAACCAGGCGCGCGCCCGGAATCCGGCAGAGCGCCTGCGCGGGCGCGGTGAAATCGAGCTGGGTGATACCGGGAAACAGCAGGAAAACGATCGTGGTGGCGGCAGGGATCGGCGGTGCGTCGGTCATATGGATGTCCTTGCGCTGGCTGTGGATCACCCAGGCGCGCGGCTCGTCATGGCTTATCTGCCAGCCCCGCTTCCCGATGGGTCTCCATCTTCAGCGCCAGTCGCGGGGTGGCCCCAGTTTAACCCCGCGCCGCGCCGAGGGAAAGGCGCTATTTGTCCGCCTTCTCGTTCGCGCTGCTTGTTGCCTCAGCACCGGCGGCGGGGGCAGCGTCGCGGCTTTCGAGCATTTCGGCGGCATCGTCGAGCGCCTTCGCCTCGTTGACCGTTACCCCGCCAGGGCCGGGTTCGTTATCGGTGCGGCTACACCCCGCGGCCAGCGCAAGGGTTGCCGCTGTCAGGATTGTCGCAAATCCACGGCATTGCATAGACGTCTCTCCCACGAAAAAGGGCTCCATTCATAAAGAATGGAGCCCTTCTATAGTCGCGCGTTCAGACGCGCGCCAATGACCTACTTTTTGTCGTTGGCTTCGGCCTTAGCGGTTTCGGCTTCGATTTTGTCGCCAGCGGCCGCAGCGGCGTCACCGGCGGCGTTGACAGTGCCTTCGACAGCATTGCCGGCCTTGTCGGCGGCAGCGGCGGTCGAGGCAGCAGCGTCGTCGGCGGCAGCAGCGGTAGCGTCTGCGGCGTCGGCAGCACCTTCCGCCATTGCATCGCCGGTGGCGGCGGCGTCGTCAGCCATCGAGTCGGCGGTTTCGCCAGCTGCGTCCTGGGTTTTTTCCGAGCACGCGGTGAGGCTGAAGGCCGCGGCGGCCATCGAAGCGATGAGGATCTTGCGCATGGGTATTCCTTTCGAAAACAATGACCGTGTGACCGGTCATGGACGCAGAGGGTTAGCGAGGGTTCAGGGGCTTGGCAATCAATAGCTTTTGTCCCTTCGCGGCACGGCGCCTATCCCCCAGAACAACAAAGGGGCCCGCCGGCGAACCGACGACCCCCATTGTTCTGTTGACCAATTTGGCCCGAAAGAAGCTTACTTCTTTGCTTCTTCCATCGCGCCCTTGGCAGCGTCGGCAGCTTCCTTGGCGGCGTCAGCCGCTTCGGTTGCCTTGTCGGCGGCAACGGCAGTGTCGCCAGCAGCAGCAGCGTCGGTAGCGCCTTCAGCAGCAGCACCGGCAGTGGCAGCAGCGTCGGCAGCGCCTTCGGCAGCTTCCATAGCGCCGTCAGCAGCGCCTTCGACGGTCGCAGCGGCGTCTTCGGTTGCAGCAGCAGTGTCGTCGGCAGCCTTTTCACCGCAAGCGGCGAGGCTCATCGTAGCGGCGAGGACGAGCGACAGAGTGATCGATTTTTTCATTTGGGAAACCCCTCTCGGATTGAACTGATCGACCGGCACAGGAACAGATCGATCCCGGAATATGCCAATCGAGCGGAGAATTACTCGCTCGACAAATGGCACGCAACGCCCTTTTTCGGCCAGCCGGGATGTTTCGTCCCAAACCCGCCTTGGCCCAATCGCGCATGGCGGAAATTAGGGGTGCGCGGCTTGGTTGACCGGATATAAAGAAAGCTTTATATGTATTCCCATGAGCGAGCTGATCGACATTTTTCGTGCCCTTGCAGACCCGACGCGCCTGCGAGTCGTGGCGCTGCTGCGCGAAATGGAGCTGGCGATCGGTGAGCTGGCGGCCGTTCTCGACCAGAGCCAGCCGCGCGTCTCCCGCCACGTCCGCATCCTGGTGGAGGCGGGGATTGTCGAGCGGCGCCGCGAAGGCAGCTGGGTGTTTCTGCGGATCGCCAAGGGCGGACCGATTGCGGAGATTATCGGGCAGGCCGAAAGCTGGCCGTTTTCGGCGCGCGAGGCGCTGGTGATCGCGCATGATGCACGGCGGCTGGCGGCGGTGCGCGACGAGCGCGTCGCGGTCGCCGAACGCTATTTTGCCGAGCATGCCGCCGAATGGGACGCGATCCGTTCGCGTCATGTTGCCGAAAGCGAGGTTGAGGCGGCGATGCTGGCGATGATGCACAACCGGCGGCTCGGGCATTTGCTCGACATCGGCACTGGCACCGGTCGGATGGCGGAGATTTTTGCGCCGACGGCGCGCCGGATAACTGCGCTCGACCGCAGCCCCGAAATGCTGCGCATCGCGCGCACCAAGCTCGCGGGTCAAGCGATCCCGGTCGATCTGGTGCAGGGCGATTTCCTGAATTTGCCGGTAGGCGCCGCCAGCGTCGACAGTATCGTCATCCACCAGGCGCTGCACTTTGCGCACGAACCCGACCGGGTGATTGCCGAGGCGAGCCGGGTGCTGCGCGGCGGCGGTCATTTGCTCGTCGTTGATTTCGCGCCGCATGACGATGAGGCGCTTCGCAACCTGGCGGCGCATGCGCGGCTCGGCTTTTCGGACGCGCAGATCCGCGGCTGGTTCGCATCGGCGGGACTGCTGCTGGAAAACACCCAAACGCTCGAAGGCGGCGAACTGGTCGTCAAGCTTTGGCTCGGCCGCCGTCGCAGCGACGAAGATCAACCGCCTCTCGCCCAGGATGGCGATGGCCAACCCAAAAGGCTTGCGGCATGACGTCAACCTTGAACTCGCTCGCGGAAGCGCGCCGCGCCGCGGCGTCGCCGCTGTTCGCCAATCTGGACGGTGACATCGGCGTCAGCTTTGAATTTTTCCCGCCCAAGACCGAAAAGATGGAGGCGCAGCTGTGGGACACGTTTCGGACGCTCGAACCGTTGGCGCCGCGTTTTGTCTCGGTGACCTATGGCGCAGGGGGTTCGACGCGCGAACGCACCCATGCGACCGTCGCTCGTATCGCCGCCGAAAGTGCTGTGCCGCCTGCGGCGCACCTGACGTGCGTCGAGGCATCGCGCGCCGAGATTGATGAAGTAGCAGAGGCCTATTGGGAAGCCGGGGTGCGGCACATTGTTGCGCTGCGCGGCGACGTCCCCGGTGGAGCGCCGTATAGTGCGCATCCCGACGGCTATGCCAATGCAGTCGAGCTCGTCGCGGGCCTGAAGGCGGTGGCGCCGTTTGAAATCTCGGTCGCCGCCTATCCCGAAACGCACCCCGATGCCGATTGTCCGCAGGCCGATCTCGACAATCTGAAGCGCAAGCTCGATGCCGGAGCGACACGCGCGATCACGCAGTTCTTTTTCTCGCCCGACAGCTTCCTGCGTTTCCGCGATGCGGCAGCCGCAGCGGGGATCGACGCGCCGATCATTCCCGGCATTCTGCCGGTCTCGAACGTGTCACAGACGCGCCGCATCGCCGACTTGTGCGGCACCGCGATCCCGGCTTGGATGATGTCGCTGTTCGACGGCCTCGACGATCATCCCGCGGCGCGCCAGCTGGTCGCGGCGACCGTGGCCGCCGAAATGTGCCGCCGCCTGTATGCGGGCGGGGTACGCGATTTCCATTTCTACACGCTCAACCGCGCCGAGCTCAGCTATGCGATTTGTCATCTGCTGGGGCTGCGGCCGGTTGTGAACGCAAAGGATCAGATCGCATGAAAAGCGCGCGCGAAGCATTAGTGGCAGCAGCAAAGGACCGCATCCTGCTCACTGACGGCGGCTGGGGAACGCAGATCCAGGACCGCAAGCTGGTCGAGGCCGACTATGCCGGTTCGCTCGGGCTGAGCCATGACCAGAAGGGCAACAACGACATCCTCGCGCTGACGCGTCCCGACGTGGTGACTGCGATCGGCGAGGCCTATCTGGCTGCGGGGTCGGACATCGTGTCGACCAATACCTTCAGCGCCAACCGGATCAGCCAGGGCGATTACGGAGCCGAGCATCTGGTCGCCGATATCAACCATGAAAGCGCGCGGCTGGGGCGCGCAGCTGCCGACAAATATGAAGCGATGGACGGCCGCCGACGCTTTATCGCGGGTGCGGTCGGGCCGACCAACAAGACGCTGTCGCTGTCGCCCGATGTCAATAACCCCGGTTACCGCGAGATCGATTTCGATGAGTTGAAAGCGGTCTATCTCGATCAGGTCGTCGCGCTCGCCGAGGGCGGCGCGGATTTCATCCTGATCGAGACGATTTTCGACACGCTGAACGCCAAGGCAGGGATCGCCGCGACGCTCGAGGCCGAGGCGAAGATCGAGCGCGAGCTGCCGCTGATGATCTCGATGACGCTCACCGATCTGTCGGGTCGCAACCTGTCGGGGCATACGGTAGAGGCCTTCTGGTACGCAGTGCGACACGCCAAGCCGCTGACCATCGGGCTCAACTGCTCGTTCGGCGCGGCGCAGCTGCGCCCGCATGTGCGCGTGCTGTCCGACATCGCCGACGCGCTGGTGATGGTCTATCCCAACGCCGGCCTGCCGAACGAGCTGGGCGAATATGACGAGCTGCCCGACACGACAGCGGCGTTGGTGCGCGAATGGGCCGAGCATGGGCAGGTCAATATCCTCGGCGGCTGTTGCGGATCGACCCCCGCGCATATTGCGGCGATGGCGAAGGCCGTCGCGGGCCTCGCGCCGCGCCATATCCCGCAAGTGCCGGTGCGGACGCGGCTCGCCGGGCTGGAGCCGTTCACGATGGCGGCGTGATTTTATCCCCTCCTCTCAGGGGAGGGGCAGCGAGGCTTGCGAACGCGTTCGCTCGTCGCAGCGGGGTGAGGGCCATCGGCCTTGCGCTACGCTGATAGCTCCCACCCCCAACCCCTCCCCTGAAGGGGAGGGGCTTGAAAGTATCAGATGACTGAGAATACCGCCTCCTCCGCCACCAATTTCGTCAACATTGGCGAACGCACCAACGTTACGGGGTCCGCGGCGTTCAAGAAGCTGATCCTCGCCGACGATTATGCCGCGGCGGTCGAAGTGGCGCGCCAGCAGGTCGAGAATGGCGCGCAGATCATCGACGTTAACATGGACGAAGGGCTGCTCGACGCCGAATATGCGATGACGACTTTCCTCAAGCTCATCGCCGCCGAGCCCGATATCGCGCGGGTGCCGGTGATGATCGACAGCTCGAAATGGAGTGTGATCGAGGCGGGGCTGAAATGCGTGCCCGGCAAACCGATCGTGAATTCGATCAGCATGAAAGAGGGCGAGGGGGCCTTCCTCGACCATGCGCGCAAATGCATGGCTTATGGTGCCGCGGTCGTCGTGATGGCGTTTGACGAGGTCGGGCAGGCCGACACGATGGAACGCAAGATCGAGATTTGCGCGCGCGCATACGACCTGCTGATGGGCATAGGCTTTCCGCCCGAGGACATCATCTTCGACCCTAACGTATTCGCGGTCGCGACGGGACTCGAAGAGCATGACAATTATGCGGTCGATTTCATCGAAGCGGTGAAGGTAATCCGCGTCCGCTGTCCGCACGTCCATTTCTCGGGTGGCCTCTCGAACCTGTCGTTCGGCTTTCGCGGCAACGAGACGGTGCGCCGCGCGATGCACAGCGTCTTCCTCTATCATGCTATCCCCGCCGGGCTCGACATGGCGATCGTCAATGCGGGCCAGCTCGACGTCTATGACACGATCGACCCCGAACTGCGCGAGGCGAGCGAAGATGTCGTGCTTAACCGCAAGAAAGACGGCGAGGCGGAAAGCCCGACCGAGCGGCTGATCGCGCTCGCGGAACGCTATAAGGGCAGCAACCCAGCGCAGGAGAAGGCCGCCGAGGAATGGCGCGGCTGGCCGGTCGCCAAGCGGCTGGAACATGCACTGGTCAAGGGCATCGATGCCCATGTCGTCGCCGATACCGAGGAAATGCGCCTGCTGCTGCCGCGCCCGATCGAGGTGATCGAGGGGCCGTTGATGGACGGCATGAACGTCGTCGGCGACCTGTTCGGGTCGGGCAAGATGTTTTTGCCGCAGGTCGTCAAATCGGCACGCGTGATGAAGAAAGCCGTCGCGCATCTGCTGCCCTTCATCGAAGCGGCGAAGGAGCCGGGCGCGAAGGGCAAAGGCAAGGTCATCATGGCCACCGTGAAGGGCGACGTCCATGATATCGGCAAGAATATCGTCGGGGTCGTGCTGCAGTGCAACGGCTTCGAGATCGTCGACCTCGGCGTGATGGTGCCGTGGAGCAAGATCCTTGAAGCCGCGAACGAGAATGACGCCGACATGATCGGCCTGTCAGGCCTGATCACCCCCTCGCTCGATGAGATGGTGACGGTCGCCGAGGAGATGCAGCGCGCCGGGATGACGATGCCGCTGCTGATCGGCGGCGCGACGACGTCGAAAGTCCATACAGCATTGCGCATTGACGTCGCCTACAAAGGCCCGGTGCTCCACGTCCTCGACGCCAGCCGCGCGGTCGGCGTCGCCACCGCCTTGGTCAGCGACACCGGGCGTGATGCCTATGTGAAGGGCTATAAGGACGATTATGAGCATGTCCGCGACGTGCGCGCGAACAAGGGGCAGAGCGCGCTGATCCCGATCGAGGATGCGCGCGCCAACGGCTTTGCGATTGACGAACACATCCGGCCGTTTCCGCCCGAGAACCCCGGTGTGCATGTCTTCGACAGCTGGGATCTGGCCGAGCTAGTCGATTGGATCGACTGGACACCCTTTTTTCGCGCGTGGGAGCTGGCGGGCAATTATCCCGCGATCCTGACCGATCCGGTCGTCGGCGAAAGCGCGTCGAGCCTGTACGCCGACGCGCGCGCGATGCTCGACCAGATCATCGGCGAAGACTGGCTGACGGCACGGGGGGTCGCCGCGCTGTGGCCGTGCCGCCGCGAGGGTGACGATGTGATCATCCATCTCGAACAGACCGAAGAGCATGTCCGCATTCCCTTCTTGCGCCAGCAGATCGCGAAGCGCGAGGGGCGCCCGAACATGTGCCTCGCCGATTTCGTCAGCCATGACGGCGACTGGATCGGCGGCTTTTCGGTCGCGATCCACGGCATCGAGCCGCATTTGGCGCGCTTCAAGGCGGAGCATGACGATTATAACGACATCCTGCTGAAAGCGCTCGCCGACCGGTTCGCCGAGGCTTTTGCCGAACGGCTGCACGCGCATGTCCGCACCGATCTGTGGGGCTATGCCCCGGCTGAGCAACTGACTCCGGAGGCGATCGTTAAGGAAGAATATCGCGGCATTCGCCCGGCGCCCGGCTATCCGGCATGCCCCGACCACAGCCTGAAGCCGATCCTGTTCGATTTGCTCGATGCGGGCAAAACTTCCGGCGCGGTCCTGACCGAAAGTTTCGCGATGCTGCCGACCGCAGCGGTATCGGGTTTCTATTTCGGACATCCCGATGCGAGCTATTTTGGGGTTGCGCGGGTCGGGCCGGATCAGCTGGCCGATTATGCGACCCGGCGCGCGGTCGATATCGACACCGCGACGCGCTGGTTGCGGCCAAATCTCGATTAACCTCACACGGCGCGTCTGTGCGACAACGGGACGCGTGCGCGATTAACCGCCTTCGCAAACGACTGACGGCTCGAAACGCGCTATAGGGTCGTCATGGTAAAGTCCCTTCTCCGCCGGCCCCTGTTGCCGCTGCTCGCCGTTCCGCTGCTGTCCGCCCCGACGCCGCTGCCTGCGCAGACCGGCGGCGGCGCACCCTTTAGCGTCGAGGGCCGCAGCTTCGGACGGCTGCAGGACGCGGTCAATGCGATCGGTGACGGCGAGGGGACGGTCCGCATCGCCCCCGGCTATCACCGCGACTGTGCGGTGCAGACCGCGGGCCGCATCGCCTTTGTTGCTGCCGAACCCGGCCGGGCGATATTCGATGGGGTGGCGTGCGAGGGCAAGGCGGCACTGGTGCTGCGCGGCGCGGGGGCGCGGGTCGATGGGCTGGTGTTCCAGAATATGCGCGTTCCCGACGGTAACGGTGCGGGCATCCGCTTGGAAACCAGCGATCTGGAAGTTCTGAACAGCCTGTTCCGGAGCAGCGAGGAGGGGATATTGACCGCCGACGACCCCAAAGCCACGCTGACCATCGATCGCTCGACCTTCTCCGGCCTCGGTCGCTGCGACCGCGGGCTCAGCTGCGCGCACAGCGTCTATACCGGGATTTACGGCAAGGTCGTTGTCACGCGGACGCGGTTCGAAAAAGGCAGCGGCGGCCACTACCTTAAAACGCGCGCGATCGCGGTCGACATCAACGACAACAGCTTCGACGACACCCAGGGGCGCGCGACCAATTATATGATCGACCTGCCGTCGGGATCGGTCGGCCAGATCACGAACAACCTGTTCGTACAGGGGCGCGACAAGGAAAATTATTCGGCGCTGGTCGCGGTGGCGGCGGAAGAGCGCAAGAACCCGTCACGCGGGCTTTCGATTGTCGGCAATCGCGCCAGTCTGCCCGCCGGGATCGGCCGCAAGTCGGTGTTTGTCGCCGACTGGAGCGGTGAGGCGCTTGCGATCGGGGCGAATGAACTGGGCGTCGGGCTGACGCGGTACGAGAAACGCTAAACCAACTTCGACTTCGTTCGTCCTGAGCGTGTCGAAGGACCGGTCGTGTTCTCGACGTTCAAAGAACAGGACAGCCCTTCGACGCGCTCAGGGCGAACGGCTGAGGCGGTAAAGGCTCAGGCCTCCCCGCGCGTTTCGATCAGCGATGCCGCCAGCGCCTCGGCGGGCGATTTGCCGCCCCACAGCACGAACTGGAACACCGGGTAAAAACGCTCGCACTCGTCGATTGCGCTTTCGATCAGCGTTTCGGTCATGTCGAGCGATAAGGAAGCATCTCCGCCGACCAGCAGGCCATGCCGGAACAGGATCGTGCCGCTGTTCGACCACAGTTCGAAATGGCCAAGCCACAATTGTTCATTGATCAGCGCCAGCGCCTCGTGCGCCACGGCGCGCTTGTCCTCGACCACGCGGATGTCGGGAAAGGCGAGCAGCTGGATGACGCCGTCATCGGCACGCCACACCGCGCGCAACTCATAGGTCGTCCAGCTACCCTGCGCGGTCGCGACGATCTCGTCCTCGCCGACCATTTCGTGCGGCCAGTCGTGCGCAGCGAAATAGGACGACAGCATGTCCATCGGGGCGGCGTCCTGGCCGTCTTCGTCGTCGTAGATATCTTCGCTCATGGAGGCGCTTTAGCGGGTGTTGTCCTGCGACGCGAGTCACGCACAGAAAAACGTCATCCCGGCAGAGGCCGAGATCTCAATGGTGCGTGGGATGCAAAGCCGAGATCCCGGCCTGCGCCGCGATGACGACTATGTCTTGGGTGCCGCTTTCGGCTTCGCGGCAGGCTTGGCCGCAGCCCTTGGCGGTGCCGCTGGCTTTGCCGCAGCCGCGTTTGCCGTCGCCGCAGGCTTTGCCGTGCCTTCCAGCTTGTCGAGCCGCGCCTTCAACGCCTCGGTTTCGGCGCGCGCGGTGGCGGCCATTTGCTTCACTGCTTCGAATTCTTCGCGGCTGACGAAATCCATCCGGCCGACCCATTCCTTGGCGCGTTCGCGCATCGCGGCTTCGGCTTCGCGGCCAGCGCCGGCGACGGTACCGGCGACGCCGTTCACCATCTTGGCCAGATCGTCGAAAAAGCGGTTCTCGCTCTGCATATTAAAGTTCCTTTGTCGAGCGTTCAGTCCCTTGCCGTCACCCTATCTGGGTGCTGGCGGCGGCGGGGACAAGGGTTTCGGCGTCGGGATTGCGCTGGTCGATCTGGAAATTCAGGATTGCGGCAAAGCTCAGCCAGATCATGTAAGGGACGAGCAGCCACGCCGCCGCCTTGCGGATCGGGGCAAAGGCAAAAGTGGTGGCGATCGTCACCATCAGGATGAATATGATCAGATAGAGTGCGCTTGTTACCTGATACTGGCCAAAGAACAGCGGCGACCAGGCGAAATTGGCAATCAGCTGGACAAAGAACAGCAGCAGCGCAAAGCCGCGCCCCTTCGCGCCGCGTGCATGCAGGATCATCGCCAGCGCCAGCCCGAGCATGATGTAGAGGATCGGCCAGACCACCCCGAACACCCATCCGGGCGGCGTAATCGCAGGCAGGTCGAGCGCGGCGAACCAGCGGTTGCCGTAACCGCTGTTCGACAACACGCCCATCAGGCTGCCGATCAGGACGATCGCCGGCACGGTGACCAGCGCCCAGCGCAGATACGACATACGAAGTTGGCCCGGTGTAGCGATCTCGGTCATGCACATGGTCCTTTGCGCGGGAATCGGCTGATCAAGGATGTCGCGGCGGGCGAAGCTGACGTCAAGCGGCAGCTTTGACTGCGGCGATCAGAAATTCGATATTGCCCTCCGGCCCGGTGATCGGGCTTTCCACCGTGTCAACGACGCGCCAACCGCTGCGTTCCATCCAGCCACGCACTTCTTCGCACACCCGCGCATGGACTGCCGCATCGCGGATCACGCCCTTTTTCCCGACTTCGTACCGCTCGGCCTCGAACTGCGGTTTGATCAGCGCGACCAGCCGCGCCTCATCCTTGGCAAAGCTCATCGGCACCGGCAGCACCTTTGAAAGCGCGATGAAGCTCGCGTCGCAGACAATCACGTCGATGGGTTCTGCGATGTGGACGGCGGTCAGGATGCGCGCGCTCGTCTGTTCGTGGACGATCACGCGATCGTCCTGTCGCAGTTTCCAAGCAAGCTGGTTGGTGCCGGAGTCCACCGCATAAACCCGCGCCGCGCCGCGGCTGAGCAGCACATCGGTAAAACCGCCGGTCGACGAGCCGACATCGATCGCGACCGCGCCCGTCACATCCCAGCCGAGGTGGGTGAGGGCGTGGTCGAGCTTGATCCCACCGCGCGACACCCACGGATGGTCGCGGCCCTTGACGCTGATCTCGGCGTCGTCGGCGACCTGTTGGCCGGCCTTGTCGATCTTGCGGTCACCGATGTACGCGAGCCCGGCAAGGATCAGCGCCTGCGCGCGGGTCCGGCTTTCGGCGAGGCCGCGGTCGACGAGCAACTGGTCGGCGCGCTGCTTGGCCATCAACCTAATCCCGTCATTGCGAGGAGCGAAGCGACGCGGCAATCCAGAGTGGCATAAACAGCTCTGGATTGCATCGCTGCGTTCGCAATGACGAGGCGAAAAATCATTGCTTGGCCAGATCCGTCAGCGTGCTTGGCGTCAATATCTGCGGCAGGATCTCGGGCTTCGCCGCGCCCGGCGCGTACCACAGATAGAGCGGCACGCTGTTGCGGCCATGCTCGGCGAGGGTGCGCGTGATCACCGGATCGCCGTTGGTCCAGTCGCCGACCAGCGTCACGACGCCCGCCTTGTCAAACGCCGCCTGCACCGCCTCGCGATCGATCGCGCCCGCCTCGTTCGCCTTGCACGACAGGCACCAGTCGGCGGTGAAATAGACGAAGACGGGCTTGTCGGTGGCGCGGGCCTTGGCGAGCGCTTCGGGAGAGAAGCTTGATCCGCTCGCTGTAGTCGTGCGTTCGGCGTCGGCAACTTCCGTCACCGTGCCGCCAAGGCTGACAATGAAGAGAAGTCCCGCAGCGATCAGCAGCCACAGCCGCCGGTCACCACGCTGCATCGCGCCATAATGGGCGAGCAGGACCAGCGCCATGCCGACCGCAACGATCGGCCAGATCAGCTGCGATCCGCTACCCAATTGGCGCCACAGCAACCAGCCGAGCGCCAAGGCGGTGAGCCCCATCGGCAGCGCCATCCATTTGCGGAAGCGGTCCATCCATGGCCCCGGCTTGGGCAGCCGGTTGCGCAGCGCGGGGATAAAACCGACCGCGATAAAAGGGAGGGCAAGGCCGAGGCCGAGGCCGCCGAATATGGGAAGCGCTGCCCACGCGGGCAGCACCAGCGTGGCGCCCAGCGCGGCGCCGAGCAATGGACCACTGCACGGCGTCGCAACAAAAGCGGCGAGCGCGCCGGTCCAGAAACCGCCTGCTGCACCGCCCTTGTCGACCAGCGCCTGCCCACCGCCGAACGACGGCAGTTCATAGGTACCGAGCAGGTTCAGCGTAATCGCGAGCGCAAGGATCAGCAGCGCCAGAACGCTGACCGGATGTTGCAACTGGAACGCCCAGCCGATCTGTTCGCCCGCGCCGCGCAGTGCGAGCAGCGCGCCGCCGAGCAATAGCGCGGTGACGACAGCGCCCGCGGCGTAGGCGAGCGCCTCGATTTTGGCGCTTCGCACGTCGCCGCCCGAGCGCGCAAGGCTGAGTGCCTTGAGGCTTAAAATCGGGAAGACGCAGGGCATCAGGTTGAGGATCAATCCGCCGAGGATCGCGCCGCCGAGCGCAGTCCAGAATAGGCGCATATCAACGGCGTGCGCCGGTCCAGTGATCGCCTCGCCCGCGGCGGGCACCGCGCCGGGCGCGAACCGAACCGAAATCCCGCGTCCGTCGCCGAGTCTGAGCAGCGCCGCGACCGGTCCCGCGGCTTCACCCTTGGCGCGCGTCTCGACGATAATGAAATCGCCATTGCGGCTGAATTTCTGGGGCGCGACATAATCGATCAGATTCTGCGTCTCGACGAAAATATAGGGTGCCTCGAGTGCCGACCCGGCGGGCAGGGGGATGGCAAAGCGCACCATGTCGCCGCGCCGCTCCCACGTTCCTGTGCGATCGAGCGGCTGCGGCAGCACCGCGCGCCAACTGTCAAAGCGGGTTCGCGACGCGGTAGGTACGGCGCCGTCGCCCGCCTTCAACGCCACCGAAATCACCGCCTTTTCCGGGACGCACACCTTGTCGGTGCAGGCGAGCCAGTTGGCGACGCCCGAAAGTGTCAGGTCACTTCCCTGCGCGACACTTTCGTCAACTTCGATGTCGGCGAGCAGCGCGTAGGGATGCTCGTAAACATGGTTCATCATGCCGAACAGGATCAGCGGTTCGGGGACCGGATAGCGGAGTGGCGCGACGGTGACCCCTTCGGGCAAATTCCACTCGACCGACAGCCCGAAGCCGGCATCACCGCCATTGATCCAATAGCCGTGCCAGCCCTTTTCGGGGGTCATGGTCAACGCCAACGTCGTTGCGCCGCCGGGGGCTGGAGCCCTGGATTCGGCGATCAGTTTCGGCTGGATATGCGTCTTTTGCGCTTTGGCGGGGCTGAGCGCGAGCAGGGCGAACGCCAGCAGCGCGAGCACTGAGCGCCAAAGCGCTGTCACAAAAACGTCGTTGCCGCGATTCATGCCGGTCCCGCTATCACCTGTCTCTCGAGGCTTGCCATATAGGCGGGTTTCGTCGAGAGGACAGCCCGCGCTGACACCCTGTATGACGGAGACACCGTTCGTGACGCTGAACCATCTCAAAATCGCTTTGGCCGCCACCGTCTGCATCGGCAGCGGCAGCCCCGGTCTTGCGCAAAATTCGGCCCCGGTGGCAAAAGTGACCGCCGCGACGCCGCCGCCCAAGCTGGTCGTGATGATAGCGGTCGACCAATTTTCTGCCGATCTGTTCGCCGAATATCGCGGAAAGTTTACCGGCGGCCTCGCGCGGCTGGCGTCGGGCGTTGTCTTTCCGTCGGGCTATCAGGCGCATGGCGCGACCGAAACTTGCCCCGGCCACGCCACGATCCTGACTGGTAGCCATCCGGGGCGGGCGGGGATTGTCGCTAATAATTATTTCGACCTGTCGGTCGCCCGCGATGACAAGCGCATCTATTGCGCCGAAGACGAAAGCGTCCCCGGCACCGCATCAGGCGGCGGCAAATATGCGCCGTCGGTGAACCACCTGCTCGTCCCGACTCTCGGCGATCTGATGAAGGCGCGCGATCCCGAGGCGCAGGTCGTGTCGGTCGCGGGCAAGGATCGCGCGGCGATCATGATGGGTGGGCGTCAGGCCGACGAATTGATGTGGCTCGCGCCCACCGGCCTCACCAGCTACCGCGGCACCACCCTGTCGCCAACCGCGACGCAGGCCGGTACGGCGATCGCGGCGGCGATCGCACAGCCACGCCCGGGGCTGGCGCTCCCCGCCGATTGCGCGGCGCACGACATCGCCATTCCGGTGGGCGACAAGGGCGCTACCGTCGGCACAGGACGTATGGCGCGCGATGCGGGCGACTTCCGGCGCTTTATGGCTTCACCCGAAGCCGACGGCGCAGTCCTCGCAACCGCCGCGGCGCTGCGCCAGGTGCGCAAGATGGGCGAAGGCAGCGGCACCGACCTGCTGATCGTCGGCCTGTCGGCGACCGATTATGTCGGCCATGGCGTCGGTACCGAGGGCGCGGAAATGTGCCTCCAGATGATGGGGCTCGACCGCGAGCTGGGCGATTTCTTCGCGCGGCTCGATGCGACCGGCATCGACTATGCCGTCGCGCTGACCGCCGACCATGGCGGGCACGACATGCCCGAACGCAATCGCCAAAATGGCTGGACTGCAGCGCAGCGCGTCGATCGCGCGCTGGACCCCGACGCGCTGGGCAAGGCGGTCGCAGAAAAGCTCGGGCTGCCGCAGCCGCTGCTTTACGGCGACGGCCCTTTCGGCGACATGTATCTGTCGAAGGCGCTCACCGCGGCGCAGCGCAAGGCCGCGCAGGCCGAGATTTTGGCGCGGTTGCGCGAACATCCGCAGATCGAGGCGGTAGTGACCGCCGATGAGCTGGCGAACCGACCGATCTCGAAACATGCACCTGATACGTGGGGCCTGCATGACAAGCTGCGCGCATCATTCCACCAAGGTCGCTCGGGTGATTTTATCGTGGTGCTCAAGCCGCGCGTTACACCCATTCCCGAATCGGGACTCGGCTATGTTGCGACGCACGGGTCGGTGTGGGACTATGACCGGCGCGTGCCGATGCTGTTCTGGCGTAAGGGGCTGGCTGGGTTCGAACAGCCCAATGCGGTGATGACGGTTGATATCATGCCAACGCTGGCATCGCTGATCGGGGTTCCGGTCGATACGGGCAAGATCGACGGACGTTGCCTCGACCTGTTGTCGGGTGCCGACAGCAGTTGCCGTTAGGGACAAGAAAAGAAACGAAGATGACGAAGGTTTTGCGGAATTTCTCCGGCCGGTTGCTGCTGGTCGGCTGCGGCAACATGGCGGGCGCGATGCTCGATCGTTGGCTGGCGGCGGGGCTCAACCGCGAGCAGATTGCGATCGTCGATCCTTTTGCGACGCCGCGCGATGGCGTCGCCCAATACGCATCGCTGGCAGAATGGCAGGCCGCGGGCGGCACTGCCGATTGGATCATGCTTGGCATGAAGCCGCAGCAACTGGGCGATGTGGCTGACATGCTGGCGCCGCTGGCAACCCGTAGCGTCCATTTGATGTCGATCCTGGCGGGCGTATCGCTTGCCGATCTTGCGGCGCGTTTTCCGGATGCAGATGCGCAGGTTCGCATCTTGCCCAACCTCGCTGCACGCATTGGAGCCGGGGTGACCGCCGTTGCGACGCTGGGTGACGCCGATGAGGCGACGATCGCCGCGCTGCTCCATCCGCTGGGGCAGACGGTGACATTGCCCGACGATTCGACGATGGATCTGGTCACCGCGTTTACCGGCAGCGGCCCGGCCTTTGTCTTTCGACTGATCGAATCCTACGCTGCCGCGGGCGAACGGCTGGGTCTGTCGGCAGAAGATTCGCTTGCGCTGGCTACGGCAACCTTTGGCGGCGCGACCGCGCTGCTCGCCGAAAGCGGCGACAAGCCCAGCGTGCTGATTGCGCAGGTCGCGAGCAAGGGCGGCACGACGCAGGCTGGGCTCGATGTGCTCGACAGCGATGGACAGATCGCCGCGCTGCTCACCAATGTGCTGCGCGCGGCGCGCGACCGCGGGCGCGAGCTGGCCGAACTGGCGCGCGGCGAGGGCTAAGTCCGATCGCGCCCCAGCGTGGCGATGCGTTTGCGGTCGCGTGCCGGGACCAATGCCTCGCTGACGTGCCAGAAGCCGGTTACCGCCTGTTGTCCGGCATGGGTATAGGCGCGGCTCATCGTATCGCGCAGCAGGATAAATATAGCAGCCTCCGTCGCGCGTCCGGTTTCGGTCAGGCGTAATTCCTTTTGTCGCCGGTCGCGGTTGCCGGGGCGCGTCGTCAGCATCTCGCGCGTTTCCAGCTCCTTCACCACCCGGCCGAGCGACTGTTTGGTGATGCCCAGCAACGCAAGCAGGTCTGAAATCGTCAGTCCTGGTTGCCGTGCGATAAAATAGAGGGCGCGGTAATGCGCACGGCCCAATTCCTGTTCGGCCAGCTTTGCGTCGATCGACCGCCAGAGCGAAGCATGCGCGAAAAACAGAAATTCAATCCCCCGCCGAACTTCGTCTTCGCGCAAGAAAAGGGCAGATGCAGCGGGTGTTTGTGAAAGAAAATTTTCCTCAGCCATGGTCACTACCGTTGCGCGCCGCGCCCGACTTTGGCAAGAGGCGCGCTCCATCGACCCCCGACCCATAGGTGTTTTCGCATGTCCGCTCCCGCTTTCACTCATCTGCCGCACCCCAATCGCGTGGCGGACGACGTTCGCGCGGTGGCGATTGCCGATCCCGCCTTTGGGCGCGTCTTTACCGATCATATGGTGTCGATCCATTATACGGAAGGCAAGGGCTGGCACGACGCACAAGTGATGCCGCGCGGGCCGCTGACGCTCGATCCCGCGACCGCGGTGCTCCATTATGCGCAGGAAATTTTCGAGGGGCTGAAGGCGTACCGCCTCGACGACGGGTCGATGGCGCTGTTCCGGGTCGAGGCGAATGCGGCGCGCTTCAACGCGAGCGCACGCCGCATGGCGATGGCCGAAATGGCCGAAGAACTGTTCATCGCCGCGGTCAAGGAAGCCGTTGCCGCCGACGCGCACTGGTTCCCGCCGGTCGAGGGCGGCGCATTGTATCTGCGCCCCTTCATGTTCGCGAGTGAGGTGTTCCTCGGCGTGAAGCCCGCGGCCGAATATCAGTTCCTCGTCATCACCTCGCCGGTCGGCAATTATTTCAAATCGGGCGCGCCCGCGATCTCGCTGTGGGTGTCGGAGGATTACACCCGCGCCGCGCCGGGCGGCACCGGCGCCGCCAAATGCGGCGGCAATTATGCTTCCAGCCTCGTCGCGCAGCGCGAGGCGATCGCCAAGGGGCACGATCAGGTCGTCTTCCTCGACGCGGCCGAACATCGCTGGATCGAGGAATTGGGCGGCATGAACATGTTCTTCGTCTTCGACGACGGCAGCATCCTCACCCCGCCGCTAACCGGCACGATCCTTCCGGGCATCACGCGCGATACGATCATCACGCTCGCGCGCGACGCTGGCCTGACGGTGCGCGAGGAACCTTATGCGATCGACCAGTGGCATGCCGATGCGGAGAGCGGCAAGCTGACCGAAAGCTTCGCCTGCGGCACCGCGGCGGTCGTGACTCCGGTGGGCAAGGTGACCCGCGGCGAGGTGAGCTTCACGATCGGTGCGGGCGGCCCGGGGCAGTTGACGACCAAGCTCAAGGACAAGCTGGTCGATATCCAGCGCGGCCGCGCCGCAGATCCGCACGGCTGGGTGACGCGGCTCTAAGCGGTCGCCTTGCCAACATATATCAAGCCGCTATAGAGCGCGCTCGCACCGGCCCGTTGGGGCGTCGCCAAGTGGTAAGGCAGCGGCTTTTGATGCCGCCATTCGCAGGTTCGAATCCTGCCGCCCCAGCCAGCCGGTGCTTTCAGAGCGTACCAGAGACGCTCAAAGTGTTTCAATCAATTCAATGAAAACAATGAGTTATCTTGAGACGGCATCGCGCTACGGCTCAGGCGCTGCCCTTGCAGCTCAGCCCATTTTTACCCAAAATGTTGGTAGCGATTTTGCTCCTACCAACAAATTTCAGCGTTCGGGATCCGAACCCGTGCGCGTGGGGAAAGGGTACCAACATGCTTACCAACATCGCGATCAAGGCGCTCAAGCCTGCGAGCAAGCCGTACAAGAAATCCGACGGCGGCGGCCTCTTCATTCTGGTTCAGCCGAATGGCGGGAAATCTTGGCGCTTCGCCTACAGGTTTGAGGGAAAGCAGAAGCTGCTTTCCGGCGGGCCCTTTCCCCAGACAACGCTATTGGCCGCGCGCTCTTGGCGCGACATGATGAAACACCAGCTGGCGCTGGGGATGGACCCGTCCCAAGAACGCAAGAAGGCGAAAACCAAGGCGACTGACACAACGGTCGAGTCCAACAATACATTCGAGCATGTCGCGCGCGAATGGCTCGAAACGCGCACGCTCGCTTGGACCCCCCGCTATGCGGCGCTTGTGTCGGGCCGCCTTGAGGCCGACATCTTTCCCGTCGTCGGTCATCTAGACATCAGCACGATTACGCCGCGCTTGATGCTTGAGGCAGTGCGCAAGATCGAAGCGCGCGGCGCGATCGAAATGGCGCACCGGGTGAAAAACCACTGCAGTGAAATCTTCCGCTACGCGATCCCCGACGGGCGATGCGAGAGCGATCCCTGCCGCGACCTTACCCCTGCAATGACGAAAGCCCGGCCGGTGAAGCACCACCCGAAAGTTGCGGCGAAGGACTTACCCGCATTCTTCATGAAGTTGAACGCGGACGGCGCCGAACGAATGAGCCATCTCGCCCTGCGCTGGACCATTCTGACCATGGTGCGCACGCAAGAAACGCGATTTGCCGAATGGGATGAGTTCGAGAACCTTGACGGTACCGAGCCGCTCTGGCGGATTTCGGCGGACCGGATGAAGATGCGCTCCGAGCACTTGGTTCCGCTACCGCGACAGGCTCTCGTTCTGCTCGAAGAAATTCGCGAGATCAACGTGTACCGCAAGGCTGGGAACTACTGGCTGGGCCGCTACCTTTTTCCAGTTGCACATTCGAAGTCGCGGGTCATCAGTGACAATAGGATGCTCGACATTATGTATCGCTTGGGCCTTCGTGGGAAAGCGACCGTGCACGGGTTTCGTGGTCTCGCCAGCACCGTGCTCAACGAGAGCGGCTTGTTCGAGCCGGACTGGATCGAAAACCAGCTTGCCCATCAGCCACGCGGCGTGCGTGCGGCATATAATTCGGCGCGCTATCTCGCTCATCGTCGGCCGATGATGCAGTGGTGGGCAGACTATCTCGACGAGGCTGAGGTCAAGGGCTTGCGCGCGATCGCCGCCTGAACCACCGCAAATTGAGCGCGGCCTCAAATGAGCGCGCACTGGCGGCGGCAGGCGCCGCCAGAGGTCGCGCGTTTGCACGGTTGGCCGCGCAGCGCTCTCGTCTCGCTTCTTGGCGCCGCGGGCGCGTGGCCCTTGCGGCGGGTAAGCAGCGCGTAGCGCTGCTCCGGTCGTGGCCTTGCCACGCCCGACCCGCCACCGGTCCGCGCACGCTGCGGCGCCTGCGGCTGCGACGAGGGCGCGTTTGTTGTCCGAGGTGGACGCCGCGCTGATCGCACGGCGGCGTTGTCGTTGGCCGGCCACGGACAGCGGGGCAGTCGGCGCACGGCTATGGGACCGCTCGGCCGGTGCGCAAGCCGGGTCTTCGCCCCGGCTCCTTCACTGCGTTGCGGCCCTGCGGGTGCGCCCCGTCCTTGGGCGCGGTCCCGTCGCCTTTCCTCGCCGCCCGCCCCGCCGTCCGGGGCCGGGTGTGGTTGAAGGAAGGAAGAAAGTCATGAAGCTCGATTTTATCCCGATGGACAAGCTGTCGATTGCTGCAACCAATATGCGCGGGAAGGGGAAAGACGCCGATGTGTCCGACCTTCTCCCCAGCGTTCGCGCGCGGGTGCTGGTTCCGCTGCTCGTTCGTCCGAACTGCGCCGAAGGCCATTTCGAGATCGTCGCGGGCCGTCGGCGCTTTACCGCCGTCAATGCCGTGGCGCGCGAGGGTGGGGCGGTGAAGCCGCTCCCCTGTGCGATCCTCGACGAGGGCGATGATGTGGATGCGCTCGAAGCGTCGATGCTAGAAAACCTTGCGCGGGTGCAGCCCGACGAGGTCCGCCAATGGGAGGCCTTTGTTGAGCTGGTCAAATCGGGGCGCAGCGTGGACGAGGTCGCCGACACGTTCGGGTTCGAGCCGTCTGCGGTGAAACGCATCCTTGCACTCGGCAACCTGCTCCCCCGCATCCGCACCCTCTATCGCGGCGGGCAGATCGACGTGAACACGGTGCGCCATCTGACCCTCGCGTCGAAAAGCCAGCAGAAGGCATGGCTGGCGCTGTTCGATGATGAAGCGGCCTATTGCCCGACCGGCCATCAGCTCAAAGCTTGGCTGTTCGGTGGCAGTGCCATTGCGGTGACGCATGCGCTGTTCGACATCGATATGTTCAAGGGCGGCATCGTCGCCGACCTGTTTGGCGAGGACCGCTTCTTTGCCGACAGCGATGCGTTCTGGTCGGCGCAGATGGATGCCATCGGAGCGCGTAAGGCCGACTATCTGAACGCCGGTTGGTCCGGTGTTGAGATCATGCCGCGCGGCGAGTGGTTCCGCTCATGGGATCATGTTCATGCGGGCAAGCGCAAGGGTGGCCGCATCTATGTCGAGGTTCGCGATAGCGGTGAGGTGAGCTTCCACGAAGGCTTTTTGACCACCAAAGAAGCGAAGCGGCTTTCGAGCGGCGACGGCAATGATGGCGCGGCCCCCGAGAAGCCGAGCCGTCCCGAAGTGTCGGGTCCGCTGAATGCCTATATCGACTTGCACCGCCATGCGGCGGTGCGCGCCGATCTGGTAGGACATGCCGGGGTCGCCCTGCGGGCGATGCTCGCGCATGTCATCGCGGGCTCGGCGCTTTGGCGGGTTGATATCGAGGCGCAGCGGGCGCCGAAGGAAGATATCGCCGAGAGTGTGGAAACCTGCTCTGCCGAGACGGCGTTCGACGAAAAGCGCCGCGCCGTTCTCGCGGTGCTCGGCTTTGACGAGGATGCACCGACGGTCACGCGTGAGGGTTTTCATCGCCCCCCTTTTGCACCACTGTTCACGCGGCTGCTCGAATTGCCCGATCCGGTGGTGATGGAGATCATCGCCATCGTCATGGGCGAGACGTTGGCGGCGGGCAGCGAGGCGGTCGAAATGATCGGCCTCCATCTCGGCACCGACATGCGGCGCCATTGGTCGGCGGACGCGGCATTCTTCGACCAGCTGCGCGACCGCGAAGTGCTGCTCGCGATCACCGGCGAGGTCGCGGGGGCCGAGGTTGCAGCGGCAAACGCCGGTGAGAAGACCAAGGCGCTGAAAGCGATCATTGCTGATTGCCTTGCCGGTACCAACGGCAGGGCTAAGGTCGAGCCGTGGGTGCCGCGGTGGATGAACTTTCCGCCGACCGCCTACACCGCGCGCGGCGGGGTCGGCAGCGTCACGGCGGCGGCGCGGGTGCGCTATGCGCTTGCCGCAGAGGTCGTTCCTAATCCTGCCGAGGATCGGGGAACCGCCGATAGTGCGGAGCAGCGGCTGGCAGCGTGATCGCTACGGGCGGGCGGCCACGGTCGCCCGCTCATTTTTCGCCCGCGGGATGATGACGCGCCGACCTTGCGGGTCGGCGCGGCGTTTTCATGTTTGGCGCGCCGCCGCCGCAAGCGGCACCGGCGCGCGAACTGCACAAAAGAAGAGGGCGGCGCGAAGACCAGCTTCGCACCGCCCTACAACGATGAACGCTTTCGCACATCATCGCCCCTGCCGCCGGTCGGTCACCGGGGTCGCTACCATCACCGTCCGACAGAAGAACTTGTTGCCCATCCCATTCGCATGGCCTGGTTAAAGATATTGTACAAATCCGCCAAATCGACGCGCAGCGACGCAATAATCCTCCATTTTTCCGCCATCTGCGTTACAGATTCGACACGCGCCTCTCAGCCTTCTGGGAAATCTCGGTAGGGAAAGTCCGTCGCGGCCGAGGCGGATGATCGCCGATGTGCGGGACCGGATTGCATCCGCTGTCGCTGAATCCCTGAAAGCACCGTCCAGCGCCGGTGGCCAAAGTCGCCTCGAAATCAACCCAGGACCATCCTCGGCGACGGGCGACTGACCTGAACCGGCGCGGCGCCCCGCGAAAGTGCGGCGGCGCGATTATTTCCCTGCCGGCTGCGCCGGTTCCTCGCGGCCGCTGCGCTTCAAATAATCGCGCCGCCGCACTCCTCCGCTGCGCTGCGACCCTGACGGGTTCGCGCGGCGCCTCATGCGCCGGTCTCTGGTCCGCCCATGTCGCAGGGATGGTCCCGCGGCAGTTTCAAGGAGACGACCAATGGCAGCTATCGGCTTTGTGAACGGCACCATCGAAAAAGGCTTCGTGGGCCAGCTGAAAACCCTCTCGATCCGCGCCGCGATCGAGATCCGCCCCAACCCCTCGAAGAACGGCGACGTCCAGCCCGACTACCGGGTCTATTCCGAAGGCGTCGAGATCGGGGCCGGCTGGATCCGCATCGGCGAAACCTCGGGCAAGCCCTTTGTGTCGCTGACGCTGGCGGCACCTGAGTTCGGCCCGCGGCGCATCTACGCCAACCTCGGCCGCGCCGCCGGCCAGGACAGCGACGACGCTTATGCGATCATCTGGAATCCCGACAACTGAAGCTTGGTTCTACCCCGCGCCGCCTTGGCGGCGCGGGGCTTTGCGTGCCTGGCCTTTCAGGCGGCTTCGCGCTTGAGATCGGCGATGGTGAACGCGTGCGGATTACGCAGCCACACCGACCTCGCCCGCGCGCCAACCACAGCAGCGTGTCGCGAGCTTGTGCTGCGTCGGGAACGTCCTGGCGGCGATCTTGCGGTAGAGAGTCGCGCGGCTGAGGCCCGTCAGATCGAGGACTTCTGTTGAGCCGCATGAGGCGGAGGGGAGATTGGAATGCCATGTTCTACTCCATCTGTTGAACGATTTTGCGTCGACACGAGATAAAGAAAGCATGACGGGCGCTAACGTCAACGCCGCAGAAAACGGCCATTTCTGGCGTAGTGCGCTGGCGTAGGGCTGTGGGTATCCGCCGGTATCTATGGGGACTTCCTGGCAGTTGCGGCGTAGGCTGAAATTTTCTGTCTCATGAGGTCTCGTCGTCAGTCGCATCCGTCTGATGAGGCCGTCGGCGACGGCCGCGTTCGCAAATGACGCGCCGTGACCGGCGCGGACATTTTCCGATTCGGTGTCGGTTAGGCGCCGCTGGCGCGCATGCGGTCGCCGCTGCGCGGCGGCGTTGGTCTGTCCCGGCAGGTCGGGGGCAGGGTGGGCGTCACTCGCCTCTAGCCCCGCCCGGCCGGGCCGCAACCTGCGTGCCGCGGGTCCTCCTCTTCGTTCCGGTCCTGCGGATGCAGCCCGCCCGATGATGCGGGTCTGTCGGCTCCCTCCTGCCGCCCACCCCGCCCCCTTCCGGGCCGGGGTGCGGTGGCTGGAAGGAGAAAGGATATGGTCAGGGACAGGATCGAACGGGCGAGCCTCTATTCGGAGGTCACCAACCGGATCATTGCGGAACTCGAAGAAGGTCGGCTGCCTTGGGTGCAGCCTTGGGACAGCGCGGCGTGCGGATGCACGATCCCGCAGAATGCAGGTACGGGCCGCAAATATAGCGGGATCAATGTTTTGATCTTGTGGTCCGAGGCGGTCGCGAGGGGCCATGCGTCACAGCGCTGGCTCACCTATCGGCAGGCCGAGGCGGTAGGCGGCAATGTTCGGCGCGGCGAGAAAGGCACGGTCATCTGCTATGCCGACCGCTTCACGCCGAAGGCCGAAGCCGAGGCAGCGCGGGGCGAGGATCGCGAGGCGCGGCAGGTAGCGTTCCTGAAACGCTTTTTCGTCTTCAACATCGACCAGTGCGAGGGATTACCCGAAGACTATTTCGCCCCAATGGTCAGCCCCGATCCGGCGATTGCGATTGTCGAGGCCGATGCGCTGATCGCCGCGACCGGCGCGCGCGTCAATATCGGCGGCGGTGAGGCTTTCTACAGCCCGGGCCATGATTTCGTGCAGGTGCCGCCGCAGGCGGCGTTTCATGAACCGATCAACTGGTATCGCACCGCGCTTCACGAGCTTGGTCACTGGACCGGCCATGGCAGCCGGTTGGACCGCGACCAGAAGGGCGGGTTCGGATCGGAGGCTTATGCCAGGGAAGAGTTGGTCGCGGAGATGGCGGCGGCGTTTATTTGCGCGTCGCTCGGCATCGCGCCGACCGTGCGTCATTCGGACTATATTGCATCTTGGCTTTCGGTCCTTCGCGACGATGACAAGGCGATCTTTCGCGCCGCCAGTCTCGCCAGCAAGGCGAGCGATTTCCTGCTCGCCTTCGCGGGAGACGACCAGTGACCGCTCCCAAGTCCCGCGAGGAGCGGCTTCGCCTATGGCGCGCCGAGCGCGTGGTGGACCGGATGCACGGCATGGACCGCAAGGTCTTCCTCGCGATCCGCGTCGATGAGATGACCTATCCGCAAATTGCAGAACGGTTCGACATCAGCGTCGCCGACGTCGAAAATCACTTCGCAGCGAGCCTGCGTATCATGATGAAAGCCATGGATGAAAAGGATCCATGGTGGTGGCGTTTTCGGCTGTGGTGACGATGTTCGCGCCGGATGGCGCTTGCCATCCGGCGCATCCAAATACAGGGTAAAACCAATGCGTACCGACCTCGACCATCTTCCAGCCAACAAGCAGCGCGAACTCGAGCGCGTGAAGCAGATCATCTTCGAAGAATTTGCTGACAGCATCGCGCTCGCGACGATGAACTGGAAGAAGAAGGGCCGGATCGACAAGATCATCCTGTATGGCAGCTATGCACGCGGCGGCTGGGTCGATGAACCGCACACGGCGAAAGGCTATCGCTCGGACTTCGATTTGCTCATCATCGTCAGCGATAAGCGGCTGACTGACAAGGTCGATTACTGGCTCAAGGTCGAGGACCGGCTCAACCGCGAGCTGGCGATCGACAAGACGCTGCACACGCCAGTCAATTTCATCGTCCACACCATCCAGGAAGTGAACGACGGGCTCGCGCACGGACGCTATTTCTTCATGGACATCGCGAAGGACGGCGTCGCGCTTTACGAGTTTGATGACAAGGAACTGCACAAGCCTAAGCCCAAGACGCCCGAGCAGGCGCTCGCCATGGCGCAGGAATATTTTGACGAGTGGTTTCCTGCTGCGATGCGCCGACATGACTTCGCCAAGTTCGGTCTTGAGAAAGGCCACCTCAAAGAAACGGCGTTCGAACTTCATCAGACGACCGAGACGCTCTACCACTGCGTCTTATTAGTCTGCACTTTCTACACGCCGCACGTTCATAATTTGGGCTTTCTTCGCACTCAGGCAGAGCGCATCGACATGCGTCTCGTCGATGCTTGGCCGCGTGAGCTGAAAGCTGATCGAAAGCACTTCGAGAAGCTCAAGGAAGCCTATGTGAAGGCTCGCTATTCAAAACATTATCGGATCACCGAAGAGGAATTGCGCTGGCTCGGCGAGCGCGTCGAAGAACCTGGCCGCGCCGTGCATGCCATTTGTTCGGAACGCATTGCCCTGCTAGAGGCGCAGGCGAAATAGTCTCGCCCGCCCCGAAAGGAAATGCCGTGGAAGAATCCGAAACTTTGGTCACGCTGACCGCCGATATTGTCGCTGCGCATGTCACCAACAACAGCGTTGCCATTTCGGACATCCCGCTACTCATTCGGTCGGTACATGATGCGCTCGCCGGACTTGCCACGGGAGCGGAGGCTGCACCCGAACCGCAGCAGCCTGCGGTCTCCGTCCGGTCGTCGGTGAAGCCTGAACATATCGTCTGCCTTGAGGACGGAAAGAAGATGAAGATGCTTCGCCGTCATCTTTCGACCGACCATGGCATGACGCCCGACGAGTATCGCGCGAAATGGAACCTGCCTAAAGATTATCCAATGGTCGCGCCCGACTATGCCGAGAAGCGGCGTGTACTCGCGAAGCAGATCGGCCTTGGCACCATGGCGGCGGCGGTCGCAAACCTGCTGCGCGTGGCAGCGCCAAGGCTAAATAGCCTCAGCGTCTGCCGTTAGAAAACGCGCGCCCCCCGGCGGCGCCATAGCAACAACTGCTGCTCGCGGCCTTCGCCGCGCAGCGTCGCGGCAGCCCTCGACCAGCAAGCCGAGGATAACCGCGCGATCGTCGCCGGTCAGCCCGATCAGATCGGCCTTTGGCAATGAGGCCGCCCAGCTCGATCAGCTGACGCGTGCGCTCGCGGCGCTTCAACCGCCACGCCCGCGTGTCATACCGCGCCCGCTTCGCCTGAAGGCGATTGCGCGCCTGCACCGCTCGCCGATGCGCCGCCTGCGTTGCGGCGATCGTCTGGCGAGTACCGGTGCTGCTTTCGCGAAAGAAGGCCGCGCCGCTTTTGCGCCACATCTCCTTCCGCGCTGCGTTCTGCGCCGACAGCCTTGATCAACGCGCCCGCAAGCTGCTCGATCGACAGCGCATCGGCGCCCGTCGCGATGACCAGCTCGCCCAGCTGCCCTTGCTTCTTCGTTTTGAGCGCCTTTGCCTTGTCGGTGAGCGCCTGAGTTCGGCATCGAAATCGCGGGGTTTGCGCATCGTCTGTCCTTCCGTTTGAGGGAGTCGGACGAACCAGCTATGCCGAGTCCATCGCCATTCAGGCAGCTGAAATCTCTGCGACTTTGTGATCCCGAGCGCGATGAAATCGTGAGGGCGCGCTTATACGTCGTGCCGACGTGCTCGTTTTGCTGTAAATGGATTGCCGCGATGGCGATCTATCATTTCGGCCAAAGTCATTTCCCGAGCGGTCGGGAGCAGCGCGGTGGCCGCCGCTGCCTATCGTTCGGCCGACCGGCTCCACGATGAACGCCTCGGTCGCAGCCACGACTTCTCGAACAAGGCGGGCGTCGTCCACAGCGAGGTTGCCCCGACGGCGCGCCGGAGGAGTGGCGCGATCGCGAAAAGCTGTGGAATGATGTCGAGGCCGCGGAGATCCGCAAGGACGCGCAGCTGGCGCGCGAGATCGAGTTCGCGATCCCGCGCGAGATGACCCAGGAACAGGGAATTGAGCTTGCCCGCGACTTCGTCCGAGACGAGTTCGTCGACCGCGGCATGGTCGCCGACCTCAATGTCCACTGGGACATCGGCGCCGACGGACTCGCGCGGCCGCACACGCATGTCATGTTGACGATGCGCGAGATCAGGATCGGCGAAGATGGATCGGCCGAGTTCTGGCGCCAAGGTCCGCGACTGGAATCGCACTGAGCTGTTGACTCACTGGCGTGAAGCTTGGGCCGATCACGTGAATGAGCGCCTTGTTCGCTCGATATCGATGCGCGCATCGATCATCGAACCTTGAGGCGCAGGGGATCGAGCTCGAACCCCAGCACAAGATCGGCCCGGCCGCATCGCGCATGGTCGAGCAGGGGCTCGAAGTCGACCGCGCCGAAGAGCATCTCGATATCGCGCGGCGGAACGGCGAGAAGATACTCGCCAACCCGTCGATCGCGCTCGACACGATCACCGCATAACCAGGCGACGTTTACCAACCGCGACCTTGCGATGTTCGTGCACCGGCATAGTGCCGGAACAATCCAGTTCGATGCCGTCATGGGTGCGGTGAAAGCGTCGCCCGACCTGATCGCGCTCGGCAAGGACGGGCGCGGCGACGATCGCTTTACGTCGCGGGCGATGATCGAGACGGAGCAGCGGCTTGAGCGTGCCACAGCGACGCTCGACGCGCGCCGCAATCACGGCGTCGCCGATCGGCATCGTCAGCTTGCCTTGGCGCCAGCGGCCGCGGTTCAGAACTTTCCGCTGAACAGCGCGGCGCGCTTTGAGCATGCACATCGGCAAGGGGTGTAAGTAACGTCATCGGATATGCCGGTACCGGCAAGAGCGCGATGCTTGGGGTCGCGCGCGAGGCGTGGGAAGCCGCCGGCTATCAGGTGCAGGGCGCCGCGCTGTCGGGCATCGCCGCCGAGGGCTTGGAACGTGGTTCTGGCATCGGCTCGCGAACCTTGGAGCGCCAAGGTTGTGCTGGTCGGCGATCCCGAGCAGTTGCAGGCGATCGAGGCCGGCGCCGCGTTCCGCGCCGCGGCCGAACGCCACGGCGCTGTCGAGATCAGTTCGATCCGCCGGCAGCATGAGGAATGGCAGCGCGATGCCACGCGCGAGCTTGCCACCGGGCGGACCGGCGAAGCGATCGGTCGCTATGCCGACGCGGTACGTGTCCACGCCGCCAATACCCGCGATGCCGCGCGCACCGAACTGGTCGACGCGTGGGATCGCGATCGGCAACGTCATCCCGATGCTAGCCGGATCATCCTCACTCACACCAATGATGAAGTTCGCCAGCTCAATGAGGAGGTCCGCGAACGATTGAAGGCGAGCGGCGCGCTTGGCGCCGAAATCCTGATCAAGGTCGAGCGCGGCGATCGCAGCTTTGCGGGAAGGCGACCGCATCAGCGTTCCTTCGAAACGAGCGCGACATGGGCGTGAAGAATGGCCTGCTCGGCACGGTCCAGAATATCGATCGGATGCGCATGGCGGTAATGCTCGACGATGGGCGCTGTGTCGCGTTCGACCTGAAGGACTACGCCCATATCGATCATGGCTATGCCGCGACGATCCACAAGGCGCAGGGCATGACGGTGGACCGCGTCCAGGTACTGCGACGCCGGGGATGGACCGGCACGGAGCCTATGTTGCGATGTCGCGCCACCGCGAGTCCGTTGATCTTCATTATGGCCGTGACGACTTTCGCGACCAGTCCAAACTTGTCCGCACCCTCAGCCGCGAGCGCGGCAAGGATATGGCTAGCGACTATCGCGTGCGTGCGCCGGAACCGGCAAAAACGGTCGAGCCCAAGCGCGGCATGTTCGATGGGCTAGAACTCACCGTCTCGCGCAAATCGCTTGATGAGTCTCCACCCCAGCGGCTGCGGCAGGTCAAACTATCGGAGGTCCGCGTCAGCGCCCGTTCGCTCGAACCCGCGGTTGCGCAACCGCCGCTCGACAAGGCGGTCGAGCGATTTGCGCGGGTGACAAAGGACATCGTCGATGTCCGACGCGCTGGCGGGAAGGAGCTGCCGCACGAGCTCGACGCCTATCGCAAGGCTCGGCAGGAACTCGATGCGCTGCGTCCGGGGGGCGCGAACGATCTGCGCGAGGCATTCGGGAAAAGCTACAAGCTCACCAGCGAGGCGGCCGAAGGACGGACGGCGGGGGCGATCGCGGCGATGGACCGGCAGGAGGCGGCACGCGCCGCCGAGCGCGTCGCGGCCGAGCGCGCGGCGCGCGATCGCGCTCGGCTCGCCGTCGAAACGAAGCGGCTCGCCGCCGAGACCGAGAAGCGTGCCGACCAGTTTGTTGAGACATGGAAGAAGGAGAGCACGATAGCCCGCAAGGCACCGACTTATGCGGCGCGGGACGAGGCGCGCGCCAACCTCACGAGCATGGCGAAGAGCCTACACCGCGATCCACAGCTCGAGTCGCTCCTTCGAAATCGTCGCGCCCAGCTTGGGCTGGACGCTATGAGAGGGAAAACGCTGTCTCCAGGATCTCCAGCTAAGTCTAGGCGCTGGACGCGGGCTGGGGATCTCGATGTAGGCTGCGTCCATGACACGCAAACTCACGCCCGTCCCCCCGCCCGCTAACGATGCTGCCAAAGCCTTCGATGATTTGCGCAGCGAAATTTCCCTGCAACGGTCCGCGATCGAAGGGCTTACGTCCGCCAAGGAAAAGCTGCCCGACTATTTGCCGACGCTTCGTGACATGGGAGCGCGCCTCGATCAGATCGATCAGCACATCGCGAGCATCCACGACAAACCCGCGATGCGTCTCACGCCACTGACCCTTGCCGCCGAAAGTCACCAAGCATCGATGGCTTTTAGTGCGGAGTATCGCAAATCTGTCGGCGACGCCTCGCGACGCGCTTTCACATGCACTTGGCCGCGTCGAGGGCATGATCAAGGAGCGACGGTCGAGCGACGAGCAGGACTGGTGGGTGACTTGGGCGGCAACCGGGGGCGTCCTGCTTGGCGCATTCATGGCCCTGATCGGCGTGGCGACTTGGAGTTGACGCCGACTGGAGATGGCTGCGTTTTTACGCGGACAGAATAGTGTTCAGCCAGTCATGTCCGGAACGCGCCTGATTGTCGCCGTTGCGATGGTCCGCCATTGTGAACTGAAAGCTGCCGTTGTTAGGATACGGTGTATCGGCGCCGTTTCAGCTCTCCCCACCTACATCAGGTTTCAACAAAATAGACTTCGCCTCGGATGCCGCATAGATTTGACTGAAGACAAGGGCGAGCATGGCGCGATACGAATCGTCGATCAAATTCAAGTGTCCGATCTGCAGCGAAGTGGTGCAGGCGGACATCGTCGTGCCCGAGACCCACTGGATCGGTGACAACGCGGACGAGCGGTTTGTAGAGGACGATGCCGACGTCGACTGCGATCATTGCAGCACTGGTTTCATGCTCCACGTACAGAACGGCGACTGCCACATCGCTGCGATGGTCTACGATCATGAGGAAGTGGAGGTCGAATGCAGCAACGCGTTCATGACCATGCCCGATCCGCCGGATTATGATGACCTCGACATTCCCGAGAACCCGGCGGAAAGTCTGATTAACACATTGGTCGATGTGAGCCATGTGCTCAGGGCTGCGAACGCGTCCTTCTACACGCCGACCGTAAACCGAATGGCTTTCATCCAGCAGTTCGCGGCTTTGGAAGCCTATCTATCAGACACACTGATTGGCTTGGTCCTGAACAAGCCAGCTGTTCTGGCGACGGCGCTGACCGCGATACACGGTTTGAGGGACATGAAACTTTCACTCGCGGACATCTATGCCGACCCGGACATCGTGAAGCGCACGGTGGCAGGGAATCTTCGCGATCTCATGTACCATAATTTCGAAAAGGTCGGCTCGATTTATCACGCCACTCTCGGATTCCATCTCTTCCCTGATAGTGATTGCCGGCAGCGAATGTTCAAGGCGCTGCCCATTCGGCACGACTGTGTTCACAGGAACGGCAAGGACAAGGAGGGCAATGAGCGTTCCGAAGTCAACGATACCTTCGTCAAACAGATCGATGCTGACGTGCGCGCAATCGTGAAGCATATCGAAGCCGAGATCGTGAAGCTGCCCAACTGAGTGGTCTAGTTTCGCGCCTCATGTCGGACATTCGGATCTAGATCGCGTCGCCTGAAAGTGGTCACTGGATTGATTTGTGAAACTTTGGCGGCAGGTCGAGATAGCCTCTGAGCCCAGGGCGGTTCAAACCAAGCCTGGAATGTGTGGACTTTTTGCGCCCCGTCCGAGCGGAAAAGCGTTCGAACACCTTTATCGAACTTCTTGTCGACGCCGGCGAACGATCTTTGCGAAACCGTCAAATCATGTAGAATCGCCCGATGACCCGTGCAAAGCGAGCCGGCGCTGATCGAGCGCTTCTTCCAGGATATCCCAGACGACAAGCTCAGCGAGGGCGAGCAGACGGCCTATCTGATGGAGCTTGGCTGGCACCAGGGCTCGTCGTGGGACGATCTCCTGCGATCGAAGCGAGTGCTGATCATCTCCGAAGCGGGCGCGGGCAAGACGCATGAATGCCGCGCGCGGCAAGAGGCGATGCGCGATGCGGGCGAGCCCGCATTCTTCATCGAACTCGCGGGTCTCGCGCGCGAAGGGCTTGCCGAACTCTTCTCGGCCGAGGAGCAGGCGCGCTTCGACGCATGGCATGGTTCGCAGGGCGAGATTGCGACCTTCTTTCTCGACAGTATCGACGAGCTCAAGCTCAGTCTCGGATCGTTCGAGCAGGCACTGAAACGCCTCGCACGGGAGCTTGCCGGGCAATTGGGCCGGGCGCATATCGTCATCACCAGCCGCCCCATTCCGCTCGACATGCAGCTCGTCCGCAAACATCTGCCCGTTCCGGCGATCGACATGGGTGAAGGCGGTGAGCGCGAATTTGCGGAAATCGCGACTGGTCGCCCTCGGCCGGGCCGCGGCGAGGATGACCCGCCGCCGGCGCGCGAGTGGCGCAATGTCGCGCTACTGCCGCTCTCGCTCGGCAATATCGAAGCGCTCGCGCGCTCGCAGGCTATCGACGATCCCGGGGCGCTGCTTGCCGATATCCGGGAGCGGGGCGCCGAGGAGTTCGCGCGCCGGCCGCAGGATCTTGTCGAGCTTTGCGCCGATTGGCGCGAACATCGACGGATCCGCACGCACCGCGACCAGGTCGCATCCAATATCGCGGCGAAACTGAAACCGCGCAGCGACCGGCGCGAACCGACGCCGCTCGCGGCCGACCGGGCGATGGAGGGCGCGCGCAAGCTCGCGCTCGCGGCGACCCTCGCAAGGAAGCTCACGCTGCGCCACAGCGCCGCGGCCGACCGCGACGGTCCCGCCGACCAGGCGCCGCTCGATCCGGCGCGCATTCTCACCGGATGGGCAGCCGAGGATATCGCGACCCTGCTCGAGCGGCCGCTTTTCGGCTTCGCCTCCTACGGGCGCGTCCGCTTCCACCATCGCTCGGTCATCGAATATCTCGCGGCCGAGCAGCTTGCGCTGCTTCTCGCCGAAGGCCTGCCGCTGAAATCGGTCAAGCGGCTGCTCTTCGCTCGTACCGCCAATGGACAGCATGTCGTCCGGCCTTCGCTGCGCCCCGTCGCGGCATGGATGGCGATCGGAAACGACATGATCTTCGGGGAGCTCCGCACGCGCGAGCCCGAGCTTCTCCTCATGGCGGGCGATCCGCAATCGCTCTCGCTCACGCAGCGCGGGCGGGCGCTCACCGCTCTCGTTGATCGCTATGGAAAGGGCGGATGGCGGCTGCTTCGCGCGCCCTCGATCCAGATCCACCGCTTCGCCGCGCCCGATCTCGATCCGCTCGTGCAGGATATCTGGGCGGCGGGCGTCGAAAATGGCGAGGTGCGCGAAATCCTCATCGCGATGATGGGGCGCGGCCGCATGACCGGCTGCGCCGACATATTATATGGCCTGGTCATCGATGGCGCGGCCGACGATGAGCGCATCGCGGCGCTCGACGCTTTCATCCTGCTCGGCGATCTGCGGCTCGCCGATGTCGTCGCGGCGGTCGCCGGCGACGAGGGGCGCTGGTCGGTCCGCCTGAGACGAGCGGCGCTGCTCCGGCTCTTCCCGCGCCATATGCCGGTGGATGCGCTCTGCGCCGCGCTCGCGCGCGTGACCGAGGCCAAAAGAACGGTCGGCGATATTTCCTTCAACCTGCCGCGGCTCATCGCCTCGTCCGAGGTCGGCCGTGATATGCTGGACGGCCTCCGCGCCGGGCTCACGGCGCTCGTTGTCGAAGGTCTCACATGGGACGAGCGGAGCTATCCGCATCTGCCGACGCCGCGGCCGTTCCTGACGCCCGCGCTGATCGCGACCTGCCTCCGGCAACTGCGCGAGACCGCCGTCACGCGCGAGATCATCTGGTCTTGCATCGTCGCGATCGGAACAGCGCCGCGCCGGCTTCACCATGATGACGGCATGAAGGCACTTCGCGCGGCGCTGCCGGCGCTTCTGCCGGAGACGCGGCAGCTGGTCTTCGAACTCGAAGATCGCTTCTTCCAGAGCTACGAGCCCGCTTCTACGCCGTTCGCGCGCTATGTGCGGCTCGCCTCGCTCACATCATGGACTCGCGACGAAAAGGATCTGGCCTGGGCGATCGCCGGACTCGCCGACCGGTCGCGCTCCGCCGAGGATCGCGCATTCTTCCTCGAGGCGGCGGCGCGCATGGGGGAGGAGGGAAAGCCCTGGGCCGAGCATCTCGCGACGCTGGGGCCTTATGTCGCCGACCTGCCGGCGCTCGGCGCACGTCTCGGCGATCTGGCCAAGCCCTCCGCAATGAGCCGCGAGGCGAAACGCATGATGCGCGAACGCGAGCGCCGCGAACGCAGCGACGCGCGGCGCGAGGCGAAGGAGCTCGCGAGCTGGATGCTGTTCTGGCGCGAGGTCGCGCGGAGCCCCGATGCGGCCTTCAGCGAGGAGCGCGTCGTCGGCACGCTTCGCGGCCTCTGGCATGCGATGGAGCAGGGCGGCGATATTTGCCATTCGTCGGGCTGGAACCGCGCCTTCATCGAGCGGCAGTTCGGAAAGGATGTCGCCGATCGCATGCGCGCCGCGCTCATGCGCTTCTGGCGGCAGGACTGGCCGAGCCTGCGCAGCGAGCGGCCCGCCGACGAACGCGGTGCCTATGAGACGATCTGGCGGCTCGGGCTCGCGGGCATTGCGGCGGAAGCCGAGGATCCGGCATGGACGGACGGCTTGTCGCCCGACGAGGTTCGTCCCGCGCTGCGCTACGCGCCGCTCGAACTTCCGGGATTCCCGGTATGGCTGGGCCGTCTCGTCGAGCTCCATCCTGCAATCGTCGATGAGATGCTGGGCGGCGAGCTTACGGCCGAACTTTCAGAGCCGATCGCGTTCCAGTCGTTCCAGCTCCAGAATATCCGCTATGCCGTGCCCGCCATCGCGGCCTTTTTCGTTCCCCGGCTTCGCGCGTGGCTCGACACGGGGCAGTGGCGCGCGAGCGGCGGCGACGAGGGCGGGCAGGCCAAGCGCCTCCGTGATGTGCTGCAGATCCTCACCCGGCATTGCGGGCCGGAGATTGTGGGCGACATCGTTACGATGGCGAAGACGGCGGTTGCCAGGGGCGACAATGCGATGACCCGCATATGGATGCCCTTCCTTCTGAACCATGACCCGCCCGCCGGCGTGCGGGCGATCGAGGATATTATCGGGAATTACGAGCCGTCGCAGCAAGGCCCTGCAGTTGAATGGATTTCCTTGCTTTTGGCGACCGGCATAGCGAGGCCCTTGTGGATCTGGCGCGGCCGGGTTTCACTGCCGATCTGCTCGCGAGGCTGTCGCGTCTCGCCTATGTCCACGTCGATCCCGCTACCGACCTCGTCCACGAAGGCTCCTATTCGCCCAAGGCCCGCGATCATGCCGAGCGTGGCCGCGGCCATGTGCTGGCGATGCTGCTGCGCATGCCGGGGCCCGAGGCATGGCCCTACAAGCTGGCCGTCGCCGCCGATCCGTTGTTCGAGGATTTTCGCGACCGGGCACTGGTCATGGCGCACGAAAAGGCGGCCGAGGAAGCCGATGCGGCAAGCTTCGACGAGGCGGCGGTCGTCGCGCTTCTCGCGCGCCGGGACCTGCCGCCGATGACCAATGCCGATATGGCGGCGCTTCTTGTCGATCGGCTCGATGATCTTGAGGATCAACTGCGCCACGATGCGTCGCCGCGCGCTGTATGGCAGCTTGTCAGCGACGAGAAGCTGATGCGCCGGCAAATCGCGCGCGAACTGGAGCATGCAGCACGCAGCGCCTATAAGGTCGATCAGGAGAGGGTGACCGCCGAGGAGAAGGAAACCGATATCCGGCTGTCCTCGCTCGGCGGACCAATTGAGGGCGTGATCGAGCTCAAAATCGGCGAGAATCGGCGGTCGGCGGCGAAGCTTCGCGCGGCGCTCCGCGAACAGATTGTCGAGAAATATCTCGGCCCGGAGACCCGCCGCACCGGATGCCTGCTCGTGACGGTCGGATCCGACTGCAGCTGGAAGCATCCCGAGACGGCTGAAATGCTGGACTTTGTAGGGCTGATGGCGTTCCTTGAGGGGGAGGCTGCCAGGATCGAGGAGGAGCTTGGCGGCGCGGTCCGGCTTTTTGCGCGCGGGCTCGATCTTCGGCCGCCGCTTCCGACCGAGCGCGAGCGGCAGCGAGGCGGCGATTGAACAAGTCGGATTGGATCAGTCTGGGGCGTGACTGGGCGGTAGAATGGGCTATCGATGCCGCGCTGCGCCTGCGGGATCCGCCGCGCGGACCCGGAGATCGACGGGGTAGTTTTGGGGCATAATCTGGCAGGGGGGATGGGCGTTGCTCGAGTGCTTTCAATTACTGAGCAATATCGGACAATTTGATCATGCGGTCGCGGCGGCGCAGCTTCCCCGCTGACGAAGCTCAGCCTCGTCTATGGCGAGAATGGACGCGGCAAGACGACACTTGCCGCGATCCTGAAGTCTGCAGGGACCGGCGATCCCGCAGGCGTTACCGAGCGTCGGCGCCTTGGCGCCGCCGGTCAGCCGCATATCGTCCTGAGCGTTGCCGGGGTGAACCGGACGTTCCAGAATGGCGCCTGGAACAGCGCCTCGCCCGAGATCATGGTGTTCGACGATGCCTTTGTCGCCGCCAATGTCTGTTCGGGCATCGAGCTTGAGGCCGGGCACCGCGAAAATCTGCACGAGCTTATCCTCGGTGCGCCGGGAGTCGCCCTCAACGCGGCGCTCCTCGGGCATGTGGCGCGGATCGAGGAGCATAATCGCGCCATCCGCCAGCATGAGGCGGCGATTCCCGCGGCGACGCGCGGCACGCTCACGGTCGACCAGTTCTGCGCCTTGCCGAATGAGAATGATGTTGATGCCGCGATCGGCGGCGCGGAACGCGCTCTCGCGGCGGCACGCGATGCCCAAGCCATTGGCGCTCGCGCAGTATTCGTCTCGGCCGCATTGCCGGCGATCGACGCCGCTTCGATCAACGCGATATTGGGACGGACGCTGGGCGATGTCGAAGCCGAGGCGATGGCGCGGGTGCGCGAGCATCTGCAGCGTCTCGGCAAGGAGGGCGAGGAATGGGTCGCGAGGGGCATGGGCTTCCTGCCCGCGCTGGCGGCCGACGGCGCCGCCGAGCCTTGCCCCTTCTGCGAGCAGGATCTCGCTGCCTCGCCGCTGCTGCGCCACTATCAGGCCTATTTCAGCGAGGCCTATGACGCGCTCAAGGCAGCCGTCACCGATGCCGGCAAGAGTTTCGCCGATGCCCATCGCGGCGAGGTGCAGGCGGGCTTCGAGCGCGCGGTGCGAGAGGTGAGCGAGGCACGAACCTTCTGGAGTGCCTATGTCGAATTGCCGGCGTTCGAGCTCGATACAGCTGCGATTCTGCGGAACTGGAATGCGGCGCGCGATCTTGTCCTGACCGCGCTTCGCGCGAAGTTCGCGGCTCCGCTCGAGGCGGCGGAGCTCGGTGCCGACGCGCTGGAGGGGATCGCGGCCTATGACCGGGAGCGCGACGCGGTGAGTGCGGCGACGGCGGAGCTTGTGGCGCGGAACGACGCGATCGCGCTAGTGAAGGAGCAGGCCGCGGGCGCGAATGTCGGTAACGCCGAGACCGATCTTGCGCGGCTGCGGCTCATCAAGCTTCGTCATAGCGAACCCACCGCGACGCTTTGCCAGGCCTGCATCGACGAGAAGGCCGCGAAGCTCGTCACCGAAGGTCTGCGCGATGCCGCGCGCGACGCCCTCACAAATTACCGCGAGAATGTCTTCCCCGCCTATCAGCAGGCGACCAACGATTATCTGCAGCGCTTCGGCGCGGGCTTTCGCATCGATGCCGTGAACTCGGTGAACACCCGTGGTGGATCATCCTGCACCTATAGTGTCGTCATCAACCAGGTGGCGGTGCCAGTGACCGCAAACGAGGGAACGAGCTTTCGCAACACGCTGAGCGCCGGGGATCGCAACACATTGGCACTCGCATTCTTCTTCGCTTCGCTCGAGCAGAATGCGCAGCTCGCGAATGCGATCGTCGTGATCGACGATCCGATGACAAGCCTCGACGAGCATCGCTCGGTCGCGACCGTCCAGCAGATCAGGGCTCTGCTCGGCCGTGTCCGGCAGGTGATCATTCTCTCGCACTTCAAGCCTTATCTTTGCGAGGTGTGGAATGGCGCGGGCGTAAATGACCGGAGCGCTTTCCTTGTTCGGCGCGACGGGCAGGGCTCGTCGATCGCCGAATGGGATGTGCGGCAGGATTGCATCACCGAGCATGACAAGAATCATGCCCTCGTCGCCGAGTTTGTCCACACGGGCAATCCGGCGATCGAGCGCGCGGTTGCGACCGCGCTTCGTCCGATGCTCGAAGCTTATCTTCGCGTCGCTTATCCCGTGGATTTTCCACCCGGCAAGCTGATCGGGCCCTTCATCAATGTATGCGTGCAGCGGCTCGGCGCCGGGGACCCGATCCTCGACCAAGCGAACATCGATGAACTTCGCGCGCTCAAGGACTATGGCAACAACTTCCACCACGACACCAACCCGGCATGGCAGACGCAGGCAATAAACAACCAGGAACTCACGGGATTCAGTCAGAGGGTCATCAGCTTCACACGACGGTAAGAGCGGCGGTTTAACGACGGCCTAACAGTTGGAACGGCTAGGTGATTAGAATCGAGCGGCTTCAACTTGGCGTCTTTGCAACAGTGAAGGCCTAGCGCTCCCATCGCCGACCTCGTCGAGATCGTCGCCAAACTCCAGCTTTCGGGCAGCACGGGAAATCTCGGCGGCGCGCGTTTCAGCGGCAATCCTGCGATCGAGTGTTTCGATCTCGCGGGCGGCGAACGTATGTACCCGCGCATTGGGGTCCGTGAGCCAATCCCGGAGCAGTGTGCGCGTTCGATCCAGCCTTTCGACGATGCCCATTTCGCCCATCACGACGCCATTGATGTCGCCGAGAATGCGCGCGGCTCGGTCGAGCAGCGGATCCTCTGCTTCCAGCCTGGCCACCAGGGCGCGGATAGTGGGCGCAACGATAGCCACGTCGTCATAGGCTGCGAGGACCGAGAGCAGAAAGGCATGATCCGCTCCGGAGCCCGCCGCCAGCGCTGCCAGCAGCGGCTCAAGGCCTTCCCCGATAGCCGGGAAGGTTGAGGTGATGAGGCTGCCGCCAAAATATCGGAAGTTGCGCGCGTCGCGGTCGTACCATTCCCGAGCCTTCTGCAACAGGAGCGCTGGATGAGCGGCGAAAGCCTCCCTGAGACTGTCGTCCAACGCATAGGGTATCGGATCGAACTCGTCGGGCCTCTCATCGCCATGCGCGATCCGGAACCGCTCGCCGAAGAAGTCGAGTGCCGCCTCCGGCCAAGTTTTGCCGATCGCGCCGACTATCTGGTCAGCGCTATCGTCAAGGTCTGGATAATATTGGAGCGCGGCAAGCACCTGCGCGGCCTGGTCAGCGTCGAGCGCATGCATCAATTCGGGGTAGTGCCAGGCGCCCCAACCGGTCCCGACCCATGAGCTATCGTCCTTTCCGCTCATATGGTGGAGCGCTGGCATGAAAATGCCCGCGATGAGATTGCCGGGCCCCTCCGGAAAGCGCTGTCCCGCTGCATGCATCGCAATGCGGATAGCGTGGCGCTCGTCGCTCTCGATAGCTCGCTGAAGTGCGCCTGCTAGGAGGGCCTCGTCAAATGGGGAGGCGTTCCGCTCGAACCATGCGATCTCGGCGAGCCAACGGCCTACGTCAATCGAGCTTTTTAGCCAGCGTTCGGCGCCAGCAGGGTCGACTTTCTGGAGTCCGCGAAGCAGGGCTGATGCGAAGCTGGCAAGCGGTTCCGCAAGTTTCTCTAGCCAGGCGAGGGCGATAGCGGGTCTTTGCTCGCCCAGCCGGGCTAGGAAGTCTCCGAACATCGGGAATGTCATGAGATCGTTCGATCGGATGGCAGCGAAGCCCATCGCGCGCTCGTACCAAACGCGCTCATTTTCCGGGGTTACGCCCGCCACGAGATCGGACACGCCCTGAGTTCGATATTCCTTCTCTTCCTGATAGTCGAAGGAGGGATTGTCCCACGAGGGCGGAAAGACGCCGCCAAATCCCACGAGCAGCCGGAAGATCCCATATTCACCGTTCGATTCGACAGAGGTTCTGAATGCCGTGATCGCCTTGCCCAGCCGGGCCTGAAGATCGAGCACCTCCGGCTGCGCCAAGAGATCAGGCGAGATCGCATTGTTGATCTGGTAGAGGCGAAGCACGGATTTTTCTTCGCTCTGCAGAAGATCCCAGCTGATGTCGGGCACGAGCGCGGACAGGAACTCCACATATTCCGCCGCGCTCTCCAGCAGCATAGCGGCCTGGCCTTGCATAAGGCCCGCTCCAACCGGCGGCCGGGCGCCCGTTCGGAGTGCGGCAAGAAGCCGGCTGCGCTCTTCGTCGCTTTCCGCGATAGGATAGAGGGATTTGAGGATGGATGTAGCGCGGCGCCGCATCAAGCGCGTATCCTCGTCGCCGGGCATAGGGGCTCGCTGCAGCACCAGGCGCTGCCCCTCGATTCCGACCCTTCGAGCTCGCTTCCCAGCATCGGCTCGATGGCCTCGACAAGCAGGGGGCAGCAAGGCGGCGCCTTTCCCCGCGGCCAGCGCAGCCTCGGCCTTCTCGAGCACGATAGCCTGGTGGTGGGGTCCCGCACGACGCCATATGGCGAGGTTGAGTCCGGAAATCCTTTTCGCAGCCTTGGCCAGGACCTCGCGCTCTTCTTGCGAGGCTGCGCCTTCATATAGCTGGATAAGCGCATCCAGCGCCGCGGCGGGATCGATGTTGCGATAGTCGCCGATCAATTTCGCAACTTGCCGCGTGATCGAGAGCGCGGTCCGGGCCGCGATCTCGCCATAGGGCGTTTCGATCGGTACCCCGGGTCCTTGCGCGCGGCTTCGACGGCCTCGCTTAGCGTGGCCAAGATATCCGGAAACTCGGCTGCGAGATTGTCGTAGAGAGGCAGGACATTTTCGGCGAATGTCTCGATGGCTTCTGCACGCTCGTTGTTGTTCGCCGCCTTTGCGACCGCTGCGAGTGCCTCTCCTCGGAAAAGATCCTCGCCGCGCATGAGGCGATCGAAATCGGCGGCGACTTTCGCGAACTCATATCCGGCCGGAACGAGATATTTCCTAGCAATCCGGGCCATCCGGTCCTTGATCAGATCGAGCGCGCGAGATCCGAAACCGTCGAGGTTCGGCTCCTTGTAGATCGTGTCGTGGGCCATCTCGGCCCATGCGTGGTTCAGTATCGTCTGGATCTGGATTTCGCATCGCATGTCCGAGAACCGCGAATATTCGGCGAGACCCGTGCGCTCGGGACGGAGCCGCACGAGGTAATGGTTAGAAATATAAAGTTGAGATGCCTCCTCGGTATCCTGCCGGGGGTGATGGAGCTTCGTTTCGAGGACTTCGAAATTCTCCTCGATCAGCCCGGACGCGATCAGGCGTGACACATCGCTGTTCGTGTAGAAGATAACCCTGCAACCGGCGAGGTCCTTTATCTCCTGTTCGACCGCGTCGCTCGATAGAAGATCGAGGCCGCGCTCCTGTCCCCGGTCCGTCAACTTCTTCGCGAGCGAGCGTGTCGTCTTGGCGCGCGACTTTACCTGCTGGAGTCTGAAGGAGCCCGCACTAAGAATCACGGCCTCAGGGATCGAGGCGACGACGGAACCAAATCTTTCATACTCGGGGCGGCGTTCGCGCTCATAGTCCTCTAGCGTCATGCTCTCTCCTCGGAGCCGGGGATTTCCGCGTGGCGCAATTTGTGATGTCGGGCCAGTGAATATTGGCATCGAAATGGTTGCTTCGCGCACCAACCTCTGGCCTGCGATGCGTCCTTCGGCCAAGTGTACGGAAGGAACTAGGCATACAATGTCGAGGACGTGTTGTGGACCCTGCGGCTACGCATAAATGCACTTCGTGATTGCGCAGGTATGTCAGCACTATTGGGAAACCAAATTTAGCACATTGAATGGTCGATCAAGTCCATACCTTTTCGGCGCGCCGCGAACGACCGCCTCTTTTTGAATCCCCTGTCAAAAGCGACCTGACTGCAAACGGCCAGCGCGTTTTACGTGGTGTTGGGCTTTCTACCGGTGGTGTATCGCTTAACCGTTACGGGCACAAAGCGGAGGATTATTGTTTCCACCTTACAAATTTTGCGCAAGTGATCATGCATCAGCTTAAGCTCATATTGGGCTATCAGCGGGATGTCTGTCTTGGTCGGCGCTGCAAGTTTGGCGTCGTAGAGGAGCCAGAGACACAGCCGGTAATTCTGACCGTGATTATCGGCGATGTCCTCTTTGATATAGGCGAGGTAATCGGCTTTGCGGGGCGATGGGCTGGCATCGATATGCCCTCGGATTTCGGCTAGGAAAATATCGTCGTTGAGAAAAGCCTCGCAGTAAAATTTGGCTTGCGAAAAGAGGTGGTTGATCGACGACGCATCCTTGTGTTGTTTGACATTTATTATCCGGATGCGCCCATCATCCCCAAATCTAGAATGTCGCAGAACTCCTTGTCCTTACGACCTGTCCCGATTTTTAGCTTGGCGCGGTCGAAAAGTATAGACGACGGGCGGAGCGCGACGACTTTCTCGTTGAAGATCGCCTCGCTATTTCTTTTTGTGGTGTCGTCGCTGATGTCGATGTTGCAATATGCAGCTTCGGCAGGCTCCTCGCGAACCTGGTGCTTGATGAAGTCGACGATCGACTGATGAAATTCGGGATCGACCTTCGTCCATCTGCCACTGCTGAGCAGGAAATATTCACCGCTGTGTTCATGTTCAAACACTAGGCAATCGTAGATCGACCAGTACCGGTGGCGGAGCACGCGATCTTCAGCCGCCGAATAGGCGAAGATCCGACGTGACTGCAATCGTTCGACCTTCAGATCGTCAAGGTTTTTGAACTGCTCTTCAAGCTGCGTCGGGGAGAGAAACGCATAAATCTTGTTCTCCTTCCTCGCGTGGTTCGTAAATGAAAAGCTGAACTCGTCTTCTTGGAGAAACTCCGGGATAGTGAGATCAATCTTGGCAAAATCGCGTGCTCTCAGCGCTGCGATCAGCGCCGCATCGAGGGCGATAATTTCATCGTCGCTGGCGGGCTGGAAATTGCGATAATTGGGGAAGAGCTCGATGTAATCTCGCGCCTCATAACGTTCGAGAAAATCACCGCAGCGGTTTATCATTCGCTCCCATGTAAGTTTCTCGCTGCCAATCACTTTAACGGTGAGATGATCGCGGCCTTGCAATGTGACATTGCGGTCGCCCTTCAAATGCGCGGAGATGTAACGAAGATCTTCGGCGTCGCTCAGCCCGAATACAAAAGTGTCTGAAGGGCGGCTGACTTGGCGATCAATATGCGTCGGGGTGATGGCGTTGCTTTGGCTTCGCGTCTGGCGGATTTCTTCGTTACCGCACATATTCATTGCGGTTTTGATTCCGAAATCCGGAACCATCTCCCTCTTCTTGAGGCATGAGGCGGCTGCACGGCCAAACGCGGCTGCAAGGACGCGTTCCTCGATTCTGATCAGGAGCACGCCGTTCGGGCTTCGGCTTGTGTCGGCGAACTGGATCGGCGCTTCGAGTGGCAATCGTTCGTTGATAAATGCGAGCCACGGCGGCGTCGTCCGCCTCGACGCTGTCTTGAAGTAGATGAAGCGGCAGGGAACACCATCATACTCGAAATCTTCGATCTGCAGCTCTTCCTTTTTGGTTTCGCTGCCGTCGAGGTCGACGACGGTATCGAAATCGGCGCCTTCAATTGCGAGGTGAAACGTGATCTGCGCAATTTCGCGCGTTGGCGTTTCGAGCGCTAAATCGCCGTTCTCATTAGCCATACTCATTCCCCCAACGCCAATGTGCTTCAAATTGAGCGAGCAGGGAAGAACAAATAGATCCGGTCAGACACATGACGCGATGGGCGAATGAACCTTAATAACTTATGGTCCAGCCTTATCGTCAGTAATGGCCCAATGTCTCCTTTGGCAAAACTTCCGCTAAAAGCTGACTGACCGCACCCGGCCTACTCCGGCTTCGGACGGCTCAAATTTTCGATAAATTGGCGCTGCCAAATCTGGCATAGCTATGCGAGTTGCATTCCGGGTGAGCCTCCGACATCCGCATTAAGGCACTGACCCAATTTGAGCTGGAGCGTTATGAGCGAGACAGTCGTCGCAGTTGATATCGGCGGTACCCATGCGCGCTTTGCAATCGCCGAAGTCGCGGGCGGCCGTGTCGTGTCGCTGGACGAAGCGACGACGCTGCACACCGCGCATCACGCGAGCTTCCAGTCCGCATGGGAAGCGTTCGCGCGCCGCGAAGGCGGGGTGCCGCGCAGCGTCGCGATCGCGGTGGCGGGACCGGTGCGCGGCGACGTCATTCGCTTTACCAACAACCCCTGGCTCATCCGCCCGGCCTTGATCGGCGAAAAGCTGCACGTCGACCGGCATGTGCTGGTCAATGATTTTGAGGCGGTGGGCCATACCGTCGCGCAGGCCGACGAGGGCTATTTCGAGCGGCTGAGCGGTCCTGACGAACCGCTGCCGGCGACCGGCACGATCAGCATCATCGGCCCGGGCACCGGGCTGGGGTCGCGCATATCTGGCGCGACGGCAGCGATTACCGGGTCCAGGCGACCGAAGGCGGCCATATCGACTTTGCGCCGCTGGACAGCATCGAGGATGCGATCCTGACGCGGCTGCGCGAACGCCACCGGCGCGTGTCGATCGAACGCATCGTGTCGGGTCCGGGGATCGTCGACATCTATGAAACGCTGGCGGCGCTCGAAGGGCGCCCGGTCGCGTCGCTCGACGACCGGACGATCTGGACGATGGCGATGAGCGGTGAGGACAGCCTCGCCGCCGCCGCGGCCGACCGCTTCTGCCTGTCGCTCGGCAGCGTCGCCGGCGATCTGGCGCTGGCGCAAGGCGCGGGCGGCGTGGTCATCGCGGGCGGGCTGGGGCTACGCATCCGCGACAGCCTCGTCCGCTCGGGCTTTCCCGAACGCTTCGTCGCCAAAGGCCGGTTCGAGAATCTGATGGCGGCGCTGCCCGTGAAGCTGATCACGCATCCACAACCCGGCCTGTTTGGCGCCGCAGCGGCGTTCGCGCGGCAATTTGGCTGAGGCGTCGAGGGGGTAAAACTCTGCTCCCGGTGATGTGCGGTTCCTGGCCGGGTCAGCCCATTCTTCCCGTTTTCGAGCCTATGGCCGCCGCCGTTGATACCCTCGCGGCATGAATTGGGATTGAAATAGTCTTTTGTTCCGGGCGTACATGTTTCTACGCCGCAAATGGCACTTGGGAAATTCTCGAACTCCGGTCGTCAAACTTCAAAGCGGCAACCCCGAAGGATGTTACGGGGGCCGATCGTCACGCGAATAACATTTGACGTTTCCATGACGCTCCAATGCCCCGGCCCCCGAAGTCCGCCGACGGCAGGAAATGAAGGAAGCGTCGGCACTGAACGGCAATGCCTCTGCTCCAGACACCTTCAGGAGAATTTTCAATGAACGTCAATGTTTCGGAGCAGATCAACACCGCCAACGTCAGCAGTTACCAGGTTCGCGTCGTTATTTTGTGCGCGTTGGTGGCATTGCTCGATGGCCTCGACATCCAGACCATGGCGATCGTTGCGCCGCGCATGGCCGAAGATTGGGGCTTGCCGACGTCGGCGTTCGGGCCGGTGCTGTCGGCCTCTTTTGCCGGTATCATGCTTGGCACCGCTTCGCTTGGCGCACTCGGCGACCGGATTGGTCGGCGCAAGGTCGTTATCGGCGCGTTCCTGATTGTCGGTATCGCGTCGATGCTGACCGCGCTTGCATCGTCCATAGTTCCGTTGATGATCCTTCGCTTCATCACCGGCTTTGCCATCGGCGGCTGCCTTCCGAATATTACAGCGCTAACGTCGGAGTTCGTGCCTGCAAAGCGCGTCGGTCTCGCTGTTACCTTGATGTATTCCGCTGTCCCGCTCGGCGGCGTGCTGGGCAGCTTTATCGCTGGTGACCTGATCGAATTGATCGACTGGCAGGGCATATTTATCTTGGGTGGGGTCATCCCGCTCGTGATATGCGTGGCGTTGGTGTTTGCCCTGCCGGAATCGATCAGGTTCATGGTGGCGAATGACGGTGATCCTGCGCAGGTCGGCAAGCTCCTCGCGAAAGTGGATAAGCGCTACACTTATGAGCAGGGCCACCGGTTTGTCATCGATAGCGGCATGCACAAGGGGCGCGTGAGCGACTTGTTTGCCCAAGGTCGGGGCGCGCCGACATTGGCGCTCTGGTTTACCTTTTTCTTCGGAATGGCGATCATGTATTTGCTGGCAAGCTGGTTGCCGAGCATCTTTCGCAATCAGGGCTGGCCGATGGCAGAAGCGATCCGCACCGTCGCTTTTTTCCAGCTTGGCGGCATTGTCGGCGGCCTGTTCGCCGGTTGGATGCTTGACCGGATTGGCGCGCATGCCGTCCTGATCGGCGGATATTCGATTGGCGCTGCGCTGACCTTGGCGGTGGGGCTCTATGGGACCGATCCCGACATCGTTCGCTTGCTTGTCGTTGGGGCGGGCTTCGGTATTGTTGGCTCAACGCTGTGCCTTACCGCTTTCGCCGCGATGCTATATCCGACAGCCATACGTTCGACGGGTGTGGGCTGGGCGCTCGGGGTGGGCCGGTTGGGCGCGGTCGTCAGCCCGATGGCGGGGGGGCTTGCGCTCGCTGCCGACTGGGGACAGGCGACACTTTTTGGCGTTGCCGCCATACCTGCGGTTCTGTGTGTAGGCGGCGTGTTGCTGCTGCTGGCGCTCCACCGCAGAGCGGAGGCATTGGCGCTGCGGAATATCCATCCCGAATAGTCAGGGCGCCGCGTCACCGTCCGTGGACGAGCGCGCCATTTCGCGGCTCATATCGAGAAACCACAAAAGCTCGCGTGACTCGTCGGCGATGCGCGTACTCATGATGATGGGCGACGTGACAGTCGGATCGGTGAGTTCCCGATAGACTACGTCGTCGCGCTGGAGGCGGTGCATTGCGCTTGGTACGATGCACACGCCCGCGTCGGCCGCGACCAGACCCAGCGCAGTTTGAAGCTCGCGCACTTCGTGAACGATTTTAGGTCTGAAACCGCGTTCATTAAAAATACGGAGAATCTGGTCGGCATAGCTGGGCCGCGGCATTCTGGGATAAAGGATCAATGGTTCGGCGGCGAGCGCCTCGATGTCGATCGCGTCGGTCCGCAGTGCGAGCGCATGGTTCATTGGCAGCGCGACGATCAGACGCTCGCGCATCAGCACTTCAAAACGGATCGCCGGATCGTCGAAATTGAGCCTCCCGAAGCCGACGTCGATTCGACCTGCCTTCAGAGCCGCAATTTGCTCAAGGGTCGTCATTTCGGAAAGCTCGACATCGAGCTCCGGAAATTCCGCGCGGAAACGACGGAATTGCATGGGGAGCGTGCCGTAGATCGTCGACCCGACGCAGCCGATGACGAAGCGTCGCCGCTCAGCATCGGCGAAGCGGGCCATCATGTGCTTCAGCTCGTCCACCCGCGCAAGGATCTGCGCGGCTTGGTCGTGAAAGAGTCGGCCAGCCTCGGTCATGCTCACATTGCGCGTGTTGCGGACAAACAGCGGACTGCCGATTTCGGTCTCGAGCTCGCGGATCTGCCGACTTAGCGGTGGCTGGGAGATGTGCAGGACTTCGGCGGCGCGCGTGAAGCTGCGCTCGGTCGCCACGGCCATGAAATATCGAAGATGCCGCAGTTCCATTAAGACCTCAGAGATATAAACCCGGACTGATCTAGTCCTTCATGCCCGGAATGCCAAGCGCTATGCCGATGGCCTGAAGGGATTCGAACTTGATCGATATAGTCTCAGTACGAACGACACTCCTCGACGTGCCGACAATCAGGCCCCATGTGCTGTCGGTTGCCACGATGCACAGCCAAACGATCGTGCTGGTTCGTATTCTTTGCGCCGACGGCATTGAGGGGATCGGCGAAGCCGCGACCATTGGGGGACTAAGCTATGGCGAGGAGAGCCCCGAAGGCATCAAACTGGCAATCGATGCCTATATCGAGCCGGTGCTGCGAACGGCTGATGCCGCCTGTGTTGCAGGAACGATGTTGGACATTCAGCGGGCGATCGTCGGTAATCATTTTGCCAAGTCAGCGGTCGAGACCGCTTTGCTCGACGCGCATGGCAAACGCCTTGGTTTGCCAATCGACACGTTTTTCGGCGGGCGGGTTCGCGGGAGGCTCCCGGTCGCTTGGACGCTCGCCAGCGGCAACACCGAAAGCGACATCAATGAAGCCGAAAAGATGCTGTCGGCGCGGCGCCACAATATTTTTAAGTTGAAGATCGGCAAGCGGGCGCTCGCCGATGATATTGCGCATGTCGCGGCCATCAAGCTTGCCTTGGGCGATCGAGCGAGCGTGCGCGTCGATGTCAATCAGGCCTGGAACGAGGAAGTCGCGCGGCGCGGCATAGCGATGCTCGCCGACGCGGGTGTCGATCTCGTCGAGCAACCCATTTCGCGCGCGAACGCCAAGGGAATGGCGCGGCTCGTGTCGATTTCCCGGATTGCAGTGATGGCCGATGAATCCTTGCACGGTCCGGGCGACGCGTTCGACCTCGCTGCGCTTCATGCATCCGACGTATTTGCGATCAAGCTTGAGCAGTCGGGCGGGCTTTTTGCGGCGCAACGGGTGGCTGCGGTCGCCCATGCTGCCGGGCTTGGCGTTTATGGCGGAACGATGCTTGAGGGCGGGGTGGGTACGGTGGCGTCCGCGCACCTGTTTTCAACCTTCCCTAGCCTTGACTGGGGCACCGAATTATTCGGGCCGCTGTTGCTCACCGAGGAAATCCTGGCGGAGCCGCTGGACTACTCCGAATTCTCGCTCGCTATTCCCACCGGGCCAGGGTTGGGGATCCATCTGGATGAGGACAAGGTCGCGTTCCTGAGCCGCGACCGGACGACGAGCCTGCACCCTGTCGCTGTGACTGAAGGAGCCTAGTCATGTTGTTTCATGTCGAGATGACGGTATCGATCCCCCGCGACCTCGATCCGGAGATTGCCGAAGAACTCAAGCGGACCGAAAAGGCGCGCGCGCAGGATCTGCAACGGCAAGGCAAATGGCGCCATCTTTGGCGCGTCGTCGGACACTATGCCAACGTCAGCATTTTCGACGTTGAGAGTCATGACGAACTCCACGCGATTCTGACGGCGCTGCCGCTGTTTCCATACATGGAAATTCGCGTCACGCCCCTTTGCCGCCATCCCTCATCGATACACGCCAGCGATCAATAGCGCTTTTCACGATAGCTTTGGGAGAAATGAAAATGTCGGAAGATCTTGTTCAAAGCGCCGAAGTTCAGCAACTTCTCGATCGAGCGAGCGGTGTCGACGCTGAGGCGGGTGATCCGCGGCTGAAGCAGATCATGCGCCGTATGCTGGCCGATCTTTTTGCAACGATCGACGCGTTTGACATCAGCGAAGATGAATTTTGGCATGCGCTCCACTTTGCTCAGCAAGCCGCACCGGAATTCGGTCTGATCGTTCCCGGGATCGGCCTTGAGCGTTTTCTCGACATCCGTGCCGACCGCAAGGCCGCCGCCGCTGGCCTTGAAGGCGGCACCCCGCGAACGATTGAGGGGCCGCTGTATGTCGCCGGGGCTCCGCGTAGCGTGGGCGAGGCACGGCTCGACGATGGGACCGAAAAGGGCGAGGTGCTGATCATGCATGGCCGGGTGCTCGACATTTCGGGCAAGCCGCTGGCCGGTGCGTTAGTCGAAGTCTGGCACGCGAACACGGCTGGAGGATATTCGCATTTCGACCCGTCGCAGCCCGCATATAATCTTCGCCGACAGATCGAAACCGACAGTGAGGGGCGCTACAAATTTCGTTCCATCATTCCGTCGGGATATTCGGTCCCGCCGGGTGGGTCGAGCGACAACCTGCTGACGAAATTGGGACGCCATGGCCATCGTCCGGCGCATATCCATTTCTTTGTGTCGGCCAACAAATGCCTGCATCTGACGACGCAGATCAATATCGACGGCGACCCCTATCTTCACGATGATTTCGCCTTTGCGACGCGCGATGATTTGATCCCGGCGGTGGTACGCCGTGAGGAAACCGAGGCGATTGTTGCGAACAATCTCAACGAACCTTTTTCCGAGATCGAGTTTGATTTCATCCTTCACCCCGCCGCGTCGGACGCCGACACGCTGGCATCGACGCGCCCCCGCGCCGGATAGAGCGGAAGGATGGATAGGTGAGGAGATTCAAGCACCGTGTTTAGCAAGATACACGCAGATCCAGCATCGGCGCTCGATGGCATATTATTCGACGGTATGACGATCATGTCGGGCGGCTTCGGACTGTCGGGAAACCCTGAAAACCTGATCAGGGCGATTTGGGAGTCGGGTGTCCGCGATTTGACGATCATTTCGAACAACTGCGGGGCCGATGGATTTGGTTTGTGGACGCTGCTGAAAAAGGGGCAGATCAAAAAGATGATCTCGTCCTACATCGGCGAGAACAAGTTGTTTGAACAACTTTACCTTGCCGGCGAGCTTGAACTCGAGCTGACCCCGCAAGGAACTCTGGCGGAGCGCGTGCGCGCGGGCGGTGCGGGTATCCCCGCCTTCTTCACGAAAACCGGCGTTGGAACCGTCGTGGCCGAGGGAAAGCCGGTCCAGGAATTTGACGGCGAGATGTATCTTATGGAACGGGCGCTGCATGCCGACCTGGCCATAGTAAAAGCCTGGCGGTCGGATAGCGAAGGCAATCTGGTCTATCGAAAAACGGCGCGGAACTTCAATCAGAATATGGCGACCGCAGGCCGTGTGACCGTCGCCGAGGTCGAGGAAATATTGCCCGATGGCAGTTTCGATCCCGATCATGTCCATACGCCAGGAATCTACATCGATCGCGTGATCCAGGGCGCGGGGTATGAAAAGCGTATCGAGCATCTCACGACCCGCCCGCGCCCCGAAGCGGAGCAAAGCTGATGCCTTGGACACGCGATGAAATGGCGGCACGCGCTGCAAAGGAGCTGAAGGACGGCTATTACGTCAATCTGGGCATCGGCATCCCAACGCTGGTGGCCAACCATATTCCGGCCGATGTGCGCGTTACGCTGCAAAGCGAGAATGGCATGCTGGGAATGGGGCCTTTCCCTTATGAAGGCGAGGCCGATCCCGATCTGATCAACGCCGGCAAACAGACGATCACCCAGCTGGCGACATCAAGCTTTTTTTCGTCCGCAGACAGTTTCGCCATGATCCGGGGCGGGCATATCGATCTCACCATATTGGGAGCCATGGAGGTCGCCGAGAATGGCGATATCGCCAATTGGACGATCCCGGGAAAAATGGTGAAAGGCATGGGGGGCGCGATGGATCTGGTCGCCGGGGTACGCCGTGTCGTCGTCATCATGGACCATGTGAACAAGTCGGGCGCGCCCAAAATTCTGAAGCGGTGCAGCCTGCCTTTGACCGGGACGCGGGTTGTCGACCTGATCATCACCGATCTGGCGGTCTTCCAATGCGACAAGCGTGGCGGCGGTTTGACGCTGATCGAACTGGCGCCGGGCGTGTCGCTCGATGATGTTCATGCGTCCACAGAGGCGGCCTTTCAGATGGGTTTGGCAGAATGAGATCGGCATTCATCTGTGACGCCGTTCGCACACCCATCGGGGCTTTTGGCCGTGCGTTGGCAGGTGTGCGTGCCGATGATCTTGCGGCGCACCCGATCCGCGCGTTGATCGCGCGCAATCCCGCGCTCGACCCGGTCGATATTGACGAAGTCATTCTCGGCGGAGCCAATCAGGCGGGAGAAGACAATCGCAATGTCGCGCGCATGGCCGCACTCTTGGCCGGGCTGCCCGATACGGTGCCGGGTTCGACGATCAATCGCCTGTGTGCATCGGGCGCCGACGCGGTTGGCACTGCGGCCCGTGCGATCATCAGCGGCGAGATCGATCTGGCGATTGCGGGCGGTGCCGAAAGCATGACCCGGGCGCCTTTTGTGCTTGCTAAGGCTGCCGCTCCCTTTTCGCGCGCGGCACACATCGAAGACACGACCATCGGGTGGAGGTTCGTCAATCCGCGCCTGCAGCATGAATATGGCACGGCCTCGATGCCGGAAACCGCTGAAAATGTAGCACAGGCTTATGACGTGAGCCGCGACGCACAGGACGCGTTCGCGCTGCAAAGCCAACAACGGACTGCGGCGGCGCGCGACTTTCTTGTCGCAGAGATTGTACCCGTCGAAATCGCGGACAAGAAGGGTGGTTTGACCCGCTTTCGTGACGACGAACATCCCCGCCCCGAAACCTCGCTCGCCAAGCTGGCCAGTCTCAAACCCATAGTGCGCAGCGATGGTACGGTCACGGCGGGCAATGCATCGGGGGTCAACGACGGCGCCGCGGCTATGTTCGTGGCCTCCGAAGATGCAGCGTTGCGCCATATGCTGACCCCGCGCGGCCGGATATTGGGCATGGCGACCGCGGGCGTATCGCCGGATTTGATGGGCGTTGGACCTGTGCCAGCGGTGCGCAAATTGCTCGAACGTCTTGGTCTCGGGATCGGTGACTTCGACATTATCGAGATCAACGAGGCTTTCGCCGCCCAAGTCATCGCCTGTTTGCGGACGCTGGGGGTCGATCCGGCTGCCAACCATGTCAATCCGCATGGCGGCGCTATCGCGCTGGGCCACCCACTTGGAATGTCGGGCGCCCGCCTGATCATGACGGCCGTTCATGCGCTTGAAGCCAGAGGCGGGAGGCGCGCCTTGGTAACAATGTGCGTCGGCGTCGGCCAGGGCGTCGCGATCGCGGTGGAGCGGGTTTGATGGAGCAGAGGTACATAACGACCGGTGACGGTTGCCGGATCGCCTATCGGCTGGACGGCAGGGAAGGGCGGCCGATCTTGATGCTGTCCAACTCGCTGGGGACCACAATGGAAATGTGGAAACCCCAGCTGCCCGCCTTTGCCGAGAATTTTCGCGTGCTACGGTATGACAGCCGCGGGCATGGCGCGTCGGATGCGCCCGCCGGTGGCTATTCCATGGATCGGCTGGGGCGCGATGTCGTCGAGATCCTGGATGGCCTGGGTTTCGACAAGGTGCATTTTTGCGGGTTGTCGATGGGCGGCATGGTCGGTCAGTGGCTCGGTTTTCGCGCCCCCGAGCGGATCGACCGGCTGATATTATGCAACACCTCGGCCAGCATGGGGCCGCCGTCGGGCTGGCAGTCGCGCATCGAACTGGTACGCGAACAGGGTATGACTGCCGTCGCTCAGGCGGTGATCGAACGCTGGTTCACGCCGACATACCGCGCGCGCGCGCCGGACGAAATTGCCGAAGTCTGCGACATGTTGCTGCGAACCGATCCGCTTGGCTACGCAGGATGCTGCGCCGCTATCCGGGACATGGACATGCGCCCCGTTTTGCCTCTGGTCCGTAAGGCCGCGCTCGTCATTGCAGGTTTGCAGGATCCCGCTACGCCTCCCGAACATGCCGACATCATGATGCGACTATTGCCCGACGCCAGCCTGGTGACGCTCGATGCTGCACATTTGTCGAATATTGAACAACCCGCCCTCTTTGCCGACGCGGTTTTGGAGTTCGTGATGAAGAGCATAGTCTGCTAGATTGAATGTCGGCCCACGGGCCGAAGGGGATGACGATGATGACCGGCAATCTCTCACTACATCAACAGCGCTCGCCATTGGCGGCATGTCGTCTCTTTGAATCGACCGATGTCGATGAAACGCGGGAAATGATCTCGCGCGTGATGCAACCGCATGATCTGGTGCCGGTTGGCAGCATGACAAATTTGCGGGCTCATATGGATTTTCTGCGTTTGCCCGGCATGGGTATCGGAGCGATCAAGTTTGGCCACATGCGCGTCAATGTCGAGGCTATCGACGGCTATCACCTTATATTATGCTGCCTTTCGGGTAGCGCCCGAATTCAGGCCGACAACGGCGAGGCGATCGATATCGATCCGCGCCGAGGCTATTATTTGCCGGCCGGGGCTCCGCTCCGCGGCGAGTTTTCGGCCGATTGCGAACAATTTGTCATGCGGGTCGATGCGGAGACATGGCGAACGCAGACGGGTGCGTCATCGTCGCGGCTGAACAGCGTGATCGATTTATCGAACCCGAAGTTACAGCCTTGGCTGGTGACGATCCGCGACCTGCTGGCCGTCCCAGCGACGATTGGTTTCATTCAGGCGCATGATTCGGTGGCGCGATCCTATGAGCAGCTTTTGCTGCATCTTTTGATCGCTGGTCAGGGGATGAAGGATGCTCCGGGCAAAGGGGTCGCGCCCGCCGTGGTGACACGAGCCGAACGGTACTTGAAAGAAAACAGCGAAGAACCGCTGCGGCTTGAGGATATTGCCCAGGCTATTGGCGTTCCGGCGCGCACCTTGCTGCTGTCCTTCCAGCGGTTTCGCGGCACAAGTCCGATGCGTTACCTGCGTGATCTGCGGCTGGATCGCGCCCGTGCCTTGTTGGCGCAGGGCGTCGGCGGAACATCGGTGACAAATGTCGCGCTCGATTGCGGGTTCACGCACTTCGGTCGATTTTCCCAATATTATGGCCAGCGTTATGGCGAGGCACCGTCTGAAACGCTGGCACGCAACCGCGCGCAGCGCTTCCGCTGACCTCATAGTCCCGCTCCGTCCCACGGGCGCTGACGTGCGATTTCGAAGGTGCGAGGCGGAATCTTACCGGAACCGGATAGTCAAGCAGTCGAAAGTCAGAACTGGATAGTGCGGCCCAGTATCCATAGGTTAGCCTGAGCCTCACGCAATCAAAAGTGATCGAGGTACTTGCGACATGTCCGAAACATTGCATTCATCAGGCGGAAAGATCGAACCGCTCGCGCATTTTCCTCGCGAGGACGGATCGCGCGTACCCTATGCGGTCTTCAGTTCGCAGGCGATTTATGAGCGCGAGCAAGAGCGCATCTATCGCGGCCACACCTGGAATTTTCTGGGCCTTGAGGCCGAGATCAAGAATTCCGGCGATTTCAAGAGTACCTTCGTTGGCGACACGCCCGTGGTCATGACGCGCACCGAGGATGGCGGGTTGGCCGCATGGGTCAATCGCTGCGCCCATCGTGGCGCCGTGGTTTGCCGGCTGGCGCGCGGCAATGCTTCGTCGCACAACTGTGTCTATCATCAATGGAGCTATGACACGCGCGGCAACCTGCTTGGTGTCCCCTTCCGACGCGGGCAAAAGGGAATGGCGGGCATGCCATCCGAATTTAACCCGAAGGACAATGGGCTTCGCCAGCTGCGCGTCGAGAGCTACAATGGCCTTGTTTTTGCGACCTTCAGCGACAGCGTCGAGCCGCTTGCCGAGTATATTGGCCCGGTCATGCGGCCTTATGTCGATCGGATATTTTGCAAGCCGGTCGAGTATCTTGGCTGCACGCGCCAGTTCTCGAAGTCGAACTGGAAGCTATATTATGAGAATGTGAAAGACCCTTATCACGCCAGCCTGCTGCATCTCTTTCATACCACGTTCAATATTTTTCGCGTGGGTATGCGCGCCAAATGCGTGACCGATGGCAAGGATGGGCTGCACAGTATCATCCTTGCGATCAAGGAAGATGAAAAGGCGGATGACACGGACAAAACGTCCGCCAGCTACAAAGAGCAGAATATCAGGTCCTATGATGAAGGCTTTCACCTGCAGGATGACAGCATCCTCGCGCTGGTACCCGAGTTCGACATCGTTGCGACCAACCATATCCAGCCGATCTTTCCACAACTCGTCATCCAGCAAATCCACAACACGTTGGTTGCGCGGCAGGTCTTGCCGAAAGGGCCGGACAGCTTCGAACTGATCTTCCATTTCTTTGGCTATGCCGATGACACCGCCGAAATGCGAGCGCTGCGGATCAAGCAGGCCAATCTGGTCGGGCCGGCGGGATATATTTCGATGGAGGACACTGAGGCGACCGAGTTGGTGCAGCAGGGTACCATCCGCGATTCCCAAGCGACGTCGGTAATCGATATGGCGCGCGATGCGCCTGATCAGGACAACACGCTTATCACCGAGAATTTGATCCGCAGTTTCTGGAAAGGGTATCAAAAGCTCATGGCGTTCGACGAGTTTTCGACTGCGGAGGAAAGCGCATGACCGATTGGCAACTGCGCCACGAAATGATGGCATTGCAGGACGAATATATCTCCAACCTGGATACCGATGCGCTTGAGCGCTGGCCGGAAATGTTTGTCGATGATTGCCTTTATGAAATCATTCCCAAGGAGAATGTGGATCTCGGCCTGCCGGCACCCGTAATCCTGTGCGACAACAAGCGCATGTTGCTTGATCGCATCGTGTCCCTGCGCAACGCGAACATCTTTCAACCCGCGGTCTATCGTCATTTCGTATCGGGCCTGACGATCAAGCAAGCCAGTGACGACGGCGTCCGGATGGAATCGAGCTATCTGGTGATCAACACGAGCCAAGCCGGGGAATCGACGGTGTATCAGACGGGGCGTTATCACGACCATGTCGTGAAGACGGAGGCGGGCTGGCGCTTCAAGGCAAAGCGGGTCATTTTCGACACTTCGCGTGTCCAGACCTTGCTCGCGATCCCGATCTAGGATGGATCAGCAAATGGCCCGATGGATTGATGTCGCTGCCGTCGACGATGTCGCCGATGACGAGCCCTTCGCCGCATCGGCGGAAGGAGTGCCGATCGCGCTCTTTCGTGTGGAAGGCGAAATATTCGCCCTGCATGATTTATGCTCCCACGGCCAGGCGCGGCTGTCTGAAGGGTTTATTGAGGACGGCTGCGTCGAATGTCCCCTGCACCAGGGGTTGATCGAAATTTGCAGCGGCAAGCCCAGGTCCGCGCCCATCACCGAAGCGGTGCGCAGCTTTCCCGTTCGCCTGGTCGGGGCACGCATCGAAGTCGAGCTTTGATCCATGTCGGTCGACGATCGCTGCTTCGTTATCGTCGGGGCGGGCCAAGCGGGAGCATGGGTTGCACGAACGCTTCGTGCCGAAGGTTTTTCTGGGCGCATCGTGATGATCGGCGACGAGGATCATCCACCCTATGAGCGGCCGCCTTTGTCGAAATCGATCCTCAGCGGTGGGACCAGTATCGCTGAGGCAGTGTTGCTAGCGCGGGACCAGGCCAGCCTTGACCAGATCGACCTGGTGGTCGGTGAATCTGTCGTCGCAATCGACACCCGGCGACGCACCGTTCGATGTGCGAGCGAGCGCTCGGTGGCCTATGACACATTGTTCCTGACAATGGGTAGCCGGGCGCGGATCCTGCCATCGGTCGGGTCCACGCCGTCCGAACGTGTCCACTATATTCGCACGATCGACGACGCGCTGCGGTTGAAGACTGCGATGGGAAATTGCCAGTCCATGGCGGTCGTTGGTGGCGGTTGGATCGGGCTTGAAGTTGCGGCGACTGCGCGCGGACAGGGCGCCGACGTGACGGTATTGGAAGCCGGCCCGCGGCTGTGCGCACGGTCGGTTCCGCAGCAGGTGTCCGAATATCTCGCGCGCCTCCACCAACGCGAGGGCGTCGATATTCGCGTCAGCGTTTCGATCGAATCGATTGAGGTGCGCGACGACGTCGTCGTCGTGAATAGCAATGCCGGTACTGTTCGCGTCGATCAACTGGTGATCGGTATCGGTATCGTGCCGGCAACCGACCTTGCCGAAGCAGCCGGCATTAAAATCGCAGACGGCATCATGGTCGATGATCAATGCAGGACGTCAGATCCCCATATTTATGCAGCGGGCGATGTGACCAGCCACCCTTGTGCGCAGGCGGGCGGCTACCGCCGGCTGGAATCCTGGGCCAACGCCCAGAATCAGGCGATCGTTGCGGCGAAGGCGGCGCTGGGCCAGAATGTGACATACGGCGATGTCCCGTGGGCTTGGTCGGATCAGTTCGACGTCAATCTTCAGATTTTAGGCCATCCAGAGCGCGGCGCGCTGGTTGTGGCCCGCGGCGACGCGCAGCACGGGCCATGCTGCTGGCTCGTCTTGGGCGAGGCTGGAGAAACGCTTGGCGCCGTTTCGGCAAACGCGCCGCGTGAGTTACGCGTCGTGCGAAAGGCTATCGGCGGCAGCCAGACACTGGACCCTGCCAAATGGGCGGATAGCGTGTGTGCGCTGGCCGACGTGAGCATGATCTCCGCATAATTGTCATGCCGCGGGTGGAAATCTGCGAAAACTGGACAGTCGCGCCCCGAATCTCGCGTTTCGGATAGCAGGCTCGCTCAAACACGCCTCTTCATTACCAAAGAGGTCGCATTCTACGTAATTTTATTACGTTCGGGATAGTCCCAGCGAGTGCCAGAGCGAGTTGCAATCGACCGTGAGAAACGTGATGGAAATCGCAAGATCAAAGCCTGTGGTGAGCAGGGGGAGTTTAGCGTCGGGATCGATTGCGCGGCGCCTTATCGTCGGCGGCCTTCTATTCTGCGCGCCCGTAGGGTCGGCTTTGGCTCACGAGAGCGCCGGTACGGACACTTCCTCGAAGCAGGAAGCCGTCGTCTATCTGAACGGCAACATTTTTACCGCTGCGGAAAACGGCGCCATGGCGACAGCCTTTGTCGTGCGCGACGGAAAGTTCGTCGCGGTCGGCGGGCAGGCGGATATTCAGGAGTATTTGGATCTGGGAGCCAGACGCGTCGATCTGGAGGGCAATTTCGTCATCCCGGGCTTGGGTGACGATCATTTCCACGGTGAGGGCGGCGGTCCCGGTCTCGACCTGTCAAAAGTGCGCTCGATCCCCGAATTACTCGATGCTGTGCGCTCGGCTGTGCGCGTGGCGCCGGCCGACGGCATGGTCATCGCGAATTTCGATTGGCACGAGGCCCAACTCGCGGAGCAGCGCCTTCCGACCGCGGCGGAGCTCGACACCGTCGCTCCGCACACGCCGGTTATCCTGCCGCGCGGCGGTCACAGCCTAATACTGAACTCTGCGGCACTGACCGAATTCGGCATTACGACGGCAACCAAATCGCCCCCGGGCGGCGTTATCAGCGTCGATGGAACAGGGCGCCTGACCGGCGAAATTATCGATGCCGCGAAATCGCTAGTTCGGATGCCGCCGCCAAGGCCGATGTCGCCCGATGATTTGATCAGGACGCAGGCGGCAATGAACGCCTTTGGCGTTACGGCGGTGCGTGTTCCTGGATTTTACACCAAGGGACCAATAGCCGAAGCCTATCGCATGGCGCGTGAGCTGAAGGACGCGGGCAAACTAACGCTCCGCTACACTTTCTATTTGCCGGCTCCGGGGTTTTTCGGAACCCCCGCCGACTATCTGACCAAATCGGCATTGCGCCAGGACGAAGGCGACGATTGGGTCCGCATCGGCGGCGTGAAGCTCGGCGTCGATGGCGGGTTTGAGGGCGGGCATCTTTCTGAGCCTTATGCCGAGCCCTATGGGAAGAATGGCACGTTTTCCGGGATCGTCGACGCCCCCGGCGCAGTTCAACGAGCAAGTGACGCGACTGGCCAAGGATGGCTGGCGGGTTGCCGCGCACGCGGTGGGCGATGCGGCGGTCGATCAGGTTCTTGACGGATTTGAGGCTGCCACGGCCACGACCTCGCTCAAGGGACGGCGTTGGACGATCGAACATGGCTTCATCGTCCATCCGCGGCAAATCGAGCGAATGAAACAGCTCGATATCATGCTGTCGGTTCAGGACCATCTCTACCTCGCCGGGCCATCGCTACGGAAATATTGGGGCGAAAGCCGCGCCAATCATGTGACGCCGTTGCGGACTCTTATGGGCAGCGGGCTCGTGGTGGCGGGCGGCACCGACGCTCCCGTCGTCCCCGCAAACCCCTTTTGGGCGATGTATCATTTTCTCAGTCGCGACACGATCCAGGGCGGCGTGATGGGCGCGGGTGAACGCGTGACCGATCGCGGCGCGATCCTGCGCATGTTCACACTGAACTACGCCAAAATGGTCGGTGAAGACCAAGCCATCGGATCGATCGAACCCGGAAAGAGCGCGGATTTCGTACTGCTCTCTGACAATTTCATGACCGCTCCTCTCAATAATATCAGAGATATGAAGGCCATAGAAACCTATATTGGTGGCCATAAAGTCTATGAAAACAAGTAATAATGCCTTCTTTACTATATAAATAGGGGAATCTCAGTGAACTCGAACGGAATGTTGAACAACCATTTGGTAGGCGCTACGATGTCGCGCCTTCGAATGCGCGCTGTCAGGCGATCAAAGTCGCCTTCGCTCGCGCTCATGTTGGTGTGCCTTGCAAGTGCCAGCACTGTTGCCGGTACAGCGCACGCGCAAGACGTGGCCGCTGCGGACGATCAATCGGGGGGCAACGAAGACATCATTGTTACGGCCCGTAAGGTCGAAGAGAATCTGCAAACCACCCCGGTCGCGGTGACAGCATTGACGGCAAAAATGCTGGAAGAGCGCAATCTGACGGACGTCACCGATCTGGCTGCGGCGACCCCGAATCTCGTGCTGCAAACCTCGGGCGCCAATGGCAGTTCGAAGACCCCGGCCATCTATCTTCGCGGGCTTGGGCAGGCCGATACTGTCCTGACCGCTGATCCGGCAGTGGGTCTTTATGTCGACGGCGTTTATGTGACGCGCAACGTCGGAAGCATTTTGGATCTTGTCGATCTTGAACGCGTCGAAGTTCTGCGCGGGCCGCAGGGGACGCTGTTCGGTAAGAACACGATCGGCGGCGCGATCAACCTGATCAGCCAAAAGCCTGGCCCCGATTTTGCCGGTTCGGCAGAAGTGACGATCGGCAGCTATACCGGGGTCAAGGGACAGCAGTTCAGCGGCAAGGCGTCGCTCAATCTGCCACTGAGTGACAGCTTCTTCGTTCGCCTGACTGGCTATGGCACGCGAAAGGACGGCTATGTCGATCTCGTCAACTATAAGGGGCGCGAGTTTGGCGATGACAACACATGGGCGGTGCGGGGGCAAGCGCGCTGGCTGGCGAGTGACAACCTGACCATCGATTTGGCAGCCGACTATTCATCGACCCGCAATACTGGCAGCACCGGAATTCTTCTCAAAACCTATCCGGGGGCGTTGACGGCCGTCTTCTACAACAGCGCCTTTAGCGGAAATCCTGGTGCATGTCTTTCGCCGGCGGGACAGGCCAGCGATCCTGCATGCTTCGGCCCGGTCCAGGTTCCGACGGACCCGTATAAATCAAATGCAGCTTTTTTCGATCGCAGCCTCAACCAGGTCTCGCCGAAAAACGCCTTCGACAGCCTGGGCACGACGCTGACGGCGTCGCTGGATCTGCCGTTCGGGACGTTGCAGTCGATTTCTTCGTATCGCAACCTGCGCAGCAATTATGATGCGGACGGCGGGCTGATCGGTGCGCTGTTCTTTCAATCGAGCGCAGATCGTCAGGACTCGGACCAATATAGTCAGGAACTTCAGCTGAGCGGGGAAGCCTTCGACGATCGGTTGAAGTGGATACTGGGCGGCTACTATCTCTATGAAACGACGTTTAGCCATGTTGACGTGCTGTCGGCCCTGGCTGTCGCGCCGTTCCTGGGGACGACCTATCCCCTGCTGACCGAAAACACGATGACGACGCATACGTACAACAAGGCGGTTTTTGGTCAGGCGACCTTCGACATTACCGACCGGCTGCACCTCACGGGCGGTTTGCGCTGGACCAACGAAAAGAAGGACGCGCGGATTGTTCTGCTCCCGGCAACGCCCGGCGGTCTCCACGGCGAGCTGACCGTCAGCAAGGCGACGCCGCTTGTTTCGCTGGGTGCGGATCTGACCGACGATATTTTCGCTTATGTGACCTATTCCGAAGGCTTTCGCAGTGGTGGTTTTCCGCCGCGGATCATCGGCCAGGTCAGCTTCTTGCCTTCCTATGATCCGGAAACGGCGATTGCCTATGAAGCCGGCGTCAAAGCGGATCTTCTCGACAATCGGCTGCGCGTGAATCTGGCGGTCTTCACCACCAAGTTCGCTGACTTCCAGGGCTTTGGAACTCTGCCCGATGTCGTGCCCCCTTTCGGGACGATCATCAATGCCGGCGATGCCCGCATCAAGGGGTTCGAGCTGGAAATGACGGCCTCGCCATCGCGGTATTTCCGCTTTGATGCTTCGCTGTCCCACCTCCAGTCAAAGGTCACGCGCGTCGATCCTACGGCGGCGGTCGAGGGAACGCCAATCCCGCTTGGAAGCAAGCTTCCTTACGCGCCGTCTTGGAAAGCGTCGGCGGGGGCGAGCTGGACGATTCCCTTCGCCAACGGCAGCGAGTTGCTCACGCGCGCCGATGTTTCGCTGACCAGCGACATGCAATTCAGCTCGGTTGAGGACATTGAGACCACCCAGGAGGCGACGATCCTGGTCAACGCAAGCGTCACTTATACTTTCCCCAACCAGGATTGGCAGATCGTCGCGGGCGTCAAGAATCTGACCGATGCATTCTATTTACGAGTATCGGCAAGAGTGTGAACACCACCGGGACATTGACCGGCAATCTGGCCGCACCCCGATCTGTTTTCGCAAGCCTGCGGTGGCGTTTCTAAGACCATCGGCGAACCCAGCCGCGCATTTTTCGGTGGCAGCCCTGTCCGTTTCTATACCAACAGGGCTGCCAACCATCGTCGCTTTGAAGCGCCGCGGTTGGATCTGCGCGGCATCCTGCAGGTTCTGGACGGCGCGACGAGGCGATCTGATCACTACGGAGTGGGATTGAATGAAGCGAACGCAGAGGTTTCTGGCGCTTTTTGCAACAATAATTTGCATCGGCACAATCGCCCATGCGCAGAGTGGCAACCCCGCTGCGCTGACAACCGTCGGCGCCGTGGACTATCGTCAGACGCCGTTCGCTGCGACCACCGACTGCCGGGCATTGGCTGCGCCGCTGACGGAGGATGTCGAAATTCGCTCGGTTCGGCTGGTGGACGCAGTCGGCGGGGTTCCCGCACATTGCCGTGTCGATGGCGTGATCGCGCCCGAAATAGGTTTTCAAATCAACTTGCCGATCCAATGGAACGGCCGTCTGTACATGTTTGGCAATGGCGGTTTTGCGGGTGAAGACGTCGATGCCCCGGCGATGAAGGCATCACGCGACGCGGGCATCGCAAATGGTTTTGCCGTAGCTCGCACCGACACGGGGCATCTTGCGGCGATCGAGCCTGGCGGTAGTTTTGCGCGCAATCCCGGGAAGATGGTCGATCATGCCTATCTCGCGGTGCACAAGACCGTTCAATATGCCAAATCCGCAATCTCCGCATTTTATGGCCGCGCGGCAGATTATAGCTATTGGCAAGGCTGCTCCACCGGTGGCCGCCAAGGCGTCATGTCCGCGCAGCGATATCCGGATGATTTCGATGGCATAGCTGCGGCCGCGCCGACGCTGGATTGGAACAATATCATGGTGAAGGGGCTGTGGACGCGGCAATCCTTCGCGGGTGCCGGCTTGACGGTTGCGAAGATGGAGACCGTGTTCGCAGCGGTGAAGCGCAAATGCGACGCGATTGATGGGCTGGTGGATGGCCTGATCGATGATCCGCGTCGCTGTCAATTCGACGCGGCGCGCGACGTCAGGGCGTGCAAGGCGGGCAGCGACGGGGCCGATTGCCTTACTTCGCGGCAGTCGCAGGCGCTCAATCATTTTTATGGCGGGCCGCGCGATGCGCAGGGCCGTGCCTATTTTCACCCGCAATCGGTGGGGGCGGAGCCGGTGTCCACCTTCGCTCCCTTCGCCATGATGTCCGACGGGTCCGAAGGCTATTTGCCAAAAATGGCAGATAGCTGGATGGCGAATATGGTGTTTGCGAACGCGCAATATGATCCCGCCAATTTCAACTTTTCGCGGGATCCGGCCTTGGGAAATTCCGTCAGCGAGATCATGAATCCGACACCCGATCTCGATCGGTTCCACGCACTCGGGGGCAAGATGATCACCTATTGGGGCTGGTCCGACACGGCGCTCAATCCGCAGATGGGCATAAGCTATTACGATAAACTGTCGCGACGTTACGGGATCGATGAGCTTCAGGCATTCTATCGGCTCTTCCTCATCCCCGGTGTCGCGCATTGCGCGGGCGGCTATGGGCCGAGCAGTATCGACGCTTTGACGCCCGTGATCGATTGGGTGGAAAAGGGCATTGCGCCGGCACGGCTGGCTACACATTCGCCGCCGGGTTCGGCCAAGCCATATTCAAGGTCCTACTGCCCCTATCCAACGCGAACAATTTATAGAGGGCGCGGCGACACCGAGGATTCTGAGAATTTTGAATGCGTAGAACAATGAAAGCGGCGATCTAAATCAGACAGACGCCTGCACTGCCGTTGGCAATGGCGTGGTCTTTATCATGAGGAATAGGTGGATGGCTGGTTTGATTTGTTCTGATGTGACGCGGCGCGCGCGGCATGGCATCTTTCTGGCGCTATTGCTGTCGTTGTCCACGGTTGCGTCGGCAGCGCCGAAGGCCGACCCATTGAGGGTCGCGACGCGGCTGGGTGTCGTCGAGGGTGTCGCGATAGGTCAGACGCGGGCGTTCCTCGGGGTGCCGTATGCGGCGCCGCCCGTCAAAGACCTGCGCTGGAAACGGCCGGTGCCCGCCGCAGCATGGAAGGGTATCAGATCAGCGACGCAGTTTGCGGCCAAATGCCCAAGTTTGAGTTGGGGACCAGGCGGCGGAACGGTTGGCAATGAAGATTGCCTCTATTTGAACATATACACGCCCAAGGGGATCAAGGAGAGACGCCCGGTCGCCGTATGGTTCCATGGTGGTGGCTTCACCGCGGGCGCATCACAAGATGTCGATCCGTCGCGGTTCGCAGAGAAGACGGGCACGGTGGTCGTCACCGTAAACTACCGCTTGGGAGCGCTCGGTTTCGCCTCATTGCCCGAACTGGATGCCGAAAGTCCCACGCACGGTTCGGGCAATTATGCCCTGCTGGACCAACAGGCTGCGCTCCGCTGGGTCCAGGAGAATATCAAGGCGTTCGGCGGCGACCCGCGGCGGGTGACCGCAATGGGGGAATCGGCAGGAGCGTTCAGTATTTGGGCGCACATCGCCTCACCCGGCGCTCGCGGCTTGTTCCATCGCGCCATCACGATGTCGGGGCCAAATTCTTCGCTGGCCGATGGTATGCCGATGGTGGAGCGGGCCGTCGAACAAAAGCGCGGTGCATCGTCTAAACTGGCCGAGGAATTCGGCTGCCATACGCGCTCGAAACTGCTCGAATGTCTCCGGGCTGTTCCGGCCGCCGCCCTTGTTGCTGCCGCGGGAGCAAGTCGGGGCTGGCCGGGTTGGACGATAATTCTGGACGGCGACGTGTTGCCCGAACAGCCCCGGCGTATGCGCGAACTGGGCAAAGTTGCCCGGGTTCCAGTGCTGTCAGGCCACACGGAGAATGAAGGCGGCTTTTTTACCGCGATGCGAACCATTCGGCCGGGTGCTGGTTGGAAGGAGGATGACTATCGCGATGCCGTTTCGCGCGCTCCCTTCGGCGCCAAGATTCTTGCAGCCTACCCGCCGCATAAATACGGCTCGCCCGATACGACATTCGCGACGGCGGTCAGCAATCAATGGGCCTGTGGAACGCAGAGCATTAACCTGATCCACAGCCGGTTTGCACCGGTTTACGCGTATGAATTTGCCGACCGGGGCGCTCCGCCCACGTTGTTCGCCTTTCCTGGCGCACCCAAGGGCGCATTCCATACCGCCGAAATACCCTACGTCTTTCAGACCAGCTATCCGTCGGAATTGCACGCCGGGCCGCCGACATTCTCCCCAGCGCAAGTCGGTTTGTCCGATCGGATGCTAAAAACCTGGGGTGATTTCATCTGGGGCCGGGAACCGGCGGCATTGTCCGAATTCGGAAAGACCGGTGAAACGGCGGTCCTGTCTCCCGACGGAGATAAAAAACTGTCATCGACGGAATTTCGTGAGAAGCATAATTGTATTTTTTGGGACCAGACGCTGTTCGGTGATTGGATGGTAAATACCGGAAACCTGGCTCGGAGCTAAGTTAGGCTGTCTAGTTTCTGAAACAGAATTTGGATATTCCTAATCTACACAAATTGATTTGTTCCGGGTGAACGCCGCTTGATAGACAATGTTTTCAATTTAGATATTGTCGCTGTCGCAGCATATGCGGGCGCAGTATTTGTAGTTTCATCGGTGCCGGGGCCGACAACGCTGACGGTCATCTCCGTTGGAATGCGGAGAGGCCGCGGCGCAGCCTTTTTGGTCGGCGTTGGCGCTGCTCTGGGTGACGCGTTGTTGCTGGGCTTTGCGATGCTCGGGCTAGCAGCGCTCGTTCAAGCGCATAAATGGATGCTCGACCTGGTCAAATATGCCGGCTTCGCATATTTGGCTTGGCTCAGTCTGAGAATATGGAATGCAAAAACAGAAGTCGCGCGATCGGAGCAAGTTGCATCGGAGCGATGGACTATTCTGTTGCGCACGGGAATTATTGTCTCGGCTCTAAATCCGAAAGCAATATTGTTTCATTCGAGCTTGTCGCCTCAAATTTTTGATTTAGCGAAGCTCGAGATGCTTGACGTTTTGGCTGTGATGGGTGTCATCGCAATCGTAAATATCGTGACCATGGGTTTCTACGCTGCAATTTGCGGCCATGCTTCACGATGGTTTCAAGCCCCGGGTCATGTTCGCACCATGAATCGCGTGACATCGGTTATCTTGTTTGGAGCAGCGTGCATCATCCTCCTGTCAAATTGACCCTGGATATAATGCAAAATTTGCCGGAAGCGGTCGGCGACGGCTTACGCGGTACCACGAACAACGAGATTGGTCGGCAGCCACACATCGCTACCGCGCGGTTCGGCGGACCCGGCGATAATGCCGACGGCCCGGAAAGCGAGATCGGCAATCGGTTGATGGATGGTGGTAAGCGGAGGCCAAACCAGCTGCGCCACATAGCTGTCATCGAAACCCGCGATCGCCACATCGTCGGGGATCGACAGGCCTAGTTCGCGCACGCCAGCCATCGCGCCGATCGCCAGTTCATCGTTGAACGCAAATATCGCGTCGGGTTTCTGTTGCAGGTCGCGAAACAGACGCAATGTTGCCTCGCGACCGGCATCTGCAATCGGCTCGTTCCATTCTGGCCTGACAATCGACAGGCGGGTGGCGTCACATCCCAACTCGGCCAGTGTTTGGAAGAAGGTCCGCTCGCGAATCGTTGCCGCCAGATGATCTTCAGGCCCGGCGATCATGGCAAAGCTTCGGCGGCCGGTTGCCCATAGGTGCTGCACCAGTTCCTCGACCCCCTGGCGATCATCAGCGCCGAGAGCGGTCGACCGGTCGATCTGCTTCGATGGGGCAATACGGACATAGCGCATTCCATCACGATCAAGCGCGTCGAGCAGCTTCTCATCGTCGCAGGTCGGTGGCGTCAGGATCAAGGCATCGCAATGCGCGCCGCGCAGCCCCTGTTCATAACGATCCACGACGCTTTCGGCGCCATGGTCAAATTCTTCCAGCACGAGATGATAGCCATATTGGCGGCACGCCTTTGCCGCGCCGCGAAAAATTTCCGCGAAGTAAAACGACGAGAGGTGCGGCATAAAGGCACCGATCAGATAGGACCGCGATGTCGCAAGAGAACGGGCCGCTTGGTTTACGCGGTAACCCGTCTCTCGAAGCGCGCGTTCGATCCGCTCACGCGTCTTGGCGCTGACGTTGCTGTCGCGGTTGACGACGCGTGATACGGTCTTCGCCGACACACCGGCGAGCGCTGCAACATGATCCAGCGTCGCTGGCTTTTTCGAGTTTGGGGGCGTGAGAGTCATCGCGTCTATTAGACATCGAATACGTATCCAGTCCACCCCGAATGTCAGCGCTGACATTTTAGCTTGTCAGCGCTGACATTCATGATAGGTTTCGAATCGAAAATAATGATGGGGGAGATTGATATGAGGTCGTGGCTCTGCTGCGCGGCATGGCTTGCCGCCTGTTCAACACAGGCTATGGCTCAGGTTGGCAACGTACCGCTGAGCGCCGGCGATGCCGATAAGCGGGCCGCTGCCACCGAGCGGGCGATGACCAATGACGAACGGGTCACGCTTTTGAACGGCATTCTTGCGATGCCTTATGGCGATACAAAGGTGCCCGAAGGGGTGCCGTTCGGCGCTGGATATATTCCTGGTATCGCACGCCTCAACATTCCCGCCTTGACCGAAACCGATGCCAGTCTGGGGGTCTCCTACATTGGCGGCATGCGCGGCGACGGCGCCACTGCGCTGCCGTCCGGGCTCGCCATGGGGTCGACCTGGAGCCCACAGCTCATGCGCGAGGGCGGCGCGCTGATCGCTGGCGAAGCTCACGCTAAGGGTTTCAATGTCCTGCTGGCTGGCGGGATCAACCTCGTCCGCGATCCGCGCGGCGGGCGCGCATTTGAATATCTGGGTGAAGATCCACTCCACTCCGGTCTGCTCGGGGGCGCCGCAGTGGCCGGTATTCAGTCGCGCAACGTCATCTCGAAGATCAAGCATTTCGTGCTGACCCCCACCGAAATCGGACGACAGTTTCACAACGGCATCATCAACGAGGGCGCGTTGCGGATGAGCGATCTCCTCGCTTTCGAAATTGCAATCGAGGAGGGGCAGCCCGGCTCGATCATGTGCGCCTATAACAAGGTCAACGGCGCACAGGCGTGCGGCAATGACCCGTTGCTCAATGGCGTCCTGAAGAAGGACTGGGGCTATAAGGGCTGGGTCATGTCCGACTGGGGTTCGGTTCGGGCAACCGATTTCGCGCTGAAGGGTCTCGATCAGCAATCGGGCTCGCAGCTCGACGCGGCGGTGCATTTTGGCAAGCCGCTGCTCGACGCGGCGAACCAGGACAAGCGTTACCGCGACAAGGTCTCCGATATGAGCCGGCGCATCCTCCGGTCGATCTATGCCGTTGGCATCGACCAGAACCCGCCGCGCAAGGCGCCGATCGATTTTACTGCGGGCGCCGCCGTTGCGCAGGAGATCGCCGAAAAGGGCATGGTTCTACTGAAAAACCAGAACAATGTCCTGCCGCTCGCAGCTTCGGCCAAAAAGATCCTGGTCATCGGGGGCTATGCTGATGCCGGTGTCCTTTCGGGGGCGGGCTCGTCACAGGTGCAGGGTGAAGGCGGGCCGGTCGTCTCGTTGCCGACCATGGCCGAGGGACCGTTCGCGCCGATAATGGCTCAAAACTATCATCGCTCGTCACCGCTCCAGGCCATTCGTGCGCGCGCCCCGCAGGCGGAAGTGACCTTTCGCGACGGACGTTATCCTGCCGAAGCGGCGATCGCCGCAAAAAATGCCGATCTTGTTATTGTGTTCGCCACGCAATGGATGAGCGAGGGGCTCGACGTCCCCGATCTGTCGCTGCCGACCGGTCAGGACGAAGTGGTGGCCGCGGTTGCAAAGGCCAATCCCAACACTGTCGTGGTGCTCCAGACCGGTGGGCCGGTGGCGATGCCGTGGCAAGGCGACGTCGCTGCGATCCTTGAAGCCTGGTATCCGGGCGCTCGTGGCGGAGAGGGGATCGCCGCCGTGTTGTTCGGCGATGTGAACCCGTCGGGGCGTCTTCCCGTTACCTTTCCCGCATCGGTCGCACAATTGCCACGCCCGGGTCTTCCCGGCGCCGAGACGATTGAACCCAATTTTCAAGGCTATGGAAAGCCCGGGCAGACGCTCGACATCGATTATAATATCGAAGGCGCCGACGTCGGGTATCGCTGGTTCGCCCGGAAAGGCGCCAAGCCGCTGTATCCGTTCGGCTATGGGCTGAGCTACACCAGCTTCGAGCGCTCAGGCCTCGCAGTGACGGGCGGCAAGACTCCGTCTGCATCCTTCACGCTACGCAACACCGGCGCCCGCGACGGCGCCGATATCGGCCAAGTCTATTTGGTTGAAACACCGCTTGGAAAGACCCGGCGACTGGTTGGGTTTTCGCGGATCGACCTGAAACCCGGCGAGGCCCGCCGGGTCGAGGTCGCCATCGACCCGCGCGTGCTCGCCGACTGGACATCGAAAGGCTGGAAGATCGCGGGCGGAACCTACCGTTTCGCCTTGGGTGCGTCGGCCGACGACCTGATCGAAGAAGCGCAGGTCCAGCTGACCGAACGGACGTGGAATTACGCCAAGTAAGAATCAAGAAATGACAGGGAGAGCGCCATGAGGGAAATTTTGTCATCAGCGGCCGCGATTGCCGCAGTTCTAGCCATCGCAACACCAGCTCACGCGCAGGATGCATCGCCGGCGGAGAATGAGGACGCGGCAACGCAAGGTGGCGGATTTGGGGAAATCATCGTTACAGCCCAGAAACGGGCTGAAAATCTTCAGGATGTCCCGATTTCCGCGACCGTAGTCAGCGCCGATCAACTTGCCGCGCGCCAAATCTATGACCCTTCCCAGCTGCAGCTGGTTGCGCCAAGCTTGCAGGTCAAAAGCTTCAACGCCGCGCTGGGCGCATCGAATTTTTCCATCCGCGGCGTGGGTACGCTCAGCTTCGCCAACTCGATTGAATCGAGTGTCACCTCGGTTATCGACGGCGTCGTCATGGGCAGCCCCGCGCTTGGTTTCATGAACTATCTCGACCTCGCGCAAATCGAAGTGCTCAACGGGCCGCAGGGCATGTTGTTCGGCAAAAATGCGTCGGCTGGCCTCGTCAACATCACCACGCGGCGGCCCGAACTCGGCCGCTTCGAGGGCAATCTGATGGGCGAATTGGCGCAAATTGACGTGCCCGGTCGCGGTCTGCTCTATCGCTTGCAGGGCATCGTCAATGTTCCGCTCGGCGACACGGCGGCCCTGCGCGTCAGCGGATCGCAGACACATACAGATCCGATCATCAAAAATCTGGTCGATGTCCCGGGCAGCCAATATGGGCAGGACCAGTCCAGCGTTCGCGCAAAATTGCTCTGGGAGCCGTCGTCCAGTCTCAGCATCTACCTGGCGGGCGACTACGCGCGTTCGTCGGGGGTCGGCTCGGGCGGCAGTGCTGACCTTATCGTCCTTCCGACCAGCCGGTTCGTGGCAGAGAACACCCAGCTTGGGATTGTCGCCGGACCCAATAACCTGTTCTCCAGCTATGGCGCGCCAACCGTGGCGAGCTTCGAGGTTGGGGGTGTCCAGGCCAATATCGACTATGAATTTGGCAGCGGCCACACATTGACGAGCATTACTGCATGGAGGAAATTCACCTCGGACAATCTGTTCGATTCCGACAAGCATCGGGTCAACCTGCTCGATACCAATCACCAACTTGGCGACGTAAGCCAGTTTACCGAAGAGCTGCGTTTTGCCTCGCCGACAGACGGACTGTTCGAATATCAGTTAGGTCTGTATTACTACAGTTCTGACAGCGGGACCGTGATAACTGCGAGCGGCGCGAACGGCAATCTGAACCCGCCGCCCGCCGGGTTTGACGCGTGGGTCGGCATCAACTCTGTCGGGGCCATGCAGTCTAAAAGCTATGCCGCGTTCGGACAGGGTACGATCAACCTTGGAGAGCGAGCGCGCATTACGGTCGGCGGCCGCTACCTACGACAAGCTGAAATTGCAAACGACCGCCGATGCCACGGGATTTGTTATTCCGCTCGGCGTGCCGGGGGCGCGTGATCAGAAGATCAGCGAGGAGAATTTCTCTTGGCGGATTGGCGGCCAATATGATCTGACCGACGACATCATGGCCTATGCCTCTGTGGCCCGCGGCTACAAAGGGCCAGGCTTTAACCTGTCGATCGATCCGCGCGCGCCGCTGATCATGCCTGAAATCCCAACGTCCTATGAAGCCGGGATCAAATCGACGCTGCTCGACCGTCATCTGATCCTCAACATTTCGGGCTACACTTCGACGTTCAAGAATTTTCAGGCACAGGCGTTTGACACCGCCAGCAATGGCTACGTTCTGTTGAACGCAGGTGAGTTGAAATCGCGCGGTTTCGAAGTGGAGGCCTCGGCACTTCCCACAGAAGGATTGGTCTTCAACCTTGGCGTCAGCTATGTCGATGCGTTCTTCTCGGACTTCCAACTCGACCGTTGTTATCCGTTCCAGCCCGTTTGCCGTCCAAATGGCACGACTGACTCGACGGGCAACCGGCTTCCCAACGTACCCAAATGGACGGTCAGCCTGACCGGTCGCTACGAGACGCCGGTCAGCGAGGATTTGGCCATCTTCGTCCAAGGCGCACTCTATAGCCGGACGAAATCGAACTTCAGCTCAAATGAAGATCCCAGCACGAAGTTGCCGGGCTATTCGCTGTTCGATGCCAGCGTCGGGCTGAAAGATATCAATGACGCACTGAAGATGACGCTGTTCTGCAGGAACTGCTTCGACAAGCGGCAGCCGACGTTCATCAATTCCAACTCGCAATCGCGCGGGGATTATTATCACATGTTCGGGTTGAATTCGTTCCGGACGATTGGTCTGTCCCTTGACGGTCGGTTCTAGGGTGGATTGGGGCCGGACATGTCGGAAACGGGAGTCCGGCCCCCTTTTTCTCCGCGGACGCGCACATGATTAGGTGCGGTATCAAAGCCGCTTGTTGCGCGCTGTTGCTGTCGCTGACGGTGACGTCAACAGCCGTCGCCGCCGACGACCAGGCAAATACGGCTCGCCCGAAACTGATCATCTTGATCTCGATCGATCAATTTTCGGCCGATCTATTCAATGGGTTTCGCACCGAGTTTCGTGAGGGCTTGAAACAGCTTTCGCAAGGGATCGTCTATGCCAACGCGTTCCACGCGCACGGCGTGACCGAAACATGCGCCGGACACGCCGTCATTGCGAGTGGCCGCCATCCCAGCGCGACGGGCATTATCGCCAATCAATGGTTCGATCAGAAATTGTCGGTCGATCGGTACTGCACCGACGATGGCGTTCATGTCGCGGCGACCGCGAAGCGCAAGGCCGGTGTCGGCCCTAGCTTGCTGGAGGTTTCGACGCTCGGCGACTGGCTGAAAGCGGCGTCGCCATCGAACCGTGTGTTTTCCGTCGCGGGGAAAGATCGCTCGGCGATCATGATGGGCGGTCACCAGCCCAATGGCGCATTCTGGTTCGACGGCAAGCAGGGGTTCGACACTTGGGGTGCGACGGCGGAAGAGGCGCGGCATCGGCTGACCCCTCTCGCGGCCCTGAATGCGCAATTGGCGCGGCGCCTGGCGGCGTCGACCCAATGGACCTATGTTCGCGGAAACTGCCGCGTGCGCGAGGCTCGCATTCCGCTTGCCGACGACAAGATGTTTCATGCCCATCTGCCCCCCGATCCCCCGGCGACCATAGCCGGACAGCCCGCCGCCGCAGGCAGCCCCCTGCCACCGTGGCTCTATGACAGCGTGACGGTCGATGCTGCGCTGAGCTTGATTGAAACCGAACGGCTGGGGCGTTCATCCTCGACCGATCTGTTGGCGATTGGTCTATCCGCAACCGACATGGTCGGGCACGCCTATGGGTCGCAGGGCCCAGAAATGTGCGACCAGATGACCCGGCTCGATGCCGAACTCGGACGCCTGTTGAAGCGGGTTGAGGTGCTTCGCATCCCGGTCGTGATCGCGGTCACGGCAGACCATGGCGGTGGCGACATTCCCGAGCGTCTGGCCATGCGTGGCTATGCGGAGGCCGGTCGGATCGATCCGGTCGCGCTGCTCGCACAATTGAATGCTGCGGCGCGAAATGCCGCAGGCATCGACTGGAACCCATTGCGCCCCGCGTTTTTCGACCCGACGCAGCTTGTTGTGGTCGATCGCGAAGGGCGGACGCTGGCGGACGCCGCGTTGAAGCGCCGCATTGCCGATGCGGCGGCCACTCGCGCGCTCGAAACTTCCGGTGTCGTCGGCGCGTGGACGGGCGAGGCGTTACAGGCGCGCCGGGTCGATCCGGCAACCTCTCCCGACCTCCTTTCGGTCGACGACCGCATGGCGCTATCCTATTTTGCGGGGCGTAGTGGCGACATACTGCTGGCGACCGATCCGCTCAAAACTGCGGCACCTGCGCTGCCCGGCCTGTTCATGATGGGACATTCGGGGCCTAGCGATTTCAATCGGCGCGTACCGATCTTGTTCTGGTGGCCGGGTGCTATGCCGCAGGAGCGAGCCCTGCCGGTGGAAGTTGTCGATCTGGCCCCGACGCTGGCGGCAATGATCGAAGTGTCGCCGGCTCGGTCGACGGACAATGTATCGAGATTGCGGAATTGGCGACGAACTGCGGACGATGACCGTCGACGTTTTGATATTGCGAGAGGAATGTAAAATGAACCGTAAGAATCTGCTGGCCGCGCTGGCGATATCGCTCGTTGCGGCGCTACCCACGGTCGCCGCCGGACAGACGACGGTCGCAACCAGCACGGGCAAGGTGCAAGGCGTCGTCGAGGGTGGCGTGATTGCACACAAGGGTATTCCGTTTGCCCAGCCACCGGTCGGCGACCTGCGCTGGCGGGCGCCGCAGCCGATCGCGCCGTGGAATGGCATCAGGGCCGCCGACCGCTACGGCGCCGATTGCATGCAGATCCCCTATAAGGCCGATGCGGCTCCGCTCGGCGTCAAGCCATCGGAAGATTGCCTCTACGCCAATGTCTGGGCGCCTGCGCAATCGCCCAAAAAGAAGCGTCCGGTGATGGTGTGGATCTATGGCGGCGGCTTCGTCAATGGCGGCAGTTCGGCTCCGGTCTATGCGGGAACGAAATTTGCTGAATCCGGCGTCGTGTTCGTCAGCTTCAACTATCGCTTGGGACGGTTCGGCTTTTTTGCGCACCCATCACTGACGCAAGAGGCTGCCGGTACGCCGCACGGAAATTATGCGATTCTGGATCAGATCGCTGCCCTGAAATGGGTTCAGGACAATATCTCGGCCTTTGGCGGCGATCCCGACAATGTTACGATTTTCGGTGAATCCGCTGGCGGCGGGTCGGTTCACGCGCTTGCCACCACCCCGCTGGCCAAGGGCCTGTTCGACAAGGCGATCGTGCTGTCGGGAGGCGGCCGCGATTTGATGGGCCCGCTCGTCACAGCCTCGCAGGCCGAGGTGATCGGGCAGTCATTTTGCGCGAACCAAGGGGGTGGAAGGCACAAACCGTGACAGTCTGAAGGCGTTGCGTGCGTTGCCCGCCGACGCGGTGATGGATGGTCTCAACCTGATGACCCTTTTCTCACCGACGACCAATTTCACGCCCTTGTTCGCCGATGGCCAGATCGTGCGCACGTCGGTCGACAAAGCCTATGCTGCGGGCGACGGGGCGCCGATTCCCATGGTGATCGGCGCCAATGATGCCGACGGCTTCTTCTTTGGCGGTGATCTCGACAAGGCCTATGCCCCGCTTGCGGCGGTCCGGCCTGCCGCCGAAAGAGTTTATGATCCGGCCGGAACGCAGAATCCTGCGAAGATTGGTGTAGCGATTTCGGCCGACATGATGTTCCTCGAACCGGCTCGGCACGCGACACGGATCATCGCGGGCAAGGGGCAGCCGGTTTACGCCTATCGCTTTGGCTATGTGCCCGAATATCTTCGCAGCAAGATGCCCGGTGCACTGCACGCCTCTGAACTCCCGTTTGTCTTCGACACGGTCGAGGTACGGCACGGCGCGATGACGACCGACAAAGATCGCGCGGCGGCGCGCCTGACGCACGAATATTGGGTCACTTCGCCAAGACCGGCGTGCCGTCGTCCTCGAACGGCGGGTCACGGTCACCCAGGATCCGGCATCCGACAATGTGATGATCTTTGATGCCGATGGTGCCCGTGAACAGGCCGATCCGATCAAGGCCAGGCTCGATTTTATTGAGGGCCTCATATCCGCTGCCTCGGCCGCGCACGCTGCCGCGAAGTCGCTGATGGTCGCTTGAATTCATCGGCGGCAAAAGGGGAGTATTCCATGACATTTCTGCGGTCTTGCGCTGCGTTGCTGTGCGCCATGCTTTTAGCGCCCTCAGTTGCGGCAATGGACACGGTCGTGACCGTCGAAAGTGGCGCGTTGCGCGGCGAAGTCATTGACGGTGTTCGGCGCTGGGCGCCACCGCAGCGCCCGCTCTCATGGGCGGGGCAGCGCGGTGCGACGGCCAATGCACCGGGATGCCTCCAGCTTGTCACGCCCGACGGTTTTGGTCCGTGGACAAAGGAATATGTCACACCCGCGCCGGTTTCGGAAGATTGCCTCTATGCCAATGTCTGGGTACCGGCCGAGTTCAATGGCCAGCCACGGCCGATATTGGTCTGGATTCATGGCGGCGCCTTCATGTCGGGTTCCAATTCGGTTCCCATCTACGACGGAAGCGAACTCGCCAAAAAAGGCGTGATCGTCATTTCGATCAATTATCGGCTTGGTGTCTTCGGCTTTGCCGCCTTCCGCGAACTCGCCGACGAAGTGGGCGGCGGTGCCAACTTCGGACTGCAGGATATCGTCGCTTCGCTCGACTGGGTCCAGCGCAACGCGGCGGCCTTTGGCGGCGATCCTGCGCAGGTGACGATAGCCGGTCAGTCGGCGGGCGCGATGGCCGTGCATACGCTGCTGGTATCGCCGGCTTCGAGCGGTTTGTTTTCGCGGGCGATTGCACAGAGCGGCGTGATTGAGACACCCCTGCCGGTTCGCGAGGAAGGTTATCGCCGCGGCGACGACCTTCGATTGCGCGCCGCGACTGGCAGCCTGGCCGATCTGCGGCGAATGCCCGCCGACCGGATCATGGCGCTGCTTTCCCAAGGCCCGCTGGCCGGCACCGCGCAGATCGGTGAGACGTCATTGCTGGGGCCGATCATCGATGGGTCGGCCTGGCTTCGACGATCGACTGGGCAAAGGGCAATCGCGAGGCATTATACGCCTATTATTTTACCCACAGCGAACCCGGGCCAGGGTCTGACATGTTCGGGCGTTTCATTCGGCGGAAATCCCCTATGTCTTCAACTCTCTCGGCGCTTCGCCATGGCGAAACTTTGCCGACAAGGACCGGCAGATCGCCCGGTATGGCATGTCGAGCTATTGGGCGAATTCTCGCGAAATCCGCCGATCCAAACGGGACAGGTTTGCCACGCTGGCCGAAATTCGATCGCGACAATCCCGCAGTGATGGAATTGGGGGGGCGTTTTGGTCCTTATAACCCCGATAGCGAGAAGTTGGCACTGCTGCTCGACTGGATATCCAAAGGGCTGGGGCGCTCGATATTCGGCCTCGGCAGCTTACCCGCGGCGCAGGATGCTGGTCGTGAATAGGAAATGAACTCCGTGATTTTGAAAATCGGCGTGTGCAGGGGCTAGTGAACAGCAATGGCATTGATTTCTACGACATTGGACAATTCCGCCAGTGCGGGGGGCAATGATCCGGTCTCGCAATTGGAGGCTCCCGGACTCAAGGTTTTCGTCTTCGGCCTATTCTTCATCTTTGGCGGTATCACGTCGCTCAACGACGTCATCATCCCGAAGCTCAAAGAGCTGTTTACGCTCAATTATACGCAGGCAATGCTCGTTCAGTTCTGCTTTTTTGCTGCCTATTTGATGGTCGGCATTCCCGGCGCGCGTCTCGTCAAGAAAATTGGCTATATGCGCGGGGCGGTGGCGGGATTGTCGCTCGCGACGCTAGGCTGCCTGCTGTTCATCCCGGCCAGTCAAACTGCAATCTATGGGCTGTTTCTGTTGGCCTTGTTCGTTCTCGCCAGCGGAATCGTTATCGTCCAGGTGGTCGCCAATCCGCTGATCAGTCTGCTCGGTCCGGCGGCGACATCGCATAGCCGCCTGACTTTTGCCCAGGCTTTCAATTCGCTCGGCACGACACTGTTCCCGATTGTAGGCGCGGTCCTGATCTTGGGCAGCCTCGCGACTGTCTCTGCCGACGATCTCTCGGGCGCCCAGCTGGACGCCTATCGGACCGCCGAGAGCCAGGCGATCGTTCATGGCTATCTGGGGATTGCCATCGTGCTGGCGATTGTGGCCGCGACGGTCTGGGCGTTTCGCGATCGGCTAAAGGGCGAGCGGCATGAGGAGAGCGCAGGTCTTGCCGGTCTCGACCTGTTGCAGCGTCCGCGCTTCGGCTTTGGTGCACTGTGCATCTTCCTTTATGTCGGCGCCGAAGTGTCGATTGGATCGCTGGTGGTCAGTTATCTGATGCAGCCCGATGTGATGGCACTGCCCGAACAGGCGGCAGGCAAATTGATTGGGCTATATTGGGGCGGTGCCATGGTCGGCCGCTTTATCGGGTCGGCGGTGATGCGCTTCATCAGCCCCGGCAAGATATTGGCGGGCGCGGCGTGCGGTGCGATAGTGCTGATCCTGTTGTCGGTCAGCACGACCGGGGCTCTTTCAGGATACAGTCTGCTCGCAATCGGCTTCATGAATTCGATCATGTTCCCAACGATATTCTCGCTGGCCTGTGAAAAGCTTGGCTCACGCGCCGCCGACGGTTCGGGGATCATCAACGTCGCGATCTTTGGCGGCGCAGTGGTGCCGCTTGCGACGGGGGCGCTCGCCGACCTAGCCGGAAACCTGGCTATCGCATTGATCCTGCCTGCGGCTTGTTATGCCATCATCGCCGCTTTCGGGGTGTATGCTCGGCGTCCGGCATAGACAATTCTATGGTTTCGCCGATGCCCACGGCTACGCCCCCGCGCATTCGAGCACGGTCATTCTTCTTTGATTTGTTGAAGAAGCAGGCCCGGCGACCGTTCCATGGATCATCGGGTCGTGCGCCTTCGCCAACCCCCTTCGACAACATTTTTAGCAGAGGCGAAACGCGCATGACCATGAATTCGATCCTACGGTGTTTGACGTCGCTCCTGATGCTGGGTTGCGCGCAGTCCGCCTTCGCGAGCTCAGTGCAGCCGGCGCTTGGGACGCGCGCGATCCCCATTCTCACGCGCGATGGCCTCCAGTTCCGCGACCTCAACCGCGATGGACAGGTCAATGCGTATGAGGACTGGCGCTTGTCCCCGAACACTCGCGTCACGGATCTGATCGCACGTATGACCCCGCGCGAAAAGGCGGGGACGATGATGCATGGGAACCTGCCGGGCATTGGCCCCGGTGGTGCGATCGGCTTTTCAACCGAGGGCTACGCATTGCCGGATGTCGGCGAGCAGATTGGCGCGCAGGCCATCACCAGCTTCATCACGCGGATCGCGGTGTCGCCGCCGATCATGGCTGCGCAGAATAATGAAGTGCAAGCGCTCGCGGAGCTAGGTCGGTTGGGCATTCCGGTGACAATCAGCACGGACCCGCGCAATCATTTTCAGTATGTCGCGGGGGTCAGCGTCACCGCGAATGGTTTCTCGCAATGGCCCGAGCCATTAGGCTTCGCCGCGCTGCGCGATCCTGAGCGCGTGCGACGGTTCGCCGACATCGTCCGCCGGGAATATCGTGCGACCGGCATTCATCAGGCGCTGTCGCCGCAAGCCGACCTTGCCACCGAACCGCGCTGGTCGCGTGGCACGGGCACGTTCGGGTCGAGTCCCGATCTCGCGCAGCAATTGGTCAAAGCCTATATTTCGGGATTTCAGGGGAACGATCGACGGCTCCTCCAGGACGGCGTGATGGCGGTTGTCAAGCATTGGGTGGGCTATGGCGCGACGCCCGGAGGATGGGACGGACATAATCATTATGGTCGCTTCGCCAAAGCCGACGATGCTTCCTTCTCGCTCCACGTCAAACCCTTCATCGGCGCGTTCGAGGCGCAGGTATCGGCGGTCATGCCGACCTATTCCATTGTCGAAGGTGTGCGGATTGACGGCAAACCGCTTGAGCCTGTCGGGGCGGGATTCAACAAAAGCCTGCTGACCGGACTGCTTCGCGAAACCTATGGTTACAAAGGCATCATCCTGTCAGACTGGGCCATTCTGGAAGATTGTCCACCGGACACGTGCCAGGATCCCAAACAGGCTGACCCGCCAGTCATAGGCATGCCATGGGGCGTCGACGATTTGACCCGGCAGCAGCGGATCGTGAAGGGCGTCGACGCCGGGATCGACCAGTTCGGCGGCGCGCACGATACAGACATGCTCGCGGGCGCGGTGGAAAAGGGAATGATCGACATGGCGCGGATCGATGCGTCAGTCGCACGCATCCTGCTGCCCAAATTCGAAATAGGGCTGTTTGAAAATCCTTATGTCGATGTCGGGCAGGCAGCGCGGGTCGCGCCGCCCGAGATCCTGGCCGAGGGCGTAAAAGCTCAAGCGGAATCGCAGGTCTTGCTTAAGGCGGAGGACGGTCTGGACCCGCTCGAAGTCAGCCAGTCGGTATATCTGGTGGGCGTGGACCCAGCCCGTGCGCGGGCCTATGGGCTGGTCGTGGTCGATAAACCGGAACAGGCGGACGCAGCGATCGTGCGTTTGTCGGCGCCGTCCGAAACGCTCCATCCCTTCCATTTCTTTGGTAGCCGCCAACATGAGGGCCGCCTCGATTTCCGCGACGGCGACGCCGAATATGAACAGCTCAAGGCTCTGCAGGGCAAAACCAGGATTATTGCTTCGATCTTCCTTGATCGACCGGCAATCCTGACCAACGTTGTCGGACTGACCGACGTTCTTCTTGGAAATTTTGGGATATCGGATGACGCCTTGCTTGACGTCATAACGGGTCGCGCAACAGCGCAGGGCCGGATGCCATTCGAACTTCCATCCTCGATGGCGGCAGTGGAGCAGCAGGATCCAGCGCGGCCCGATGACAGCGTGGCCCCACTGTTCGCCTTCGGTGCGGGATTGTGACGCCCGCTGCGCAGATCGATCGATTGAGTTCGCCACACTGTCTCGACCGACCCGACCGTGTGACATTCTGTACCCTAATCCAGGCTGCATTTGGGAAGCTACACCCACCAGAATGTCGTGCAGTTATGCACCTCGCCGTCATTAGAGAACGGCTCGCCGAATTTGCTCTAATCGTCTCAAAAAGCGCTGCTGCAGCTCACATCTAAGGAGGAAGATAATCTGGTATTTCGCGACTTATCCCTACAAAAAGATCACATTATCAGATATATAGCTTGTTCTTGATCGACCTGCCGCCCCAGCCAGCCGGTGTTTGCCTCAACCAGGGGACGGAAAACCCCAGATTTCCGCCGAAGCTGAGCAAGGCCGACCATCGCAGTGGCATCAATTGACGGGGATCTCGGGCAGCCCCAACGTCCGAGCCGCCAGGCCGGCGAGAAAATCAATCGGGGCGTTCGGTCGGCGTCTCCTCGGGGTGACTCTCGGGCAGCACCGGCGTCTCGGGCGGTGCGCGGAGCGGCTGAGGCTCGCTTGATGGAGCGGGACGCTCGGGGAAGCGTTTTTCTGGCCTCTCCAGGGGCTCGCCTGCGGGACATTCGGGATGGCGGATCGGCTCGGCAATTGACTGGGGCTGCGCAGACGGCATGCGATATCCTTTCGTGTTTTTGGATAGCGAGCCTCATCTGCGAGGAGTAGGCTTCGCTGCGCTATACGTTAGTTCCCCTAGCTGGCATGTCGTGTCGCGTCCGATGGTCCGGCCAAGGCCGCAGAACGAGCGCGCCTTTGATTTCCCCGCGCGCTGAAAAGTCCGATACGTCTGGCCTCGCCTGCCAAACGATAGGCGCGGTAGCCGATGAGTCGATCGCGAGTGTGGCGAAGATCGACTTCTGACCGGCGCCAATAGCGAGCTTGCGCATCGCCTGGAATTGTTCGGGTGCAAAGTCGCCGCCACCGCGCAGCAAAAAGGCTGTGTTCTCAGGTTAGGTATTGATGGGAAGGCTGCGTATCTTCATCGCATGCCCTCCGTGCGGTTGCTCGTTGTCATGGTCGACGACAGCTTGCCCGGAAGGAAATGGGTTGGTAGCGACTCTTTCGTGCAGGCTGCGGTAGCAGGCGCTTAGCGAGCTCCGAATCAGGACAGTTACTTATGTGCAGGCCCGGCCTCTCGGGCAGCGGATACCGACAAACGCGCTAGGCGGTGTGGCAAGCCTCGCAGAGCGCGGCGATGATCCGCTGCATCTTGGGGTCGGACAAGCTGTAATATCGCGTCTGGGCCTCACCGCGCAGCGATACGATTCCTTGCTTTCGGAAGCGCGCGAGGTGCTGCGAAACCGCCGACTGCGACAAGCCGCTGATTTCGGTCAGTTCGCCAACCGACACCTCGCGCTCGTCCATCTGGCACAGCATCAACAGTCGCTCGGGGTTCGCGAGCAGTTTGAGATAGCCCGCCATTTCGTGCGCATCGCGTTTCAGGATTGAAAGGTCGGTAGGCTTGGTCATGGAGAGAGCGTTCCTTCGCGGCCATCGTCGCGCAGGACGATGTAAATCGAGGGAATAACGAGCACCGTCAGCAGTGTCGAGGAGGCAAGCCCGAAGAGCAGCGAGATCGCAAGCCCCTGGAAGATCGGGTCGCTCAGGATCGTGGCGGCGCCGATCATCGCTGCCGCCGCGGTGAGCACGATCGGCTTGAAGCGGATCATGCCCGCCTCGAGCAGCGTATCGCGCAGCGGCTTGTCGGGCTTTTTCGCATGGTTGATGAAATCGACGAGCAGGATCGAGTTGCGCACGATGATCCCTGCAAGGGCAATGAAGCCGATCATCGAGGTGGCTGTGAACGGCGCACCGAACAACATATGGCCGAGCACGATGCCGACGAGTGTCAGCGGGATCGGGGTGAGGATGACGAGGGGAATGGTGAAGCTGCGGAACTGTCCCACGACCAGCACATAGATGGCGAGCAACGCGACCATGAAAGCGGCGCCCATGTCGCGGAACGTCACCCAGGTGATTTCCCACTCGCCGTCCCAGAGCAAAGTCGGCTCCTGTTCGTTGCCGGGCTGACCGTTGAAGCGGATGACAGGTTTTGTCATCCCGAGCGCCCGCCAGTCGAACGCCTCGATCGCACTGTCGACCGCGAAAATGCCATAGATCGGCGCCTCATAATCACCCGCGAGTTCGGCGGTGACCATATCTGCGGCGCGGCCGTTGCGGCGGAACAGCGTGGGCGATCCCGATTCTTCATGCGCGCTCACGACCTCGCCCAGCTGCACCAGTCGGCCGCCCGGCGCCATAGTGGCGACGGGAGTCGCGGCGAGGCCGGCGCTCCACGTCCGCTGCGACTGTTCCAGCGCGATGCGGATCGGCAGTGGATCGCGCCCGTCGCCGCGCGGCGCATAGCCGACGGTCTGCCCTCCGAGCAGTGCGCCGATGCTGTCGAACAGCTGGCGCTCCGAAATGCCATAGGCATCCATCCGCGCTCGGTCGGGGATGAGGCGCAGCCGTGGGCGTGCCATGCCGAAGCTGTTGTCGACATCCACGACATAGGGGATGGTGCGGAACAATTTCTCGACCTGCTCGGCGGTCCTGCGCCGCGTCGATTCGTCGGGGCCATAGATTTCGGCGAGCATCGTCGCCAGTACCGGCGGTCCCGGCGGTGTCTCGACAACCTTGATCGATCCGCCCGCGGGGAGCGGCAGCGCTGCATGGAGTCGTTCGCGCAGGTCGAGCGCGATCGCGTGGCTTGAACGGTAGCGCTCGTCCTTCGGCGCAAGCGTGACCATCAGGTCGCCCATCTCGGGGCGGCTGCGCAGGAAATAATGTCGAACCAGGCCGTTGAAGTTGAAGGGTGCCGAGGTGCCAGCATAGGCCTCCATCGATCGCGCTTCGGGCAGTTGCCGCACGACGGCCGCCGCCGCATCGAGCGTCCGGCCGGTGGTTTCGAGCGAGGTGCCTTCGGGCATGTCGAGGACCAGCTGCACCTCCGACTTGTTGTCGAAGGGCAGCAGTTTCACCGTCACCGCCTTGAAATAGAACATCGAGCAGGCGACGAGCGTCGCGACGCCAACCGCGATCAGGAAGGTGCGCGCGCTCTTGCGGTCGCGGGTCACGCGGGCCGCAACGCGGCCATAGAGCGCTCCCAGCTTGCCGCCCGTCGCATGGTCGTCATGACCGTGCGCCAACGCATCTCGGGCAAAGCGCACCATCAACCACGGGGCGATGATCACCGCGACAAAGAAGGAAAAGAGCATCGCCGCCGACGCATTGATCGGGATCGGCGCCATATAGGGGCCCATCAGCCCCGAGACGAACAGCATGGGCAACAACGCCGCGACCACAGTCAGCGTCGCGATGATCGTCGGGTTGCCGACCTCGGCGACCGCATCGACCGCCGCGTCGATCCGGCTGCGCCCGTCGGCCATCGCCCAGTGGCGGGCGATATTCTCGATCATCACGATCGCATCGTCGACGAGGATGCCGATCGAGAAGATCAGCGCGAACAGGCTGACGCGGTTGATCGTGAAGCCCATCAGGTTCGAGGCGAACATGGTGAGCAGGATCGTCGTCGGGATGACGACCGCGGTCACCGCCGCTTCGCGCCAGCCGATCGCAAAGCCGATCAGGATGACGATCGACACGGTTGCGAGGCCGAGGTGAAAGATCAGCTCGTTCGCCTTTTCGTTCGCCGTTTCGCCATAGTTGCGGGTGACGGCGACATCGACCCCAGCGGGGATCAGCGTGCCGCGCAACGCTTCGACGCGTTCAACGACGGCTTGCGCGACGTTGACGGCATTGGCACCCGGACGCTTGGCGACCGCGAGGCTGACGGCAGGCGCCATCGACCAGCGTCCCCCCTCGCCCTTCGCCCAGCGCCACGCGCGCGCCTGCTCTTCGCTCGGCCCCTGCGTCACTGCGGCAATGTCGCGCAGATAGAGCGGGCTGCCGTTTGCCGCGCGGACCGTGATCATGGCCAGTTCACCGGCGCTGCGCACCGTCTGGCCCGCCACAACCGTGGTGGCCGCGCCGCGCTCGCGCACCGAGCCGAGCGGAAAGCTGCGGTTGGCCTGCACCACCGCGTCCATCAGCGCGGCGAGCGAGACGCCATGCGCGGTGAGCTTTGCCGGATCGGGAACAATCCGAAGCTGCTCCTCCTGCCCGCCCGCGATGAAGGTCAGCCCGACGTCATCGACCTTCGCGACTTCGGTGCGCAGCCGCACGGCAAGAGCGTGCAGCGCGGCTTCGGTCCATTCTCCCTTGGCGTCCGGTTTCGGCGCGACGGTGAGCACGACAATCGGGACGTCGCTAATCCCGCGCACCGTCACTTGCGGCGGCTGCACCCCGGCCGGCAATTTGTCCATGTTGGCCGACAGCCGCTCGTTGACTCGGGTCGCGGCATCGTCGGCGTTCGATCCGACGAGGAAACGCGCGGTGACCATCACCCCGTCATCTTCGGCCTGCGTGTAGACATGCTCGACCCCGTCGACGCTTTTGACGATCGTCTCGAGCGGCTTGCCGACGATTTCGATCGCATCGCTCGCCGACAGCCCGGGGGCGGCAACCATCAGATCGACCATCGGGACGCTGATCTGCGGCTCCTCCTCGCGCGGGATCGTCATGATCGCGAGCAGCCCGACAAGGATTGCCGCGAGCAGCATCAGGGGGGTCAGCGGGCTCTGGATCGTCGCGCGGGTCAGCCGCCCGGAGATACCGAGATTCATTTGCGCATTCCGGCCTGCACCGCGATCAGCGTATCGCCTTTGGCGGCGCCCGAGAGGATTTCGACGCGCGCGGGGTCGTCGGTGGGCGCGATCTGCACCGGAACCCGCGACGTCGCATCCTTGCCGACCCGGAGCGTCACATAATCCGTACCATAGGTGGTTTCGACGAAGCGGCGCGGCACGATGAGTGCCTGCCGTTCGCCGACTGCAATGCGCGCGGTGACGCGGCGGCCGACCATTTGGCTGGGCAAGTCCGGAATCTGGACATCCGCTGACATCTGGCCGCCGGTGACCGACGGATAAACGCGGCCGACTGTCGCACGCGGCGCGATGGGGGCGGCGTCGTTGGCCAGCCCCGTCGCGATCACGGCGCTCCCGACGCGTACCTTTTCGCCCAAGGTTTCAGGAAGCTCGAGGCGCAGCACCATCGGCCCCGATGTGATCGTTGCGATCGATGTGCCCGGCGCGACCGCCGAGCCGGCGGGTATCGGCGCGACGAGGACCCGACCCGCCGAAGGGGCGACGACCGCGCCCTGTCCGGCAACCGCACCCACCGCCGATTGCTGCGCTCTCGCGGCGTTGATCTGCGCGCGCGCAGCGCGTGCGCCGGCTTCGGCCTGATCGAGCCGCGCCTGCGCATAGATCCCATTGGCGTGCAGATATTTGACGCGCGCCAGTTCAGCCTCGGCTTGCGCGGCCTGCGCCTGCGCCGCCGCCGCCTGCGCGCCAAAGGCGGCGCCTTCATAGCTGAGCCGGCTATCGACGATGCGGCCGATGACCTGGCCCTTTCGCACCATATCGCCCTCGCGCACGCTCAGGCTGTCGAGGATGCCGGAAATGCGCGCGCGCGCGTCTGCCATGTCGACGCTGGTGACAAGCGCACCGACATCCTTCCAATCGGTGACGGTCGAGGGCGCCAGACGCAACTGCTCGCCCGAGATCGCCGCGCTCTTTTCAGCGGGCGCGTTCGTCGATTCATTGCCGCTGCATGCGGAAAGCGACACCCCGACCGCGAACAGCGCGACAGCTACTAAGGAAGGGCGCACCACTGCGGTCAACCTGCAACGACCGGCAGGCCGGCGGCGCGCCACGCCGTCAGTCCGCCAGCAAGGTGCGTGTCGATATCGGGCCGCGCCGCCGCCGCCTTTTCAAGCGCCATCGCCGAACGTCGCCCCGCAGCGCACATCAATATGACCGGTTTGTCGCCGTCCACCGGCAAGGCGCTGGCGCGGAACCGCGACAACGGCACCGAAAGCGCGCTCGCGACATGGCCCGCGGCAAATTCATCCGCTTCGCGCACATCGACCAGAATTGCTCGCTTCTGGTCGAGCAAGGCGGCGAGTCGCTGTGGGGGAATCTCCTTATAGCGCGGGCGGCGGAACAGGCTCAGCATCATGGAACTCCTCGGTTGGCCGGCACATTATCGGCGCCGCTAAATTGCGATACTGCTAATATTACTTAGTTGTAATATGCGCAATATCTAATATTATGCCCTCAAAATTGCGCCCGACTCGCCGGACCGGGCGCAAATCCGACCATTCGAACAAGCCGGAGCCGACGCGCTCGGGTACAAGGAGAGAGACATGCCATTGCCGCGGATCGTCGTTCTGGGTGCCGGGCTCGGCGGTACGATCGCCGCCTATGAAATTCGCGAGTCCGTCAAGGACAAGGCCGAGGTCATGGTGGTCTGCGACCGGGATGATTACTCGTTCGTCCCCTCCAACCCCTGGGTCGCGGTGCGCTGGCGCGAGCCCGAAGCGATCCGCGTTCACCTGCCGCCGGTGATGAAGCGCAAGGGCATCGGCTTCACCGCGATCGGCGCCAAACGCGTCTACCCAAAGAACAACCGGATCGAACTGAACGATGGATCGTCGGTCGATTACGATTTTCTGGTGATCGCAACCGGCCCCGAACTCGCCTTCGACGAGATCGAGGGCTTCGGTCCCGACGCAAACACCGTTTCGATCTGCTCGACACATCATGCGTCTGCGGCGGCGGATGCCTTCGACCGCTTCTGCGAAAACCCCGGCCCGATCGTTGTCGGAGCTGCGCAGGGCGCCTCCTGTTATGGCCCCGCCTATGAATTCGCGATGATCCTCGACACCGAGCTCAAGCGGCGCAAGATTCGCGACAGGGTGCCGATGACCTTCATCACCGCCGAACCCTACATCGGCCACCTCGGCCTCGACGGCGTCGGCGACACCAAGGGCCTGCTCGAAAGCGAGTTTCGAAACCGCCACATCAAATGGATCACCAACGCGCGGGTCGCCAGCTTCGAGCCCGCCATGGCGCATGTCGAGGAGGTCGCCGAGGACGGCAGCGTCAAGGCGAAGCACGATCTTCCGTTCGCCTATTCGATGCTGCTGCCCGCCTTTCGCGGTGTCGATGCCGTGTTCGGGATCGAGGGCCTGACCAACCCGCGCGGCTTCATCCTCGCCGACAAGCATCAGCGCAATCCGACCTTCGCCAATGTCTATTCGCTCGGCGTTTGCGTCGCGATCCCGCCGGTCGGCCCAACACCGGTGCCCGTGGGCGTGCCCAAGACGGGTTTCATGATCGAATCGATGGTCACCGCAATCGCGCAAAATCTGAAGCTCGAGATCGACGGCAAGCCGCCGATCCACGAGGCGACGTGGAACGCCGTTTGCCTTGCCGATTTCGGAGATGGCGGGGTCGCGTTCGTTGCCCAGCCGCAAATCCCCCCGCGCAACGTCAACTGGTCGTCGTCGGGCAAATGGGTACACCTCGCCAAGATCGGCTTCGAGAAATATTTCCTGCGCAAGGTCCGCAAGGGAGAGAGCGAGCCCTTCTACGAAAAGCTCGCAATGCATGCGCTCGGTATCAAAAAACTCCGCTTCTGAAGAAAGGACAAAACCCATGAATCTCGATCGTGCCGTGCTGCGTTTCGCCGGCTTCATCGTCCTGTTGAGCGCCGCGCTCACCTGGTTCGTTCATCCGTACTGGATCGCCCTCGCGGCCTTTGCCGGGCTCAACCTTATCCAGGCAAGCTTCACCGGTTTCTGCCCTGCCGCGATGCTCTTCAAGCGCCTCGGCGTGCGCTCGGGAACCGTCTTTCGGTGACATCGGCCTCCCTCCGGTTGGCCGTTAGTCTGGCAGCCTTGTGTTTGCCGGGCGCGGCGTCGGCGCAGGACCTTGCAAGCGCGATTGCCGACGCGCGCGCGCATTCGCCGGCGCTCGCGGTTGCTGCGGCGGAAGCCGATGCGGCGGCGGCGCGGGTTGCACAGGCGCAGGCAGCCGCGGGTCCAACCGCGCGCGTCGAGGGGAGCATCGGCACCGGCAGGCTCGATCCCGGCGGTTATTTCGGCCTCTCCGCCGCAAGCGTCACGCCAAGCGCCCTCCAGCTTGTCGGCGAGTATCCGCTCTATGCGGGCGGCCGGATCAGCGCCGCGATCGATCAGGCCAGGGCGGGAAGCCACGCCGCCGCGCTTGGCAAGGATATGGCGCGGCAGAACCTGACGCTCGGGACGGTGGCCGCCTACGCCGAAGTGTTGACCGTGCGCCAACTGGTCTCAAGCTATCGCAAGCTTACCGATGCGCTGGGGGAGATCGTGCGCCACACCAGGCTGCGTTACGATGTCGGCGACGCGACGAGCAGCGAAGTTGCCCAAGCCAAGGCGCGCTATGCCGAAGGGCGCGCGGGACTGGTCCAGTCGGAGGGGCGCCTGACCGCCGCCGAGGCGCGACTCGAACGCCTGACCGGCGCCCCCGTCGCCGCGATGGCGCCGCTGCCGCCGCGCCCCGCCGTACCGGAATCGCTGGGCGAGGCGGTCGAAGCGGCGACGCTCGCCAATGTGATGCTCGCACAGGCGGGGGCGGGCATGGATGGCGCCGAAGCCGGCGTGCGCGCCGCCAGGGCAAGCAACCGACCGACCGTGGGTGTCTTTGCCGAAGCGGGGCGCATCCGCGATCAGTTCTTTCCCGATTATCGCAACGACAATGTGACCGTCGGCGTGCGCGGGCGCTGGATCTTTTTCGACAGCGGCGCGGGCAACGCGCGCGTGCGCGAGGCGCAGTCCAGCCTGTCGGCGAGCGCAGCGCGGCTGCGTCTGGCGCGCGACGATGTGACGCAGGCAGTGATCGAGGCGTGGACCGGCCTCGACAGCGCCGAAAAGTCGCTTGAGGCCGCACGCGACGGCGACGCTGCCGCGCGCGAAGCGTTGCGCGGCACCCGGCTGGAAGTGCGCTCGGGGGCGCGGCCGCCGCTCGCCGAACTCGATGCCGAGCGCGAGGCGATCGCCGCGACCGCGCGGCTCGCCGAGGCGCAGGCGTCGGTCCAAGTCGCGGCTTGGCGGATCCGTTTGCTGTGCGGGATCGAGTAGGCCGGGACTGGACATCCGGCGCCGAGCTATTATATTATAATAAGCTAATATTAAAGGAGTGCCCGATGACCGATCTCCACCGCGACGAGGCCGCCGCCAAGATCAAAGCTGCGCAACGCTCGGGAAAGATTCCCATCGTCCGCACCTTTTTTGACGAAGCGACCTTCACCGCGACGCACGTCATCCACGACCCCGCGACGCGAACGGCGGCGATCATCGACAGCGTGCTCGATTTCGACCAGCCCTCGGGCCGCACGAGCCATGCCTCGGCCGATGCCATCATCGACTATGTTCGCACACGGGGCCTGACGGTCGAATGGCAGATCGAAACCCATGCCCATGCCGATCACCTGTCGGCCGCGCCCTATCTGCAGGATAAGTTGGGCGGCCAGATCGTCATCGGACGGCATATCAAGACGGTGCAGACGGTGTTCGGCGAGATTTTCAACGAGGATGACCGTTTCGCGCGCGACGGATCGCAATTCGACCGGCTGATGGCCGACGGCGACATGTTTCGCCTCGGCGAACTCGACGGCATTGTCCTCCACACCCCGGGGCATACCCCCGCATGCATGGTGTGGATCATCGGGGACGCGCTGTTCACCGGCGATACGTTGTTCATGCCCGACTATGGCACAGCGCGCGCCGACTTTCCGGGGGGCGATGCGCGCGCGCTTTTTCGTTCGATCCACCGCCTCCTGTCGCTGCCGGGTGAGACGCGCGTCTTCCTGTGCCATGATTACAAGGCTCCGGGGCGCGACGACTATGCGTGGGAAACGACGATCGCCGCCGAGCGCACCGCGAATGTCCATGTGCATGACGGCGTGAGCGAGGACGCGTTCGTCGCGATGCGCGAGGGACGCGACAAGACATTGTCGATGCCGAAGCTGATCCTGCCGTCGGTGCAGGTCAACATGCGCGGCGGCCGCCTGCCCGAAGCTGAGAGCAACGGCACGCGGTACCTGAAGCTGCCCATCGATATTCTTTGAAGGCCGGCGCGATGCCTGATCCCGCCACGCTCGATCTTGCCCAGATGATTCTCGGCGCGCTGTCGGGGGTGCTCGTCGGCTTCACGCTCGGTCTCGTCGGCGGCGGCGGGTCGATCCTTGCCGTGCCGTTGATGGTCTATCTCGTCGGGGTGCCGCAGCCCCATGTCGCGATCGGCACCGCCGCACTCGCCGTCGCCGCCAACGCGGCGGCCGGCCTGGCCAATCATGCTCGCGCGGGCAATGTCCGCTGGCCGTGCGGCGCCACATTCGCCGCCGCAGGGGTCGTCGGCGCGCTGGCCGGGTCGACGCTCGGCAAGAGTTTCGACGGCGACAGACTGCTCTTCCTGTTCGCGCTGCTGATGGTCGCGATCGCGGTCATCATGCTGCTCCGGCGCGGGCAAGCGGGCGACCCAGCGGTAAGGATCAGTCGTGAGAATGCCCCGCGTTTGCTCGGTTATGGGCTCGGCAGTGGGGCGTTCAGCGGTTTCTTCGGGATCGGCGGCGGCTTCCTGATCGTGCCTGGCATTGTCGCCGCGACGGGCATGCCGATGATCAATGCCGTCGGCACCTCGCTCGTCGCGGTCACCGCCTTCGGCCTCACCACCGCGGCCAACTATGCGTGGTCGGGTCTGGTCGACTGGCAGCTCGCCGGGCTGTTCATCAGCGGCGGCGCGCTGGGTAGCTGGCTCGGGATGAAAGGAGCGCAGCGGCTCTCGGCGCGCTCGGGACGGCTCAACACGCTGTTTGCGGTGCTCGTTCTGGCCGTCGCCGCCTTCATGCTCTATCGCAGCGCGGCTGCAATGCTCGGCTGACGCGTTACGTCAGCCTGTGGCGTACGTAGCATTGCTGATTCCGGAACCGATAGCAGACGTCCAGACCCTTCGCTCAAGGAGGATAGCCATGCGCTACGAAGTTCCCGAGGATTCGAGTATGTCGCCCGAGGGCCATTTGCGGTCGGCCTGTCTGCAGAGCTGGCAAATCCCCGTGTCGCTAATGATGCTCTGGTGGAATAGCGCGGCGATGCTATGGCCTTCGTTCAGCTCGAGCGCCCATCATCATGGTAACCATGAACAGCTTGCGATACCCGAGCCGCTCGATGCGCAAGAAGCGCCTTCGCTCTTTGCGTGAGAAGCGGCGCTCTCAACCCGTTCCGCCGGCTGACAAGCCGCGTCCCATGGCGGTTCCGATGATCCGCGAGCTGGCACTTTCGACTGTCATGGTGACGTTCACCGTATTGATCCATGGGGCCGGTTTGGTTCTGCTCGCTCGGCTTCTCCGGCTCGAGACGCATGGTAATAGCCCGGGACATCTTCATCCCGCATCGATAAGCGAGCTTGGAAAGCTACTCTTTGCCGTTCTGGCCTTGATCGGAACGCATGGCGTGGAAATCTGGCTCTATGCGCTGCTTTATCTTGCGATCGGTGCGATCAACACGTTGCACGATGCGGTGTATTTTTCGACGATAACTTATGGCGCGATCGGTTATGACGATGCGGTTATGGCCGAACGATGGCGTCTCGTGTCGGCGATCGAGGGCATCAACGGCATCTTGATGATCGGCTGGTCGACGGCTTTCCTCATTCGCGTCGTCGGTCTCCTTCGTCGGGTTTGAAAACATCGCCGGTTGGCCAGCAACGACTTGGACAAGCCGTAATGGCGTGGCAGAAACAGGTGCGATGAGCGAACCAGAAATCCTGATTTGTCCGATATGCGACGCCGCGAACCGCGTTCCGCGCGTGCGGCTGGCTGACGCGCCGCGCTGCGGCAAATGCAAAGCCGCTCTGTTCGAGGGCAAGCCGCTGGCGCTCGACGCGCGCCGTTTTGACCGGCTGATCCGTACGGGCAGCCTGCCGGTGCTTGTCGATTTCTGGGCCGAATGGTGCGGCCCCTGCAAGGCGATGGCCCCGACCTTCGCCGCCGCCGCGGGCGATCTCGAGCCCGGCTTCCGTCTCGTCAAGATCGATACCGAGGCAGAACAGACGCTCGCCCATCGCTATGCGATACGGTCGATCCCGACACTCATGCTCGTCGTCGGGGGACGCGAGGTGGCGCGCCAATCGGGCGTGATGGACCGCGCATCGCTGGTTCGGTGGGCGCGTGTGGCCGCGGCAGGCTGATCCCGCGCGAAGCCGATCGTTCAGTCGCCGCGCCCGACGTTGAGGACACGCTTGAGCGCTTCGAGAGGGAACAGGACGAAAATGGCAGTTGCCGCCAGCGCGGCGGCGAGAATTATGCGCCGCGCGCTGTAGGGAGACTACGTCATCCGCGCCGCGATCATCCGTCGCCGCGGACCAGTCGCTGCACCGCATCGACAAGAGCATGTTCGCGAAGGGGTTTATCGAATATGACCGCGAACCCCGCAGCGGTCGCCCGGTCCGCAAGTTTAGGCGAACTGTGGGCGGAAATCAGGATCGCCGGATCCATCCAACCACTCACGCGCATAGCCTGCAGCAACGCGATGCCATCGGTTTCCGCGAGGCGATAATCGGCGACCAGGCAGGCGGGAGGGTGCATTGCCGCATCGGCGAGCCCCTGCGCCGCCGTAGGGAAGGCCGCCGCATCGAAGCCGCGCCCGGTCAGCAGCAACAGGAGCGAACGCCGCGCGCCCGGATCATCTTCAACGATGAGAATGCGCCGGGCGTTCGGTCTTTCAGGCACGGTCTGATCGTTCATACTCGGGCGTCCGGGAAAGAGTCTTTCTGGCGCATCGACCATGCCAAGTTGTGACTGTATCCGCGCGCAGGCGCCGCGATGGTGCTGCGCGTCGTCGGGATCGATCGGCTCTGATCGCCACGCCACCTGACGTCGCGCGACGGATCAGTGAGCGAGAAGAAGCGGAAGCTTGCTGTCACTCAACATCCGCTTGGTTACGCCGCCGAAGGTTTCCCGCAGTCGTCCGCGGCCATATGCGCCCATCACGATAAGGTCGGCTCGCCAAGCGTCGCTTTCCCCGGTGATCGACGCGTCGGCCCGGCCCTCCGCCCGCTCGGCGATTTTCACCGCCGCGTGGATTCCGTGGCGCGACAGATAAGCCGCCGCCGTTTCGGGATCGTTGCGCATATCGTCGTCAATCACTTCACGCGCCATGAAGATTTCGACCTCGCAGGCGAGCGCGAGGATCGGGACTGCAGCGCGCAGTGCCGCGGCGGCTGAGCGACCGCCGTCCCACGCGACAAGCACGCGATCGACGGCGAAGTGTTCGAGGGTTTCGGGAACCGCTAGGACCGCCGCGCTGGTGCGTTCGATGATGCGGCTCGAAATGTCGCGCATGTCCGGGAGCGGATAGCCATCGAGGGCGCGATTGAGGACGATGAGATCGGCGAGATCGGCAGCCTCGAGGACCGAGGTGGCGATTTCGCCGCTGACATCGGCCCAGCTCCAGCTGACATCCTCGCGCGACAGTCGATCGGTCAGATCGGCCTTGTTCTTCGCCTCGCTGCCGCGCTCGTCGAACAGGACGACGCTCTCGCCAAAGCCCATGACAGCATTGCCGGCCATGACGGGATAGGGCGTCACGTCGATACAGGCGAGATGACCTTCGACGGCGCGCGTCACGTCGAGCGCAGCCTGCAATCGGGCTTCCTGGCCATCATCATGATGCACCAGCAACAAGATATTTTTCATGGCCGATTCTCCTTCTCGTTGGAGGCCGAAAATAGGACGCTCGCCTGTGACGCGATATGCGCAATGATACGGATAAGAAGCAGACGCCCGTTGCCGGAGCGGCCGCAGTGAGCCCCGTCGGGACGGGGTGTCAGGATTGAACGGTCAAATGGTCTTCGACCTTGGTCACGCCGGGCGCCGACCACGCGGCGCGCTCGGCAATGCAGCGTTCGTTCCAAGCGTGGACCTTTCCGCTGAGCTTCACCGTCCCGCCATCGGTGGTCACCGTCACCGCTGCCGCGTCGAGATCGGCCTGCCGCTTGAACGCCGATACGATGCGATCCTTGACGTCGGCGCGCGCCGGCAGCTGATTGACGTTGATCAGGTTGGTCACCCCGACGACGCCCGAGACGCGGCTGGCAGCCTTGCGCGCTTCGTTGCTCTGGAAGAACCAGTCGACGGTGCCGGACAGCGTCACCCAGCCATGCTCGACCTTGACCTTTACCGTGTCGGCAGGAATCGAGATGGTCCAAGCAATTATGTCGACAATCCGCTTGGCGATTTCATGATCCGCCATTTTGCTGTCGGAAGCGAGGCGGACATTGATTTCCTCGGCGATTGCTCGCACGCCAGCGACGCGGCGCACCGCTTTTTCGGCTGCGAGCTTTTCGGTGAAATTCTTCACATAGCCCGAAAGGGTCACGACCCCGTCGGTCACGGCAACACCGATATCTGCATGATCAACGGCGGGTTCCCATTCGAGTTCGGCCATCACGTCGTGCTGCAGCTGGCTGTCGGACTTTTTCATCATTTGTCTCCTGAACATATGGGAAGAAGGCAGCGCTGCGAGGCATCCGGGTCGCGTTCAGCCTCGCAGCGCTGTATCCCCGATCGAAATGACGCCGTCCGATGCCGGACGGTGCCAAGATGGGTCTAGGGATCGGCTTGGCAGAACCGTTCACGAGAAAGTCTGCAAAGATCCGTTCCATGCCGAGCATGGTACGATCCCCTCCCAGGCCGCAGCCTGACGTCTTCCAGAGTCCGTCGTGTTGGTCTTTCCAAGAGCAAATAATCTGATCGGATTGCGATGTTCGGCCTATTCGCATTCTTCCGTAAGGGTTTTGCCTGACGATAAGACAAAGCGGCGTTATCGCGCCTAACGCAGCATTCCCGGTTCAGCGCCGCTCCTGGTTGAGATAAACCCAGCCTTTTGAAATGGCAGTGCTAGCGGGCAAGCCGTGCCCCTTGGGCGACGACATTCATTCCGACGGGGGTTCGCCGCTGTCGTCCTCGATGCGAAACGGCGCGGCGGCGTCCGAGCGAAGCGAGTCGCCAGTAATCACCACATTGGCACCGGACCCGAGCAGAGGTTCGACCGCGGCGCGGAACTCGGCGGCGACATGGACGCGCCCCGCGAAACTTTCCTCTCGCGACATCGCAAGCAGCGCAGGCAAATGGACACGGACCCACCCGCCATTTGGTGCCTCCGCGTCTTGCCGCACAAAGACCGAGGTGCCGTTCACTGGCCCGTCGATCCGGGCCGGCGCCGAGCCGATCGCAGTCCCGTTGCGAAGGACGACGACACGCTGGTCGGCCGCGCTGATTATGACCGACACCGGTCCTGACGCGGCGCGCTCCGGATGCCATTCGAAAGTCCCGCCAGAGCCATCGACGCTGTCCCACGCCATGCGGTCGGCGGGTGCGATGCGAGGAACGGCGGCCGCATCGGTAATGATGACGGTCATGCCCAGCCGGGTCACACCATAGAGCAGGCGCGCGAATTCGTGCGGCAGGCGAATGCAGCCGTGCGACGCCGGATAGCCGGGTAGATTGCCGCCGTGCAGTGCAACACCGCCCCAGGTGAGCCTCTGCATATAGGGCATCGGGGCATTGTCGTAGATGCTCGAATAATGTTCGACCTTACGCTGCAGTATGGTGAAGACTCCAGTGGGGGTCCGATGGTCGGGCCGCCCGGTCGAAACCGTCGTAATCGCGATAGGAATGCCGTTGCGATAGAGCGTCGCCCGCTGGGTCGCCGTGCTGACGATCAGCAGCAGCGGGCCATGCGGCGCGATCTCTGGCGCCCAAAGAAATTCGCCCGGCTCGAGCGCCTGAGCGGCGCCCAGCACCGTTTCGCCGCTGGCCGACGCCTGCGCAATCGACGCCGTGGGCAATAGCGCACCGCCGATCAGGATTGCCATCCGCACGGCACGCATCATGTCTGTACGTCGCCAAGGCCAGCATGCAGCAGCCTTTCGGGGCAAAGTGCCATCATCCTGCCGCCAACTCCATCGCGCGTTGATCACGGATCACCACTTCGCGACGCGAGGGCAGGTCGAGCAGCCCGGCAGCCCGCATCCGCGTCAATTGCCGGCATGTCGTTTCGACCGTCAGCCCCAATATGTCGGCGATCTGCTGGCGCCCGAACGGCAGTTCAAAGCCCGCCTCGCGCCCGATGACGCCGCGGTGGCCTGACAGGCGTTCGGACATTTCCAGCAGGAAGGACGCTACCTTCTCGCCAGCCGATTTGCGGCCGAGCAACATCATCCAGTAGCGCGCCCGGTCGAGCTCATCGAGCGTTCGTTGCAGAAGCTTTTGCTGGAGATGCGGATGCGCTCCGGCGAAGGCGTCGAAGCTGTTGCGATTGTAGATGCAGACCTCGGCATCGGTCATCGCGGTGACGCGGTAGGGGCTTTCCTTGCCGAATGGCCGGCCAATGAAGTCGGAGTGGAAGACGATCCCGACGATCTGCTCGCGCCCGTCGGCGGCGGCGACGACGAGTTTAAGCACGCCTTTCAGCACATTTGCCACCAACGGAACGTCATCGCCTTCCCACAACAACGTGTGCCCTGCCTTCACGCGCTGCCGGCGTCCCATCCGGCCGAGTTCGGCCAGTTCCCCGGCGTCCAGGCTCGCGCATATGGCGCGGCCGCGCACTGGGCAGGACGAACAGTCGCTCACGATGGGGAGCCGCGACGGGACGGGATACTGGCGGGCACGTGGTTCATGCCTTGCCTTCTATGCGAGTCCGGCGACCGCGTGAGTCAGGAACAGTACGTATTAGGAATAGCGGTCCGCCGGCCCATGCTGGCGACGCGGGAAGGTCATTCCCGAGGGTCCATGTCCGCGCCGAAATGTCGCGGCGCAGCGGTGCGAGGCAGTATGAGCGACGATCTTTCGGTGACATTTCATGGCGCCGCCAACACGGTCACCGGATCGTGCATGGAATATTGCCATGACGGCAAGCGCCTGCTTGTCGATTGCGGACTTTTCCAGGGGTCGCGCACGCTGGAAGCGCTCAATCGCAGCCCGTTCGCCTTTTCAGCAAACGATGTCGACGCCATTATTCTCACGCACGCCCATATCGACCACAGCGGCCTGCTGCCGCGGCTCGTCGCCGATGGGTTCGACGGCGATATCTGGTGCACCGCGCCGACATCCGATCTGCTCGAATTTATGCTCGCCGATGGCGGACGCATTCAGGAAAGCGATGCTGCGCGGCGCAACCGCCGCCGCGATCGGGCCGGTCAGCCGCCTTTCGAACCGCTTTACACCGAGCAAAACGGCCTTGCGGCCTGGCGACAGAGCAAGGCCGTCGATCTCGAACAATGGTTCGAACCGGTTCCAGGGTTTCGCGCCCGGCTCTGGAATGCGGGACATATTCTGGGTTCTGCTTCGGTCGAACTGGAGATCGCGGGCGTCCATCTTCTGTGCTCGGGCGACCTTGGTCCCGAGAACAAGGCTTTCCATCCCGACCCGCAGAGCCCGGCAAGCTTTGATCATGTCGTCTGCGAGGCCACCTATGGCGACCGCAAGCGCGATCACCTGACGATCGAGGAAAGGCGGCGTCTGCTGGGCGCCGAAGTTAAAGCGGCGCTTGCTCGCGGCGGCAATCTCGTGATTCCCGTCTTCGCACTCGAACGGACTCAGGAACTGCTGCTCGACCTCGCCGCGCTCATCGACGCCAAGCAAATGGCCGCTGCGCCCATCTTCATCGATTCCCCACTGGCGAACCGCGCGACCAGCGTCTTTGCCAAATATGCCGAAGCCCTCGAAGACCTCAACGGCGCGGTCTTCGACCATCCGGCCTTTCACTTCGTCGAAGATGTGAACGCCTCTATCCGCCTCAACAGCGTGTCGGGAGCGATCATCCTTGCTGCCTCGGGCATGTGCGAAGGTGGGCGTATCCGCCATCATCTCAAGCATAATCTCGCCCGGCGGGAATCGACGATCCTCTTTGTCGGCTATCAGGCCGAGGGGTCGCTCGGACGCATCATCGTCGATGGAGCGACGCGCGTGCGCCTCTCGGGCGAGGACATTGCCGTGCGTGCGCAGATCTGCCGCATTGACAGCTATTCCGCGCACGCCGACCAAGACGACCTGCTCGCCTGGCTCGACGCGCGCCAACCGATCGCCGGCAGCCTCTTTTTGTCGCACGGCGAAGGACCTGCAATCGAAGCGCTGCGGCACCTGACGCAATCGCGCGAATATGCTGCGACGATCGTCACCCCCGCGATGGGGGAAACCTATCGTCTTTCTGCCGGGAAGCCGGCAAAGCGGACCAAGACCGGCGACCCGGCGCTACAGGCGGCGATCGGGCGCGACTGGCAGAATAGCTACGCCGACTTCGCGACCAACCTGAAAGCCGAACTGGCCCAGATCGAAGACGCTGCCACACGCGCGAAAGCGGTCACGGCAATGCGCGAGGTGCTCGTGCGGTATCAGCAGGTACGCTCAGCCCGACAGGGGCGAACCAATCCTCGCCCTTAAGGGGAATTGCGTAGCGACGGGGCCTCGGTTTCGCCGCATCACAGGGGGCACGCCGGGCGCTCGACGCCGTCGTGAGCGGCATTTCTCGCCGCGCAGATCGAAGAGGAAATATAATGAGCGAAGTCGGCCACGATCTCCACGCCCTGTTTCCAGGGGATGCGTTGCACCTGCATGCGCTCAAGGTCGAAAGCGGGCCCTTTCGCGGCCTCGCCGAGCGTCATCACCTTTTGTCGCGCGAGATCACCAGGATCGAAAGCGGCCTCGAAGCCGCCTCGGACGAGCGGCTCGAAGACCTCAAGAAGCAGCGGCTCGACCTGCTCGACCATGTCGCCGCCATGATCGCCGAACGGAAGGGCAAATGATGCCTGGAACCGACGCCGTGCGGGACAGACTTGAAGCGCGCCTCGCCGCGCTCGGCGCGCGCGTCGAACGGATCGAGGAGGCGCAGCGCGAACCGCTCGATGACGATTTGTCCGAACAGGCGGTGGCACGCGAGGACGATGAAGCGCTCGACGGCATCGAACGCGCCGCGATCGAGGATATCGCGCACATCAGGCAGGCCCTCGCCCGGCTCGACGCTGGCACCTATGGTCAATGCGTGGCCTGCGGCGAGGTTATCGCCGAAGCGCGGCTCGATGCCCTGCCTAATGCTACCCGCTGCATCAATTGCGCGCACGACGCCGACGGCTGACGAATCGGGCCCCATCGGGGCGTCCACGGCCGGCTCGGCGGCTCGCTACAGCGTCAGGAGGCGTGTGTGTCCGAGCTCGGGACGAATTTCTTCAAGCCGGATCAATGGCCCGTCCTTGCCGGGCTGGGCATGTCGCTCGGGCTGGGCCTGCTGATCGGCATCCAGCGCGGCTGGACGCTTCGTCACCAAGTCGACGGCAGCCGCTTTGCCGGCATCCGGACCTTTGGCCTTCTGGGACTCGCGGGAGGCCTCGCCGGAGTATTGGGATCGACCGATCGTACAGCGGCAATGATCGTATTCGCCGTCGCCGCGCTACTCGTCCTTTTCGGATATGCACGGACCGGGCGACGAAACGGCAGTGTCAGCGGCACGGCGGGCCTGGCCGCACTCATCGCGCTCGTCTGCGGCCTTCTTGCGACGCGGGGCGAGGGACAAATCGCCGCAATCGTCGCCGTCGGCACCACGCTCCTCCTGACGCTGCGACCGCAGCTTCATCGCTGGGTCGAAGGCCTTACTGAATCCGAAGTAAGCGCGATCGCGCGCTTCGCACTGATCGCGCTCGTCATTCTTCCGCTGCTGCCCGATCGTCATCTTGGACCTTATGAGGCCTGGAATCCGCGTCAGCTCTGGCTTGTTGTGGTGTTCGTTTCAGGCTTTTCCTTCGCGGGCTATATCGCGAGCAAACGTCTCGGCGCGACGCCAGGCACGCTGGCAATGGCCGCCACCGGCGCGATGGTGTCCTCGACGGCAGTTACGACGGCTGGCGACGCGCCTGCGCGACAATGACGAAAACGCGGCGACGCTGGTTGCCGGCATTGCTATCGCGTCGGCGGTGATGCTGGTGCGTGTCATCCTTCTCGTCGCGCTGATCGCTCCGGTCGCGCTTGCGTCCCTGGCGCTCGTGATAGCCCCTGCAGCGCTGGTCAGCATTGCCGCCGCGGTCTGGGGGCTGCTGACCGCACGGCGCGCACCTGCGGTCCCGGCGAGCGCCGTGACGGTGCGCAATCCGCTAAATTTCGGGCCGGCGCTCGTCCTGACCGGATTGGTTATGGTCATGGCGCTGCTCGCACGCTGGTTGATGACAAGGATCGGCGAGTCCGGCCTGGCGATCATTTTGGCCATCTCGGGGATCGCCGATGTCGATGCGGCGATCATCACGATCGGGGGCCTGCCTGCTGGCGTATTCGACGAGCGGACGGCCGGGTTGGTGGTAGCCGCGCCTGTTTTGGCGAACAACCTGCTGAAAGCCGCGATCCCGCCCATGCTCTTGCGGTCGCGTCGCGGCTGGGTCGCCTCGCTCCCGCTCTTGGCGAGCGTCGTTGCTGGATTGGCAATGGTCCCGTTTTTGCTCCGGTAAACGATGCTGGCGCCGGCGAGATGGCAGGCTCCGCACCGCCGCCGATCGCATGCTGCGCAGTTGAGGATCGGCCGCTGTTGCAACCGCACGGTCCCGAAACGCCCTGCACTTGCCTGGCCTCGTGCAGCCAGCAACTTCGGTCGTCCCCACGCTATGCCGATGCCGCTTGGCACGCAATTGGCAGCGACGCGGATAAGTAGTTTTCCGCATGTGGGCAGCAAGACGCCGCGACTAACCGTTTCAGACCACCAACGAGAAAGGTTGCTGATCATCAAGGACGATTTTGCCTATCGCGCCTCCGCCAGCGAAAACGGTCGCATGCGCTCATTCCTACGTGCGCTTGGGCCCGGGCTCGTCACCGGGGCGGCCGACGACGATCCGAGTGGGATCGGCACGCATAGCCAGATCGGCGCCGCCTTCGGATACGGGCTTTCCTGGACATTTGTTCTCAGCTTCCCGCTTATGGTGGCGATCCAGCAAATAGCCGCTGAAATCGGTCGTGTGACTGGCGCCGGGATCGCCCGAAATCTGCGCCGCCATTATCCGCGCCCGCTTTTATGGATGGTGGTCTCGCTGCTCCTTGCCGCCAACATCATCAATCTTGGCGCCGACCTCAGTGCCATGGGTGCTGCGCTAGCGCTGCTCGCGGGCGGAAGCAGTGGATTCTATACCTTGCTGTTCGGCATCCTATGTATCGTCCTTGAAGTTGGGCTGAGCTATCCGCGCTATGCGGCGATCCTCAAATGGTCGACGCTCAGCCTTTTTACCTACGTCGCCGTGCTGTTCGTCGCGCATGTTCCTTGGGGAACGGCGCTCAGGTCGATGCTTGTTCCCGATATCCGCTTTAGCGCCGCCTATGCCACAGCCTTCGTCGCCATCCTCGGCACGACGATACGGGCCTTCTCGCTGTACCCGTGCTGGCCGGCTCGGCTGCCTATGCCGTGACCGAGATGGCGGGGCTTGCGGGAAGTCTCGATGCAAAGCCGCTGTCGGCAAGACTGTTCTACGGCACAATCGCCGCGACCACATTGGCAGGAGCCTCGCTCAATGCGGTTGGAATAGACCCCGCGCGGGCGCTCTATTGGGCCGCCGTTGTCAATGGCGTACTGGCCGCACCGCTGATGATCGTGATGATGCTGATTGCACGCAACAGGCGCGCCATGGGTCGGTTGACCATTTCGCGGGCCCAGCATTGGGCGGGCTGGGCGGCAACGGCGGTCATGACGGGTGCCTCGCTGCTGTTCCTCGGATTTACGGTAGCTCAAGCAAGCTGACCCTTACGGACAGACCGGACAATCCCACAATCAGAAGACTGTCAGGCGGGTCGATGGGTTTCGAGCTTGCCGCGCTGCGGAAGTACGAACGCGAGTAGCGCGGCGAGCGTCGGCGCGCCCAGTTTTCGCATCGCGCGCGCACGATGGATTTCCACGGTGCGGTGACTGATACCGAGTTCCTGACCGATCTGCTTGTTGGTCAGCCCCCGGATGAGACCCGCAACCACCTCGCGTTCGCGATCGGTCAGGTCGCCGATCGACGGTTTCGGGCGTGACGGGCTTTTCATATGCGGGCAGGTTTTCGAGCCATAGCCGCTCTTAGATCGAGAAACGCTGCGCCGCGCTACGTATTGGTCCCTATATTCAGGCTCCCAGCCCGGCAGCGAAAGCAAGTCGGAGGGCATCCGAGAGGCTGCGCACTTCGAGCTTTGCCATCAGATTGGCGCGGTGCACCTCGACCGTTCGCGGCGAGATGCCGAGATCATAGGCGATCGTCTTGTTCGGCAGGCCTTGCGCGAGCCCGTCGAGCACCTCGCGCTCGCGCGGCGTCAGCACACCGAGCACGACATTGGCCTCGGCGGTGCGCGCCGCTGCCCCGTCGGCTTTCTCCAGGCGGTCGAACGCCGTTTCAATTGCCGCGATGAGCACCGCTTTCTCGAACGGTTTCTCAAGGAAATCGACTGCACCCGCCTTCATCGCTCGCACCGCAATCGAGACGTCGGCATGGCCAGTCAGGACGATTACCGGCATGGTGACGCCGCGCTCGAGCAAGGCCTGCTGTACTTCGAGCCCGTCCATGTCGGGCATGCGCACGTCGAGCAGGACGCAGCCCGCTTCGATGTGCCGGACTTCCTTCAGGAAGGCGACGCCGGTCGCCCAGGTTTCGACCGCATATCCCGACGTCTTGAGCATGAAGCTCGCCGAGCGCCGGATGGCGTCCTCGTCATCGACGATGTGGACCAGTTTTCTATCCGGCATCCCGGTCCCCCGCATTCGCGCTCACCAGGGTGAAGTGGAATTCAGAGCCGCCATCGGCGCCCGCCTCCATCCAGATGCGTCCACCATGCGCTTCGACGATCGTCCGGCAGATCGACAGCCCTAACCCCATGCCTTCGGTTTTGGTGCTGACGAAGGCGGTGAAGAGTTGTTCGGCGACCTCCGGAGCCACACCGGGACCGGTATCGGCGACGATCACGCGGACATAACCGGGCTGGTCGGGCTGGCTCGACACGGTCAAGCGGCGCTCCCGGCTTGCCGACATGGCCTCGACCGCGTTGCGGATGAGATTGATCAGCACCTGCTGGATCTGCACCTTGTCGACGAGAACTGGCGACGCATAAGGATCGAGGTCGAAGCGGGGTTCGACCCCTTTTTCGCGTGCCCCCATCAATCCCAGCACCGCTGCCTCGTTGATGAGAGCCGGCAATTTCTCGATCGTCTTTTCGACCTCTCCGCGCGCGACGAAATCGCGCAGTCGGCGCACGATATGCCCGGCGCGCAGCGCCTCCTTGGCGGTATCGTCAAGCGCCTCGCGGATCATCGGATGATCGTAGGGTTCGGGCTTCGCGAACATGTCGCGGATCGCCTCGACATAATTGGCGACAGCGGTGAGCGGCTGGTTCAGCTCGTGGGCAAGCGTCGACGCCATTGTTCCCATCGCGCTGACCCGCGAGACGTGGATGAGCTCGGACTGCAACGCTTCGAGCCGTGCCTCGGTATTCTGGCGTTCGGTGAGGTCGCGAATGAAGCCGGTGAATAGCGGATGCACCTCGCCAGTCGCCTCGCCGATCGAAAGTTCCATCGGAAAGGTCGAGCCATCCTTGCGCTGTGCGAAGACGACGCGTCCGATGCCAATGATCCGCTTCTCGCCCGTCGCGAGATAGCGCTCGATATAACCATCGTGGCGATCGCGGTCGGGCGAGGGCATGAGGGCGCTAACGTTGGCGCCGAGCAACTCCGCTTCACTGTAGCCGAACAAGCGCTCGGCCGCGGCGCTGAACGACAGGATCTTGCCCTGGTCGTCGATGACGACCATCGCGTCGGGGACCGTAGACAGGATCGAGCGCAAATGGCTTTCCTGCGCCCGCAGCGCATCCTCGGTCGCGCGGCGGCTGGTGATGTCCGACACCACCGTAGCGAATCCGCGCAGAGCGCCGTCGTCACGGTGAAGGGCGGTAATCGAGATTTGAGCCAGAAAGTCCGACCCGTCCCGGCGGACCAGCCATTCTTCGGCTTCCAACCTGCCACGCCGAGCGGCCTCCGCGAGATGTTCGGCGGGTTTACCGGCATCGACGGCGTCCGAAGGGTAGAAAATCGCGGTGTCGCTTCCGACCGCGTCTTTTTCCGACCAGCCGATCAGCCGGTGCGCACCCTGGTTCCAGGTGGAGACCTTGCCCGTCGCATCGAGCAGGCAGATGGCATGGCCTTGCACGCCATCGAACAACAGGCTGAGTTCCTCGGCCACGATTTCCGCGCCGACGGCACCGCGCGGCGCAGGACGATCATCATTCGGCATGCCGAAGCGCTTCCTAGCCAGACTCTTCCGCGTTCGCGCCGCCCAAATGCGGTGGTAGAGATCGGTTCAAGTCTGTCGCAATAGTCGCTGTCTCCACCGCGCGAATTCGCCGTTCCATCCGCGTCAATGCACACCGACGGCGGAAGGATACACCATTCTTAACATGCGCAACACCCTCGCATTGCCGTGCCGATGCGTTGTACAACTCTCGTCGGAACGGCCACGCCTCAAGCGGTAGAAGCGCCGCCGTCTCGTTGGTGCCGGCTCTAACCGCCGTTCATCGGCTGGCCTCCCACGGGGGGAGGGGCAAACTTCAATAGCGCGATCTGCATTGGAGAGCCACGAAGGCCGTAGGTTGAGACTCCGGGCCGAGCACGGCGTGACGGCAACGTCTCGCAAGTCGCGGTAACAAGGCGGTTAGCCTTGGGCTTTCACTACAGGTAGCGGAACCCGCATTCTGGCTGGGACCGCGTGGTGCGCGACGCAGTCTGCACCGGACGGGTCTCGCACCGGAATTCCCTGCATTGCAGGGTATTTGCAGGGAATTTCGCAATCCATCCCCAGATTCAGTCAGCTGTGGGCATTAGGAACGGCTGATTCCCTAGCCTGTGATTGTATATTTCCCTAAGACGCGATGCAGGGAATTTATGATGGCAATCAGCTCGCAAAAACCCAAAACACCCTCGTCGCCGTTTGAACCGCCGGTGGTCGAGCCATCGTTGATCGACGGCGTGATGGAGGATCTCGGCATGAGCTTGTCGCCGGATGCTCAGCATATCCGCCAAGCGCTCGTCGCCCATGTAAATGCCTTCGCCCTTGGCAGATTTTTGGGATTCAACTCTCCGTCGATTCATGAAGACGCAAACCGAGCACGAGAAATGGCTCGATTGATCGGCAGGTTGCGCGACGAGGCCGGTCAAATCTCTCCGGTGATGCAAGTGCTGTTCGATGTCCGCTTTTCAGAACTGAAAGGCGGAGCAGGGGCCCAGGCCAATCTGTTCGCTGATCTCGCCGTGTTTCAAAAAGATGCTCGCCCGCTTTGGCGAGGCTTCGTTCGCGAAGAACCGGAAGGACAATGTACTGCGAGACGCCATTGGCGGTTTGATGCTGTACCTGGAGACGCTGACGGGCAAGCGCGCCACCGTTCAACGCGGTCAATCCAATTTTGCAAAACCGCCGCGGCTCAGTTCACCCGAAGCTCGTTCGATTGGGGCGCTATTGCGTGTCGTCGAGCCACCGCTTGCCGACACAACCATCGTCAACAAGATTGTCGAAATCAGAACGACCCATCGTGGCCGGCCACTTACGGAATTTGAACACAAGTTGCTGCTTGGTGGCCACGTCACCCATTTTTGATGCGAAATTTCTAAGTCCGCATTTCGGGGTTAGCATTTGCTTCGCGCAGTCGAGAAATTGGCGTCAGTAGAGATGCTCCATTGTGAGGAGCAACGTAATGACGTTCGACAACCCAAGCATCGAAATGATGCCGCGCAAAGGGCTGAAGCCCAACCCGACCAACGCGCGCAAACATGACGACAAGCAGTTGGCCCAGATCGCGGCAAGCATCGAGCGTTTCGGCTTCCTCGTGCCGATCATCATCGACGACGATGACATGATCGCGGCAGGCCACGGGCGCTGGGAAGCCGCGGGGCGATTGGGTATCGAGGCCGTTCCAACCATTCGGGCGCGCTTTTTGACCGACGCCGACCGCCGTGCCTTCGCACTCGCGGAGAACCGCATCGCAGAGCTGAGCAGCTGGGATGAGGATCTGCTCGCCAACGAGTTGAGCATTCTGTTTGACGGGGGATACGATCTAGAGATCACCGGCTTTTCGACGGCTGACCTGGACTTTTCGCTGCCCGAAGAGGTGGTCAAAGACAAAGCAGAAGAGATCGAGCTGCCCGATCTCGATGTCCGGCCGGTATCGTGCGAGGGCGATTTGTGGCGGATTGGGCCGCACCGTCTCTACTGCGGCAATGCTCGCAGCGTCGAAAGCTATGAGACGCTGCTGGGCGGTGATCGCGCAGACATGGTGTTTAGCGATCCGCCATATAATGTTCCGAGCGACGGCCACGTGTCCGGGCTCGGCAAGCATCGCCACCGCGAGTTCGCCGAGGCGTCAGGCGAGCTAACCGCCGCTGAATTTACCGCCTTCCTGCGTACCATCTTCCGGAACTGCGTCCGCTTCGCCGCGAACGGTTCGATCCATTATCACTGCATGGACTGGCGACACATCCGCGAGATGCTCGATGCGGCAGATGGCGTGTATTCCGGGTTCAAGCAGCTCGTCGTCTGGAAAAAGCAAAATGCGGGCATGGGAACATTCTATCGCTCGCAGCACGAGCTGCTCTTCGTCTTCAAATCTGGCACCGCCAAACATACCAACAATTTTCGTCTTGGCCAGACCGGACGTTATCGAACCAATGTGTGGGAGCACGCGGGCGCCAACAGCTTCCGCAAGGGGCGTGACCGCGACCTGGCCGCGCACGCGACGATAAAGCCGACGGCGCTTGTCGCCGATGCAATCCTCGACTGCTCCAACCGCGGTGACCTCATCCTCGACCCGTTCAGCGGTTCGGGAACGACGCTGATTGCTGCACACAAAACTCGGCGCCGCGGTGCGGCGATCGAACTCGATCCGCTGCATTGCGACACCAGCATCCGCCGCTTGATGGCGGCCTCTGGTCTCGATGCCATCCGCGAGGACGGCGCCCGCTTCGCCGATCTCGAAGCCGATCTCGCGATCGGCGAGGCGGTGGACCATGGCTGACGGGAAGAGTGATTATGAGGTGGGCTATGGCAAGCCGCCGAAGCACAGCCGCTTTCCGCCGGGGCAGTCGGGTAACCCGAAAGGAAAGCAGAAAGGCAAAAAGGGCCTCAAGACCGACCTCGCCGACGAGCTGGACGCCAAGCAGACGATCCAGATCAACGGCAAGCCGGTCACCGGGCGGCGCCAACAACTGGTTGTCATGGCCCTCGCGGCGCGCGCGGCTGCCGGAGATCTGAAGGCCGCACGAACGCTGCTGCCGCTCATCGTGCAGGTTCTTGGCACCGAAGATCGCGGAACCGAACGGCGCCGTCTGTCGCCGCAGGATCAGGCCATCCTCGACGACATGCTGGGCGAGCTCGGCCATCCCGAGACTGAAGCTGGAGCACGTGGGCAGGATGACCGGCCGCCACCGGCAGACCAGGAAGGCACGAAAGAGGGGGGCGATCATGATGCACCCCAATGATCCAGCGCTCGTCTTGAACGAACTTATGCGGCGCGATTTCCGGGCATTCCTGCGCAAGGCTTTCCCGTCTATCCGCGGCGGCGATCCGATCAGCTGGAACTGGCACCTCGACGCGATCGCCCATGAACTCGACCGGATCGACCGCGGCGAGAATCAACGGCTCCTGGTAACCCTGCCGCCGCGCAACCTCAAATCGATTGCCATATCGGTGGCATGGGTCGCGTGGATGCTCGGGCGCGATCCGCGCCGAAACTTCGTGTGCATCAGCTATTCAAACGAGCTGTCGGGTAAACTTGCGCGCGATTGCCTCGCGATCATGCAGACAGGCTGGTACCGCGAGCTGTTCCCGCGCACGGTCCTGTCGCAAAGCGGTCGGCTTCGGGTGACTTTGAGACCACCCGCGGCGGCGGGCGTCTCGCGACCTCGATCACGGGCACGTTGACCGGGCGCGGCGGCGATATCCTGATCATCGACGATCCGATCAAGCCCGACGAAGCCTATTCTGAAACGACGCGTGAAGCTGTGAACAACTGGTTCCGCTCGACGCTCACTTCGCGGCTCAACGATAAAGCGTCGGGCGCAATCATCACCGTCATGCAGCGGCTTCACGAGCATGATCTCGCCGGCATGCTTCTCGAAACGCCGGGGTGGCGGGAATTGCGCCTGTCGGCCATCGCAGCCGAAGACGAGATCATCGCCCTGCCGCGCGGCAAGATGCATTTTCGCAAGGCGGGCGACATTCTGCACCCCGAGCGCGAGAATCTCGCTGTGCTGGAAGCACAGAAACTTGCGATGGGCTCGCTCGCCTTCGAGGCCCAGTATCAGCAGAACCCGCTTCCCGCCGTCGGCAACATGGTGAAGGGGGAATGGTTGCGAACCTATACCGACGCCGATCTCGCCGCCAGGCCGGGCCACATCATGCAATCATGGGATACCGCCAGCAAAGACGGCGTCCACAATGATTGGTCGGTGTGTATCACCGCCAACGTCTATCATTCTGAAGTCCGCATTCTTGACGTGTTTCGGCGGAAGCTGACGTTCCCCGATCTCAAGCGGCACGCAATCCGCCTGGCCCAGGAATATCGCCCGCAGACGCTGCTGATCGAAGACGCAGCATCGGGGCAGCAGCTGCTTCAGGCGCTGCGCAACGATCAACCCAGAGGCGTGCCGCTGCCGATCCCGCGCCGGCCCGAACTGGACAAGGTATCGCGCATGGCGGGGGCGTCGGGGCAGATCGAAGGCGGACAGTTGCTGCTTCCGCCTGAAGCGCCGTGGCTGCCGGAATTCAAGGCCGAACTGCTTGGGTTCCCGAATGCACGTTTTGATGACCAGGCTGACGCACTGACCCAGCTGTTGAACTGGGTTCTGCGCCAGCAGGGTGTTTCTGGCCTAAGCGCGTTGAGTGTAGGGCCGACCATGTATGTGGCGCATGAAGATGGCACGATCGAGGCCATCGGCGACGACTGGGGCAGCGAAGACGATGGCACCGAGCCTTGGGAATTATATTGAAGCATGCGCGCCTATTTGATGCCGGCCTTCTGCCGATAATCTGCTACCACGCGTGCGATGCCGGCCAATTCCGCAAGCGGTATATCATCGTCCCAGTCGATCCCGCTTTGCGCCTTTAGCCTGAAGGATAAAACGGCACCCGGCGCCGTATTGGTCGATGCCGTTAGTGCCTGTGCTTCCGACCCTTCGAGAGTGATGGCGACGATTTCGCGATAGACGCATAGTCCATAGTCGCACGTGATGATGTCGCGCGATATAACCTCAAGCTCACGCGATACCAGGCGATCACCGATGTTCATATTGGCCGATGTGAACCGGCGCCACTCGCCGCTGTATGTCACCGACTGATAAATCTGCCAGCGCATGACCCCTGTCGGCTTGGCGACAAGGGCACGCACGAAATTGCCCGAGCGGACGCGGGCCGAGAAGCTGCCCTTTTCGTTAAAGCCGTTTGCCGAGGTGATACTGGTCACCACCTCGAACTCGTCGTCGGTGACCTTGGCGGTTCGCGCGAAATGCTCGGCGTTGAGTTTGACGAGTTTCTCCATCCGCTTCTTCTGGTCCTTTTCACTGCGGACAAAATCTGTGGGGTGCGCTGCGTTGTTCGATATTGCCCAAGCACACGGCAGAGCCGCCGCTCGGACACCGGCATCACCGTATTGATATGATCGATACAACGCCGTCGGCGCGCGGGGCTCAGAAGTTTCCCCGGGCGGCCTCCTGCAGGATCAGCTTGTCGAGCGTCAGGTCCGAGATCGCGCGGCGAAGCCGCACATTCGCCTTCTCCAGATCCTTCATCCGACGCGCCTGATCGGTCTTCAGGCCGCCATATTACTTGCACTAACGATAATAGGTCTGTTCGCTGATCGCGATCCGGCGACACGCCTCCGCAATCGTGGCGCCCTGCACCAGCACAACCTCCGCTTCACGCAGCTTATCTCTTCCGGGCGATTCTTCTTGCTCGGCATTCCAAATCTCCTTCGTCATCCAAAATATCATCAGTTTCGGACCACTCAGAAGGGGGCAGATCAGCATCACGCGGGGTTAAGATGTCGAGTTCCAGTATGAGAGCGGCAATTGTGCCTCGTTCAATTGCCGCTCTCGTGCCCGAAGGCAGGCAGGGATGCCCCTGAAACCTCACTGGATCGTGTTAATGACGCGGCAGGTTTCCGGGGCCGAACGGGCAGCGGTGTTCCAGGTCACGGTGTTTCCATTTCTCGCTAGCCGGTTGCCCGCGCTTTCATAGACGCTTCCGGCGTTGCTCGGCGTTTCGCGGAAGGGGATGGCGCGCGCGCCGTTGATGCGGACAAGCGCGCCTTCTCGCAGGTAGCTCACCTGCAGCCGCGTGCCGCGATCGCATTCATAGGTGGTGCCAAGATTCGCCGGCTGCGTGGTCATGCAGCCGGAAAGCAGAGTCGCGGCGATCGCGGCGAATGTTGTGGTGAAAATGCGCATTTGGTTGACCCCTCTTTAGTAGTTCGATTTGACGCAAAGCACGTCTGCCAGGAACGCTACCCGGCCAACGGTCTGCATGTGCTCGCGCGCCGAGCCGTTCCAACCGATTGTCCTGCAATAATTGTCGGCGGTCCTCGCAGCGCAATTGGCCGTGACGCGGCCCAGCGGGCAGGCCGGGATGCGATATCCTCTTACGGCAGGTTCGGTGTGGAACTCGGCGAAGGCGCCGGTCGTGACCTGATCGCGTGCCTCTACACCGATAAAACTGCTGCCTCCGCCCGACACGGATGGACGCATCGACTGGATCGTCAGCCCGCTCGAACGCGAAAGCATCACCGGGGTGTTGCGATCATAGTTGCGGCAAGTGCCTTGGAAATTGGGACGCTCGCACAGCTCCCAAGTGCCGCTTTTGACGCGGATCGAATTGACCGGCCATGCGAGGCCGAGGTCGGGTTTCGCTTCGCCCACGAACACAGCGGGGCCGCGGTAGTCGGCATCGCGGTAGATCGTCGCTTCGCCTCCCGGGCGGGCCATCTTGTCGTCTTGTGCCAGCCCGGCATCGGCACTCAGAAGAGCTGCTGCGGCCAGAAGCGGCATTGCAGCCAATGCCGCACGGTTTGCAATCGCGTTCATCTTCGCATTCTCCTTCGTGTGCAGCTTAATCGCGGCAGTAAGCTTCACTCTCGGCGACCATCAGGCAGTTCGATTTGCCGGCGAGGTATTTGAGACCCGTCTGGTCGCCCGTCGATGCCTTGAGCAGTAGCTGCTGGCCGCCGCGTTCAAAGGCGATGCCGCCCTCGGCGTCCGTGCCGATGTAAGTCCCCACGGTGTCGAGATCCGACTGCATGGTGAGCGAATAGCCGCCATTTTTGGTTGGCGTGATTTCGACAAACATGCCTTCAACGCCGATCCACTTTCCGGCCCATTCGGCGTGGTTCATAGTGGCGGCGGGGGCGGCGGTGGCTGGAGGAGCTGAGGCAACGGCCTCATTTGCATCAGCATCGTTCTGCGCAGCCGGGGCGCAAGCGGCGACGAGGCCAGCAAGCGCCAGTGCAGTGGCAATCGGAAAGCGGTTGTTCATCGGTATCTACTCCTTGAAAGATTGCGGGTGGGGGTCGCGAGTTGCAGACTAACGAAGGGCGCCGCAATCATCGGGTGCGGGCGCGCCGCCGAAGCGGTCTTCTATCCATTGCAGTGTGGCAAAAGCGCTCTGGCTGGCGGTGGTGGCGTGATCCTTGCCCGGCAAGTCGATCCATCGCACCTTGAGTCCCCGCAGGCACGCCTTGCGCGCAAAGGTTCGCGTCACCTGGGGCGATACCAGGGGATCTTCGCGGGTTTGTGCCAGCAACAGCGGCACTGAGAAACTCGGGCTCACGGAATTTGCGGCCATGATCCGCGACCACGGCTTGCGCGCGGCGAAATCGTCGTTCTTCAGGTCGCTGCGCAGCGCGATCATTCCGACCAGCGCGCCCAGACGCGGCATCGCAGTCGACGAGATGCAATTGCTCGCCAGCTTGCGGATGATCCCGGGCGTCCGGCGCTTGCCGATATCCAGCGGCGTATCGAAGTATCGCGACCAGCTGTCGGCGGTCAGCGCGGTTAGGTAGGCGCGGGCATTAGGATCGCTTGCCTCGCGGAAATTGGCGGCAAGATCGGTCGGCGGCGCGCCGGCCGCCACACCGATAAGCTCAAGCTCCGGTGCGGTCGAAGCAGTCATCGCCGTCCAAAGTGCGGCGTGACCGCCCTGGCTCTCGCCCCACACGACGTAGCGCCGACCAGCGTTGAGGGCTGGCATGGCGCGTGCGGCGCGGACCGCGTCGATCACCGATTGCCCCGTTGGCTGTCCGATCAGGTAGGGGTGCACACTATCGGTGCCAAGGCCGGGATAATCGGGTGCGACCACGACATAGCCCATCATGACTGCACTGACGGCTGGGGTCGCCTCGAAGAATCGCGGGCCTTGCGAAGGCGCGCATTTGCTGGCGACGCCCCAGGTGCCGTGCGTCCATGCCACGACCCCGCGAGGCGCACGATCGGCGGTATCTGAGGGCGCCATGATCGCCGCGGTCGCTTCCTGACTTGCGACCCCATCGCGCCCGCCGGTCATGTAGCGGATACGCCAGGCCATCATGCCCGCCGGGGCATCCGGCATTGGCTCCTGAGCGAGGATCGCGCCCGGCTCCTGCGCGGCGATGACTGCACCGTGGCTCGGGACAAGGATAGACAGCGCGCCCGCCAAGCAGATCAGCAATCGCATGACAATCTCCCTGCCTAAAGTGTGTCGCCAAGCTCGCGGCGAAAGAACCGCAGCATTTCTGCCATGTATGTTTCGGCTTCGCCCGCTCTTGAGCCGATGGTCACGCCGTGTTCAATGAAGCCGCCTGTAACGACTTGTTTGAGGAAGAAATCGGCCGTCATCTCCGGATCGATCGCGCCTGTGCCCGGGTCCATGAAGTTGCCGTCATCATCCATGTAGACAGTCGGATAGCTGCTGGTGCGTGAGATATCGGGCAGCCTTGTCGGGGGCAGGCCAGCACGGTCGAAGGCATGGCCGGCGCCATCGAGGAGTTTGATCCGCGCCGAGCCGCCATCCTGTGCAAGGGCATGGACGAGATCCTGGCATTGCTGGACGGACACCCAGTCATCGCGGTTGCCGGCCAATATCTCCAGACTGGTGCCGGGCAGCAATCGCGGGCGCCAGAACTGCAAGCCGCACCAAGGGTAGCCCGCGAAGGCAGCGCCGATTGTGTAACCCTTGCCGCCATTGTGCGAGGCAACCTGCGCCATCATGGCGCTGATGACAGCAAAGCCTCCCCGGCTGCTGCCGAGCAGACCGATCCTATTGGGGTCAATCCCGGGGTCGCCGGCAACGGCGTCGATCGCCGAGAAAACGTCATGAACGCTTGCGGCCCAGCTCAGTTGCCCTTGGTCGGCTGCGGTCGAATGGATGCCGCGGCCACGAAAGGGATCGATGACAAAGGTAGCAAAGCCTTCGTCCACCAGCGATCTGGCTTGCTCAAGATGGTGCGGGCCGATGTTGCCGCTGCCGGGGACGACCACGATCAGGGGCCGCTTTGTATTGCCGGGAGGGACGAAGAGCTGCCCCGTCAGTTCAGACACAGCGCCGTGGTCGCCTTTAAACCATTCGCGAAAGTGGTAGGGGTTGCGCGACTTGAACGAAATGATGCGCCCGCGCACGCCGTTGTTCAGCACAATTGACCGGGCGGCGAAATCTTCGGGGTCGGCGGCCTCGATCTGCGGGCTTGACTGCGTGGAAGCAACAGCGGTGCTGGGCGATTCCGCATCGCCGCTCACTATAGCCAAGAATACCGAAAGTGCTGCAAGCGCGCTCATCCTGACACCAAAGACTCCGGCCGGATGATCCTCTCCCAGGTCATTTCCCCGTCCACTGCGCACAATAGCCTTGATCGACCAAGGAATTGTCGGTCAGACGACAGTTGACGCTGAATTATTCCAGCAGCAGGTCACCCGTTGCAATCAAGCCGAGGCGATACAGATCGATCACCTCGACCGTGCGATAACCCACATTGACTACGCCCTGTTCGCCCAGTTTGCCGAGGCACGCATTGATCGTCTGGCGCGACAGGCGCGTGGCATTCGCAAGATCCGTCTGGGAGATTTTCTCCAGCCGCGAAACCTCTCCGGGCGCATCTGAATAGGGCCAGCGTCCCAGCCCGATCATCCGTTCCGCCAGCCGGAGCATCGGCGGCCGATACGAAGTCTCGACGAAATAGTGATATGTTCCCCGCGATACGGCCAGTTCCGGCGCCAGTAGCAGTTTGAACCTCTCCAGATCCCTTTCAAATATCCGCTGCGTCGAAGCTGCATCTAGCCGAGCCACGCGGCATTCGACCAGCGCTCGCACCGAGAAAGCGTAACTCCCGCGATCCAAAGCGGCGAGAAATCCGGTCCAGTCGCCCGGTCGCAGCACGCCGATCAGCAATTCGTCTCCGCACCGGGCGGTGCCGATCACGTGCATCGCGCCAGAAAGCAGGCAGATCAGCCCCGAGAAGGGCTCACCCTGACGAATGATTTCGGCGTCTTGGTCAAGCCGGTGCGAACTTGCACTGGCCATGATTTCGGACTGAACATCGCACGGCAAATTCCGCGACCACGAACTGGTGAGCAGGGACTGGTGCCAAGTCTGTTTCACGTCTGCACTTCGGCGGCCTTGGGATTGCTATCGGAGAGTTATCGCACAAAATCTTGGATTGTCACCACAGCTTTGCGATGCGTACTGGTTTTCCTTCACTGGTCCATCCGAATAAACGCTGTCGACGTGGAAGAAGATTTTCCCTCCTGCATCAGATTGGATCCACCATTGCTTGACGTTATGATCGGTCACCGTACCCAAAATTCTCGACTTGTCTGAAAAACAGACCTGCTCGAGGCTCTGGATAGGCTAAGCATCGACTTTCTCATAAAGAGTCACCACACAAGCGCCGCCAAGACCCAGATTATGCTGGAGGCCATGGCGCACACCGTTGACCTGACGCGCCTCGGCGCTTCCGCGCAGCTGGTGAGTGAGCTCGTAGCATTGGGCGAGTCCCGTTGCGCCAAGCGGATGTCCTTTTGACAACAGGCCGCCCGATGGATTGGTAACTACCCGTCCGCCATAGGTATTGTCGCCATCGGCGATGAAGCGCGATGCCTCTCCTTCGCCGCACAGCCCAAGACCTTCGTAGGTAATAAGCTCATTATGCGCGAAACAATCGTGCAACTCGACAACCCCAATATCCCGCGGCCATAAACCCGCAGCTTCATAAACAGCCTGGGAGGCCCGTTTGGTCATGTCGGCACCGACGAGTTCGATCATACTGTTTGACAAGAACGTGGACGGAGTATCGCTCACCATTGCCTGTGCCGCAATCTTGACCTTGGCGCTTATACCATGGCGTAACGCGAGACCCAAAGAGCTGCCACGCCGCCGCAGGTGGGGGGGCAAGCCATTGGTCGCGTCATCACGCCGGGCCATATCATCTGCGCGCCAAGCACTTCTTCCTCTGTTATTTCATTGCAAAAAACCGACAAAGGGTTTTTTGCGGTATGGCGGCTCGACTTGGCACGGATTATTGCAAAATCATTGATCGTTGTGCCGTATTTTTCCATATGCTCTCGACCTGCTCCGCCAAAATAGCGCAACGCAAGTGGCAGATCGACATCAACCAAATCGTCGCAAGCTTTATCAAAATCGGCGAATGGGCTAAGGCCGCCCACTTCCAGTTCCATCAGGCGCTGCGCGGCAAAGCTGATCATGTCGCGCAGAAAATCACCATCGGCGCTCTTCCCAACCAGCGCATTCAAGTCCATCTGATCATTGGTCATCGGTGTTCTCCGTAAGTTGAGTTTTGCAACACAAGCTTACCGAAGTTCGCCGATGACCACCCGCGAAACTGACCGGACACTACAGCGCTTTTTCGATTAGCGCGTGTCCGGTCAGCTTCGCTACCGGCAGAAGCTACACCACCGCTCGGGACACGACCTCTCAAAGCATTCCGGCGGATCGCCACACGCTACGAAAAAACAGATCAGAGCTACCGCGCCATGATCAACCTTGCCGCCATCAAAATCGCCCTACGCTAAATGTCCACAGACCTTAGCTCGACTAAGTGGTGAGCTCGCTAACTCACATTAGGCAAGAATTTGATCTCGCCATTCTGTTTCAAGATCGCTGAGGCAGCGTCCGAAGGAACACGAGTGGTGTTATATATCTGTTATAACAGCTTCCCCGTTGACTGTGGCAAGGTCTCGATCAAACTGAAAGGAAAGCAGAAAACTTCTGGTCGCAGAGAGGAACCGCCAGTTACCGGCCAGTCAAGATAGGGCTGGCAAGCATCACTCAGTTAGACCTTCTCGTAAAGCGTGACGACACACGCTCCGCCTAGGCCGAGATTGTGCTGAAGTGCATGGCGTACGCCATCGACTTGCCGTGCGTCAGCGGTGCCGCGCAGTTGGTGAATCAGTTCATAGCATTGGGCAAGGCCGGTCGCGCCCAGTGGATGTCCTTTGGACAAAAGTCCACCTGACGGGTTTGTGACCACCCGCCCGCCATAGCTGTTGTCGCCATCGGCGATGAACTTCTGTGCCCCGCCTACAGGGCAAAGGCCAAGCCCCTCGTAGGTTATGAGCTCATTTTGAGCGAAGCAATCATGGAGCTCAACAACGCGGATGTCTTCTGGGCCGATGCCGGCCACTTCATAGACTTGCTTTGCCGCGCGTCCCGTCATGTCGTAACCGACAACTTGCATCATGTCGCTGGTATCAAAGGTGGAGGACTGATCCGATACCATGGCTTGTGCGGCGATGCGAACGCCGGGCGCGAGGCCATTGCGCCTTGCGAACTCGGGTGAAACGAGAATCGCGGCCGCCGCACCGCAAGTTGGCGGGCAGGCCATTGGGCGCGTCATGACGCCGGGCCAGATCAGTTGCTCACCAAGTACATCCTCTTCGCTCATCTCCTTGCGAAAGACTGATAGCGGATTGTTCACAGCATGACGGCTCGCTTTGGCGCGGATCTTCGCAAAATCGCGCATGGTCGTGCCATATTTCTGCATGTGCGAACGGCCCGCTCCACCAAAATATTTGAGCGCCAGAGGCAGTTCCACATCGACGAGCGCATTGGTCGCGGTGTCAAAGTCAATAAAGGGGCTGGGCCGGTCGGTAAAGATCGCACCCAATGCGCCCGGCGTCATCTGTTCGAAACCAACAGCGATCGCACACTCCACAGCGCCGCTTGCAATTGCCTGCCGCGCAAGAAAAAGCGCTGTCGAGCCGGTCGAGCAATTGTTGTTGACGTTAAAAACGGGAATCCCGGTCAGTCCGACCTGATATACGACACGCTGGCCACAGCAGCTATCGCCATAAACATAGCCGGCATAAGCCTGTTCGACATCGGCATAATCGATGCCACTGTCGGTGAGAGCAAGGCGGATCGCTTGCGGCCCCATTTCGTCATAGGTCGCACCGGCGCCCGGTTTGGTGAAGGGAACCATGCCGACGCCGGCGACAAGGACTTCGCGTTCAGAATTCGCCATTTTTGCTTCTTTCTGTAAATTCGCTGCTCTCGGAGGCTTATCGGGCGCTCATCAGTGCTTGGTCCAGTTCAAAATGGTTCAGAACTATTCTCACACGGAATAATGTCCGCACACGCGCAGCGGCATTTCGTCCACGGACTTCTGTGTAGTTCATCATTTGGCGACAACTTTCGCCTCCCTAGGGTCAGGACCCATTGATTTGAGATAGCGATTGTGAGTCAGGCGACCGCAAGGAGCCTGAATGTGAGTGATCTATTCTGGCTGACGGACGAGCAGATGGCGCGTCTTCAGCCCTATTTCCCGAAGAGCCATGGCCGACAGCGGGTTGATGACCGTCGCGTTCTGAGCGGTATCATTTTCGTCAACCGAAATGGGCTCAGTTGGCGCGATGCGCCGAGAGAATATGGCCCGGCAAAGACGCTCTACAACCGCTGGAAGCGGTGGAGCGACAAGAGCATCTTCGTTCGGATGATGGAAGGTCTGGCCGCACCCCAGGCTCCCGACCGCAAGACGATCATGATCGATGCCACCTATCTCAAAGCGCACCGCACGGCGTCCAGCCTACGGGTAAAAAAGGGGGTCCGGGACGTCTGATCGGTCGCACAAAGGGCGGCATGAACACCAAACTGCATGCTGTGACCGATGCGAACGGTCGTCCGATCAGCTTCTTCATGACCGCTGGCCAGGTCAGCGACTACACTGGCGCGGCAGATTTGCTCGACAGTCTGCCCAAAGCGCAATGGATGCTGGCCGACCGCGGCTATGATGCCGACTGGTTCCGCGATGCTTTGCAGGAAAAGGGCATCACCCCCTGCATCCCCGGACGCAAATCCCGGAATAAGGCCATCAAATACGATAAGCGCCGCTACAAAAGCCGGGGCCGCATGAGATCATGTTCGGCCGCCTCAAGGGCTGGCGCCGCGTCGCAACGAGCTATGACAGGTGCTCCAAGGCCTTCTTCTCCGCCGTCGCCCTCGCCGCAACCGTCATGTTCTGGCTGTGATCAATGAGTCCTGACCCTAATTTGTCAGCGCCGAATGCATCTGCGTACAAAAACGCTTCCAAAATCTACTGGCGCTTAAGTACGCGGAACGACGCCCGACGTTACATACTCACTACAGCCTCGTTGCTTCCGCATCATATCGGTGATTCGCCCCATGTGGCGGCGAGCAATGTAATCAGGTTGTCAACGATTGGCTTGGATTGTTGAACGCGCAGTGTCGCGCAACTGACCGACATCGGCTCGAACAGGTCGATGTCAAGTGTCGTGAAGTGACGCTTGAACCGCTCAGAACGATGGTATCCTCCGCCGACGACCCCGATCCTGTCGCTGTTACGCACTATGCTGGTGACTAGAGGGAAGTGATCAATTACGCTGATCATTTCTGCCGGGCTGTGCTCGGTGTCGACATAAAGCCGGTCGTAGACCCCTGAATATGATATAAAATGTTCCGGCGCCAAAATCCGGAATTGTTTCAGGTCCTGCTCATATACGTTCTTCATAACAGCAAGGGGGTGGCCATTCCGCACGAACATGAAGGCCTTGAGAACTCCGATATCGGCCCGTTCCAATTGTGTATCGTATTCGAAGATTTCGGTAGGACCGACCACGACGTCGAAATCGCCACGCTTGAGAAACCGCAGGGCTCGCTCAGAAGTCAAGGCCGAAAGGTGAAGGCTTAGATCTGGGAAATCCTTCACCAGTTCGGCTAGCGCCTTGCTGAGGAACGGTGCGATAGCAGGTGGGCATACCCCGATGCGCAGCAGCCGTCGCTCGCCGCGACGCTGCTTGCGGACATCGGCTACAAGCAGGTCGATCTCAGTTATGATTCTGCTGGCCCGGTCAATAAAGTCGCGGCCCTCCGGTGTTGCGGTGGCGCCGCGCGCGTTTCGCTCGAACAGTGGGTGCCCCACTTCGTCCTCTACCCCGGCCACGTTCTTCGTTATGGCCGACTGCGTCACGTTGAGAGCTTCTGCTGCGCGCGAAAAGGAACCTTCCCGATCCACTGCAACAACGTGTCGAAGGCGAACGAAATTGATCATGTGCCATCACTAGTAGGAATAGTGTGGCAATCAACGAAAAAAGTTCAATGAGCGGTATAGGGTGTCAACTTATCGTGGCTGACATCAGATGCTGATTGCGATGAGTTTAACGATGGCAAGATAGTCGGCGGGATTCGTGTTCTTCCCGCAACGGGACATTTAATCAGGTAACCCACCAGTTCTCGATCCCATTTATGGGTTCACATCTTAGGTGTTTGATCCCACGGTTTAATGGTGCGATCCTTTCGTTAGAATGGAAGGCAGCAGTATGGGACAGGTCCGTCACGGGAGCGCCACGACCACGCACGCCGTCCGAGCAGCAATACAGCGATCGCAAGCTTCGCTCGCGACGCTGAGCCGAGAGTTGGGGATCAACCCCAAGACAGTGGCGAAGTGGCGCAAGCGGGCGACGGTCGAGGATTTGAAGACCGGGCCGAACGCCCTTCACTCCACAACCCTGACCGAAGCCGAAGAGGCGGCGGTCGTTGCGTTCCGGCGTCACACGCTGCTACCGCTGGATGACTGTCTCTATGCGCTGCAACCGTCGATTCCGCATCTGACGTGGTCGGCGCTGCATCGATGTCTTCAGCGGCATGGCATATCCAGCTTGCCGGATATCGAGGGAGGCAAGCCGAAGCGCCAGCGCTTCAAGCGCTATCCCATCGGCTCTTTCACATCGATATTGCCGAGGTGCAGACCGCCGAAGGCAAGCTCCATGTTCGTTGGCATTGATCGCACGAGTAAGTTTGCGGTCACCCGGCTGGTCGACAAGGCTGACAGGCAGACGGCCTGGGAGTTCCTCGAGCACCTGCTCGAAGCCGTACCCTATCGCATCCACACTATCCTGACCGACAATGGCATTCAGTTCGCCGAGCAGCCCCGCAACCGGAACACCGCCTGGTCGCGCCAGATGCGCTTCGACATGATCTGCGGGGCAAACGACATCGAGCACCGGCTCACCAAACCGAACCATCCGTGGACCAACGGGCAGGTCGAGCGGATGAACCGCACCATCAAGGAAGCCACCGTCAAACGCTTCCACTACGAAAGCCACGACCAGTTACGGGTACACCTCGCCGACTTCATCGCAACCTACAACTTTGCACGCCGGCTCAAGACACTCAGCGGCCTCACTCCCTACGAATATATCTGCAAATGCTGGACTTCAGAACCAGATCGATTCATCGTCAATCCGATCCACCAAATGCCGGGACTAAACGCCTAATGCCCTTTGAAGATGGGCTTGCGCTTTGCAAGAAAGGCCCGCGCGCCTTCTACCATGTCCTGGGTGGCCATCAGTCGAGGCTGTATCTCCGCTTCGAGCTCAACCTGTTCGCGCAACGATAACATTGTTGCCGCGTCTACGATCTGACGGACCCGCGAATAGGCTTGCGTGGGTCCATCGGCGAGTTGCCGCGCAATCGACCAAGTTTCTTCCATAAGGCTTTCGCCGGGCACCACTTTCCAGATTAGCCCTACATCCGCTGCTTCTTCGGCGCTAATCGGGGTTCCTAGATAGGCAGCGCGAATGGTTCTGGACCGGCCAATCGAACGCGCGAATTGCCAAACTGTGGCGAGATCGGGAATCATCCCGAGCTTGGGGGTGAACGTCAGCACAAACTTGGCAGCAGGCGCGGCGATGACAAGATCACAGGCAAGCGCCAGCCCGACGCCGCCCCCGCCAGCGGGACCATTGACGGCGGCGATAGTCGGTACCCGGAGCTTGGCAAGCTTTTCCATTAAGGGGGTGCCGCAACTGTCCATGATCTCTTTCGTCGCCGAGTGTCGCTTGGCAGGATCATCAGCAAGGAAAAAGTCGCTTTGGATCGATGCGCCCGAGCAGAAAGCGCTGCCAGCACCCGTCAAGATCAGGGCGCGAATTTCGGGCTCTGAATCAATCCGGTCCATTGCCTCGATCAGCAGCTCGAATCCGCGCCTGTTCATAGCGTTTAGCATGTCTGGCGCATTGAGCGTGAGGCAGGCAACGCCATCGTGCTGGGTGAACAAAACCGGGTCTTCAGACATGTTAGCATCACTCCACTTCTGGCAGGCTTTGCCCGACCACGCTGTCGGGAAATCTGACCCGATTCGATAGTCTACATGCAGAAATTATACCGCAGGGTTCAAGCGCAATTCCGGCAACAGCCATTCCATATAGGCATACAAGAGCATCAAATTGAACTGGTAGAGTATCACGTTCGCGATTAGCCTTCCCTGCAAATCAAGGCGAAAATCGCCAGATTACAGGAGATACTTCGTCTTGGAATGCTGTTGGGAACGTCGTGTCGGCGATTGCGCTACTTCAGCGGTGGCTTTGTCATCACTACTTTTGAAATGTATTAAGGTAACAGGCAGATGATTGATAAATCTTGGATCGGCTACGAGATCGGTCATTCGACGATCGAGATCGAACGAGGTCGGTTGCTCGCTTTCGCCCGAGCGATCGGCGAGGTCGATCCGGTATATACTGATGTCGGTGCAGCACAGGCGGCCGGTTATGCCGATCTGCCCGTGCCGCCAACCTTTCTGTTTGCTGCGGAAATGGACAGCGATACCACAGGCGCGATGCTCGACGCGATGGGGATCCCGCTCGCCCGCCTGCTGCATGGTGAGCAGGGCTTTATTTATCAGAGACCTGTCTGCGCGGGGGAAACAATCACCGTTACCTCACGCGTGACTGACGTTTACGATAAGAAGGGCGGAGCGCTCGAATTCGTCGAAAAGGTTTCCGAAGCGCGCAACGCGGCCGGCGAACTGGTCGCTGAGCTTCGCGCCGTGCTCGTGGTGCGCAACTGAAACTCCGGTATTGGGAACCTAAGTCATGACAATAAAAAACCTTGCCGAGGTCGTCGTTGGGCTAAATCTGCCTGAACTTGTTCTGCCGCCAATCAACCGCACCACATTGGCGCTGTTCGGTCCGGCATCGGGCGATCTCAACCCGATCCACATAGATCTCGATTTTGCTCGCAAAGCCGGGATGCCTGACGTTTTCGCTCACGGCATGCTGGGCATGGCTTGGATGGGCCGTGCGCTCACTAGTTGGGCACCTCAACATCGCCTCCGCAAGTTCGATGTGAGGTTCAGCGGGATCACCCACCTCGGCAATCGCATTACCGTCAGTGGCAAGGTCGCCGAAATCCTCGATTTCGACGGCGAGCGCTGTGCGCGCATCGAGCTGTTCAGTGCGAATCAGCACGGCCAATTGAAGATCGCCGGCGAAGCGTTGGTCGCTCTCGACTAAACAAACACTTGAATTGAAGGAATTGGGAATGTCGCGGAAAGTAGAAGGCAAAGTCGCTATTGTTACAGGCTCGGGACGTGGGATCGGGCGTTCAATCGCCCTCAAGCTCGCCAGCGAAGGCGCACGTCTAGTCATCAACGACCTCGACGAAGCTCCTGCCCTGGAAACCATCGAAGAAATTCGAGCTTTGGGTGGCGAAGCCGTTGTATGCGCCGGGAGCGTGGGCGCTCCTGACTTTGCCGAGCGGCTGATCAGCACCGCGACCGAGCAATTCAAGGGACTCGACATTATCGTCAACAACGCCGGCTATACTTGGGATTCGGTCATCCAGAAAATGACCGACGAACAATGGTACGCCATGATCGACGTGCATCTTACCGCGCCATTCCGCATCCTGCGTGCCGCCCAACCGGTGATCCGGAATTTGGCTAAGTTAGACGCCGAGGCCGACATTCGCAATGTTCGCAAGATCGTCAACATCTCGTCGGTCGCCGGTCTGTTCGGCAACGCGGGGCAGACAAATTATTCGACCGCAAAGGCCGGGATTACCGGTCTTACCAAGACGCTCGCAAAAGAGTGGGGGCGAATGAACACAACGGTCAACTGCGTTGCCTATGGTTCAATCAAAACCCGGCTGACGGAGGCCGCGGCTGGCGAGGGTGCAACCGCCAATATCGAAGGGCGGGAAATTAAAATCGGGGTCAATCCGGATCTTATGGCGATGATGGAACATACGATCCCGCTTGGCAGGAGCGGTACACCCGACGAGGCGGCCGGCGCGGTATACCTGTTCTGCATTCCCGAAAGCGATTACGTTAGCGGAGAGGTTCTGATGTGTTCGGGTGGCTTGACAGGGATCTGAGGCATGACGCCCCCCCCCTAGATGGATCGTTTCACGCATTGCTCGAATTTCCCAAAGCCGGGCACCATCCACAAGACCGTACGCGCGCCAACGTTGCTCCTTGCTTGTCATAAATGGAACTGGCCTATGAACTTCACCCAACCGCTTCATCGCGCACTCCAGCAACACCCCGACCGCGTTGCGACGATTTTCGGGGAAAGACGAAGGAGTTTCCGGCAACATGCTGATCGAATTGCCCGTCTCGCGGGCGCTCTTCAGGCGCTAGGGATGAAAACAGGTGACCGGATCGCGATGCTTGGCCTCAATTCCGATCGCTTCTGGGAATATGTTGTCGCAGTGCCGTGGGGTGGAGGGGTGATCAATCCCTGCAACCTGCGCTGGAGCGCAGTGGAAATTCGCTATTCTCTCACGGATTCCGGTTCACAGATCCTGATAGTCGATGACAATTTCAAGCACCTAGCTGCCGAATTGAGCGGTGACGACAGCCCAGTTAAGGTCCTCATCCACGCCGGGGATGGTCCGGCACCTGAGGGGATGTTATCTTTCGAAAGGTTGATTGCTGATACCGATCCGGTGTCTGATGCAGGGCGGATGGGGAACGACCTGTTTGGTATATTCTACACCGGGGGCACCACCGGCGCGCCCAAGGGCGTGATGCTCAGCCATCTCAATTTTATGGTATCGGCTCTGGCCTCCACGACTGAGGATATGTTCACACGCCCCGGCAACTGTCTGCACGTGGCGCCCATGTTCCATCTGGCAGACCTGTCGCTTGGGTGTTCACATTGGATACTTGGCAATACCCATTGTGTCATCCCTGCGTTCTCGCCGGAGGCAGTGATCGACGCGATTGAGAACGAGCGGGTAACCGAAATGGTACTGGTTCCGACGATGGTACAGATGCTAGTTGATCACCCAGCGATGCATGAGGGGCGCGACCTCTCAAGCCTCAAGCATATTATTTATGGCGGCTCTGCTATTGCCGAGGCGGTAATCGAACGTGCACTCGCCGCCATTCCCTCAACGCGTTTCGTACAGGCGTACGGGATGACGGAGCTGTCGCCGCTCGCCACTATTCTCCCGGCCTTCTATCACACAGTCGAAGGCCGCAAGCTTGGCAAAATGGGTGCAACTGGGCGGGCTGGAGCTTGTGTCGAAATACGGATCGTCGATCCGGATGGGCATATGCTTCCCAGTGGGGAAAAGGGCGAGATCATCGTGCGTGGGCCAAACGTGATGCTGGGTTATTGGAACAAGCCCGAACAAACCGCTGAGGTCATTCGGGAAGGGTGGATGCACACTGGCGATGCGGGCTATCTCGACGACGAGGGGTTCCTCTATGTGGTTGATCGCATCAAGGACATGATCGTATCGGGCGGCGAGAACGTCTATTCGGCTGAAGTCGAAAATGCACTTGCGCAGCACCCGGCAGTCCAATCCTCTGCGGTGATCGGCATTCCGAGCGCGAAGTGGGGCGAGAGCGTCCATGCTTTCGTGATTTTCAAACCCAACGTTACTGCCACCGGGGAAGATCTGTTTGCGCACTGCAAGCAGCTGATTGCAGGATATAAATGTCCGCGCTCATTCGACTTTGTCATCGAGTTACCGCTCTCCGGCCCGGGCAAGGTTCTGAAAACCGAACTGCGCAAGAAATACTGGGAAGGCCGCGACCGGCTGGTTTCTTGATTACTCCAAAGATTAGAAAGTACCTCATCCATGCTCGATACGGCTGACCGGCCCCTCTACGATACGGAACTCGACATCTTTCGCGATCAAGTCCGCAGACTCCTTGCCCGAGATATTGTCCCGCACCTCGACTCATTTGAAGACGAAGGTATCGTTCCTCGTTCAATCTGGCGCACCTTCGGAGATGCCGGGATGCTTTGCCCTTCCGTGCCCGAGCAATATGGCGGCATGGGCCTCGACTTTCGCTACAATGCAGTTGTTAATGAAGAGATTTCTTATGCCGCGAGCAATCTTACGTTTCCGCTTCAGTCCGACATCATCGCCGAATATCTAACGAGCTACGGCACCGAGGAACAGAAGCAGGCCTGGCTACCGCAAATGGCGCGCGGGGAAGCGATCGCTGCGATCGCAATGACCGAACCTGGTACGGGTTCTGACCTCCAAAGCATTCGCACAAGCGCTCGGCGCGAGGGCGACCATTATGTTCTGCGAGGGCAGAAAACCTTCATTAGCCACGGACAGCATTGCGACTTCGTCATCGTCGCGGCGAGCACGAATTCCGAAGGCGGTGCCAAGGGCATATCGCTTCTGATTGTCGAGGCAACCCGTGAAGGTTTCAAGCGCGGCCGCAACCTCGACAAGATCGGACAAAAGTCGTCAGACACCTCCGAGCTCTTTTTCGAGGATGTTCGCGTCCCGATTACGAACCTGCTCGGGGAGGAAAATCGCGGCTTTGCCTGTCTGATGAGCCAGCTTCCCCAAGAGCGACTTTCGGTTTCGATCGGCGTTCAAGCAAATGCCCAGCGGGCATTCGACATCACGGTCGATTATGTAAAGCAGCGTAAGGCGTTCGGAAAGACTGTTTTTGATTTGCAGAATACCCGCTTCGCCTTGGCGGATCTGAGGACGAAACTGCAGGTCGGATGGGCGCATATCGACTGGGCGCTCTCTCGCCATCTACAGGGCAAGCTGACATCAGCAGAAGCGTCCGCTGCCAAGCTTTGGCATACCGAGACGCAATGGGAGGTGATGGACGCCTGCCTCCAGTTGCACGGAGGTCATGGCTATATGAACGAAATGCCCATCGCGCGCATGTGGCGCGATGCCCGCGTCACCCGCATCTATGGCGGGACGTCGGAGATCATGCGCGAAATCATTGGTCGCTCAATCTAGGATAGCCACATGGACACCCAACGCTATAAATCCATAAATATCTATCGCCGTGGTCGCATTCTCTATCTGACCATTGCGCGGCCCGAAGTATTAAATGCAGTCGATGCTGCATTGCATACCGAACTCGCGCACGTCTTTACAGATGCGAATGCCGACCCGGATTCAGACGTGATCGTTCTTACTGGAGCAGGCAGGGCCTTCTGTGCGGGCGGAGACATCGACTGGATGCAGGATGCGATCGACAACCCCGAGAGTTTCGAGACGACTATGGTAGAAGCCAAAAGTATCATCTTTTCGATCCTCGATTGCGATAAGCCGATCATTGCCAAGGTCAATGGTCCCGCGGTTGGTCTTGGTGCAACGCTCGCACTATTCTGCGATATCATTTTTGCGGCCGAAACTAGCTATCTGTCTGACCCCCATGTATCGATCGGTATGGTAGCGGGCGATGGCGGCGCGGTTATCTGGCCGCAGTTGATCGGCTATGCCCGTGCGAAGGAGTATCTGCTGACGGGCAAAAGGGTGCCGGCGCCCAAGGCTGCTGAAATGGGCCTTATCAACTACAGCGTCCCGGCGGAATCGCTCGATGCCCTAGTGGACGAATTCGCGGATGAACTGGTTGCGGGATCGACCAAGGCTATCCGGTGGAGCAAAGTTACCATCAACATCGGTCTCAAGCAGTTCGCACACGCCATGATGGATGTCGGGCTTGCCTACGAAGCGCTCACAAATATCGGTGCCGATCATCAACAGCGAGTGCGCGAATATCGAGATAAATCTCTAGTTAAGCGCTAATAGCAGAGATTTTGACATGATATATTTCTGGAATCAATTGGAAATTGGGAAATGTTACAAGCAAGCTTGGTTGGAAAAACTGCACTGGTGACAGGTGGCGGCAGCGGCATAGGCGCGAAAATAGTTGAAGTTCTGGTTGATGCTGGCGCGTATGTTGCGATTAACGATGTTACCAAAGATGCGTTGGCAGAGACGCTTGCCCGTGTAGGACCAAAAGGCCTTGCGGTGCCAGGCGATGTCAGCCGAACTAGCGATGTTGACGATATTGTGGCTCAGGTAGAGAGCTGGCGCGGCATAGACATTCTCGTAAATAATGCGGGCATCGCAGGTGAAGTGGCTCCCGTTGTCCGACAGGACATCGACGCATGGCAGCGTGTAATCGACGTCAACCAGCGCGGAACCTACCTTATGTGTCGAGCCGTTGCACCACATATGATTTCCCGACGGGCGGGCGCAATCGTCAACATCGCATCGATTGTGGGCGTCCGCGGGTTTCCTGCATCGCATGCTTATGGCGTGTCGAAGGCAGCAGTTATCATGCTGACTCAAACTTTCGCGACAGAGCTCGCCCGGTACTCCGTTCGCGTGAATGCCGTCGCACCTGGCGTAATTGACGCGCCGATGCTGGATCATATGACAGACGGCACGGGAGTGCGGAGCAAGATCACAGCGCGCGTCCCACTGGGGCGCCTGGGCGCTGAGAAGGATGTCGCAAACGCGGTGATCTTTCTCGCAAGCGAGAACGCCGCTTATGTCACAGGCGCAACCCTTCCTGTAGATGGAGGCTGGCTAGCCTTTGGAGGATGGGGGGAAGCCCATGTCGCTCCCAAGCATCCGACATGATATCCGTGACTGAATGTAAGACTAGCGAAGTGCATTGGGGCAACTGACATGACCCCCTGGTTTCCACCAGCCGGGATTAGAGCCCAGCCGCTTCTGACCTGCACCCCGATGCTGGACCACTTGGCTGGCGGCCTTCCAGCGTGCGTGCATCAGGGCGGGCCATGTACCGCTGATGCCAACATGAGCGATATCGGCGGTTTGTTGCCGATCGCGCTGTGCGGTCGTACTTCGTTGTAGTCTCTACGCCAAGCCTCGCATTTTCGGACCGCGTCATCCAGGCTCATGAACCAATGCTGGTTCAGACATTCCGCCCGGAACTTGCCGTTGAAGGACTCGATAAACGCATTGTCCGTTGGCTTGCCAGGCCGCGAGAAGTCGAGCGTCACTCCTTTCATGTAGGCCCACAGATCCAGCTCGCGGGAGATAAACTCGCTGCCCTGATCAACCCGGATCGAGGCTGGATAGCCGACCTCGGCACAGACCCGTTCCAGTACTTCCACCACATCCGGAGCGCGGAAGCGGAACCGCGGAACCACCGCCGGCGAGTAGCGGCTGAACGTATCCACGACCGTCAGAACACGCAGCTTCGGACCGGTCGCCAACTGGTCATGGACGAAGTCCATGGCCCATACATCATTGACGCGGGAGGCCGCACAGCGGCCTTCCCTCAGCTTTGCCTTTACCCGTCGCTTCGGCGCCTTCTTGCGCAGTTGCAGACCCATCTCCCTGTAAAGCCGGTAAACTCGCTTGCCGTTGATCGCCCAGCCTTCGCGCTGCAGTAGGACATGGATACGGCGATAGCCGTACCGTACCCGCGTCTCCGCGATCTCCTTGATCCGTTGCTTGAGGTCGGCCTGATCGGTGCCCTTGCCACGATAGTGGTAGCTGGATCGTTCCGCCCGGAGCACGCTGCAGGCTCGCCGTATGCTGACCTGCCATGTGCTGCGAACATTATCGACCAGCTCGCGCCACCGATCAGGCCTCAGAGCTTTCGCGAGACGACATCCTGCAACATCGCCTTGTCCAGACTGAGATCCGCAACCAGCCGTTTGAGCTTGGCGTTCTCGTCCTCGAGCTGGCGCAGACGCTTCATCTCCGACGGCATCAGCCCAGCGTATTTCTTGCGCCAGTTGTAGTACGTCGCCTCGCTGATCCCGGCCTTGCGACACACCTCGCCGACCGACGTCCCATCGTCCGCCTGCTTGAGCACGAAAGCAATCTGCGCCTCCGAAAACTTCGATCTCTTCATCAAACCCTCCGTATTCTGGCCCTCCGATCATAACTGGAATTTTCCAGCTCGAAACGGTCCAGAATTCCGGGTGCAGGTCACTTCGTTGCGCATGAGCGCGGTTGAAGCAGGCCATTGCTGATCCAGTTCGGCGGCGAACCCCGCCGGGGTTGCGTAGCCAAGGGATGAGTGCGGTCTCTCCCGGTTGTAATCATCCACCCAGACAGCGATCTCGACCCTGGCATGGGCGAGGCTGAAGCGCCCCGGGATTGCCGGAGGCCCTAACTCCTGAGAGGAAGGGTCTGCGATGAGTAAGACAACAAACAAATTTGCACCTGAGGTCCGCGCACGTGCGGTACGGATGGTCCTGGATCACGAAGGCGATCATCCGTCACGGTGGGTAGCCATCGTGTCGATCGCAGCGAAGATCGGCTGCGTTCCGCAGACGCTTCATGAGTGGGTGAAGAAGGTCGAGGTCAATAGCGGCAAGCGCGCCGGTGTGCCGACCGAGATGGCTGACCGGCTCAAGTCCCTTGAGCGCGAGAACCGCGAGTTGCGCCAGGCCAACGAGATCTTGCGCAAGGCATCAGCATATTTTGCCCAGGCGGAGCTCGACCGCCCGTTCAGGAGATGACTGCCTTCATTGACGAGCATCGTGAGGTTTATGGGGTCGAGCCGATCTGCCGGGTTCTGCCGATCGCCCCATCCACCTACCACGAGCGTGTCGCTCAGCGACAAGATCCAGGAAGGCTATCAGATCGTGCCCGGCGCGATCGCGATCTGAAGCCCGAGGTGCTGCGCGTCTTTGCCAAGAACTTCGGCGTTTACGGGGTGCGCAAGGTCTGGCGACAGATGAACCGCGATCGCTGTATTGCTGCTCGGACGGCGTGCGTGGTCGTGGCGCTCCCGTGACGGACCTGTCCCATACTGCTGCCTTCCATTCTAACGAAAGGATCGCACCATTAAACCGTGGGATCAAACACCTAGCATATCATTCCATTCAGGCATGGCCAGCGATAATAATGAACTTGGACAATGGCGGCGGCTGCCCCAGTCTTTCTTTTTTAGTCTGGGAGAGAGTGCATGACGGGATCGTTGGCTGGATTGCGAATCATCGAGATCGCCAGTATCGGGCCAGGACCGTTTTGCGGCATGATGCTTGCCGATCACGGAGCGGAGGTGATCCGCATCGAACGGCCCGGCGACGGACTAGCCGTCGCGCCCGCGGTTACCGCCGACATATTGGCGCGCTCCCGCCGGTCGATGAAGATCGACCTGAAATCTCCCGAAGGCATCTCAATCGTTCAGGGTCTGTGCCGCGACGCCGATGGTCTTATCGAGGGGTTTCGTCCAGGTGTGATGGAGCGCTTGGGCCTTGGTCCGGATGTCCTGCTGAAGGAGAATCCGCGCCTGGTCTTCGGCCGGATGACCGGTTGGGGGCAAGAGGGCCCTTATGCGCAGGCGGCTGGACACGATATCAACTATATCGCGCTTGCGGGCAACCTTCACACTTATGGCCGCGCCGACCAGAAGCCAACGCCACCCGCCAATGTGGTGGGCGATTTCGGGGGCGGGGGCATGATGCTCGCTTTTGGCATGGTAAGCGCGATCCTGCATGCCCGGGCAAGCGGCAAAGGGCAGGTGATCGATTGCGCGATGGTTGATGGCGCTGCCGTCCTCGCAAGCATGACGTGGTCGCTCTATGGAGCGGGACGCTGGCGTGACGAACGCGGCGCAAACCTGGTCGATACAGGTGCGCCGTTCTACGACACCTACGAAACCGCCGACGGCAAGTTCATTGCGATCGGCCCGGTAGAGCCGCAATTCTACCATGAATTGCTTCAACTGACTGGTGCTTCGCAATTGCCCGCCAATCATTTCGACGCAAAGGAATGGCCGGCGATGCAAATTGGCCTAGAAAAATTGTTCCAGACCAGAACCCGCGACGAGTGGTGTACGCTTCTTGAAGGCACCGATGCCTGTTTTGCTCCTGTATTGTCGCTGGCCGAGGCGCCGCTGCACCCGCACAATCGAGCCCGTGAAACCTTCCTAACAGTCGATGGCAAAGTCCAGCCAGCACCGGCGCCGCGCTTTAGTGTAACCGGGACGGCAGCACCTAGAATGTCATGTAAGGCAGGAGAAGATACCGAAGCCATACTCATCGCAATGGGTTATCAGTCCGAGCGGATCGCAAATCTAAAAGCCGCCGGAATTATCGGGAGCTAAAAGTCTCTGGCACCAACGCACCCATCCCGCGCAACTACACATGGACCATCCTCAAAAATTCGGCGTTCTTTTCGCCGAATGGCACATTCGACCGGGAGCTTGCCGAATATGTGATGACGCTCATCGGTACGATCATTTATGTTCGCCAAAGGATGATGATCTTCCCTCGATTTGACGGACACCGATGATAGGCTCCGCGGAGCCAGGAGGTGTATGATGACGAGTACGACAAAGCGTCGGTTCACGGATGAGTTTAAGCGCGAGGCAGTAGCGCTGTGGGAGACCAGCGGTCGCATGCAGACCGAAGTGGCAGCTGAGCTCGGGATTATGCCAACAATGCTGCGCCGTTGGCAGCGCAAGTTGCAGGATAGCAACGACATGCTCGTAAGCCCGGCGGCGAAGCCGCCAGTATCGGCGATCGGGTCGCCAGCGGATCAAGCGTCCGAGATCGCGCGTTTGCGGCGCGAGTTGTGCCGAATGTTCTGACGACGGACAATCGATGCAGCGCCGACCGCGTCAGATGCGGAATCGACGGTTGCAGCGCATAGAGACAGTCATCCAGCGGTAGCAGCATGTGACGCCGGAACGCAACGACCGCCGCCTCTTCGGCTTCGGTCAGGGTTGTGGAGTGAAGGGCCTTCGGCCCGGTCTTCAAATCCTCGACCGTCGCCCGTTTGCGCCACTTCGCCACTGTCTTGGGGTTGATCCCCAACTCTCGGCTCAGCGTCGCGAGCGAAGCTTGCGATCGCTGTATTGCTGCTCGGACGGTGTGCGTGGTCGTGGCGCTCCCGTGACGTACCTGTCCCATACTGCTGCCTTCCATTCTAACGAAAGGATCGCACCTTAAACCGTGGGATCAAACACCTAAATGCTGACGGGGAACAGATTGATGACCGGAGGCGGACTATTGCCGTTACACTTCGCCGCCACCAAGCCCGGATTGACGCGCTATAGCGCGATCAATCCCAGGCGTTATGGAGATTATGTCAATTTATTTTGAGCTTCAATTCCAGCCCTAAGGTCCGTCCGCGCGACAAGGGGGGAGGCTGTTCCCCTAGTGGGACCGGGCCCAACATCGCGGGAAGCTGTGTGTCACTACCATGCTGGACATCATTGGTCAGGTTCTTGCCGAATATTGTTATCACAACATTGCCGGTCGGCGCTGCAAGCGAAAGGCTGGCGTCAATCCGATCGGCGGGATTCAAAAAGCCGAGATTATTGTCGGTAAATGCAACTCTGTCCCGGTGCGAATAATTTACTCGCGCTGACAATTGGCCAAGACTGGTATCCTGCTCGACGGTCAGTCCGACATTTGCGGTCAGAGTTGCGAGACGCGGAATTTTCAGGTCGGCATCGGCGGCATTGATTGCGCCATCGCCGTTGAGATCGAAAGTAACATTCTGGTATTCGCCCTTTAAATAGCCGAGCGAGCCTTCTAGGAATACACCGCTTGTGATTTCGGTCTGGCCATCGATCTCAAACCCAAACACGGTCGCATCGGCAGTATTTCTGATGACCTGAACGGTGCCAGCGAATGGATCGGTGAGGTTAACCTCACGCTGCATATTATTGATCAGGTTATAGAAGATTGCTACATTCAAGCGCGAACGGCGCATGGGTTCGGTTTTGACCCCAAGCTCAAAGGAATCGACACGTTCGTCCTCAAACGGTCCCGGTCCGAAATTGATGGTATCGATCGCTGTGTTTCGCAAATTGAATCCGCCGGCGCGATAGGCGCGCGCCCAATGCACATAGGCCCGCGCATTGTCATTAAATTCATAAGCAGCGCCGATCTTTGGTGACCAGTTCGAGGCTGCGACCGAACCGGTAAAATCTATCGGACAAGTATTTTGTATGACATTGCAGGGGCGTCTAATATTCCGGACAAGCGAAGCAATTCTGACCTGCTTCTTATCATTCGAGTATCGAACACCTGCGTTGATCGAAAACTTTTCGGTCAAATCAAAATCGGCCTGCGCAAACACGCCCAAAGTCCTTGAATCTTGCACACCGCCGCCGTGCTGCGTCAGCGCACCCCCAACAGATCGCGCGCTTCGGCATACTCAAGTTTCTGCGAAAAATAATAGATACCAGTCGTTATGTCGATCATCTCACCAAAACGGCCAGCATATCGCAGCTCGTTTGAGATCTGATCTTGAGCTATTCCGGCGTCGGTATGGAACAGAAATGCTGGCGTCGAGTCAACATCAATGCGTGCATTCTGGCGAAATTCCCGCCACCCAAATACGTTGGTGATCACGCCGTCCCCGAAGCCGACGTCCAGATTTAACGTCGCGCTAAGCTGGTTCCATTTGGATGTCGTGAAGCCTCGTTCATCAATCGAAAAATCAAAACTTTCGCGGTCGAAATTAACTATTCGTCCAGCGAGCCCGGACCCGCCCGTATGACTTTGCATTGCCGGGCCCTGGCCATCGGACTCACCATGCTCGAACTTCAAGGTGAAGTCACCGGCGCCATCGGGCGCGAACTTGATCGCACTCCTTATGATTGCGGTGTCTGATTTGCCAAATGTTTCGCTACCACCGGTTGGCAGAAAGTTTTTGAACCAGCCGTCATCCTTGTTGTAGTATATCGCAAGCTTCGCCGATAATACGTCCTTTACCAACGGACCCGTCACCGTTCCCATGGCGTAATAGTTGCCACCGGTTCCGCGCAAACCGGATTCTGCAATAAACTTTGCCGATGCCTCGAACTCGTTTTTGGGATCGCTGGTCTTGAGCAAGACTGCGCCGCCGGTCACATTCCGACCGAACAATATCCCCTGAGGGCCACGCAACACCTCGACGCCGCCGAGATCGAACGTGTCGAACACGACCCCGGCATTGATACCGAGATAGACGCCATCGACAAACACGCCAACGGCGGGCTCGATTGAGGGAATGGACGAATTGACGCCCAGACCGCGAACCGCAAAGTTAGCTACACCCTTGACCGTTCCAACATCGTCCAGCGATACGTTGGGCATTTTAAAGCTCAGACTTGAGACGTCGCGGACCTGAAGCGCGTCTAGCTGTTCGGCGCCGTATGCGGTAATTGCGATCACCGCATCCTGCACATTCTCTCCATTGGCTTTTTGGTTGCGGTAACGATAATTTCATTTTCAAATGCCGCCGAAATCGAGCCGCGCTGTGCCTGTGTGTCTTGGGCAAACGCCGTGCCCGGCAACAGGAACCCAGCGGTCGTCGTCAGCAATAGATATCGTGACATGATTTATCTCTCCCCCAACATTTTTTTCTATCCTGCATCGCATCAGATTTTTCTGCCAATCCGTCCAATTCAAAATGCCGCCTGGTTATTCCCCATGGTCATAATGCGATGGTTGTATCGATCACTCGTTGGACAGGCGAATTTGGCGAACGACGTCCGGTTACGGCATAGCGGCAAAGCCGTTGCCAAGATGGAGAGCCGCACGACCCAGGCCTCATAAAAACGACGGCATCAAAGTGCCATTTTTTAACTCAGGCTATCGGGGCGTCGGTATACCGTCAGGCCATCTTCAAATTCCTCCCGCAGACATTCGGTGGGTCAGGCGGTGATCACGGCGCGGACGGATTTATGGAATGGCCCGCCCCAACTCACCGACATCAAGCTACGATGTTGGTGCTAGTCAGAGAGGAGCGAGTAATGACCATTGTTATGATCGGTATCGACTTAGGCAAGAACAGCTGCAGCGTTGCGGCGCTGGATGAACAGGGCGCGGTAGTGCTGCGTCGACGGATGCGACCAGCGAGTATCGCGAGTTTTGCGGCGAAATATATGCCGTGCACGGTTGCGATGGAGGCCTGCTGTGGTGCCCATTATCTCGGCCGCCTGTTGCTCGCCCAAGGTCACACGGTGAAGCTCATGCCACCCGAATATGTGCGCCCTTACGTCAAAGCCCAGAAAAACGACGACCGTGACGCGGAGGCAATTGCGGAAGCCGCGACCCGACCAACGATGCGCTTCGTCGAGTTGAAGAGCCAAGAGCAGCTTGACATTCAGTCGCTGCATCGCGTGCGGTCGCGTTTGGTAAGAGCGAGAACGACGCTGATCAATCAGGTGCGGGCCGTGCTTCTTGAGCGTGGCATTACGGCAGCTCAAGGACGCCGCAAGTTCGAGAAGGCCCTTGATGAGATGCTCGCTGACGACAATCTGCTGGTTTCCAGCCGTCTCCGCGACCTTCTGGTCGACATGCGCGCGGAATGGGCTGCTCTCGATCGCCGCATTGATGCACAGGATCAGGAGTTTGCCCAACTCGCCCGCACGGACGAAGTGGCCAAGCGCCTGACGACGATTCCCGGCATCGGCGCTCTCAACGCCACGGCCCTCGTCGCCGCAGTTGGTCGAGCAGAAGCCTTTGGCCAGGCGAGAGATCTCGGAGCTTGGCTGGGTCTCGTTCCGCGACAGCATACGACAGGTGGGAAGCCGCGGCTGCTGGGGATCAGCAAGCGAGGGAACACTTATCTCCGGACGCTCCTGATCCACGGCGCGAGAGCCGCGCTGCCCAGTCTGGCAAAAGGCGACACAGCACTGGGCGAATGGCTGCGCGGCCTACAGGCGCGATGTCACCATAATACGGTGGTCGTCGCTCTCGCCAACAAGCTGGCGAGGATCGTCTGGGTTCTAATGCGGCGAGAGACTGTGTTCTTGGTTCAGCGAGCAGCGTCAGTGAGGTAAAGCGGTCGGTATCTTTGCGGAGATGCCGCGATGAAGTTCGCCTTTATCGAGCAGCATGCGTCCACCTGGCCGGTGAACGTCATGTGCCGCATGCTCGGCGTGTCGCGGAGCGGCTATTACGACTGGTGCGTCCGTGCGCCGAGCGCGCGGACCACGGCGAACTTGGCATTGCTGCACGACGTGCGCCGGCTCCAGGCGCGGCATCAAGGGCGATACGGATCGCCGAGAATGCATGCCGCCCTGCGGGCGGAAGGTCATCGATGCAGCCGTGGCCGCGTCGAGCGCCTGATGCGTCGGCACCGTATCCCGGCACTGGCAGGGCGCCGGTTCCGGCCGTGCACCACCGACAGCCGTCACTATTTGCCGATCGCTCCGAATCTGCTGGCTCAGAACTTCGTGGCAACCGCGCCGAACCGGATCTGGCTCGCCGACATTACCTATATCGCGACCGGTGAAGGGTGGTTGTATCTGGCCGCGGTGCTCGACCTTGCAACCCGCAAGATCGTTGGATGGGCAATGCGCGATCACATGCGGACCGAGTTGCCACTGGCGGCCATGATGATGGCTGCCCAGCGGCAGAGGCCCGACCGCGGTCTCATCTGTCACTCGGATCGCGGATCGCAATACGCAGCGGGCGCCTATGTCGATCACTTGGCCGCGATCGGTGCGACGCCCTCGATGAGCCGCACGGGCAATTGTTACGATAATGCCCCAATGGAAAGCTTCTTCCACGCCCTCAAGGTCGAACTTGTCCATCAGTGCCGATGGGCGACGCAGGCCGAAGCGCGGCAGGCCCTGTTTGGATACATCGAAGGCTAGTACAACCGGCACCGCATGCACTCGGCCCTCGGGTATCTAACCCCCGAGCAAGCCGAGCAGAGCATGACCGGATAACCCAGTGTGTCCGCCGATCCGGGGGAAGATCAAACTTGGGCTCGATCATTTCGAAGGACGGTCCTGGACCGGCCTGCACCGACATTGCTTGATGTCCATGTCCTCCTTTGATGCTGGGCCCGGTCGACAATCGTGAGCCCGTACTTCATCTTATCGGGTAGCAACCAACCTTCCAGTAATCTCGTGCTCCTGGCCAATGGCCGGCGCTCCCGCGATTACGTCATGTTCGTGCAGCGGCCAAGTCCGGCAATAGTAATGGGCACTCGGTGCGGTAAGGTTCAACGGCAAAAAAAGGGCCCGAAGTGGACGCGACTTGCGGGTGAGCTTGTCTTTGCACGACGGAGAGTATTTCCCCTATGGAACGGGCCGATGCGAGTCTTATAGCCCTCGGCTCCGCATAGGCTACCGCGAGGAAACGCCATGACTAATGCCCATCTCGTCGCGTCGGTGAGTGCGGCGGGAAGCTTGCGTTTCGCGACGCAGGAACTTGGCCTGTCCGGCGACATATATTGCATAATGGACGATCTTTCGCTCGGTCCGTTATCGGATGGATACGAACGCGCGAATTTCTGGCGATCGCTCGATGCCATCGGCACAAGCGAGCCAGAGCCTCCTGCAAGCCCACATTTCTCGGATGAATATGGTTTCGATCCGACCGACGCTTTCGCGCCATGGCGTCATTTGCATGCGCGCCTGAGCCAGGATCGGCCGAGCCACCTTCTCATTTGGGTGAGCGAAAGTGGCGCTGACCATGTCATGCTGCGCATGGCTTGCCATTGGTTGGGAAGCATCGATATTTCGCTATGTCAGGTGAAGGTCCCGGCTCGCCAAAACTATCATTCGGTGGCCGTCCACCCCCCGGAAGCCCTGGTGATTTTTGCCCAAGAGGCGATTCCGCTCGGAACATCGGAGGTGAAAGCACTGGCCGATGAGTTTGTGGACATTGCAGGGAGACCGGAGCCGCTTCGCGAGGTCGATGCCAAAGGCCGATTGGTGTTCAGGCCGATTTCGGCGCACGATGGGCTGCTCCTGGAAAGCTGCCCGCCGCAATGGACGCTTGCCGCTCGCGTTGTCGGACAAGCGATGGGACATGGCGATCCGCGAAATGGCTTGGGAGATGCCTTTCTTGCGTCGCGCCTCCGTCACCTGACCGATATCGGGATTGTTGAGGCCGACCATCTGGACAAGCCTATCCGACATTATAACGTCCGAAATAGAGCACCGTCCTGATACTGGCTCTTCCCCACCCGAATTATCGTTTGGTCCGGAACGTAAAGTCTTAAGTCTCCAGTCCGCTAGGTCGTGTTGACAAAAGATTTCAGCCATAGTCGCGTGGCGGCGAGGTTGAGGAAGCTCTCGAACGAGAGCAGGGTTTTGTCATAGCGTGTTGCAATGCGTCGTTGCTGTTTTAGCTTGCTGAACATGCGCTCGACGCGGCTGTGCTCCACACATGGGGATCCGCAATGACGCATCATCCGCATGTGCACATGATCGTGCCCGGCGGCGGCATCGCCCCCGGTGGGAAGCGCTGGATATCGTCTCGGCCTGCGTTCCTGCTGCCGGTGCGCGTACTTGGACGACTGTTCCGTCGCCTGTTCCTGACCCAGTTGCTGGCGCTATACGATGCCCGGCGTCTCAGCTTCTTTGGTGCAATGGCGCCGCTCGCCGAACGACGGACATTCCTTCGTCACCTGTCGCCGGCCCGGAAGAAGCACTGGGTCGTCTATGCCAAGCCGCCCTTCGCCGGGCCCGAGGCGGTGCTCGCCTATCTGTCGCGCTACACCCACCGGGTCGCGATCTCGAACCGGCGCCTGCTCGCGTTCGGCGATGCTGGCGTGACCATGCGTTATAAGGACTACCGCCGCGACGGCGCCGACCGCCAACGCGTCATGACACTCAGCTCCGACGAGTTCATCCGCCGCTTCCTGCTCCACGTCCTGCCGCGTGAGCCCGAAAGCGGTCATTGAGTTGACGCTAGAATCACGAGCGCTGCGCGCCTCCAGCCCGAACGCATATGGGCGAATATTATCGGCCAGACCCCGAAACTAGGCTGAAACTCGAGCCCCCTTTCCAAGTATAGGCTCCGTCGCCTCCGGTGCCGTCCCTCCGTACTAATCGAAACCTGGAGCGCGTAAGCGCAAGGCCTATTGCCAAACCCCGCTGATCAATCTAAAGAGAAGTGAATTCACTTCACACATGCAGTGGTTGTGGGATTTGGGAGAGCTAGCAGTGGAATTCGAGACGATAATTTATGGCGTCGAAGGCGCCATTGCCACGATCACGCTTAACCGCCCTTCGCGCCTTAATGCTCTGGTGCCGCCGATGCCGGCGGAAATCGAAGCGGCGGTCGGCGTTGCATGCAACGATCCAGACGTATCGGTTATCGTCCTGCGCGGGGCGGGTCGGTCCTTCTGTGCGGGGTTCGATTTTGCGGACGGTTTTCACGCGTGGGACGACGATATCAAGACAGATGGCAAGTGGGATATCGGCAAGGATTTCGTTTGGCTGACCGCACCCGGCGGACCGGTCCAGAACTTCATGTCGCTGTGGCGTTCCCCAAAGCCCGTCATCGCGATGGTCCATGGCTACGCACTGGGCGGTGGCAGCGAACTGGCATTGGCCGCCGATCTCATCATCGCGTCCGACGATGCATGCATAGGAACGCCGGGGCCACGACTGTGGGGCGCTTATCTGACCGGCCTCTGGATTTATCGTCTGGGGCTGACCAAAGCCAAGGAATATGGCCTCACCGGCAAGTCGATGTCGGGCAAGCTCGCTGCCGAACTGGGCGTCATCAACAAATCCGTGCCGTTCGCCGAGTTGGAAGCCACTGTGCGCGACCAGGCACTTGCATTGGCGACCATTCCCCAATCGCAGTTGGCAGCCAATAAGCTGGTTGTGAATCGGGCGGTGGAGGCAATGGGCCTTTCCCAAGTGCAAACCATCGGCTGCATGTTCGACGGTATGATGCGAAACACTCCGGAAGCGCTGAAATTTCTTGAGCTTGCGGAGAAGGAAGGCGTGCCGGCCGCAGCCGCCGCACGCGATCGGGCTTTTGGCGACTATTCGCAGGCCGATGCCGAGAACAGACCCGATCCGAACAACGTCATCCACATTTGAAGGATCGAAGAGCCGTGTCCTCATTGATCCAAAATCCCGAACTGCGGCGCTCGGTACTCGTTACCGGCGGCGCAAGCGGGATCGGGCTTGCCAGCGTTCATTGGTTTCTCGATCGGGGCTGGAACGTCGTCGCAGCGGATTTAAATGAGCAATCAGGTGAGACCCTCACGTCCAGCGTCGGCAGCCCAGCGAACTTTCGTTTCATCAAGACAGACGTCTCTCAGGAAGACGAAATCGTTGCCGCGGTCGATTGTGCCGTCGACTCCTTTGGCCGCCTTGACTGCCTCGTCAACAACGCCGGCATCGGCGGGGCATTTGGGCCAGTAACGGAAATCGAAACGGAAGACTGGGATTACACGTTCGAGATATTGGTAAGGGGAGTTTTCCTCGGGACGAAGCACGGTAGTCGGGCAATGATCCGGCAGGGGGAAGGTGGTTCGATCGTCAATACGGCTTCGGTAGGTGGGTTAAGAAGCGGTGGCGCTCCGCAGGCCTATTCCGCCGCAAAGGCTGCGGTCATAATGTTCGGACAGTCTTCTGCGGCGGAACTCGCGACCAATCGGATTAGGGTCAACACAGTTTGTCCGGGCGTTATCGCTACCCCGCTCGTCGGCGCAAGCGCGGAACAAATTTCGGATGACCTGCGCGGCATTCAACCTTGGCCCGATATAGGGCAGCCGGAAGACGTCGCAGAGGTGATCGGCTTTCTTGCGAGCGATGCCGCCCGGTTCATCACCGGGGCAGCCATACCCGTCGATGGCGGCCTTCTTGCAGCCGGAATGCGGCTGGACGAGGCGTTCGGCAATAATGCTGGGCTTCGAGGTTTGGTCGGAGTGAACCGCGGAACGACAGGTGGCAAGTCTACCGTGCGGCGCAGAATCGGCTGAATCGATGAATACGCTGCATCTTTCGCCTAGCACAGTGATTTACGCGGTCAAAGGTGACGTGGCGTGGATCCGACTGAACCGGCCGCATGCGCTCAACAGCCTTAATCCCCAGTTGATCGCCGAGCTGCAAGGAGCATTCGCCTGCGCGGAGGCGGACGATGCGGTGCGATCGATCGTGGTGATCGGATCTGGCGACGCGTTTTGTGCCGGCGTGGATCTGACCTATGCTCGCTCCTTCTGGAGCGGGATTGCGTGGCGGCGGAATTCCTGCAGCCGTTCAGTCATTTCATTTCCGCGATGCGGGAATTGTCCAAGCCTGTCGTCGGAGCGATCAACGGGACGTGCGTCGGAGGCGGTCTCGAAATCCTGCTCTGCTGCGACGTCATCATCTCTGCGGACGGATCGATGATAGGGGATGGCCACGTCCGCTATGGACTGCTGCCGGCAACCGGCGTCGCACGTAAACTAGTTCAAGCGATGGGTCATTTTCGTGCGAGCCAGATGCTGCTCATGGGGCAGCTTTATAGCGCGAATGAACTGCAGGATTTCGGACTGATATTCAAGATCGTCCCTCGAGCCGAACTCGAGGATGCTGCGGCGGAAGCGGCAGCTTCGTTCTCCGGCCTGAGCGGGAAAGCACTTTCCCAGCTAAAAACCATGCTGCGCATTGAAGCCGACATGACCGCGCGTGAAGCAAGCGAATTCGAACTCGCTACGGCAGTCGATCATTTTGCGAGCGGCATTCCAGAAATCGGGATTAAGTCCTTTCTGAGTAAGGCTACGCCAATTTTCGATTAATATATTAATAGTTTGCAGAATTTTCGTCATTGTTATTAAAAACAATAATAATTATCTGACATGGGAGAGCGAAATGAAATGCATTAAGATCGGTATGTTGATTGGCTCATCGCTTTGCGTCCTTTCTGCAGAATCTGCATACGCACAAGTGGAGCCTTCCCCGGAGGTGGCAAGCGCCCCGGACGAAATTATCGTTACCGCCCAGCGGCGGGCGCAGTCGATCAACGACGTCGGGATGGCAATATCCGCTTTCTCCAATGATGATCTCAAGGCGCAGGGCATCAACAACGCTGCGGACCTTGCCCGAATCGTCCCCGGGTTTACCTTTGCGGAGAGTCAGAAGGGTTCGCCGATTTATACAATCAGAGGCGTCGGCCTGTACGAGGAGTCGCTTGCAGCATCGCCGGCTGTCTCGGTCTATCTGGACGAGATTGGCTATCCCTTTCCCATCATGGCTGATCTGGCGACGCTCGATACTGAGCGCGTAGAAGTCTTAAAGGGCCCCCAAGGGACGCTTTACGGGCAAAATTCGACCGGCGGAGCAATCAATTATGTGTCCGCTAAACCGACTTCGGTGCTCGCTGGCAGCGTTGACGTCGGATTGAACAGCTTCGGTGGATTTGCCGGTACGTTTGCTGTGGGCGGTCCGATCAGCGAAAATCTGCGGGCTCGGTTCGCCGTTGGCTATGACCGAGGGGGGGGCTGGCAGCAGAGCTACACGCGCGATGACGAAAACGGCAGCAAAAACCTGCTTCGCGGTCGGGCGCAGTTAGAGTGGACTCCGACTTCGACCCTTAAAGTCGCATTGAGCCTTGCCGGCTTCAGGGACCGGTCGGACACCGTTGCAGTCGCACTATATCGAGTGACCCCCAAGTGCCCGCCAGGGTGACCCCAGAGGTTGCGGCCCAAATACCGGCGCCGTTTGAGCCAGGGATCGCCGATTGGGACGCTGACAAGGCGCTGCGAGCCAACAGAGACTATTATTCGGCCTCGGTGAAAGCCGAACTGGAGTTGTCGGACTCCCTCGACCTGATCTCGACGACTTCCTATCAGGATTATAAACAGAATAACTTCCGCGATACGGACGGAAGTGCGCTTGATGTCTTCTCGGTGCGACAGATCGGCTCGGTGAAATCCATCTTCCAAGAGCTGCGCTTGGTGGGCAATCTGCTGGATGGGCGAGCCGAGTTTACGATCGGTGGCAGTTATGCTCGCGACAAGACAGAAGAAGCGAACACTGCCTTTGTCGTGCGAACCTCCAGCGCGCGCGGATTCTTGCCGTTTGGCATTCAGCCGTTCGCGGCATCACTGGCGTCCGATCAGCAAAAAATTACAACCAAGGCGATCTTCGGCAGTGTTGAGTTTGAGTTGACCGATGAGGTGTCGGTTATCGGCGGGGTGCGATATACCAAATATCGGAATGAGTTTTCCGGGTGCACGATCGACGTCGATGGCAATCTTGCGGCCGGACTGACGATTATTCAGGGGGTTATCAAATCTCGCATGCCCAATCCGACACCGGTCATTCCTATCGCACGGGGGACTTGCATCACGCTGGACGCCGTAACGGCAAACCCTGGCGTCCATTTCGCCACTCTGGCGCAGGACAATATCTCATGGCGCACCGGTGTGAATTTCAAGCCGTCGCCATCCACGTTGATCTACCTCACAGCCAGCAAAGGCTATAAGTCAGGCAGCTTTCCGAACATCAACGCAACAAGTTCGCTGGCACTACGGCCTGTGAGCCAAGAGTCCGTACTCGCCTTCGAAGGGGGCGTTAAAGCGGATGTGATCAGGTCCACCCATATCGAAGCGTCGGCGTTCTATTATGATTATACGGATAAGCAGTTGCGCGGTCGGATCATCGATCCAGGTGGTGTTCTCGGCGCGCTCGAGGCGCTCGTTAACGTCCCGCAATCCCGCGCGTGGGGAATTGAGGCCTCCGTAGTAACACGACCGGTCGACGGGTTGTCATTGCGCGCAAGCGGTCTTTATCTCGATACCGAAGTCACAAAAGACTTTCTCAACTTCGACCCGTTCGGCGTAGCGGCAAATTTCCGAGGGAACAGCTATCCCTTTTCGCCGCGATGGTCGTTCCAAGCGAGCGCCGACTATGAAACGGCGGTTTCGAGCGAACTGAACATGTTCGCTGGTGCCAGCATTTCTTCGCAAAGCAGCTCGACCAGCGCATTCGGGGGAGCGCCCCTCGTCGCGATCGCCGGGTACGAGATCGTGGGTGCCCGGTTCGGCGTCGCAAATCCCGACCAGGGTTGGCGAGCCACGGTCTGGGTCAAAAATCTTTTCGATAAATATTATTGGACAGACACTTTCAGGCAGGTGGACAATCTATCACGTCATGTCGGCATGGGACGGTCAGCAGGTATCGAGCTGTCCTACGCCTTTTAACGCGATTTAACGTCAAATCCAGACAGGCGCTCGGCAGCGCGGCAGATAGTGCTGCCCGCCGGGCGTTTGTCTCGTCACCGCCAGCGTGCTGCGAATTTTCCCTTGCTGACTTCCGCTGTCAACATGGCGCGGACCAACAATCGGGTACGAGGTTGTTGAGGGGGCCGGTGTTTGAGGTTGAACCGCCTTGCTTTCGTTCAATCACATTTGACGAAGTGGTTAGGCTGCCGCGGTGCTAATCGGAAATTGAAAGATGAAGCACAGGGCTGAAAGCCCGCCAAAGCTCGCCGGTCAACCATTCGGGAGACGGGCGCTTCTCGCGTGTCAAGACTCGGGCCAGAGCTTGATGGGTCCCGCCTATAACGACGGCTCCGGCAACCTCTGGGTCGATCTCGCCCGGCAGCTCCCCGAGCCGCTGGCCCTGCCGAACCTGCGCTGCAGCAGCGTCGATGTGACTTTCGATACGCTTCAGTTCCACTATAGCGACATCGGCGGTGCTCCCCAATCGGCACAATACGGTTGCAGCTAATGGTTCGGAATAGTGGAACAACACCATTTGTTCCAGTCGCCGCCTGATCCCTGCCGCATATCCTACCGCAGGATCATTCGGTACCTTAAAGACGACTTGATCGTATCGATCGTAGAAATTCTCAACGATCGCGGCGAGAAGCGCATTTTTCGACGGATAATATCGGTAAAGCAGTGAGCTCGCCACGCCAGCTCGCTTCGCGAGCTCCGCTATGTCTAGAATGCCATCCTTTTCAATCAACAGGTCTTCGGCTGCTTTTCGGATACGGGCATGCCCGGTCCCGTGCGGAGCCTTGGCCAATTTTTTGGACTTTGCACGCGGCGTTTGGGCGAGCAGTTTTGACATAGTTCTCCAGTCAACAAGATCAGCTTGTGCGATGCAATCCCAGATTGACCACGGGGTTGCAAGAACCATCAAACATAGTAAAGTGAAGTCACTTCACAATGTACCATAGGGTCTGGACCAAGACTCGCGGTTCAAAAAATGCAGGGATCGGGAGAGTAAGATGCAAGTTAGGCCGCAGTCAGGTGAATTGAACGACGATCACGGAGCGACTTTTCATTCTGAACGTTTCAGCCTTCGAAATAGCGTCTGCGAGTGCTTTCAGGCTAACGTAGCCATCCAAGGAGAGGCGCCAGCGCTCGTGTGGCGCGATGACAGCAATGATGTGTGTATATCCTGGACCGCGTATGGCGAAAAGGTTCGCCGTATCTCGACAGGCCTGAACCGGCTAGGCGTTTCCAAGGGCGAAGTCGTCGGCTTGATGCTTACCAACCGGCCGGAGTTCTTTTTGGCGGACACGGCGATCCAGCATCTCAACGCGGTGGCTTATTCAGTTTATAATACCGCATCGATCAGCCAGATTTCGGAGACGCTGCGTCGGACGGAAGCCCGGGTCGTTATCACGGAGCGCGCCTTCGTCGACCGGCTATCGGCAGCCGTCGACATGGCTGCTTGTAAGGTCGAGCACATCATCCTCGTCGATGGTCCGGTGGATGGGAAATTTCTGACACTTGATGAGCTTGCCGAAATGACATCGGAGACATTCGACTTTGACGCGACATGGCGCGCGGTATCGCCCGACGACTCGGCCGTCCTTGTATTTACTTCGGGGACCACGGGTCCGCCCAAGGCGGTGGATTTGACGCACGCCAACCTTCTATCTCAATGGGAAAAACTCATACAAGTATGGCCCATTCAGCCCTTCGGTCGCATCGTCTCTTATCTACCCTCTGCGCATATTGCTGACAGGACGACAGGTATTTATGCATCCAATATCATGGGTTTTGGCATCTTCTGCTGCCCTGATGTTAGTCAGCTCTACTCAGTCATACAGCGGGCCCGCCCAACATTTTTCATGGCGGTGCCGCGAATATGGGAAAAACTGAAAACGCAAATCGAAACAAAAGTGGCCGCCTTGGACGAAGCTCGCCGCAACCTGTTCTCCGACGGGATTCAGGCAGGGATCCGCATTTGGCGCGCCCGTGCAGGCGGTAGCGACACCAATGCCGCTGACATCGAACGTCATAGGGCCGCAGAAGAGGCAGTATTCCGCGGACTCCGCGATGGAATGGGGTTCGGCGATGTAATGACCTTGATGGTAGGTGCTGCCCCGATGCCGCTCGATGTTCATGAATTCTTCGCGGCGATCGGCATGCCGTTGCCGGAACTCTGGGGTATGACTGAATCTTCTGCCATCGCGACGTGGAACCCGCCAGAGGGGATCAAGTTCGGCACCGTAGGTAAGCCGCTTCCCGATGTCGAAATCACCCTTGCAAGCGACAACGAGATTCTGGTTCGCGGATCTACCATCATGCGCGGATATCGCGACGACCCGGTTCAAACTGCAGAAACGATCGACGGCGAAGGCTGGCTCCATACCGGTGACACGGGAGAATGGACCATGGACGGCTATCTCAAACTTACTGGCAGAAAGAAAGAATTGATCATCAACTCCGCCGGTAAAAACATGTCACCGATGAATATCGAGGCCGAATTAAAGGGCGCAAGCTCGCTGATTGGACAAGTCTGCGTTGTCGGAGATGGTCGAAAATATAACGTTGCGTTGATCATGCTCGATCGCACAGCTGCCAGCTCGATAGCCGTTGAACTGGGCAGCGGGTTGGAGGAGATTTGTCCCACTTCGTCCAAGTTAAAGACATCGTGTCAGAAATCGCGCGGGCGGTTGAGCGGGCCAACCAGAACTTGTCGCGCGCAGAACAGGTAAAGCGTTGGGTCCTCGTCGACCGCGAGTGGTCAGTCGAGGGGGAGGAAGTCAGTCCGACCATGAAGCTCCGGCGGCATGTCATTGAAGCAAAACACGCCGAGCAGATCGAAGCATTGTATGAAGGGGCCTGAAGTCATGACGTCGCTCGAGAACAATTCGCCGGGTGACGCCCACCTCTCCGAGCTCGAACTCGCGGTTGAAACTGCGAACATCCCGGTTCTTTTGATGTTGCTTTTCCAGGCTACCGGCGATGGGAAGTGGCTGGAGTCGCCATATCGACCGACAGCTTCGGCCGGATTAGACGATCATGACAGCGGCGGATTAGAGCCGGTTTATCAGGATGAGGTGCGAGGTGCAGCACTCATCGTGCTCCGCGGCCTCAGCGCGGGCAAGCCGCTTGCGATTGCCTTGCCGTCTCAGCAGCAGGCCATTAGCATGATGTCCGCCTTTCTGGGCGAGTCTGTTCCCGAAGAATATGGTCGAATGATGCGTGAGGAGCTAGCGCGGTTTTCCGGCCAGCCGCTTGACCAATATGAGGAGACTGCCGCGCCCGTCGCGGATGGTTTCCACGTTATCCTCATCGGGATGAGTCTGGCGGTAACCGTTGCTGCCAAACATTTGCAGGAAATGGGCGCCTCGTTTCAGATCATCGAACGGAACGGTCGCAGCGGCGGGTCGTGGCTTGAAAACGGGTATCCCGGCGCAGGCGTCGATACACCAAGCCACCTGTATTCTTATTCGTTCGGAAGCAAGGACTGGTCGCATCACTTTACCCTTCGTGATGATCTCCTGACATATTTCGACGATGTGATCGACAGTCTGAATGTGAATGAGAAGGTCAAATACGACACCGAAGTTTTGAGCACCACGTGGGACGATACCGAACACTGCTGGCATGTGCGGACTAGATCTCCAAACGGCAAAACGGAGGTGCTCCAGGCGCAGGTGGTGATTACGGCCGTCGGCATTTTCGGTAAGCCTAAGTTACCACAGCTTCCGGGTATGACGGACTTCAAAGGCCGCCAGTTCCATACTTCTGCGTGGCCGAAAGATCTGGATCTGGTGGACAAGCGGGTAGTCGTGGTCGGGACAGGGGCAAGCGCAATGCAAGTGGTTCCTGCGATCGCGGAGTGCGTCGGCCAACTCACGATTCTGCAGCGGTCGCCGCAATGGGTAGCGCCTTTTGAAAAATTCGGTGAAGCGATCTCACATAGCACCCGATATCTGCTCGCCAACTTTCCGCTTTACCGAGCATGGTATTGGGCGCGCCTCTTTTGGCAGTTCGGCGACAAGGTTCTCACAGGCCTGCGCGCCGACCCTGCTTGGGAGCGTCCGGATCTCGCGATGAACGCAAGAAACTTCGCGCATCGCCGATTTTTTGTGAATTACATAAAAGAGCAAGTCAACGGGCGAGAGGATTTGCTGACCAAAGTCATTCCAGATTATCCCCCTTACGGCAAACGAATGCTTCTCGACAATGGCTGGTACCGTGCGTTGCTCCGACCAAACGTCCAGCTTTTCGCTGAGGGTGCCAGGGCCGTCACTCACGGGGGCGTCGTCACGGAGTCGGGAAAACACATTGAGGCGGATGTTATCGTCTGGGCTACCGGCTACGATGCCACCCGCTTCCTGTCCAGTTTTGAGGTAATTGGCCGGGACGGCGTGACGATCCGCGAAGCTTGGAACGACGATGACCCAAAAACGTATCTCGGCGTGGCCACGCCCGGCTTTCCAAACCTGTTTATGCTCGGCGGCCCTCATTCTTTCCCCGTGGCTGGCAGCTTCATGTTTTTTATGGAGCTGCAGATGCGATACGTCCGGCGTCTCCTCGGAAAGATGAATTCGAAGCATATTACTTCGATCGAGCCTCGGCAGGACTCAACGGAAAAATATAATGAGGAGGTCGATGAGCTTCATGATCGAATGGTATGGAAGCACGAAAAAGTGCAAACATACTTTCGCAACGAGCATGGCAGGGTCTGTGTCATCATGCCGTTTCTCAATGTCGAATATTGGAACAAACTTCGCGACGTCCATCTCGCCGACTTCAACGCCACGTCCGCACCACCGCCGCGGAAGCCGACCGAGGAACCGATCAATGCGGGGGCAGAGCGATGATCGGCCCCGGTGACATATTGCCGAACGCCGCTAAGAAGTTCGCGGACAAAATTGCATTAGTTTGCGGGTCGGAGTCGTTCACCTTCGGCGAGTTGAACCGAATGAGCGATAGCCTCGCTTGCGAAATTGCCAAGCTGGGCGTCCAACCCGGTGAGGCGGTGTCACTGTTCTCTCAAAATCGCTGGGAATGGCTCGTTACTTATCACGGCATACTCAAAGCCGGGGCGGTTGTGAACCCGATCAACGTCATGCTGACTCAGGACGAACTCGCGTTCATTCTTGTGGATCGGCGTGCAAAAAGGACCCCGTTAGCGGGGTGATCGGCGTCTAAAAGGGACCCCTCATTTCGATGGTTTAAGCAGCCGGCTGGATAATCAGGCGGCGAGATCGGGATGTTGGTTTTGGAGACGGTGGTTCGGATTCGGCGCGAGTATGCCGGTGGCAAGGCGATCAAGGCGATCGCGCGGGATTTGCGTGTGTCGCGGAAGGTGATCCGCAAAGCGATCCGGGCGCCGGAAGGCGCATTCGACTATCAGCGCAAGGTTCAGCCGCTGCCGCGGATCGGGCCGTTTCAGGATCGCCTGAACACACTGCTGGAAGAGAACGAGGTGCGCGGCAGGCGTGAGCGGCTGCGGATGACGCGGATCCATGACCTGCTGGTGCGCGAAGGTTTTGAGGGCTCCTACGATGCTGTGCGCCGATACACGGCGCGCTGGAAGGCCGACCGACGCAAGGATGCCGGCGATGGTGTTACCGCCTTCATCCCGCTGATGTTCAAGCCGGGCGAGGCCTATCAGTTCGACTGGAGCCATGAGGACGTGGAGATCGCCGGCAAGCCGATGCGCGTGAAGGTTGCGCATATGCGGCTGTGTGCATCGCGGGCGGTCTATGTCCGGGCGTATCCGCGCGAGAGCCAGGAGATGCTGTTCGACGCGCATGCGCGCGGCTTTGCCTTCTTCGGCGGCGTGCCGGGCCGCGGCATCTACGATAATATGAAGACGGCGGTGACGAGCGTGTTCACCGGCAAGGAGCGGGTCTTCAACCGGCGCTTCTTGATCATGACCGACCATTATATGATCGAGCCGACCGCCTGCTCGCCGGCGGCGGGATGGGAGAAGGGCCAGGTCGAGAACCAGGTGCAGACGATCCGGGGCCGCTTCTTCCAACCCCGGTTGCGGTTCGCCAGTCTCGACGAGCTCAATGGCTGGCTGGAGGCCGAGTGCCAGCGCTGGGCGGAACGGCAGCCCCACCCGGAACAGGGCGAGCTGACCGTGGCGCAGGCGCTGGAGATCGAGCGATCCGCGCTGCAGCCGATGCTTGGACCGTTCGACGGCTTTAACGAGAGCGAGCATGCGGTGACTGGCACCTGCCTGATCAGCTTCGATCGCAACCGCTACTCGGTTCTCTCGACGCTGGCGCGGCGGACGGTGCAGGTCCGGGCCTATGCCGACCGCATCGTCGTACGCTGCGGCGAGGAGGTTGTCGCCGAGCATCCCCGCTACTTCGGGCGCAACCGCACGATCTATGACCCTTGGCATTATCTGCCGGTGCTGGCCCGCAAGCCCGGAGCGCTGCGGAACGGTGCGCCCTTCCAGGACTGGGATCTGCCGCCGGCGCTGGCGCGCCTGCGCCGCAAGCTTGGCAATGGCGACGATGCCGACCGCCGGTTCGTCCGCGTGCTGTCGGCCGTGCTGACCGATGGCCTGGAGCCGGTCGAAGCGGCCGTGCGCGAGGCGTTGGCGACCGGCACGGCGAGCGACGACCTGATCCTCAACATCCTGGCGCGGCGGCGCGAACCGCCGCGACCGCTCACCATCATCACCTCCGAGGACAGCGCCTTGCGCCATCCGCCGATCGCCGACTGCGCCCGTTACGACCAGCTGAGGACCTTCGATGCAGCGGCATGACATGATCGAGGCGATGCGCGGGCTTGGGCTCAAGGGCATGGCGGGCGCGTTCGACGATGCGGTCACCACCGGCCTTCAGCGCCAGCGCACCACGATGGAGATACTGACCGACCTCCTGCGGGCGGAAGCAACACATCGCCATGCCGCGTCGATCCGATACCGGATGGCGGCCGCCCGGCTGCCGGTCGTGAAGGACATCGATGCGTTCCGGTTCGAGGGCACACCGATCAATGAAGGCCTGGTGCGTTCGCTTCACAGCGGCGCGTTCCTGCCCGCTCGGCGCAACATCGTCCTGGTCGGCGGCACGGGCACCGGCAAGACCCACCTTGCCATCGCCATCGCCGCCAATGTCGTTCGCTCGGGTGCGCGAGGCCGCTACTTCAACACCGTCGATCTGGTGACCCGCCTCGAAGAGGAGGCCAGAATCGGCAAGAGCGGCGCTCTCGCCGCCCAGCTATCCCGCCTCGACCTGATCGTGCTCGACGAACTGGGATATCTGCCGTTCGCCCGCTCAGGCGGCCAACTGCTGTTCCATCTGGTCAGCAAGCTCTACGAGCAGACCAGCGTTATCATCACCACCAACCTCGCGTTCGGCGAGTGGCCAACGGTGTTCGGCGATCCCAAGATGACCACCGCGCTCCTCGATCGTGTCACTCATCATTGCGATATCGTCGAGACCGGCAATGACAGCTGGCGCTTTAAAAACCGCAGCTGATCGCCCCCGCTGACTTCCGAATAAGAGATGCTTTGCGCTGCGCGCGCCTCCGGTCGGGCTCCGCCCTCCCTACGCCGCGCGCAGCGCAACGGCGCGTGTCCGATCAACCTTGCGCCATCGTGTAAGGGGGTCCCTTTTGCGCGCCGATAGGGGGTCCCGTTTGCACGCCGATTGACATTCATTCTAGAGAATTGTGAGTCGGTGATGCTATTTGCAGGAGCCTCGGAAGCTCGCAGTGCCATGCCCCTTGTGGATCGTTTGCCTTCGCTGCGAACAATTATCGACTTTGACGGCCGGACGCCGGGCGCCGCCAAGTTTGAGCGCCTGCTTTGTGCAAGTACTCAACCCGATACGGCTGGCCCATCCGAGAATGACGTCAGCACGATTGGCTATACCTCGGGAACTACCGGCCATCCGAAAGGTGCAATGCAAAGTCATCGCGCAGTGCTGTACAACTGCGCTGCTACAGCAGCAATGCATGCAAAAACGAGCTCCGATGTCGTAATCTCGGCTCTCCCTGCGCCTCACGTCTATGGAAATGTCGTCATAAACGGGACTTGGTTGATGGGAGGTACCGTTGTCTTAATGGAGCGTTTCGATCCGGCAGAAGCGTTGCGCCTCGTCGAACAACATCGCGCTACGATGATCGAGGGCGTTCCCGCGATGTACGCCATGATGCTTGATAGCAGCGATTTGAGCACTCGCGATGTTTCCTCGCTGACTCGATGCACAGTCGGTGGACAGACAATAGCTTCTTCGGTGGTGGAGCGGTGGGAGAAAGCCTCGGGCGCTCCCTTGATCGAGCTGTGGGGCATGACCGAGATTTCGGGACTGGGCGCGACCCATTTTCCGCATGTGCGGCGCCCTAGCGGATCAATCGGAGTGTCGCTGCCGGGTGTAGAAACCCGGATCGCCGACCTTGATGATTTCACGCGTGACGCGCCTGCTGGCGTACCCGGCGAGCTGGTCATCCGCGGACCCATTGTGATGCTCGGCTATTTTCGCGACGACGATGCCACCGCTCGCACAATCAATTCGGGCTGGCTACGCACTGGCGACATTGGGATAAAAGACGCCAGCGGGCACCTGTTCATTGTCGACCGGCTGAAAGATTTGATCATCACCGGCGGGTACAATATTTATCCCGCCGAAATTGAACGCGTTCTCGCTGGGCACCCGGGCGTTGCCTTGGTTGCAGTCGGAGCTTTACCCGATCCGGTGAAAGGCGAACTCGCGTGCGCATACGTCGTTCGTGCCCAAGGATCGGAATGTACCGAACAAGATCTGTCGGAATTCTGTGATGATAAGTTAGCTGCGTATAAACGTCCGAGAAAATATAAGTTCGTAGTCAACTTGCCAATGACATCTTCAGGGAAAATCATGCGTCGGGAACTTCGTAAGTCAAACTGCGATTAGTTTTATACGGTTCTCTGCCAATTGGTGGAAAGTGCGTCCGCGCGCAGTCGTGTCCCCGACGGTGGTGTAGGTTCTGCCGGTAGCGAAGCTGACCGGACACGCGCTAATCGAAAAAGCGCTGTAGTGTCCGGTCAGTTTCGCGGGTGGTCATCGGCGAACTTCGGTAAGCTTGTGTTGCAAAACTCAACTTACGGAGAACACCGATGACCAAGGATCAGATGGACTTGAATGCGCTGGTTGGGAAGAGCGCCGATGGCGATTTTCTGCGCGACATGATCAGCTTTGCCGCGCAGCGCCTGATGGAACTGGAAGTGGGCGGCTGTTCGGGCGGCGAGAAGGATGCGGAGCGGCTCGCTCAGCGTAACGGCTACCGCGACCGCGATTGGGAGACCCGCGCGGGCACGGTCGAGCTGAAGATCCCCAAGCTGCGCAAAGGCAGTTACTTTCCCTGCTTTCTCGAGCCTCGCCGGGTGGCGGAGAAGGCGCTGACGGCGGTCATCCAGGAAGCTTATATCCAAGGGATATCAACCCGTTCGGTCGAAGATCTGGTCAAGGCCATGGGAATGAGCGGCATTTCCAAGAGCCAGGTCAGCCGGCTGTGCGAGGAGATCGACGAGCGGGTGACGGCCTTCCTCGAGCGTCCGATCGAAGGCGACTGAGGCCATCACAGCTCTGACTGACGACGGCATCGACGAACTGACGAACATGCTCAGCGAAGCACGCCTCACAACCACGGCCTGGCACCAGTTCCTCGATGACTTCGTCGTTGACCCAGAACTCGCAGCCCGCCTCAAGATCACGGCATCGCGTTAGCAATCGGACGGTTACGTTCGATCTGCCCAATCGCCCCAAGGGCTTTGCCAACGTTACAAAATAGCCGTCGAAGCGGGCTCGAGCTGCCGCCCGGCCCTCATCGCTCTGGCTCGTCAGAGTGGTGTGTTGACCGCGCGGCAGTTTTCGGCGGCCGAGCGCATTGCAGTGTTCCACGCTACGCCATTGCCGTCGCGTTGCAGCCGTGCACCGCTCTTATTCTCATAAACTTGGCCGCGGTTGGCTGGGGTTGATTTGAGCAACATTGTGCGGCCCCCGTTAACGCGCACAATCGCGCCGTCGCCGACATAATCGACCTTCAACTTAGTGCCTCGGTCGCACTGATAGGTGGTCCCGGTGTTACGGGGCACCGAAGAGCATGCGGCCAGTGCAAAGAAGGCGGCGCCCGCTGCAATAAAAGTTGTCGTTTTCATATCGTGTCTCCCCTCAATAGCTCGAGCGAACGCACAGCACGTCGGCAAGATAAACCCGTCCATTAACTGTTTCCAAGTGCTCGCGCGCCGACCCGTTCCAGCCAATCGATCGGCACCATGTGTCGGCAGTCTGCGCTGCGCAATTGGCGGTCGCCGAGCCCCGCGCGCAGGCTTGCACGCGATAGTTGCCCGTCGAAGGTTGAGTATGGAATTCGGCGAAGTTGCCGCGCGCCACCTGGTCGTTCGCGGGCGGTTGCCCACCGCCACCGCCGACAGGCCGAATGGACTGGATTGTGAGACCGCGCAGGACATTGTTTAGCATCGGCATATCACGGTCGATTGTCCGACAATTCCCTCGATAACGCGTCTTTTCGCACAGCTCCCAGCGCCCGCTGGGAACTCGGATCGAATTGACCGGCCAGGCGAGGCCAAGATTTGGTTTCTCCTCGCCGATGAACACCGCCGGGCCGCGGTAGCCCGCGTCACGATAGATCGTTGCTTCGGGCGGGCGATCGGGGCGATACCGCTCTGTTTCGGCAGTCTGAGCATGAGAGGTGGCGAGGAAACCCGCCCCTATCGACGCTGCTGCCGCGGCGAGAATCGACAAACGATAAGCGGTTTTCATGAAAACCTCCCTGTTGATTAACACGACCCCAGACTGATTTCAGTCGAGTTTGCGTGAATAGAAGATGCATTGCAAATTTCAAATCCGCTAGCGTGTGTAGTTTGGTTGCTGTTGCTGATGGTGGCGCCGGGGCCGCCACGTCGGGCCGGGTCATCCCTCCCGGTGTGATGGGGTGGACGCCCCCCGGCGGCATCGATGTGCCATAGTGGAGGTGTTGTCACACCACTAGAGGAGGCGTCCGTGTCGGAAGTTAGCATAATCGGTCTGGATATCGCGAAGAATGTTTTTCATGCGCACGGCGCGGATTCGAGCGGGCGGGCGCTGTTCAGCCGCAAGATCGGTCGAGGAAAGCTCCTGGAGTTCTTTGCTGGGCACCAGCGTTGTACGGTCGCGCTGGAAGCCTGTGGGGGAGCGCACCATTGGGGCCGAGAGCTCACACGGCTGGGATACGAGGTAAAGCTGATCCCGCCGGCGTATGTGAAGCCGTTCGTGAAGCGGAACAAGAATGATGCGGCGGATGCGGAGGCGATCTGCGAGGCCGCCCAGCGCCCGAGCATGCGGTTCGTGGCGATCAAGAGTGAAGAGCAGCAGGCGTCAGGCCTGGTGTTCCGGACTCGTGACCTGCTGGTGCGGCAACGTACCCAGCTGATCAATGCCATCCGAGGCCATCTGACTGAATATGGCTGGGTAGCGCCCAAAGGCCCGTCGCACGTTGCGATGCTCGGCGATCTGCTTGAGGAAGAGATGGGCTCGTCGCTACCCGAGGCAGCCAGGGCGATGTTCCGCACGATGCTCGACCTGCTGGAGGAGCTGAACGAGAAGATCGGCGAACTCGACAAGGAGATTACGCGGCGGGCTCGTGAGGATGCCGTTGCCAGGCGGCTGATGACGATCCCTGGGGTTGGACCGATTACGGCCACCGCATTGGCGGCTCTGGCACCGCCGGCAGAAACCTTCACCAAGGGACGGGACTTTGCGGCGTGGCTAGGGCTGGCGCCAAGGCAGATGTCGACGGGCGGCAAGCAGAAGCTGGGCTCGATATCCAAAATGGGCGAGCGCACCCTGCGGCGATTGCTCATCATCGGTTGCAGTGCGGTGGTCCTGCAGGCCAGCAAGCGAGGCGCGCCTAAGGGCTCATGGCTAGAGCAGATGATGGCGAGGAAACCGCGTATGCTGGTCACGGTTGCCCTTGCCAACAAGACAGCGCGGATCATCTGGGCCGTGCTAGTGAAAGAAGAGGATTACAGAGCTCCGGTCGCAGCCGCGGCGTAAGCCAAGGCGGACCAGAGGTCGCCGGAAGGCGTAGTCGGTCGAAGGAGAGTATGGCACAACAGTCGGCGAGACGGGGCCGGAAGAACCAGGGCTAACCACCGTGCCGCGAGCACGCTGTGGGTGATGTGGTTCCGGTCCGCGAACTCCCATACGGGCCCGCAGCCTCCGATGCTGCATCAGAGGCCGGACAGATGGCAGCATCCGACTACGTGCATTACCTCCAAAAAACCGCTTGCGTCTTTTGGGGCGTCCACAGATGGGCGTCAGCCGAGGCAGCTCAACGCCCGCCGCTTGCTACGGATGAATGGCATCCCCATAGAATGGGGTGCGCAGCGGATTGTGCTCGGGTTCGCTTAATCCAACGCCGCTGCGGGCGGTCTAAGTTCAAAAGCATCGATGTGCATCGGGGAGCCACGAAACCGGGGGTAGAGACTTCGGGCCGAGAATGGCGCGTCCGGGTGCTTCTGCTGCGTCTCTGACCGACATCTTGTGACGGGTATGCCTCGCAAGCTACCGAAAAGAGGCGGTTAGTTTGCTCCATTGACGGGGCGGAGCGGAATCCGCATTCTTGCTAGGATTGCGTGGTGCCGGCTGTCAGACTCGAACTGACGACCTACCGCTTACAAGGCGGTTGCTCTACCAACTGCGCTAAGCCGGCGCGGGAAGCCCCTTGCTTCATATTATGCCAAAGGTCCAGCCTTCGGTGCACGCGAGGGTGTCGGTCAGTGGCAGTGGCGACCATGACGCAGGATTGTTCGCGACCGCGCGGAGCCACGCGGCGGCCATCAGCGCGTCGCTCGCGTGGTCACTGGTTGGACCGGTCATCCCGATCGGCGGTGAGCCCAACACCGCCAGCGCAGTGTCGAGCGCGGCGCCGTCGCGAATCTTGCTGCGCCCGGCGGCCATGCCGGTGGCGCGCGCTGCGACGCCGGTGTAGATTTCGACAAGCAGCGGACCTGTCGTCGGTACGGGATCGAGCGGCCACAGCGGCAGGTGAGGGTGGAGCCGATGAAGCAATCGCATCCCCGCCAGGCTCGCTTTGCCGACCTGCGCCGCGCCGATCAGGTTAAAATTGCTCACGCTCGCGGCCTGCTTGGTCGTGCGCTGATGCTGTTCTACGACCCGCAGCCGCCCGGTGCCGGGCGCGAACAAGTCGCCGACATCGCCCTGTGCATGCCGAAAATGCCGCCGCGTCTCGGGATGCGCCAGAAATCCGCCGATCTCGAAATTCGGGTCCTCTGCGGTGAGCCGTTCGACCTGCGCCCACAGCGCGGGCAGATCGGAGGGGCTATCGGCCCATCCGGGAAAATAGGCACCGCAATCGGCAAAGGCAAAGGCGGCGGAAAAATCGAAACCGATCAGCATGTCGGCGCCCGCTGCCGCAACATCCTGTAACCATGTCAGGATTTCGGCGCGCGACCAGACATGGCCGGGACGCACCAGTTGGGGCGCGCCGGTGCCTCTCGCCACCGCGAGCGCGATTCCGCGCTGCCGCGGTCCGCGCGCGCCCGACCAGTCGAGAGCAGCAAAGTGAGTGAAGCGGCGCATCCTCGGCGTCTAGCGCCCCAATCGGCTTGCACAAAGGGCGATGGCGTCCCACATGCACCCCATGCTGATCGAAACCGAATCGACGCCGAATCCTGCGACGCTCAAATTCCTGCCCGGCAAGGCGGTGATGGAGGCAGGGACCCGCGACTTTGCCAGCCCCGAAGAGGCCGAGGCTTCGCCGCTGGCCAGCGCGCTCTTTTCGCTCGGCGATGTGACGGGCGTGTTCTTTGGCCGCGATTTCGTGTCCGTTACCGCTGCGCCTGGCGTCGGCTGGAGCGATCTCAAGCCCGACGTGCTCGGCATCCTGATGGACCATTTTCTCGCCGGGGTGCCGCTGTTCAACGCCGCCAGCGCGGGCTTTGCGGTGCCGGCAGAGGATGAGGCTGGCTTTGCCGACGACCCGGCTGATGCCGACATCATCGAGCAGATCAAGGAGCTGATCGAAACGCGCGTCCGCCCTGCGGTCGCCAACGACGGCGGCGACATTGTCTATCGCGGTTTCGACAAGGGTAATGTGTATCTCAAGATGCAGGGCGCCTGCGCGGGTTGCCCTTCCTCATCGGCGACGCTCAAGAACGGCATCGAATCGCTCTTGAAACATTATGTTCCCGAGGTAACGGCGGTTCACGCCGTCTGACCGATTTTCACCGAGGAGTATGCCCATGAGCGAGCCGCTATCCGACAGCGCTCTCGACCAGCTGTTTCGTACCGCGCGCACGTACAACGGCTATCATGTCAAGCCCGTTTCTGAGACTCTGCTGCACGCGATCTGGGATCTGGTGAAATTTGGCCCGACGAGCGCAAACTGCCTGCCGGCGCGGATCATCTGGTGCACCTCGGACGCCGCCAAGCAAAAGCTCGCCGCGCTTGCGATGCCCGCCAATGCGGAGAAAATCCTGAAAGCGCCGGTCACTGCGATTATCGGCATGGATATGGAATTCTACGAGAATTTGCCCGAACTCTTCCCGCATGCCGATGCACGTAGCTGGTTTGTCGGCAATGACGAGTTGGCGAAGACAACGGCGTTTCGCAACTCCAGCTTGCAGGGCGCCTATTTCATCCTCGCGGCGCGCGCGCTCGGCCTCGATACCGGGCCGATGTCGGGGTTCAACAATGATGCCGTCGATGCGGCCTTTTTTGCTGACCAGCCAAGCGTGAAGAGCAATTTCATCTCGACCCTCGGCTATGGCGATCCGGCGACGATATTCGCGCGCAGTCCGCGCCCGGACTTCGAGCGTTTCAACCGTATCGCCTGAACCGGAACCTCTAAACTTCATGCGCCAGCTCGTGATCGATTCGGCAAGCGAGGCCTGCTCGGTGGCGCTTCTGGAGGGCGCGAACGTCGTCGACTATCGTCACGAGGTAATCGGCCGAGGCCATGCCGAACGACTGGTCCCCTTGATCGCGGAACTCATCGACGGCGGCAAAGCCAAGGCGATCGTCGTCGGCTGCGGCCCGGGCAGTTTTGCCGGGGTGCGCATCGGCGTTGCCGCGGCACGCGCCCTGGCATTGGGCTGGCAGGTGCCGGTGCATGGGTTTTCAACGCTCGCACTGGTCGCGGCCGGTGCCGCCGACGCGATTGCCGCTGCGGGCGGCGCGCTCGTCGTGATGGAGGGCGGGCATGGCCAGTGGTTTGTTCAGCCTTTTGCCGCCAACCTTTCGCCGCGCGCGGATCTCCGCTCGCTACAGCCCGATGAAGCCGTCGCACTGACCGACGAACTCGTCGTCGGCAACCGCGCCGAACAATTCGTCGCGCGCCGCGGTATCGGTCTTGCACTGGCGAAGCTGCCCGACGCGCGGGCCTTTCTTCGCCTGCCGCCCGGAGCGCTGCTCGACCAGCCCAGCCCAATCTATGGCCGCGCGCCCGACGCCAAGCCAATGGCTGCTGCATGACGGGCGACATTCGCCTCGCCACCGCGCGCGTTGCTGATCTGGCGGCGGTCATGCGCGTCATGGATGCGGCCTTTGAACCGGCCTATGGTGAGGCGTGGAGCGGCGCGCAGCTGCTCACCCTGTTTGCCTTGCCCTCGGCGCGCGTCTGCATCGCGTGGGACGGCGAACAACCGTGCGGCTTTTCGGCGGCACGTATCGCCGGACCCGAAAGCGAACTCTTGCTGCTCGCCGTCGATCCGGCCTGGCGCGGCCGCGCGATCGGCAGGCTGTTGATGCAGGACTGGCAGACTTGGGCCGCCGCTCAAGGCGCCAATGAGTATTTTCTCGAAATGCGCGCTGACAATGACGCGGTTCATCTATATTCGCGCGCCGGATTTTCGGAAGTTGGTCGGCGCGCTGCCTATTATCGCGGCAATGACGGCAAGATGCGCGACGCGATTACCATGCGGCGAACGCCGTTTTTGGCCAGGGATAACTGATCGGTTGTTGCGCGACCGCGCGCAAAGTGGCAACATTGTAAGTGGTGTAACAAGAATTCCAATGTTCGCCGTCCAGCTTCTGGGTCAAAACAATAAGGAATAGTCTCATGTCCGACCAAGCCGATACCAATGAGATGCTCGTTACACTGACCGCGGACATTGTCGCCGCGCACGTCAGCAATAACAGCGTCGCGATTTCCGATCTTTCTTTGCTCATCAACAATGTTCACGCCGCTTTGACGGGGCTCGGCTCCGCGCCGGTCATCGAGGAAAAGCTGGTGCCTGCGGTGTCAATTCGCAGTTCGGTCAAGCCCGACTTCATCACTTGCCTTGAGGATGGCAAGAAACTGAAGATGCTGCGCCGCCACCTGATGACGCATTATGGTATGACCCCTGACGATTATCGCACCAAATGGGGCCTGCCTGCCGACTATCCGATGGTCGCGCCCAACTATGCCGAACGGCGCCGTGCGCTGGCGAAAGAAATCGGCCTTGGCACCAAGGGCCGTGGCGGCGGGCGCAAGCGCAAGGTCAAGGCCTAAACCCGGGTCGGACAGGACGGTGCCGCAGGGTGCCGCCCTTGTCCTATCGCCGGCGTGACCCTATACAGTTACGCTACGAAAGACACGGCTGCATCTTGCAGGAAAGGCCAGCATGTCCGGTACAATCGATCTTGAAGCCCTGTGCCACGAAAAGGGGCTGCGCATCACCGAGCAGCGCCGCATCATCGCGCGGGTGATTTCGGATTCCGAGGATCATCCTGACGTCGAGACATTGTATGAGCGCGCGTCAAAGATCGACAGCGGCATTTCGATCGCCACCGTCTATCGCACTGTGCGCCTGTTCGAAGAGGCGGGCATTCTTGATCGCCATGATTTTGGCGATGGCCGCTCGCGCTACGAAGCCGCGCCCGAGGCGCATCATGATCATCTGATCGACGTCGAAACGGGCAAAGTGATCGAATTCGTCGATCCCGAACTCGAAGCGTTGCAAAAGGTCATCGCCGAACGGCTGGGCTTCCGCCTCGTCGACCATCGCATGGAGCTTTATGGTGTCGCGCTCGATCGCAAGCGCGACTGATCGCGCCGCGATCACCTGGCGGACGGTCGCCCGACTGACGCTGATGGTGCTGGCGCTGCTGTTCCTGATCGTTCCGCACCTGCTTTACCGCGCCGCCGGACGGCCTTCGCCGATGGTCATGGCATTCCTCAACGCCGCGGGTTGGATCGCCGGACTGCGCATTCGCACCACCGGCACCCGGCTGCGTCGCGACGTGCTGTTCGTGGCGAACCACGTCAGCTGGCTCGATATCCTCGCCCTCGGCGGTGCTGCGCGTTCGGCCTTTGTGTCGAAGGCGGAAGTGAAAACGACGCCGTTCGTCGGCTGGCTTGCCGATCAAAACAGCACCATCTATGTCCAGCGCGAAGCGAAGCGCGACATCCACAGCCAGGCGAACAGCCTACGCGACGCCCTCGCGCGCGGACGTCCGGTGACGCTGTTCCCGGAAGGTACCACGGGCACGGGCGACGGCTTGCTGCCGTTTCGCGCCTCGCTGTTCCAGGCGATCATCCCGACCCCGCCCAAATTGCAAGTCCAGCCGGTGCTTCTCGATTATGGTTCGCAGGCAAACGATATTGCCTGGCTCGATCCCGAATCGGGGCTCGACAATTTCAAGCGGCTGCTGGCGCGCAAGCGGCCGATCCCGCTGACCATCCATTATCTCGACCCGCTGCCCGATGAGGCCGAGCACGACCGCAAGGCGATCAATGAGGCGGCGCGCGCTGCCATCGCCGATGCGCTCGCGGCGGCTTCCGCCGCGCCGCGGCATCGCCTATAGCGCGCCGATGACATCCGACTCTCCTAAGACCGCCAAGACCTTCCACGTCAAATCCTTCGGTTGCCAGATGAACGTCTACGACGGCGAGCGCATGGCCGAGATGCTGGGTGCCGAAGGCTATGTCGCCGCCGACGACGGTGCCGACGCCGACCTGGTCGTGCTGAACACCTGTCACATCCGCGAAAAGGCGGCCGAGAAGGTCTATTCGGACATCGGCCGATTGAAACGCGCCGATGGCAGCCGCCCAACGATCGCCGTCGCGGGCTGCGTTGCGCAGGCCGAGGGCGCCGAAATCGCCCGCCGCGCCCCCAGCGTCGATGTCGTCGTTGGCCCGCAAGCCTATCACCGCCTGCCCGACCTGCTCGCCCGCGCCGCGCGCGGCGAAAAGGCGGTCGATCTCGACATGCCCGCAATGAGCAAATTTGGCGCGCTACCGGCGCGCGGCGCGGGGCAACGTCCCACCGCGTTCCTGACCGTGCAGGAAGGCTGCGACAAATTCTGCACCTATTGCGTCGTCCCCTACACCCGCGGCGCCGAGATCAGCCGACCGTTTGCCGATCTGATCGCCGAGGCGCGTGCCTTGGTCGCGGGCGGCGCACGCGAGATCACCTTGCTCGGCCAAAACGTCAACGCCTGGGACGGCGAGGATGACAAAGGCAGAGTTATCGGCCTCGACGGCCTGGTCCGCGATTTGGCGCGCGAAGACGGGCTCGAACGCATCCGCTACACCACCAGCCACCCCAACGACATGACCGACGGACTGATTGCCGCGCATGGCGAGATCGACAAGCTGATGCCCTTCCTCCACCTGCCGGTGCAGGCAGGCAGCGACCGCATCCTCGCCGCGATGAACCGCAGCCACAGTATCGACCGCTATTTGCGCGTCATCGAGCGCGTCCGCGCGGTGCGCCCCGACATCGCGATCTCGGGCGACTTCATCGTCGGCTTCCCCGGCGAGACCGAGACGGATTTTCAGGCGACGCTCGATCTGATCCACGAGACGCGCTACGCAATGGCGTACAGCTTCAAATATTCGCGCCGCCCCGGCACCCCCGCGGCGACAATGGATGACCAGATTTCAGAGGAGGTGATGAATGATCGCCTCCAGCGCTTGCAGGCGCTGCTCAATGAACAGCAGCAGGCGTTTAATGCGGCATCGGTTGGCAGCACGACGCGGCTGCTGCTCGAACGCAAGGGCAAGCTCGACGGGCAGTTGATCGGCAAAACGCCGTGGCTCCAGTCGGCGCATGTGATCGCCCCGGGCCTCGCGATCGGTGACATGATCGACGTGCAAATCGTGTCGGCCGGTGCAAACAGCGTTGGCGCCGAAGCATTGATGGAAGATGTCGCCTAGAGTCAGGGCCCTAGTGCGGCTGGCGGAAGCTGTCTCCCCGAAGACACGCTCCGTCTCCTTCTGTCGAATTCCGAAACTATCGGTGATGGACTCCCGCCTTCGCGGGAGTACACAGGATCGTTCTTAGCTTAGGTGAATTGCCCATATGTCCAAACGCCCGCTGACCGCCTCGACCCCCGCCGAACCCGGCGACCGCGTCCGACTGACCGCGGAATTTGAGCGAACGCAGCTACTGGGCATTTTGTTTGGCGAGTTCGACCGCAACCTGGTCGGTATTGAGAACCGTCTGGGCGTCTATATTTCGGCGCGCGGCAACCGGGTGCAGATCGAGGGCGAGGCTGAAGCTGCGGCGCGGGCGCGTGACGTGCTTGTCGATCTCTACAACCGCATCGAACAGGGGCAGGAGGTCGACGCCGGAATGGTCGACGGCGTAATCGCGATGTCCGCGCAGCCAACGCTCGCTGGCATCATCCGTCACGACAAGGACGAAGCGCCGACGGTGATGATCCGCACGCGCAAAAAGACCATCGTACCGCGGGCGCCGTCGCAGGTTCCCTATATGAAAGCGCTGGCGCGCGACGACGTGATTTTCGCGCTCGGTCCGGCGGGGACGGGCAAGACCTACCTTGCGGTCGCGCAAGCGGTCGCGCAGCTGATCACCGGCAGTGTCCAGCGCCTGATCCTGTCGCGCCCCGCCGTCGAGGCGGGCGAGAAATTGGGCTTCCTGCCCGGCGACATGAAGGAAAAGGTCGATCCGTACCTGCGTCCACTCTACGACGCGCTCCACGACTGCCTGCCCGCAGAACAGGTCGAGCGGCGCATCGCGAGCGGCGAAATCGAGATCGCGCCGCTGGCGTTCATGCGCGGGCGGACGCTGGCCGACGCCTTCGTCATCCTGGACGAAGCGCAGAACACAACGATCCCGCAGATGAAGATGTTCCTGACCCGGTTTGGCGTGAATAGCCGTATGGTCGTGTGCGGCGACCCCAAACAGGTCGATCTGCCGATCCCAGCGTCATCGGGTCTCGCCGATGCCGTTAACCGGCTGGAAGGCGTAGAAGGCATCAACGTCAGCTACTTCACCAGCGCCGACGTCGTCCGCCACCCGATCGTCGGGCGCATCGTCGATGCCTATGAGGGGCCGGGAGCATGAACTTTTTCTGAGATTCTCGTTATTCCTTCGCTTCGCTCGCAATGACGTCCGCGCAATTTATTCGCGCGCGATGTCACACCCGCCAATCCTGTTTCGTCATGTCCATGCAACCCCAGCATGGAGACATGACATGACCACCGTAAACGACCCTTTCGCCGCCGCACCGCAGCTGATGAAACAGTGGATGGGCGTCAGCCTTACGGTGCAGGACAGCCTTGAGGCGAGCCTGATCGAGCTGGTGAAGATCCGCGCCTCGATCCTCAACACCTGTGCCAATTGCATCAACATGCACACCGCCGAAGCGCGCGCCAAGGGCGAGACCGAGCAGCGCATCTATCTGCTCGCGGCGTGGCGCGAAGCCCCCGTATATACACCTCGCGAACGCGCCGCGCTGGCGTGGACTGACGCCTTAACCCGTTTGTCCGAAGGCCACACGCAACACGCTGCGAAAGCCGGGCTCGAAGCGCATTTCACTGCGGAGGAACAGGTCAAGCTGACACTGATGATCAACATCATCAATGGCTGGAACCGCATCGCGGTCGGGTTCGACCTGTGGCTTGAACAGCCAGCGGCCAAGGCGGCCTGATGACCCGACCGGGTTGCCATGACGGGGCGGACGCGGCGGACAGTTTCGACCCGCTGCGTCCGCTGCTCATGCGCGTCGCTTACCGCATGCTCGGCTCGGTCGCCGACGCCGAGGATGTGGTGCAGGATGCCTTCATCCGCTGGCTCGGCACCGACCGGGGTGCGGTGCGCGAACCGGCGGCGTTCCTGCGCCGGACGGTAACCCGGCTTTGCCTTGACCAGATCAAATCGGCACGCCACCAGCGCGAGACCTATGTCGGTCCCTGGCTCCCCGACCCGCTGGTTGAAGAGGATGAAGAGGACGATGTCACCCTGCCGCTGATGATCGCGCTCGAACGGCTGTCGCCGCTCGAACGCGCCGCCTTCCTGCTCCACGATGTTTTCGGCGTCGAGTTTGACGAGGTTGCAACGACGATCGACCGCGATCCCGCCGCAACGCGCCAACTCGCCGCGCGCGCCCGCACCCACGTCCGCGACGCGCGCCCGCGCTTCAAGCTTGAGAAAAAGCAGGGGCTTCGGATCGCGAACGCCTTCTATGCCGCCTCGCGCAGCGGCGACATGGCGGCGCTCGGCGCCTTGCTCGCGGCGGACGTCGGCATGTGGTCCGACGGCGGCGGCAAGCGACCGGCGGCGATGGAGCCGGTGCTCGGCTTTGAAATCGTGATGAAACTGCACCGCAGCCTCGCGGTGCTGTTCGGGAAATATGGCTCGACGCTGGTCCACGCTGGGACGATCAACGGCTTGCCGGGCTTCGTCACCCGCGAGTCCGATGGCGAGCTTCAAACCACCGCGCTGGAGATTGAGGACGGCAAAGTCGTCGGTATCTATGTGATGCGCAACCCCGACAAGCTGGCGCATGTGCATTAAGGACTTCGGCAGGCGAGCGAGGCGGTGTAAAAACGCGAGGATATGCTAATATTTCCCCAATTTTGCGGGACGCATCGAGATGGGCCGTTTCGTCGAAGTTGCAGACCGATGGCAGGATTTCATCGCAATCTGGTCGCTTGCCATCCCTGCACCCTCAGGCCGCGTTGCACGCCTGAAAAGACTAAGCGACTGAAGCGCTGGGAGCATGAGGACGTCCTCAACGCCATGCAGGTCAGGCTTGATCAAATGCCCGACGCGATGCTTGTCCGGCGACGAACCGTCGAACATGTGTTCGGAACGCTGAAGTCATGGACGCGTAGCGCCCATATCCTCACAAAAAGCCTCGATGAGGCCAGGACAGAGATGAGCCTCTCGGCTCTCGCCTACATATCAAGCTGCTTGTCTCGCCGTCCCACCGTGCCTCCCAGCCGCGGCGACGCTCCGATATGCGCCGGTGCGATTGGCCGCCGGAACAGGGCGGTTCCAACGTGTGTTCACGCGGATCGCACGCTATCCGGAGACAAGCGGATGCTGACCGGGACCGCTGCCGATTTCTTCCCGTCTACGCCCGCTAAGCAATTGCATATCGCAGCCATGGCGCTAAACCGGCGCCCATCGACCGGATAGAGTCAGAAACGGGGCTGATATGGCTGGCAACGAACCGAATGCGCGCCCGCGCGCGCCGCATTTGCAGGTATATAAATGGGGACCGGCAATGGCGGTCTCGATCCTTCACCGCGCCAGTGGCGACGGGCTGGCGATTGTCGGCGCGTGCCTTTTCCTTTGGTGGCTTGGTGCTATCGCCACGGGGCCGGAGGCTTATGCGGCGTTTGTTGCGTGCATCTGGCACGACCCCAGCCCCGAAATCACCCTGTTTCATCAGATCACCAATATCCTAGGCAAAGTCGTGCTGATCGGGCTGACCTGGGCGTTTTTCCAGCATCTGTTTTCGGGCCTGCGTCACCTCGTGCTCGATACCGGAGCGGGCTATGAGCTCAAGACCAACAAGCTGTGGTCAACCGTCGTGATCGCCGCGGGGGTGTTCGCGACTGCCGCGACATGGCTATATATCATGGCGGGAGCACTCTGATGGGCGACGGATCGCATCTCGGTAAGGTTCGCGGGCTTGGCTCGTCGGGGCATGGTTCGCAGCACTGGCTGCAGCAGCGGCTGACTGCGCTCGGCAATATTCTGCTCGTCGGTTTCCTGTTCGTGTCGCTGATCCGGTTGCCACTCGGTGATCATGGCGCGGTGCTGCGTTGGGCGACGAACCCGATGGTCGCGCTGGCCCTCATCCTGATGGTCGTCAGTGTGTTTTGGCATCTTCGGCTCGGTTTGCAGGTGCTGATCGAGGATTATGTGCACGGGCCGATGCGCCTGCTCGCGCTCGTCCTGCTCAATTTCTACGCCATCGGCGGCGCCGCCTACGGGATTTTCACGATCGCCCGGATCGCGCTGGCACCCGTCGTGGCCGGCCCGGGGGGCATGTGACATGACCGACGCTTACAAGATCATCGACCATATCTATGACACCGTCGTCGTCGGCGCTGGCGGATCGGGTCTGCGCGCGACAATGGGCAGCGCCGAAGCGGGCCTCAAAACCGCCTGCATCACCAAAGTATTCCCGACGCGCAGCCACACCGTTGCGGCGCAAGGCGGCATCGCCGCCAGCCTCGGCAACAATTCGCCCGACCATTGGCAATGGCACATGTACGACACGGTCAAGGGTTCCGACTGGCTCGGCGACCAGGACGCGATCGAATATATGGTCCGCGAAGCGCCGCAGGCGGTGTATGAGCTTGAACACGCTGGCGTGCCGTTTTCGCGCAACGCCGACGGCACCATCTATCAGCGCCCCTTCGGCGGCCATATGCAGAATATGGGCGAAGGCCCGCCGGTCCAGCGTACCGCCGCCGCCGCCGACCGCACCGGCCACGCGATGCTCCACGCGCTATATCAACAGTCGCTGAAATATGACGCCGACTTCTTCGTCGAATATTTTGCGCTCGACCTGATCATGGAAAATGGCGAGTGCCGCGGCGTGATCGCGCTGTGCATGGACGACGGAAGTATCCACCGCTTCCGCAGCCAGGCCGTCGTGCTTGCGACCGGTGGCTATGGCCGCAGCTATTTTACCGCGACCTCGGCACACACCTGCACCGGCGATGGCGGCGGCATGGTGCTGCGCGCCGGGCTGCCGTTGCAGGACATGGAGTTCGTCCAGTTCCACCCGACCGGCATATACGGCGCGGGCGTGCTGATCACCGAAGGTGCACGCGGCGAGGGCGGCTATCTGACCAACTCGGAAGGCGAGCGGTTCATGGAACGCTATGCTCCTTCGGCGAAGGATCTGGCGTCGCGTGACGTCGTGTCGCGATCGATGGCGCTCGAAATCCGCGAAGGCCGCGGCGTCGGCCCGCACAAGGACCATATCTTCCTGCACCTCGACCATATCGATCCCGCGGTGCTCGCCGAGCGGCTGCCCGGTATCACCGAAAGCGGCAAGGTTTTCGCAGGCGTCGACCTGACCCGCCAGCCGCTGCCGGTCGTGCCAACGGTCCATTATAATATGGGCGGTATTCCGTGTAATTATCATGGCGAAGTCGTCACGCTTGGCAAGGAGGGTCCCGACACCGTCGTGCCCGGCCTGTTCGCGGTCGGCGAAGCGGCATGCGTGTCGGTCCATGGCGCAAACCGCCTCGGATCAAACAGCCTGATCGACCTCGTCGTCTTTGGCCGCGCGACCGGGCATCGCCTGCGCGACATCATCAAGCCCGGCGCAGCGCAGCAGCCGCTGCCAGCCGACAGCGCCGATCTGGCGCTCGGCCGCCTCGATCATTTCCGTCATGCCAAGGGCGGGTCGCCGACTGCCGAAATCCGCACCGAAATGCAGCGCGCCATGTCGGCGCACGCCGCGGTGTTCCGCACCGACGAACTGATGGCGGAAGGCAAGGAAAAGCTGACCAAGACATACCAGCGGATGAATGACGTCGGCGTCACCGACCGCAGCCTGATCTGGAACACCGATCTCGTCGAAACGCTCGAGCTCGACAATCTGATCAGTCAGGCGACGGTGACGATGCATTCGGCATACAACCGCAAGGAAAGCCGCGGCGCCCACGCGCATGAGGATTTTCCAAACCGCGACGATGCGAACTGGATGAAGCACACTGTCGCGTGGTTCGACGGCTGGGGCGGCAAGGGTGGCGGCGTCCGTCTCGATTACCGCCCGGTTCACGAATATACGCTGTCGGATGATGTCGCGTATATCAAGCCAAAGGCGCGGGTCTATTAATTGGCAAAGATGTGGCGCTTCCGCTCAGCGAGAAACGCCCACCGGGATGGTTGCAGTGACGATTTTGGTCCCGCGCGGCTGAACTTGGACCCAAGCCGATGAACCGGTCTAGAACCACTCTTCGATCGGGTTGATGTCCGAAAAGGGCTGATCGACGTCCTGGCCCATGATCCACAGCTTCTGGCAAGCGATGGCAAAGAAGATCAGCGCGATCATCCACACGATGAAGGTCTTGCGCGCGATCCAGCGGCGTTCGGCCTCGGCGGCGGCGGCGCGGGCTTTATAGTCGATACCGAGCTCGCCCTCGAACTCCGCGACGAGCTGCGCGCGGCGGGTACGCGAAATATTCGCGATACTCGCGTTACTTTCGTCAGCCTTTACGCGGCGAGTCGCCATTGTTGCACCCTGACCCAGAAAGTCCTGCGATGGGATATAGGATCTAGCTACTGCGAAAGCGTTAACTTGGGGCAAATCAATCGGGCGCGACCGCGATGAGTTTGACCCGTGCCGTTGCGCCGCGCAGCAGGGTGAGGTCCCGGCGCGGACGGGCGAGCGCCGCAGCAAGCAGGCGCAAAACGGCCTCGTTCGCGGCGCCGTCAGCGGGTGGTGCGGTGACGCGCAGACGCACGCTTCGCCCTTCGATTGTCACATCGTCGCGCCCGGCGCCGGGGGTGACCCTCACTTCCAGTCGTCCGGTCGGCGCCGCGAGAACGCGCAGCGCCGCCGTCAACGCGGGATCGGGGCGATATTTCAGATCGTCACGACCAGTTTGCCCACCGCGCTTCGATCGCCAAGCTTGGCGATCGCCTTGCCACCATCGGCGAGGGCGTAGGTGCCAGTGACGCGCGGTTTGATCTTGCCCTGTTCCCACAGCTGGAACAGGCGCGCGACATGCGCACGATTGCGCTCCGGCTCGCGGGCGACAAAGGCGCCCCAGAACACGCCGGCGACGTCGCAGCTTTTGAGCAAGGTGAGGTTGAGTGGAAGGCGCGGGATGCCTGCGGGGAAGCCGACGACAAGAAAGCGGCCTTCCCATGCGATCGAGCGCAGTGCCGGCTCGGCGTAATCACCGCCGACGGCGTCATAGATGACATTGGCGCCGCCAGGTCCAACCGCTTCCTTAAACATGTTCGCCAGCGCCTTGGACTGATCCTTGTCGAAGGGCTGGCGGCCATAGATCACGACTTCATCGGCGCCTGCCTGGCGTGCAATCTCGGCCTTTTCTTCGCTTGATACGCCCGCGACCACGCGGGCGCCGAATGCCTTGCCGAGTTCGACCGCGGCGATGCCGACGCCGCCCGAGGCGCCGAGGACGAGCAAAGTCTCGCCTTCCTGGATATGTCCGCGATCGACCAGCGCATGGATGCTGGTGCCATAGGTCATCAGCAGCGAGGCACCCTCGGCGAAGTCATGGCCTTCTGGCAGGTGATAGACGTTGTGGACCGACACCGCGACGGCTTCGGACATGCCGCCATTGCCGCAGCCCGCGATGACGCGATCGCCGACCTTGAACCCGGTCACGCCTTCGCCAAGCTCAGCAACCAGCCCGGCGACTTCGCCGCCGGGGGCAAAGGGGCGCGCGGGTTTGAACTGATATTTGTCCTCGATGATCAGCGTGTCGGGGAAATTGACCGCGCATGCCTTGACGTCGATGACGATCTGGCCCGCACCCGCGGTTGGCCGCGGCAATTCACCGAGGACCAGCGTTTCGGGGCCGCCGGTGGCGGTCGACAAGAGAGCCTTCATCATCTTCTCCTCATATTTTCGCGGGAATCAGCCAAGGCTGCGTTGCCGCCATTTTTTGTTCATGTGCGGCGATCGCCGCATCGCTTTTTTCGGTGAGCGAGATTTCGTCGAGGCCGTTCAGCAGGCACATCTTGCGGAACGGGTCGATGTCGAAGCTGAAACGGTCCTGAAACGGCGTCGTCACCGTCTGGGTGTCGAGATCGACATGGATTGGATCGGTCGCCGCGACCTCCATCAACCGGTCGATCGCCGCTTGCGGCAGCACAACGGGCAGGATGCCGTTTTTGACCGCATTGCCCGAAAAAATGTCCGAATAGCTGGGGGCGATGACGACGCGGATGCCGAGGTCGCCGAGCGCCCAGGCGGCATGCTCGCGGCTCGACCCGCAACCGAAATTGTCACCCGCGATCAGGATCGGCGCTTGCCTGTATTCGGGCTGATCGAACAGGTTGTCGGGGTCGGCGCGCAGCGTTTCGAACGCGCCCTTGCCCAACCCTTCGCGGCTGATTGTCTTGAGCCATTTTGCCGGGATGATGACGTCGGTGTCGACATTCTTCAGCCCGAACGGGATGGCGCGGCCTTCGACCTTTTCGATCGGCGCCATGCTATTCGGCCGCCTTGGGGAAGGCGGGCAGCTTGGCCACATCGCGCGGTTCGTGCTGGATGATCACCGTCGCCTTCAGATTTTTGGCCAGCGCCTTGAAACGGCTGAACGAGGCGAGCGTATCGGCGCGGTTGGTGTTGAAGATCGGCACGCCTTCGCTGTCGTAATTTTCCTGAAAATGCGCCTGATCGCCGCTGAGCAGGATCGGTCCATGGCCCGCCAGCCGCACGACCAGCGCGTGATGGCCTGGGGTATGCCCCGGCATGTCGAACATCATCACGCTACCATCGCCAAAAATATCCCGGTCGCGCGCGACCGGTTCGACCGTGCTGCCGCCGCTGATCCAACGCGCGAAAGGTGTCGGGTCGACAAAGGCCGGCTTGTCGCTCTGCGTCAGCACGTCCCAGTCGCCTTTGCCGATATAGAGCTTCGCCGTGGGAAAATCGGGTAGCTGGCCGATATGATCGAAATGGGAATGGCTGACCCCGACGATATCGATATCCTCTGCCTTGATGCCAAGCTGGGCGAGCTGCTCGACAAGTGTGCGGTGCACGGTTGCCGACATATCTCCGGTCGCGGCAAGCGCCGCGCCCTTCAGAGCGCCGGGCAAGCCTAAATCCCACAGCATCAGCTCGTCGCCGTGGCGGATCAGGTAGCAACCAACGGTCAGATCGCGGCTCTGTCCCGGAAAAGCCTCAGTGTCCGAAAAGGCGTTGAGCCGGTTCACCCGCACCGTGCCGCAATCGAGCCGGGTCAGACTGACCTTCGCCGTAGCGGGCTTGTCCTGCGCCAGGGAAGGGACGGCCAGTGCCAAAGCCGCTGCGGCCGATGCGATAGCTTTCCAGATCATGCTCTTGGCTCCCTCTGTCACGCGCTCATTCCATCAAGTCGCGTACGTCCGTGAGCCGTCCGGTCACTGCCGCCGCCGCCGCCATAGCGGGCGAGACGAGGTGCGTGCGGCTACCCGGACCTTGCCGGCCGACGAAATTTCGGTTGCTGGTGCTGGCGCAGCGTTCGCCCGCGGGTACCTTGTCGGGGTTCATGCCGAGGCACGCCGAACATCCGGGTTCGCGCCACTCCAAACCTGCGTCGGTGAAGATGCGGTCGAGCCCTTCGGCTTCGGCCTGTGCCTTTACCAGTCCTGATCCGGGGACGACGATTGCCCATTTGACATTGTCGGCCTTGCGACGCCCTTTCAGCACCGCCGCGGCGGCGCGCAGATCCTCGATACGGCTGTTGGTGCAACTACCGATGAAGATATTCTCGATCACGACGTCCTGCATCCGGATTCCGGGTTCGAGACCCATATAGGCGAGCGACTTGGCGGCTGCTGCCTGTTTAGACGGGTCGGCAAAGCTGTCGGGATCGGGAACGATGCCGGTGATCGGCACGACATCCTCGGGGCTGGTTCCCCAGGTCACGCTGGGCGCGATTTCGGCGGCGTCGATCACCACCGTCCTGTCATAGGTCGCGCCCGGATCGGTCGCGAGGCTGGTCCAATAAGCGACTGCAGCATCCCAGTCGGCGCCCTTTGGCGCATAGGGGCGGCCCTTGAGATAGGCGAAGGTCGTCGCATCCGCCGCAATCAGCCCGGCGCGCGCGCCGCCCTCGATCGCCATGTTGCTGACCGTCAGCCGCCCCTCGACGCTCAGCGCGCGGATTGCGCTTCCGGTGTATTCGATGACATGGCCGGTGCCGCCCGCAGCGCCGATCGTGCCGGTGATATGAAGGATGATGTCCTTCGCGGTCACGCCGAGGCCGACTTCGCCCTCGACGCGCACTTCCATCGTTTTCGCGGGCTGGAGCAACAGGGTCTGCGTCGCGAGCACATGTTCGACCTCGCTCGTGCCGATGCCGAACGCCAGCGCGCCGATGCCGCCATGGCATGCGGTATGGCTGTCGCCGCAGACGATCGTGGTGCCGGGCAAAGAGAAGCCCTGCTCGGGCCCGACGACATGGACGATGCCCTGTTCGGCGGCGACCGCGTCGATATAGCGGATACCGAAATCCGGGGCGTTGGTTTCGAGGGCGGCGAGCTGCGCGGCGCTTTCCAGATCGGCGATCGGCAGCCGGTTGCCCGCCGCATCCTTGCGTGCCGTCGTTGGCAGATTATGGTCGGGCACCGCGAGCGTCAGGTCGGGGCGGCGCACCGTCCGACCGCTCGCACGAAGCCCGGCGAACGCCTGCGGGCTGGTGACTTCATGGACGAGATGGCGGTCGATGAAGATCAGGCAGGTACCGTCGGGGCGCTGTTCGACAACATGCGCGTCCCAGATTTTTTCATACAGGGTGCGGGGGCGAGTCATGGCGTTGCCTTAGATCAGCGGCACAACTTTGCAAGCTGGTGGCGATAAGAAACGCAATTTTCGGTCGTCGGGCTCGCGGCGATCCGTCCTGGCCATCTTTATGCCGTCATCCCGGCGAAGGCCGGGATCTCACCCTTGAGGGCGGACGCACCGGCGAGATCCCAGCCTTCGCCGGGATGACGGGGAAGGGAGTGGCGTGACCGGGCAGGCGCGCCTATATTCGCCGCATGTCACTGCCCGCCATAATCGCGCTCGTGCTTGCTACCATCCTCGCGATGGAACTCGTCGCCTGGGCTAGCCATAAATATATCATGCACGGCTTCGGCTGGGCCTGGCACCGCGACCATCATGAGCCGCACGACAAGATGCTGGAAAAGAACGACCTGTTCGGGCTGTTCGGTGCGGCGCTGAGCATAGCGATGTTCGCGGTGGGCAGCCCGATGATCATGGGCGCGAGCGCATGGGCACCGGGCACATGGATCGGGTTGGGGGTGCTCTTTTACGGCATTATCTATACGATGGTGCACGATGGGCTGGTGCACCAGCGCTATTTCCGCTGGGTGCCGCGGCGCGGCTACGCCAAGCGGCTGGTGCAGGCGCACAGGCTGCACCATGCGACGATCGGCAAGGAAGGCGGGGTCAGCTTTGGTTTCGTATTTGCGCGCGATCCGGCGAAGCTGAAGGCGGAATTGAAGGTGCAACGCGAAGCGGGGATTGCGGTGGTACGCGAGGCGTTGGTCGATTGAATCGGACCTAAACCAAATCCGTTGGTCCCGAGCTTGTCGAAGAACCGTTCTTCCTTGCGACGTTCAAAGAGAAGGCAGCCCTTCGACAGACTCAGGGCCAACGGTGCTTTTTGGCGCTAGGAACGCGTCCGATAATCTGCCGTAATTGCCCCGCAAGTACGCAATTCTTCTTCATGCCCGACCTCGCGCCAGCTCTCGGCGAGCGCCTGCCGTTCCCACTCCAGCATCGCGGGATGCGCGAGGATATGTTCGACCCACGCCTGCCCGGCGCCGACATCAAGGCCGTAGGTGCGGATGCGAAATGCAACCGGGGCGAAAAAGGCATCGCCCGCGGTGAAATCGGCGCCCGCAAGCCATGGCCCGCCAAATTTCGCCAGCCCTTCCTCGAACAGCTCGCGGATCCGCGCGACATTGGTCTGCAGGGCGTTTGACATCGGCTTCGGCGTGACGCGCACCCCGACATTCATCGTGCAATCGTTACGCAGCGCCGCAAAGCCGCTGTGCATTTCGCAGGCTGCGCACTGCGCCCAGCCGCGCGCGTCAGGATCGTTCGGCCACACGCCGTCGTGCCGGTCGGCGAGATAGAGCGCGATGCCGAGCGAATCATAAATGGTGCGTCCCTCGTGGAGCAGCGCCGGGACCTGCCCGGTCGGCGAGAAGCGACGGAAATCGCCGTAATTGGCGGGCTTGGTAAAGGGTTCGACACGGTCCCGAAACGCGATGCCCAGCGCGGCCATCAGCACCCACGGCCGCAGCGACCAGCTCGAATAATTGCGATTGGCGGTGATCAGTTCGTACATGCTTCGCGCTCCGGTCGGACGATTTCGCGTCTTTACGACTATCCTTTCCCCGCCCCGACAACCGGGTGCGGCGCCGCGGCGACGCCCGCCGCTGGCGGCAGTTCGCTGAGGTCGAGCCAGCCCGCGTCGGCGCGCTTGTGATAGCTGTCGATCGCTGCGAAAGGGATGCGGAAGGGAAAGCCCCAGTCGCTGTTCCACATCGCGACGACGCCCGTCCGCGTTGCCGGTTCGAAAATCATTGTCGCGCGATAGCCCGCCACGGCGCCCGAATGGCCTTCGAGCCGGTGGCCGCCATAGGTGAAGCTCCGCCAGCCAAGGCCATAGGACGCATCGCCGGTCGCCTGACGCAACGTGCCGCCATAGAGCCGCGCGGTACCGACGCGGGGGCGGTGGGCGAGCCGCAATACCGATTGCGGCAGCACATCGGGACGCGATCCCATCATCGCCTGCATCCATTTGGCGAAATCGACGATATCGCTCTCGACACCGGCGGCGGCGGGGAGGCGCCAATAGGCCTCTTTGACCGGCAGGGTCCGATGACCGCGGTGCGGCTTGGCCCAGTCTTTAGCGCCGGTCAGCCGCTCCATGCCGAAACCGGCGCTAACCATCCCGAGTGGAAGGAAAAATCGATCTTCGACCGCGCTGGAAAAGGGTTTGTCAGCGGCCGCCGTCAAGATTTCGTTCGCCGCATCGAAGGCGACATTCTGATACGTGTGGCAGGTGCCGGGGTCGCATTGCAGCGGCGCGGCGGCAAGCCCGGCCCGGATCAGCACCGGGCTCTGTCCTTCTTCCAGCTTTTCGTCATAGGCGTTTTTGGTGAGGCCGGTGCGCTGGGCGAGCAGATCGTCCAGCGTAACTTGCGCTTCGGCGCCGCGCGGAAGCCGCAGCGATGTGCGCCAGTCGGCGACCGGACGATCGAGATCGAGCGCGCCGTCCTTTGCCAGCGCCGCCGCCATCACGCCGGTCGTGGTTTTGGATACTGAGGCCCAGCGGAACATCGTCTGCGCGGTGACCGGCGTACCGGTCGATACGTCGGTGACGCCGTAGGCGCGCACGAAGCGCAATTCGCCGTCCTCGACCACCGCCACCGCCAGCCCCGCCATTTCGGGGCGCTGCGCGAGGTATGCGAGTTGCTGGTCGAGTGCGCGATAGTCGATCCGGCCGCGCCATTGGGAAGGGGTTTGGGGGAGGTTTTCCGGCGCCATGATCGGGATGGGAACACTAGCGAGCGGCTGGTTCCCGCCAAGGGCATGAATACCAAACCAGCCCGAAAACCCCAATGCGATAGTCGCGATCAGGAGAAGGAATACGCGCGGCATCGAAGCTTGATTGGACTGCGACCTCATAATTGATCGCCGTCTTAGCCGTGACTTCCTTCGCCGTCACCCCCGAACGGTTTCAGACTGTCAGATAATGCCATGCCTTGGTCGTGCCGATAGCATAAGCCGTACCATATAGGAAAACGGTCAGCGACGACCAGATCGCGAAGCTGTCGGTGTGTTGCGGCCACCCCAGATGAAGCGGTACCAAGATCAGCCCGCGGAGCAGATAGATGGCGGTGATCGTGACCAGCCCGGTGCGGAGTAAAGGCAAGCGAGGCAAAGTGCCTGCACCCGAAAAGGCATAGGCGGCCCACATCAGCAGCACCGCGGTGATCGCCAGCGTGATCAGCGCCGGGGTTCAGTCACCGCGCGCCGCCGCACGCGCCATGCCCTCGCCGGCGCCTAAGAAGCGATACCAATCGGGACCGCCAAAAAATGCACGCGATATGGAGCAGGGCCGCGACCACGGAAAGTTCGCCGCCGATCAGCAGCCAGGTCGAGCCGGGGTTGGCGGCCACGCTAGCCATGGGGTTCAGGCGATATAATGCGCGGTGGTCTTTCCGGCGACCTCCTCGGCGGTCACCCCCGGCGCGAGTTCGATCAGCTTGAACGGGCTGACATGATCGTCGCGGCGGAAAACCGCGAGGTCGGTGATGATCATGTCGACAACATTCTTGCCGGTCAGCGGCAGGGTGCAGGCCGGGATGAATTTCGGGCTGCCGTCCTTGGCGTTGTGCTCCATCACGACGATGATCTTCTTGACCCCGGCGACGAGGTCCATCGCGCCGCCCATGCCCTTGATCATCTTGCCCGGGATCATCCAGTTGGCGATGTCACCATTTTCGGCAATCTCCATCGCGCCGAGCACGGTGAGGTCGATATGCCCGCCGCGGATCATCGCGAAACTGTCCGCCGACGAGAAGTAGGCCGAATTCGGGACCTCGCTGATCGTCTGCTTGCCCGCATTGATCAGATCGGCGTCTTCTTCGCCTTCGAGCGGGAAGGGGCCGATGCCGAGCATGCCGTTTTCCGACTGGAGCGTGACCGTCATCCCCGCGGGGATATGGTTCGCGACCAGCGTCGGAATGCCGATGCCCAGGTTGACGTAATAGCCATCCTGCAGTTCCTTTGCGGCGCGCGCCGCCATATCGTCGCGGGTCCAGGGCATTATTTCGGCTCCCAATTTTTGTCGGAGGGAAAAGTGTCGTCCCAGCCCAGTTTTTCCCAGGGGCCATAGACGGCGTTGGGGAACAGGAACCAGCCCTTGTCCCATAGCATAGCGGCGGCGGGACCAGTGGCGAGCGCGGTGCGGGTCGCGGCGGGCAAGTCCTTGACATTGAACTGCTGGCTGAAATCGCCGAGCTGATCGCCGGCGAGGATGATGACGCAATATTTTGCCGCAATGGTGACGCGGCGCCCGTCCTTGCTCGACCCGGTGGCATCGTCGCCCATCAGGAACAAAGTCTCGCCATGCTTGAAGTCGCCGAGTCCGGCGGCGCGCAGCGTATCTTCGCTGCCCTTGGCATTCGTCGCGCTGCGGTTGGTGTTGGCGATGACCGTGATACCCGCCGCGCGCAGTTTGCCGACCATCTCGACCGTGCCGGGCATCGCGACCGCCTTGCCCGCGCCGCTCTTTTCCCACTGGTCCCAGATTTTGGGATCGAACGCGCTGCCCTTTTCCGCGAAATAGCGCATCGGGCCAAGATTCCAGATCAGCGTCTCGTCGGCGTCGAACACCGCGGCGAACGGCTTGTTGCCGCACGGTTCGAAGGTCGGCGCGGCCATCGTCGCACTGGCGGCGAGCACGACGCTATCCTGAGGGCGCTGCTTCATCCGTTCAAGCCCATAGGCGGCGATGCGGGCATTGGTCGCGCGCACCGCGACGGCAGCTTCGGTCGAACCATAGAGATACTGCAGCGCCACGGGCGGCTTGGCGGCTTCGGCCGGGATCGCGGCGGACGGCGGTGGCGGAGCCGTTGTGATATCAGCAGGAGCGGTCGCGCAGCCCGCAAGTAGCAACGAAGCGACGAACGGAAGCGCGCGCATCACGCCGCCTCGCGCGGACGCACCGTGCGGAATTCGATTTTCTTGTCATAGGGTGCGCCGATGATCATGCGCTTCACATAGATGCCGGGCAGGTGGATGACGTCGGGGTCGAGGCTGCCGACGGGGACGATTTCCTCGACCTCGGCGACGCAGATCTTCGCCGCGGTCGCCATCGGCGCGTTGAAGTTGCGCGCGGTCTTACGGAAGATGAGGTTACCGCTCTCATCGGCTTTCCAGCCCTTGATGATCGCCAGGTCGGCAAAGATGCCGCGCTCCAGGATATAATCCTGGCCGTCAAAATTCTTGACTTCCTTGCCCTCGGCCACCGCGGTGCCGACGCCGGTCTTGGTATAAAAGCCGGGGATGCCCGCACCGCCGGCGCGGCAGCGTTCGGCGAGCGTGCCCTGCGGACAGAATTCGACCTCGAGCTCGCCCGCCAGATATTGTCGCTCGAACTCCTTGTTCTCGCCGACATAGGACGAGATCATCTTTTTGACCTGCCGCGTGCGCAGCAGCTTGCCAAGCCCTTCGCCGTCGATCCCGGCGTTGTTGCTGGCGATGGTGAGGTCTTTCGTTCCAGCATCGCGGATTGCATCGATCAGCCGCTCGGGAATGCCGCACAGGCCGAACCCGCCGGCGCAAATCTGCATGCCGTCAAAGAGCAGACCTTCCAGCGCGGCGGCGGCGGTGGGATATTGCTTCTTTCCCATGGGATGGCTCTCCTGACTGTGATGGCGTGCCGACCTTGGCGCATTTAATTCATCAATTCTAATTGTTCTAATTTGTGTTTATACATAGACGATGTCGATCAATCGTGTCGCGCTCTATCACCTCGAAACCCTGCTCTGGATCGACCGGCTCGGCACGTTTTCGGCGGCCGCCGAGCGACTCAATACCACCCAGCCGACGGTGTCGGCGCGGATGCGCGAGCTGGAGCAGCGCCTGGGGACGTCGCTGTTCCGGCGCGACGGCCGCACGATGTCGCTCACCGCCGCGGGGCGCAAGCTGGTGCGCGATTGCGATCCGTTGCTGCGCGACATGCAATATGCGCTGCTCCGCAGCGGCGGTTATGGCGAGGCGAGCGGGGTGGTGCGGATCGGCGCGGGCGAGATCGCGGCGGCGAGCTGTTTGCCCGCCTTCGTCGCAGGCCTGAAGACCGACATGCCCAACGTCGGGCTCGAGATCGAAATCGATCTGACCGCAAACCTGATCCAGCAGCTGTTGACCGGGCGCACCGACATCGCATTTGCCGCCGGACCGATCGCGCATCCGGCGCTCAAGACCAGCCCGATCGGTGAAGTGGAACTGGTGTGGCTCGCAAGTCCGGCGGTCGCGTCAGCGTTTGCGGGCGGCGACACCGGTCTGCCCGTCTGGTCGCTCGCCAGCCACTCGCCGATCCACGGCCGGATGCGCGAGGCGATCGCGGCGTCGCGGATCGCGCAAAAATCGCTCAACCTGTGCAACAATGCGCGAACGATGATCGACATTGCCAAGGCGGGCGGGGGAATCGGCATTTTCCCGCAGCCGATGGTGCGCGCCGAGGTGGAAAGCGACGCGCTCGTGGAAATCGGGGGCATGCCCGCGCTGGCGCCGGTCGAGTTTCAGGTCGCAATGCGCGTCGCCGATACTGAACCGGTGCTAACGCAGATTTTTGCGCGCGCGGCGCTGCTTAACCTTGCCGATGTGAGCAACTGAGCAGGGCGGGGGCGAACGACTCGAAGCGGCCATCAACAACCTCGTCATCCCGGTCTTCGCCGGGATGACGACATAGAAAAAGTCCGTTCTCCAGCCCAAACGGTCACTCGGGTCGCGAGCGCAAGGCGCGTTGTCAGGGTAATGGCATCCCCAGCGCAGCCGACAGGTCGGCCAGCGCCTGCTCGCCGCTGGTCACCTTGATCGCGTGCATGCCCAGCTGCGCGGCGGGTTTGCAGTTGATGCCGAGGTCGTCGAGATAGATACAGGCGGCGGGTGCAACGCCGAGGGCTTCGCACATCATTTCGTAAATCCGTGGATCGGGCTTGCGGACCCCGACCTTGCTCGATTCGATGACATGGTCGAAGCGCGCCATGATCGCGGCGACCTCTTCGGCTTTCGCGAAGCTGCGCGCCATGCCCGCGCCGTGTCCGCTGGGCACATTGTTGGTGATGCAGCCAATCGCAAAGCCCTCCGCCTTGAGCGTGTCGAGCGCCGCGACCATCGCCGGGCGCACCGCACCCGCCAGCACCGCGAGCACCGCTTCGCCCTCCAGCGCATGCCCCAGCGCGCGCGCCTCATTGGCGAACAATGTGTCGAAGGCGGCGGCGTCGATTTCGGCGCGCTCGAACTTCGCCCAAGCATTGTTGTCGGGATCGGCAGCGTTGACGCGGCGGACGAAATCGTGCGGCAGTCCGCGTTCGTCCTCCAGCTGGTTGAACGCCTCGAACGGCGACGAGGTGATTACCCCGCCGAAATCGAAAATCACGGTGCTGCAGGTCATGGAAAAAGGGCCAACCTTATTTCGGGGCGGGGCTGGCGACGCGCGTGCCCGACCAGCTGGCGTCATCGATGGTGAGATCGAGCCGATCGGGCGACCTCACCGTGTCGAGCAGAAAGACATAGGGGCCGTTGGCCGCGAGGATGGCGTCCATCGCCTTTTCGAGCGGGATGGTGACCGACGGGATGCGCGCATAGCCGGATTTGACCTCGACCTTGTTAGCGCCGACGCGGGTGACGGTGATCGTGACATTGTCGCGCGACGATCCGCGCGCGTCGGAAATGACCGCGCCCTTGTACGTGCCGGCGACGCGGTCGGCGAGGTCGGCCTTGCGCGCGGGCACGGTCTTGGGCGTTTCGGCGGCGGCGGCCGGGAGCGAAAGCGCGATGGTCGTGGCGACAATCAGGGTACGGAGCATGGTTCTATCCTTTCCGGCGCGGACTGACGAGGATGCTCGCTCACGACCCTCATGGGACGACGACGATCCCCGTTCCGGGGTCGGTCTGTCCCGAGAGCATTTCCCGATAGGCGGTGAGCGCCGCGTCGCCGCCGCTGCGCTTATCGACCGATGCCAGCCGCGGAGCAATATCCATGAAGGCGAGCCAGGCTGCGGCGATCTTTTGGCCGAACACCGCACCGCCCCAGTCGGCGATACGTTTCTGGCTACGTCCGGGGGCGAAAAACCCCTGGCGGTCGGGGCCTGGCAAACCCTCAACGTCGGCCTGCGCGTCCCAGTGCGACTTGCCGACGATGATCGACGCCAGCAGCTGATTGCCGAAATGGCTGTGGACGACGCGCGTCACTGCGCCATTGCCCGCCATATCGACCAGCGCCGCGGGCGTGGCCGCATTGAGCGTCATGATCTGGTCGTAGCTGATCACCCGATCGTAAATACCCTGCGCGGCGAGCGCCTCGACATTGGCGGCGCTGGTCAGCCCGATCGTTTCGGGGCGATCGGCGCGCTGTTTGAGCGCGAAGCCAAGCCCGATCGCGGTCTTGCTCGACGCGCTCGCGATCAAGATCTGCTGGACACCATAGTCGCCTTCATCCTCGAACTGGTCGGCGATCAGCCAACCGGTCAGGAACAGCGGGCGGAACACCGGCCAATAATCATGGTCAGCGGCGCGATAGTCGGCCAGCGCCTCGATCCGCTGATACTGGTTGTAGATCGCAGGCAAGGTGATGCGGCGCGGGTTGACGTCGGTGAAGCCGCCCGCCCCGGCTTTGCCGACGGTCAGTACGGCTTCGCTCGCCATCGGATAATAGCCGTAGAAGCGGTCGCCGATCGCCACGCCCTCGGCGGCGCTTTCGGTGACGGTGGCGAAACCCCAGACGGGCAGGCGGCCGGGCGCGCCGCGTTCGGCGAAGAAATCCCAGTAGCCCTGGTCGTTTCCGAACAACCCTGCGGGTTTGCCGAACACCGCATAGGTGATGTTGTTTGCGGTCATCGCATAGCTGTCGACATGGACGCGAACCTGTCCCGATGCGAGCGGCGTATCAGGGTCGGCGACCAGCTGGGCTTGCGTGATATCGTCGCGATCGATGTCGATCGCCCAGCGCTTCAAGTTCATTGCGGACCCCTCCGATTGTCGTGCCGCTTTCGCGGAGTGGCGGACAGTCATACAGATGCAGCCCGCGCTGACAATCGCGCAAGACGCGCTCGTCAGCCGACTGCGGTCCCGAACAGCGATCCGATCGCCATCGTCACTCCCATGGCGACGGCGCCCCAGAACCCCACGCGCAGGACGGCGCGCGCGATCGGCGCTTTCCCCACCCACGCGCCGAGTGCGCCGAGAACGGCGAGAAAAATCAGCGAGGCCGCCGAAACGATCCATGGCAGCGACGGGCCGTCCACGAGCAGCACGATCGCCAAAGGAAGCGCCGCGCCGACAGTGAAACTCCCCGCCGAAGCCGCTGCCGCCTGGATCGGGCGCGCCGCCAGTTCACTGGTCAGGCCAAGCTCGTCGCGCAAATGGCTATCGAGCGCGTTGTGCGCGGTGAGCTGCGTGGCGACCTGCTCGGCGAGTGGACGGTCGAGCCCGCGCTGCTGGTAGATTTGGGTCAGTTCTTCGAGCTCGAATTCGGGATCGGTCGCGAGTTCGAGGGTTTCCTTGGCGATATCGGCTTTTTCGGCGTCGCCCTGCGAGCTAACCGACACATATTCGCCCGCCGCCATCGACATGGCGCCCGCGACCAGCCCCGCGGTGCCGGTCACGAGAATCGCCGAGCCCGATGCGCCCGCAGCGGCGACCCCGGCGATCAGGCTGGCGGTCGACACGATCCCGTCGTTGGCGCCGAGGATCGCGGCGCGCAGCCAACCAATGCGGCTTGCGGCGTGGGTTTCACGGTGCATCTGTGCCCCTTAATATTGTAATTGCAGTCCAGGCCGGGCCCAGCGGGTCTTTACCAGACGCCCGGTACCCGACAGGGTCAGATATGCGTCCTGCCGGTCGGAGCCGCCGAACGCAATGTTTGTGGTAAAGATATCGTCGGTGGCGACGAATTCGACCAGCTCTCCCTGCGGCGAAACGACACTGATCCCGCACTCGCCGATCGTTGCAACGCAGATATTGCCCGACGCCTCTACCGCCAGACTGTCGAAGAATTTATAGCCCGCGGGGCGATATAGCGGGATGCCGGGGCCGCCGGGGCCAGCGTCAGGCGCGACCTTGCCAGGGGCGATGATGTTGAACTTCATCAGGCGGCACGTGTACGTCTCGGCGGCATAAAGCGCGTCGCCATCGGGTGACAGGCCGACGCCATTGGGGTTGTTTGACGGGAAGATCACTTCCTCGATCAGGCTGCCGTCTGCCTTGGCGTAAAAAATGCCGACAATGTCGTGGCAGCGTTTGGCATAGTCGACCTTGCCATGATCGGTGAACCAGAAGCCGCCATGGCCGTCGAACACAATGTCGTTGGGGCCGCGCAGCACGACGCCTTGATCGCCCGATTTATAGAGGGTCTCGATCGCGCCAGTGTCGATGTCAATCCGTTCGATGCGGCCGCCCGAATAATCCTCAGCGATGCCGTGCGGGGCGAGGTAGCCATCCGATTCGACATAGTTGAAGCCGCCGTTGTTGCAGCAGTAAAGCTTGCCGTCGGGGCCGATCGCGAGGCCGTTGGGGCCGCCGCCGGGGGTCGCAATGACCTGCTTTTTCCCGCCAGGCCAGCAGCGCGTGATCCGCCCCGCCTCGATCTCGACGACGATGACGCTGCCGTCGTCCATCACCACCGGGGCTTCGGGAAAGCGCAATCCGTCGGCGATCAATTCGAACTCGGCCATCCTCGACTCCCCTTGCTTGTCCACATTGGCTGTGCTTTGCGGCCATCATGCCCGTTCGTTCGCTGTTCGCCACAACTTTCTACGAAGCCGACATCGGCACCCCCGACTTGCTCGCCGAACTGGAGGGCAGCGGCCGGATGTTTGCCAAGGAAGATGGCGCGGGGCGCGCGTGGAGCCGGGATCATGGCTATGCGGGCTATACCAGCTATGCGAGCCTGAACGATCTGCCCGAGCGTGATCCAGCGTTCCATGACCTCAAGCGCCTGTTGGACAAGGAAGTGAAGGCGTTTGCCAAGGCGGCGCATTTCGACCTCGCCAAGCCGCTCAAGCTCGACAGCCTGTGGGTCAATGTCCTGAAACCGGGCGGCACCCACAGCGGTCATATCCACCCCCACAGCATCGTGTCGGGGACGTTCTACGTCGCGGTCCCGCCAGGATCGGGTGCGCTGAAACTCGAAGATCCGCGCCTCGCGATGCTGATGGCGGCGCCCGGCCGCAGCGACGATGCGCCCGAGCATCTGCTGCCTTTCGTCTATGCCGAGCCCGCTGCAGGGCGGGTGTTCCTGTGGGAAAGCTGGCTGCGCCACGAAGTGATGCCGCACAGTGGTAAGGGCGAGCGGATCAGCATCAGCTTTAACTATCGCTGAGGGCGACTATATCATCATCGCCATTGCGAGGAGCCAAGCGACGCGGCAATTCAGTGTGGGTGTAAGCCGCCTTGGATTGCCTCGCTTCGCTCGCAATGACGACGCTCCAGAATGAAAGTCCTTCAATGACCGCCACCTACGACGCCGACCTCCAGCTCTTCATCAACGGCGCCTGGCGGAGCGGCGAGGGGCGAGAAGGGCGGCCCGTCTATAACCCTGCGACCGCGGGCACGATTGGCGAACTGCCGATCGCGACCGCTGCCGACCTCGACGAGGCGCTCGCTGCGGCGGAGCGGGGCTGGCCAGTGTGGCGCGCCAAGAGCTTCGACGAACGCGGGGCGTTGATGCACAAGGCGGCAGCCCTCATCCGCGAACGCATCGAACATATCGCGACGCTGCTGACGCTCGAACAGGGCAAGCCGATCGCCGAAGCCCGCGGCGAAGTGCTGTCGGCGGCGGGGCTGTTCGATTATTTTGCCGAGCAGGGCAAGCGCATCGAGGGGCGTGTGCTTCAGCGGCCTGCTGGCCAGCGAACGATGGTGCTGCGCCAGCCGGTCGGTCCGGTTGCGGGGTTCAGCCCCTGGAACTTCCCGGTCAACCTGATGGTCAAAAAGATCGCCCCGGCACTCGCCGCGGGCTGCGTCGTCATCGCCAAGGCGCCCGAGGAAACCCCGGGCTGCACCAGCGCAGTCATGCGCTGCATCGCCGACGCCGGCATCCCTGGTGACGTCGTCCAGCTCGTTTATGGTGACCCGGACATGATCAGCCGCCATCTTCTCGCCAGTCCGGTGATCCGCAAGGTCAGCTTCACCGGATCGACCGCGGTCGGCAAACATCTGATGAAACTGGCCGCCGACCGCGTCCAGCGGATCACGATGGAATTAGGCGGTCATGCCCCCGTGCTGATTTTCGACGATTGCGACCTCGAAGCCACGCTCGACAAGGTGGTCTGGCAGAAATTCCGCAACGCCGGGCAGGTGTGCATCTCGCCAACGCGCTTTTATGTTCAGCAGGGGATTTACGACGCGTTCGTCGAGGGCTTTGCCGAACGGACCGCGAAGGTCAAGATCGGCAGCGGGCTCGACGCCGATACCCAGATGGGACCGCTCGCCAACGCGCGTCGCGCGCCAGCGCTTGAGGCGTTGATCGCCGACGCAACCGCTAAAGGCGCGCGCGTTATCGCGGGGGGCGCGGCGACGGGTGACGGCTATTTCTTTCTGCCGACGGCAATCGCGGACGTCCCGCTGGATGCCGATGCGATGAACCATGAGCCATTCGGACCCATGGCGCTGATCCGCCCGTTCGGGACCGAGGATGAGGCGTTGGAGCAGGCCAACCGGCTACCCTACGGCCTCGCCGCCTTCGCTTTCACCGAGAATGGTCGCCGCATCAACCGGATCGCCGATGGTATCGAAAGCGGGATGGTCGGGATAAACAACTTTGTCATCTCGACCCTCGACACGCCGTTCGGCGGGATCAAGGAATCGGGCTTCGGAAGCGAGAGCGGGCCGGAAGGACTGGATGGGTATCTGGTGACCAAGGCGGTGCATATTTGTTGACGCTATTGATCCACCTTGTGGCGTAGAGATGGCGAGAGGGATCACTGGCAAATCGCGTGGTGGAGGGGCGGCGGCGGCAGCGCCAAAGGCCCTCAATCAGCGCTTCGCGCTGCCACCTCCCCATCGCTGCGCGACAGGGAGGATTATATTTCAATTGCGCTCCAGCACCACGAAATCCCTGCCCATCGGCGCCAGATGCGCGCCGCTGTCGACGAAAATCGTCTGCCCGGTCACCGCTTCGGCGCGCGCGAGATAGACGACGGCGTCGCCGATCTGTACCGGAGTTGGCAGCGTCCCCAGGAGCATACGCCCCGCGAGCCGCTCGACCTGAGCTGGCGAATAATTGTCGGTTGCCAGCGTCAGCCCCGGAGCGACGGCGTTGACCCGCGCGCGGCTGCCAAAGGCGACCGCAAGCGTTTGCGTCGCCTGCCACAGCGCCGATTTCGACAGGCTATAGGCGAGCTGATCGGGCACTGGATGGGCGACGCGTTGATCGACGATATTGACGATCGCGGGACGCGCGCCGTCGCTTGCGGCGACGAGCGCTTTCGCCAGCATTACCGGCGCATGATGGTTTACCTGCATCATCTGGGCGAGCACCGTTGCAGACAGGTCGGCCCACTCCCCCTCAGCGAAAAGTGCGGCGTTGTTGACGAGCAAGTCGGGGGCGCGACCGAATTTTGCGATGACCGCCGGGATCAAGCCATCGACTGCGACGGGATCGCTCAAGTCGGCGGCGAAGCGGTGGCTGAGCGCGCCCGTTTCGGCCAGCGCATCGGCGAGCACCGCGTCGGCATCGCCCGGACTGCGCTTGTGGATCGCCAACATATAGCCTTCGCGCGCCAGCCGCGCCGAAATCGCGGCGCCGACGCGGTGGAGCCCGCCCGTGACGAGAGCGAGCTTCTGCGTCACTTGCGCGCCCGCCGCATCGTGATGCCGATCGCTTCGCCGTCCTCGGCGATCGCGAGCTTGATGATCTTCACCTCGACCTCCTCGACCTTGTCATCCTGCAGGAATAGCGTGTCGATAATATGGTCGGCGACACTTTCGATCAGCACGAAATGGACATCCTTGGGAATGCCCTCGGTCGCCGCGAATTTCAGGTGCATGTAATTTTTGGATGCGCTCAATGGCGTCATGGGATCATAGTGATCGGCCATGGTCAGCCGCGCGCGAACCCCGATGCGCAGCGGTTGCGGCAGGTGCGTTTCTTCGGAATAAATGCCGGTCAGCACCTGGGCGATCAGCCCGTCCACCTCCAGCCACAATGTATCGGTCACAAGAAATCCTGTTTCTGCCGCGGCGACATTCGGCTTTGCAATGTCGGCCTCGGACCCTAAAGCGCCGCCGCATTAGCGAAAGGGCGCGCGTTGGTCGAGTTACTTCCATTGTCGGACATCGAACCGCAGGCGGTCGAGGATCTCCTCGACGCCGCTTTCGGGGCCGATCGCTTTGGACGAACCGCGTACCGCATCCGCGTTGGCGCGGAGGCGGTTGCGGCGCTGAGCTTTGCCCTGGTCGACGATGGCGTGTTGATCGGCACGATCCAGTGCTGGCCGGTCGCGCATCGCGACGCCAGCGGTACCGCGACGCCGCTGTTGATGGTCGGACCGGTCGCGGTGCGCCCCGACCTCCAGCGCGGCGGGCATGGCCGGGTGCTGATGGCGCATATGCTGGCGGCGGCGGAAAGCGAGGCCGACGGCGCGCTGATGATGATTGGTGACCCGGAATATTATGGGCGCTTTTTCCATTTCGATGCCGACGCGACCGCGGCGTGGGATCTGCCGGGCCCGTTTGAGCGGCAGCGGCTGCTGGCGCGCGCGATCAACGGGCATGACCTGCCGACCGAGGCGGGGATGATCGGGCCGAGATAACGCCGTCGCTCCCGCGAAAGCGGGGCCGCCGCCGGTTCACGCGGCGAAGCTGGTTCGGGTTACCCGTAGCCCCGTCTTCGCGGGGGGCGACGTGATGGGGTTGCACCCACCGCCGCGCCCCCTATGTCGGTCCCATGGTAACGCCCGCGCCCTCACTCCCCAAGGACTTCGCGCAACTCTCGCTCACTGAAGCCGCCGAACTGCTCGCGGCGCGCAAGCTGCCGCCGGTCGACCAATGGCATCCGGAGCGCAGCGGCGACAGCTTTATGGAAATCCGCGCCGATGGCAGCTGGTATCATGAGGGCGGGCGGATCAACCGGCCCGCAATGGTCAAGCTGTTCTCGACCATCCTGCGCCGCGAGGCTGATGGCAGCCACGTCCTCGTCACCCCCGCCGAGAAGCTGAGCATCGCGGTCGAGGATACCCCTTTCCGCGCCGTCGAGATGAAGACCGACAGCGAAGGCACCGCGCGCCGGCTCGTCTTTCGACTCGATACCGACGATCTGGTCATGGCGGGCGCCGACCATCCGCTGAGCTTTGGCAGCGACGCCGACAGTCCCGACCCGCGGCTGCACGTTCGCGGTACAATCGGCAATGGGTTAGAGGCGCGGGTCGATCGCGCGCTCTATTATGAGATCGTCGAAATGGCGCTTGCTGACGGTAGCGATTCCCCCGCGATCTGGTCGAACGGCGCGCGATTTCCATTGGTGGATCGCTGATGCTGTCGGTAAAATTGCGCGCCGCGCTCGACAATCTGCTGCCCGATGCGGGGGAGGATGAGGCGTATCTCGGCACCCCGACCTTGCGCGATGCCGCGGTGCTGATCGCCTTTACCGACCGTCCCGACCCCGGCGTCATCCTGACCCAGCGCCCGCAATGGTTGCGCAGCCACGCGGGGCAGGTGGCCTTTCCGGGCGGAAAGATCGACCCCGACGACCGCGACGCGATCGACGCCGCGCTGCGCGAGGCCGAGGAGGAGATCGGGCTCAGCCCGCGCGACGTGACGGTGGCGGGGGTGAGCGAACCCTATCGGTCGGGCAGCGGTTATATCATCACCCCGGTGCTCGGCGTCATCCCGCCGGATCTGCCGCTCGATCCCAATCCCGACGAGGTCGAGGACTGGTTCGAGGTGCCGCTCGACATCCTGTTTGATCCCGCCAATTATGCGCGCCAGCAGGCGCATTGGCAGGGTCAGGACCGGCATTATTATGACATGGACTGGCAGGGACGGCGGATCTGGGGCGTGACGGCGGGGATCATCATCAATCTGGCGCGGCGGATGCCGACGGGCTGGCACCGGTGACGGCATTGCCCGACGCCGAATGGCGCGTGCGGCCCGGGCTGCACCGCATCTCTGCAGCGCTCAACGCTGACGGCGGAGCGGTCAAGATCGTGGGCGGCGCCGTGCGCGACACGTTGCTGGGCCTCGCCGCCACTGACATCGATCTCGCGACGACGCTCGTGCCGCAGGAGGTGACGCGGCGACTGGAGGCAGCAGACATCAAGGTGATCCCGACCGGCATCGCGCACGGCACCGTCACTGCCATCGCCAGCGGCGACCATCATGAGATTACGACGCTCCGCCATGATCTCGAAACTGACGGGCGCCGCGCGATGGTCGCCTTTGCCAGCGATTGGCGCGACGATGCGGCGCGGCGAGATTTCACGATCAACGCACTCTACGCCGATCCCGAAACGGGCGCGGTCGACGATTTTTTCGGCGGGATCGATGATCTCAACGCGGGCTGTGTGCGCTTTATTGGTGATGCGGCGACGCGGATTGCCGAGGATCATCTGCGCATCCTGCGCTTCTACCGCTTCGCGGCGCGCTTCGGGCGCGGCGCGCTCGACGCGGTCAGCCATGCGGCGGTGATTGCGGCGCGCCAGTCGCTCAAAAGCCTGTCGCGCGAGCGGATCGCCGACGAGCTGACGAAGATTTTGGCACTGCCCGATCCGCGCGCGATCGTCGCCCAGATGGCAGCGGACGGCATCTTTGCGGTGATGCTGCCCGAACTCGATCCGGGTTGTTCCGTGACGCTCGACCGACTGCTCGCGAATGAGCAGGCGGCGGGGGTGGCGGCTGCGGCGTACCGCCGTCTTGCGGCGCTGCTTCCTGCCGATCCCGCGCGCGCCGAACAGGTGGCCAGCCGCCTGCGGTTATCGACGCGGCAGCGCAAATATCTGGCGGCCGTGGCAGGGCATCGCGACGATGTGGCGCGGCCGATCCGGCAGCTTGCGCATGCGATCGGGGTCGATACGGCGCGCGACGTGCATCTGATCGCGGGCAAGGCCGCTGCGGTGCGCGACCTGGCGGGATGGGAGGTGCCGCAACTGCCGGTCAAAGGCGGCGACATCGTCGCGCGCGGGATCGCGGTCGGGCCAGAGGTTGCGCGCATCCTGAAGGACGTCGAGGCGGCGTGGGTCGCCGAGGATTTCCCCGACGCCGACCGTGTCGCCGAACTGGTCGATCAGAAGATCGGGCGCACCAGCGACTGACGCCAGAAATCGAGCGCCGCAGCGCCTTCCAGCGGCCGTGCAAACAAATAGCCCTGCCCGAAATCGCAGCCGAGCGCCGACAGCAGCCGCGCCTGGTCGGCGGTCTCGACCCCTTCAGCGGTGGTTTTCATTCCCAGCACTTCGGCGAGGCTCTGGATCGTGCGGACGATCGCGACCTTGTCGCGGTCGTCGACCATATGTTCGACAAAGCTGCGATCTATCTTGAGCACGTCGAGCGGCAGGCGCTGCAGATAGGCGAGGTTCGAATAGCCGGTGCCGAAATCGTCCATCGCGACGCGCGCGTCGAGCGCCTTCAACTCGCTGAGTACCGACAAGGCAAGGTCGGGATCGCCGATAATCGCGCTTTCGGTAAGTTCGATCATCAATCGCTCGCCGCCGATCTTGTGCTTTGCGAGCGCGCCTCGCACCACCGCCGCCACATCGTCGCGTAGCAGCTGGATCGCCGACACATTGACCGAGACATAGCAATCGACCGTCTTGCCGTCGTTCGCCTTGTCCCAATCGGCGAGCACCGCCGCGGCCTTGCCGATCGCCCACTGGCCGAGCGGCACGATCAGGCCCGAATCCTCAGCAATCGGGATGAATTCGCTGGGCGAAATCGAATGCCCATCCTGCTTGTCCCAGCGCGCGAGCGCTTCGAACCCGGCGACCTTGCCGGTCGCCAGCTCGATCAGGGGCTGGAACGCGAGGTGAAGCCGGTCTTCCTCAATCGCGTTGCGCAGTTCGGTTTCGAGCCCGAAGCGATTGTCCGACAACATCGCGGATTCGGGTTCGTAAATTTCGATGCGGTCGGTCTGCTTGGCGCGCTTCAGCGCGATCTGGGCATGGCGGATCTGGTCGGCGACATCGGCTTCGGTCGCAGGCTGGATTGCACAGCCAAGCGCGCAATCGACGCTGACCTTGAGCTCGCCGATGCGGAACGGATGGTCAAAACAGCCGCGGATGCGACGTGCCATTTCGCGCACATCGGCGCGCCCGCCTGCAACGCGGGTCGAAATCGCAAATTCGTCGCCGCCGGTGCGCGCCAAGATGTCGCCGCTGCGCAGGCTCGATTTCAGCCGCCGTGCGACGGTGATGATCAGTTCGTCGCCCGCCATCGGGCCGATATGTTCGTTGATGCGGCTGAAGCGCGCGAGGTCGAGAAGCAGGACGGCATGATCAGCGCCGATGCCGTCGGTGACGCCGCGCTGTTCGACCATTTCTTCGAAGCCGGCGCGGTTGGGCAGCCCGGTCAGGCTGTCCGACACCAGCTCGCGGCGCAGATTGCGCTCGGTCATCATTTCCTGGGTGCGGTCGATAAGCGTCAACAGGAACAGGCTTTCGTCGCCCGATTCGGTTGGCAGCGGCCCTATCGATCCGCGCAGATCGCGCGCGGCGACGCCATCCCCCAGCTGACAGCTGAATTCTTGCGTGTCGGCGGGTGATTGCGCCGCGCGTTCGATCGCGCGCAACAGCTGTATCGGGGCGTCGGCGCCGACGGGTGACAGGCTCAGCCGGTCGAACGCCGCGTTACTGGCGTGCAGGCGAAAATTGCCGCGCGCGAGCGGGCGGATCAGCGCCGCTGGCACCGGGAGCGCGTCGATCCAGCCGACGAACAGCAAGGGCCGGTCTTCACCGGTTCGATCAAGTGGCATAACAGCGGGTTTTGTGCGACCTTTCCCCATTGGCCATGACCTAAGGGGCCGAGAGTAAAGAAGCGATTTACGGCAAAGTGAAAATGCGGTCAGCCGAAGCGATTGTTCCGGGGGAAGCCGGTCGGTGGCATCCGCCCCGCAGCGCCGCGCGCGACGCGCCAAGGGACAAGGTCGGTCTCGGTCCGCGTCCGCCCCGTATCGCCGCCCATCGCCCAGCTTAGCCCGTCGGCGAAGGCGAAGCTGACCGCGTCGGACAGTCCGCCATCCCGATAGCGTTGCAGCATGACGCCCTGACCACGTGCCATCACCGGCACTTCGTTGATCGGAAACACGACCAGCTTGCGATTTTCGCCGACCACCGCGACACTGTCGTCACTGGCAGCGATCGGCCGCACGACAGCAAGCTGGGCGCCGGTCTTGAGGTTGACGACGTTGCGGCCCTTGCGCGTTTCAGCGACCACCTCTGCCATTTGCGCGATAAACCCATGCCCGCTTGACGAGGCGAGCAGCAGTCGGCCGTCGGCGCTCGCCGGAATCATCGCGGCGATCCGTGCCTCGGGGTCGATGTCGACCATAAGCCGCAGAGGTTCGCCGAACCCGCGACCACCGGGCAACTTATCGGCGCCGATGGTAAAGAACCGCCCGTCGCTCGCCGCGATCAGCAGCTTGTCAGTGGTCTGGGCGTGCGCGGCGAACAGCAGTTCGTCGCCTTCCTTGAACTTGAATTCGGCCCACTGGTCGGCGGCGACATGGCCGCGCTGGGCTCGAATCCAGCCGCGTTTCGACAGGATCACCGTCACCGGCTCCTTCTCGATCATCGCATCAAGCGGAATGTCACGTGCCGGCGCGGCTTCGGATATTGTCGTGCGTCGCGCGCCGAGCAACGTGTCGAGGCCGTACACCGTGCGCAGCTTTTCCAGATCCTTGCGCAGCCTGGTGCGCTGGCGCTGAGGGCTTTCGACCAGTTTGACCAGCTCCTCGCGCTCGGCGGTGAGGTCCGCCTGCTCGCGCTTAAGCTCCATTTCCTCCAGCTTGCGTAAGCTGCGCAGCCGCATGTTCAATATCGCTTCGGCCTGCCGGTCAGTCAGGATGAATTCTGCGATCATTACCGGCTTGGGTTCATCCTCGGTGCGGATGATCTCGATGATCCGGTCGAGGTTGAGGAAGGCGATGATGTAACCCGCAACCAGCTCCAACCGGTCGTCGATCTTGGCAATGCGGTGCTGCGCGCGGCGGACCAGCACGACGATCTGATGCTGCAGCCATTCGGTGAGCAGCTGGTGCAGTCCCATCACTTTCGGCGTGCGTGTCGCGTCGAGCACGTTGAGGTTAAGCGCGAAGCGGCTCTCAAGGTCGGTCAGCCGGTACAGGCTTTCCTTCAGGATCTCGGGGTCGACGTTGCGGCTCTTGGGTTCGATGACGATGCGCAGATCTTCGGCGCTTTCGTCGCGCACATCCTCGAGGATCGGCAGTTTTTTGTCAGCGATCAACTGCGCGATCTGCTCGATCAGCTTGCCCTTGGCGACCCCATAGGGAATCTCGCTGATCACCAGCTGCCAAGTGCCGCCGGGCAACTTCTCAATCCCGCTGTCTTCCCACACGCTGTCGGCCTTGCCGATCGAAAAACGCGCGCGGACGCGGAAACCGCCGCGGCCGGTGGCATAGGCGTGGGCGATCGTCTCGGCGCTGTCGACGACGATGCCGCCGGTCGGGAAATCGGGGCCTTTGACATGCTCGAGAAGTTCGGACAGCTCGGCCTGCGGGTTCTCGATCAGCAGCAGCGCGGCGCCGATCACCTCGGCGGCGTTATGCGGCGGGATGTTCGTCGCCATGCCGACCGCGATCCCGCTCGCGCCATTGGCGAGCAGGTTGGGGAACAGCCCCGGCATGATTTCAGGTTCTTCATCCTCGCCATTATAGGTCGGTTTGAAATCGACCGTACCTTCGTCAAGACCCTGCATCAGATCGACCGCGACGCGTGTCAGCCGCGCTTCGGTGTAGCGATAGGCGGCGGCATTATCGCCGTCGATATTGCCGAAATTGCCTTGGCCGTCGACGAGCGGGTAACGCAGCGAGAAATCCTGCGCGAGGCGGACCATCGCGTCGTAAACCGCGACGTCGCCATGGGGGTGGAATTTGCCGATGACGTCGCCGACGACGCGCGCCGATTTCTTGTAACCCTGCGACGGATCGAGCCGCATCGCGCGCATCGCCCACAAGAGGCGGCGGTGGACGGGCTTCAAGCCGTCGCGCAGATCGGGCAGCGAGCGCGCGGTGATTGTCGACAGCGCATAGACCAGATAGCGTTCGGACAGCGCGCTGCCGAACGGCGTGTCGGTCATGCCGGGGACGGGTTCTGGATTGTCGGGATCGTCGGTGGTGGTCGCCATGGTCGCGGCGCGATAGCAAGGCTGGCGCGCCAAGGCAAAGGCTTGCGTTAGTGTTGAGCGACACTAGCTTGTGCGAACAATCTCAAGAGGGACGACATTTTGAACGAAACCACTGGCGCCGTTCGCAAAAGTGTCTGGTCGCGCGCCAAAGAGATGGCGGAGCAGGCACCGCCGGAACGAAATCGCTATGTCGATTTCCTCCGCGCTCTGTCGATCCTCGCGGTCGTCGTCGGGCATTGGCTGGTCGCTGCGCCCTATATGAAGGATGGCGCGGTCGAGGGCGGGCACCTGCTCGGTATCTTGCCGTGGACGCAGTGGCTGACCTGGGGGTTTCAGGTGATGCCGCTGTTCTTCCTTGTTGGCGGGTTTTCGAACGGCATGTCGTGGGCGGCGACGCTGCGAAAAGGCGGCAGTTATGACAGCTGGTACAGCGGACGGCTGCAGCGGCTGATCAACCCGGTGCTACCGCTGTTCCTGATCTGGACGATCGTTGCCCTGTTCGGCACGATGTTGGGTATCGAGCGCGGCGTGGTTGCGATGGCGGCGCAACTGGCGCTGATCCCGGTGTGGTTCCTCGCGGTGTATCTGATGGTCGCGGCGGTGGTGCCGCTGACATGGAGGGCTTGGAAGCGCTGGGGGTTCGCATCCTTCTGGATGTTTGTCGCGGCCGCAGTCGCGATCGATGTCGTATCGCTACGCTTCGATGTCCCTCACGTAAATTTCCTCAACTTCGCGTTCGTCTGGCTGGCGATCCACCAGCTCGGCTTTGCCTGGAGCGAAGGGAGGCTGGCGCCGGGCAGGGCGCTGCCGTGGGGCTTCGGCGGACTGCTTGCGCTCGGTCTCCTCGTCGGCCTTGGACCTTATCCGGTCGCCATGATTGGCGTGCCGGGGAGCGGGCTCAGCAATTCGATGCCGCCGACGCTGGCCTTGCTTGCGTTGGGCATTGCCCAAAGCGGTTTCGCGCTTGCGCTGGAACCAGTGGGGCGGCGGATGCTCGAAAATTTACGCCTCTGGACCGCGGTGGTGCTCGTCAACGGAATGATCATGACGATCTATCTGTGGCACCTCACCGCGTTTGTGCTCGTGATGATCGCGGCATGGCTGCTCGGCGGGATCGGCCTCGGCGTCGCTCCGGGCAGCGCGGCGTGGTGGCTCACCCGGCCGATCTGGTTCGCCCTCTATATCGTGACGCTCTTTCCGCTGATCATGGCTTTTGCGCGCCACGAGCGCGCGAGCGGCAGCGGCAGGTCGGTCCCGCACTGGCGGCTGATCGTCGGGCTGCTGCTCATCTGCGCGGGGCTCGGCGCCACGGCGGCGATCAGCATTGCGAGCCCCGAAGGTGTGACCGGGGTGCGGCTATGGCTCGTCGCGCTGCCGTTCGTCGGCGCAGCGGTTGCGCAGTTCGGGCCGGTGCATCGGTTGGCAGGGCCGGACCGGTGAGGCGTCGGTTGGCGTCGATTGGGGCGGTCTGAAATAAGGAGCGGCATCCGGCCGATCCTCCCCATCGCTTCGCGGCAGGGAAGATCGATGTCCGCAGCGGTCATTGCCAGTTCGTTCCAGTGGTCGGCTCAGCGACGGCTAATCCGCATAGGCCTTCACCAGATCGAACATATAGTCGCGCCCAACATAAACCGATTTCACTTCCATCCGTTCGTTGAGGCCATGGACGCCATTTCCGTCCGGGTCGCCCCACAAGCCAGGGATGCCATAGGTCGGGATGCCGACCGCACCCAGGAAGGTCGCGTCTGTATAGCCATTCGCCATCGACGGAATGACCTTCGGCCCCGGCCAATATTTTGCGACCAGTTTTTCCATCGGCCCGATGATCTTGGGATCGAGCGGTGGTGCGGGCGGGGCGGGGCGTTTGGGAGGCAGCTGGGTGATGGTGACGCCGGGGTCGCCGATCACCTTCGCCAGCTCGTCCTTGATCGATTCGATGCTGTGCCCCGGAAAGATGCGGCAGTTGATATTGGTCCCGGCGCGCTGCGGCAGCGCGTTGGCGGCGTGGCCACCGTCGAGCAAGGTCGCGACGCAGGTGGTCCGCAAATTGCTGTGCAGAAACGGATCCTTGTTGACGATCGCCTCGGCATCCTTGTCATCGTTGTTCTTGGCGAGCGCGACCATCGCGGCGCCGGTCGCATCGCCGCGCACCGCGCCCGCCTCGGCAAAGAAGCGCCGCGTCGTGGCGGTCATTTCGAGCGGAAAGCGATACTCCTCGATCTTTGTCACCGCGCGCGCGAGCTGGTAGATCGCGTTGGCGGGGACCGGCGCCGAGCTGTGACCGCCGGGGTTGCGCGTTTCGAGGCGGAAGTTGGCGAAGGTCTTTTCGCCGACCTGCACAGACTGGCCGATCACCTTGCCTTTCCCGTCGCTGTCGCCGCCGCCGCCCTCGTTAAGCGCAAATTCGGCGTCGATCAGGTCGCGCTTGTTCGCCGCCAGCCATTCGATGCCGTTGAACGCGCCATTGGTTTCCTCGCCGCAGCTCAGCGTCATCTTGACGGTGCGTTTGGGCTTGTACCCCGCCTTCTGGAAGCGGATCAGCGTGTCGACCCACACCGCCGCCTGAGCCTTGTCGTCGGCGGCGCCCCGGCCATAGAAATAGCCATTCTCCTCGACCATCACGAATGGGTCGCGCTCCCAATCCTCGCGCTTCGCCTCGACGACGTCGATATGCGCGATCAACAGGATCGGTTTTGCACTCTTCGAGGTGCCAGGATAGACGGCGACAAGGCCGCCCTCCTTCGGCTTTTCGGGGGTCGCGAACAGGGTCAGCTGGGCGTCCCGGATCCCTGCCGCTTTCAATCGCGCCGCCATGCGCTCGGCGGCCAGCGTGCAACTGCCCGATGACAGCGTCGTGTTGGTTTCGACCAGTTCCTTGTAGATTTCACGAAACGCCAGCTGGTCGGGGCGCGGTGCCGGGTAGGCGGCGAGCGCGGGCGTGCTCACCGTCAGCGTGGACAACAGCAGCGCAGCCAGCATTTTCATCGTATTTCCCTCTCTGGTTCGGCCGACGAAGGGAGCAGAAAGCGCCGCGGGCCGCAACCCGTCATCGCGCCCCCTTGCGAAGCCCCGATCTTTCGCGCAAGCCGTGCGCCGGGTAGAGGAGACGGCGTGACGACGATTAGCGATGTTCCACCGGGGCCGGTGGCGCGGATGGTGCGGCGATTGCTGCTGGCGATGTATCGGGCGCGCGGTTGGCGCGCATTGGGACAGGTGCCCGAACCACGGCGCTTCATCCTGATCGCGGCGCCGCACACCAGCAACTGGGATTTCGTCAATTTCCTCGGCCTCACCGCCGACCTGGGGCTGCGCGCACATTTCATGGGCAAATTGTCGCTGTTCCGCTGGCCGCTCGGCGGCTTCATGAAGCAGATGGGCGGGGTGCCGGTCGATCGCCGCGGCGGCGGCAATGTCGTCGAGCAGATGGTCGCCGAATTCGCGCGCCGCGCCGAATTCATGCTGACCGTCGCGCCCGAAGGGACACGCGGCAAGACGACGAAATGGCGCACGGGTTTTTATCAGATCGCGCTGGCGGCAAAGGTGCCGATGGTCGTCGGATTCATGGACTATGGCACCAAGACCGGCGGCCTCGGCCCGCTGATCTGGCCCAGCGGCGATTTTCGCGCCGATATGCTCAAGGTGCTCGAGGTGTATCGCACCTGCGTCCCCAAAATTCCTGACCGCGCGGTGCGCTCGATCGATGATATTGTCGGCGACGACGAACCTGAGATGGAGATGTGCGCATGACCGACCTGCTGTTGCTGCTGGCACTTAATTTCGCCGGATTGCTTGGGGTGACCCTGATTCTGTGGGCGATCTCGGTGGCGATCCGCGACGTGTCGTTCATCGATGCCTTCTGGGCTTTCGGCATGGTGCTGCTGGCATGGGGTGCGGCGTGGCAGGCGGGATCGGACGCGCTGCATGCCAAATTGCTGCTCGGCCTCACCAGCCTGTGGGGGCTGCGGCTGGCGATCCATCTGGGGCTGCGCTGGGTCAAGCATGGCGAAGATCCGCGCTATACCAAGATCCTGTCGCGCACGATCGAAACAAAAAAGTGGAGCTGGGCCAAGGCGGCGTTGCTCACCGTTTTCCTGACCCAAGCGCCGTTGCTGTTAGTCACCTGCCTGCCGGCGCAGATCGGCATCTGGGCGAGCGGCGGCGCGGCGGCGAGCGGCGTCGGCCTCCTCGCCGCTATCGGCGTCGTTGCGGCGCTGATCGGCATCGCGTTCGAGACGATCGGGGATGCGCAGCTCGATGCGTTTCGCAAGAATCCCGCGAACCAGGGGCAGGTGCTCGACACCGGGCTGTGGCGCTACACGCGCCATCCCAATTATTTCGGCGACGCACTGACATGGTGGGGGCTGTGGCTGATCGCCGCCGACATCGGGCCGTGGGTCGCGCTGGCCAGCGTGATCGGGCCGGTGTTCCTGACCTTCACCCTCACCAAATGGTCGGGCAAGGCGCTGCTCGAAAAAGGGCTGCACAAGACGCGGCCCGACTATGCCGCCTATGTCGCGCGAACCTCCGGATTCATTCCATGGCCGCCAAAGACCAAGGTTTAGGCGGTGCGGCGCTGGCCGCCGACGCCAGCGCCCTCGGCGACGCCCCGCGCATCCGCGCGATCCTGACCGATGCCGCGCGCGAAGGCCGCGCGGTCAGCTACTCCGAACTGCTCGGCGACCTGGGGTTTCGCTTCACCCGACCCAAGATGCGCGCCGTGTGCAAGACCTTGGCCGAGGTCGACCGGCTGTGCGCGCTCGACGGCGAACCCGATCTCGCGGTGCTGGTGGTGCGGGAATCGGATCGGCTGCCGGGGCAGGGTTGGTGGGTCGGCGGTATTGCGCTGCTGCTCGGCTATGACGGGCCGTGGGAGGGCGCCGCGGCGGCGCGGTTTATCCGCGAGCAGCAGCAGGCGGTGTTTGATTATTGGGAGGGGCGGTAGGGCCGCGCTGATCGCGTGAACCCACGGTCGCAGATTCGCGCTGGCGACGTCGGCCGCCATCAGCTTCTCGTCGAAACCCACAATCGTATCTTCGATAAATCCAGGATCGTCGATCGTTTGAAGAGAAGCCTGCAAACCCAAGCCTGTCACATGCAACAGTTCTTCGCCGAGATATTGGAAATGACTCGTGAGCAAATTGCAATGCCGAACGATAATCTCAATTCCAGTTTCAGATCGAAGAAGCGCATAATTTGGCGACCAAAAATCATCCGCTACTGCATTTTGCATTTCTTTGGCGTCCTTTAAGATTTGGAGCCAAGGATCGTCAGGAAGTTTGAACTTCGTTCGGAGGCGGTGGGACAATTGACCAAAGTCCCCTTTGCGCATTTTCGCGGTGTAGGATTTGAATCGGTCCGGACCGGCATTCCCGGCCCGCTTTGCCGCTTCAACCTCTAGACCGCCGAGAGTTTCACGCATCAAGTGTTCGCAGGCTGCAATACGCGCGGTCACTTTACCAAGGGCAGTGAATGCCGGGGTCGGCGCTGGCATTCCAGCGCCGTCTTTCCTGTTTCACATCGGCTACTTCTTCAACCCGATCTCGCGCAGACGTTCCTGCAGATACGCATCCGCCGTAATCGGCGTCGGATACAGGTTCGGATGCGCCTCATCGATGCAGCTTTCGAGCGTCTCGATCGGATAGTCCGAACGGAAGTGCAGGAAGAACGGCATCGAGTAACGCGCCACGCTCGCCCGGCCCGCGTCGGGGTTGCGGACGCGGTGGGTGGTGGAGGGGAGCCTGTTGTTGGTCAGCCGCTGGAGCATGTCGCCGACATTGACCGCCATCGCACCCGGCGGCGGGCTGACCGGGAGCCAGCTGCCATCCTTGTCGAGGATTTCGAGGCCTGCTTCTTCGGCGCCGAGCAGCAGCGTGATCGTGTTGATATCCTCATGTGCCTCGGCACGGATGCCTTTTGCGGGCGCTTCGACGGGGGGGTAGTGGAGCAGGCGCATCACGCTGTTGCCGTCGAGCACCGTGTCGTCGAAGAAATCGGGCGCGAGGCCGAGGTAGCGGGCGATGCCCGACAGCAATTGCCCGCCGACGCGGTCGAACTCGGCGAACAATTTGTCATAAACGGCGCGAAATCCGTCGACCTCGGAGGGCCAGACATTGTTTGGCTGCTGCGCGGCGAGGCGGTGTCCGGCGGGCAGGTCGCGGCCGACGTGCCAGAATTCCTTGAGGTCGACTTCCTTAGCGCCCTTGGCGATCTCGGTCCCGAACGGCGTGTAGCCGCGCGCGCCGCCGCCGCCGGGGATGTGATAGGCGCGCTTGGTGTCTTCGGGCAGCGCGAAGAAGGCTTTCGCTTTGTCCCAGGCATCGTCGATCAGCGCCGGGTCGATGCCATGATCGGTGATCATCGCAAAGCCGAAGCGTTCGAACGAGGCGCCGAAATTGCGGGCGAACTCGTCGGCGGGAAGCGACATCGAAATGGTGGGAACAGCGGCGGTCATATCATCATCCATTTTGGGGCGGCGCTTGGGCGACCGCGACTCTGTTCCCGCATGTAGGGGTGTCGGCGGGGCAGGGAAAGAGGCTCGCTCTTTTCAAACCGCCGATGCTTGCTAAGAGAGCGGCATGGCAAAATCATATTGGCTGATGAAATCCGAACCCGACGCCTATCCGTGGGAGCAGCTGTTGCGCGAAGGCACCGGCATCTGGGACGGGGTGCGCAACCACACTGCCAAGCTCAATCTGAAAGCGATGCAGATCGGTGACGAAGCGTTGTTTTACCACAGCAATATCGGGAAGGAATGCGTCGGGATCATGCGCGTCACCGAAACGGCGTTCCCCGACCCGACCGCTGACGAAGGCGCGCCGTGGGTCGTGGTGCGCGTCGAACCGGTGCGAGCGTTGACGCATCCGGTGACGCTGGCGGCGATCAAGGCCGATCCGAAGCTCGCCGACATGGATTTGATCCGCCAGTCGCGGCTCTCAGTCGGGCGCGTGACGCCTGAGGAGTGGAAGCATATTTTGAAGAAGTCGGAAAAAGCGGAGGGCTAAACCCTGTCGTCATTGCGAGCGAAGCGAAGCAATCCGGAGGCGGACTCGCGCTGCTCTGGATTGCCGCGTCGCCTTCGGCTTCTCGCAATGACGGCCGATTGATACGACCGATTAGCGCAGCTTCACCTGCAAATGCTTCGCCACCGACGGATGCAATGGATCGACGAACTCGCACCCATAGCTGTTGCCGTCGGCGCGGCGCACGACCGCTTCGAGCGGCTGCAACCCGGGCAGATTGACCCAGATATGCTTGCCGATCTGCGGGCGGAAAAAGGTGACCATGCGAAAGCCGGTCGACGACAGGTCGAACAATTCAACGTCAAAGGGGTTCAGCCCCGGCTCGCGATAGCGCGCGCGCCCTTTCACGGGTGCCCGTTCGGCGCGGCGGCCGGTGACGGCGGGTCGTTTGGTTTCGATGATGCGATTGCCCAGCACTGCTTTGGTCCCAGTCCTATATGTTCATTTCCACGCTTCTAGCGCGTCGGTGGTTACCTCGAAGTGAAGAGACATGGTGAATTTTGCCTACATTGGCGGCGTGTCTGCGACCGTCATCAATTGGCCGGGAAAGGGGGCGGCAAGCGCTAGCGCGTCGCGCCATTCACCGCTCAGCCAGGTGGCATGCTGGTCGGGGTGCAGGATCACCGGCATCGCATGCGGCTGATACTGGCCGACCAGCCAGTTGGGATCGGTGGCGAGCATTGCAAAACAGGGCCAGTCCTCGCCCTGACGGTGAATGCCGGCAAAGGCAAAGATCGGCAGCGACGGCACCGAAAACCAGCGCTGGCGGCGCGCACCCTCCAGTCCCGACCACTCGGCAAAGGCGGTGGCGGGGATCAGGCAACGCAGTTCGGCGTGGCGCAGCGTCCCGATCCAGAACGGGCTTTGCAGGTTGCGGACATGCGTCACCGGCCGGTCGCCGCGCGGCGGGGGCGGCACGCCCCACAGCTTTGGGCGCAGGAAACGGCGCGCGCCGCCGCGGCCGTCGCTGACGATCACCGGCGCGGGCCGACCGGTGGCGACATAATCGCCGGTCCATGGGTCTTCGCCCGCCTCGGCAGCAAACGCCGCGGCGATCGCGGCGGCGGGAGCGTCGAGACGGTAAAGACTTGTCATCGTGAGCGTTTCAGTCGGACCCGCGCACCCGTCCACGTCCGGCCTTGACGCTGCTGCGCGCTTTCTTGCTGTCGACACGGCGCGCTTTGGCGGCCTTGCTCGGCTTGGTCTTGATCCGGCGTTCGGGGCGCACCAGCGCAGCGTCGATCAGCGCCGACAGCCGCTCGCGCGCATCGGCGCGGTTGCCTTCCTGGGTCCGATATCGGCGCGCCAGAATGATTAGCTCGCCGTCGGTCGTCATCCGGCTGCCCGCGAGTGTTTTCAAGCGCTTGAAGGTTTCGAGATCGAGCCCCAGCGCATAGACATTGACGCGCAGCTGGCACGCGGTCGCGACCTTGTTGACATTCTGCCCGCCCGGTCCCGTCCCGGCGAGAAACTTTTCCGAAATCGCGCTTTCGGAGATCTCAGCCACGCGTTGGTTCCGCTCCCTCCGGCGCAGCAAAGCCCAAGGCGACGAAGGCGTCGGGGAACGGCGCTTCGGCGATTACTGACGGCTTGACGTCACGTTTTACGACCAGCCGTTCGGCGTGGAGCAGCGTGCGCGTCTTCGTCCCACCACGGCCATAGATGGGGTCGCCGACGAGTGCGAAGCCCAGCCCTTCGTGCGCGTGGACGCGGATCTGGTGGGTGCGGCCGGTTTCGGGGCGAAAGCGCAGCAGGCTGCGGCCATCGACCACGGCCAGCTTTTCCCAATGCGAAATCGACGGCTTGCCTTTCGGATCGCCGACCATCCGCCAGCCATCCTCTGCGCTCGACACCTTGTTCAGCGGCAGGTTGATCGTGCCGCTGTCGGCGTCGGGTACGCCGTCGACGATCGCCAGATATTGCTTTTCGACCTCGCGGTCCTCGAATGCGCGGGTGAAGCGGCCATGCGCCTTGGGATTGCGCGCGAGCAGAAGGCAGCCCGAGGTGTCGCGGTCGAGCCGGTGCACCGCAGTTGAGCAGGTCGAGATGATTCGCAAGGCTGATGCTGCCGTCGCGCGGGGCGTCGACCGGGAGGCCAGCGGGCTTGTCGATGACGAGGGCCTCGCCATCGAGGAACAGGACACGGTCTGAAAGGAGCATGGCGCGCTATAGGCGGGCTGGCGTTCAGTCGAAAGCGTAAACGTCCATCGCGAGCAAGCCATAAGTGGTACTGTGGTGCAGTCTCTCAGCATGGAACTGCTTCCCGCCCGCGCCCATGGCGGCGAACAGCGGCAGGATATGGTCGGGGGTCGGGTGATTGTCGGCACCGTGCGGCGCGCGTTCGACGCAATGCAGCACATCGTCGACGGCGCCCGCCGCCATGCGATCGGCCATCCAGTCGGTGAAGCCGGTGACCCATGTCGGCGCAGGGGCGTCGATCGGGAGGCGCTCGGAAAACAGCGCGCGCAAATTGTGCGTGATGCTGCCCGACCCGATAATCAGCACGCCGTCATCGCGGAGTGGCGTCAGCGCCTGACCGCGCGCGAAATGCCATTCGGGTGGCGCGTTCGCTGCGATCGACAGCTGAACGACCGGAATGTCGGCTTGCGGATACATCAGCGACAGCGGCACCCACGCGCCATGGTCGAGCCCGCGGTCGGGATCGGCGGTCACGGCGACCCCATGGTCGGCGAGCAGGCCGACGATGCGGTGCGCTAGCGCCGGATCGCCCGGCGCGGGGTAGCGCATCGCGAACAGTTCGTCCGGAAAGCCGCCGAAGTCGTGGATCGTCGGCGGCGCAGGCGAAGCGGTCACCGCGGAGCGGCCGCCTTGATACGCCGCGTCATGATGCGCCGACACGACCAGAATGGCGCGCGGGCGCGGGAAGAGGCTACCCAGCCCGGCGAGGAAATCCCGCGCCGGGCTGGGTTCGAGCGCCATCATCGGCGAACCGTGCGAAAGGAACAGGCTCGGCAGAAGGCGCTTCGACATGTCAGGCGACCTGCTTCAGTTCATCAATGGCGGCGGTCGCGCGTGTCACCGCTTCACCGTCCATCATCTGCTGGCCCGCCTCGATCACAGTGACATCGGTGATCCCGACGAAACCGAGGACGTGGCGGAGGTATCCGGTGGCGAAATCATAGTCGCTGCCGACCGGCACGCCGCCCGATGCGACGACCAGATAGGCCTTTTTGCCTTTGAGCAGCCCTTCGGGGCCGGTTTCGGTGTAGCGGAAGGTGCGGCGGGCGCGGGCGATCTGGTCGACCCACGCCTTGAGCGCGGCGGGGATGGCGAAATTGTAAACCGGAACCCCGATGACAATCGTGTCGGCGGCCTCGAGTTCGGCGATCAGCTCATCCGAATGGGCGAGCACGGCGCGCTGGTCGTCACTGCGGTCGGCATCGTCGGTAAAATTGGCACCGACCCAGCTTTCGGTCAGCAGCGCGGGCGGGGTGAGCGCGAGGTCGCGGCGGGTGACGGCGCTGCCATAGCCCTGTTCGACGAGGCGGGTGACGAGCTGGTCGGCGAGTTGACGGGTGGTCGAACCGCTGTGGCGGGCCGAGGCGTCGATGCGAAGAATATGGGACATGTGATGACTCCTTTGGTTTGGATTGGGAGCGATGGGGAGGTGCCGCGAGCCGGGGGAACTCGCGGCACCAGGGTGGACCGCCGCCTCAAGGGAGGGGACAAGACGGCGGCCCGTGGGCGTCGTCATAGACTGTCGACGAGCACCAGTTCGGCGTCGTCGATGGCCTCGACGGTGATCATCCCGACATCGCGCAACGCGATGCCGTCGCGCGGATCGGCTTCCGTGCCGTTGACCCGAACGCGTCCTTTAGCGGCGACCAGATAGGCATGGCGCCCAGCTTCGAGGTCGTAGGAGATGCTCTCCCCCGCATTCACCGTCGCCGCCGCGACGCGAGCATTGGCGCGGATCGGCAGCGCGTCGATGTCGCTTTCGATCCCGCTTGCCAGCGTCACAAACTGGCCCGAACGGTTATGCTTGGGAAACTGGCGTGCGCCCCAGCCGGGGTTTCCACCATCACGGTCAGGCATGATCCAGATCTGGAACAATGTTGTTTCCTCGTCCTCAAGGTTGAACTCGCTGTGCGTCACGCCGGTCCCGGCGCTCATCACCTGGACGTCGCCCGCAGCGGTACGGCCCTGATTGCCCATGCTGTCGCGGTGGGTGATCGCGCCGGTGCGGACATAGGTGATGATTTCCATGTCGCGGTGGGGGTGCGGGGGGAAACCCGACTGCGCCGCAATGGCGTCGTCGTTCCAGACGCGCAACGCGCCCCACCCCATGCGATCGCGGTCATGGTAATCGGCAAAGGAAAAATGGTGGCGGGCGTCGAGCCAGCCGTGGTCGGCGTGGCCGAGCGTGTCGAATTTGCGAATGTCGATCATTGCCTTGTCCTTTCCGTCGCGCCGTTGCTGAATGCCCGGCGGGCTGCTGTGTTGAGGACAAGATAGGGTTTGGGATCGTTTCTGAAATAGCGTAGATGGAAATGTATCGTTTCCGTTTTGACGGCAATCTATGTCGTTCGATCCGTTCGCCCTGAGCTTGTCGAACGGCTCTTCTGTCTGCGGGCAGTCGCAAGAAGAAGGACGGTGCTTCGACAAGCTCAGCACGAACGGAGTGAGAGCGGGAAGGTTTGATGTTGCTACCCGATTATGAAGGCTGGGCCTGTTTCGCCGCCGTTGCCGACAGCGGCAGCTTTACCGCCGCTGCAGCGTCCCTCGGGATGTCAAAGGCGAGCGTGTCAAAGGCCGTGACGCGCCTTGAAACATCGCTCGGCATTGCGTTGCTCCATCGCAGTTCGCGCACCGTTACTGTCTCGACCGCTGGCGCCGGGTTACTCGGAGAGGCGCATGCGATGGTGGCGGCGGCGACCGCGGCGACCGAGGCGGCGCGGGGCGACCGCGTCGATCTCGCCGGACCGATCCGGCTGGCGGCGCCAATGAGCTTTGGGATCAAGGTGCTCGGCGGGCCACTTGCCGCGTTTCTCGCGATGCACCCCGCTGTCGAGATCGAGGTGATGCTGAGCGATGCGCGCCACAACCTGATTGCTGAGGGCATCGACCTGGGCCTGCGCATCGCGAGCATGGAGGATTCGAGCCTGCTCGCGCGGACGATCGCGCCGGTTGCGGCATCGGTGATCGCCAGCCCCGCTTATCTGGAACAGCGCGGGACGCCGCGCCATCCGCTCGATCTCGGATCGCATCGGTTGATCGGTTACGGGCACCGCGAGCGCTCTTTGCCGCTGCACTTCCGTCGCGACGGTGAGGAAGCGACGGTGATCCCGACCGGGCCGCTGTTCACCAACAATGGCGACATCATGATCCCGCTGCTGATTGCGGGCGGCGGTATTGCGGTGCTGCCCGACTTCATCGCAGAGGAGGCGCTGGCGTCGGGGGCGCTCGTTCGGATCCTTAACGACTGGTCGATCCCGCAGGCCTATCTGCACCTGTTGTCGCCGCCGTCACGGTTGCGCCCGGCGCGAGTGCGGGCGCTGGCCGACCATCTGGTCGAGACGCTGAAGCGGTCGTGCATCGGCCGCGACTCGCGGAGTTCTGCGGGTTAAATCAAAATTAACCTTTTCCCTTCATTAGTTTCGTGGTTAATGTTCCGGCAGTCCGCAACAGGGGTCGGTCGGTGGCATCGCAGGATGGTCATGCGGTCGAAAATGCAGGGCTATCGTGGGAAACAATCAAGGGGTGCCCAATGCGCGTATTGCTGATCGAGGACGAGCCGACGACCGCCAAGGCGATCGACACGATGCTCACGACCGAAGGCTTCAACGTCTATACCACCGATCTCGGTGAAGAAGGCTTGGATCTGGGCAAGCTCTATGATTACGACATCATTCTGCTCGACCTGAACCTGCCCGACATGCACGGCTATGACGTGCTCAAAAAGCTCCGCACCGCCAAGGTGCAGACGCCGGTGCTGATCCTCTCGGGCATTTCCGAAATGGACAGCAAGGTGCGCTCGTTCGGTTTCGGTGCCGACGATTATGTCACCAAGCCGTTCCACCGTGACGAGCTGGTCGCCCGCATCCATGCGGTCGTCCGCCGGTCGAAAGGTCACAGCCAGAGCGTCATCAAGACGGGCAAGCTGGCGGTCAATCTGGATACCAAGACGGTCGAGGTCGATACGACCCGCGTGCATCTGACCGGCAAGGAATATCAGATGCTCGAGCTGCTTTCGCTCCGCAAGGGCACGACGCTGACCAAGGAAATGTTCCTGAACCACCTTTATGGTGGCATGGATGAACCCGAACTCAAAATCATCGACGTCTTCATCTGCAAACTGCGCAAAAAACTCGCTCTGGCGTGCGAAGGCGAAAATTACATCGAGACGGTCTGGGGCCGCGGTTATGTCCTGCGTGACATCGACGACGAGGGCAATGAGGTGCGCCGCGTCGCCTGACGCTTCGCTTCTCGCCACGAGTTAACCGAGGGAACCCGGCGCGGAGCAATCCGCGCCGGTTTTCTTGTGGGGCTTGGGTTTGCCGATTTTGCCATCGCCCCCGCGAAGGCAGGGCCGTGACAGGCCAAATTCGCTCGTCGCCGCGTAGACGACAGCTGCCCCCGCCTTCGCGAGGGCGGCGGTCATACCGCGACGCAGCCAGCGCCAGCTCGGTCCATCCCGAAGATCAACCCTGCCCCTACTGCTGCTTGCCCTGCCAAACGCTGCGCCCGAACTGCGACGGCTGCGCGCTCCCCAGCACCAGTCCCGGGCGCCGCGCCGGCGCTGTCGGCGGCGGGACGATTTCGAACCCCGCGATATGGTCGGGAACGGCAGCCCCGCTGCCATGCGCCGCGCGCAGACGTGAGGCCTCGACCGGTCGGTCCGTCTGGATGCCAAAGCGATGGCCCGCAACCCAGCGCACCGTGCCGAGCATCGGTTCGTGACCGGGCAGGAACACCGTGATTCGTTCACCGATATGCAGCGCGCCCGGCGCCTGCCCACCGATACCGGTTTCGGACACGTTGCGGATCGTTACATCGAATTGACCGAGTCGCGTGCAGGCAAGCGCCGCCTTGACGAGGCGCGACTGACGCGGCTGGCGCTTCTCGTCCGAAGGAGGTGAGGCTGGGGGAGCCTCGGGAATTGACATGGCGCGACCCATTGCTGTCGCCCGACCCCCACGTCGGCCGATAATTATGGTCCCGTTGTCGCGGTAACAGCGGAAGGTAAATTTTCGTATAGCGTGTTCGGTAATATTTACGGGTCAGGGCGCGGGCGGCAGCCCGCCGAAGGTGATGATGCTCTCACTGCCATCGGCCGAAAGCGCCGAAACGCCGAAGAAATGATCGTCGACGATTACCCCGGGCAGCATCAGCTCGGCTGGAGCATCGCCCGCGACCTGGCGGCTGTCCGTCCACGCCATACTATCGGCGCGGCGCCAGTGGATGCGGTATGCGGCGGCGCCGGCGATCGGCAACCATTTGATTGTGGTGTTCGAGCTGACCGCGCCATCTATGCTGACGCTGGTGGGCGCGGGCGGCGCGGCGGCAAGCTCGCTGGCCAGCACGACGTTGAGCGCGGTGACGCGCGCCAGATAGGCAAAATCCATCTCGTCGACAGTGTCGCCAAATTTGCGGCCATTGTCGGTGCGCAGATCCTGATGCTGATGGTCATAATCCTCGATTCCGACGGTGAAGCGGATCGCCGGATAACCCAGCTCGAGCGACGGCAGATGATCGCCGCCGCGGCGGAAACGGTCGGGGCGGCGCACCGCGAGCACTTCCAGCCCGATCGCCGGGCTCTGCTGTCCGGCGCGGATCGCTGCCTTGGCCAGCGCGCGCGACGGGCCATCGTCCTCGCCGCCGATCCCGCGCCGCGCGAGTTGCGCGGCCAGATCCTCCGACGCGCGGATGCCTTCGCTGAACACGCGGACGCGGTTGTCGACGATCGACCCGTCGGTGCCGTGAGTGCCGCCGACGATATCGTTGTTGAGCATCGCCGCGACCTGCCAGTTCTGGTCTTTCGCATGCTTTGCCAGAAGCTTGCCGCCCCACAATCCCTGTTCCTCGCCCGACAAAAGCGCATAGACGATCGTCGCGCGGTGCTTCTGTTTCGATAACAGGCGTGCGGACTCGATCACGAGGGCGGTGCCCGAGGCATCGTCGTTGGCGCCGGGCGCGTCGGCGGTGAAGTTCATCGGGTCGCTGACGCGGCTGTCGATATGCCCCGCGATGATGATGACATGCGCGGGGTCGCCGGTGCCCTTCTGGATCGCCAACACATTTTCGACGATTACGCCGTCGGGCGCGCGCGGCCCGTCAAAGCGATTGGCGATGCGTTTGACTTTAAGGCAGCCGCCGCAAGCCCTGGAAATGCGTCCAAACTCGGCTGCACCCCAATTGCGCGCCGCGCCGATGCCGCGTTTGGGATCGGTCGCCGAAGACAGCGTATGGCGAGTGCCGAACGACACCAGTTTTTCGACGTCGGCTTTCAAGCGCGCGGGGTCGGCGGCGGGGGTGGCGTCCTTCGCGTGCACCGCCATGGGTGCGGCGAGGAGCAGGGCGGCAAGCAGACTGTGTTTGATCATCCCCGCTTCATGCGGCGTTGCAGGCACAAAGAAAAGCCCCTCCCCGTCGGGGAGGGGCTTTGACGTTAGCGCAGGCCCGAGAAACGGATGTCCTGCACGCGGCCATAGCGGATGTCGCAGGTGAATTTGCCCTGATCGTAATAGCCACCACGACCCCAGCGACCGCCGTAACCGTCGCGGACGACGACGCGGCCCTTCACCTTATAACCATCGCGTTTGCGATCGATGCTGGTCACCTGAGTGACGTCGGTGTTGCCATAGCGGCGGCTGCCGTTTTCGACCGCACCGACGCACTGGTTCACGGCGCTGCGGCTGTTGCCATAGCGGTTATAATCGTAGCCATAGCCGTAGCGCGCGTCGTTCTAGCGGGCGCGATAACGGTCGTCATAACGATCATATCGGTCGGTGTTGCCGCTCGACAAAATCGCGGCGAGGCCTCCGAGCACAACGGCGCCGGCGATCACTTCGCCCGCGCTGATCCCGTCGCGGTCATACCGGTCGCGGGCAGCGGCAGGCGCGGCGCTCATCAACATCGCGCCAGCGGCGGCCGCACCAATTGCGGCCTTGGTCAGGTTGGTCTTGATAGCCATGGTTCGGTCTCCTTTAGGCGCAGGCAGCAGCGTTGCAGCCTGTTGGAGACGTTCTACCGATTCGGGGGTGACACGACGCTGAACCCGTCGCTTATCTGGCGTTCAGCCTTGGTTTTGCTGGCGTTCAGCTTCAAAGCGAAGGGCCGCGCCACCCTCAGGCGACGCGGCCCCGCATAAGCTGTTGATCAAGGGGCAGGTTCAGCCGAAATTGACGTCGACGACGCGGCCATTGCGATAGCTGCATCCGAAACTGCGAACCTCGCCGCCCAGCTGCGACGCGGTGCCGGTGACGTACCAGCCGCCATTATTCGCCTCGGTGCCGTCGATGCGATCGACGCGCGCATCGTCGCCCATTTCGGCCTCGACCGCCCAGCTGCACGCATCGGCGGCGCGCGTCTGGGCATCGCCATCGCGATAGGGGCGCGAGTCGCCGGTTTCCGGGCGATCGTCGACCGGCGGCACAAAATCGCTGTCGCGCTGGTCATAGCGCTGGTCGTCGCGATACGGCGGGTCGTAACGATAATTGGGTGCTCGCTCGCGCTTGTCCTTGCTCGCGGCGCTGGCGATCGCGGCGATGGTGCCGATGATCAGCAGGCCGCCAAGGACGTCGCCGGTGCTGACGCGGTCGTGATGGCGATAGCCCCAGCCGCCATGGCGCGACCGCGCTTCGGCGGGGACGGCGCTGATGCCGACCGAGGTGACGACGACCGCGGCGGCGGCGGCAAGGCTGGTGAATTTACGCATCGAGGGATACTCCCCAAGGGCGGGCAAAGGGTGGTCCGGCCCGCGATATTTATGCGCTACGCGGTCAATGCTTTCGCGCCGCTGAACCGTTGCTCTCACGGGACGAGACGAGTCTCGAAATGGTAAGGGCCCGCCATCGTTGCGACGGCGGGCCTTCGAACTCCAGGTGACCAGACCTGTCGGGTAATCAGCAGGCGCAGCGCGGCATGGGCCGGGGCTTCCATTTTTTCTTTGCCACATAGCGTTTCCGCACCGGCACATTTTCATAAAAGGTCCGCGTCGTCGTCTCGACCGTTTCGGTCACGACCGGCGCCCCGCCGGTGATGATCGTCGTGACCACAACGCCGGGGGTGTAGTAGCCATAGCCGCTCTGATGATAGGTCGAGCCGCCATGGTGCGAACCGCGGCTCGACCACCAGGCTTCGCACTTCTTCTTGTCCGACGCATCGCCGATCGCAGCACCGGCGAGCGCGCCAAGGCCGCCGCCGATCAGCGTGCCCGCGGTGCGATCACCGTGCCCGGCGATGCGGTTGCCGACGACGCCCCCCACGACACCGCCGACAACCGCGCCGCCTACCGTGCCCCCCCGGCCACAGCGGCGTTCCATTTCTGCGTCATGCCGCGGGTCGTAACCGGCGCCATAATAGTGATGCGGAGGCGGCGGATAGCCGGCGCCATGGCCCTCGACGGTGCCTTCATAGCTGCCGTCGTAACGGCGACCGTCGGGCGTTTCATAGGTGCCGTTCCAAGTGCCGGTCCAGCGGCCTTCGGCGTCGTAACCCGATACGCGGCGATATTCGACTTCGCTCGGCACTCGATCGGCATGGCCCGTGTAGACGCGGACATCGGGATCGGCGGGCGTGCCATAATCGAGCGCGGGGCGCGGATCATGATTATAGGAGGCGCTGACAGCCACGTCGGTGGGCGCGCGCGCGTCGATCATCGGCGTTTCGGCATGGGCACGGCCCGCCAGCAACAACGACCCTGCGGCCACCCCCAACAAAACGAACGTGCGCATGACTGACTCCCTGTTCCCTCGGACCGGGCCGATTGGTTAACAGCTTGTTAGCAAAATCGGCGGCTTTTCGCGAATCCGTTAACCGTGAGGATGTCGTCCCGATTTGGGTCAGCTAAGGGCAGTGGCGAGCGGCGGGAAGCGATGTCCGCGACCCGTCGTGCCCACCGTGCGCCTGGCGCGTTTCGCCGCGCCCAATGTTAACGATGTAAATTCATTCTTGACCCCGCGCGCCGCAGACGTCAATGTTGACGGCGACAACATTGATTCCCCGGAAGACGATGCCTCATGCGTGCCATGCTCTATGCCATCGGACCGATGCTGTTCGACTCTCTCGGCGTCATCGTATTTGCGGTGTTGCTGACCGTTGGTGCCGGGATCGGCCCGGCCACAGTCGCCGGCACGGTCGTCGCGGTCGCAGTCGTTGGATATGAACTCGCGAGCGGGCACAAAGTCGCGGCGTTGCAGTGGATCAGCCTGGCGTCGGTGCTCCTCGCCGCCGCAGCGACGTTGTTCACCGGCGATCCGCGCTTTGTGATGGCGAAGCCGACGATCGTCTATCTGATCGTCGGGACGGTGATGCTGCGCAAGGGCTGGCTCAGTCGCTATATTCCCCCGGCGCAGTTGGCTATCGTCGGTGACGTGATGGACCGGTTCGGCATGATCTGGGCGGCGATGATGTTCGCGAGCGCCGCGCTCAACCTGATCGTCGCACTCTTTTCTACAGCCTGGTGGCCGCTGTTCATCGGCGTCTTTCCGCTTGCGTCGAAATTCGGCCTGTTCGCCGTCCATATCGCGGTGGTGCATGTCATCACGCAGACCCGGCTCCGCCGCCGTGCCGGCGGGCTGCATCCGGCTGAATAGAAGAAGATTATTCCCCGGCGAAAGCCGGGCCCCAATGGATGTTCTACTGGTATTGGCCCCAGCTTTCGCAGGGGAAAATATTCGCGCGAGCGCCTTAGTCGGCGTCGAGGCCGTAAGCGGTGTGCAGCACGCGCACCGCGAGTTCGGTTTCATCCTCGTCGATCAGCACGCTGACCTTGATCTCGCTGGTCGAGATCGCCTGAATGTTGATGCCGCGATCGGCCAAGGCGCGAAACATCGTGCTCGCGACCCCGGCGTGGCTCTTCATGCCGACACCGACGACGCTGATCTTGGCAACCTTGTCGTCGCTGATGATGCGGTTGAAACCGATTTTGTCTTTTGCGGCGTCGAGCAGGTCGATCGAGCGCAGCAGGTCGGTTTGCGGCACAGTGAAGGTCACGTCGGTCTCGCCCTTGTCGCGGCCGACGTTTTGGATGATCATGTCGACGTTGATCCCGGCCGCGGCGAGCGGGCCAAAGATATTGGCAACGCCGCCCGGCCGGTCGGGCACGCGGGTGACGATAACCTTGGCTTCATTCTTGTCGTGGGCGATGCCGGTGATCAGCTGCCGTTCCATCTGATGTTCCTCTATTTCCTCGTCGCTGACGATCATCGTGCCTTTTTTGGGAGCTTCGTCGCCCTCGACAAAACTGGAGAGCACCTGAACGCGCACGCCCATCTTCATCGCCAGCCCGACCGAGCGCGTCTGAAGCACTTTGGCGCCGACGCTCGCGAGTTCGAGCATTTCTTCATAGGTGACATAGTCGAGCTTGCGCGCACGCGCGACGATGCGCGGGTCGGTGGTATAGACGCCGTCGACGTCGGTGTAGATGTCGCAGCGGTCGGCTTTCAGCGCCGCGGCGACCGCGACCGCGCTGGTGTCCGACCCGCCGCGGCCGAGCGTCGAAACGCGGCCGTCGTCCATCAGACCCTGAAAGCCCGGGATCACCGCAACCTCGCCGCGCGCCATCGCGGCGCTTAGCGCGCCGGTGTCGATATCGGCGATACGCGCGCGGGCATGAGCTTCCTCGGTGCGGATCGGCAGCTGCCAGCCGAGCCAGCTGCGCGCGGGCGTGCCCGTCGCCTGCAACGTCAGCGCGAGCAGGCCCGAAGTGATCTGTTCGCCCGCGGCGACGACAACGTCATATTCGGCGGGATCGTAGCGCGGATTAGCCTCGCGGCAGAAATTGACGAGCCGGTCGGTTTCGCCGGCCATCGCCGAGACGACGACCGCGACCTGATTGCCGTTGGCGACTTCGCGCGCGACGAGTTTCGCGACGGTGCGAATCCGCTCGGTGCCCGCCATCGACGTGCCTCCGAATTTCATCACGATCCGCGCCATGTCGCCCCGCTTTCCTGATCTGGTTTCCACCGCAACTTTTCCAAGCTTTTCTGCGGCGCTCGGCTGTTAGGCAAGGGGGCGTGCGATGGCAAGACCGGCTTGGCTCGCAGCAGATAGAATTTCTTGCATGGCGCGAGGCGGAGTGCCACATCGCGGGGCATGAGTGCTGCCACGATCAACCCGCAAGAAGCCGCCCATTTCGGGGCACTCGCCGCCGACTGGTGGGATCCGCACGGGTCGTCGGCGATGCTGCACAAGCTCAACCCGGTGCGGCTTTCGTATATCCGCGCGCAGATCGACGCGCATTGGCATGGCGATGCGCGCGAGCGGTTTTCGCTGGCTGGGCGGAGCGCCATCGATGTCGGTTGCGGAGCGGGGCTGCTCGCCGAGCCGCTGGCACGGATGGGCGCTAAGGTGACGGGCGTCGATGCGGCGCCCGAGAATATCGCCGCGGCGCGGGCGCATGCGGCGGGGCAGGGGCTGACGATCGATTATTTTGCGGGCGAACTGGCTGCGCTGCCTCCCGCGACCTTCGACTTTGTCACGTCGATGGAAGTCGTCGAGCATGTCGCTGATCCCGCCGCCTTTATCGTCGAACTCGCAGCACGGCTGGCGCCCGGCGGGTTGATGATCCTGTCGACGCCGAACCGCACGATGCTGTCGAAACTCTTGCTCGTCGAGGCTGCCGAGCGCGTCGGTGCGGTGCCGCGCGGGACGCACGACTGGGATCAGTTTCTGAAGCCCGAAGAACTCACCAAGCTGCTAGAAGACGCGGGTCTTGAAGTCGTCGACCGCACCGGCCTGCTGCCCTCGCTCGCCAAGGGCTTCAAGCTCGGCGGCAGCGAGGCGCTCAACTATCTGGTCGCTGCGCGGTGGCCGGCTTAATCCGCGATCCGCGCGTCGATGCCTATATCGCGAAGGTGCAGCCCTTTGCGCAGCCGATCCTGAGCCATTTGCGCGAGTTGGTGCATTACCATGCGCCTGGCGCCTACGAAACGCTGAAATGGGGCGTGCCGCATTTCGTGCTCGGCAGGCAGAATTTCGCGGGCATGGCGGCGTTTAAGGATCATGCGACCTTTGGTTTCTGGCGCGACGAGGAGGTGACGGGCTCGCCGCGCAACAAGGGCGCGATGGGCAGCATGGGGCGGCTGGCGTCGCTGGCTGATCTGCCGAGCGATGAAGCGATGGCGGCGATGATTGTGAAGGCGGTGGCGCTCTGCGACGAAGGTAAGCCGAAACGTCCGCCACCGAAGCGCAAGCCAGCGCTCGATCTGCCTGCCGATCTCGGCACAGCGCTCAAAGCCAATTTTGCAGCCCAAAGTCATTGGGATGCATTCTCACCCGGCAAGCGCCGCGACTATATCGAATGGGTGATCGAGGCGAAGCGCGAGGAAACGCGCCTCAAGCGTATCGAAACGATCGTCGCGCAGGTTGCCGAGGGAAAGGACCGGAACTGGAAGTATAAAGGCTGTTGATCCGTCCGATCAGAAATCGACATCCTCATAATATTTCGGCGGTGTCACGATTTCCATCCGCTCGGCGAGCAGCGGACGAAAGCTTGGCCGCGACTTCAGTCCCGAATACCAGCCCTTGGTCTGCTCATGCCCCGTCCAGTCGATCCCGCCGAGATAATCTGCGACCGAGATATGCGCCGCGGCGGTCAGGTCGGCGAGGCTCATCGTCGCGCCAGCGAGCCAGGTGCGGTGGTCGATGAGGTAATCAACATAGTCGAGATGGTTGTTCGCCGCCTTCATCGCCTCGCGCAGCGCACCGCCGTCGGGCGGCTGGCGGTGGACGATACGTTTTTGCATGCGCTCGAATAGTAGCGGCCCGGTGACCTCATAGTAGAAATCATGGTCGAACCACGCGGTCAGGCGGCGGATTTCGGCGCGGTTGGCCGCGGTGCCGTTGATCATCGCCTTGCCTTCGACAGTTTCCTCGAAATATTCGGCAATCGCCATGCTGTCGATCAGCACCTGACCGCGCGCCTGATCAACCATCACCGGGGTGCGCCCCGCCGGATTGAGGTCGATGAACTCGTCGCGGCGCTCCCACGGCGATTCGCGCACCAATTCATAGCCGACGCCTTTTTCGCCCAGCAACAGGCGCACCTTGCGCGAAAAGGGACAGAGCGGGAATTGATAGAGTTGCCACATGCGCCCGGCATAGCGGCAGCGGGGCGCCGCGCGCAACGGGTATGGCGCGCTGCGATGCTCCCGAGTTGTGGATTGTCAGCTTAGCGGCGCGGGGCGGCGCGTTCGCGTTCCCATTGTGCGGCCATGTCGCGCGCCATGTCCTTGAGCACCGGGGCGTAAACGGCGAGCGCCGAAGCGGCTTGTCCGGCCATCCGCGTCGTGGCGCGCACGTCGGCGCCCATGCGATCGGCATAATCGGGATCGCGGCCCGCAACCTCGCCCAGCGTTGCGTCGCGTGGGATATAGGCGGCGTCGGATTCGGGATCGACGCGGGCGATGGCGTCGGCGAGTGGGCCGACCGGCATCTGCATCAGCGCGCCGACGATCGCGGTGATGGTGTCGGCCATGCGGTCCTGCGCCACCGGATCGTTGAGCGTTGCGACGGTATCGCGCAATTCGCTATCGGCTGCGGCCGCGGGGAGCGGCGCGGCGAGCACGAGCAGGGGGAGAGCGATCATGGTCAAACGTGTCACGGCTTTCATCCCTTCAAAGGACGCAAGGTTCAGCAAAGGGGCGTGCATAGCGGTGCAACGCTTTCGCTGCGCTGAACGTGCGCTCCTCTTGCGATGAACTGCCGCCGGAACGGGATAAGCGATCCTCGCTGTCGCGCGGCGATGAGTAGGTGGCAGCGCGGAGCGCTGATGGAGGGCCATGGAGCCGACGCGGCTCCTCCACCATCGCCTTCGGCGACGGTCCCCCTCCCCATCGCTGCGCGACGGGGAGGACTTATTCCGCCGCGACCACCTCTGCCTCGGCATCGCTCAGCGGGTGGGTCAGGCGGGAGAGCATTTCCTTGGGGCAGACCTGCCAGAACTGACCCTTCCAGCGGTCCCAGTCGGCAAGGATTTCGCTCGACCATTTGCTTCCCGTGGCCTTGGCATGGTCCTCGACCAAATCCTTCACCACCGCTTCCCAATGCGCGCTGTTGATCCGTTGCCAGACGATCGATTCGGGATTGGCATGGCGCTCGAACTGGCCATTGGTGTCGAGGATGAATGCCATGCCGCCGGTCATTCCGGCGCCGAAGTTGGAGCCGACGGGGCCAAGGATTACCGCGACCCCGCCGGTCATATATTCGCAGCCGTTGGCGCCGCAGCCCTCCACAACAACTCTTGCGCCCGAATTGCGGACCGCGAAGCGCTCACCCGCCTGGCCCGCCGCGAGCAAGGTGCCCGCCGTCGCGCCGTAAAGGACGGTGTTGCCGATGATACTGTTATGCTGGCTCACCAGCGGACTCGACACGGTGGGGCGCACGACAATGCGGCCGCCCGACAATCCCTTGCCGACATAGTCGTTGGCATCGCCGAACACTTCAAGCGTGATGCCGCTGCACAGGAAAGCGCCTAGCGACTGGCCCGCGGTACCGCGCAGGCGGACCTGAACATGATTATCGGCGAGCCCGTTCATTCCGAACTTTGCCGTCACTTCGGCCGATAGGCGGGTGCCGACGGCGCGGTGGGTGTTGCGGACATTGTACGTCAGCTGCATCCGCTCACCGCGTTCGAACAGTGGCTTCGCGTCATTCAGGATCTGCGCGTCGAGGCTGTCGGGGACCGGATTGCGGAGCAGTCCATGTGAGCGGCGCTGGTTGTCGGGGGCGTCGACCTTGGCGAGGATCGGGTTGAGGTCGAGATCGTCGAGATGTTCGGCGCCGCGGCTGACCTGGCGCAGCAATTCGGTGCGGCCGATCACTTCGTCGAGGCTGCGGCAGCCGAGCCGGGCGAGGATTTCGCGCACTTCCTCGGCGATGAAGGTCATCAGGTTGATGACTTTCTCCGGCGACCCGGTGAACTTCGCGCGCAGTTTTTCGTCCTGGGTGCAGACGCCGACCGGACAGGTGTTGCTATGGCACTGACGGACCATGATGCAGCCCATTGCGACGAGGCTCAAAGTCCCGATGCCATATTCCTCAGCGCCCAATATCGCGGCGATGACGATATCGCGCCCGGTCTTGAGTCCGCCATCCGTGCGGAGACGGATGCGGTGACGCAGGCCGTTGAGCGTGAGTACCTGGTTGACTTCGCTGAGCCCCATTTCCCACGGCGTGCCGGCATATTTTACGCTGGTCTGGGGCGAGGCGCCGGTGCCACCGGTGTTGCCCGCGACGAGGATGACGTCGGCGTGGGCTTTCGCAACGCCCGCGGCAACGGTGCCGATGCCCGCCGAGCTGACAAGCTTCACGCAGACCCGCGCCCTCGGGTTGATCTGCTTGAGATCATAGATGAGCTGCGCCAGATCTTCGATCGAATAGATGTCGTGGTGCGGTGGCGGGCTGATCAACGTCACCCCTGGCGTTGCATGGCGCAGGCGCGCAATGAATTCGGTAACCTTGAAGCCGGGCAGCTGGCCGCCTTCGCCGGGCTTGGCGCCCTGGGCGACCTTGATCTCGATCTCGTCGCACGCGCCGAGATATTCAGCGGTGACGCCGAAGCGGCCGCTCGCGATCTGCTTGATATTGCTGTTGGCGTTGTCGCCATTGGCATAGGGTTGGTAGCGTTCGGTGGCTTCGCCGCCTTCGCCCGACACCGCCTTGGCGCCGATGCGGTTCATCGCGATTGCCAGCGTCTCATGTGCCTCGGGCGACAGCGCGCCAAGCGACATGCCCGGGGTGACGAAGCGCTTGCGAATTTCGGTGATTGCCTCGACGCTGTCGAGCATCACGCCCTGGGCCGGATAGTTGAACTCCATCAGATCGCGGAGGTACACCGGCGGCAAGTCGGCAACGCCGCGCGAAAACTGCAGATAGGTCGAATAGCTGTCCGTCGCGACCGCGGTCTGCAGCAAATGCATCAGCTGCGCCGAATAGGCGTGCGTCTCGCCCCCCGCGCGCTGGCGATAGAAGCCGCCGATCGGCAAAGTCGTCGCGCGCTTGTCGAAAGCTGCCTCATGCTTCTCGGTCGCGTTGATGAATAACGACTGGTAACCTTCGCCCGAAATCTTCGCCGGCATACCCGGGAACAGGTCGTTGACCAACGCGCGGGAGAGGCCGACGGCTTCAAAATTATAGCCGCCGCGATAGCTGGAAACCACCGCGATCCCCATCTTGGCGAGGATCTTGAGCAAGCCGTCGTCGATTGCCTTGCGGAAACGCAGGCGGCAATCGTCGATCGAAAGCTCACTGCCGAACAATCCGCGCGCGTGCCGGTCGGCGATCGCCGCTTCGGACAGATAGGCATGGACCGTCGTCGCGCCGACCCCGATCAGCACCGCAAAGGCATGGGTGTCGAGCACCTCGGCTGACCGCACGTTGATCGAGGCATAGCTGCGCAGACCCTTGCGGACGAGATGGGTGTGGACCGCGGCAGCGGCGAGCACCATCGCCATGCCGACGCGATTTTCACCGATGCTCTGGTCGGTCAGGAACAGTTCGCTGCGCCCGGCGCGCACCGCATCTTCGGCCTCGCGGCGCACGCGCGCAATGGCTTCGCGCAGGCTCGCGGCGTCGCCGCCGACGGGGAAGGTGCAATCGATGTCAGCCACCGCATCGCCGAAATAGGCGCGCAGCCGATCCCAGTCGTCGCCGACGAGGACGGGGGAGTCGATGACGAGGACATGGTCGCTCTGCCCCTTTTCGTCGAGGATGTTGGCAAGGTTGGCGAAGCGTGTCTTCAGGCTCATCACATGCCGTTCGCGCAGGCTGTCGATCGGCGGGTTGGTGACCTGACTGAAATTCTGGCGGAAGAATTGGGCGACGTGACGCGGCTTGTCGGAGATGACCGCGAGCGGGGTGTCGTCGCCCATCGACCCGATCGCTTCCTTGGCATCCTCGACCATCGGCGACAGGATCAGCTCCATATCCTCCATAGTCAGACCCGCGGCGACCTGACGGCGAAGCAAATCGCTGCGCTCGAAAATCGGCAGGCTCGATTTGCCGCCCTTGGGCAAGTCGGCCATGGTGCGGAAACCGCGGACGCGCGCGGGATAATCGTGGGCGTCGGCGATCTTGTTCTTTATCGCCATATCTTCGTAGAGGACACCCTCATTGAGATCGACGGCGATCATCTGGCCGGGGCCAAGGCGGCCCTTCTTGCGGATGCTCGCCTCGGGCAGCAGCACCATGCCGCTTTCTGACCCGACGACGAGCAGATTGTCGGCGGTGAGTGTGTAGCGCAGCGGGCGGAGCGCGTTGCGATCCATGCCTGCAACCGCCCAGCGACCGTCGGTCATTGCGAGCGCGGCGGGTCCGTCCCACGGCTCCATGACGCTGGCGAGGTAGCTATACATCGCACGGTGGTTGTCGGGCACGTCATTTTCGTTGGTCCACGCCTCGGGGACCAGGATCAGCTTCGCGGTCGGGGCGTCGCGCCCGGCGCGGCACAGCGTTTCGAATACCGCGTCGAGTGCGGCGGTGTCCGACGCACCCGCCGGGATCACCGGCTTGATGTCTTCCGAATGTTCGCCGAAGGCGAGGCTCGCCATTTTGATCTCGTGGCTTTTCATCCAGTTCTTGTTGCCGCGGATCGTGTTGATTTCGCCATTATGGGCAAGGCAGCGGAACGGCTGCGCCAGCCACCATTGCGGAAAGGTGTTGGTCGAATAGCGCTGGTGGAAAATCGCGACGCGGCTTTCGAACAGCTTGCTGGTCAGATCGGGATAAAAATCGGCAAGGCTCTCGGCGAGGAACAGCCCCTTGTAGATGATCGAACGGCACGACAGGCTGCACACGTAGAAGTCGGCGATCTGCGCCGCGATGACCTTTTTTTCGATCCGACGGCGGACCAGATAGAGCTGCTTTTCGAACTCGGCGAGCGATGCTTCGTCGGGCAGCGGCCCGGCGATCATGATCTGCTCGATTTCGGGGCGGGTGCGCTGGGCCTTGTCGCCGATCACTGACACATCGACCGGCACTTGGCGCCAGCCATAGATGGTGAAGCCCGCGTCGATGATCTCGGCCTCGACGATCGTGCGGCAATGCTCCTGCGCTTCCAGGTCGGTGCGCGGCAGGAAGATCATGCCGACGGCGAGGCGGTTCGGACGCACTTTGTGCCCCGACGCGGCGATCGCATCGTCGAAGAAGCGCACCGGCAGGTCGACATGGATGCCCGCGCCATCGCCGGTCTTGCCGTCGGCATCGACCGCGCCGCGATGCCACACTGCACGCAAAGCCTCGATGGCTGCCTCGACGACGCGGCGCGACGCCTTGCCATCGGTCGCCGCGACCATGCCGACGCCGCAGGCATCGGATTCCATGTCGGGGCGATACATGCCGTGTTCGGCAAGTCGGGCGTGTTCGGCGGTGGGGTAGTGGGTCATCTTTGTCGTCCTGACGGTCTATTCGTGTTCGTCATCCCGGCGTCCGCTGGGATGCCGGCAGTATTCAGTCGGGCAGCTTCTTGCGCGCGTTGGCGACCGCTTCTTCCTGTGCTTCGGCGGCGGCGACAGCCGCATTTCCGGATGCGGCTTCCAGATCCTCGACGTGCTTCAAGTCGGCGGCCGACCAGTTGCCGCGGTCATAGGCGGGATCGTCGACGGCGTAATCGCTGGCAGCTGCGGCTGCTTCCGCCGCGGCGTCGGCGGCATCGCCCGCTGCATCAGCGGCAGCGTCCGTCGGTTCAGCATAATCCGCCGCATCCGCCGCAGCATCGACCGCAGTGGCTTCGACAGACTCAGTCTTCCACATGTCGCGCTGTTCCTTCAGCACCTTCACATCGACCTTCATCAGCTTGGCGAGCGCGGCGAGTTCCTTGTCGCTAAAGTCGGACAGCTGCTTTTCTTTGGGCAGCTCCTTCATGTCCTTTTCGATCTGCGGCCCACGGTCCATGAATTTTGTGACCATTGGCGGTAGCGCCTTCATCACCGCAACCATCACTTCGGGATCGGCCTGCAGTTCCATCCATTCGCTGGCATAGAAGCTCCCTGTGGGTGTCGCGAGGAAGGTGTTGAGGTCGGTGAGCTGCGCCGCGCTGAACTTGCGGGCATAGGCCTTGGCCATGCCGCCGCGCATGGGTCGCTCCAAATCGGTCAGCGCTTCGCTGATTAGCGGCTTGAGTACCCGGGTGATCTGGTCTTCGCGTTCCTTGCGATGCGGATCGAACATATCGGCGATTCTGGTCTTCGTCGCCTCATCGAGCGTCGCAATCTTGTCGCTTTCGACCCCGGTCTTGATCGACAGCATCAGGTCCGACTGGCCGCCAAGCTCGCCCATGATCGTCTTGAACATCTTGCCATAGAGATTGTCGATCATCTTCTCGAGGCTGCCGGCGGGGATCAGCGCGTTCATCGTCTGCTGCGCGAGCGTCAGGCGGGCGGGCTCGATTGGCGGCAGGCTGCTGGTGTCGAACATTTTTTCGACCAGCGCGATCGCCTGATCCATTTCCTTCTGCATTTTGGCCTTGGCGTCGGCGGCATAGGCTTCGCTGTTGACATCGCCTTGGCTATCGTCAGCGACGATTTCGGCGACGGGCGCTTCCTGAGCGGTGGCAGTCAGCGGTGTCAACGCGAACGCCCCGGCGAGCAGCGTCAATTTGAACTTCGACATCATGAATTCCTTCCCCTGTTGGTCATGCTGCCTTCTTTTCGCTTTTCGCTTTGGCTTTCAACCACGTTGCCATCTGGTCGCTGACATCGCGGCCATCGCGGATGCCCCAGACGACCAGGCTGGCGCCGCGGACGATGTCGCCCGCGGCGAAAACACCGGGCAGACTGGTCATCATCGTCTGGTGATCGACGCGAAGCGTGCCCCAGCGGGTGACGCTGAGGTCGGGGGCCCCGAACAAGTTGGGCAGGTCTTCGGGATCGAAGCCCAGCGCCTTGATCACCATGTCGGCGGGCAGGTCGAAGGTGCGGCCGGGGTCGACTTCGGGGCTGCGGCGGCCGCTGGCGTCGGGGGCGCCGAGGCGCATGCCCGCGACCGCGACCTCTTTGACATGTTTATCAGCGGTGAAGCTGTTGGGCGCGGAGAGCCAGACGAATTCGACGCCTTCTTCCTCGGCGTTCGCGACTTCGCGCAGCGAGCCGGGCATATTCTCGCGGTCGCGGCGATAAAGGCATTTGACCGACTTGGCGCCCTGACGCACCGCAGTGCGGACGCAGTCCATCGCGGTATCGCCGCCGCCGATGACCACGACATGCTTCCCCTCGGCATTCAGGCGGCCGTCGTCGAACGCGGGAACCGCATCGCCAAAGCCCTTGCGGTTTGACGCGACCAGATAGTCGAGCGCAGCAACGACGCCTTCGGCTTCGTTGCCGGGAACATTGATCTCGCGCGCCTTGTAAACCCCGGTGGCGATCAGCAGCGCGTCATGCTTCTGGCGCAGCGCGTCGAGCGTCGCATCGCCGCCGACTTCGAAGCCCAGATGGAAGTGGATGCCGCCGTCGGCGAGCCGGTCGATGCGCCGCATCACGACCTCTTTTTCCAGCTTGAAACCAGGTATGCCATAGGTCAGCAGCCCGCCGGCCCGGTCGTGACGGTCGTACACATGCACCTCGTGCCCCGCGACGCGCAGATATTCGGCCGCCGTCAGTCCCGCCGGGCCGGCGCCGATGATCCCGACCGACTGGCCGGTCGCCGTGCCGGGGTGCAGCGGTTCGACCCAGCCCTCGGCCCAGGCGGTATCGGTGATGTATTTTTCGACGCTGCCGATGGTGACCGCGCCATGGCCCGAAAACTCGATCACGCAATTGCCTTCGCACAGGCGGTCCTGCGGGCAGATGCGGCCGCAGATCTCGGGCATTGTCGACGTCGCATTGCTCAGCTCATAAGCCTCCCGCAGCCGCCCCTCGGCAGTCAGGCGCAGCCAGTCGGGGATATGGTTGTGCAGCGGGCAATGCACCGAGCAATAAGGGACGCCGCATTGCGAGCAGCGCGCGGCCTGTGCGTCGGCATCGGACGCCGCATACCGCTCGGCGATTTCGCGAAAATCCCGCGCGCGCTCCTCTGCGGAGCGTTTGTCCGGATAATGTTGTTCGCGCTCGACAAACTGGAGCATGCGATCGGCAGCCATGCAATTTCCCCTTCGATGCGGGGCAGATGCATGGCTGGAAAGGCTCTGTCACGGGTGAAATGACAATTAGGGAAGTTTTGCTGTCCTTAAATTCAATCCAAATTGAAAATATACAGTTTCAAGCGCAATTATCTTTCACAATTAATACCGTATCGGCCCTATCTCGAGTTCAGCCAGATCAGCGCAGCGATGCCCACGATGATTCGGTACCACGCAAAGGGCGCGAAGCCATATCGGGTGACGACGGCCAGGAACCCCTTAATCACCGCCCAGGCCACGACGAACGAGACCAGCGCCCCGACCGCGATCAACCCCAGATCATTACTGGTGATCGCGTCGCGATGTTTGAACAACTGCAGCACCGTCGCGCCGGTCAGCGTCGGCAGCGCGAGGAAAAAGCTGAATTCTGCGGCGGTCTTGCGGTCGACGCCGAACGACATTGCGCCCAGGATCGTGGCGCCCGAGCGGCTGACCCCGGGGATCATCGCGAGGCACTGGACAACGCCGATCAGAACCGATTGACGCACCGACAGGTTGGCGACGCCACCGCTCTCGACCGGCTTGGCGAAGCGTTCGACGAGCAGGATCGCAAAACCGCCGATAATCAGTGCCCATGCAACGACGACGGCATTTTCCAGCAGCACCTCGATATAATCACCGAACGCCAAGCCCAGCACGACCGCCGGGAAAAAAGCGAGTAGCAGGTTACGAACAAAAGCGATCGCCACTGGATCGCGGCGGAAAAAGCCGGTGAACATGTCCCAGAACAGTTTCCGGTACAGGACGACGATCGCGAGGATCGCTCCCGGCTGGATCGCGATATTGAAGATCGCCCAGCGCGAGGCATCATAGCCAAGCAGCTCGGTCGCGAGGATCAGGTGGCCGGTTGAGGAGACGGGAAGAAATTCGGTCAGACCCTCGACAATGCCGAGGATGATGACGGTCAGCCAGATACCCATCAGTGCGAGGCAAGCTGTGCAAAGCGGCCGTGGCGGCGATATTGCACCAGCCAGTCGTCAGCGACCGCGGCGAGCGAAGTTGGCGCGACGCCCAGCTCGGCTAGCCCCGCGGCGCCATCGGCGACGACATTGTCATTTTGCAGCATCAGCCACTGATCCTTGGTGATCGGGGCGCCAGGCGCCCAGCCAAATCCCGACGCAAGCGCCCCGGCCACGACATCGGGAACGTCGACGAACAGCGGCGAGCGGCCGGTCGCATCGGCGATCCAGCGCTGCAACGCGCCCATCGTCATTACCTGCGGCCCGCCCAGCTCAAAGGTCTGCCCCGCGGCAGCATCGTCCAGCGCGGCCACAACGGCGTCGGCGACGTCGCCGACGTAGACCGGTTGGAACTTCGTGTTGGGCGCCACGACGGGGACCACCGGCGCCATGCGGATCATCGCGGCAAAACGATTGATGAACTGGTCCTCGCGGCCAAAGACGATCGAAGGGCGGAGGATTGCGGCGCCCGAGAAGGCAGCGCGCACCGCGGTTTCGCCATCACCCTTGCTGCGGCCATAGGCCGACAGGCTGTCCCGATCGGCGCCGATCGCTGAGACATGGACCAGCGCGCCGACGCCGGCCGCTTTGGCCGCGGCGGCAACATGGCCCGCCCCATCGGCCTGCACCGCCTGCATATTGTCGAAGGCGCCGACCAGATTAATCACCGCATCGCTTCCCTGCACGGCGCGCGCGACGCTGGCGGGATCGCGAACATCGACCGCGACGAACTGCGTCTGGCCTAGCCCGCCGAGCGGCTTGAGGAAAGTCGCAGCGCGCGGGATGCGCTGCGCCACGCGGACACGCGCCCCGCGCGCGAGCAGGCGCTGCACAACATAGCGGCCCACGAAGCCGCCGCCGCCCAGCACCGTGATCAATTGCCCGTCGAGTTTCTGCATTGCGTCCGCCTGTGATCAATTCTTTCAGGGTGGCGCTGCGAGCGCCCGATGGCATCCCCATGCCGCGAAGCGGGGGAGGGGGCAAGGGGCGTCCGCGGTCCGACGACGTGAAACCCGCAGCATTGCGATAAAATGTGCGGCGAGCCGCGCGCCGCGGTTGACAAGCCGCCAGCCCCCCCGCTAAGCGCCCGCTCCTACCCCGTGCCCAGATGGCGGAATTGGTAGACGCACCAGCTTCAGGTGCTGGCGCTCGCAAGGGCGTGGAGGTTCGAGTCCTCTTCTGGGCACCATATCTTCCTCGCGTGGCGTGGTCAAAAATAGGAACCGACAGCGAAAACTCCTGCGTAGAAACGCAGGGCTGAAGCGGAGTTGCGCGTGCTGTCTGCTGTTGCAGGGCGGTGCGCGTCGCGCATAATCGAATCGCATTCGCGCCGAGCGTCGCCAGCATTGCAGCTGATCGTCAGTTTTTCAATCCGGAAGGTGCTGGTGCCGCTTACAGGACTCGAACCTGTGACCCCATCATTACGAATGATGTGCTCTACCAACTGAGCTAAAGCGGCAACGAGGCGCGCCTGTATCAGCGAGGCGGAACGAAAACAAGCATCGTTGGGCAGAATCTCCGGTGGATTGCAACGCCGGCATTTCGCTTGCGGATCATTGCGATTGGTCGGATGTCCGTTTCGTGGTTTGCCGTCGGGAAGGGCAAAAAACTTTCGTAGTTGAATGTGCTTCGGGCCTCGCCTTATGTGAACTAGTACGTGTCACTTTCCAGTGATGGTCCTATCCTGCTCCAAGGGTTCGCCGCGGGCGCAGGGCGTCGCCTATGGTCCGCTGACCATTTGCGAGCATAATATCTCGATTGCTGTTCGATCGGATGAAGCGATCGATATCGTCGATCTCGCTTTTCGGGTCATCAATGAAGACTATGTGGTTGCCGCCGCGCCCATACTGTCGCCGAATGAGGCGCTTGCGGAAGCGGCCGCGCCATACAAAATAGAGGTTGTCTGGCCCGCGAATGCAGTGCCAGCATTTCGATATTCGGGTGTGGTGGCGCCCGAGGACAGGCGCGAACTAATCTATCCGCGCATTGGCGTTTGCGAAGACGCCATATTCTACGCAATTCCGACAATCGCCGGCCAACGGCGCAAGCCCGATAGCTGGCGCCAGATGTGATTATCACCTCGCCATCCTTTGACGAAACCCCATCCGACAAGACGATTCTGGTGCGTTTTTTGATGAATGTGGACGAGAATTCGTCGTGCTTCCGTCTATCTGATCCGGCGTCGGGAAGTTCGGATTTCCCGGGTGCCGCCGCCATTCGTGCGCGCCTCGCCTGCCGCAATTGACCGGCCCGGCGATCGGACTGGCAACGAGCGCTCGTCAAGTTTTTCTTTCCCGATCGTCAGCTCGGCGCGGCTTGTCTCCCCCTGCGCCTCATGCAAGAGACGCGCTCGCGGGTAATGGGAGAGAAAGCGATGCAGTTCGACGTGGTGATTGTGGGGGCTGGTCATGGCGGTGCGCAAGTTGCGATCATGCTGCGCACACAGAAATTTACCGGCAGCATCGCGATCATCGGCGACGAGCCCGAGCTTCCCTATGAGCGTCCGCCGCTGTCGAAGGAATATTTTGCCGGCGAAAAGGAATTCGAGCGCATCCAGCTGCGTCCCGCCAAATATTGGGACGAGCGCGAGGTGACGGTGCTGCTTGGCACGCGTGTCGTCGCTGTCGATCCTGCAGCACATAGCGTCACCACCGATGGCGGCGAGGCGATCGGCTATGGCAAGCTCGTCTGGGCGACAGGCGGGTCGCCCCGCATGCTGCCAATCCCCGGCGGCGATCTGCCTGGCGTACAGGGGGTGCGCACCCGAGCCGATGCCGATGCGATGAAAGCCGCGTCCGAAACGGCCGGCCAGATCGTCGTCATCGGTGGCGGTTATATCGGGCTCGAGGCCGCCGCGGTGCTGCGCAAGGCGGGCAAGAAGGTGGTGCTGCTTGAGGCGCTCGACCGCGTATTGGCGCGCGTCGCGGGGACCGAACTATCGCGCTTCTACGAACGCGAACATCGCGAACATGGCGTTGACCTCAGACTTGGCGTTGCGGTCGAGGCTATCGAGGGCGAAGACCATGTGACCGGCGTGCGGCTCGCCGATGGCGAGGTCGTCGCTGCCGATCTGGTCATCGTCGGAATCGGCATCGTCCCCGCGGTCGAACCGCTCATCGCGGCAGGCGCTGACGGCGGCAATGGCGTGCTTGTCGATCGGTATTGCAAGACCAGCCTGCCCGACATCTATGCAATTGGCGACTGCGCCGCGCATGAGAATGATTTTGCCGAAGGCGTTGTGATCCGGCTGGAATCGGTACAGAATGCCAATGATCAGGCGAATGTCGTCGCCAAGGGCATTTGCGGCGACGAAGCACCCTACCATGCGATTCCTTGGTTCTGGTCGAACCAATATGACCTCAAGCTCCAGACCGCGGGGCTGTCGACCGGCCACGACCGCGCGGTGATGCGCGGCGATCCGGCAACGCGAAGCTTCTCGGTCGTCTATCTGAAGGCAGGCCGCGTGATCGCTATCGACTGCGTCAACGCAACCAAGGATTATGTTCAGGGCCGCATGATCGTCACCGCCGGATTGGCGGCGACCGCCGAGCAACTTGCCGACACCGAAACCCCGCTGAAGGCGCTGCTGCCCTCCTGATCCGGCCGCCTACCAGCGGATCGTGATGCCGATCGTGCCGCCCAGCCGTCGGCCGCGCCGCCCGTCGGCATTGAAGCTGTAATCGCCTTTCACATGCACCGCGGCGTTTTCACCGACACGTGCGATCAGTCCGGCACCGACTTCGGCCTCGGTGCGCGCCAGGTTGGTACGGATCGGATCGGTGCCGAACATGGTCGCCTGATCTCCTGCAAAGCCGTGCCACAGGCTCGCGTGCAAAAAGGGCTGGAAGCCGCCATATTTTCCCTGAAATCGCAGCCCGGCGCGCCCGGTGAGCACGTCACCCTTGGCGAAGTCTATGGTTGAGAAAGCATCCGCGCGGTCGTTGAACTTTACCTGCTGCCACAGGATCTGCACCTGCGGTTCGAGCGTCCAGCGCTTCGACAGCGCGAGGGGATAGCCCGCTTCGAGCGAGGCGGTCCAGCCGTTGCCGTCAATGTCGATCGCCTCGCCCGAACTCGCCGATGACGTGCCTTCGAACCAGTTGTGCATGACGACGGCGTCCAGATACCAGCCGCTTTCGCCAAACAGTGTCGTATAGCCGGCGAGGCTCGTCGCCTTGACGCCGATCTGGCCAACGGTCAGGTCGTTCCAGCCGAGCGCGCCACCGCGGACGGCGCCGTCGGTCGACGAGCGTCCGACGAAGGCGCCGAGGCGCATATAAGTGCCGCCTTCCTCGCCCCAACCGGCAAAATCCTGCCCGATCTGGAAACCCGAAAGATCACCGTCCAGCGAAGGCGCGACGTCGCCGCCCCATTTGATCTCGCTGTCCTCGGCAAATAACCGGCCCCATGTCGCGGGCAGCGCGCCCCCACCGCGCACCAATGCCTGTTCGCCGCGACGTTCATGGAACGTCCCAAGCGTCACGCTGGCCAGGTGGTGCGCAACCGGTACCGACACCACGAAGGCCGCGACCTCGGGCCGATAGAGCGGCACGACATCGGCTTCCATCGGCGTCGCACCCGGCGTCGGCGGCTCGGCGGCGACCTCGGGGTCGGGGGGAGGCAGCGGCGCGGGCTCGGCTGGCGGCTCAGGCGGCGGGGCCGGTGCTTCGGACTCGGGCGCCGGCGGCGGCTCGGGCGTCGGAGGCGGCGGCGGGTCTGTCTCGGTCACCGGTGGTGCTGGATCGACCGGATCGGGGTTTACCGGTGTCGGCTCGGGCGGGGGCGGTGGCGGGTCCGGCACCGAGGCAGGGGGCGGGACGGGCGGTTCGGGCGGTGCCGGCTCGGGCGCGGCTGCGGGCGGCGGCGTCAGCACCGGCGGCGCAGGCGCGGGCTGGGGCGGCGGCGGGATCTCGGGCGAAGGGGCAGGTGCGGGCGGCGGTGGCAGCGTCGATCGCAGGTACCAATTCTCGCCCGTCCCGCTGGTGGTGCCGCCGCGGAACAGGAAATATTCATACGCCCCAACCGCAACGCGGTGGTTGAGAGCAAAGGCGCCGCTGGCGGTCGTCGCACCATTGATCGCCTCGATGACAAGGATGCCATTTTGTACCGTGATCGCGCCGGTGCCGCCGGCATTGCGCACGGTGATGCCGGTCGTTCCCGATGCGCTGCCGCTGTCGATTACCAGTTTGTCCGACAGCGAGCTGTCACCGCCGAGGACCGTATCGATCAACAGCAGCCCGCTGTCGCCGACATAGTCGCCGCTTATCATGAAGCTGTCGTCTGGCGCATTGCCGCCATTGGTCAGGTCGATTCGCCCGGCGTTGACCAGCGTTGCGCGCTGACCGGCGGTAAAGGCGGCGACGCCGCCCTGAAGGCCGCCGCCGAAAATCGTGCTCGACGCATCGAGGTTGAAGCTGCCTGTGGCAGTCCCGGCATCGCCGAGCCTAAGGAAGCCATCAAACGTCAATTCGCTGTCATTGGTCGCCTCGATATTTTCCCAGCCGTCGAAGCGCGCGATGCCGCCGGTCGTCACATTGTCGAAAACGAGCGCATCGATCCCTGCGCCGCCGGTGATCCGCGGTGACCCGCCAAGATGGGCGTTGGTCAGGTTGGCGAGCCGCGCAATGTCGTCGTCGCCGCCCAGGTCAATCGTCCCATGCACGACGCCGCTGCCGTCCCACACGAAGCTGTCGGTGCCAACGCTCATCAGCACGTCGCCGCCCACCGAGCCGCCGGTGATCGTGATGCTGTCGGTCCCGCCGGACAGGCTGATATTGCCTCCGATGGTGCCGCCCGTCAGGATAATTGTGTCATTGCCGAACCCGGCGACGAGGTTGCGGTCGATCGTCCCGCCCGACATGTCGAACAGATTGTCGGCGAGCTTCATGTTGACGCGGCCGATCCGGCCGCCGGTCATGATAGCGATGTCGCCATCGTCGAATGCGTCGACGATGCGTCCCCCCGACATGAAGAAGGTGTCGAGCGATCCGCCTTGGTTGAGCACGCCGATTTCGCCGCCGGTCATACGAAAATCGTCGATTCCTTCCCCTTGCTGCAGGCCGCCGGTCACCGTCCCCGCGCTGATATCGAACCGGTCGCCGCCGTTGCCCTGATCGACCGATCCGGTAATCTGGCCCGACCCGATGGCGACGATGTCTTCGCCCGATCCAAAGCTAACATTGCCCGCGATCATCCCTGATCCTCCCGCCGGAAGTTCAAGGCGGTTATTGCCGCCCGTGTCGTTCAGGCCGCCTGCCGACGTTCCGCTGTCGCAAACATGGACATCGTCGCCGGCGGTCGGCGTAAAGATGCATTGGGCCAGCGCCGGAGACGCCTGGCCGAGCGACGAGGCGAGTGCGGTGAACAGCAACAGGCGTCCGGGCGAGGAAGCGAGGCGACCGCTGGTGCGGTCAGCGTGAGAGGTTGGCGGACGCGCGTTGCGGATCATTTGGCTTCCCCATTTTCAAACGGGTGCCGCCTGGTCCCTATCTCCCGTTACCACGAGGAAATAGTGCGGATATGATCTGAACTTATAATCCAATTCTTACCAAATCGCCAATATCCGCGGCAATTTCAGGTGGATGGGGCCTGACCTGCGTCCGGCGGTTCGTCGCCCAGTGCGCGCTTCAGCGTCGCCTTGATGTTGCGGAGCAAGCGGCGCAGCGCGATGATCACGACGACCGCGGCGATCGCCATGACGATCGCGATGACGATCGCGAGTGGAGGGAATGCGATCGCCAGCGCGAGCAGTCCACCGGTCGCGACATCTTCGCCGGTCGATACCACTGCGTTGCTGAACGGTTCGGGGCTGGCGTTGACCACGGCGCGCGTCGTTGCCTTGGCGCCGTGGCTCAGCAGTGCGCCGCCGCCGCCGAGCAGGAAAGCGATGACCTGCCAGGTCGGATCGGACGCATCGACGAGCGCCAGCGCAAGCAGCGCGCCGCCAAGCGGGCGAATGACGCTATGAATCATGTCCCAGATCGAATCGACCCAGGCGATCTTGTCGGCAAGGAATTCCGCGAGGGTGCCGATCGCCGCGACCCCCAGTACCCACGGGTTCGCCAGCACCTGCAAGGCTGCCAAATGTTCGGGGAGTGGCAGCCAGCCAAAATGCATCGCGATGCCCGTGGCCAAAATGGTGAGGTAGAGCCGCCAGCCGGCGAGCAGGCTCAAACTGCCGGCGACCCCCAAAATCTCGACGATTCCCAATGTCCTGCTCCCCTTCTGTGCGCCCCATACTTGCACCCGCGCCTGCAGCGCCGCAATGCCGAGATGACAAGCCTTCAGCGTCCGGTTATCGCAGGGGACATGACCAGCGCCGTTCCGCCGTCCGCTCCATTGGAAGTCCTGCCCGAAGGTGCGATCCCGGCCGCCACGCTGGTCATCATGCGCCCGTCCGAAGACGGTGGACCCGACGAAATACTGATGGTCAAACGCTCAACCAATATGGCGTTCGCCGCGGGCGCGGTCGTGTTTCCCGGTGGGCGGGTTGATCCCGACGATTATCTCGTGGCGCGCCAGCATGCGCCCGACCTCGACGAAGCCGATGGCGCCGCGCGCGTGGCGGCGCTGCGCGAGACGCTGGAGGAAACCGGCCTTGCCGTAGGCTGGCGCGGGCTGGCAGGCGGTGACGTGGCTGGTGCTCGTCGGGCGTTGCTCGGGGGAACCCTCCTGTCCGACATGCTGGCGGCGCGTGGGGACCGAATCGCATTGGATTCGTTGATACCATTTGCGCGCTGGTGTCCGAATTTCAAAGAGGCACGGACCTTCGACACGCGTTTCTACGCGGTTGCGGCCCCGCACCACAGCCATGAACTGACGGTAGAAGAGGCCGAGCATAGTCATATTTTCTGGGCGAGCGCGCGCCAGACGCTGTCGATGGCCGACCGCGGCGAGGTCTCGGTCATTTTTCCCACCCGCCGCAACCTCGAACGCTTGGCCCAGGTTCCCGATTTTGGGGGTTTTTCTGAACATTCGGTCCAGTTTCCGGTTGAATTGATTACGCCGTGGATCGAAGACCGCGAGGGGCAGGCGTTTTTGTGCATTCCGGGTCATTTGGGCTACCCTGTGATCAGCGAACCATTTGATCGCGTTCGCCGCGGCTAGCGCGGTCCGGACAACAACTTTCTCTCTATTTAGCAATTTGGTAAGAATTCCCGGGCTAGGCCAAATCGTCGTTGCATTTGCTGAACGCTGTGCCTAAGACGGCTTTGCAGAAGCAGACCGGGGAGCCCCCCGGTGTGATTCGACAAGACTAATCCAGTGGACGGAGAATATAATGAACCTGCTCAAAAAGGCTGCGATCTCTCTCGCAGCGACCTCGATGATTGCAGCCCCGGTTGCCGCGTCGGCCGCTCCTGCAGCCCGTGCCGCTTCGGCCGTTGATGGCCAGAGCGAACTCGAAGGCAGCACCAGCTGGATCATCGCAGTTCTCGCTCTCGTTGCGATCGTTGGTGGTATCATCATCGCGTCGGACAACAACGACGACGCGCCGACCAGCCCGTAATTTCGGCTGATCGTTAAAGTTACCAAAAGGCTCCGAGCTTGCTCGGGGCCTTTTGTGCGTCTCGGTACGCTTTCGCGCATTGTGTCGGCCTGCGGTGCGACCGGTACTGGATACGGTTTAAAGCGCGATGTTCCGCGTAGCCCGCGAGTTCGCCAATGGGATCGCTGCGCGCGCGCGATCCGCCGCAGCGGCATCGATTGGCGCAAGCATCACGCGATACCTGGTTGCGTCGCTGGCCTCGCCGATATCCGCCAGCACCATGCCCCACGGATCGATCGCGAGACTATGACCGTATGTCGATCGGCCGTCCGGATGGCGCCCGCATTGCGCCGCCGCGAGCACATGACAGCCGGTTTCAATTGCGCGGGCTCGCGTCAGGACATGCCAATGCGCCTCGCCGGTCGAGACAGTGAACGCAGCGGGGATCGCGATGAGTGTCGCGCCCTGATCGACCAACGCGCGGTAAAGCTCTGGAAATCGCAAATCGTAGCAGATGCTCAGTCCCAAACGGCCAAGCGGGGTATCGACAGCCGCGAGCGCGCGACCGCCGGCATAAGCCGATGACTCGGTCCAGTTCTCGCCCGATGGCAGGGTGACGTCGAACATGTGGATTTTATCGTAGCGCGCGCGGATGCTGCCGTCGGCGGCGATGACATGGCTGCGGTTGACCCGGCGTTTGCCGTCGTCGGCCAGCAGCGGCATCGATCCGGAATGGAGCCACAGTCCATGTTTTTGCGCCAGCGCCTGCAGCGCAGGGGGCCAGGGACTGTCGCTTTCGCGAACGATATGCGCCGCCGATCGCCCGCGATCGCGATCAAGCAGCAGCGACATTTCGGGCAGGAAGGCCATCGTTGCGCCGCCTGCGACCGCATCCGCCATGGCGCGATCAATCGTCGCGAGATTGGCGACAGGATCGATACCGCTGGTCATCTGGACGAGTGCGGCAATCGAGGTGGCGGGGTGCGGGTTGCTCGTGTCGGTCATCCCCCATCGCTAAACTGATGCGGTTTACCCGACAAGCGTCGCGACAGTTCAGTGGCCAGCAAGGTTTGAACACGATATGATAGCCCAATGGCTATTTCTCCCGCGCATATGCCGCTTCATATTTACCGATCGCTTCTGAGTGCAGGCGCCGCTACGGCGCTGTTGCTGCTTCCAATTGCCGTTGGCGCGCAGAGCGGCGCCGCGCCGACCGCCGCAACTAGTCAGGCGACGGGAAACGACTGGCTCTATTCTGGCAGCGATATTCCGCGCGACGCCGCGTGGCAGTTTGGCGCTCTGCCCAACGGTGTGCGCTATGCGGTGCGGAACAACGGCGTGCCACCGGGGCAGGTGTCGATCCGCGTCCGCATGGACGTCGGTTCGATGTTTGAAACCGAACAGGAGCGCGGCTATGCGCATTTGCTCGAGCATCTGACCTTCCGCGGGTCCGAACACATCCCCGATGGCGAAGCCAAGCGCATCTGGCAGCGCTTCGGGGTAACCTTTGGCAGCGACTCGAACGCGCAGACCACCCCGACCCAGACCGTCTATCAACTCGATTTGCCGAGCGTGACGCCGGTCAACCTCGACGAAAGCATGAAATTGCTGTCGGGCATGGTCCGCGAGCCGCGGATTTCGGAACTGGCGGTTGCGGCCGAGCGCGGTGTTGTGATGTCTGAACTACGCGAATCGGACGGTCCGCAAAAGCGGATAGGCGATGAGACGAACGCGCATCTGTTTGCGGGCCAGCTGCTCGGCGACCGCTCGCCCATCGGCACCACCGCTTCGCTGGGCAAGGCAAGTGCAACGTCGGTCGCGGCCTTTCACGAGCGCTGGTACCGCCCCGATCGTGCAGTCGTGGTTATCGTCGGCGATGCGGATCCCGCGGAACTGGCCCGGCTGGTCGCGAAATATTACGGCGACTGGCGCGCCAATGGGCCGAATCCCGCCGACCCCGATTTCGGCAAACCCGATCCGAAGGCGCCGGCGGCGCGCGAGATCGTCGAAGCGAACCAGCCGTTCGCCCTGACGCTGGCCATGGTGCGCCCATGGAAAAAGCGGATCGACACGGTCGAAAACACGCGACGGCTCTATCTGGAATTCATCGCGCAGGCGCTGGTCAATCGGCGGCTGGAAAACCGCGCGCGCAGCGGCGGCAGCTATCTGGTCGCGACGGTTGAACAGCAATATGTCAGCCGCAGTGCCGACGTCACGATGGCATCGATCGTTCCCTTGAGCGACTGGAAGGCCGCGCTTGCCGATGTGCGCGGCGTGATTGCCGATGCAGTAAGCACCCCGCCTTCACAGGCCGATATCGACCGCGAAGCGAACGAGATCGAAGCGTTTCTGCGCAAGGAATGGGAAAATGCCCGCAACGAGCCCGGCGCGCGACTGGCCGACGACATGGTACGCGCGGTCGATATTCACGAGGTCGTGACCAGTCCTCAGGGGCAGGTCGATATGTTCAAGGCGATCCGTGCAGCCGCGACACCCCAAATGATGCTCGACGTCAGCAAAGCGATCTTTGCGGCGCCCGTGACGCGCGTCGTACTGACGACCCCGACTGCGGCGGGCGGCAACGCGGCTGTGCTAGCGGCGTTGAAGGCACCGGTGACCGCGCGCGACGACCGGTTGGCAACTGTAAAAGCCGATTTCAAACAACTTCCCGGCTTCGGGACGCCGGGTACGATTACATCGACCGACAGCCTGCTCGGCCTGCGCGCCGAGCGGATCGCATTCGCCAATGGCGTCACCGCGCTGGTGTCGAACAATAAGGTCGAACCCGGCAAGGTGCGCGTCAACGTGCGGTTCGGTACCGGCAACCGCAGCGTCGCCGCCGACGCGCCGAACCTGCTATGGACCGGCGATTATGCGCTCGTCGCGAGCGGAATCGGGCCGTGGGGACAGAACGAGATCGACCAGCTGACCAACGGGCGACAGATCCAGCTCAACTTTGCGATCGACGACGACGCGTTCGAACTGTCGGCGGAAAGCAAACCCGCCGATCTCGCTGACCAGATGCGCTTGATCGCGGCCAAGCTGGCGCAGCCGCGCTGGGACGCGGCGCCGATCGAGCGCCTGCGCGTCGGCTATCTCACTGGCTACGACCTCAACGACGCCACCCCCAATGCGGTTCTCGACCGCAACCTGCGCGGCTGGCTGACGGGCAACGACGCACGCTGGGCGGCGCCCGACAAGGCGCAGATCGCAGCGCTGACGCCCGCGGCCTTCCGGGCTTTCTGGGAACCGCGCCTCGCTAGCGGACCGATCGAAGTGCAGATTTTTGGCGACCTTGAAGCGGTCGATTACCGCCAGATTCTGGCGAGCACGCTGGGTGCGCTGCCGCCCCGAACGACATTGGCGCCCGTCGGCGGCCAGCGCGTCGACTTTGCCAAACCCGCCACCGTGCCCGACATTGTCTATCATCGCGGCGCGGAAGGGCAGGCCGCGGCGATGACCGCGTGGCCGACCAGCGGCGGCCTGGCCAATCCGCGCGATGCGCGCGGACTCGAAGTGCTTGCCGCGATATTCAACGACCGCCTGTTCGATCGTCTCCGCGCCGAACAGGGGGCGAGCTATGGTCCCGTGGTCGACAGCCACTGGCCGACGGGCTTTGACAGCGGCGGCTATCTACTCGTCGGCAGCCTGCTCGCGCCTAAGGATCTCGACCGCTTCTATGGCATCGCGCGCGACATCGCTGCCGATCTGGTGGCGAAGCCGGTGAGCGCAGACGAACTGACGCGCAACGCGGTGCCGATCCGCGAACAGGTCGCGCGGGCGTCGACCGGCAATGTCTATTGGATGTTCCTGCTCGAAGGCGCGACGCGCGATCCGCGCGTCACCGCCGCGGCATTGTCGATGCAGGACGATATCGCCGCCGTCACCGCTGCCGATGTCCAGCGGCTGGCGCAGCAATATCTGACACCGCAGCGCCAATGGTCGCTGGCAATCCTGCCCAAGGGGATGACGCTGGCAGATGCGTCGGCGCTTGGGGTGGCAACCGCGACGGCAGCGACGACCGCAGGCGGCCGCTAGGTCGTCTCGCTGCCGGGCGTCGGCGCGCGTATTTTGCGGATGCGCGGTTCGCGGTCCAGTTCGCCCTTGGTCATGATGTCGCGCCGCATCTTGGCGCGCACATCGTGGATCGACGCGATCACCGGCCCCATCGCGACGCCCAGGTCGATCAGCACTGCCTCGGCAAGTTGCAGCGAGCTTTCGAGCGTTTCGGGCACTGCATCGCTGGCGCCTGCCTGATACAATGCGGCGGCATGGTCGGCGTCGCGAGCGCGGCTGATGATGGGCAAGTTGGGAAATTTCTGTCGAAGTTGTTTGGTCATCCGCAATTGCTGTACGGGATCGTCCATCGTCAGCACGATCGCGTCGGCACTTTCGATGCCCAGCTTGTCCAGACTACCTTGCCGAGCGACGTCGGCGAAACGAACCGCAAATCCGTCGCGGCGCGCCACCGCCACGCTATCGATATTGGCATCGACCGCAATATAGGATCGGCCATGTTCGCGCAGCAGCTCGGCGACGGTGCGGCCGACGCGCCCAAAACCAACGATAACGGTACGTGCCACTGCCGGCTCATCCTCAGGCGTGTCGTCGCTGCGCATTTCGATCCGCCGCGCCATGTCGTGCCCGACGCGCGCCAGCAGTGGGGTGATGGTCAGGCCGATCGCCGTGACAAGCTGCCAGAAGCTTGCTGTTTCGGGATCGATGATCCCCGCCGTCAGCGCGGCGGTCAACACGATCAGGGTCGTTTCCGACGGGCTCGACATGAGCAAGCCAACCTCGGCGGCTGTACCGCGACGTGCGCCGGAAAAGCGCAACAGCAGGGCGGTGACAACCGACTTGACCGCGATGACCCCGACGACCGCCGCAATGAGCATCGGCCATTGTTCGGCAATGCTCTTGAGATCCAGACCCATGCCGACGCTGATCAGGAACACCCCGAGCGCGAGGCCTTTGAAGGGTGCAGTGATCGCTTCGACCTCGCCATGATATTCGGTCTCGGCGATCATCAGTCCCGCGAGCAGCGCACCAACGATCGGTGACAGTCCGACGGTCGCGGTGGCGAGCGCGGCGACGATGACGACGAGCAGGCTGGCGGCGAGAAACAGCTCTGGGTCTTTGGCGCGCGCCGCCTGGGCAAAGATGCGCGGCAACAGGAACCAGCCAGCGACGGCCAGCACCGCGACGACGAGGGCGCCTTGCCACAAGGTCGTCATCAGCAGTTCGGCGTTGTTTCCGGCGGGATTGGGGGCCAGGGCGCCGAGGATGAAAATGATCGGAACGATCGCCAGATCCTCGAACAGCAGCATCGAAAAAGATGCACGGCCCACCGCCGACTTGGTGCCCACCATTGGCAGCACCAGCGCGGTGGAGGATAGCGCGAGGGCGATCCCGAGCCCGAACGCCGCGGGCGTCGACAGGTCGCCGAGCAACCACAGTGCGCCGCCCAATATCGCGCCGCCGAGCAGCAATTCGGCGGCGCCGACCCCGAACACCAGCTTCCTCAAGGACCAAAGACGGCGGAACGACAGTTCAAGCCCGATCGAGAACAGCAGCAAAATGATACCGAATTCTGCGAACAGCGCTATGTCGTCGGTCGTTCCGATGGTGACATGTTTCAGCCACGGATAATCGCCGGCCAGCGATCCCAGTCCCGACGGCCCGACCAGCAGGCCGACGAGGATGAACCCGATGACCGGTGGCAGGCGAAAACGCGCAAAGGCGGGGATGACGATGCCCGCCGCGCCGAGAACCACCAGCGCGTTGCCGATGGCAGATGTTTCTGTTGCCGATACCATAGGGGCCGACCTTATGCAGGCCGGCCCCGATTGGCTAGAGAGCTATCCCAACCTTTTCGCTTGTTTTTTATGCGCCCATCTTCTTTTCGAGATTCTCGACGATCGCTTCGAAAAAGCCTTCGGTGGTCAACCAGTTCTGGTCGGGGCCAATCAGCAGCGCCAGATCCTTGGTCATCTTGCCGCTTTCGACTGTCGCGACGCAGACCTTTTCGAGGTCGTCGGCAAACTGCACCAGTGCCGCATTGTCGTCGAGCTTGCCGCGGTGCTTGAGCCCGCCAGTCCACGCAAAAATCGACGCGATCGGGTTGGTCGATGTCGCCTTGCCCTGCTGGTGCATGCGATAGTGACGGGTAACGGTGCCGTGCGCAGCTTCGGATTCGACGGTCTGGCCGTCGGGGGTCATCAGCACGCTGGTCATCAGGCCGAGCGAGCCGAAGCCCTGCGCGACGGTGTCCGACTGCACGTCGCCGTCGTAGTTCTTGCAAGCCCAGACGAACTTGCCCGACCATTTGAGCGCCGATGCGACCATGTCGTCGATCAGGCGGTGTTCGTAAACGATGCCGGCCTCATCGAACTGCGCCTTGAACTCGGCATTGAACACTTCTTCGAAGATGTCCTTGAAGCGGCCGTCATAGGCTTTCAGGATCGTGTTCTTGGTCGACAGATACACCGGCCACTTACGCGCGAGGCCATAGTTGAGGCTGGCGCGCGCAAAGTCGCGGATCGAATCGTCGAGGTTGTACATCGTCATCGCGACGCCCGATGAGGGGAAAAGGAATACTTCTTCGTCGATCAGCGTACCGTCCTCACCCTCGAACACCAGGCGTAGCTTGCCGGGGCCGGGGACGCGGAAGTCGGTCGCCTTATACTGGTCGCCGAACGCATGACGGCCGACGACGATCGGGTCGGTCCAGCCGGGGACGAGGCGCGGGACATTCTTCATCACGATCGGTTCGCGGAAGACGACGCCGCCGAGGATGTTGCGGATCGTGCCGTTCGGCGACTTCCACATTTTCTTGAGTCCAAACTCCTCTACACGCTGTTCGTCGGGGGTGATCGTCGCGCACTTTACGCCGACGCCATATTTGGCGATCGCGTTGGCGGCATCGACGGTGATCTTGTCGTCGGTCTGGTCGCGCATCTCGATGCTGAGGTCGTAATAATGCAGGTCGATGTCGAGGTAGGGAAGGATCAGCCGTTCGCGGATCCATTGCCAGATGATCCGGGTCATTTCGTCGCCGTCGAGTTCGACGACCGGGTTGGCTACCTTGATCTTGCCCATGCTGCTGCCTTTATCCTTGGGGAGTCGGAGTTGCAGCGGGCCTTAGGCAAAGCCGCGCGATTGATCAATGGGCGTGGTGGAACCCGAGCCCTGCCTTATCCATTGTCAGTGTCAGGCACGCACCCTAGAAGAACGGCCATGTCCAACATCATCTCTTCCAACCGCCCCGGTGGCGGAATCAAATGGCAATGGCCATCGATCCATCCCGAGGGGCGCAAGTTCCTTTTGATCGCCGCGATCATCACGCTGTGCTTTTGGCTGCTCGGCTGGGAGATTGTCGGCTGGCTGATGTTGGGGGTGACCTTGTGGGTCGGTAGTTTTTTCCGTGATCCCGTCCGCATCACCCCGACCGGCAGCGATGTCGTCATCGCGCCCGCCGATGGGCTGGTGACGCAGATCGCCGAAGTCGTTCCGCCACCCGAAATCGCTGGCGCCGACGGACTGGGCGATGCGCCGATGCTGCGCGTGTCGATTTTCATGAGCGTGTTCGATGTCCATATCAACCGCACCCCGATCGCCGGAACGCTGCGCAAGCTTGTCTATATCCCGGGTAAATTCCTCAACGCCGATCTCGACAAAGCGAGCGAAGAGAATGAGCGCCAGCATTTCGTCGTCGAGCGCGCCGATGGCGTTCGTATCGGCTTCACCCAGATCGCGGGCTTGGTTGCGCGGCGGATCATGCCGTTTGTAACGATGGGCAATGAGTTGTCCACGGGCCAGCGCGTCGGGCTGATCCGTTTCGGCAGCCGCGTCGATGTCTTTCTGCCCGCGGGGACAACGCCGCAGGTGTTGCTTGGTCAGCGGACGCTGGCGGGCGAGACCGTCGTCGCGCGGATCGGTCAGTCTGCGATGATCGACGGCATCGGGCAATAGGGTGATAGACGACAACCAACTTCCCGCCGACGCTGCGGGCCGCCGGATCGGCGGCATCGGCCTGCGCGCCTTCGCCCCCAATGCGATTACGGTGCTGGCGCTGTGCTTTGGTCTGACCGGGGTGCGCTTCGCGATCGGCGGGCAGTTTGAACTCGCGATCGCTGCAGTAATTTTCGCCGGGGTGCTCGACGGCATGGACGGGCGGATCGCCCGCCTGCTGCGTGCGCAGAGCAAATTCGGTGCCGAGCTCGATTCGCTTTCGGACGTGATCGCCTTCGGCGTGGCCCCCGCGATGATCCTGTTCTTGTGGTCGCTGCAGGATGCGCCGAAATTCGGCTGGACCGCGGCGCTCGCGCTGGCGGTTTGTTGTGCGCTGCGTCTGGCGCGTTTCAACTCGCGAATGGATGCCGATTTTCAGCCGCACAAGTCCGCCGGGTTCAATACAGGAATTCCCGCGCCGGCCGGGGCAGGCCTGGCGTTCGTGCCGGTCTATCTTTGGCTGACGACCGGCAATGAGCTTTTCCGCGAATGGTATCTCGTGATGCCTTGGGCGCTCGGCGTTGCGATGCTGATGATCTCGGCGCTACCGACCTACAGCTGGGCTTCGATCCGCCTGCGTCGTTCGTGGCGACTATTCGCCTTGGCGGGGGTAGGATTGCTCGGCGCTGCGCTGGTAACCGCCCCGTGGTTGACGCTGCTCGCCGTCTGCGCCCTCTATGCCGCCACGCTGCCGTTTGGCCTCGCCAGCTACGCCAAGGTCAGGCGGCGCGGCTAAGCTGCGGCCGGGCGACGATGGCGCGTGCGACGTGGCGAAGCGGAGTTGACGGGCGGAGCTTGATGACGGTCGCAGGCCCGGGCTGCGGTGCGGTATCGCCCGCGAAAGCGCCTTCGCCAAGCAGCGCCGAAAGAATCGCCGACTCGTTCGATTTCAGCATGGCCAGGATCACCGTGATGCCGAGTCCGGCGGCGAAGGCAAAGAGAAGTGCGGCTGCAACCTGAACCATGATCTGTCCTTCCGGGATTCGTTAACGAAACCTTTCCAAGGGGAATGACGGTTTCGCTTGGCTTTTGGTTGCATGTTCTTGATTTGTTCTCAAGTGTTTTGCGACGAATGGAGTCAGATTGGCGCCGGATCGAATGATCCGACGCGCGCGCTGTTCATCCCAAATGCACCGTCGGCGCTTGCTTTTGGTGACCAACGCGGCTAACGGCCCGCGCATTCCACATGGAAGGCGCACATAAACCGGTGCCGGGATCATCCGCTTGCGGAGCCCGGTTCTTGCTTTCCAGAGGACCAACCGGAAGGAGAAAGACTATGGCGGCACCTGTCGTCACGATGCAGAATCTTATCGAGGCTGGCGCTCACTTCGGCCACCAGACCCACCGCTGGAACCCGCGCATGAAGCCGTATATTTTCGGCGCGCGCAACGGCATCCACATTCTCGACCTGTCGCAGACCGTGCCGCTTTTTGCGCGCGCCCTCGAATTCGTCGCCTCGTCGGCGGCTTCGGGTGGCAAGGTCCTGTTCGTCGGCACCAAGCGCCAGGCGCAGGGTCCAATCGCCGATGCCGCCCGCGCTTCGGGTCAGCATTTCGTCAATCACCGCTGGCTGGGCGGCATGCTCACCAACTGGAAGACGATCTCGGGTTCGATCAAGCGTCTCAAGACGCTCGAAGAGCAGCTCTCGGGCGACACCTCGGGCCTGACCAAGAAGGAAGTGCTCAACCGCACCCGCGAACGCGACAAGCTCGAAATGTCGCTCGGCGGTATCCGCGACATGGGCGGCATTCCTGACGTGATGTTCGTGATCGACGCGAACAAGGAAGAGCTGGCGATCAAGGAAGCCAACGTCCTTGGCATCCCCGTCGTCGCTATTCTCGATTCGAACGTGTCGCCCGACGGCATCGCGTTCCCGGTTCCCGCCAACGATGACGCCGCGCGCGCCATCCGCCTGTACTGCGATGCGATTGCTCAGGCAGCGACGCGTGGCGGCCAGCAGGCGCGCGCCGATCGCGGTGAAGATCTGGGCGCGGCGGTGAACCCGGTCGCCGAGCCGGCGCTGGTCGAAGACGCTGCGGCTCCGGTTGCCGAAGAAGCCCCGGCCGTCGAAGCCGCACCTGCCGTCGAAGCCGCTCCGGCTGCCGAGGGCCCCCGCGCCCCCCCCGGGACCCGGCCCCCGCCCCGCCCCCGCCCCCCCCCCCCCCCCCGCCCCCCCCCGCCCCCCCCGCGCCCCCCGGGGCGGCGCCCCCCTCCCCCCCCCGCCCCCCCCGGGGCCCCGTTCTGACTTATCACGCCGCCATTCGCGCGGCGTATCGGCAGTTCCGGCAGGCCGGATTGCCCCCACATTGGAAAGGATCACCCATGGCTGAAATTACGGCCGCTCTCGTCAAGGAACTGCGCGACCGCACGGGCGCCGGCATGATGGACTGCAAAAAGGCGCTCGCCGAAAATGGCGGCGACATCGAAGCATCGATCGACTGGCTACGCACCAAGGGCCTCGCCGCCGCCGCCAAAAAGGCCGGCCGCGTTGCCGCTGAAGGTCTCGTGGGCGTCGTCACCGACGGCACCCGCGGTGCGATGGTCGAAGTGAATAGCGAAACCGACTTCGTTGCCAAGAACGAGCAGTTCCAGGGCTTCGTTCGCGACGTGACCCAGGTCGCGCTCGTCGGTAACATCACCGACGCCGACGCGCTTGGCGCTGCCGCATATCCGGCCGGCGGCACCGTCACCGAAGCACTGACCCAGAATATCGCTACGATCGGTGAAAACCAGTCGCTGCGCCGTTCGGCGATCATGTCGGTGAACTCGGGCGTCGTCACCGCTTATGTCCACAACGCCGCCGCCCCCGGCATGGGCAAGATCGGCGTGCTCGTCGCGCTCGAATCGACGGCTGGTGCCGACGTGCTCGAACCGCTGGGCAAGCAGCTCGCGATGCACGTCGCCGCCGCCAATCCGTTGGCGCTGAACGGCGACGATCTCGACCCCGAGCTGGTCGCGCGCGAGCGCGCGATCGCCGAGGAAAAGGCTGCGCAGTCGGGCAAGCCCGCTGACATCGTGTCGAAAATGGTCGACGGCGGCATCGCGAAGTTCCGCAAGGAAAACGCGCTGTTGTCGCAGCTGTTCGTCATGGATGGCAAGACCCCGGTCGCCGAAGTCGTCGCCGCAGCCGGCAAGGATGTCGGCGCGACGATCACGCTCAAGGGCTTCACCCGCTTCCAGCTCGGCGAAGGCATCGAGAAGGAAGAAAGCGATTTCGCGGCGGAAGTCGCAGCGGTCGCTGGCGTCTAAAACAAAACGCGGAGTTGCTGCGCTGCGGCGCGGCAGTCCGCTTGGCAATGGCGCGTACTCTGACTAGGGTGCGCGCCATTCGCTTATCAAGTGGTTGAAAGAGGTTCCCCCGATCATGGCTCTGCCCGGCATGAAACGCATCTTGCTGAAACTGTCGGGCGAGGCGTTGATGGGGTCGACCCCGTTCGGCATCGACCCGGAAACGGTTGCCAGCATGGCGGCCGAAGTGAAGGCGGCCAAGGAGCGCGGGCTCGAAATCTGCCTTGTCATCGGCGGCGGCAATATTTTCCGCGGCATGGCGGGCGCCGCCAAGGGCATGGACCGGGCGCAGGCCGACTATATGGGCATGCTCGCCACTGTCATGAACGCGCTGGCGATGCAGAACGCCCTCGAACAATTGGGCGTCGAAACGCGCGTCCAGTCGGCGATCGAGATGGACAAGGTGTGCGAGCCGGTGATCCGTCGCCGCGCCGAACGCCATCTGGAGAAGGGCCGTGTCGTGATTTTCGCCGCGGGCGTCGGCGCGCCTTATTTCACCACCGACAGCGGCGCCGCGCTACGCGCTGCCGAAATGAAGTGCGACGCACTGCTCAAGGGTACCAGTGTCGACGGCGTGTATAATGCCGATCCCAAAAAAGATAAGTCGGCGGTGCGTTACGATACGCTCAGCTATGACCGCGTGCTCGCCGACAATCTGAAGGTGATGGACGCGAGCGCGGTCGCGCTGTGCCGCGACAACCATATCCCGATCGTCGTGTTCAATATCCGCGAAGCCGGCAATCTGGCGCGGGTATTGGCTGGTGAGGGGGTTTCGACCGTCGTGGCCGACGCCCCCGGCAGCGCCTGAACACGCTAAGCATAAGAAGAGGACGAAACAATGGCGAAATATGACAAGGCCGACCTTGAGCGCCGGATGCACGGCGCGATCGAGGCGCTGAAGAGCGACCTGTCGGGACTGCGTACCGGGCGCGCGCACACCGCGCTGCTCGATCCCGTGACGGTCGAGGTCTATGGCGCCCACATGCCGCTGAACCAGGTCGCCTCGGTCAGCGCGCCCGAGGCGCGCATGCTGACCGTCCAGGTCTGGGACAAATCGAACGTCGGGCCGGTCGACAAGGCGATCCGTTCGGCGGGGCTGGGGCTCAACCCGATCGTCGATGGCCAGATGCTGCGCCTGCCGATCCCCGAAATGACGCAGGAACGCCGCAAGGAGCTGTCCAAGCTTGCCGGCAAATACGCCGAGGCGGCACGCATCGCGGTGCGCAACGTCCGCCGCGACGGGATGGACAATCTCAAGGCTGACGAGAACAAGAAAGAAATCAGCGAGGACGAGCGCAAGCGCCACGAGACCGAGGTGCAAAAGCTGACCGACGCAACGATCGCCGAACTCGATGCCGCGGCAACCGCGAAGGAAAAGGAAATCCTGGGCTAGTGCTTTCCGGCGCTTCCCTCTCTTCCGTTGGTGTCGAGCGAAGTCGAGACGCGCCGAGTCCGCGCTCGCCTTGCCGTGTCTCGACTTCGCTCGATACCAATGGCTTCTGAGGCTTTTGTGAAAATTCCAAATCACGGCGCGCGCCATGTCGCCATCATCATGGACGGCAATGGCCGCTGGGCCAAAAAACGCCTGCTTCCCCGCGTCGCCGGTCACAAAGCGGGCGTTGAGGCGGTGCGTACCATCGTTCGAGCGGCGGGCGACCTCGGCATCGAGGCGATGACGCTTTATGCGTTTTCTTCGGAAAACTGGAAACGGCCCGAGGAAGAAGTCAGCGATCTAATGGGTCTGATGAAGCGCTTCATCCTCAGTGACCTCGACGAATTTGCCGCCAATGACGTGAAGCTGAAAGTGATCGGCAACTGGCGCGCGCTCGCGCCCGACGTTGTCGCGCTGATCGAAAATGCCCTCGAACGTACCTCGGGCAACAAGCGCACGACGTTGGCGGTCGCGCTCAACTATGGCGCGCAGGACGAGCTGGTCCGCGCCGCGCAGGCCGCCGCCGCAGCGGGCGAGATCAGCGAAGCGGCGATCGCGGCGCATCTCGACACCGCCGACATGCCGCCGCTTGATCTGCTCATCCGCACCTCGGGCGAAGTGCGACTGTCGAATTTCCTGCTCTGGCAGTCAGCCTATGCCGAGCTTTATTTCACCGACATATTGTGGCCGGATTTCAAACCGGCCGACCTGCAGTCGGCGCTCGACCATTTTGCGCGCCGCGATCGTCGTTACGGGGGACTATAAGTTATGACGACGGCAGCCGAAGGGAAGAAATCGGATTTCATGGTGCGCGCGGGGTCGGCGATCATCTTGTTCGCGATTGCCGGGACCGCCCTGTGGTTCGGGGGGCTGGCGTTCGGGCTGTTGCTGCTGGTCGGCGGCGCGTTGATGCTGGTCGAATGGTTTGCGCTGGTGCGGGCGATGACCCTGCGCAGCGGCGCCAAGGCGCTGCTGAATATTCTGGGGCCGGTGTTGACGCTTGGCGCGATGGCGGGGCTGTGGTTCATTCGCGATCAGCTGGGCATGACCGCGGCGCTCTGGGTGTTCGGCATGGTGTGGGCGACCGACATCGGTGCCTATTTTGCTGGCCGCGCCTTTGGCGGCGCGCGTCTGGCGCCGACGATCAGTCCGTCCAAAACATGGTCGGGGCTGATCGGTGGCATGATCGCAGCATTGATCGCCAGCGCCACGATTGGCGACCGTGCGGGCATCATCGGCGTGCCGCTCTGGATCGGCCTGTGCATGGGACTGCTCGCGCAGATGGGCGATCTTGCGCAAAGCTGGATGAAGCGCCGCGCCGGGGTCAAGGATTCGGGCAAGCTCATTCCTGGTCACGGCGGCCTGTTTGATCGCGTCGACGGAATATTGCCGGTGGCGCTGTTGCTGGGTGCGCTGGCTTATGTCGGGCAGCTGAGCGTTGGTGCGGCGGGCTGACATGACGCAGCGCCGCCTTTCGCTGTTCGGCGCCACGGGTTCGGTCGGGCAGTCGACTCTCGACCTTGTGCGGCGCGACGGCGAGGCGTGGCGCGTCACGGTGCTGACCGCCAACAGCGACGTCGCTGAACTGGCAAAGCTCGCCAGGGAGTTTCGCCCTGATGTCGCGGTGATCGCCGACGCCGCGCGGCTCAGCGACCTCAAGGCCGCGCTGGCCGATACCGGCATCGAAGCCGCCGCAGGCGCGGATGCGCTGGTCGAAGCCGCGCAGCGTCAGACGGATCTCGTCATGGCCGCGATTGTCGGCACCGCCGGACTGGCCCCGACGATGGCCGCGCTGGCGGCGGGATATGATGTCGCGCTCGCCAACAAGGAGGCGCTGGTGTCGGCCGGAGCGCTGATGTCAGCCGTTGCGCGCACATCCGGCGCGACGATTCTGCCGGTCGACAGCGAGCATAATGCGATCTTTCAGTGTCTGGCGGGTGGCCGCATCGATCAGGTGCGGCGCATCATCCTGACCGCCAGCGGCGGGCCGTTCCGCACGATGAGCGCCGCCGACATGGCGCGCGTCACCCCGGCGCAGGCGGTGGCGCATCCGAACTGGTCGATGGGCGCCAAGATCAGCGTCGATTCGGCAACGATGATGAACAAGGGCCTCGAACTGATTGAGGCGCATCATCTTTTCCCTGTCGGTCTCGATCGCATCGAAATCCTCGTTCATCCGCAATCGGTGATCCACAGCCTGGTCGAATATATCGACTGCTCGACGCTGGCCCAGTTAGGTTCGCCCGATATGCGGATCCCTATTGCAAGCGCGCTCGCCTGGCCGCAGCGGATGGCAACGCCCTGCGCGCCGCTCGACTTGGCCACCATCGCGCGGCTCGATTTCGAGGCGACCGACGAGGTTCGTTTTCCCGCCACCGCGCTGTGCCGCGCCGCGATCGCCGCGGGCGGCGCCCGCCCGGCGCAACTGAACGCGGCGAACGAGGTGGCCGTGGCCGCCTTCCTGGCGGGCCGCATTTCCTTTCCCGCGATCGTCGATACCGTGCGCCGGGTGATCGACTCCGTGGAACCTGCGGCCCCGTCATCGCTTCAAGATATATTCAGCGTCGATGCCGCATCCCGCGCGTCTGCCCAGCATTTTGTGGACCAATTAGAACATGCTTGAGACCCCCGGTTTCGCTTTCACCGTCGCCGCTTTCCTGTTGGTCCTCGGCCCGCTCGTCTTCGTCCATGAATATGGCCATTACATCGTCGGTCGCTGGTGCGGTGTAAAGTCTGACACCTTCTCGATAGGTTTTGGACGCAAGATCGTCAGCTGGACCGACAAGCGCGGTACCAAATGGAAGATCGGCTGGCTGCCGCTGGGCGGTTATGTCCAGTTCGCGGGCGACCGGGACGCTGTCAGCCAGCCCGATGCCGACTGGCAGCAACTCCCTGACGACCAGAAATCACATACCTTTCCGGCCCAGCCGGTGTGGAAGCGGTCGCTGATCGTGGCAGCAGGCCCCGTAACCAATTTCCTGTTCGCGATTCTCATTCTTGCCGGCTTTGCATGGGTTGGCGGTACGCCGGTGACGCCGCCGGTCGCCGGCGGGATCGAGGCCGGGTCCGCCGCGGCTTCAGCAGGCCTGCGGACAGGCGACCGGATCGTTGAAATCGACGGGCGACCGATCGCGGTGTTCGGGGATATCCCGATGGCGGTCGCGCACCGTCCGGGCGAAGCGATGCAGGTCCGGGTGGTCAGCGGCGGCAGCGAGCGCGTCGTCGAACTCACCCCGCGATTGGTCAAAGACAAAGACCCCTTCGGAAAGGAATATGAACGCGCTATCATCGGTCTGGCGCCGCCGCCTACGCAGTTGCAACCGGTGGCGCTGCTCGAAGCCCCGGCGGTCGGCCTCCGCCAGACTTGGCAGATTGTCCGACAGACGGGCGAGGTATTAGGTCAATTCCTAACCGGGCGCCGGTCGATCAAGGACATGAACGGACCGGTCAAGATTGCCGAAATTTCGGGGCAGGCGGCGACGCTGGGGATTGCGTCGCTGATATTCTTCATCGCGCTGATTTCCATCAATCTGGGGTTCATCAACCTCTTGCCATTGCCCATGCTCGATGGTGGTCATTTGCTTTTCTACGCCTATGAAGCAATCCGGCGCCGCCCCGCGCCGCCGCAGGTGCAGGAATGGGCGTTCCGATTCGGCTTTGCAGCGGTCGTCACCCTGATGCTGGTCGTGACTTTCAACGATTTGGGCTCATTGGGCCTGTGGGACGGGATCGCGCGCTTGATTGGCTAGCGAGTCTGGGGCAGGGAGTGCGCGCGAGCCCGTGGTCAGGCGGGTTGGTCGCTTTTGAGTTATTTTTTCGGGATGAACAGCGTGGCTTCACACAAATTCTCGGCGCGGACACAGCTGTCGGCCCTCCTCATGGCAGGAACGATGCTCGGAGCGCCGGCGATGGCGCAGCAAGTCGCGCCGCCAACTGTGCCCGCGCCCGCGAGCGAAGCGGCTCCGACCGCCACCACGGTGCAGACGATCACCGTCGTCGGCAACCAGCGGCTCGAGGCGCAGACGATCCTGTCGTATCTGCGGCTTCGCGTCGGTCAGCGCTACGATCGCGCGACGCTCGACCAGGCGCTCAAGGATCTTGCCGCCACCGAGCTGTTCAAGGATTTCCAGATCACCGACAACAATGGTGCGCTGACGATCGAGGTCACCGAGAATCCGGTTATCAACCGTGTCATCCTGGAGGGCAACAAGCGCCTGAAGGAAGACAAGATCCGGCCCGAAATCAAGCTTGCGCCGCGCCAAATCTTCACGCGCTCGAAGGTCCGCGCCGACGTGGCGCGCATCATCGAGCTTTATAAGCGCCAGGGCCGCTTCGCCGCGACGGTCGAGCCCAAGATGGTGTCGCTCGACCAGAATCGCGTCGATGTCGTGTTTGAAATCAACGAAGGACCGAAATCGAAGGTTCGCCAGATCAGCATCCTCGGCAATGAAAAGTTCAGCGACGGCGATCTCAAGGACGAAATGGCGACCAAGCAGTCGAGCTTGCTCACGATCCTGTCGTCGAACACCAGCTACGACCCCGATCGTCTGGCTTATGACCAGCAGAAGCTGCGCCTCTTCTACCTGCAGAACGGCTATGCGGATTTCCGCGTCATCTCGGCGGTCGCCGAGCTGACGAGCAACAAGCAGGACTTCATCATCACCTATGTCGTCGAAGAAGGCGAGCGCTACAAGTTCAGCGACGTTGATGTGAAGAGCGAGCTGCGCGACTTCCAGCCTGCAATGCTGAAGACGCTGCTGCCAATGAAGAAGGACGATTGGTACGATGCCAAGCTGGTCGAGGACACCGTCGAAAGCCTGAGCGAGACCGCTGGCCTGTTCGGCTATGCCTTTGCCGACATCAATCCCGAATTTCGCCGCGATCCCGAAACGCGGACGATGGCGATCACCTTCAATGTGGCCGAAAGTCCGCGGACCTATGTCGAGCGCATCGACGTCAACGGCAACACGCTGACGCATGACAAGGTCGTGCGCCGCGAGTTCCGCCTGAACGAAGGCGACGCGTTCAACAGCTTTGGCATCAAGCGCACCGAGAACCGCCTCAACAGCCTCGGCTATTTCCAGGAAAATCTGGAAATCGAGCGCAAGGAAGGCAGCGCGCCCGACCGTATCATCCTGGAAACCAACGTCGAGGAAAAGCCGACGGGTGAACTCTCGCTGTCGGCTGGCTTCTCGTCGATTGAGAATTTCCTGCTCCAGGCATCGATCCGCCAGCGCAACTTCCGCGGCCTCGGCCAGCAGCTCCAGGCGTCGGTCAATTATTCGAGCTATTCGAAGTCGGTCGAGCTTGGCTTTACCGAGCCCTATCTGTTCGACCGCAATATTTCCGTCGGCGGCAGCGTGTATCGCCGCGATTTGAACTCGTTCAACTTCATCGACAATGATCGCCGCACGACGTTTGAGCAGGTGACGACCGGTTTCCAGCTTAACGCTGGCGTGCCGCTCACCGAATTCATGTCTTTCTTCGCGCGCTACAGCCTGAACTATGACGATGTGACTCTGGACCGCGGTACATATTTCTTTGGCAATCAATGCGACCCGTTCGTCGCGGGACGCTATCTGTGCGATGCGATCGGCAAGCGTACCACTTCGCTCGTCGGCTACACGCTCGCTTATGATGACCGCGACAACCGCATCCGTCCTACCCGCGGCCAGTCGCTGTCGCTCAGCCAGGATTTTGCGGGACTTGGCGGCAGCGTCAAATATGTCCGTACCCGTGCGAACGCGTCCAAACACTTCAATCTTGGTAGTCGCTTCATCCTCAACATCTCGGCCGAGGGCGGTTATATCTATCCCTTTGGCAGCGCCCCGACCCCGACCAGCGACAAGGTGCGCTTGACCGACCGATTCTTCCTGGGCGAACCGCAAATGCGCGGCTTCGATATTCGCGGCGTTGGTCCGCGCGTAATTCGATATTCGGTGGATAATACCGATCCCGCCAATCCTGTTGTTGTCACAGAGACGGACGGCAGTCGCGGTCAGATCGATGACGCGCTCGGCGGCCGCGCCTATTATCAGGGCCGATTGGAACTGGACATCCCGCTCGGCACCGGGGCGAAGGAACTCGGGCTTCGGCCTTCGATTTTCCTCGACGTCGGTTCGGTGTTCAGCGTCCGCAGGCCGGAACTGACCACGCTTGCGACTTTTCGCGATACCCGTCCGGGCGTGCCCGGCGAAGGCCTCGTCAAATCGCTCTGCCGCAATGCGGCGACGGGCACGAGCCAGTTTGCCGATGAAACGACGACGACGCCGGCGGGCGGCGTTCCGACGGGAACTGGCCAATATACGACATGTCCGACCGGCTTCTCGCGCCTCGACCCCTTCGAGGAGCGCTTCTTTGGCGATACCTGGATGCCGCGCGTTTCGATCGGTGCCGGGGTCAACTGGAACTCGCCTTTCGGTCCCTTCCGGATCGACTTCGCTTACGCCCTTCGCAAAGAAGAGGGTGATGATACCAAACGCTTCTCATTCAACGTAGGAACTCAATTCTAATGAAGAAAATTCTCACCGCTTCGGCGCTCGCCATCGCCACGCTGTCGGTTTCGCCGATCATGGCCGTCCCTGCAGTTGCGCAGGCGAAGGCGGTTGCCGTCGCCGACGTGCGCGTCGCCGCCGCGCGTTCGAACGCTTTCACGGTCGCGTCGCAGCAGATCGAAACGACCTACAAGGCGCAAATCGACCAGCAGCAGTCGCGCGGCCAGACGCTGCAGGCCGAAATCAACGTCCTGATCGCCAAATATAACGAAGAATCGAAAAAAACCCCGCAGAACCAGGCGGCGTTGCAGGCCGCTGGTCAGGCGGTTCAGAACAAGCGCCAGGCGGCGCAGACCGAACTCGGCCAGATCGGTCGTCCGATCGAACTCGCCATCGCTTATGTTGAAGACCAGATCAGCGTTCGCATGAACGAAGCGATCCGCGCCGCGATGACGGGGAAAAAGATCGACCTTCTGCTCAATCCCGATGCGGTACTGGCGCGCGAAAACAATGTCGACATCACCGATTCCGTCGTGACCGAACTCAACCGGATCCTTCCGACGGTGTCGACCGCGGTTCCCGCCGGTTACCAGCCGGGACAACTCGTTCAGCAGCGCAACCAGCAGCTGATGGATGCCGCCCGCACCGCGCAGCCGGGCACGACGCCTGCCGCACCGGCGCCGACCGGCACCGCACCGACGACCCGCTAATATCGTGACCGACGGGGAAAAAGCGGCAGGAGCCATGGGACCGGTAGATATCCGCCGGATCCTGACGCTGCTGCCGCACCGTTATCCGATGCTGCTGGTTGACCGGGTGGTGTCGATCGTGCCCGACACCTCGATCCACGCGATCAAGGCGGTGACGATGAACGAGCCCTTTTTCCAGGGGCATTTCCCCGGTCGGCCGATCATGCCGGGCGTTTTGATCGTCGAGGCGTTGGCGCAAGCCGCCGGTGTCCTCGCGATCGAATCGATGGGGCTCGCCGGCACCGGCAAGCTCGTCTATTTTATGGCGATCGATGGAGCGAAATTCCGCAAGCCCGTCGAACCCGGCTGCTTGCTCGACCTGCACGCAACGATCATCCAAGCCAAGCGCAGCGTCTGCCGGTTCGAAGGCAAGGCGATGCTCGACGGCGTGCTCGCCGCGGAATGCCAGTTCACAGCGATGATCGCCGACCCGCCTGCGGACTAACTATTGCCAAATCGGGCATTCGCCGCTAGGGGCCGCACCTTCGCGTCCCCGGACGCACAGACTCGCGCGCGCTGGTCGGTAACCAGCGGCACAGGAGCTTAAGACATGAAACAAGACATTCACCCTGCGTATCACATGATCACGGTCAAGATGACCGATGGCACCGAATATCAGACGCGCTCGACGTGGGGCAAAGAGGGCGACACGATGACGCTCGAAATCGACCCCACCGCACACCCTGCCTGGACCGGTGGCAACGGCCGCATGCTCGACGCGGCGGGCCAGGTTGCCAAGTTCAACAAGCGCTTTGGTGGTCTGACGCTCAAGCGCTAATCGCTTCGGCGGTCAGCTCAAAACCTTTGCAAGCGCGCTTTGCCACCCGGCAAGGCGCGCTTTGCGTTTGTCGGCGTTCAGCGCCGGGGTGAAGCGCGTCGCGGTGCCGCGCATCGCTTTCGCCGCGTTCGCCAGATCGGGGTGCAGCCCTGCGCCGGTAGCGGCGAGCATTGCGGCGCCCAAAGCCGTACTCTCGACGAAATCGGGGCGTTCGACGGTCAGGTTCAGCATGTCGGCCAGATCCTGCGCCATCCAGTCGTTCGCCGCCATCCCGCCGTCGATGCGCAGGTCGGCCCAATCGACCCCGTCGGCGGCAAAGGCCGACTTCAGGTCGTGCGCCTGATACGCCTGCGCCTCCAATGCGGCGCGCGCGACATGCGCCTTGGTGCTGGCAAAGCTGAGGCCCGAGATCGCAGCAAGCGCATCGGGGCGCCAGTGCGGCGCGCCGAGCCCGGTGAGGGCAGGGACCAGATACACCCCACCATTGTCGGTCACCGACCGCGCCAGCCCTTCGCTCTCGCCCGCATTGGCGAGCAGGCCCAGCCCGTCGCGCAGCCATTTTATCAGGCTCCCCGCGACAAATACCGATCCTTCCAGGGCGTAGCTGCGGACATCGCCTTCCTCCACCAGCACCGTCGCAAGCAGCCGGTTTTGCGAATGCGGGCGCGTCGTCCCGCTTGCCGACAGGATGAAGGCGCCGGTGCCAAAGGTCGCCTTGGTCTGCCCGGGCGCGAGGCACGCCTGACCGATTGTCGCTGCTTGCTGATCGCCCGCCATACCGCAAATCGGGATTGCGCCGCCAAACAGCTCGGGATCGGTGGTGCCCACGGTGGTCGTGCAACCCGTGATCTCGGGCAGCAGCGACATCGGTACGCCGAGCAGAGCACACAGTCCCGCATCCCAGCCGCCTCGCCCGTTGATGTCCATCAGCAACGTCCGCGACGCATTGGTCGCATCGCTGACATGCACGCCGCCGGTCAGCCGGAAGATCAGATAGGATTCGATCGTCCCGACCGCGAGCCGGTCGCCCGCTTCGCGCAATTGCGGCCAGTGTTTGAGTGCCCAGCCGATCTTGCTCCCCGAAAAATAGGGATCGAGCAGCAGGCCGGTCGTCGCCTGAACCGCCGCTTCATGCCCCGCGTCTTTCAGCGCCGCGCAGTCGGCGGCGGTGCGCCGATCCTGCCACACGATCGCGGGCGCGAGCGGTTCGCCGGTGGTGCGGTCCCAGAACACGACGGTCTCGCGCTGGTTCGTAATCCCGATTGCTGCGACTTTGTCCGCTCCCCCGGCTTTCTTGATCATCGCCCGGGTGCAGGCGAGGGTGGCCTCCCAGATCTCCGCGGCGTCATGTTCGACCAGACCGGGACCGGGATAATGCTGCTGAAACTCGCGCTGCGCGCTGCCGAGCGGGGTGCCGTCGGCGGCGAACAGCATCGTCCGGGTCGACGTGGTGCCCTCGTCGATAACGATGATCTTCTCGGCCATGACGCCCTCCCTCTCCAGTTCGCCCTCAGCTTGACGAAGGGCCGTTCTTTCTTCTCCGACGGCCGAAGAGAAGAACTGTGCTTCGACAAGATCAGCACGAACGGAGGAGGGGAGCAATCCTGCTCCGCGCAATTATCTTGCAAAAGCACGCAACCCATGCCATATGCTGTTGCAGCGCAGCATGGCGGGATCACCCGCCGTAACTACCGGCAGCGTGATTTTCCCGCCCAATCTCAGGCGCGGGACGAGCCGGACCAGCGCTTTGTCCCCAGAGGCACCCTTTCACGCGGGTCGTTTCGAACCCGCGGCCCGTGCGCCGTCCGTTCGATCCGAACGGATGCGCCTGCGCGTCGCTCATAGTGAGTATTTATGACAACTTTTAACGACTTTGGCCTGCACGCCGACATCAATCGCGCGCTTGCCGCCAAGGATTATACCGTCCCGACCCCCATCCAGATGCAGGCAATCCCCCCGCTGATGAAGGGCCGCGACCTGTGCGGTATCGCGCAGACCGGGACCGGCAAGACCGCCGGTTTCTCGCTGCCCTCGATCCACCACCTGCTGACCTACCCGCACCGCCCTACCCCGCGCGGTTGCCGCATGCTCGTCCTCGCGCCGACGCGCGAGCTGGCGGCGCAGATTGCGCAGAGCTGCCGCGACTATGGCCGCTTTACCAAGCTCAGCGTCTCGACAGTGTTCGGCGGCGTGCCGATCAACAAACAGATCCGCGACCTGTCGGGCGGCGTGGATATCCTCGTCGCGACCCCGGGTCGTTTGCTCGACCTGATCGACCAGCGCGCGCTGCGTCTCGACGACGTCGAAATCTTCGTTTTGGACGAAGCCGACCAGATGATGGACATGGGCTTCATCCACTCGCTGCGCCGCGTCGCCAAGCTGCTGCCGTCGCGCCGCCAGAACCTGTTCTTCTCGGCAACGATGCCCAAGGAAATTGCCGGTCTGGCCGAGCAGTTCCTCAACGATCCCGTCACCGTGTCGGTCACCCCGCAGGCAACCACCGTCGAAAAGATCCGTCAGTTCGCGACCTTCGTCGAACAGAAGGAAAAGCAGGCGTTGTTGCACTCGGTTGTTGCGACCCAGGATATCGACCGCGCGCTGATCTTCACCCGCACCAAGCATGGCGCCGACCGCGTCGTGCGTCATCTGGCGGGCGCCGGGATCAAGGCGATGGCGATCCACGGCAACAAGAGCCAGTCGCAGCGCACCCACGCGCTGCAGGCCTTCCGTTCGGGCGACATCAAGCTGCTCGTCGCGACTGACATTGCCGCGCGCGGCATCGACGTGTCGGGCGTTTCGCACGTCATCAACTTCGAAATCCCGAACGTACCCGAACAATATGTCCACCGCATCGGCCGCACCGCGCGCGCCGGCGCCGAGGGCATGGCAATCAGCTTCATCGCCCCCGACGAGCGGCCGTATATGAAGGACATCGAGCGCGTCACGCGCAGCAAGTCCGAGCCGATGCCGCTGCCGGAGAATTTCAATGAGCTGGTGCGCAACCTGCCCAAGCCGGTTGCGGGGCCGCGTGACACCGGCGGCCAGGGCCGCGACCCGAACCGTCAGCGTCAGGATGCGCGCCGCCAGCCGAGCGGCGGCCAGCCGCGCGGTGATCGCGGTCCGCGCCGCGATACTCCGGCCGGCGAAGGCGCCGAAGGCCAGCGCAAGCGCCGCTTCCGCCCGCGCAACAAGAGCGTCGGCGCGCATAAGGGTGCGGTGACGCGCGTCGGTTGATGCGCTAAACAATATTCTCTTTCCGCTCGCGCTGAGCTTGTCGAAGCACCGCTCTTTCCTTTAGCGTCGCTAAACGGAGAACGGCCTTCGACTGGCTCGGGGCGATCGGGGGAAGAGGATGACCGGACCGATCGGGGCAACACCCATCGACACGCGCCAAAGCGAACGCAAGGTTATCCTCGCCTCGTCGCTCGGTACCGTTTTCGAATGGTATGATTTTTACCTTTACGGTCTGCTCGCGACGGTCATCTCGGCGCAATTTTTCTCGGGCGTCAACGAAACCACCGGCTTCATCTTTGCGCTCGCCGCCTTTGCGGCAGGCTTTGCCGTGCGCCCTTTCGGGGCGTTGGTGTTCGGCCGCATCGGCGATCTGGTCGGGCGCAAAAACACCTTCCTCGTCACCATGGGTCTGATGGGCGCCTCGACCTTCCTCGTCGGCGTGCTGCCCAGCTATGCGTCGATCGGCGTCGCCGCACCGATCCTGCTCGTTGTCTTGCGCCTTCTGCAAGGGCTGGCGCTCGGCGGCGAATATGGCGGCGCGGCGACTTACGTGGCCGAACATGCGCCCGAGGGAAAGCGTGGGCTCTTCACCAGCTTCATCCAGACCACCGCGACGCTCGGCCTGTTCGCGGCGCTGGGCGTCGTCATCACCATCCGCACCCTGATCGGCGAGGAAGCGTTTGCCGATTGGGGCTGGCGCATCCCGTTCGTGGTCTCGATCATCCTGCTCGGCGTATCGTTGTGGATCCGCATCCAGCTCAACGAAAGCCCCGTTTTCCAGAAAATGAAGGATGAGGGTACGACGTCAAAGGCGCCGCTGACCGAAGCGTTCGGGCGCTGGGGCAACCTCAAATGGGTGATCATCGCCTTGTTCGGCGCTGTCGCGGGGCAGGCGGTCGTTTGGTACACCGGCCAATTCTATGCGCTGTTCTTCCTCGAAAAGACGCTGAAGGTTGACGGCGCGACCGCGAACATATTGATCGCCATTGCGCTCGCGCTCGGCACGCCTTTCTTCATCCTGTTCGGTTGGCTGAGCGACAAGATCGGGCGCAAGGCGATCATCCTGACAGGCTGTGCGCTCGCCGCGCTGACCTATTTTCCGGCGTTCCACATGCTGACCACCGCCGCCAACCCGGCGCTGGCCGAGGCGCAGGCGCGCGCGCCGGTGACTCTCATCACGGACGCAACATACTGCTCATTTCAGTTCGATCCGATCGGTCAAAACAAGTTCAACACAAGTCCCTGCGACGTCGCCAAGGCCTATTTGGCGAAGGCAGGTGTGCCTTATCAGACGGAAGACCGGCAACTCGCGCCGGGATCGAACGAAATGCGGCTTCTCGTCGGAAATCGCATCGTGCTGGAGGTAGCGACAACGACCTTCGGCGGCTCGCCAGCGCCAATGGAGAATCTGGGCGAGATCAGGGAGTCCATCCAGAGAGCGCTGACGGAAGCTGGCTATCCGCCGAAAGCCGACCTTGCGGCGATCAACAAACCGCTCGTCGTCGCGATCCTCTTCTACCTCGTGCTTCTGGTGACGATGGTTTATGGTCCGATCGCCGCGATGCTGGTCGAGTTGTTCCCAAGCCGCATCCGCTACACCTCGATGTCGCTGCCCTATCATATCGGCAACGGATGGTTCGGCGGCTTCCTGCCGACGACCGCGTTCGCGATGGTCGCGGCGACGGGCAATATCTACTACGGCCTGTGGTACCCGGTCGTGGTAGCGGTGATCACGCTGGTCATCGGGCTGTTCTTCCTGCCGGAAACTTTTCGTCGCCAAATTCACGACTAGGAGCCCGTCCACGAACTCTTTTTTCGCAGGTGTCGCGGCGGACATGACGGCGTTCGCGCGGTTTTGACCTGAGGGGTGGTGGAATCGCGGTGGATTGGGCCCGAATGCCGGGTTGGTTGCGGCCTGTGGCGCTGAAGAGACGCAATCGAAGAGGGCAGAACTACGCTACGGCCCAGAGCTTGGTGATATTGTGGGCGATGCAGACGAGGCTCCATTCGTCTTGGACTTTGTCGAGACCGCGCAGGAGGAACTGACGGAATCCGCGCGCTTGCTGATCTGTCCGAAAACCGGTTCGGGCAGTTGTTTGCGTAAACGATAGCGACTGCGGTGTCCGCCAAGCTTGAGCTTCTGGCGCATCGCCTGGGGTGAGCGGTCCGCCCACCTTGCCTCCGGTCGTCGGGCGCTTGGCCTGGCCCGTGGCGATGTAAGCGGAAATCTCGCGATCCCGAGCCCGGCCAGATTGGCTTCGGAGCAATAGCCGGCGTCCGCCGAGATCTCCTGGCCTTCTTGCCTCCATGTTCCGGGTGACAGCGTCGGTGAGCGGGATCAGGCAAAGTGAATCGGCTGACGAGTTCGACAGCGAATGCGCCACGATTATTTGCGCGGTCGCATCGACGGCGATCCGACCGTTATACGCCTGAATGAAGCCATCTGCCCGGCATGATCCGACTGTCCGGGTCGGTGCAGGTTGCGCTGTGCCTTGGGCTTAGGCGTTCCTGGCGGATGCTCAGGCTTGCGGCCTGGCCGCGGTCCATCGCTGCGATCGTCATCATCGCCCTTCGCCTTGCAGCCTTGGCATCTTCCTTTGCTCGGGCCTCGGCTTCGAGCGCGGCCTTGGCCTCACGGATCCTGGTCAGGCGCTGCTGTTTGTCGGCAACCCAGTCGGGCAACTCGTCGCCGCGCTGGCCGGCACCGAGGCTCGCATCATCGCGGCGGTCAGCGGCCTCGGCAGACTTGAGCCAGCTTGCCACTTCGGCCGCAAGCGCCGCTTCGGCCTTTTGCATGACGGGCAGCTCATCGCCAGTGCTTGGACGCATTGGCTTGATCTTGGTACCGTCCAGCGCGACGTGGCCAAGCATGACCAGGCCAGCCTCGGCGCACAGCTTCAGCACCTGTACGAACAATCCCGACAGCGCTTTGAGATGCCGCTTGCGAAACTCTGAGATCGTCCGAAAATCCGGCTTCGAACTGGCCGTCACCGCAAGGAAATCGAGCCGGTCTTCGCAAGCCCGCGCGATCCGTCGCGAGGAATAGAGGCCCTGCGTGTACGCGTATAGCAGCAGCGCCGTCATCATCGCAGGATGAAACGCCGGCGCCCCACGAGCATCGTCATACGATGCATAGACCGCTTCGAGATCCAGCTCGTCGCGCACCAGATCCCGAACAAAATGGGCAGGGTGCGAGACCGGGACATAATCCGACACCGAAGGCGGAAACAGAGATACCTGATCAACATCCCAGGGAAGAAAGCGCTTGCTCATCCCCCGACTGAATCAAAACTCATCGCCGCAGTCCAGCCCAAATATGCTAAATCGTGGACGGGCTCCTAGCCTCGCATTGACGGACTGCGCTCGCGCGCTAGGGTCGCGCCAGCCGTGAGGGGCGTGATGATGATCGACGACGACGATTTCGAACCACAGCCGCCGCGGCGTCCGTTGTTCCGGCGAAAGCGGTTACTGATCCCGCTGGGGTTGCTCGTGGCGATCCTCGCCATTTTCCTCGCGCTGCGCACGTCGGATACCGATCGCGAGGCGATGATCGCAATATGGCGGACCGAACGCGGTGTTCGCGGCCGGACCGGCGGGGCAGCGCATCCACTATCGCGACCAGGGCAAGCGCGGCGGGCCTGCAATTATCCTCCTGCACGGGTCGAACAGCAGCCTGCACACCTGGGAACCGCTGGTGCAGCGGCTGGGCGCCGATTACCGTATCGTCACGCTCGACCTGCCCGGCCGTGGGCTGACCGGTGGCACTCCGGACAAGGATTACAGCGCCGACGGCATGGCAGCGGCGGTCGATGTCGTCGCCGCAAAGTCACCTCGATCGCTTCATCCTTGGCGGCAATTCGATGGGCGGTTGGGTTGCGTGGCGTTACGCATTGGCACGGCCGGGGCGGGTCGATGCGCTGCTATTGCTCGACGCAAGCGGCATGCCGCCGCGCCGAGGAGAGAAGAGCGCCCGAATCAATGTCGGCTTTCGGATCCTGAAATATCCCTTCGGTCGCTGGCTCGCGACCCAGATCACGCCGCGCGTGCTGGTTGAACAGTCGCTGCGCGGATCGGTCGAAAAGCAGACGATCGTCGATGGGGCGATGGGATCGACCGCTATTGGGAGTGCTGCCAGCTTCCCCGGCAATCGCGAGGCGCTCACGCGGGGCGCGGATGGACCGCGAACCCGCGATGGCGGCGCGGGTCGGTGATAAATCAAGGCGCCGACGCTGATCCTGTTCGGCGATAAAGATTCCATCATCAATCCCAGCGGGGCGCGCAGACTTCTCGGTGAAAAAGGATGCGGGGTCTGGGGCGGTGCTGCCTAAAAACATCGGTCATTTGCCGATGATGAAGACCCTGACGCGACAGCGGCTGCGATTGCCGATTTTCCTTAAGCGGCGGTCATGCTTCGCCCCGCTGCCGGGCTGGAACCAGAAACGCTGGATCCGCGCCGCAAATCGCGGCGGCGTGGGTGAAGGGAAACAGGTGCGATCCCGGCACCACCTTCCAGCACCCGGAGCCGTCGATCAGGCTGGCAAGCATCTGACCATAGCAGGCGGGCATGACGCCATCCCGTTCGCCGGTCAGTACCAGCGTCGGCAGCGCCTCCAGCTTCGGCAGATAGCCGCGCTGGTCCAACCCGCCATCGCCGCCGTCTGATACGCTATGTTTGCGGCGGGGTCGCGCTCCGGATTTTCAGCCCGTTCGCCTGCATGTCGTCGTCGAACATCGCGGCCTACCCAATCCTGGGCGCGCCCATAACGGTGTCGTTGCCATCAGGACGAGGCGCAGGACGCGGCTTGGAAATTGACCGCACGCTGCTGCGCCAGCGCGCCGCCCCAGCTGGAATCCCTGCGATGTCGATCATCTTGTGAGCGAAACGATCGGCGATCTCCATCACCACCGGGTGGCGATCGTCGATGCGCTATAGGGCAGCAGGGCGTCGGGGCGAGCCGGCCGACCCTGGCACGTCGAGCGTCCACACCTCGCGGCCGTGGATTTGCGCGAGCAGCGGCGCTGCGGCGGCCAAGTCGGCACCGATGCCGTTCAGAAACAACAGCGGCGTGCCTCCGCGCCAGCCCGCCAGAGCGCGCGACGCGCAGGCGTCAGGCCACAGACATGTTCGGTACTGGATGGCCGGCTGGCCGCTGATCCCGCTCATGGCTCCTGCCTTAGCATATCCCGCAGGGATGCGGGGAAGGCCGCTGCGGTTTAGAAGGTCCGCTATCTTGCGCCGCGGCTTGTTCATAGCGCAGGCAGTCGGTAATCTTGGCTCCAGCCAGAAAAACTTCATGCCGCTGGGTGACGCGACTAGCAGCAGCTTGCCGCCGATCCCCGGATATTCGTGCAGATAGGAGCCGCCGCGCGCCATCGCGCCCACCGCCAGCGCATAGATGATCAGGCACGCTTCAAAGCG